>NZ_JAWDIT010000002.1:0-915735 GCF_032464935.1 Microbacterium phycohabitans
TGTTACTCACCCGTTCGCCACTGATCCACCAAGCAAGCTTGGCTTCACCGTTCGACTTGCATGTGTTAAGCACGCCGCCAGCGTTCATCCTGAGCCAGGATCAAACTCTCCGTAAAAAAGAAATGCACACAACACCGGGAAAACGATGCTGCAGCGAGTTTGAAACTGACCAAAGAGAAACATCATTACTGACGTATCCATATGCCAACCCCCAAAAGGGCTGGTCTTTGATCCAAAGGAATTTCTCGCAATCCAACAAAAGTCAGACCGACGAGGAATAAATTGGCATTTGACAAGTGCACGCTGTTGAGTTCTCAAGGAACGGACGCACCCACAGAAACAGTCATCTCGACCTACCCGTGAGGCAGTTCACTACCTTCACGCCTTCCAGACACGACGAAACAGCTTCGAGAAACTGGTTTCAGGATGTGTGCCGAACGGCAGAACCCCAACTGTAGACCAGAGAATCGAAACTCTCAAGACCAGGTGTTGGGGGTGGTTCGCTACATGAGGGGCTGCGGGGCCTTTCGGCCGCTCCGCTCTCCCCTGTGGGGCGAACAAGTAATAAGTTACGCCCGAACCGCACCCCCGTCGAATCGAGACGACAGCCCGGGCGTGTCGCGCCGTCCGCAGTCGGCATGGGCATGCGCCGGTCGCGGTCAGACGAAGCGTGCGGGGCTCCCCCAGCCTCCGACCCAGGCCTCCACGTGCGGCTGCTGCCGGAGGACGTGCACGCCGGCCACGGAAACGGTTCGTCGGGCGAGTCCGAGGTCGTTCCCCCATCGTGCGGAGCGCCGACGCGCGCGTCTGCTGCGCGCCCGTCCCACGGTCACGCCCTCCGTCGTCGTCAGCACGACGGTGCCCACCTCGCCTTCACTCAGCACCGCCAACGCCGTGTCGAGATCCGCCCGGTCCACGACGACGAGCGGGACATCGAGCTCCAGAGTGACGCGCGCGTCGAGCGGGGTCCGATCCTCCCGAACGCGCGGGTCGTGCGCGAGCGCACTGCCGGCCGGGATGGCATCCATCGTCACCGTCGCCCGGGGGAAGGCCGCGAGGAACGAGTCGACGCAGACGAAAGCGGCCGGCGCGGTCAGGCCGCCGGGAACGCGCACCTCGAGGTCGGGCGTGCGCGGGAGCAGACCGCGGCCGGCGGATCCGTCGACGGGGATCAGGTGCGCGAGCTGGAGGCTCTGGCGATTACCCTCCGCCGCACGATCGCGGTCGTCGCGACCGGCCCAGTCGGGTCCGTCGTGCCAGGCCACGGCATCCGGGACGTGGGCGAATACCGCGCCGGCCTGCCAGGCGCGGTGCGCCCATTCCCAGTCCTCCCCCCCGTAAGCGGAGAACGCCTCGTCGAAACCGCCGACCTCGTCGAAGAACGCGCGGGAGCAGGCGAGGACCGCGCTGATGACGTAGCGGTAGGAACGGTCGTCGGCGCGGAGGAGGTCGCCGCTGTCGGCGTAGGCCTCTCGCAACCAGGCGGGCTCGGTCACCTCCACCGTCGGTGCCGCCTGGGCGATCGGCGCATCGACCGGCACGTCGGCGAGATCGGCGTGGCGGCGGCGCCCGACCGTGACCGCCTCGGGCAGCAGTGCCGGCAGACGGGTGAGCGTGCGCACGTACTCGGGCTCAGGCGTCGTGTCGGCGTCGAGGAAGCAGAGCACGTCGCCGGTGGCGACCGACGCCCCCAGGTTGCGCGCCGCCGCCGCGCGGAAGCCGCGGTCGTCCTGACGGACGAGACGGACGCCGTCGGGAACCACGGGCGGCTCGGGAGAACCGTCGTCGGCGACGACGATCTCGAGACGGTCCGCCGGGTGGTCCTGACGCGCGAGGGCGGCGAGCGTACGCGCCAGCTCCCGGGGCTGCGCATAGTGAGTGACGATCACGGTGACCCGCGGCGGCTCCGGCTCGCGGTGCGACACCAGGTCCCACCGGTTTCCCGGCACCCAGGGCATCCGGTCGTTCCAGTCCTCCGGGACCTCCGGGATGTCGGCGGTCATGACGCGCGCCCTCCCCACCACCGCAGGTAGGCACGTGCGGCGTCGGCGCGGCCGAACGGCAAGGGGGCGACACCGTGCCACGTCGACGACGCGTCCGCGCGGGCGTGCGCGATGGCCCCGGCGAGCGCCTCGGGCTCGACGACGGTGAGGGTGCCGGGGCGCAGGCTCGCCATCTCGTCGACGTAACGGTTGCGCACGGCCACCGGGCGGCGGCCCCATCCGATCCACGAGGTCAGCGAACCCGACGCCGACACGTGGCGGTGCGCGATCACGGGCACCGCGACGCGGGACACGCGCGCGGCCATGTCGGCGCCGTCGAGCCAGCCGGTGACCTCGACGGCGACGCCGGCGGCATCCGCTCGGCGGACGAAGGACTCGAGGTCGGCGGCATGGCCCTCCGAGGCACGGCCGAGCACCGCGAGTCGCGGAATCCCCGCGGCGACAGCGGCGGCGAGCGCTTCGTCGTGCCCCTTGCCGGGGTAGAAGTAGCCGAGCACGCCGATGGCGCCGTCGGAAGAGGCGGGGGCGGGGGCGGGCTCCTCGTCGACCGGGAGCGGCACGACGGCGACGGCCCCATCCCAGACGTCTTCCTCGCGGAGCAGCTCGCGTTCGTGCGCGCTGTTGACCGCGACGGCGCGTGCCGCCTCGGTGACCGCGCGGTAGAAGGCACGACGACGCGGTCGGTTGCGTTCGCCGTCGGACACCTGGGGCACGTCGTGCAGAGTGACGGTGAGCGGATGCCGGGAGGCCAGAGCCGCGACGGTGCGCGTCGCCTCCTCGGGAGAGGCGCCCCACAGGCGGTCGGTCACGTGGGCGTGCACCGGTGTTCCCGCGGCCAGCGCGGCGAGTGCGTCGGGGGTGACGATGCGGGTCCCGGGGTGCAGACGGACCACCTCGGCGGCGATGTCGCGGGCGTACACCGCGACCCCGTGCGGTCCGGGGTGCACGAGGAGCACCGGGGGTGCGGCATCCGCGTTCGGGAGACTCATGCGGCGGCCGCCCAGGTGGCGAGCAGCGGCGCCATGCGGTCGACGACCGCGGCCAGGAGCGCGGGACGCTCGCGGTAATAGGCGAGGTGGGCTTCGCGCACGGTCTCGGCCGGGAGGATCTCTCCGGCGACGATCCAGTCGGGGCGGGGCGCGGCATCCAGGTTCCAGGCATCGACCACCCACTCCTCGAGCGGCGCCCGCACCGACGCGAGGATCGGACGCCCCGGATCGACGGCACCGCCCGGTACGCCGAGGGCGGCGACGATCCGCTCGCCGAGCGGAAGGAACAGCGCGTTGCCGGGGTGGTTGACCGTGCGCGCGAGGTCTTCCACGACGGGATCGAACAGATCGGATGCCGTGACGTCGAGCCCGCGCGCCTCGCGGCGACGCAGTTCGGCGCGCGAGCCGTCCGCGATCTCGTGCACCGCGGCCGGACCGAGGGCGGCGGGGACGTCGAGGCGCGCCGCCTCGGCGACCGTCCGGACGTCGTGGTACGCCACCAGCGGCGGATCTTCGGGGAATTCGGGTAGGCGCAGCACCGCCTGGAACGGGTGCAGGCCCGCGAAGCGCACCGCCGGAACCGTGACGACGCGGGCGGACGGCGGCAGCGACGCCCGGAGCTGCGCGGTGCCGAGGGGAAGGCCCCGGTAGTCGTCGCGGACCGGCTGGCTGACCAGGAAAGACGCGCCCCGCAGCAGCTCGTGCACCCTCACGGCATCGTCGGCCGACAGCTCGTGCACCGCCGGCATCCGCACCGCAGGGAGGACGTCGGAGGAGACGACCAGGCGAAGCGACTCGGCCTGGCAGTTGCCGACGATCAGGCCGTAACCGGCGGGCAGCGGAGCGTCTCCGTAGAAGGCGGCGTAGTGGGCGCGGCGCGCTATCACCGCTTCGCCGTGGTCCGCAAGGCTCTGCACCCGCGTCGTCTCGCCGCCCATGATGTGAACGTATCCGTCGGTGTCATCGTCGTCCCAACCGCCCCGTTGCATTGCGATGTGCCTGGCGATGCGGTACACGCACCGTCACGCACGCCTGCACGAGGAGGAAGAGAAGATCGTCACCAGCACCGTCCCCCCGGTTAGAGTCGCCGCCGTCCCCTCGGGACATCCGTACGTCACCGCCGTCGCGGATCCCACGCACGTCACCCTGCTCGCCGATCCGCCTCCGCCGGGAGCCCCCGCCGGTCGCTGGTGGCCGCCGCAGATCCTCCTTCCGGAGTGGCTGCGTGACAACGCCGCGGATTTCGACCTGGTCCACGTGCATTTCGGCATCGAGTCGTATACGCCCGAGGAGCTCTCCGAGACCGTCGCCGCGCTGCGCGCGCTGAACCGCCCCCTCGTCTACACGGTGCATGACCTCGAGAACCCGCAGCTGCTGTCGCAGGAGGCGCACCGCGCCTCGCTCACGGTTCTGGCGGAAGCGGCCGACGAACTCATCACCCTCACCGGCACGGCCGCCGACGAGGTCTTCGCGTTCGCCCGGCGCCATCCCACCGTGATCGCCCACCCGACGCTGCTCGGCGATGCGGAGCGCCCCTCCGGCGTGGCCCACGATGCGACCCGCATCGGCGTGCACCTGCGCGATCTGCGCCCCAACATCGACGGGGTGGGCACGACGGCGACGCTCGTTCGCGCCGTGGCCGATCTGCGGGCCCAGGGGGCGCGTGTCGAGGCCGTGGTGCGGATGAACGAGAACGTCCGCGACGCGGAGGCTGCGGCATCCATCGATCTGCTCGCCCGCGACGCCGAGGGCGTCACCGTCGAGCGCGGGGAGCGCCTCGACGACGACGCTCTGGCCCGGTGGCTCGCCGACCTCGACGCGTGCCTGCTGCCCTACCGGCACGGCACCCAGTCGGGATGGGCGGAGCTCTGCTACGACCTCGCCGTACCGGTGATCGGCACGCGCGTGGGGCACATCGCCGCCCAGCACCCGGGCGACTTCCACAGCTTCGACGTCGGCGAACCCGTGTCGCTCGCCCGGGCGATCGTGGATGCCACGGACGCGGCGTGGTCGACCCCCGGATCGCCACGGCGGACGGCTGAAGTCGAACGCCGTCTCTCCGACCGCCTCGCCGAACGGGATGCCGTGTGCGCCGCGCATCTCGCGCTCTACCGACGCGCGACGGCGACGGAGGAGGCGGCGTGATGCGGACCGGGACGACCCTGCGGGTGCTGGTGGTGGCCCCCTCGCGCTACGCCCTGCGCCAGCCGCACGCCGGCGGCCTGGAGGCCTGCGTCTGGGATCGCGTGCGGTGGCTGCGGGAGCGTGGTCACGAGGTGACGCTGTGCGCCGCGGACGGTTCGGACTTCCTCGGCGACGTGCCCGAGTTCCGGCTGCCGACCCCGGAGTGGACGCGCCCCGAGGAGTCGTCCGACACCGAGTACCCCGCGGGGTACGCCGCTGCCGTCGACGCCGCGTACGACGCGGCCCTCGAGCGCTTGATCGCGGACCGCCACCTGTACGACGTGGTCGACAACCACAGCCTGCATCCGGCGCCCATCCGGTGGAGCCGGGAGGCCGGCATCCCGGTCGTGACGACGCTGCACACCCCTCCCCTGGAGCCGATGCTCGAGGCGGCCGCGGACGTGCGCGACAGCCCGCACCGCTTCGTCGCGGTGAGTCAGGCCACGGCGCGCGCGTGGTCGATCGAGGGCGTGGACGCGTTCGTCTTCCCCAACGGCATCGACACCGACCAGTGGACGCGCGGGTCGGGCGGCACGTCGTGGGTGTGGTCGGGGCGCGTCGTGCCCGAGAAGGCCCCGCATCTCGCGATCGAAGCGGCGCGCGAGGCGGGGGCGCACATCGTGCTGGCCGGCCGGATCGGCGACGTGGACTACTTCGAGCAGGAGATCGTGCCGCGCCTCGGCGTCCACGCCCGCTACGTCGGCCCGCTGCGCCAGCCCGATCTGTGCCGGCTCGTGGGGTCGTCGGCCGTCGCGCTGGTGACGCCGATGTGGGAGGAGCCGTTCGGGCTCGTCATCGCCGAGGCGCTGGCCACGGGCACTCCCGTCGCCGCGTTCGACATCGGCGGTGTCTCGGAGGTGCTCAACGGGATGCCGGGATCGGCGACCGTCGTACCGGGCGATATCGTCGCCCTCGCGAAAGCCGCCGCGGAGCTGGCCGCGCACGGAGCGCGCGAGCCGCTGACCCGTGTCTGGACCCGCCGCGCGGCCGTGCGGCAGCACTCGCTGGCCCAGCGCTACCGCGAGGTGGAGCGCGTCCTCGCCCACACCGCCCAACCGGTCTCGGTGCGGCGCGCACCGGCGGTGGCGTGGTGATCGGCTGGTACGTCCACCACCACGGCTACGGCCACGTCGCTCGCTTCCTGGCGGTGCAGCCTCACGTGCGAGTGCCCGTCGTGGCGTTCTCGTCGATGCCGCGCCCCTCGACGCTGCCCGCCGCGGTGGAGTGGATCGAGCTGCCTCCGGACGCGGATGAGTTCGAGAGCGCCGACGGCTCCCGGCGCGACCCGCGCGACGCCGACCCGACCGTGCGCGGTCACCTGCACTGGGCTCCGCACGGACACCCCGGTCACCGGTCCCGGCTGGCGGCGATCGCCACGGCATCCGTCGACCGGAACCTCGATGCCTTCGTCGTCGACGTGAGCGCCGAGGTGGTCGCGTTCGCGCGCCTGCTGGGGCTGCGCACCATCGCGGTGACCCAACCCGGCGCGCGCACCGATGCCCCGCACGCTCTCGCCTACGGGCTCGCCGACCGCATCGTCGCGCCCTGGGCGCACGGGGCCGTGCCCACCGCGGGTCTGACGGCGCACGCCGACCGGGTGATGTGGACGGGCGGCATCTCGCGCTACGACGGACGCGCCCCGGACGGCCCGCGCGAGGAGAGGTCTGTGCTCGTGCTCGGTCGCGTGCTCGAGGACGCGGTGCGGGAGGAGGCGACCGCACGCCTGCGCGAGCGCGGGTGGGACGTCACGGCCATCGGTCACGACGCCGCCTCGCGCGTGGACGACCCGTGGCCGCTGCTCTCGCGCAGCACGGTGGTGGTCAGCGCCGCCGGACAGAACAGCGTCGCCGACCTCGCGAGCGCCCGGGCGCGCGCGGTGGTCGTCGCGCAGGAGCGCCCGTTCGACGAGCAGGCCCACACCGCCGAGGCCCTCGAGCGCTGGGGCCTGGCACGACGGGCCGATACGACGGTTTCGGCCGACGCCCTCACGGCCCTCGTCGAAGCCGCCGCCGACGACGAACCGGACTGGTCGCGCTGGCAGGTGGCCGGAGGCGCCGAGCGCATGGCGGCCGCCGTCGAGGCGGTGCTGTCGTGAAGACAGCGGTGATCACGGTCGCATCGCGGGCGCGCGCGGAGCACCTCGCGCGCCAGCGTCGCGTGCTCGCGGAGGTCGCATCCGACCTCGTGCGCGTGGAGGCGTGGCTCGACGCGACGCCGCCCGACGGCATCCCGGATGCCGGCACCCTCACGTTGCACGTTCCGCCGGGGCCCCACGGCATGCGCGTGGGCGAGGGACGCAATCGCGCCGCCGCCGCGGCCATCGCCGCCGGCGCGGACCTGCTGGTGTTCCTCGACGTCGACTGCCTACCGGGGGCCGGGTTGCTGGAGTCCTATCGCGCCGCGGCCCTCGCTCACCCCGCCGCGATCCTGTGCGGAGCGGTCACGTACCTCTCGAGCGTGCAACGCCCCGAAACGGCCGCGGACCTGCCCTTCCTCGTGCGCCCGCATCGCGCCCGGCCCGCTCTCGCCCCGGGCGTGACACGGGCGGCCACCAACGCGGAGTACGACCTGTTCTGGTCGCTGTCGTTCGCCGTGACCCCCGCGACGTGGAGCACGCTCGGCGGCTTCCATGCGGGCTACGAGGGCTACGGCGCGGAGGACACCGATCTCGCGTGGACGGCGCGCGCCGCCGGCGTCGAGATGCGCTGGGTCGGCGGGGCGGATGCCTTCCACCAGTGGCATCCGGTGTCCTCTCCCCCGTGGCAGCACCTCGACGACATCCTGCGCAACGGCGCCACCTTTCACGAGCGGTGGGGATCGTGGCCGATGGGCGGGTGGCTGGAGGCCTTCGCCGCGGCCGGCGCGATCGAGCAGCGCGACGGCGTGTGGGAACGGGTCGCCACGCCCGCGTGAGGGCGGGGGGTCAGACCAGGGAGCGGAGGGCGTCGACGATGCGGGTGGCGCGGGGGTCGTCGGCCTCCATCCAGTTCGTCACGAACGCGAAGCCCACCCGGGCCGCGCGATCGGCGAAGGCGACCTGACCGCCCGCGCCGTCGTGGCCGAAGCTCGTGGGACCGAGGTACCGGCGTGCCTCCGAGTCGAGCTGGAACCCCGCCGCCCAGCGCGGCCAGGGGGCCGGGGCGGCGAAGACCGGGGCGCCCGCCGTCCGCTCGCGCGTGACGAGGTCGAGGGTGTCGTCGTCGAGCAGACGGATGCCGTCGGTCTCGGCGACCGTGGCCGACCACATCGCCGCGACCGCCCGTGCGGTGGCGACGGCTCCGGCGCCGGGGATGACCGCCGCGCGCACGTCGTCGGCGTTGAAGCCGTCGTCGTCGGTGACCAGCGTGGCCGGCAGCACCCCGCCGAGGGTCATCGCCCGGTCCAGCCAGTCGACGACCCCGGGAGCACGCTCCGCGGCCTGGCGCGCGACGAGGGCGGCGAGCGTCGGCCCCACCCGCAGGTGAGCCGCGGATGCCGCGACCTCGGTCGGCATCCCGAGCCAGGCTCCACCGCCCACGGCCTCGGCCATCGCCGCGAACGCGTCACCCGGTGCGACGCCGCCGGCCCGGCGCACGATCTCGCCCGACAGCCATCCGTGCGTGAGAGCGTGGTACGCCCACCCGGCGCCGGGCCCCCACAGCGGTTCCTGCTCGGCGCAGATGCGTGTCATGACCTCGAAATCGAGGAGCTGCTCGCGCGTGACGTCGACCCTCGGCGCCGAGACGCCCGCCCGGTGGGCGAGGGCGTCTCCGACGCTCACCCGGTCCTTGCCGTGCACCCCGAACTCGGGCCA
Organism: Microbacterium phycohabitans; assembly: GCF_032464935.1. Taxonomy (NCBI): domain Bacteria; kingdom Bacillati; phylum Actinomycetota; class Actinomycetes; order Micrococcales; family Microbacteriaceae; genus Microbacterium; species Microbacterium phycohabitans. The sequence continues at coordinate 8,970 of NZ_JAWDIT010000002.1, forward strand.
GAGCTCGGCGAGAGGTCGATCCAGGTCGAGCAGTCCGTCTTCGACGAGGCGCGCCGCGAGGATCGACATGAGCCCCTTCGTGCACGAGAAGACCACCGAGGGGGTGTCCCTCTCCCAGGGCCGGCCGTCGCGGCTGTCGGCGGTGCCGCCCCAGACGTCAACGACGGAGCGGCCGTCGACGCGGACGGCGAGGGCGCCGCCCATCTCGGGCAGCCCCTCGAACGCGGCGGCGAAGGCGTCGCCCACCGCCTCGAACCCCGGGGCGACGAGGCCGTGCACCGCGGTCATCGAACGACCTCCGCGACGACGAGGCGGTCGCCGTCCCAGCGCAACGGGAGCGGGTCGGACAGGGTGCCGACGAAAGCTCCGTCGGTCGTGACGTTCTCGAAGGCCAGCATCACGGCCCGCCCGTCGGCGTCGTCGGCGACGACGCGGCCGCTATACAGGCGCTCGTCGGCGACCAGCGTCGCCCGCTCCACGGGGTACTGGCCCCGCGGGTCGTCGAGGGCGACGGCCCAGATCCCTCCGCCCCGACCCGCGCGCTCACCCGCGAGATGCGTGGCATCGCACGAGAAGACCAGGGCCCACCGACCCTCGATCTGCACCACCTGCGGAACCTCGAGGTGCGCGAACCCGGCGCCCGGCGTGCTGCGCGGCGGGCGGACCTCCCAGTGGTGCAGGTCGCGGGACCACGCGTGACCGATGACCCCGCGGTCGCGCTCGCGACCGTCCCGCGCGCGGGCCGTGACGAGCATGTGCCACCCGTCGCCGTCGGGATCGGCGAAGACCCACGGATCGCGCCACGCCTCCTCGTGCCAGGTGCCCGCGTCGAGCGTCTCGTACCAGCGCGCATCGGCCGCCACGACGACGTCGGGATCCTTCGTCCAGGTCGCGAGGTCGGTCGAGGTCGCGGCCAGCACCGTCTCGACGTTCGTGATCTCGCCGTCGCGCAGGAACCGCGATCCGGTGTAGAACATGCGCCAATCGGCATCCGCCCCGACGATGCTGCCGGTCCAGGTGGCCGTGGCATCCGGAGCGTCGCCGCCCGAGGGCTCCAGCACGGTGCCGTGCACGGTCCACGAGCGCAGATCGTCGCTCGTGGCGTAGCCCACGCTCGCGTTGCGGTGACGCAGGTCGGGGTCGCCCAGGCTCGTCGGCGCCTGGAGGAACATCATGTGGTGGGTGTCGCCGTCGCGGGCGAGCCAGAAATCCCAGACCCAGTGGTCGGGCAGCGTGAACGTCATGAGATCCGTTTCGAAGGTGGCGAGAGGGCGCGGTCAGCCCTTGACGGCGCCCTGCACGAGGGCGCGGATGAACTGCCGCTGGAACACGAGGAACAGCAGCACCGCGGGCGTGATGATGATGAGCGCCCCCGCGTTCAGCAGCGGGATGCTGAGCGAGTACTGCCCCTGGAAGAAGGTCAGCGCGCCCGCGACAGTGCGCTGGAGCGGGTCGGCGATGAGCACCACCGGGAGAAGGAACTGGTTCCACGTCCAGATGAACAGCAGGATCGCCAGGGCCGACAGCGCAGGGGCGGCCAGCGGCAGCTGGATGCTGCGGAACTCGCGCCACAGCGACGCCCCGTCGACCCGCGCGGCCTCGGACAGCTCGCGGGGGACGTTGATGAAGTGCGCGCGCATCCAGAAGACGCCGAAGGGCATGTAGAGGCCGATGAGGGGGAAGATCACGGCCCACGGGGTGTTCACGGTGCCCATCGACTGCGCCTGGTAGTACAGCGGGATGATGAGGGCCTCGAAGGGGATCGTGAGCCCCAGCACGAAGAACACCAGGATGCCGCGGCCGAAGCGCACCTGCAGGGAGCCCAGCGCGAAGCCCGCGAGGGTGGCGGCGACCAGGCTCAGGGGCACGACGCCCAGCACGATCACGAGGCTCGAGCCCATGAGCTGCCACACGTGACCGGTCTCGAAGGCGGTGGCGAAGTTGCCCCACTGGGGATCGGTCGGCCAGGTGAGGCCGGTGGGGTTGCGGTCGGCGGGCTGCAGCGCCGCCGAGAACATGCTGATCAGGGGCAGGAGCGTCACGATCGCGGCGACGCTGAGCAGGATGATGCCGAGCAGGCGCTCGGTACGGCTGGCGATCACGAGTCGCTCGCTCTCGAGAGGCGTTGGATGGGGAGCACCACGACCAGCACCAGCACCATGAGCACGATGCCGAAGGCGGAGGCCAGGCCCACGTCGCTCTGGGTGAAGCCGATGCGGAAGATCGACAGGCCCGGCACGAGGGTCGCGCGGCCGGGGCCGCCCTGGGTCGAGGTGTAGATGATGTCGAAGCTCGACAGCGCGGCGATGACCGTGACGGTGACGAGCACCGCGATCTCCTGCCGCAGGCCGGGCAGCGTGATGGTGAAGAACTCGCGCCACCACCCGGCGCCGTCGAGGCGGATCGCCTCGTAGAGCGACACGTCGATCTTGCCGAGGCCGGTGAGCAGCAGCACGGTGCACAGGCCCGTGAGCACCCACGACCCGATCAGGCCGACGGCCGGCAGAGCCGTGCCGTAGTCGGCGAGCCACGGGCGGGTGATCCAGCCGAGGCCGACCCAGCCGAGGATCTGGTTGACCGCGCCGGTCTGCGCGTACATCCACGACCACGCGATGCCCGCGGCGGCGAGGGGGATGATCTGCGGCAGGAACAGCACCGTCTGGGCCGCCGCCGCGAACGCCTTGAAGCGGATGCCGCGGATCAGGGTCGACAGCACGAGGCCGAGGCCGACGGGGATGAACGTGAAGAAGGCGATGAGGACGAAGGCGTTGCGGATCGCCCCGAGCAGGTCGGGGTCGGTGAACACCGTGAGGTAGTTCTCGACGCCCACCCAGCGGGCCACGCCGATGCCGTTCCAGTCGTAGAACGAGTACTGCACGCCCTGGATCAGGGGCCAGATCACGAACCCGATGTAGAAGCCGAGGGCGGGGACGAGCAGCAGCCATCCGGCGAGGGTCGCCCGCCGGGCCACTGCGCGTGCAGCGGCCCGGCGAACGGGTGCGGTCGCCGTCGCCGGGTCGGCGGCGTCTGGTCGAGGGGCCGCCGCGACGGCGACCGCACGGTCGGTCATTACTCCCCGACCTCGCTCTCGTAGAACTTCTGCACGCGGTCGACGAACTCCTGGCCGGTGATCTGACTGGTCACCAGCAGCTGCGACTCGGGGATGATCGAGCCCGCGTAGATGCCGGCGGTGGTGTTGGCCATGAAGTCGACCTGGCCGTTCTCGGCGCCGATCTGCGCCGACATCTTCAGCGCGTTCTCGATGAGCGAGCCGGCCTCGACCGTGGGCAGCTCCTGCGCCGGGTCGCCGCCGGGAGATGCGCCCGTGACGTCGACGATGATCTGACGAGCGGTCGGGTCGGTGTGCACCCAGTTCAGGAAGTACGCGACCTCGTTGATGTGCGGCGACTTGGCCGCGACCGAGAACGAGTTCGCCGCGCCCATGGCCACGTGATCGGCCCCGGCCTCGGCCGGCGGGACGAGGAAGAACTCGACGTTCGAACCGAGCGCCTTCTGGTAGTTCGCGGCCTCCCAGTTGCCGTTGAAGGTGAACAGGCCCTCGCCCGCCGAGAAGCGGCTGGTGAAGGTGAAGTAGTCGATCGCGTTGATGTCGGACGGGAAGTACCCGGCATCCGCCCATGTGCGCACGAGCTCGGCACCCTGCACGTTTCCGGACTCGTCGTAGCGCGCACCCGGCTCGTTGAACATCCATGACAGGAACTGGTCCTTGTCGACGTACTGGTTCATCGCGGCCTGGACCACGAAGTTGACCACGCCGTCCTTGTCGCCGGCCATGATCGGCAGGATGCCGGCGGCCTTGGCCTTCGCCATGTCTTCCTCGAGCTCGGCGAGCGTCTGCGGCGGGGCGTCGATGCCCAGCTGGTCGGCGAGCGTGGTGTTCATGTAGATGCCGGTGATGCTGTAGCCCAGGCCCAGCTGGTACAGCGAGCCGGACCCGCGGACGCCCTCGTCGTTCATGCGCAGCGGGGCGAGCTGCGAGGCGGGCCAGGCGTCCCACCCGTAGGCGTCGAAGTACGGATCGAGGTTGGCCACGAGACCGTCGCGCACGGTGTCGCCGAGGGTGGGGAGGCGGATGAGGTCGGGCGGGGTGGAGCTGGCGAGCAGCTTGGGGGCGTTCGCGGTGAGGTTCTGGAACGTGTCGCGGTTGATCGTGAAGGTGACGTTCGGGTGCTGCTTGGTGAACTCCTCGGTCAGCTTGTCGGTGACCGGGAAGCCCGTCTCGTCGGCGATGGTGAGCTCGACGGGGTCGCTCGTGAGCTCGGTGCTCACCTCGACGTCGTTCTGCGCGGTCGGTGCCGCGCTGCCGGGCGCGCACCCGGTGAGGGCAGCGCCGGCGAGGCCGGCGATGGCGAGCAGGGCGAGGGATGCCCCTCGACGCCGGCGCGGGATGCGGGTGTTCATGTCGACTCCTTCGTCTGTGCTGCGTGCCGGCGCTCGGGCTGTGCCGGCGGCGGACTGCTGGTGCGCTAACCTGTGCTGAAAGGATTTAGCACGATCATTCACGCAGACGCGCGGAGCGCTGTCAAGATCACTGCGAAGATCGTGACCGCGGCGCCGATGCCGCAGAACGGGAGCACCGATGGGCAAGAGGGTCACACTGGCCGACGTCGCCCGGCGAGCGGGCCTGTCGCCCGCGGCGGCCTCCATGATCTTGAACGGGCGCCCCGACACCCGCCTCTCGCAGGACGCGCACGAGCGGGTCCACGCCGCCGCCGCCGAGCTCGGCTATCGCCCCAACATGTCGGCCCGGGCGCTGCGCACCGACACCTCGCACACCGTCGGTTTCGTGTCGGACCTCGTCGCCACCACCCGCTTCGCGAGCGGCCTCATCAAGGGCGCGCTCGGCGCGGCGGAGGCCGCCGGCCAGGTCGTGCTGGTGGCCGAAACCGGGGGCGAGCCCGAGCGCGAGGCCGAGGCGGTCTCGGCCCTGCTCGACCGGCAGGTCGACGGCATCATCTTCGCCTCGATGCGCGCGCGCGAGACCTTCGTCCCGCGCCTGCCCACGGGGCTGCGCACCGTCATGCTCAACGCCACGAACGAGCTGCACCGCTGCAGCGTGCTGCCCGACGAGGAGACGGGAGGGCGACGCGCGATCGAGCTGCTCCTGGCGGCGGGGATCCGCGACGGCATCCTGCTCCTCGGATACGACGCGGATGCCGAGCGCGATCTGTTCCGCTCGGCTACGGTGGCGGCGCGCGTGCGCGGGATCTCCGCGGCGATGGCCGATGCGGGCGCGGCCTTCCTGCACGAGGAGTCGATCTGGCTGTGGGAGCCCGCGCCCGGCTACGAGTTCACGGCGCGCCTGCTCGCTGGGGGAATGCGCCCGCGGGCCATCGTGTGCCTCAACGACCGGCTGGCGTTCGGCGCCCTCCAGGCGCTGGGGGATGCCGGCCTGCGCGTACCCGAGGACGTCTCGCTGGTGTCATTCGACAACGACGAGCTCGCCGCGTACCTGCGTCCGGGCCTGACGACGATCGGCCTCCCGCACGAGGACATGGGTCGCCGCGCCGTCGAACTCCTGCTCGCCCCGGGCGGCCCGCCCGAGGGGCAGCACCTCGTCGAGATGCCGGTGGTGATCCGCGACTCGATCCGTCGCCCCTGAGTCGCGCCCGGCACACGCGGCCGCCAGGCGGCGTCGAGTGTCCAGAACACCCGGGGCCGTTCGGAATCCGTCCGGGTGTTCCGGACGGTCGGCGAGTGCGGCGAGCGGATGCCGTGTGCCGGGGCGTCCACGACGGATGTGCGGAAGCCCCGGCACCCGAGGGCGCCGGGGCTTCCGCGCGAGTCAGGCGCGTCGCATCCAGACCGTCGTCTCACCCGGCAGCGTGCCCCCCTCGACTGGGAGGCTCGAGACCACGACCTCGCCCGCGGGAAGCGGGGCGGGCTCGGTGCCGAAGTTCGTGACGACGGTCCACCCGTTGGGGCGCTCGAACGCCACGACGTCGTCGCCGGGGGTGTCGACCCAGGAGAGCTGCTCGTCGGTCTGCAGCTCGTGGCGAAGCGCCAGGGCGCGACGGTACAGCGACAGGGTCGAGGCGGGGTCCCCGTCCTGCACATCGACGGCAGAGGCACCGAACCACTCCGGCTGCGGCAGATGCGCTCCGCCCTCGCCGAACCCGAACGCCGCGCCCGACGCCGTCCACGGCAGCGGCACCCGGCATCCGTCGCGTCCGAGATCGACACCGGGGCTGCGGAAGAACGTGGGGTCCTGCCGCCGGTCGTCGGGGATGTCGGCGACCTCGTGCAGGCCCAGCTCCTCGCCCTGGTACAGGTACGCCGATCCCGGCAGCCCGAGCACGAACAGCGCCGCCGCACGCGCGCGACGCTCGCCGCGCTCGGCGTCGAGGGCCGGCGTGCGACCGCCGGAGAGCAGCCATTCGTTGCCGTGCTTGAGCGTCGGGCGGCCGTCGGCATCGCGCTCGGCGTCGGGCAGGCCGTAGCGCGTGGCGTGGCGCACGACGTCGTGGTTCGACAGCACCCACGTCGTCGACGAGCCCGACCGCGCGGCCAGGGAGAGGTTGTCGGCGACGATGCGGCGGAACTGTCCCGCGTCGAAGTCGGCCTCGAGAAGGTCGAAGTTGAACGACTGACCGAGGCTCTCGGCGCTCGCGTACAGCGGCACGCGCGAGGGGTGCACCCAGGCTTCGGCCACCGCGGTGCGAGGCGGGTCGTACGAGTTGAACACCGCGCGCCACTCGGCGTAGACCTCGTGCACGTCGTCGCGGTCGAGCAGCGGGTGGGTGCCGTCGATCGGCATCGCCTCGAGCTCCGCCCGCGAGGGAAGGGGCTCGCTGAGGTCCTTGGTCAGCATGTGCGCGACGTCGATGCGGAACCCGTCGACGCCGCGGTCGCTCCAGAAGCGCAGGGTCTTCACGAAGTCGGCGCGCACCTCGGGGTTCGCCCAGTTCAAATCGGGCTGCGAGACGTCGAAGTTGTGGAAGTACCACTGGCCGTCGTCGACGCGCTCCCACGCGGATCCGCCGAACACCGACTCCCAGTCCGTCGGCGGCTCCGCACCGTCGGGCCCGGTCCCCTCGCGGAAGATGTAGCGGTCACGCGCGGCGGAGCCGCGGCCGGCGGCGAGCGCCTCCTGGAACCAGGCGTGGTCGTTCGAGGTGTGGTTCGGCACGATGTCCACCACCACCCGGATGCCGTGGGCGTGCAGCTGCGCGATGAGCTCGTCCATGTCGGCCAGAGTCCCCAGCCGCGGGTCGACGTCGCGGTAGTCGGCGACGTCATAGCCTCCGTCGGCGAGGGCCGAGGGGTAGAAGGGACTGAGCCAGACGGCATCCACCCCCAATTCCGCCAGGTACGGAACGCGCGAGGTGATACCGGGGATGTCGCCCAGTCCGTCGCCGTCGGTGTCGGCGAAGCTGCGCGGATAGACCTGGTACACCACGGCCTGGCGCCACCAGTCGGGGGCGTCGGAGAGCTCGCGGGTGCGCGCTGCGGGGGCGGCGGTGGGTGCGGCGGTGGTCACGGTGTTCCTTTCGAGGGGATGGTCGGTCAGCCCTTGACGGCGCCCTGCGTGACGCCCGCCATGACCCATCGCTGGGTGAAGAGGTAGGCGACGATCGCGGGGGCCATGGCCATGAGGTACGAGGCGAAGGCGACGTTGTAGTTGTTGCTGAACTGCGTCTGGAAGAGGTTCTGGCGCACCGGGAGGGTCTGAAGCGCCGGATCGCTGATGATGAGCGAGGGCATCATGAAGTCGTTCCACGCGTAGAGGAACGCGAAGATGCCGACGGTGGCGCTCATCGGGGCGAGCAGCGGGAAGATCAGCCGCCAGAACGTCTGCCACGTGGTCGCACCGTCGATGCGCGCGCTCTCTTCCAGCTCGAGCGGGATCGAGCGCAGGAACGCGGTGAACAGCAGCACGCTGAAGCTCAGCTGGAACATCGTGGCGAGGATGATCACGCCCACGGGGTTGTCGAGCCCGACCCGGCCGGTGAGCTGGATCTGCGGCAGCGCCACGACGGGGAACGGGATGAACATCGCCGCGAGCAGGTAGAAGAACGAGTAGCGGAACAGCTTGCGGTCCCAGTTGCGGGCGATCGCGTACGAGGCGAAGGCGGCGAGGATGATCGTGGCCACGACCGTGCCCGCGGTCACCAGCAGCGAGATCGCGAGCCCCACCGGGAACTTCGTCAGCGTCCACGCCTGGACGAACCCGTCGAAGCTGATCGGCGACGGAAACGAGAAAGCGTTGCCGTCGACGACCTGCGTGCCGCTCTTCAGCGCCATCGAGACCGTGACGTACAGCGGCAGCAGGACGGTCAGGGCGCAGAGGATCAGGATGGTCGTCGTCGACCAGTTGACGCGCTCCGCGCCGACGCGGCGGAAATGACGACGCGGGGGCTCGGCGCCCTGGCGCTCGGGGACGGTGAGCTCGGCCTGCTCGAAGGCGAGGGCGGGCTGGTTGAGGGCGGTCATGACAGGGTGTTCCTTCCCCGGGTCAGCGAGAGCTGCAGGAGCGAGATGACGACGGCGACGACGAAGAAGAGCGCGGCGTTGGCCATCTGGTATGCGTAGTCGCCGCCGTTGAAGCCGAGGATGATCGACATCGCGACGCTGCGGGTCGCGGTGCCGGGCCCTCCCCCGGTCAGACCGACGATGATGTCGTAGGCGTTCAAGAAGCCCTTGAAGCCCAGGATGACGTTGATGACGACGTATCCGGCCACGAGCGGCAGCGTGATGCGCAGCAGCTGCTGGGTCTTGCTCGCCCCGTCGAGACCGGCGGCCTCGTACACGTCGCCCGGGACCGCGAGCAGTCCCGCGATGTAGATCAGCAGAGTGCCCGGGATCGCCTGCCACGCGGTGACGATGACGATCGCGACCCACGCGAGATCGGGGTTGGCGAGCAGGCTCGTCTCCAGCCACGGGATGCCGAGCGAGGCCCCGGCCTGCGGGACGGAGTTGCTGAACAGGAAGTTGAAGACGTAGGCGATGATGATGCCCGAGATCACCATCGGGATGACGAAGACCGTGCGCAGCGCCTTCTTGAAGCGGATCTGCGCGGTGAGCCCGACCGCCAGCAGGAACGCGGCGATGTTCACGACGATGACCGTCGCCACCGAGAACCCGAAGGTGAACAAGTAGGCCTGCAGGATCGCCGGGTCGCTGAAGATCGCGATGTAGTTCGTCAGCCCGGTGAAATTCCACTCCCCCAGACCGATCGAGTCGGTGAAGCTGAAGAAGATGCCGATGAGACCCGGGACCGTGATCGCGAGCGTGAACAGCGCGAGGGTCGGCAGCAGGAAGAGGTAGTAGATGGGCTCGACGCGGCGCGTGCTGCGACGAGCGGTCGCCTTGCCCCCCGTGACGATCGTCGTGGTGGTGGTCATCGCGCGGCCTCCTCGCCAGCGGCATCGTTCGTCGAGGCCGGGGGCTGGCGGAACGCCAAGCGCGCCCAGTCCTCGTCCATGGTGCGCAGGGTGGCCTCGGGCGAGGCGCCGAAGATCATCGCCTGGGCGTAGTTGAAGGTGGGGATGGTCTTGGGCACGAGCACCGAGGCGCCCTGGTAGATGCGCCCCTCGTCGTAGTACGGGATCATCCCGGCCACCCGCGGGTCGCTGGGCGACGGCGCGTCCTTCGTGGGCGCGAAGCCGAGCTGCGACTCGTTGTACGCCTCGATGATCTCGGGCTGATACAGGTACTCGAGGAAGTCGCGCGCGGCATCCTGGTGGCGGGAGGCCTCGGGGATGATCGCGGCGAGGTCCATGTTGACCCGCACCTTGAGGTCGTCGGGATCGTCGGTCATCGGCAGCGGGAAGGTGCCGACGGGCAGATCGGGCGACGTCTTCGCGATCTCGCCGAGCGCCCACGGACCCTGCAGGTACATCGCGGCCTCGCCCTGGGCGAACGCGAGGTTGCCGTCACCGTAGGCGCGGCTCTCGGCATCCGCGTTGGTGTAGTCCTGCGCGAGCTGGAGCATGCGGTCCATCGGCTCGGTGAAGTCTTTCGCGAACGACACCGACGAGTCGGCCCCGACCTCATCGCCCTCGGCGGCGAGGCCGTCGAAGAAGTCGATCACGTCGAGCGAGCCGCCGACCGAGTAGTCGTACCACCCCTGGGCGACGGTCCAGTCGTCTTTGAACGTGCCGTAGAACGGGGTGATGCCGTTCTGCTTGAGCGTGTCGGACACCTGCAGCAGCTCGTCCCACGTGGTGGGGACCGAGAGCCCCAGTTCGTCGAAGATCTGCGTGTTGTAGATGACGGATGCCGCCATCACCGAGTACGGAAGGGCACTGGTGCGCCCCTCGCACGAGCCGTACTGGTCCATGAGCGGCTGGAGGTCTTCGCGCACGCTCGCGGCGGCGGCGGTGCCGCTGAGATCACTGAGCGCGCAGCGCTGCACGAACCGGGCGACCTCGTAGTTGTAGTTGGCGAGCATGATGTCGGGCGGGTTGCCGCGGACGAAGCTCGCCGAGACGACGTCGACGCCGGAGCTGTCCATCTCCACGCGCACCTTGTCCTGCGAGGCGTTGTACTGCGCGACGACGTCGTTCATGAACGACAGCGCCTCGCGCTTGCTGAAGGTGAAGCGGATGGTCTCGCGCCCGTCGGCGGAGCATCCGGCGAGCAGACCCGCGCCCAGCACCCCCACCGCGGTCACGGCGAGCCATCGCCGCCCCGCTCTCGTCTTCGTCGACACCTGCGTCCTCCTCGCTGCACTGCGAATTTGTTGTGTCGCCGAGTAAATTTACTCGCCAAATCAACTTCGTGAGGGCAGTATTGCATCGGAGGCGAGAGGGGTCAAGACCGAATGACGGATGCCATCCCGGCGGCGGCCACGTTGCGCCGACGCAGCCTCGAGGGCGTCCTCGCCCATGCCTGGGACGCGGACGCGTTCACCGCGAGCGACGTGATGGGAGCCGTGGGCCTCACACGATCCACGACCATCGACGTGCTCGACGAACTCGTCGCGCGCGGACTCCTCGCCGAGATGCCGAACGCCCGCAGCGTCGGCGAGTACTCGAAGGGGCGCCCCGCGCGCCGTTTCGCGTTCCGCCCCGATGCGGCGGTGGTGGTCGGCGTCGACGCCGGCCGTGGGCACGTCACCGCCACCGTCGCCGATCTGCGCGGACACACGCTCTCGACCTCACGTCTCGCGGTCGACCCCGAGCGCGACTCCCCGGACCGGCGTCGACGTGCCGCCGAGGCGACGGTCGACGCCACTCTCACGCGCGCGCACCGCGATCGGTCCGACATCGCCGCGCTCTGCGTGGGCGTCCCCGCGCCGGTCGATCGGTCGGGCCGTTCCCCCCTCCACCACGACCGGTTCTGGGAGCGCATGAACCCGGGCTTCGTCGACACGTTCGCGGACTGGGCGCCGGTGGTGCGCGTCGAGAACGACGCGTCTCTCGCGGCCGTCGCCGAGCGGGCGCGCGGCGCCGCTGTCGGCGTCGACGACTTCATCGCCCTGCTCGCCGGCGAGAGGTTCGGAGCGGGGATCTGGGTCGACGGCCGGCTGCTGCGCGGGGCCCACGGCGGCGCCGGCGAGACCGTCGCCTTCGATCGGGTCACGGGTGTCGGCGGCGCCGAAGGCCTGGCTCCGCGATGCGTCGACGCGGCCCGCGCCGCCATCGCCTCCGGACGACTCCCGCCCGGATCGGCTCTCGCGAGCACCGACCCCGCGGCGCTCGACGCCAAGACCGTCCTCGACCTGGCCCGAGCGGGCGACGCCGGGGCGCTCGCGATCGCGCAGGAGGTGGGCGGCGCCCTCTCCATCGTCGCCGCGACCCTGGGCAGCCTGTTCGACGTGCGGAGGGTCGTCGTCTCGGGCGCGATCGCCGCGGGTGCCGAACCGATCATCGCGGCGGCCCGAGCCGCACTCCCCCGCGCTCTGGATCTGCCGGCGCCCGAGATCGTGGCATCCCCCCTCGGGGCCGACATCGTCTCGATCGGCGCGGTCGCCGCGGCCGTCGACGCGGCGCGGTCGCACGCGCTCGACCTGCTCGCCTTCGCCCCGACCGACGCCCGCGCGCGCGCCTGAACGCTCCCGTCCGCGGGCGCCCGGCCCGACGGCCGCGCCGCAACCCCGTCCCGCGATCCGCGAGACCTCGATAGCGTCGGGAACATGCCCGATTGGCCCGAACACGTCCTGTGGTGGCACCTCTACCCGCTGGGGTTCGTCGGTGCGCCGATCCGCGACGGCGTCGACCCGGATGCCGAGCCCGAGCACCGTCTGGACCGTCTCGAACCGTGGCTCGACCACGTCATCGAGCTCGGGCTGAACGGGCTGCTCCTCGGACCGGTCTTCGCGGCCGAGACGCACGGATACGACACCGTCGACCACTTCCGCATCGACCCCCGGCTCGGGGATGACGCCGATTTCGACCGTCTCGTCGCCGCGGCGCGGGAGCGCGGCATCCGGATCCTGCTCGACGGCGTCTTCAACCATGTGGGGCGCGGGCACCCGGCCTTCCGCGATCAGAGGGAGGACGGGCCGCAGCTCTTCCGCGGTCGGTGGATCGACGGCCGTTTCGAGGCGGACGTGTTCGAGGGGCATGACGCACTCGTCGCCCTCGACCACTCCTCGCCCGCCGTGGCCGACCTCGTCGTCGAGATCATGTGCCACTGGCTCGAACGGGGCGTGGACGGATGGCGATTGGATGCCGCGTACGCCGTTCCGCCGACCTTCTGGGCCGAGGTGCTGCCGCGGGTGCGGGAGCGCTTCCCCGGGGCGTGGTTCCTCGGCGAGGTCATCCACGGAGAGGCGGCACAGATCGTGCAGGAGTCGAGCATGGACTCCCTGACGCAGTACGAGCTGTGGCAGGGCATCTGGCACGGCATCGCCGACGGCAATCTGTTCGAGCTCGGCCACGCCATCGAGCGGCACGACGAGCTGCTGCGGGTGTTCGTCCCCCAGACCTTCGTGGGCAACCACGACGTCACGCGCATCGCCTCGGCGGTGGGGGTCGACCTCGTGCCGCACGCGCTCGCGGTGCTGTTCACCGTCGCCGGGACGCCGTCCGTCTACGCGGGCGACGAGTTCGGGTGGACCGCGGTGAAGGAGGAGCGCCTCGGCGGCGACGACGCCGTGCGACCGGAGTTCCCCGCGTCACCCGCCGACGCCGAGGGCGACGCGCGCATCTTCGAGGCGCACCGGGCGCTGATCGCCCTGCGGCGCCGCAAGCCGTGGCTGTGGCGTGCGCACACCGACGTGGTCGAGCTCGCCAACACGGCGATCGTGCTGCGGACGGCGACCGCTGACGACGCGGTTGTGGTGGCGCTGAACATCGGCGACGAGCCGGTGACGCTTCCGGCCGCCGACGCCCGCGCGGTCGTCACCGGCGACGGGACGCTCGCCGACGGCCGGGTCGAGCTGGGCCCGCGGGGGTGGGCGGTGCTGGAGGCCTGAGCCCGTCGGACTCTCGCGACGCCCGGCGCCCCCAGGTCCCTGAGCCCGTCGAGGGGACCGGAACCCCCGCGACGCCCGGCGGCTTCGACAGGCTCAGCCCCCTCCCCTCCGCCTGACCTCTCCCCCGCACCCAGGTCCCTGAGCCCGTCGAAGGGACCGGAACCCCGCAATGCCAGGCGCCCGCAGGTCCCTGAGCCTGTCGAAGGGACCGGGACCCCCGCGACGCCCGGCGGCTTCGACAGGCTCAGCCACCCCTGCCGCCCCTGGCCTCACCCGCCGGCGCGGAACCGATGCTCGGGGCGCCCCGTGGAGCCGTAGCGCAGACTCACCTGAACGAGCCCCCGCTCCGCGAGCGCGGTGAGGTGACGCTGCGCCGTGGCTCGCGAGACCCCGATGCGCTCCGCCACCTCCGAGGCCGAGGCTTCCTCTCCGGCCAGCGCCGCCAGCACCGTCTGCTCGGTCGCCGAGCGCGCGAGCGATGCCCCCTCGCGCTCCCCCCGCATCAGGGCGGCCGCGCGGTCGATGTCGTCCTGCGAGAGGGGCCGGACGCTGCTCAGCAGGTTGCGGTACCGGGCGTAGCGTTCGAGGCGTTCGGCCAGAACGCGGGTGTCGAACGGCTTGACGAGGTACGCGAGGGCCCCGGCCGAGAACGCGCGGCGCACGGTCGCGGCATCCGTCGCCGCCGACAGCACGAACGCATCGGCGTCGATCGAGCGCACCAGGTCGATCCCGTCGCCGTCGGGGAGATAGACGTCGGCCAGCACGAGGTCGGGGGCGTGGGCTGCGATCGCGGCGCGCGCCTCGCCGACCGTGCGCGCCGGCTCGAGGGCGACGAACCCGGCGCGCGCGGCCACCGCCTCGCGATGGAGCCCCGCCACGCGGAAATCATCGTCGACCACCAGAACCCGGATGCCGCTCACGCGCCGCCATCCCCTCTCATCACGTCGTCCCCGCCTCGCCGTACATCGGGCAGGCGTGCCGCCACCACCGCCCCGTGCCCCGCACCGCCCGCGTCGACGACCCACACTTCTCCGCCGCGGCGCCGGGCGAACTCGCGCGACAGCGGCAGGCCGATGCCGAGACCGTGCACCCGGTCGGTGTCGGTGTCGGCGCCTCGCTCCCGCTGCGCGAAGATCTCGTCGACGTCGGCGATCCCACCCCCGCTGTCGGACACCGTCATCACCACGGCGTCGCGATCGTCGAGAACGCTCACCTCGACCGAGCGGGGCGCGGGAGCCGCCGCGGCGGCCGTCACGGCGTTGTCGATGAGGTTGCCGAGCACCGCCACGACGTCTTCGACGTCATCGATGGGCTCCCGCGAGAAGGTGTCGTCGGCCACGCGCAGTGCCACGCCCCGCTCGCGGGCAGCGAGCGCCTTGGCGCCGAGGAACGACTGCAGCATCGCGTCGCCCACGAGCTCGATCCCCGGCACGGCCCAGTCGACCGAGCCCCGGTCGACGAGGTCGGCGAGGAATCCGCGCGCCTCTTCGACGCGGCCCGCATCGAGCAGTCCCACGGCCGCGTGCAGGCGGTTCGCGTTCTCGTGTCGCTGGACGCGCAGGGCATCGCCCATGGCGCGCACGCTGTCGAGGCGGCCCGACAGGGCCATCACGTCGGTCCGGTCGCGCAGCACGGCCACGCGGCCGAGGGCGCGTGCCCCGCGGCGCACGGGCCGCACGTCGATGAAGACGACGCGGTCGCCCAGCGGCAGACCGGCGGACGCCCCGGGCCCCGACAGCGCCGCGGCGACGGCGGGCGCGAGACCGAGGTCGCCGAGGGGCCGGCCGACGGCGCCGGTCACGCCGAGGAGCCGCTCGGCGGTGGCCGTGCACACCCGCACGATCCCCGCCTCGTCCAGTGCGAGAACCCCCTCGTCCGCCCCCTCGAGCACGGCCGTCTGGGTCTGCACGAGAGCGGCGAGCTCCTCGGGCTGCACGCCCAGGGTGAGGCGCTCGAGCCGTCGCCGCATGAGCAGGGCCACGATCGCGCCGATGGCCACGGCGAGCGCGACCGCGACGGCGATGCCCGCGATCAGCGCCGGGAGATCGTCGAAGACGCTCGCCCGTTCGAATCCGACGCTCACCTCGCCCACCGGCGAGCCCCCGCCCGGAGGGTAGATCGGCACCTTCGCGCGCGCCGATTCGCCCAGCGTCCCGGTCTCCCAGGTCACCACCTCCCGACCGGCCAGGGCGTCGGCGAAGCTCGTGCTCACCACCTGGCCCAGTCGATCGGGGTCGGGATGGGCGAGGCGGATGCCGTGGTCATCGGTGATGACGACGAAGAGCCCTTGCGTGCGGCTCGTCACGTCGGCGGCGTAGTGCTGCAGCGCTCCCTCGCGGAGCGCGGCGGCGTCGGGGGTTCCGGGGTCGGCGGAGAACGCGGTCACGAGCGAGCGCACGTCGGGGGCCTCGGCGACCGAGCGTGCGATGTTCAGGGCCGACGAATCGGCCTCGGCCTTGAGCTGCTGCACGCCGAGCCACGCGAAGACGGCCGTGCACACCGCGACGACGACGAGTTGGGTCGCGACCTGCACCACGAGCATCCGGGTGGCGAACCGCATGCGCACCTCCCGGTCGGCGACGTCGTCGTGCGCGAAATGCGCAGAAGACACGGTACGCGCATAAGGGCGCTCAATGCGAGCAAACGCGCGCTCGAGGGTCCGGTGTCCGTACGGTCAGCAGATGGCTGGCGCACCAGGCGCCGATGTCCACGACGAAGGAGTCGCGATGACCCCCCTGATCCTTGCGGCTGAGGCCGAAGAGTACGCGGTGGCCTACACGCCCGCCGACGGCGTGCTCGTCGCCCTCGGCTTCCTCATGGTGCTGTCGTTCATGGCGCTGATCATGACGCGCCGGATGACCCCGATGGTCGCCCTCATCATCGTGCCGACCGTGTTCGGCCTGATCGCCGGCGCCGGTTTCGGTCTCGGCGACATGGTGATCGACGCGATCGGCAAGATGGCACCCACCGCCGCCCTGCTGCTGTTCGCGATCATGTACTTCGGCATCATGATCGACGTCGGCCTCTTCGATCCGCTCATCCGCGTGATCACGCGCTTCCTGGGCGACGACCCGGCGAAGATCGTGCTCGGCACGGCGATCCTCGCCGGCGCCGTCTCGCTCGACGGCGACGGCTCGACCACCTTCATCATCACCACCTCGGCGATGCTGCCGCTCTACCTGCGTCTGGGCATGAGCCCCGTCGTGCTCACCTGTGTCGCGGGCCTGATGAACGGCACGCTGAACATCGTCCCGTGGGGCGGCCCGACCGTCCGCGCGGCGACCGCACTGGGCCTGCAGCCCACCGACGTCTTCGTGCCGATGCTGCCCTCGCTGCTCGCGGGCCTGGTCGTCGCCCTCGCGTTCGCGTGGTTCCTCGGTCTCAGCGAGCGCAAGCGTCTCGCGGGCTCGGTCGACACCTCCAAGATCGACGGCCCCGGGGGCTTCGGCCGCCTGGGCGCACCGAAGATCTTCCGCGGCGCGGAGCACAAGCCCGGCGCCCTCGCGTCGCTGCGCACGGGCAACATCGTCACCGTGCGCGGTGGGCAGGGCGGCGTCGCCGCGCCGCAGCTCGTCGAGGCCGCCGACACCGCGATGGCCGACACCATGCTCGACCCCAACCGCGCAACGCTGCGCCCGAAGCTCATCTGGTTCAACCTCGCACTGACCGTCGCGGTCATGGTGCTGCTGGTGATGGACCTCTTCCCGCTCGCGTTCGTGTTCATGGTCGGCGCGGCGATCGCCCTCATCGTCAACTTCCCGAAGCTGCGCGGTCAGGCCGACGAGATCGTCGCGCATGCACCGAGCATCGTCGGTGTCGTGTCGATGGTCCTCGCCGCCGGCGTGCTGGTGGGCGTGCTCAACGGCACGGGCATGGTCACCGCGATGGCCGACTGGATCACGCAGGTGATCCCCTCGTCGATGGGCCCGTTCCTCGCCGTCATCACGGGTGTGCTGTCGATCCCGTTCACGTTCTTCATGTCGAACGACGCGTTCTACTTCGGCATCCTCCCGGTGCTCGCCGAGAGCGCCGCGAACTACGGCATCGCGCCGGTCGAGATGGCCCGCGCCTCGATCACCGGTCAGCCCGTGCACCTGCAGAGCCCGCTGGTTCCGGCGATCCTGCTGCTCGTCTCGCTCGCGGGCGTCAACCTCGGCGACCACCACAAGAAGGTGCTGTGGCGCGCGACCGTCGTCTCCCTCGTGATGCTCGCCGTCGGCGTGCTCGTGGGGGCGGTGCCGCTGCTCGGCTGATCGCGGCAGACGCGCGCGAGTCGCCAGGATTCGTCGCCACCGGAGGGCCGGAAGCGACAGATTCTGGCGACTCGCGCACCGGCGAAGACGGAGAAAGGGACCCGGATGCCACGGCATCCGGGTCCCTTCTCGTTCAGCGGATCAGGCGTCGGTGCGGCGCGGGCGACGCATCGCCCACACCACCGCACCGGCGACCAGCAGGAACGCGGCGAGCAGACCCGCACCCAGGGGCGCCTGCGCGCCCGTCGCGGCGAGCTGTCCCGCGGCGACCACGGTGATCGGCACGCTGCGGATCACCGAGCCGTCGGCCCCGGAGACCACGATCGTGTGCGCGCCCGCGGCGAGGTCGCCGGGGATCTGCACGTCGAACGTGACGCGGCCGGCCGCGTCGGCGGCGGGGATGCCGGCGATGCGGATCGGGTCGCTGCGCAGTTCCGCGGTGACCTGCTCACCCGCGGCGAGACCCGTGACGGTCACGCGCACGATCCCCCCGCGCTCGACCGTGGTGGTCGAGACGGACACCGAGGGGGTGGCATCCGGGGTGCTCGTGGCGGATGCCGACGGACCCGGTGTCCCGTCCGGCGTAGCCGTCGGCGAAGCACTAGGCGTGGCCGTGGGCGTCGCGGTCGGCGTCGGCGTGGGCGTGGCCGTAGCGCTAGGCGTCGGCGTGGCCGTCGGCGTCGCGGTCGGCGTCGCGGTCGGCGTGGCCGTCGGCGTGGGCGTGGCCGTCGGCGTAGGCGTAGGCGTGGGCGTGGGCGTAGGGGTCTGCGCCGCAACCTCTGATGCCGACAACGCGCGGTCGTACAGCGAGAACTCGCGCAACTGTCCCTTCAGCAGGTTGTCGTTCGTGTAGACCGATTTGCCGATGTAGTTGGCCAGCGTGCTGCCGCCGCCGATGTCGCCGGGTCGGACGGTGACGTTGGTGTTCACCGCGACCTGCTGACCATCGAGGTACAACCGTGCCGTCGACCCGCTCAGCGTGTAGGCCAGCGTGACCCAGCGGTCGCGCGGGAGAGCCGCGGTGGACTTGGCCTCCTGCTCCCCGCTCCAGTTGCCGTTGGACAGAGCGGCCCGATACACGCTGTTGCCGGTGGCGAACAGGTAGCCGTTGCCGGCTCCGTTCCCGCCGGTGTTGCCGAGGCCGTACAGGAAGTACGGATTGCGCTGCGCCGCGTCCACCCGCACCTGTGCGGTGACGGTGAAATCGTTCACCCCCGCGAGCACGTTGTCGGGGAGGTCGATGTAGTCGTCGACGCCGTCGAGCGTCAGCGCGCCATTGCTCCACGCGGCATTGCCCGTGATCTGCGCGTCACGACCCGCACCCGAGCGGTCGTGCAGCGTGCTGCCCGACCCGTCGGTGAAGTCGTAGCTGAGCAGCTGCCCCTGGTCGTTCGCCTCGAGAGGCTGCGGCAGGTTCGCGCGCAGGGCGGCCAGTTCGCCGGCCGTGACGGGCATGACCGTGCCGTGGCGCGGGCTGGCGGGAAGGCGGTAGCTCGCCGGCACCTTCCAGTCGGGGTGGGCGATGTCGGACGTCGCGAGCGGGATGTACCCACGGCCGCCGTACTCGTCGACGAACAGGTAGTACTTGTCGCCGTTGACGTCGCCCGGGTTGGACGTGAAGATGCTCGGCCCCTCGACCGCTCCGGTGCCGGCGTTCTTACCGATGCACGTGGTGACGGGTGACCACTTGTCCAGCGGTGCGGTCAGCACGGGCGAGCTCTCCTGGATGATGTCGGTGCAGCCCGTGACGCCGCCCTCGTCCTTCGTGAAGCGCTGGTAGACGCCGTTCGCCTTGATCACGGTCGAGTCGATGCGCGACGTGCCGCCCTGCCAGACCTTCGTGTCGCTGAAGGTGACGAAGTCGCGCGTGGTGGCGTACAGCATGCTGTTGGCCACGTTCGAGGTGTGGTCGGGGTCGTCGGTCGGGTAGATCTTCGACGCCCAGAACACGACGTACTCGCCGAGCGAGTCGTCCCAGTAGGCCTCGGGGGCCCAGGTGTTGCCCGCGGTGTCGGGCGAGACCTTCACGTGACGCTGGTCGCTCCACGTGATCAGGTCGTGCGACTCCCACACCTCGATGTACTTCGAACCCTGTCGCTGCGCGCGATCCCAGTCCCCGTTGCGGCCGATCGAGAGGTCGGTCGCGATGAGGTAGAACGTGTCGCCCTCGGGAGAGCGGATGAGGAACGGGTCGCGCAGACCCTTCTCCCCGTACGTCGAGGTGAGCTTGGCCTGTCCGTTGTTCAGCTCGGTCCACGACAGGGCGTTGTTGCCGTTGCTGGCCGCGAAGTAGATGTTCTCTCCGGCGACGGAGTTGCCCGTGAAGTAGGCGAACGTGTACCCCGCGAACGGCCCGATGTCGGCGGACTTGCGGACGGCAGCCGAGAACGTTCTCCTGAGGGTCACGGCACCCTTCGTGACGGATGCCGTGAGCGCGACGGTCGTGTCGGCATCCGGCCGCGTGACGTCGCCGTCGTCGGTGATGACGTCGGTGTCGGCCGACGACCAGGTGACGTCGAGACCCTGCGAGGAGGCGGGCAGCGTCAGGTTGCCGCGCACGTCGTCGATGTTGGTCACCGTGAGCGCGTCGAGCGCCGCCTGGGCGGACGCGGTGTCTTCGGGCGTCTTCACGAGCCCCTTGACCTCGTCGGCGGACAGCGCGTGGTCGTACACGCGGAAGTCGCGAAGGCTTCCGGCCAGGCGCTTGTCGGGTGTGTAGTTCGATCGTCCGAGGTAGTTCGCCGTGGTCGTGCCCCCGCCGATCGAACCCGGCGTGATGGTCGTGTTGGTGTTCTCGGCGATCTGGGTTCCGTCGAGGTACAGGCGCGAGGTCTTGCTGTCGGCGTCGAGCGTGTAGGTCAGGGTCTTCCAGACGCCGCGCTCGAGGTTGCTCGACCCGCGGGTCTCCTGCTCGGTCGACCAGTTGCCGCTCGCGATCCCGGTGCGCGTCGGGTCGCCCGTGGCGAAGAGGTAGCCGTTGCCGTACCAGGACGTGGTGTTTCCGAGGCCCCAGATGAAGTAGCTGCCGGACTGCTCGGGGCGCACGATCACGTCGGTGCTGACCGTGACCGAGGTGAGCCCCTTGAGGATGTCGTTGGGAAGGCGCACGTAGTCGTCGGCGCCGTCCAGGCGCACGCCGTCGGCGCCGCTCAGGGTCGGGTCGCCGACGTATGCAGCGTCACGACCGTTGCCGGACGTGTCGTGCGCCACGGTGCCGGACGTCTCGTCGAGGGAGTAGGAGACCACCAGCCCCGAGGACGGGACGGCCGCGAGGGCGATCAAGGGGACGGCGATCGGTGCCGCGACGAGCGCGGCGACAACCGGAACGGCGAGCGTCCAGGAGTGGCGACGGCGTGGGGAAGCCGTCCGATGGAGCGTGAGCACGGGACTGGGAGTCCTCTCGTGAATGCGACATTGCATGCACCGTCGTCGATGACGGATGCCAGAATGTTAGCGCTCACACTCCTGTTGACGTCAACATCTCCGCCGAAATTCGCCCGCGGGCCGGCGATGGCGAGGGCCGTCAGGGACGGCTCGGGGCGGAGTCCCGCACCACGAGACGGGTCGGCAGAGGCGTGCTCTCGCTGACGGTGTCGGGCTCCTCGACCATCAGCAGCACCTTCTGCATGAGGATCTCGCCGAGGGCGGCGAAATCCTGCCGCACCGTCGTGAGCGAGGGGTACACGAAAGACGCCTCGGGGATGTCGTCGAACCCGACCACGCCGATGTCGTCGGGTACGCGCAGCCCGCGCTCCCGCAGCGCCGACAGCACGCCGATCGACATCTGGTCGTTCGCGACGAAGATCCCCTCACCCGGGGCGAGGTCGGTCTCGGAGGCGATGCGATAGCCGCTCGCGGCCGTCCAGTCGCCGTGCAGAGGCGGGGTCGACTGCGCCCGGGCGGAGGCGATCTCCTCACGCCACCCCCGCAGTCGTTCGATCGCGTCGGGGTTGCGCGCGGGTCCCGCGATGTGACGCACCGTCGTGTACCCCGACTCCAGCAGGTGCCGCACGGCCGCGCGCGCGCCGCGGTACTGGTCGATCGCCACCAGCCGGGGGTGGGGCCGCGGGGTCGCCGCCGCGGCGACGACGGGCACGTCGAGTTCGAGGGCCTGCACGGCGGCGAGCACTTCGGCGTCGATGACGATGAGCACGATGGCATCCACCCGCTGCTTCAGCAGACCGTCGATCGCGATCCGCACCTCGGCGACATCGGTCTGGGCGGAGCTGATGGCATCCACGTTGTAGCGGGCGGCGCGGGCGGCGAAGTTGAAGTTCATCGCGATCGACGAGGGCCCGTAGTCGACCGTGCCCGGGGTGACGAGCCCGATGGTCCGCGTCCGCCGGGTGACGAGGGCCCGGGCGGCGGGTGAGGGACTGTAGCGCAGCTGGGCGATGGCCTGCTCGACGCGCGCCCTGGTCGCCGGCCGCACGTTCGGCATGTCGTTGAGCACGCGCGACACCGTCTGGTGCGAGACCCCGGCGAGCCGGGCGACGTCGAAGATGTTCGCGGTGCGGGAGGCCTTGTCGTCAGCCACCGCCGCCGCCTTCCGGGGTGGTGTGGCCCGCGACGAGGGCGAGCAGCGCATCGGAGGTGAGGCCGGTCGCCGGCACGATCTGGGCGAGGACACCGTCGCGCATGACGGCGACGAGGTGGGCCACCCGCAGCACCTCGTCGAGTTCGGCCGAGATGTAGACGATCGATAGGCCGTTGTCGCTGAGCTCGCCGACCAGCCGCTGGATCTCGGCCTTGGCTCCCACGTCGATGCCGCGGGTGGGCTCGTCGAGCACGATGAGTCGCGGCGAGAGCGCGAGCAGCCGCGCGAGCAGGACCTTCTGCTGGTTGCCGCCCGAGAGCGTCGAGACGGGGCGATCGATGTCGGCGGGACGGATGTGCAGCGCCTCGACCCAGCTGACCGCCAGCTCCCGCCGACGGGCCGTGCTCAGGCGGTGGAAGATCCCCCGCTGCGCCTGCAGCGCGAGGGTGATGTTGTCGAGCACGCTGAGGTCGCCGATGATGCCCTCCGTGCGTCTGTTCTCCGACGAGTAGGCCACGCGGCGGCGGATCGCCTCGCGGGGGGTGTCCAGGCGCACGAGATCGCCGTCGATCGCGACCTCGCCGGCATCGGGACGGTCCACGCCCGTGATCGATCGCGCCAGTTCGGTGCGCCCCGACCCGAGGAGCCCCGCGACGCCGATCACCTCCCCCTCGCCGATGTCGAGGTCGGCCTCGCGCAGACGCGTTCCGGATGCCAGTCCCCGCGCGCTCAAGACGCTCGGCCCCTCCGCGGGCTCCGCGAGGCGCTGCCCGAGCGGGGCGAGGGCGTCGGCGGCGGCGCCGAGCATCTTCTCGACGAGGTCGATGCGCAGCAGCTCGCGCGTCCCGTACTCGCCGACCAGGCGCCCCCCGCGCAGCACCGTCACCCTGTCGCAGATCTCGTAGACCTGGTCGAGGAAGTGCGAGACGAAGACGATCGCGATCCCCTGCGCCTTGAGGTCGCGGATGACGCGGAACAGCTCGGCGACCTCGTCGGCATCCAGGCTCGAGGTGGGCTCGTCGAGCACGAGCACCTTGACCTCGGTCGACACGGCGCGCGCGATGGCGACGAGCTGCTGCACGGCCAGCGGATGAGAGGAGAGGACCGACGCGGGATCGACCTCGACGCCCAGCGCCTCGAGCGCCCTCTCGGCGCGCACGCGCATCTCGCGGTGGTCGATCACGCCGAAGCGGCGGGGCTCGCGCCCGAGCGAGATGTTCTCAGCGACGGTGAGGTTGGGCAGCAGGTCGATCTCCTGGTACACCGTCGAGATCCCGCGCGCCTGCGCGTCGGCGGGCGAGGAGAAGCGCATCCGCTGCCCGTCGAGCAGGATCTCGCCGTCGTCGAGTCGCAGGGCCCCGGTGATCGCCTTGATCAACGTCGACTTGCCGGCGCCGTTCTCGCCCATGAGCGAGTGCACCTCGCCCGCCCGCAGGCGGAAGTCGACGTCGGCGAGGGCGCTCTCGACCCCGAAACGCACCGTCGCTCCGCGCACCTCGAGGAGGGGCGGAGCGACGGCGGACATGGGCTCCATCATGCCCGCGCCCGGGCGGGAGTGCGAACGCGTCGAGAGCGTGTCACCGCCGCAGCGCCGACCGCGAGACGATCACGCGCTGGACGACGACGAACAGCAGCAGCAGCGCGCCGACGGTGATGCGCGTCCACGACTGCTCGGCACCGGAGAACGAGATGATCGTGCGGATGAGGCCGTAGACGAACACGCCGATCATCGAGCCGATGACGAAGCCGCTGCCACCCGTGAGGAGCGTGCCGC
The DNA here is from genome assembly GCF_032464935.1 of Microbacterium phycohabitans. Lineage (NCBI taxonomy): Bacteria > Bacillati > Actinomycetota > Actinomycetes > Micrococcales > Microbacteriaceae > Microbacterium > Microbacterium phycohabitans. The sequence goes on from NZ_JAWDIT010000002.1 coordinate 32,918, forward strand.
CGATGACCACCGCGGCGATGGTGTCGAGCTCCGTCCCCACGCCGTTCAAGGGGTACCCCGCACCCGAATAAGCGGTCAGCACGATGCCGGCGAGACCGGCGCACACCCCGCTGATCACGTAGACCGACAGCTTGGCGCGCACGACCGGGAGCCCCATCAGCCGAGCCGACTGCTCGTTGCCGCCGACCGCGTAGACGGTCCGCCCGAAGCGCGTAAAGCGCAGCACGAAGGCCGCGATCGCGACGGTGAGCAGCGCGATCACCCCGGTCGGCGTGATGTACCAGCCCGCGAACGAGAAGCGCGTGGACTGCAACCACAGCAGTCCCTCGTTGTCGACCTTGATCGACTCGAGGCTCACGACGAACGCCAGGCCGCGTGCGAGGAACATGCCGATCAACGAGGCGATGAACGGCTGGACGTCGAAGAACTGCACGAGCACTCCGATGAGCAGGCCGATCGCCGCGCCGATGAGGACCATCGCGGGAAGGGCCACAGCGACCGGGACCCCGTCGGACAGCATCTTCGCGCACAGGATGCCGGTGAACGCCATGACCGCGCCGACCGAGAGGTCGATGCCACCGGTCAGGATGACGAAGGTCATGCCCACGGCCAGCACGAGCAGATAGGCGTTGTCGAGGAGGATCGACGACAGGATGCGGGGCAGCTGGAAGTTGGGGAACCACCACATCGCCCCGGCGATCATGACGACGAGGATGACGACGGCCGCGAACACCGGCACCCACGAGACGTGGCGGCTGAGGAAACGGCGGTAGGGGCTCACGGGCACGGTGGCCGCGCGGCGCTCTTCGGTGAGAGTGGCCATCAGGACAGCACCTTCGCATCGGGACGACGGGACAGGGGGCGGACGGCGCTGCGGCCGGCCGTGTGGAGGAACGCGCGGAAGCGGCGCGACTGCAGCAGCACGACCACCAGCACGGCCGCGGCCATGAACACCGGACTGACCGCGGGCGGCACGCCCAGGAAGGTGATGGTGCTCTTGAGCGTCTGGATGGTGAAGACGCCGACGACCGTGCCCGCGATGCTGAACTTGCCGCCCGCGAGCGAGGTACCGCCCAGGACGACGGCGAGGATGGCATCCAGTTCGATGTAGAGGCCGGCCGCGTTCGCATCGGCGGCCATGATGTTCGAGCTGTAGAGGATGCCGGCCATCCCGGCGAGCGCGCCGCTGGCGATGTAGGCGCCCCAGATGATGCCGCGCGAGCGCACGCCCGCGAGGCGGCTGGCCTCGGGATTGATGCCCACCGCCTCGGTGAGCATGCCCAGCGCCGTGCGCCGTTCGAGCACGCCCACCACGACCACCGCCGCGAGGGCCACGAAGAACGCGAAGGGCAGCCCCAGCACGTACCCGCCCGCGATGAACTTGTAGGGGTCGCTGTTGATCGTCGTGATGAACCCGCCCGTGATGAGCAGGGCGACGCCGCGGCCCGCGAGCATCAGCACGAGGGTGGCGATGATCGGTTGGATGCCGAGCACCGACACGAGGAAGCCGTTCCAGACGCCGAGCAGCAGGGCGACGCCGACGGCGGCGGCGATTGCGGTGAAGACGACGCCGAGGTTGCCGGAGTCGGGGGCGGCCTCGATGATCGTCAGCGCCACCGCTCCGGAGACCGCCATGATCGCGCCCACCGAGAGGTCGATGCCCCGGGTGGCGATGACCAGCGTCATGCCGAGGGCGACGAGCATCAGGGGCGCGCTGTTGCGCAGGATGTCGATGAGCGACCCGTAGAACTGACCGTTCTGCACGGTGACGCTGAGGAAGGACGGCCGCGAGATCGTGTTGATCGCGATGAGGGCGATCAGCGCCGCGATCGGCCAGACGAGGCGGTGAGTGAGGAATCTCTTCATGCGATCTTCTCCCGATCGGACGACGGTGTCTCGGGGACGGTGACGGGGGCGCCCTCGGGCTGCCCGTCGGCGATGTAGGCCACCAGGCCGTCGAGGTCGACGTCGAGGGTGGCGAGCTCGCCGATCTTACGACGGTCGCGCAGAACGGCCACGCGCTGCGCGATGCGCAGCACCTCCTCGAGCTCGGAGGAGATGAAGACGACGGCGAGACCCTTCTCGGCGAGCTCGGCGACCTTGCGCTGGATGTCGGCCTTGGCGCCCACGTCGATACCGCGGGTCGGTTCGTCGAGCACCAGGAGCTCGGGGGCCGTGGCCAGCCAGCGGGCGAGCAGCACCTTCTGCTGGTTGCCGCCGGAGAGGTTGCGGATGAGCGCGTCGGGGTTGGCCGGCCGCACGCCGAGGGCGGTGATGTACTCGTCGACGAGCGCCTGCTTCTCGGCCGCCTTCATGCGGCGCAGCGGCCCGCGCCGGGCCTGGACGCCGAGGATGATGTTCTCGGCCACCGTGAGGTCGCCCACGATCCCCTCGGCGCGTCGGTCCTCCGACGAGAACGCGATGCCCCGGTCGAGGGCGTGCCGAGGCGAGCCGGTGCGCGCCGGCGTCCCCGCGACCTCGATCGTGCCCTCGTCGGCGCGATCCGCGCCGGCGAGGAGGCGGGCGAGCTCCGTACGGCCGGATCCCAGCAGGCCCGCGAGTCCGACGATCTCGCCCCCGTACACGTCGAGGTCGACGGGCTCGAGCGCGTTCTTGCGTCCGAGGCCGCTCGCGCGGAGCACGGGGATGCCCGAGCGGTCGATCGATCGTTCGGCGCTGGCCGAGATGGCATCCAGCTCTCCGAGCTCGCGGCCGATCATCTTGGCGACGAGTTGCTCGCGACCGAGCTCGCCCACGGGGTACTCCCCCACGAGCGCGCCGTTGCGCAGCACCGTGAGGCGGTCGGAGATCTCGTAGATCTGGTCGAGGAAGTGCGAGACGAAGAGGATCGCGACGCCCTTGTCGCGGAGGTCGCGGATCACGCCGAACAGTTGCTCGACCTCGCCCCGGTCGAGGCTGGAGGTGGGCTCGTCGAGCACGAGCACCTTGGTGTCGACCACCATCGCGCGGCTGATGGCGACCAGCTGCTGAACCGCGATGGAGTGACTGGCCAGGATCGAGCGGGTGTCGATGTGCACCCCGAGCTCGGCCAGGTGGGTCGCTGCGGCGGTGTGCGTCGCCCGCCAGTCGACGACTCCGGCCCGGCGCACCTCCTCGCCGAGCATCACGTTCTCACCCACGGTGAGGTTCTGGCAGAGGTTGACCTCCTGGTAGACGGTCGCGATGCCCGCGGCTTGGGCGTCGGCGGTCGAGCGGAACTGACGCTCGTCGCCGTCGACACGGATGGATCCCTCGTCGATGCCGTAGACACCGGTGAGGGCCTTGATGAGGGTGGACTTCCCGGCGCCGTTCTCCCCCATGAGGGAGTGCACCTCTCCCGGATAGAGGGTGAAGTCGACGCCGTCGAGCGCCTTCACCCCGGGGAATCGGATGCTGATGCCGCGCATGGCCACGACGGCGGCACGTTCGCTTGTCATGCTCGATCGCTTTCTGAAGAGCGGTGGAGCGTGCGGGGCCGGGTGACCGGCCCCGCACGCGGGGAGGGATCTGCAGCGAGGGATCCGTGCCGCCGAGGGGAGTCGGCGGCACCGGAGCCGCGATCAGTAGGGGCGGCTGTCGAGAACCTTCTTGGCCTGCTCCTGGTCGAACGCCTGGTCCTCGACGATGTAGCTCTTGTCGACGGACTCCCCCGCGACGACCTTCTTCACGACCTCGGCGGTCTTCTCCCCCAGCAGCGGGTTGCACTCGACGATGTAGTTGAACTCGCCGTTGGAGAGGGCGGTCATGCCGTCCTTCACCGCGTCGATGGTGACGATCTTGATGTCGGTGCCGGGCTTCATGCCCGCGGCCTTGATGGCTTCGAGGGCGCCGAGACCCATGTCGTCGTTGTGTGCGAAGAGCAGGTTGATCTGCGAGCCGTACTTCTGCAGGAAGCCCTCCATGACCGTCTTGCCGTCGGCGCGGGTGAAGTTGCCGGTCTGCGAGTCGAGGACCGTGATGTCGGTGCCCTTGACGGCCGAGTCGAAGCCGGTGGCCCGGTCGGTCGCCGCCGACGAACCGGTCGTCCCCTCGAGCACGACCATGTTGGTGGGGGTCGATCCGAAGTTGTCGGCGACCCACTTGCCGGCGGTCTCGCCCTCCTTCTCGAAGTCGAGGCCGATCCAGCTCGCGTACAGATCCTCGGATGCCGAGACGGTGCGGTCTTCGAGGATGACGGGGATGTTGGCATCCTTCGCCTCCTTCAGCACGTCGTCCCAGCCGTCGGTGACGATGGGGGCGAGCACGATGGCGTCGACGCCCTGGTTGATGAAGCTGCGCACGGCGGCGATCTGCGCCTCCGGCTTGTTGTCGGCCGCGTTGAAGATCAGGTTGAAGCCGTTGGCCTCGCTGAACGCCTCCTTCATCGACTCGGTGTTGGCGCTGCGCCAGCCGCTCTCCGACCCGGTCTGCGCGAAGCCGACGGTGATGACGCCGTCACCGCCGCCACCCGCGCTGCCGCCGCCACCGGCGCAACCGGTCGCCGTGAACGCGATCGCTCCGACCAGCGCGATCCCCGTGATGATCTTCTTCGCCTTCATGATGAAACCTCCTCGTTTCGCCGGCTCCGATGCCGGTTCATGTGATGCAGCCCCTCGGGTGAGCCGTGTGGGAATGTTAGCGCTCACACAAAGGGCGCTGTCAAGTAAAAACAGGCCCTCTGACATCACGGATCGGTAAATGTGAAGCCTCACAAATGCCAAGACGGGAGGTTTCTCTCGAAGAGGAGCGTTTCCCCGTGTTGCGCCGGACGGCGCCGGTTCACCCGCGAACGCCTACCGTCGTAGGTATGACTTCGCTTCCGCACAGCACCCCGGAGAGCACGCCCGCCATCGGCACCTCGGTCTCGGCGGACGACTTCAAGCGCGCGTTCCGCGGCCACCCCGGCGGCATCGCGGTCATCACCGCCTACGGCGAGAACGGCCCCGTCGCCCTCACCGCGTCGAGCGTGTCGTCGGTCAGCGCCGACCCGCCGCTGCTGATCTTCTCGGTGTCGGCCCTGTCATCGGCGACGCCGACGATCATCGCCGCCGACACGATCGTGGTGCACCTGCTCGACGCCGAAGACATCGGCCTCGCCCGCGCCGGAGCCACGAGCGGACTCGATCGCTTCGCCGACACCTCGACCTGGTCGCGCCTGGCGACGGGCGAGCCGGTGTACCACGGCGTGCGGGCGTGGCTGCGCTGCAAGATCGTCAGCCGCATGGATGCCGGCGGCTCCACCGTCATCGCCGCTCAGGCCCTGCAGGTCGACGTCGAACGCGACCTCGAGCCGGGCGAGCCGGGAGCCGCACTGGTGTACCACAACCGCGCGTGGCACCGCCTGGGCGAGCACTCGCGGCTCGACTGACCCGCACCCCGCGGACGGGGCGTCCGATCAAACGCGCCACGTCGCACGCCGCGGCGGGTGCGCTCGGCGACATCGCGTGGTGCGGGCGCGACCTCGCGTCCGGCCGTGGGGCGGAGCACCGGCGACGCCTGGGCCTCAGTGCGCGGCCGGCTCACCGCGGCGTGCGACGCGCTGGACCCCCGTGACGATCCCGACGATGATCAGGCCGAGCACCAGTCCGAAGATCGCCGACATCGCCGTCTCCACGATCCACACGATCACCGGCCCCGCCGCCTCGATCGCGTGCGTGACGAGGTGGACGAGCTCGTACGGGCCGGCCCAGAACGTCTCCTCGAGGTTCTGCAGCACGAGGTGACCGCCGACCCACAGCATCGCGACGGTGCCGATGACGCTGATCACGCGGAACACCGCGGGCATGGATGCCACGACCCGCACCCCGAAGCGACGGACGCCGCGTGAGGGACTCTTCATGAACCGGAGCCCGATGTCATCCACCTTCACCAGGAGCGCGACGGCGCCGTAGACGACGAGCGTCATGGCCAGGCCGATCACGAGAAGGGAGGCCAGCGTCATCCAGATGCTCAGGCCCGGGTCGAGGCTGGAGAGGGCGATGAGCATGATCTCGGTGCTGAGGATGAGGTCGGTGCGCACCGCGCCGAGGACGAGCTTCTTCTCGTCGCGGGGTTCGTCGGATTCGTGCTCGCCGTGGCCCGCCCCGAACCACTCGAGCACCTTCTCGGCGCCCTCGAAGCAGAGGAAGCAGCCGCCGATGATGAGCAGGTAGGGCAGCACCCACGGCGCGAAGGCGGTCAACAGCAGCGCGATCGGGATGATGATCACGTACTTGTTGATGATGCTGCCGAGCGCGATCTTCCACACCACGGGCAGCTCCCGGGCGGGAGTGAGCCCCTGGACGTACTGCGGCGTCACCGCCGCGTCGTCGATCACGACTCCGGCCGTTTTCGCGCTCGCGCGCATCGCCGCGCTGAGGATGTCATCGACGACGGCGAGCAGACCGACCGACATATGCGTATCTCCCGGGGGTGAGGGATGCGACGCGTGCACGCCGCGGGACGACACTAGCGGGTGCCCACGATGACGGGCGGCGGGCACCTGCCCCTGTTGACACGCGTCGGCTCTCATTAGGGTGATGCTCACGGGATCGGCAGGGGGAAGCGCATGTCATTCATCACTCGAGGCTTCGGCGGCCGCCGTCGGGAGCGCGATCCCCGCCTCCCTCCGGGCCAGACGCTCGTGGGCGACTGGCCCGTGCTGTCGGCCGGGCCGACTCCCCGTATCGCCGACGACGAGTGGGAGTTCGCCGTCGGCACCGAGAACGGCGCGCACCGCTGGACCCGTGACGAGCTGCAGGCCCTCGGTATGGAGGACATCACCGTCGACATCCACTGCGTCACGCACTGGACCAAGCTCGACATGCCGTGGCGCGGCGTCTCGCTCGACCGGATCTTCGCCGAGGTCGACACCGCCCACCGCTACGTGATGGTGCACTCGTTCGGCGGGTACACGACCAATGTCGCCCTCGACGACCTCCTCGGCGGCAGGAGCTGGATCGCCTTCGAGGCCGATGGAGCGCCCCTCACGCCCGAACACGGCGGCCCCGCCCGTCTGCTCGTTCCGCACCTGTACTTCTGGAAGAGCGCGAAGTGGGTGCAGGGCCTCATCACGATGCCGACCGACAAGCCCGGGTTCTGGGAGCAGAACGGCTACCACCTGCACGGCGACCCGTGGCGTGAGGAACGCTACGGGTGAGCCGGCGCACGGCATCCTGGCACGTCGCGACCGTCGCCGACACGCGGCCCGAGACCTCGACCGCACGCCGGATCGAGCTCGAGGTCCCGACCTGGCCGGGCAACGACGCGGGCTCGCACCTCGACGTGCGCCTGACCGCGCCCGACGGGTATCAGGCGAGCAGGTCGTACTCGATCGCGTCGTCGGGCGAAGGCCCGCGGATCACGCTCGCGGTCGACGAAGTGCCAGACGGCGAGGTCTCGCCCTTCCTCGTGCGCGACCTCCGCGTCGGCGATCAGATCGAGGTGCACGGCCCACTCGGGGCGTTCTTCGTGTGGATGCCGTCGGGCGACCCCTCGCCGGTGCAGCTCATCGCGGGAGGGTCGGGGGTGGTGCCGTTGTTCGCGATGGCATCCGCTCACGCGGCGAGCGGCGACGAGGCGGAGTTCCGGTTGCTGTACTCGGTCCGCTCCCCCGACGACGCGTTCTTCTCGGACGAGCTCGACGCCCTCGCGGGCGAGCGGCTCACCCTCGACCTGGTCTACACGCGCCAGGCGCCGCCCGGGGCGCAGGTGCCGCCGGGCCGGCTCACCCCGGAACGCCTCGCTGCCGCGGTGGCGCCGCCGCAGAACAATCCCCGCGTCTACGTGTGCGGACCCACCCCGTTCGTCGAGGCCGTCGCGGGCTGGCTCATCGACGCAGGCCACGACCCCGCCCGCATCCGCACGGAGAGGTTCGGAGGTTCGTGATGGCCCTTCTCGACGGCAACGCCCTGGCCGGGCGCCTCGACGACCTTCTGGGGTGGGATGCCACCGGCTCCGAGGTGCGCTGCACGCACTGCGGACTCCGCGGTCTGCTCGCCACGGCCGCCGTCTACGCCTCCGCGATGGGCGCCGTCGTGCGGTGCCGATCCTGCGACGCGGTGCTTCTCACGGTCGTCGATGCCCCGGACGGTCGTTCCTGGCTCGGGATGCCGGGACTCAGCGCCGTGGAGCTGCGGCGCGGGTAGAACCCGGTGGTCGGCGCGGCCGACGGCATCCGGGAACGAGAAAAGCCCCGGCGAACCGGGGCTTTTTCTGCGGAGACGGAGGGATTTGAACCCTCGGTCCCCTTACGGGGACTCCACCTTAGCAGGGTGGTGCACTAGGCCTGACTATGCGACGTCTCCAGGTGATCGAGCCTTGCGGCGCGAGCACACCGGTCAATACTAACCGGATGCCGCCCGGCATCCGAAACCGAGGTCCGGATGCCGGGCGGCGGGGCCGGGCGTCACTGACGCACGTTGCCGTTCGAGCAGGTCGCCTGCGCGGCGGTCTGGCCCGCGATGCCCTCGGGGAGCACGACCGTGCCGGAGGTCGATCCGGGGGTCGGGGTCGGGTCGGCGCTCGCGGTCGGGGCGTCGGACGGCGCCTGAGTCGCGGCGTCGGTCGGCGCCTGCGTGGCGTTCTCCTCCGCGATCACGCCGTTGCCGTCGCTGAGGTTGCCCGACAGCTGCAGGGGCTGGTTCGCGGCCAGGGCCGCCCACAGGGTGTCTGCGTCTTCGCTGTCGGGGACCACGCGGTTCGCGTCGTACGGGTCGGTGTAGGTCGGGTACTGGATGAAGACGATCTCGCTGAAGGGGACGTCCTTGACCGCGGAGGCGATCTGCACGAGCGTCAGCGGGTTGGTCAGAGACGTCGACGGATCGACGTTGCGCAGCGCGGTCGAGGCCAGCTTGTACAGCGTCGCCGGGTTCGAGAGCACTTCCTGGCTCTTGAGCTTGTTCGCCAGGCGCGACATGTACTGCTGCTGGTTCGAGATGCGGCCGAGGTCGCCGCCGTCGCCGACGCCGTGACGGGTGCGCAGGAACTGCAGGGCGTCGAGACCGACCACGGTGCGCATTCCGGCGGGCCAGTCGATGCCCGTGTAGGGGTCCTTGATGCCGTTGGCGATGCAGACGTCGACGCCGCCGATGGCATCCGTGATGTTGATGACGCCGCCGAAGCTGACCTTCGCCGCGAAGGGGATCTCGAGACCGCTGAGCTCGGAGATCGTCTGCACGACGCACGAGAGTCCGCCGTAGGAGTAAGCGCTGTTGATCTGCTGCTTGCTCATCGCCGAGTGCTCGACGCCGTCCTTGTCGGTGCAGGAGGGGATCGGCACCATGAGGTCGCGCGGGAACGAGATGACGGTCACGCGGCGCGGCGCATCAGAGATGTGCACGAGCATGTTGACGTCGTTGAGGCTGCCCTCCGAGTCGGCTCCGGTGCACCGGTCGCCGAAGAGCTGCGCGAAGTCGGGCTCGCACTCGTCGGTGCCGATGAGCAGCATGTTCACGCCGCCCTTGAGCTCTCCGAGGTCGGGCGGAACAGCCGGCTGGTTCTTCAGTTCGACGGCGTCGGCGGTGAAGCTGCGGGTCAGGTCGACCGCCGCGTACGCCAGCACCGTTCCCCCCGAGACGAGGAGCACGGCGAGCACGATGGCGAGACCGCGGAACAGCTGGCCGAGCGGCCCGGGCGAGGTGAGCCGCCCGTGGCGGGCGACGGTCCTCTGACCGCGCGGGGTGTTCGTCTTGCTCACTCGGGTCCTTTCACGACGGATGCCACCGGCCCGGCAGCACGTCGACCCCGGCGCGGCAGCCGGAAGTCGTGGCAATACTAGGGATCCGCGGCTGTGAATGCCGTGAAGACCTGGCGTTTCACCCGTTCAGCGTGGGCCCGACGTCGCCCGACTCCCGCTCAGCCGGTCATGACGAAGAACGGCGGACCCCTGCGGGGCCCGCCGTTCTTCGTTGCGGAGGGTGTGGGATTCTCCCCACCGCCCCTCCACGCGCCGCTCCGCGACGCGCGGAGCCTCCGGCGGCGTGGGCCCAACGTCGTTCGACTCCCGCTCAGCCGGTCATGACGAAGAACGGCGGACCCCTGCGGGGCCCGCCGTTCTTCGTTGCGGAGGGTGTGGGATTCGAACCCACGGGACATTGCTGCCCACTGGTTTTCAAGACCAGGTCCATCGGCCGCTCGGACAACCCTCCTGGACGACCCGAGTCTACCGACGAGTCCGCGAGGGCGCGTCCAGCCCCGGGCGGAGGGGAAACGGGCTGACTATCGTCGGCGAGATGGCCCCCTCGACGCGCAGCACCCTGGCATCCTTCTTCCTCCGCCTCGGGCGGCAGGTGTGGGTGCGGGCGGCCCTGTTCACGCTGATCGCGATCGCCGTGGCCCTGGCCGCCCGGTTCGTCGGCCCGCTTCTGCCCTTCTCATTCAGCTTCGGCCTCGCCGACGGCGCGGTGGACTCGCTGCTGCAGATCATCGCCACGGCGATGCTGACGGCGAGCACCTTCTCGGTGACCGCGATGGTCACCGCGTTCTCGTCGGCGACCACCACCGCCACCCCGCGCTCGACGCAGCTGCTGATCGCCGACCCCACGTCGCAGAACGCCGTCTCGACGTTCGTCGGCGCCTTCGCCTTCTCGCTCGTCGGGATCGTCGCCCTCTCCACGGGGTACTACGGCCGCCAGGGGCGGACCATCCTGTTCGTCGCGACGCTCGTCGTCATCGTCATCGTCGTCTTCACGCTGCTGCGCTGGATCTCGCACCTCGCCACCTTCGGGCGCATGGCCGACGTGATCGACCGCGTGGAGAAGGCGGCCACCACCTCCCTCGAACTGCACGCGGAAGCACCGACCCTCGGCGCCCGACGCGGCATCACCGTCCCCCCGGATGCTGTGGCCGTCCACGCCGACGAGGTCGGATACGTCACACATGTCGACGTGGCCGGGCTCGACCGGCTCGCGACCCAGCACGAGGTCGAGATCCACGTGCGCGCGACCGCCGGTCGTATCGCCGATGCGCGGATGCCGCTGGCCGCGGTCGTGGGAGACGCGGACGACGACGTGCGCGCCGGCATCCGCCGGGCGTTCCGCATCGAGCACCACCGCACGTTCGAGCAGGATCCGCGGTTCGGCGTCATCGCCCTCACCGAGATCGGCAGTCGCGCCCTGTCGGCGGCCACGAACGACCCCGGGACCGCGATCGAGGTGATCGCCGCCCTGCAGCGGGTCTTCACGACAGGCCTGTCGACGCGACCCGACGACGAGGTCGTGCACGAGCACGTCTTCGTCACCCCGACGCGACTGCGCGATCTCATCGACGACGCCTTCCGCCCGCTCGCGCGCGACGGCGCAGCCGACGTGGAGGTGCAGGTGCGCCTGCAGAAGTGTCTCGCCTCGCTCGCGGCATCCGCTCCCGCTCACGCGCACGAGTTCCGGGATGCCGCTCGGGCGGCCTCTCAGCGGGGTTGCCGGGCGTTGGATCGGGCGGACGCCCGATCGCTGCGCGCGGCGGCGAGGGAGGCGTGGGGTTCCTGATGGAACCGGCGGGTCAGAGCGCGCGGAGGATCGCGGCGACGCCGCCCTCGGTGACCGACAGACCGACCTCGCCCGCGGCGGCGTGCACCTCGGGCGGACCCTGGTGCATCGCGATCGCGCGACCGCCGTTGCGGACCGCCCACTGCATCATCTCGATGTCGTTGCGGCCGTCGCCCATCACCAGCACGCGCTCGGGAGCGATGCCCAGCCACCCGCGCACGAGCTCGAGCGCGGTGGACTTGTCGACGCCCTGGGGGGCGATGTCGAGCCACGCGGTCCAGCCGATCGCGTACGACACCTGGCTGAGTCCGATGCGCTCGACCAGCTCGAGGAAGTCCTGGTCGGTCTGCTCGGGAGCCACCACGACGACGCGGCACACCGGTTGACCCGACAGCTCCGCGAAGGTCACCTTGTTGGCTCCCTCGAGATTCCAGTCGTCGAGGTAGTCGGTGAACAGTCGCTTGCCGTCGGGAAGCTCGACGAGGAAGTGCGCACCCGCCAGGTGCTCGCCGAGCAGCGTCAGCACTTCGGAGGGGTCGAAGGTCTCGACGTGGGCGCGCCGGTAGTCGCCCCCATCGCCGTCGCGTCGCATCACGATCGCGCCGTTCGAGCACACGGCGTACTCGGGACGGATGCCGAGGCGCTCCATGATCGTGTGGGTGCTGTCCCAGCTGCGACCGGTGGCGAGCATGACCTCGTGACCGACCGATTGCGCGTGGGCGACGGCGTCGACCACACCGGGGCTGAGCCTGTCGTCTTCGAGCAGGACGGTGCCGTCGATGTCGAGCGCGATGAGCATGCGCTCGACACGGGCCTCGTCGGCCAGGTCGGCGACGACGTCGGCCGCCTCCTGCTTCGGGGCGCTCTCGACGGCGCCGGTGGCGGGGAGTGCGGCCTCGTCGGTCATGCGATCGGCTCCATGACCTCGAGGCCGCCCAGGTAGGGCCGGAGGACCTCGGGCACGGTGACCGAGCCGTCTTCGCGCTGATGCGTCTCGAGCAGCGCGACGATCCAGCGGGTGGTGGCGAGGGTGCCGTTGAGGGTCGCGACCGGCTGCGTCTTGCCGCCGTCGGCGGGACGGAAGCGGGTGTCGAGGCGCCGCGCCTGGTACGTCGTGCAGTTCGAGGTGCTCGTGAGCTCGCGATACGCGTCCTGGGTCGGGACCCAGGCCTCGATGTCGAACTTGCGCGCGGCGCTCGACCCGAGGTCGCCCGCGGCGACGTCGATCACGCGGTAGGCCAGCCCGAGGTCCTGCAGCATGCCCTCCTGCATGGCGACCAGACGGTCGTGCTCGGCCTCGGCATCCGCGGGGTCGGTGTAGACGAACATCTCGAGCTTGTTGAACTGGTGCACGCGGATGATGCCACGGGTGTCTTTGCCGTAGGAGCCGGCCTCGCTGCGGTAGCACGTGGACCACCCGGCGTAGCGCTTCGCCCCGCGCTCGAGGTCGAGGATCTCGTCCATGTGGTAGCCGGCGAGGGGGACCTCGCTCGTGCCCACGAGGTAGAGGTCCTCCTTGGGCAGGTGGTACACCTCGTCGGCGTGCTGGCCGAGGAAACCGGTGCCGCGCATGACCTCGGGCCGCACGAGCGTCGGCGGGATCATGGGCGTGAAGCCGGCCTGCAGCGCTCGGTCGAGGGCGAGGGTCATGAGCGCGAGCTCGAGGCGCGCGCCGATGCCGGTGAGGAAATAGAAGCGGCTGCCCGAGACCTTCGTGCCGCGCTCCATGTCGATCGCGCCGAGCAGCTCGCCGATCTCGAGGTGATCGCGGGGCGTGAAGTCGTAGGAGGGGACCTCGCCGTGGGTCCGGAGCGTGACGAAGTCGTCTTCACCGCCCGCGGGCACGCCCTCGAGCACGATGTTCTCGATCTTCGACAGCGCAGCCTCGGCGGCCTCTTCGGCGGCGGTCACGGCGTGCTGCGCGGCCTTGACCTGCTCGCTGAGCTGCTTGGCCTCGGCGACGAGAGCGGCCTTCTCGTCTTTCGGGGCCTGCGCGACGCGCTTGCCGTGCGCGTTCTGCGCGGCGCGCAGCTCTTCGAAGGCGGTGATGGCGGCGCGGCGGTCGCGGTCGGCGGCGAGGGCCTCGTCCACCGAATCCGGCGACTCCCCGCGGGCGATCTGGGAGCGCTTCACGAGCTCGGGATCTTCACGCAGCAGAGTCAGGTCGATCACGCGTCCATCCTACGGTCGCTCCCGACCGCTCCTTCCGCCTCGCGCGGGCCGCGCTCGGGCGCGGAACCCCGGGCGTGTCCGCGCGGGGCATGGTCGTGCGGCATCCGGTCGTCAAGCCCACCCGTCCGGCCCGGTCGGGCGACCCCCGCGGTCCTATGGTGGAGCCATGGCCGCCCCTGACGAGCCGCGTGACGACGCGGAGTCCCCCGAGAACGTCCCCTCCGACGCGCCCGCCGAGGTGAAAGCCGACGCCGCCGCCGCAGACGGGTCGAGCGAGCACTTCGAGTCCGCGCGGCTCGCCGACGACACCGACGACCACCCCCGCAAGGACGCACCCCACCCCAAAGACGCGGCGGAGCCCGACGACGTCATCCATCAGCCCGAGGACATCGACCCGGATTCGTCGGCCGACCTGCCCGGCAAGGCGCAGCGCGTGGATGCCGAGGGCTCCGAGGCTCCCATGGACGCCGAACGCGCCGAGGCCAAGCGCGCCGCCCTCGTCTACAACCCGACCAAGGTGGATCCGGAGACCCTGCGCGCCCGCGTGGCCGAGCTCGCGGCCGCGGCCGGCTGGGCCGAGCCCCTCTTCTACGAGACGACCGTCGACGACCTCGGCGACGACGCCACCCGCGCCGCCCTCGACGAGAAGGTGGATGCCGTGCTCGTGGCCGGCGGCGACGGCACCGTACGCGCCGTGGCCGAGGCGCTCACCTCCACGGGCGTCCCGCTCACGATCGTGCCGAGCGGAACGGGCAACCTCCTCGCGCGCAACCTGAACCTCCCGCTCGCCGACACCGACGCGATGATCCGCGCGACCTTCGAGGGCGACATCCAATCGATCGACACCGGGCTGGCCCGTATCCGCCGCGCCGACGGCGGGGTCGAGGAACACGGGTTCTCGGTCATGGCCGGAATGGGCCTGGACGCCGCGATGATCCAGAACACCCGCGACGACCTGAAGAAGCAGGTCGGTTGGGTCGCCTACGTCGACGGCGCCGCCCGCTCCCTCGTGGGCGCGAAGCCGTTCCGTGTGATGTACCAGCTGAACGGTCACCGACTGCACTCGGCGAAGGTGCACAGCGTGCTCTTCGCGAACTGCGGCGCCCTCCAGGGCGGCGTGGCCTTGATCCCCGACGCCTCGATCGCCGATGGCCGCCTCGACGTGGCCGTGCTCCAGCCGACCGGGGTGTGGGGCTGGCTGGGCGTGTGGCGGAGCATCGTGTGGGACAACTCGGTGCTGCGCAAGTTCCGCGCCGGCCGCCGCGTGCTCGAGCGCCGCAAGGACTCCTCGGTGCGCTATCTCCGGGGCACGGGCATAGAGCTCGCGACCGCCCCCGCGCAGCCGATCGAGCTCGACGGCGACGAGTTCGGCGAGGCGACGCGCATCTACACGCGCATCGTCGCGGGCGGTCTCATCGTGGCGCTGCCGAAGGGGCACGACACGTCGTCGCTCTGACGCGCGGCGTTCCGACGGCGAACGCGGCATCCGGCATCCGGCGAGATGACATAAGTCGGCCGAGATCCCTTGCTTCGACGTCGAGTCTCGGGTGCTCTCGGCAGGGATGGGTGATCTCGGCGACGGCGCGGCCCATGGGGAGCGGCCGTGAGCGGGTGTCAAGCCCGGAGGGGCGGATGCCGTGGTGGATAGCGTCGGGGAATGGCAACGCCTTCGATCGTGTGGTTCCGTGACGACCTGCGCCTGACCGACAACCCCGCGCTGCGCGCCGCGCTCGACCGCGACGAGCCGATCGTGGCGCTGTACGTGCTCGACGAGGAATCCGACGGCGTGCGCGAGATCGGCGGAGCGGCGCGGTGGTGGCTGCACGGATCGCTGGCATCCCTCGGCGAGCGCCTGAGCGAACGCGGCTCATCGCTCGTGCTGCGGCGGGGCGCGGCGGCGAAGGTGCTTCCGGCGCTGGTCGACGAGATCGGCGCCGGCGCCGTGTTCTGGAACCGTCGCTACGGCGGGGCAGAGCGCGAGATCGACGCCGGCATCAAGGAGAAACTGCGCGACGACGGCGTGACCGTGGCGTCGTTCGCGGCGAACCTGCTGTACGAGCCGTGGACCGTGCGCACGCAGTCCGACAAGCCGTACGGCGTGTACAGCCCGTTTTCGCGCGCGGTGCAGAAGCTGCCCGCGCCGCGCCCGCCCCTGCCCGAGGCCCGCAAGGTGCCGGGGGTGTCGGCATCCATCGACTCCGACGACCTGTCGTCGTGGGGCCTGCTGCCGACGAAGCCCGACTGGGCCGGCGGGCTGCGCGAGATGTGGGAGCCGGGTGAGCCGGCTGCGAAGGCGCGTCTGAGGGAGTTCCTCGACGACGACCTCGGCGACTACTCGAAATACCGTGACGAATTCGCCGGAGGCGCGACGTCGAACCTGTCGCCGCGTCTGCGCTGGGGAGAGCTCAGCCCGTACCAGGTGTGGCACGACACCCTCGAGCACAAGGGGTCGGGGCAGCACGCGCAGAGCGCGAGCGGCTTTCTCTCCGAGATCGTGTGGCGCGAGTTCGCGTGGCACGTGACGTACCACTCGCCCGACATCGCCACCGTGAACTGGCGGCGCAATTTCGACGACTTCCCCTGGCCGAAGCTCAACCGCTCGCACCTCGAGACGTGGCAGAAGGGCGAGACCGGGGTCGCCGTCGTGGACGCGGGGATGCGACAGCTGTGGAAGACCGGCGTCATGCACAATCGCGTGCGCATGGTCACGGCATCCTTCCTCATCAAGAACCTGCTGATCGACTGGCGGCACGGCGAGCAGTGGTTCTGGGATTGCTTGGTCGACGCGGATGCCGCGAGCAACCCCTTCAACTGGCAGTGGGTCGCGGGGTCCGGCGCCGATGCTGCTCCGTACTTCCGCGTCTTCAACCCCGACACGCAGCGCAAGAAGTTCGATCCGCACGACGCCTACGTGCGGGAGTGGGCGCCGGAGTACCTCGGCGAGAGTCCGCCGGAGCCGATGGTCGACCTCGGCGAGACCCGCAAGCGCGCCCTCGACGCCTACGCGCAGGTGCGGCACGGGGGCTGAGCCGACTCAGCGCCAGGGATCGACCGGATTGCCCGCGTCGAAACGCGCGAGGAACTGCGCCATCTCGTCGACCACACGCTGCTCGTTGCTCTGCATGTCCTGCAGCACGAGGTCGAGGTTCTGCGCCCCGGTCGTCACATCCCAGGCGAGATTGCGCAGGAGGTCGTAGAGAAGGGTGCGCAACGCGCCCCAGGCGCCGGAAGGTCCGCTCGCGCCGATACCCAACGCGCCGTCGCGCGCTACGCAGCTCATCGAGGCGCTCAGGAGCGCGGTCGCCGAGCCGGAGAGCTCCGCCGAGATCGTGGGCAGGTACGTCGAGCTGATCTCGATGACGAGGGAGGGCTCGATGATGATGACATCGGAGGAACTCGCAGGATCATCCTGGACGAGGGGCGCCGACAGGTCGTACGACGACTGCTGGGACTGCACCGCGGTGAGGTTGTTCGAGAGGTTCTCGTCGAGCAGGGTCTCCTCGTGCGCGATGCCCTCGTTGAGTGCGCGCAGCGCCTCTTCGAACGTGGACAGCACGGCGGCGGCATCCGCTCCGGTGATCGTCTCCTTCTCGGGGTCCTGCTCGCTCGAACCCTGGACGACCTGGATCCCCAGGCCCACCACCTCGAACACCGCACCCGCGCCCGGCACGAACAGCTTGGCGCCCTGCGCCGCCCAGCCCGCCACCTTCAGCGCGATCTCGTACCCTTCGGTGGCGCCGGATGCCGCGAGCTCCTCCGACGCATCCACGCCCGCCTGGACGATCTGTCGCACGTTCTCCCGTGCGGACTCCCAGAGTTTCTGCTCCGCGGCGAGCGCGGCCCCGAGGACGACCGAGAGCCCGTGCAGCCCGCCGATGACGGGTCCCAGCTGCGAGACGAAGCGGGATTTGAACGCGGCGATGGCGGCGCCCGACATGGCGTCGCTGTTCTCCATGACGAGCGCGATGTTGCCGGCGATGAGTCCGGCACCGACCTGAGCGCCCTCGGACGCCGCCGCGGCACCCGACAGCTTCCGCGTGACGGCCACCGCGGAGGCCACCTCGCCCTCGATCGTGCCGGGATCGGGGAGGTGGAGCCAGGGGGCGATGGCCTCGTCGATGCGGGAACGGATGCTGTCGAACGCCGCGCCGAATTCCTCGTCCTTGCCGCCGCCGACGAAGATGTCGGCGATGAAGTTGTCGCTCGACCAGTCTCCGCCGCCCTCCCCGTCCGGCCCGGGCCGGGTGACCGTGTAGTGCGCGCTCGACGAGTCGATCTCGTAGGAGTCGCCGTTGATCTCCCATCCGGACGGGCTGGTGCGCATGTAGGCGTCGATGGCCGCGCGCTTGAATCGCGGAATGAGAGCGGAGACGTCCGTCGAGCTCATCGTTGCGCACCCGCCGAATCGCGCGCACCGTCGCCCTCGGGCAGCGCGGCTCGTCGTCGTGCCGCCAGCAGGGTCAGGCCGGTGCCGAACACCGCGACCAGACCGATCCACGTCATCCGAGACTGCCGCGCCTCGCCGCAGAGCCCCTGCGCCGTCGCGTCCGCCCGCGCCGCCAGCTCGACGCTCGGGTTCTCTCCCTCATCGATGTAGCCGACGCTCTCGAGCCAGCGCTCGGTCACATCGGACTGATCGTCCGCGCGGTCGCCGACGAGACTGGCCCCCGACACGGAGGACAGCAGGGGTCGGCACTGCAGGTCGCCGACCCCGTTGCTCAACCCCACGGAGGTCGGGGCGAAACCCAGGAACCCCGCTCCTACGATGGTCGCACCCGCCACGACCGGACTGATCCAGCGCATTCATCCCCCTTGAATCCACGTCGCCCTCCAACCTATGCGCGAGCATTGCTTGGCGGAAGGCCCACCGCCCAGGCGAAGGGGGCGCCACCTCGCGGTGACGCCCCTTGTCGACGGATGTCAGTTGACGCGCTGCTCGTCGGCGTCGTCCTCGTCGTCGTCGCCCGGGATGAAGACGTCGACCACGGTCACGTTGATCTCGGCGACCTTCATGCCCACCAGCTCGGTGATGGCCTGGTGCACGGCCGCGCGCACCTTCGAGGCCACGCGCTGCAGCTGCTCGGGGTAGTCGACCTGGATCGAGATGTCGGCGGCGACCTCGGTCTCGCCGACCTCGACGCTCACGCCCTGGGCGTGGTCCTTCGCGCCGACGGCCTGGCGGATGTTGCCGATCACGCGGGCGGCGCCGCCACCGAGGGCGTGGACGCCGGGAACCTCGGCCGCGGCGATGCCGGCGACCTTGGCGACGACGGCGTCGACGATGACGGTCGAGCCGCCGTCCTTCGTGGCGGGCGTGGGGGTGGCGGTGGTGGTGTTCTCAGCCATGTTCGCTTCCTTCCGTCGTTTCCGGAACCGTGTGTTCCGCGATGTCATAGGTGAGACGCGCGCCGGAGGGGATTCGTCACGGATTTCTTCCTGGGAGAAAGCTGAGGACGGATGCCGCGGGCCTCAAACGCCGTCCCAGTCGATCGACGGGGCCTGTTCGTCGAGCGTCGCGTCACCGTTCTCCTCGGTCCACGACACGACCCGGGTGTGCGGGGTGAACATCACGCTCACGTCCCGCTCGCCCACCACGACGAAGCGCACGAAACGACCGCCGTCGTGCACGGCAGCCTCGATGCGGTCTTCGAGTTCGACGATGTCCTGCCCGGGCGCGAGCGAGAACGTCGCGTCGTCGACGGTCATCACGGTGCGCATACGGTCGCTTCTTCGCTCATGCGCGGCACGATAAGAACCTCGCCGATCGACGGTCAGGGGGGTTGCGCCCCCGCGTGAGGGGAATACGCTCTCTGCCCGGCGCGTTGCCTCCGGGGTGAACGACGCGATCCCCTCCCTCTCCGTTCTCGACCTCGTGCCCGTGCGCCACGGGCAGACCAGTGCACAGGCGGTGAGCGCCGCCCTCGACCTGGTCGAGGTCGCCGATCGCCTCGGCTACCGCCGCTACTGGTTCGCCGAGCACCACAATATGCCGTCCGTGGCATCCACGACTCCCCCCGTGCTCATCGCCGCCGCCGCGGCACGCACGAGCCGCATCCGCGTGGGATCGGGTGGCGTCATGCTGCCCAACCACTCACCGCTGATCGTCGCCGAACAGTTCGCCGCTCTCGAGGCGCTCGCCCCCGGCCGCATCGACCTCGGCATCGGCCGCGCGCCGGGCAGCGACCCGGTCATCACCCAGCTGCTGAATCGTTCGGGCACCACGAGCGACGTCTCGCGCTTCCCCGACCACGTGACCGACATCATGGCGCTCACCTCGCCCGAGGGCGCGACGGTGCGATTCACCTCGGGCACCGAGTACCAGGTGAAGGCGACGCCGGCGGCATCCGGGATGCCGCAGGTGTGGCTGCTCGGATCGAGCGACTACTCGGCGCAGCTCGCGGCTTCGTTCGGTCTGCCGTATGTGTTCGCGAATCACTTCGCCGGCGAGGGGCTCGACCGGGCGCTGCACCTGTACCGCGACCAGTTCGTGCCGAACGAGACCGGAGAGGGTCCCCGCACCTTCGTGACCGCCAACGTCGTCGCCGCCCCCACCGCCGAAGAGGCGGAGGAACGCGCGGTGCCGCAGCTGCGCATGATGGCGCGCCTGCGCACCAACAAGCCGCTCGTGCCGCTCGAGACGGTCGAGCAGGCGAAGGCCGACCCGTTCGACGCGATGGCCGAGTCGATCATGGCCTCGACGCGGCAGAAATGGTTCGTCGGGACGGGCGCCGACGTGCAGGGCCAGCTCGCCGCCTTCGCCGCGCGGCACGGCGTCGACGAGATCATGGTGTCCCCCGTGGCGGGGGCGTACGACGGCGAGGGAGCGGAGGGCCGGGCCCGGACGCTCGAGCTCATCGCGACGCCGGCGGCCGTGGCGGCCTGAGGCCCGCCGCGCCGGCCCGGGGCCTGCCCGGGAGTGAAGCCGCGACCCGGTGAGCCGTCGTGCAGAGTCCGTCGGCGACACGCCGGGGTACGGCATCCGGAACAGGCCTCCCGAGAGGACGGTCGCCCCGCGGCCGGGCGGCGCCCGCGCGCCGGGACCGCGGCTGAGGCCCGGTGACCCGCGGTGGGGCGGGGGTCAGGCCTCGGGTTCGCCGCTGAGCAGGCCGCGGAGCCAGTCACGCGCCTCGACGAAGACATCGTCGCCGTAGCGGGGCGGATAGCGCACGATCGCGCGGTCGGCCCGGGCGTAGGACCCGAGGAAGATGACCTTCGGGCTGAAACGACGAAGGCCGAGCAGGGCGTCGGCCATGCGCTCGTCGAGCACGTGACCGTCGGCGTCGATGACGAAGCGGTAGCGACCGAGGGCGTCGCCGATGGGCCGGGATGCCAACAGGCTCAGGTTGATCCCACGCGTGGCGAACTGCTCGAGCAGCTCCAGCAGGGCGCCCGGGTGGTCCTCGGGGAGCTCGACGATCAGGGAGGTCTTGTCGGCGCCGGTCGGAGGCGCGGGCGCCACGGTGCGGCTGACGAGCACGAAGCGGGTCACCGCGTTGGGGTTGTCGCCGATGTTCTCGGCCAGGACCGTGAGGTCGTGGTGCGCGACGATGCCGGGGGCGGCGATCGCGGCGTCCGCGGCGCTCGTGCCGTCGAGCACGCCCAGCGCGCTCGCGACGTTGCTCTCGGCGGGCAGATGGGCGTGCGCGGGGACGTTCCGGCTCAACCAGCCGAGACACTGCCCGTAGGCGACGGGGTGCGCGGCGATGAGCGAGACATTCGCGAGGGTCGCGCCGGGGCGGCCGACGAGCACGAAGTTCACGGGCACGAGGTACTCGCCCACGATGCGTAGTCCCGGGACCGTGGCCAGCGCGTCCTGCGCCGTGGAGACCCCACCGTCGACGGAGTTCTCGATCGCGATCATCGCGGCATCCGATCGACCTTCGACGACATCCGCCAGCGCCTCGCCGACGTTGCGGACCGGACGCCAGATCTGATCGCGCGCCTCGGGCACCTGGGCGAGGGCCGCCTCGGTGAAGGTCCCGGCCGGCCCCAGGTAGCTGTAGGTACGGCGGGCGGGCACGGTCTCTGTGTCGGGCAGCACGGCGTACAGCCTAGACCGGCGACGCACGGACCCCCTCCGGGGCGGTCGGGGGCCGCCGCCCGGCGACGGATTCGCCGAGAATGCGCAACAGCGTGTGCGCATGTCGGAGGGAGCGGGCAGACTGGGCGCATGAGCAGTCGCGCAGGACAGCCCGCCGAGGCATCCGATCTCATCGACATCGACGAACTGATCGCCGCGTATTACGACCGCAAGCCGGATGCCACGGTGCCCGAGCAGCGCGTCGCCTTCGGCACGAGCGGCCACCGGGGATCGTCGCTGAGCACCAGCTTCAACGAGGACCACATCCTCGCGACCACCCAGGCGATCGTCGACTACCGCGCGGCGCAGGGCATCACCGGGCCCCTGTTCCTCGGACGCGACACGCACGGACTGTCGCTCCCGGCGGAGCGCAGCGCCATCGAGGTGCTCGTCGCGAACGGCGTCGACGTGCGCGTCGACTCCCGCGACGCGTGGGTGCCGACCCCGGCGCTGAGCCACGCGATCCTCACCTACAACCGCGACCTGGCCGCCGACGACCCCGGTCGCGCCGATGGCATCGTCGTCACCCCCTCGCACAACCCCCCGCGCGACGGCGGCTTCAAGTACAACCCCCCGCACGGCGGCCCCGCCGACACCGACGCCACGGGGTGGATCGCCGACCGCGCGAACGCGCTCATCACGGCCGGCCTCGAGGGCGTGCACCGCACGCGTCACGCCGACATCGACCTCGACACCCTGGGCCAGTACGACTTCCGCGACGCGTACGTGCGGGATCTGGCATCCATCATCGACGTCGACGCGATCAAGAGCGCCGGCGTGCGCATCGGCGCCGACCCGCTCGGCGGAGCCTCGGTGGAGTACTGGGCGCTGATCGCCGAGGTCTACGGCCTCGACCTCACCGTGGTGAACCCCGAGGTCGACCCGACGTGGAAGTTCATGACGCTCGACTGGGACGAGAAGATCCGCATGGACCCCTCCTCCCCCTCCGCGATGGCCTCGCTGGTCGCCGCGCGCGACGAGTACGACATCCTCACGGGCAACGACGCCGACGCCGACCGGCACGGAATCGTCACGCCCGACGCCGGGCTGATGAACCCCAACCACTACCTGGCCGTCGCGATCGACTACCTCTTCTCGCACCGCGAGGGCTGGCCGACGGATGCCGCGGTCGGCAAGACGCTGGTGTCGTCGATGATCATCGACAAGGTCGCCGCCTCACTCGGCAAGACGCTGCTCGAGGTCCCCGTGGGCTTCAAGTGGTTCGTGCCGGGCCTGCTCGACGGCTCCGTCGCCTTCGGCGGCGAGGAATCCGCCGGGGCGTCGTTCCTGCGCAAGGACGGAACGGTCTGGACCACCGACAAAGACGGCATCCTGCTCTGCCTTCTCGCGGCCGAGATCCTCGCCGTCACCGGCAAGACGCCGTCGCAGCGCTACGCCGAGCTCGAGGCCGAGTTCGGCGCCTCGGCCTACCAGCGCGTGGACGCCCCCGCGACGCCCGCGCAGAAGTCGGCCCTGTCGAAGCTGTCTCCGGATGCCGTTTCGGCCACGGAGCTGGCCGGAGAGCCCATCACGGCGAAGCTGTCGCACGCGCCGGGCAACGGTGCGGCGATCGGCGGCCTGAAGGTGCAGACGGAGTCGGCCTGGTTCGCCGCCCGCCCCTCGGGCACCGAGGACGTCTACAAGCTGTACGCCGAGTCGCTCCGTGGCGAGGACCACCTGCGCGAGGTGCAGGAGGAGGCGCGGGCCGTCGTCTCGGCCGCCCTGGGTCAGGCGTAGCACCGTCGTCGAAGCGGCGCCGTCCTGGGGGCGGCGCCGCTTTCGCGCGTCCGGGCTCCGGGCGGTCGGTGGGTGCCGCTCTCGCGCGTCCGGGCTCCGGGCGGTCGGTCGGTACCGCTCGCGCGCGTCCGGGCTCCGGCCCGGCCGGGCGGGCGGTGCCGCTCGCGCGCGTCCGGGCTTCGGCCCGGCCGGGCGGTACCGCTCGCGCGCGGGGCGGTGCCGCTCGCGCGCGTCCGGGCTCCAGCCGGCCGGTGGGTGCCGATAAACGCCGATCCGTGCGAAACACGCGGCGACGCCGCGTTCCTGGCCAGGGAGAGCGTTTGTCGGCGATGAGGCTGCAGGGCGCCGCCGCGGCGGAACCGCGGCGGGCGTGCACACAGCGGTCCCGGCCACCGCGTCGATAAACGCCGATCCGCGCGAGACACGCGGCGACGCCGCGTTTCTGAACAGGGAGGGCGTTCATCGGCGATGAGGCAGCAGGGCGCCGCCGCGGCGGAACCGCGGCGGGCGAACGCACCGTGGTCCCGGCCACCGCATCGATAAACGCCGACCCGCGCGAGACACGCGGCGACGCCGCGTTTCTGAACAGGGAGAGCGTTTATCGGCGTCAGGGCGGAGCAGCGGGATGCCGCGGCCCCGACGCTCCGCAGAACGTCGGGGCCGCGGCATCCGGTGCCGGAGACGGAGTCAGGCGGGGGCGAAGGTCTTCGCGTCGATGACGAAGCGGTAGCGCACGTCGCTCTTCAGCACGCGCTCGTAGGCCTCGTTGATCTGATCGGCCGAGATGAGCTCGGTCTCGGGCGCGATGCCGTGCTCGGCGCAGAAGTCGAGCATCTCCTGGGTCTCGCGGATGCCGCCGATGCCCGAGCCCGCGAACGAGCGGCGGTTGGCGAACAGCGTGAAGACCTCGATGGGCAGCGGCTCCGGCGGGGCGCCGACGTTGACCATCGTGCCGTTGCGAGCGAGCAGGCCCAGGTACTTCTTGAGCTCGAGCGGCGCGCTGACGGTGTTGACGATGAGGTCGAACGTGTTCTTCAGCGACGAGAAGGTCTCGTCGTCCTTCGTGGCGTAGTAGTGGTCGGCGCCCATCTTCAGGCCGTCGTCCTTCTTGCTGAGCGTCTGCGACAGCACGGTGACCTCGGCGCCCATGGCGTGGGCGATCTTGACGGCCATGTGGCCGAGTCCGCCGAGGCCGACGACGGCGACCTTCTTGCCGGGGCCGGCGTTCCAGTGGTTCAGCGGCGAGTAGGTCGTGATGCCCGCGCAGAGCAGGGGCGCGGCCTTCTCGTACGGGATGGACTCGGGAACGCGCAGCACGAAGTCCTCGTCGACGACGATCTTCTCGCTGTAACCGCCCTGGGTGATCGTGCCGTCGACGTCCTTCGCGCCGTAGGTTCCGATGTTGCCCTTGAGGCAGTACTGCTCCTCGCCGGCCAGGCAGTTCTCGCACTCGCGGCACGAGTTGACCATGCAGCCGACGCCGACGCGGTCGCCGACCTTGTGCTTCGAGACATCGGAGCCGACCTCGGCGACCGTGCCGACGATCTCGTGGCCGACGGTCAAGGGGTAGGGCACGTCGCCCCACTCGCCGCGGATGGTGTGGATATCGGAGTGGCAGATGCCGGCGTAGGCGATGTCGATCAGGACGTCCTTCGGGCCGACCTCGCGGCGCTCGATGGTCGTGGGCTCAAGGGGTGAGGTCGCGGACGACGCCGCGTAGGCGTTGACGTGCATGGGTCTCCTCGGTGGGGGTCGATTCGGACGTATCGATCTTCTCCCGCCGACGCCCCCGCGGGTCGGGCTTGCACGGATGTGCGCGAAGTGCCAGGGATTGTCGCTTGCCGCCACCGGTGGGCGACGATTCCCGGCACCTCACGCGGAGACGGGTCGGGGGCGCGAGAGCAGGTGCGCCAGTCGCGGCAGCTGCGCGGCGTCTTCGAGGGCGGAGCCGACGGCCGCGACGCGCACGCCCGCGTCGAGGAAGACGGCGGCGTTGTCGGCGTCGAGACCCCCGGTCGCCACGAATCGCACGTCGGGGAAAGGTCCGCGGATGACGCGGAACCACGCGGGTGTGAGCCACGTCGCCGGGAACGCCTTGAGCCACCGCAGTCCGAGCGCCGTCGCCCGTTGCACCTCGCTGGGGGTGGCGACGCCGGGGAGGATCGGGATGCCGTGCTCGCGGGCCGCCATGACCACGGCGGGGTCGAGGCCGGGCGACACCAGGTAGCGGGCTCCGGCCGCGACGGCGACCGGCACCTGTGCGGGGTCGACGATCGTGCCGGCGCACACCGACAGCCCGCGCTCCGTCGCCGCGGAGGCCACGGCGCGCAGGGCATCCTCGTCGGCCGGGGTCTGCAGGGGAACCTCGACGGACCGGATGCCGAGATCCCACGCCGTGGTCGCGAGCTCGAGCGAGCGGTCCCGCCCCATCCCGCGCAGGATCGCCATGAGCGGCGCGTCGGCGAAGGCCCGGTCGAAGAAGGCGACGGTGTCGTCGGGAGGGGTCATGCGGGAGTCCTGTCGAGGGTGGGAGCGCCGAGGGTGGGGGCGTCGAGGGTGGGGGCGTCGAGGGTGGGGGCGTCGTGGATCGAGTCGCCGTAGGTACGGAGCGTGAGGGCGGCGCGTTCGTGCCCGGCCGAGAGGCGGGCGGAGGCGGCGAGGCCGCGAGCGCGGGCCGCGAGGTATCCCCCGGCGAACGCGTCGCCCGCGCCGACGGCGTCGAGCACCTCCACGCGCGGGGCGGGGACGAAG
Organism: Microbacterium phycohabitans; assembly: GCF_032464935.1. Classification (NCBI taxonomy): domain Bacteria; kingdom Bacillati; phylum Actinomycetota; class Actinomycetes; order Micrococcales; family Microbacteriaceae; genus Microbacterium; species Microbacterium phycohabitans. Next base: position 59,099 of record NZ_JAWDIT010000002.1, read on the forward strand.
GTGTGCCCGTCGGCGGTGAAGACGGTGGCCCCGACCTCGCCGTCCTTGACGACGAGTTCGCTCACCGCGGGCAGGAGGGCGCGCACGTCGGCGTCGAGGGGCGTCGCCCACAGGGTCTCGGCCTCGTCGCGTCCGACGAAGACGATGTCCGCCGCGGTGGCGAGCTCCGCCAGCACCGGACCCGCGTCCGCCGCCGACCACAGGGCCGGGCGGTGGTTGACGTCGAAGCTCACCGTGACGCCGAGCGTTCGCGCCCGCGTCATGAGCGCGACGAGGAACGAGTGCGCGGAGGACGACAGCACCGCGGTGATCCCCGACACGTGCAGCACGTCGACGCCGTCGAGGGGGACCGTCGCGGCATCCGTCACCGAGAGGGCGGATGCCGCCGACCCGGCGCGGTAGTAGCGCACGCCGCGTCCGGGGTCTTTGACGTAGAGCCCGGTGGGTCGCCCGGGGTCGCGGACGACCCCCGCCACCTCGACACCGCGCGCGGCGACCTGCCGCAGCACGCGGTCGCCGAGGGCGTCGACCCCGAGCCGGCTGAACCAGCGGGCGGTCATGCCGCACGCGGCCGCGTGCGCGGCGACGTTCGACTCGGCGCCGCCGGCGTCGACGAGGAAGGTCGCGGCATCCACGACCCCTCCCCCGTCGGACGGCGCGAGCATCGCCATGGTCTCGCCGACGGCGAGGAGCACCCCCGCGGAGGCCCGAGACGAGGCGTCGGCGATCGCACGGGCGAGGTCGTCGGGCGTCACGGCAGCCATCAGCGCAGGTCGGTGATGGGGGCGGCATCCATGTCGTCGAAGGCCTGGTTCTCGCCCGCCATCGCCCACACGAACGAGTAGGCCGCGGTGCCCACGCCCGAGTGGAGCGACCAGCTCGGCGAGATGACGGCCTGCTGGTCGGCCACGATCAGATGCCGCGTCTCGTCGCGCTCGCCCATCAGGTGCACGACGCGGGCATCGTCGGGGAGGTCGAAGTACAGGTAGCACTCGGTGCGGCGGTCGTGCGTGTGGGCGGGCATGGTGTTCCACATCGACCCGGGATGCAGCTGCGTCACCCCCATCACGATCTGGCAGCTCTTCACGCCGTTCTCGTGGATGTACTGGTTGAGGGTGCGGCGGTTGCTCGTGACCTGGTCGCCGAGCTCGCGCACCGTCCCCTCGCCGGGCGAGACGAGAGCCGACGGGTAGGTCGTGTGAGCGGGTGCTGAGAACAGGTAGAACCGCGCACCCTCGCCCGTCGTGGCGTCGGCGTCGGCGAAGACCACGTCGCGAACGCCCCGGCCGAGGTACAGGCACGCGCCGGTGACGAGCTCGAACACCTCGCCGTCGGCGGTGACGGTGCCCGCCGCACCGACGTTGACGATGCCGACCTCGCGGTGCTCGAGGAAGTACTCGCTGCGGATCTCGGGGTACCCCGTGAGGGCGAGCTCCGTGGCCGCCGGAACGGCACCGCCGAGCACGATGCGGTCGTGGTGCGTGTAGGTCAGCCGCACCTCGCCGGCGACGAAGACGTCGTCGATGAGGAAGCGATCGCGCAGCTCGGCGGTGGTCATGCCCGGGATCTGCTCGGGGTGGGTGGCGTAACGCTGGGGGATGGACGCGGTCATGCGGGTCTCCTGGGGTCGATCCGGCGGGGCCGGGAGGGAAGGGGAAGCGGATCGGGCGGCGGGTGTCAGCGCACGAGCCATCCGCCGTCGACGGGGATGACGGCGCCGGTGACGTAGGCGGCGGCATCGGACGCGAGGAACACGAAGGCGCCCTGGAGGTCGGCGGGCGTGCCCCAGCGGGCGGCGGGGATGCGGGCGAGGATCGACGCCTCGCGGTCGGCGTCGGCGCGGATCGGGGCCGTGTTGTCGGTGGCCATGTATCCCGGCGCGATCGCGTTGACGGTCACCCCCGAGGAAGCCCACTCGTTGGCGAGGGCCTTGGTCAGCCCCGCGACGGCGTGCTTGGACGCCGCGTAGCCGGGCACGAGGATGCCGCCCTGGAACGACAGCATCGAGGCGACGTTGACGATGCGCCCCCACCCCTGGTCGATCATGCGGCGACCGGCGGCCTGGGACAGGTGGAACACCGCGTCGAGGTTGACCGCGAGCACGTCGCCCCAGTCCTGGGCGCTGTGCTCGGCGGCGGGGGCGCGGCGGATAGTCCCGGCGTTGTTGACGAGGACGTCGATGCGGCCCATCGCCTCGACGGCCTCGTCGATCGCGCCGGCGAGGTCGTCGCGCGATGCGGAGACGAAGTCGCGGCCGATCGTGTACACGCGGCGCCCGAGGCCGCGGGCGAGCTCGGCGGTGTGCGCGGCGTCACCGCGGTCGATGAGCACGAGGTCGGCGCCGGCCTCGGCGAGCGCGAGGGCCGCGCCCTGACCGAGACCGCGGCTGGAGCCGGTGACGACGGCGACGCGGCCGTCGAGGCGGAAGGTGTCGAGGATCATGCGTGCTCTCCCGGGGGTGCGATGAAGGTGGTCGTGAGCTCGCCGATCCCGCCGACGCGCACGGTCACGGCATCCCCCGCCCGTACGGGGCGGTGCGCGGCCTGGGCCGCGGCAAGCTTCTGCGGGGTGCCCGTCGACACGACGTCGCCGGGTTCGAGGGTGACGACCTGCGAGAGGTGGTGGATGACGACGGCGACCGGGAAGATCGTCGTCGCCGTCGACTGCGAGACCGTGACCTCGCCGTCGCGGACGACCTCGACGAGCAGATCCTGCGGGTCGACCTCGTCGGCGGTGACCACCCACGGCCCCAGCGGCGCGAAGCCGTCGAAGCACTTGCCGAGCGTCCACTGGCTCTGCGTGCGCTGCCATGACCGATCGGAGACGTCGTTGAGCAGCGTGTAGCCCGCCACGTACGACATGGCCTCGTCGATCGGGACCGCGTGCGCACGGCGCCCGATGACCACCGCGATCTCGCCCTCGTAGTCGACGTCGTCGGCCACGGCGGGGACCACCACGGCGTCGTTCGGCCCGGCGAACGTGTTCGGCGTCTTCGCGAAGACGTCGGGGGTGGCGGGATCGTCGGCGGTGGAGTCGACGCCGTCGGGCACGTGCCCGCGGTAGTTGTAGCCGAGGCAGAGCATCGTCCGCGGCACCACCGGCGCCTGCAGCGTGGAGGGGTCCAGCGGCGGCAGGGTCTCGGCATCCGTCCGCTGCACGAGGTCGCGGATGCCGTCGAGATCGGCGAACAGGTCGGGCAGCGGGCGCGGGCCGAGGTCGAGCGCGTGATCGCCTGAGGGTCCGGCCACCACCGCGACCGAGCGGTCGCCGACGCGCGCGAGCCTCACCACACCGGCCGCCATCCGGGGCGCGTGGCGCGGGCAAGGGCCTCGAGGTAGAAGTAGTCGCCCCAGAGGGTGCCCTCGTCGACGCCGACGTTCTTCGGCAGGTCGTAGACGCTGTGCAGCAGCACCGTGTCGGCATCCTCGGCCCGCGCGGGGGTGTACCGCGCGATGAGGGATGCCAGGATCCGATTGGCCGCGGCGCGCCAGCGTTCGGCCCCCTCGGCGTCGACCTCGGCGAGTTCGTACAGCCCGCACACGGCGATCGCGCCCGAGGAGCTGTCGCGCGGCGCGTCGGCGTCGTCGCCGTAGACGAGGTCCCAGAACGGCACGTCGTCGGCCGGGAGGTGCGCCAGGAAGTACTCGGCGCACGTGCGCGAGGCGTCCAGGAGCGAGGCGTCGCCGGTCGCGCGGTGGTTCATCGCGAACCCGTAGATGCCCCAGGCCTGACCGCGCGCCCAGCAGGAGTCGTCGAACGCGCCCTGCTCGGTGGCGCCGCGCAGGGGCTCACCGGTCTCGGCATCCCAGTAGAAGGTGTGGAACGTCGACCCGTCGGGACGCAGGATGTGCCGGCGCAGCTCGGCCGTGTGCCGTGCCACGACATCGCTGTAGCGGGAGTCGCCCGTCTGCTCGGCCGCCCACGTCAGCAGCGGCATGTTCATGAGGCTGTCGATGATCGTGCGCCCGCGCTGCGCGGGATCGGCCAGGTCGCCCCAGGCCTGGATGATGCCCGCCGAGGGCAGATAGCGCGCCATGAGGTGGTCGGCCGCGGCGAGCGCGCTCGCGCGGGCGTCCTCGTCGCCGAGGAGGCGCCAGGGCGCCACGCACGACAGCGTGTAGAGGAAGCCCAGGTCGTGCGTGTCGAGGTCGCGCTCCTCGCGCACCCGGCGACCGAAGTCGGCGGCGTGCGCGAGGGCGGCATCCCGGTAGACGGCATCTCCCGTGTGCTCGTACGCGATCCACTGCATGCCGGGCCAGAAGCTCGTCGTCCAGCCGCGGTTCTCGCCCTCGGCGAAGCCGGCGACGGCCGGCCGCAGCGGGTAGCGGTTGTCGCGCGTGGTGTCGTCGGGGTAGCGGATGCCGAAGGCGTCGATGTTCGCGCGGACGGTGTCGAACACCTGCGCGAGGGCGCGGTCGGTGTCGACGCGGGCGGTGTCGGCGCGGGCGGTGCCCACCCCGGCGGCGGGGGGAGAAGTGGTCATGCGGGGAGGTCCTTCGTTTCAGACGGCGGCGACGGTCGCGTCGGCCGGGAGCACGGGGCGGAGGCTGAAGCGGGCGTTGGCCCACACCAGGTAGAGCGCGGGCGCGGCGGTCAGCCCGAGGGCCAGGGCGGGAGAGGTGGTGAACAGCACGGCCTGGCCCACGAGCACGAGCAGGGTGACCGCGCTGAGGTACCAGCGGCGCACCGCGAGCACGGCGGCCGTCGACAGCAGCACGCGCAGGGGCGTGCCGGGGGCCTCGGCCAGTGCGGTCAGGGCGATCGGCGCCGTGGCCACGACGAGCAGCGCCACCGTCGCGCACAGCGGCACCACGACGACCGACCAGGATGCCGCCGACACGGCGCGCACGTCGACCAGGACGACCGCGAGGGCGAGGGCGACGATCGCGCCGATCAGGAGCGCCTTGGCGGCGGTGCGGCGCCACCCCGCCCAGAAGGCGCGGACGACGCGGGACTCCCCCAGCCCGTGGGCGCGGAACGTCGTGAGGGCTCCGGCGAGAGCGGGGGCGCACAGCGGGAGGGCGATCAGCAGCAGCGGCCACGACAGCGCCGGATCGGTGGTCAGGAGCAGGAACAGCAGCGGAGCGCAGCCGACGAGCAGCAGCACGTTGACCATGAGCCCGAGGTAGACCGTGGAGAACACGCTCGCGTAGGTGTCGTGGGAGATGCGTCGCATGATCAGCCCTTCATCCCGCTCGTGGCGATGCCCTCGACGAAATACTTCTGACCGAAGAGGAACACGATCGCGATGGGGACCACCGACATCGTCAGACCCGCGAACAGCAGCGCGTAGTTGGCGTCGTACAGCGTGCTGACGAAGCTCTGCAGGCCCAGCTGGATCGTCCACAGGTCGGGGTTGCGCAGGTAGATGAGCGGACCGAGGTAGTCGTTCCAGGTGTTCACGAACGTCAGCAGGGTGAGGCTCGCGATCGCGGGGACCGACAGGGGCAGCATGATGCGCGCCCAGATGCCGTACTCGCTGAGTCCGTCGAGGCGAGCGGCCTCGGACAGGTCCTCGGGGATGGTGTCGTAGTACTGCTTCATCAGGAAGACCCCGAACGCGCCGAAGGCCTGGATGAGGATGATCGCCCACAGGGTGTTCGACACCTTCAGGTTCGACAGCAGGATGAACTGCGGGATCATGTACGACTGCCACGGCACGGCGATCGTGCCGATGTACACGAGGAACAGCACGTCGCGGCCGGGGAAGCGCATCCGCGAGAAGCCGTACGCCGCGAACGAACCGGTCAGCACCTGCAGGAAGGTCACGACGACCGCGAGCAGGAGGGTGTTGCGGATCCACGTGAGCATGCCGGACTGCGTCCAGATGTCGACGTAGTTGCTCCACACCCACGTCTCGGGGAACCACTTCACGGGGGCGCTGAAGACGTCGTTCGGCGTCTTGAGCGAGCTCATGATCATCCAGAAGAAGGGCAGCAGCAGGGCCGCGGCCGCGACGATCATCACCGCGTAGCCGACGATGCGGCCGATGCGGCGGGCGGGGTGGGAGCCGGCGACCGGGCGACGGCGCGGCGGCTTGGCCCCCGCGGTGACGAGGGTGCGGGTGGCGTCGGGGACGAGGAGGTCGGTCATCAGGCGTCCCGCTTCTTGTTGATGAAGAACTGCACGAGCGTCACGACGATGCACAGGAGGAACAGCACGATGGATGCCGCGGAGGCGTAGCCGAACTGGTTCTCCTGGAAGCCCTTCTGGTAGATGAACTGCGACAGCACGAGCGTCGACTGTCCGGGGCCGCCCTGCGTCATGACGAGGATGAGGTCGAAGATCTTGAACGAGTTGATCGTGAGCATCACGGTCACGAAGAACGTGGTCGGACGCAGGCACGGCAGGGTCACGTTCACGAAGCGCTGCCAGACGTTCGCCCCGTCGACGCGGGCCGCTTCGTGCAGCTCGCGGGGCACGGTCTGCAGCCCCGCGAGGAACAGGATCATGTAGTACCCCATGTCGCGCCAGGTGCTGATGATGACCACGGCCGGCATCGCCCACTCCGACGAGGTGAGCCACCCGGGCGGGTTCTGCAGCCCGAAGAAGCGCAGGATCTCGTTGATCGGCCCGTACTCCGGGCTGAACAGGAGGTTCCACACCACTGCGATCGCCACGATCGAGGTGATGTAGGGGAAGAATGCGGCGGTGCGGAAGAAGGCCACCCCGCGCAGCTTGTTGTTCAGCAGCAGCGCGAGCCCGAGGGCCACGACCATGGTCAGTGGGATGTGCAGCGCCGCGTAGTAGAGCGTGTTCAGCAGGGCGATGCGGAAGCTGCCGTCGCCGATGAGGCGCTGGAAGTTCGCGATGCCGACGAACGCCGACGAGCCGAAGACGTTCCAGTTCGTCATCGACATGTAGAACAGCACGACGACGGGGACGAGCGTCAGGGCCGCGAAGCCGAGGAAGTTGGGGAGGATGAAGCTCCACCCGATGAGGGTGCTGCGCAGCGTCAGACGGGAGCGGCGCCGCGGCGGGCGGGGGTCCGTCTTCGACGCCCGGGGGCGCGTTTCGGCGATGGTCGCCATGGTGTCTGTCTCCAGATCGTGAGGGGCGACCGGCCCGGGAGGACCCGGGCCGGTCACCGACCTACGGGGTCAGCCGACGCCGACCTCGCTCTTGACGCGGTTCTCCGCGGTGGCGATGGCGTCGTCGATCGAGGTCGATCCCGACATCACGGCCGTGTGCAGGTCGAGCAGGATGTTCTGCACGGCGGCGGTCTTCGCCGAGGTGGGGTTCTCCTGCTTCGTCTCGTGCGTCGACCAGGCGAAGGTCGACAGCTCGTCGGTGGGCGCACCCGCGACCGCGAAGTAGGTGTCGGCGACGGCGGAGCTCGTCAGCGCCGGCGTGATCCCGAGGCCCGCGAGCACCTGCGCACCGTCTTCGCCGGCGGCGAAGGCCAGGAACTTCTTCGCGGCGGCGAGCTTCGTGGCATCCGCCGCCTTGTTGATCGCGAAGCCCGTGGGGTCGCCGAAGGTGACGGGGGTGTTCGACTCGCCCGTGGTCGAGGAGTCGTACTGCGGGATGGGCGCGAAGCCCCACGAGAAGGCGTCGGCCTCGCCCTTGGCCTGCTGGGCGATGAGGGTCGCGACGTACCAGGTGCCCATGGGCATCATCGCGGCCTGCTGCTTGCCGAACTCGGCCTGGTAGGTGAGCTTGTTGGCGGTGACGGTGTTGTACTCCACCTGGTCTCCGCCCGACTGCAGGGCCAGGGATCGCTCGTAGTACGGCTTCAGGTACCCGTAGTCGCCGGCCAGGATGTCGACGTCGGGCGACTGCGCGTTCGCGAAGCCCTGCACCGTCGACTGCCAGCTGTGCTGGTAGGTGCCCAGGGCCGCGGAACCGGCGGCGCCGAGCTTCGAGGTCAGCTGCTCGGCGGCCTTCTCGTAGTCGTCCCACGTCCACGACCCGTCGGGTTCGGCGACGCCCGCCTGGGTGAAGAGGTCCTTGTTGTAGAACAGCACCCAGGAGTCCTGGCGGTAGGGCACGGCCCACGTGGCGCCGTCGACCTCGAACGCCTGAGCGCCGCCGATGTCGCCGGGCAGCTCGACATCGGAGACGTCGGCGAGCTGACCGCCGGCCTGGTAGGTGATGAAGGTCTTGAGGTTCTTCTGCGTGATGATGTCGGGGCCCGAACCGGCGGCGAGGTCGGCCGTCATCAGGGTGTCGTAGTTGGCGGAGTCGTACTCCTTGACCTCGACGGTGATGTCGGGGTTCTCCTCGTGGAACTTGTCGGCGAGGGCCTGGAACTCCGGCGTGGTGCTGAGGCTCCACCCCGACATCGACAGCGTGACGGGGCCGCTCTGGGCGGGGGCCTCCGACGATCCGCCGCTGCAGGCGGTCAGCGACAGGGCGGCGACGATGCCCACCCCGGTCGCGACGACGATCTTGCGCTTCATGCGTGCTGCTCCTTTGCGATTGCGTGCCGGGCACCGCTTCGGGCCCGAGAGTGCCGGTGCGCCCCGCGCGGGGCTCCGGAGTCTGTGAGAGGGGTGCGCGTGCGCCGGCCGTCGGGCCAGGTCACCTCGACGACGGTGTCCTCGCCCGCGCCCTCGACCGCGAACAGCGGCTCCACCGCTTCGGCGATCGCGTCGCCCGTCAGGGCGACGAGCGCGGCGAAGGGCACGCCGACCACGGCATCCCAGGTCAGGACGGGGATGGCGGCCATGTCGCCGAGGGGGCTGGCCCCGCGGCGGATCGTCACGCGCGAGGTGGCCTCGGGAGTGAGGGCCCGGATGCCGGACACCCGGCCGTCGACCCGCGCTTCGGCCGAACCCGTCGAGGTGGCGTGCGCGGGCTCGGCTCCCGCGAGCGGCCACCCTCCCATCCGCACGCGCAGCGTGTCGAGGTCGACGCCCGGGGCGACGTGGTCGAGCCGCGCGATGCGCACCTCCCACGCGCCGCGGACGAGGGAGGTCACCGTCATCCGTCCGAGGGACTGCGCCGCGCCCGCGAGGCCGGCACCGTGCCGGTGCGTGGTGGGGGCGATGTCGACGAGGTGCACGTCGGATGCCGATGCGGCGATGCCGACGCCCTCGCGCACGATCGCGCCGAGCGGCTCGAGCGCCGTGCGGTGCGTGGCACGGCCCGCGGCGTCGACGAGGGCGACGGCCTGCTCGAGCGGATCGCTCCAGGCGAGGTCGTCGAGCAGCGGCGCCGTCGCGGTGGAGTAGCCGATACGGGCGTACAGCGGGGAGTCGGCCGTCCGGGCGCCGGGACGGGCCTTGTCGGTGCCGTGGTTCACGACGCGCACGATGCCGTCGGCGCGCGTTCCCGACACGATCCAGCCGGCCGCGGCGACGGCGCGCAGGTCGTCGGCCTCCGTGATCGGCAGGGGCTCGTCAGGGGCGGCCCAGACGTCGTGGTCGGCGGGCAGCAGGATGCCCATGAGGCCTTTGACCGCCCAGTAGGGCGAGCCGGGACCCGAGTACGACTGAGCGAGGGCCGGCCACTCGTGGTGCCATCCGAGCGTGAGCACGCGGTCGCCGTCGGGCGCGCCCCGGGCGACGAAGTGATCGACGATCGCGCCGGCCGCGTGGCGGAGGCGTCCCGCACCGGTCGAGGGGACCCCGGCGATGGCACCGGCCCAGAACGGCGCCGCGGCGGCGAAGCGGTAGATGAGGCTGCGCCCCTGCAGGAGGGGCGAGCCGTCACCGCCCACGAGGTGCACGGCGTCGAGGAGGAAGCGGTCCAGCCGCGCGACGTCGACGGCGCGACGCTCGTCGGCCAGCTCGGCCGCCCCCGTCATGCGGGGCCAGAGCACGGGGTAGACGTGCAGGGCCCAGCCGACGTAGTGGTCGAAGGCGCGCTCGTCGCCGTCCGACAGCCAGCCGTCCTCGCGCACGAAGGAATCGTGGCGGGCGAGATCGGCGGTGATGTCGGCCGCCGACCACGGGCCGCCGACCGAGCGCAGGAACGTCTGCACGACGATGCGGAACCACACCCAGTTCGTCTGCGGGTAGGTGTCGTCGCCCACGACGGGGGCTAGGTAGGCGATGACCCGATCCCGCGTACGTGCGTCGAGGGCGTCCCAGATCCACTCCCGCGTCAGATCCAGGGCGAGGGCGAGGGATGCCGCCTCGACCTTGGCCTGAGCGTGCTCGTCGATCCGCACCCAGCGGTCGGCCGCATCGGGGTCGACCCCCGTCCGCACTCCTTCGGCGAAGAAGGCGATCAGCTCGTCGACGCCCTGCCCGCGCGCTCCCGCGATGCGGAAACCGGCGAGGAGGAAGACCCGGGCGAAGCCCTCGAGACCGTCGACGGCGGCGCCGTACCCGCCCGCGTCGCCCGGGAAGACGATGCGCCCGTGACCGTCGCTCGCCTGCCGCATCGCCGTGTCCAGCAGCGCATCGGCGACGGCGAGCCAGTCGCTGCGCTGCCCACCGGCGAGGCGGGGAAGAGCGGAAGTCGCCACGGGTTCTCCTTCGAAGGCCGTCCGTCCACCGGGGTCACGAGGTGAACGTTGGCGAGCGTATCAATCAGAAAACAACACCACAACATCTTTTCTGAACTTTAATGATCGTTTATGATCGTTTCAGCGACGCACCCCGCCCGAAGGAGACCGATGCCGTTCCCCACCCCCGTGTTCCGCGGCCCCCTCGCCGCGATCGTCGACGGCGCTGAGGTGCGCCCACCGGATCGAGCGCTGCCGGTCGCCCCGGCGTCCGATCGCTCGGTGTGGGACCGCGCCGGCGGAACGGCCGACGGGGTCGGTATCGACGAGATCCTCGCCCGCGCGACGACCGAACGGACCACCCCCTGGCCTCAGCCCCGAGCCACCGACGCCGCCCGCGTGCACCGCGACGGCGATCGCACCGCGTGGGAGGCTGCCGCCTTCGAACGACAGCGGCGTCTCAGCCGCGCCGCCGTCGCCGCCGCCGTCACCCTCGACGAGGGGTGGATCGACGAGGTCGTCGACGGAGTGGTGCTGCTGTGCGAACAGAGCTCGTGGTGCTGGCCCGCTCACGACGACACCCGACGCGTGCACGGGGCGGTGCTCGCGACCGTGACCGACCCGTTCGTCGACCTCGGCGCGGGCGAGGCGGTGGCCCAGCTCGCCTGGATCGACCACCTGCTCGGGTCCGCCCTCGACTCCCGGGCCCCCGGCGTCCGCGCCCGGATCCGTCACGAGGCGCGCGTGCGCGTCTTCGACCCGTTCCAGCGGCGACGCGATTGGCACTGGATCGGTCTCGACGGCGACGTGCACAACTGGAACCCCTGGATCCACGGCAACGTCATCGTCGCGGCCCTGCGCCTGCTCGACGCCCCCGCCGACGCGGAGGAGCGCGACCGGGTTGTGGGCCTCGCGGTCGAAGGGCTCGATCGGTACGTCGCCGCCCTGCCCGCGGACGGCGCGATCGACGAGGGCTACGCGTACTGGTGGAACGGCGCGTGCCGGGCGCTCGAGGCGCTCGACGTGCTCGCCCACGCGACCGCCGGAGCCGTCGACGCGACGGGCATCGCCTCGCTGCGCGAGACCGTGGCCTTCCCCCACCGCTCGCACCTGGGCGGCGACTGGTTCGTCAACCACGCCGACGGCCAGGCCCGCCCGCCCGCCGATCAGCCCTGGCACGCCCTGCACCGCGCCGCCCGGCGCTACGGCGACGACCACGCCGCCGCCCTGGCCGCGAGCCACCGGCATCCGGGATCACCGGCGGCGACCGAGCGCGAGGGCCTGGGCCGACTGCTGCGCGGACTCACCGATCCCGCCTGGGTGACGGCATCCCCCGCCTCCCCTCCCCTCCCGCGCGACGTGTGGCTGCCCTCGACCGAGGTGCTGCTCGCGCGCGGCGAGGGAGGCTCCGCCGCCGGCCTCGCGCTGGTCGCGAAGGGCGGTCACAACGCCGAGCACCACAACCACAACGACGTCGGCTCGTTCCTCGTCGCCGTCGACGGCGTGCCGGTGATCGTCGACGCCGGTCGTCCCACCTACACCGCGGCCACCTTCGGCCCGGACCGCTACGACATCTGGACCATGCAGAGCGCATGGCACAACCTGCCCGTCGTGCGCGGGCGCACGCAACCGGCGGGGAGGGATGCCGCCGCGCGCGGCGCCGCGGCCGAGATCACCGAGGAGCGCACGACGTTCTCCGTCGACCTCGCGGGCGCATACCCCGGAGCGGGGCTGGCCTCGTGGCGGCGGCGCGCGACACTCGACCGCGGGGAGAGCCTCGTCGAGATCCTCGACACGTGGAGCTTCGCCGACGGCGCCTCCACCGACTCCGACACCGTGGTGCACCTGATCGTCGCCGGCACCGTGCACCTCGAGCCCGACGGCGCGCGGGTCTGGCCGATCGACGGAGCCCGCCCGGTGCGTCTGCGCTGGCCGAGCGACGTCGAGGCGACCGCGCGGGCGCGCGACCTCGACGATCCGATGCTCGCCGAGGTGTGGGGCGAGCGACTCACGCGCCTCGCCCTGCCCCTCGCATCCCGCACTCAGCTCCGGCTCACGGTAGAACTGGACACACCGATCGAGGACCTCCCATGACCGACACCACCGGGCATCAGCCCCTGGCCGCGGAACGCCGCGCCCACATCCTGAGCGCTCTGCACAGCGACGGCGCCGTGCGGATCTCGCAGCTCACCGAAGACCTCGGGGTCGCCACCGTGACGCTGCGCCGCGACCTCGCCCAACTCGAGAAGGAGGGGGTCCTGCGGCGAGTGCACGGCGGCGCCGTGGCCGGGGAGAGCACCCCGACGCGCGCCCATCCCTCGGCCGACGAGACGCAGGCCGGGTCGATCGCGGTCCTGGTCCCCTCCCTCGCGTACTACTGGCCCGGGGTCGTGCGCGGCATGGAGACGGCCGCGCAACGCCTCGGCTACAAGATGCTGCTGCGCGGAGCCTCCTACGAGTTGCAGGACGAGCGGCCCGTGCTCGATCGCCTCGTCGCGAACGGCGACGTGCGCGGTCTGATCGTCGCTCCCAACACCGACACCGCCCACGCGGGCGACGTCATGAGCTGGCTGGCCGACTGCCCGGTGCCGAGCGTCCTCGTCGAGCGCGACGCCGTGCGCGGGGCGGGCGGCATCCCGATGGAATCGGTGACGACCGATCACGCGCTCGGAGCGCTGCTCGCGGCGCGGCACCTCGCGACCCTGGGCCACCGCAAGGTGGGGCTGATCCTCTCGCGCCACTCCCCCACGTCGCGCAAGATCGCGGCGGGATGGCAGACCGCGTGCGAGGAGCTCGCCCTCACTCCCGCCGACCACTTCGAGCAGACCCTGCCCGATCGCACGAGCCCCGACTTCTCCGACGTGGTCAACGCGACCCTCGACTCGGCGCTCGCCACCGGCGTCACCGCCCTGCTCGTGCACTCCGACCCCGAGGCGATGGCCTTCGTCGACCTCGCCTTGACCCGCGGGATCTCGGTGCCCGACGACCTGTCGATCATCGCGTACGACGACGAGGTCGCCCAGTTGTTCACCCCGGCCCTCACGGCCGTGAGCCCGCCCCGGGCGAGCGTCGGCGAGGCCGCCGTGGAACTCCTCGCCCGGCGCATCGCCGAGCCGGACCGTCCCGTGCATCGCGTGCAGCTGAGCCCGCGGTTGAACGTGCGCGCCTCGACGGCGGCCCCGCGATCATGAGCACGCCCTCGGCGCGCGACTTCTCGCCGTGGACGTTCGCCGCCGAGGCCCCACCCGAGGAGCGGGAGCGCGCCCGTGCGCACCTGGCCGCGCTCACGGGCGCGCATCCCGGGTGGCGCATCGGCGACGACGTCTTCCTCTCGGAGCACGCCGGCATCGATCCGGAGGCCTTCGCGATCGGCGATCGCTCGTACGTCGCCACCGGCGCCTATCTCACCGGCACGGTGAGCATCGGCGCGGACTGCTCGATCAACCCCTACGCCGTCGTGCGTGGTGACGTGCGTCTCGGCGACGCGGTCCGCGTCGGCGCACACACCTCGATCATCGGCTTCAACCACTCCTTCGAGCCGGGCACCGAGGTGTTCCGCCAGCCCCTGACCTCGCGCGGCGTGCGCATCGGGTCGGATGTATGGATCGGCTCGCACGTCGTCGTGCTCGACGGCGTCACGGTCGGCGACCAGGCGGTGCTGGCGGCCGGCGCCGTGGTGACCAAGGACGTCGCCCCCGGCGCGATCGTGGCCGGCAACCCGGCCCGCATGCTGCGGTGGCGCGTCCCTCCCGCGCGGGAGGCCGATCCGCTTCGCACCGAACTCGCCCGCTTCGCCGACCGCGCCCGCGACGAGCTGCCGGCGATCCTCGATCGCGCCGGCGCCGAGGGAGGCTTCCGCGATCACCCGGGGGCGACCTCCTCGCTGCGCGCACTGTGCGACGCGGTCGAGCTCTCCGCGCTGCTGCACGACGCCCCTCCCCGCGGCGACGATCGCGCCGGATGGATCGAGCGGATCGCGGCGCACCAGCGCCCGGCCACGGGCCTCACGACCGACGCGGCCACGCTCTGGGACGACCCCGACGCGGCGTACGGCGTGCTCAGCGCCGGGTACGCCCTCGACCTCCTGGGCGGCCGCTTCGCCCACCCGCTCGCCGACGTCGTCGAGGCGGATGCCGCGGGCCTGGTCGCGCGACTCGACTCCCTGCCGTGGGACACCGACCCCTGGCGCGCCGGACACCACGTCGACGCGATCGGCACGGCCCTGCACTGGAGCGGTCGGCGGCGGGATGCCATCCCCCCGGGATTCGCCGAGGCGCTGTTCGGGTGGCTCGCCCTCCGCGCCGATCCGGGCACGGGCATGTGGGGTCGCCCCGGCGTCGACGGCGACCTCCGGCTGCTCGTCAACGGGTTCTACCGCGCCGCGCGCGGCACCGTCGCGCAGGTCGGCCTCGACGTCTCGCATCCCGAGGCCGTCGTCGACACGGTGCTCCGGCACGCCCGCGACGACCGGTGGATGCGCCCCGACCGTCGCGACGCCTGCACCGTGCTCGACATCGCGCATCCGCTGTGGCTGACGCGCGCCACGGGATACCGCCGCGACGAGGTGCGCACCCTCGCCGACGATCTGCTGCGACACGCGCTCACCGGCTGGCACGCGCAGGCGGGCCTCTCCTTCCGTCTGGATGCCGGAGAGCCGAGCCTGCAGGGCACCGAGATGTGGCTCGCGATCGTCTGGTACCTCGCCGATCTGCTCGAGTGCTCGGACGCGCTGGGCTACCGCCCGCGGGGCGTGCACCGCCCGGAGCCCGCTCCGCGCTGACCGCGTCGGTCCCCGCACAGATGACGCGGCCGCGCCGCTCGCTCCGAGGCGAACGACGCGGCCGCGTGTTCTGGGGGGGGGTCAGCTCTCCGTGGAGCCGGCTCCGCGACGGCGGCGCCACAGCACCAGCCCGCCGAGCAGGAGCAGGAGCACCGCTCCCGCACCCGTCACGGCGAGGCCCTCGGCGTGCATGCCCGTGTTCGCGAGGCCCGCGGACGAGCCGCCCGCCGTGGTACCCGAGCCCGCGGACGAGCCGGAGCCCGCGTTCGACCCGTTACCCGCGTTCGAACCGTTACCCGCGTTCGACCCGCCGCCGGCACCCGCGCCCGCGCCCGGGTCGATGCCCGTACCCGTACCCGGGTCGGTGCCCGTGCCCGGTTCGACCGGAGCCGCCTCGGGCACGATCGCCGCCGAGCGAGCCGACGCAGCGGTGTACCCCGGAGCGGATGCCGTGACCTCGACCGAAATGTCGCGGCCCTCGTCTGCGGCGGTCAGCGCGTAGGAGTCCGCCGTGGCGCCGTCGATCGCCGTGCCGTCGCGCAACCACGCGAACGACAGCGTGGCATCCGCCGGATCGGTCGCGGCGGTCGCCCGGACCGTCGAGCCGACCCGCGGCTCGCCCGTGAGGGTGGGCGTGTCGACGCCGACCGTGCGCGAGACCGTGACCGTGTAGGTCTGCTCCGTGCCGTCGGGCGCCGTCACCCGCACCGACCCGACACCGCCGGCGGCTCGCGCCGTCTCGGCTGCGTCACCGGGCTGGGTGATCTCGACCGCGGCATCCTGGTCGACGGCGAGAGCGTGCAGCTGCGGCCACGCCGAACCCGTCGAGGCGACGGTGTACTCGAACACCTTCGGGTCGAAGCCCGCCAGGGGCTCGTCGCCGACGGTGAGGCGAGCGAGGTCGGCGACGCCGGCGGGCGAGGCCGTGGCCGCGTAGATCTCGACCTCCGAGACGATCATGTGCGTCTGCGGGCGGGCGTTCAGGATCACCCGCACCTCGTCGGCCGCACCCGTGACGGGGACGTCGACCTTCGGCGCACCGTTCGCGGGCGTCGGAACGGCGACCTCGTCGCCCTGCACCCAGTCGCCCCCGCTCACGCGGTGGTCGACGCGCAGGGTCGTGGGCCAGCTGAGCGAACCACCGTCCTTGAAGAACTGCACCGACACGTGGCTGAGGGTCTCGCGCTTCGCGAGGACGTAGCTCAGGGTGTCCTGCGTGTTCTTCGCACCGCCGCGCCAGTTCGACCAGCCCTTGTCGGTGGTGATGCCATTGATGGTGTTGCCGACGGGGTAGCCCGACTCGGTGTAGGTCGCCGAGGGTGCGCTCTGCGGGGCGACGTTGTTCTCTGCCGCCTCCGTGACGATGACGGTCAGCTTCGCGTCGAGACGCTCACCGGCGGGGCCGGTTGCGACACCGGGCACCGAGACGGTCCCGGGCTGCGCGAAGGCGGAGTCCGCCACACCGTCCCAGTTCCATTCCACGGGGAGGGAGAAGCCCGCACCCGACGGGGAGAGCTCGGCCTGCACCGTGGTGTCGGCCTGACTCTGGACCGCGTCCAGGGCGCTCCCGGCGGCGACAGTGATCGAGGCGGGACGCGTTGCGGTGTAGGGACCGACCTCGACCGTCGCCGTCGCCTCGAAGGCGCCGCCGAACAGGTCGGTACCCGTTCCCCGGACCGTGACCGTCCCCGGACGCGAGACGTCGACGCCGTCGAGCTGCCAGGTCACCGAAGCGCTGCGCTGGATGCCGCCGGCGTACCGGACCGTCACGGTCGAGGGAAGGGTTGGCGCCACGTCCACGGCCGTGGCAGCGGACACCGGGTCGGTGCCGACGATGGTGGTGCCGGCGATCTTCCACTGCTGGTTTCCGCCGCCGTTCGACGTCCACAGGCCCACGGTCGCGCCGGGGGTGGTGCTGGCCTGGTTGACGTCGAGCACGCGCTCGCTCGCGACGTTCAACAACGAGAAGTACTCGCCGTCGATCGTCGACGCCATCCACTGCGTCGCGGGATCGCCCGCGGCCGCGGCCGGGTCGGCATCCACCAGAGCCGTGCCTCCGTTGCGGGATGCCAGGAACTTCCCGGTTCCGTTCTGGAGCGTGAAACGGTGGCGGTTCGTCCCCTCGCCGTCGATGGTGCGCACGGTCCACGACTGCGCCTGCGCAGCCTCGACCGTCGTCGCGTTGGCGCGGATCGCAAGCCCCGAGGAGGCGTCGAGGGCCAGACCGCTCTGCAGGCCCGAGAGCTGCACCGTCTGGCCGTCGCGGAACGCCGCGGCATCGGCCGAGACGCCGGAGACCCCGTCGATGACGAACGTCGTGACCGACTTCGCCGGCACGGTGAGGGTCGCCGTACGGGTCGTCGGGTCGACCGCCACCTTCGCGCCCTCCTTGAGCGCGTTGACGGTGGGCTCGTCGACCGTCGACTGGGTGGTCACGACGGGGGTGACCGTGGCGCCGGGGGCGATCGTCCCGAAGTCGCTCAGGTCGATCTGCACGGTCTTCTCGGAGGCGTCGGAGTTGACGTGCACGATCGTCGCACCCTGACCGTCGGCGTCGACCGCGGCGGTCGACTGCGCGTTGTCGGTCGACATCAGTCGGTCGCCCGGGTGGATGTAGTGCGTGAAGTTGCGGACGGTGTTGTACTTCTCGTTCGTCAGCACCTTGCACGACGGGTCCGCCTCGCCGTCGGCGATGCGGCGGAGCGACTTCCCCTCGGCGTTGCAGTCGAAGTCGATGTAGACGCTGCCCCAGTTGAGGTTCTCGACCTTCTGCATGTTGTAGAGGTCTTCGACCGGCTGCCAGAACACCCACGCGCTCGGCTCGAGCTCGCGGAGGTCGCCCACGATGTGCTCGGCCATTCCGATGCCGTTGTTGATGTCGTTGGTCGTGAAGCCGCCGGCGGTCCAGTTGCCCTCGACCTCGCTCATCCACAGCGGCTTGTCGGCGGCCTTGGCGATGTCGCGCACGACCTGGCGACCGCTGGTGCCGTAGGTGTGCACGTTGAGCTGGTCGACGAGGCTCTTCGACTGCGCCGACCAGGTGTTCCAGTTCGACGCGAAGATCCCGGGGTTGGTCTCGTCCATCGCCGAGATGACGGCGTCGGTGGTGGTGCTCGGCTGGGCGAGGCGAGCGGCGAGCGCCTTCACCATCGCGTCCTGGGCCTGCGGACCGATGTGCGCCCCCTCCTGGCGTCCGCCGGTGGGCCATTTCGCCCCATTGGGGATCTGGGTCTGCCAGTAGTTCGTGTTCGGCTCGTTGAACGGGTCGATCGTGTCGAACTGGATGCCGTGGGCCTTCTCGAGCTCATCGACGACGTTCACGAGGTACCCGGCGAATTTGTCCATGTCGGCCGGAGCGAGCTGCTCGCTCGTGGCGTTGTTGATGCCGCCCGAGACGTAGCCGCTCTGGGTGAGGAAGTACGGAGGCGAGTTGCTGAACGCCTCCCAGTGGGTGACCTTGTCCTTGAGCGCATCGATCCACCACCGCTGGGCGGAGTCTGCGTCGAAGTCGTAGGCGTTCGGGTCGTCCGGGTTCCACGCGGCCTTGTACCGATCGCGGTCGTCGTAGTCCGACGTGATGGCGCCCTGGGCGTCGCTCGCCGGCAGGTCGGGGTTCCAGAATCCGGGAACCGCACCGCCGGGCCGCAGGTACGCCGGAACGTCGGAGGCGTTGCCGCCGCCGATGTTGTAGCGCGCGATGTTGAGGTTCAGGCCCTCTTCGCCGAACACGGCGTCGAAGAGCTTCTGACGCACATCGGCCGGGTAGTTCCCGGTCGCGTTCGCGAACCACACCAGGCTCGTCCCCCAGCCCTCGAAGGGATCCGCCGCCGTGGCGGGGTTAGGGGTGATGCGCACGGTGGATGTGGTGGCCGCCGCAGCGGGCGCCGCGGGAGCGACGGTCGTGGCCGCGACCCCGCCGGCAGCCAGGGCGACAGCGCAGGTCATCGACAACAGTCGAGCTGACTTCATCGTCATTCCGATCCGGCCGCCACAGTGCGGCCTCGCAGGTGGTGATGTTGACGTCAACATGTTGACGTCAACACTCAACCTAGCGGACGGCCTCGACGGGCACAACGCCCCGAGGGCGCCCTCAGCGACGAGGGCCGGAACTCGCCCGCACGACCAGCGAGGTCGGCACGAGGGTGCGCGCGTGCTCGCCGCCACTGCCCTCGATGTCGGCGATGAGGGCGGTCATCGCCTCCTCGCCCACGCGCTCGAAGCGCTGGCGGACGGTCGTGAGCGGGGGCCAGAAGTTCGCCGACTCGGGCATGTCGTCGAAGCCGACGACACTGACCTCGCCGGGCACGGCGCGCCCCGTCTCGTGCAGGGCGCGGATGACGCCGAGCGCCATCTGGTCGTTGGCCGCGAAGACGGCCGTCACGTCGGGCCTCGCCGCCAGCGCGAGGCCGATGCGGTGCCCCGACTCGGCCGTCCAGTCGCCGATCTGCACGTCGGGCACCCGGCATCCACGCTGCTCGAGGGCGGCGCGCCAGGCGTCGCGGCGACGTTCGGCGGCGAATGACTCCGGGGGCCCCGACACGTGCCACACCGTCTCGTGGCCGAGGTCGAGCAGGTGCTCCGTCGCGAGCCTCGCCCCCTGAGCCTGATCGTTGTCGACCACCGCGTAGGGATAGTCGGCGCTGGAGTCGACGACCACGACGGGCAGCCCCGACGGGATCGACAGCTCGTTCTCACCGAGGCGGTGCGTCTCGATCAGGATGACGATGCCGTCGACGGCGTGCTCGCGCAGGCGGAGGAAGGCACCGGACACGTCGGACTGCGAGGCCGACTGCACGGTGATGAGGGTGATCGAGTACCCGGATGCCGCCGCCATCGACGCGAGGGCGTCGAGGGTGCGCGTGTTGCCGTAGGAGCTGAGCGAGAACATAATCACGCCGATGCTGCGGAAGCGCCCCGAGCGCAGGGCGCGCGCGGCGCTGTTGGGGCGATAGCCCAGCGCCGACATGGCGTCGAGCACGCGCTGCCGCGTCTCGGGGTCGACGTTCGCGCGCTCGTTGGCCACGCGCGAGACGGTCTGACCGGACACCCCCGCGGCCGCGGCCACGTCGGCCATCGACACCTCCCGACGACGCTCGCGCGTCGGGATCGCGGCCGACGTCGTCGTCGTTTCGCTCATGCCTGCCCCCTCGGGATGTTGACGTTGACACCTTAGCGCGCGGGGGTTATGTTTACGTCAACATCCCGACGACCCGGCCGGGATGCGCACCAACGAAGAGGCACCGGACGATGACGACCACCGCGGCACCCCCGCCCGCCCTGCGCACCCCGCGGCGCAAGCGGCGCGCACGAATCGACGATAGAGGCTGGCTGTTCGTCGCCCCCTTCGCCCTCGTCTTCGCGCTCGTGTTCCTGGCTCCGCTGGCGTACAGCGTGTACCTGAGCCTCTTCCGCGACCAGCTCATCGGCGGCAACGCCTTCGTGGGCTTCGAGAACTACGTCACCGCCTTCGGCGACCCCAAGTTCTGGGACGGCTTCGGCCGCGTGGCGGTGTTCCTCGTGGTGCAGGTGCCGGTCATGCTGCTGCTGGCGCTGGCCGCGGCCCTCGCGATCGACAGCGCCCGCCTGCACGCCGCCGGCTTCTACCGCATCGTCATCTTCCTCCCCTACGCCGTGCCGGCCGTCGTCGCCGTGCTCATGTGGGGCTACATCTACGGCGATCAGTTCGGCCTGACCCGCAACCTCAACGACCTGCTCGGCGGACAGTTCGTGCAGCCCTTCCTGCCCGAGTGGATGCTGCTGTCGATCGGCAACATCGTCACCTGGCAGTTCGTGGGCTACAACATGCTGATCTTCTACTCGTCGCTGAAGACCATTCCGAACGAGCTCTACGAAGCGGCATCCATCGACGGGGCGGGCGCGTGGCGCACGATCTTCTCGATCAAGATCCCCGCGGTGCGCGGCGCCATCGTCATCGCCACGATCTTCTCGATCATCGGCAGCTTCCAGCTGTTCAACGAGCCCAACATCCTCAAGCCGCTGGCGCCGAACACGATCTCGACGTTCTTCACGCCGAACATGTACGCCTACAACCTGTCGTTCGCCGGCCAGCAGTACAACTACGCCGCCACGATCGCCATCATCATGGGCGTCATCACCGCGGTGATCGCCTACGTCGTGCAGCTGCGCGGCTCACGTCAGGAGGCGCGATGACCACCGCGACCGCACCCCGCACCGACACCGTCGCCGTGACCACGCCCCGTTCCGGCCGCAGCCGCGCGCGCTTCGCCCGCACCTCGCCGACGCACAGCAAGAAGTCGATCGTGCTGAGCATCGTCATGGGCCTGTACCTGCTGTACACGCTCGTGCCGCTGTTCTGGCTCGTCATCAACGCCACCAAGACCCAGCCCGACCTCTTCACCACGTTCGGCCTCGGCCCCGGCAACAGCTTCGCCCTGTTCGACAACATCGCCCAGACGCTGACCTACCGCGACGGCATCTTCGTCCGCTGGCTCGGCAACACCCTGCTCTACGTCGTCGTCGGAGCGGGCGGGGCGACGCTGCTCGCGACCCTCGCCGGGTACGGTCTGGCCAAGTACAACTTCCGCGGCCGCAAGGCGGTGTTCGCCGTCGTCCTCGGCGCGATCGCCGTGCCCGGAACGGCGCTCGCGGTGCCGACCTTCCTGCTGTTCAGCCAGCTCGGCATCACCAACACCCCCTGGGCGATCATCATCCCCTCGCTCATCAGCCCCTTCGGGCTGTACCTGATCTGGGTGTACGCGACCGACGCGATCCCCACCGAGCTGCTCGAAGCCGCGCGCATGGACGGCGCGGGCGAGTTCCGCACGTTCTTCACCATCTCGATCCGCCTGCTCACGCCGGGCATCGTCACCGTGCTGCTGTTCGCGGTCGTGGCGACCTGGAACAACTACTTCCTGCCGTTGATCATGCTCAGCGACCCCACCTGGTACCCGCTCACCGTCGGGCTCAACCAGTGGAACGCGCAGGCCATCGGCGTGGGCGCCCAGCCCATCTACAACCTCGTGATCACCGGGGCGCTGCTGTCGATCATCCCGATCGTCGCCGCGTTCCTCGTGCTGCAGCGCTTCTGGCAATCGGGCCTGAGCGCGGGCAGCGTCAAGCAGTGATCCGCTGACCCCCCACACCGCCTCGTCCCGGTCACGGGACGTCGCACCTGCAACCGCAACACATCCACAACAACGAAGTAGAGGAATCCGATGACATTCATGCGCAAGGGCTCCGCCGTGCGGCGGACCGTCTTCGCCGTCGCCGCCACCGCTCTGTCGGTCGGCGCGCTCACCGCGTGCTCCGGCGGCAACGCCGGCGGCGCAGCCGCCGGCTCGGCCGACGACATCGAGAAGGCCCTCGAGGCCGGCGGCGAGATCACGTACTGGTCGTGGACCCCCTCGGCCGAGGCGCAGGTCGCCGCGTTCGAGAAGAAGTACCCCAACGTCAAGGTGAACTACGTCAACGCGGGCACCAACACCGAGGAGTACACCAAGCTCCAGAACGCCATCAAGGCCGGCTCGGGCGCCCCCGACGTCGTGCAGATCGAGTACTACGCCTTCCCGCAGTTCGCGCTCTCCGACTCGCTGCTCGACCTGTCGTCCTACGGCTTCGGCGACCTCGAGGGCGACTACGCGTCGGGCCCGTGGGGCTCGGTCGACTTCGACGGCAAGATCTACGGCCTCCCGCAGGACTCGGGCCCCATGGCCCTGTTCTACAACAAGAGCGTCTTCGACCAGTACGGCATCTCCGTGCCCACCACGTGGGACGAGTACTACGCCGCGGCGCAGAAGCTGCACGCGGCCGACCCGACCAAGTACATCACCGCCGACACCGGCGACTCGGGCTTCACCACCAGCATGATCTGGCAGGCCGGCGGCACGCCCTTCTCGGCCGACGGCACCAACGTCACCATCGACCTGCAGGACGACGGATCGAAGAAGTTCGCCGACAACTGGAACCGTCTCATCGAGGGCGGCCTGCTCTCCGACACCCCCAGCTGGAGCGACGAGTGGTTCAAGGGCCTCGGCGACGGCTCGATCGCGTCGCTCGTGATCGGCGCCTGGATGCCCGGCGTGCTCGAGAGCTCCGTCGAAGACGGCGCGGGCAAGTGGGCCGTGGCCCCCATCCCGACCTACGACGGCCAGCCCGCGACCGCTGAGAACGGCGGCGGCGGTCAGGCCGTGACCAAGCAGAGCAAGAACCCCGCTCTCGCGGCCGGCTTCCTGAAGTGGCTGAACAACGACGAGGAGAGCCTGCAGATCTTCGCCGAGTCGGGTGGCTTCCCCTCCACGACCGCGCAGCTGAGCGACCCCGCCTTCGTCGACAAGGCGTCGGACTACTTCGGCGGACAGCAGATCAACCAGGTGCTCACCCAGGCGTCGAGCGACGTGGTGAAGGGCTTCAGCTACCTGCCCTTCCAGGTCTACGCCAACAGCATCTACAGCGACACCGTCGGCCAGGCCTACGCCAACAAGAGCGACCTGAACGCCGGTCTGACGACCTGGCAGGACCAGCTCGTGCAGTACGGCAACGACCAGGGCTTCTCGGTCAACAAGTAACACCTTCGTCGGGGCGGGTCGCATCTGTCGTATGCGGCCCGCCCCTTCCCCTTCCCACCAGGAGAAACCCGAATGACCTCCCCCACCCGCATCGCCGTCGACCGCCGTACGGCCGGAGCTGCGGTTCCCCGCCGCCTGTTCGGCTCGTTCGTCGAGCACATGGGCCGTTGCGTGTACGACGGCATCCACTCCCCCGGGCACGACAGCGCCGACGCCGCCGGCTTCCGCGCCGACGTGCTCGAGCTCGTGCGCGAGCTCGGCGCCACGGTCGTGCGCTATCCGGGCGGGAACTTCGTGTCGGGCTACCGGTGGGAAGACGGCGTGGGGCCCCGCGACGAGCGCCCCGTGCGACTGGACGCCGCGTGGCACAGCACCGAGACGAACCAGGTGGGTCTGCACGAGTTCGCCGAGTGGGCGGATGCCGCGGGCCTCGAGGTCATGGAAGCGGTGAACCTGGGCACGCGCGGCGTCGCCGAGGCCGCCGACTTGCTCGAGTACACGAACCACCCCTCCGGCACGGCGCTGAGCGACCGGCGCCGCGCGAACGGACGCGACGAGCCGTTCGGCATCCGCCTCTGGTGCCTCGGCAACGAGATGGACGGGCCCTGGCAGATCGGCCACAAGACCGCCGACGAGTACGGACGCCTCGCCGCGGAGACCGCGCGCATGATGCGCTTCATCGATCCGAATGTGGAGCTCGTCGCCGCCGGCAGCTCGAACCACGAGATGCCCACGTTCGGCGAGTGGGAGCGCACCGTTCTCCGCCACACCGCCGGCCTCGTCGACCACATCTCGGTGCACGCCTACTACGAGGAGGACCCCGCCGACCCGGCGAGCTTCCTCGCCAGCTCCGCCGCCCTCGACCGCTACATCTCCGACGTCGTCGACATCATCGACGAGGTCGGCGCCACGACCCCCGACGGCGGGACGATCGGCATCAGCGTCGACGAGTGGAACGTCTGGAACCAGACCCGCTGGAACGAGGTCGACAAGCCCCGCGTCTTCACCGGCGACTGGCCCGTGGCCCCGCGTCTCATCGAGGACGACTACACCGTGACCGACGCGGTCGTCGTCGGCTCCCTGCTCATCACGCTCATCCGCCGCTCGGACCGAGTCTCGATGGCAAACCTCGCGCAACTCGTGAACGTCATCGCCCCGATCCGCACCGAACCGGGCGGCGGTGCGGCCTGGCGCCAGAGCACCTTCCACCCGTTCGCCCTCACCGCGAAGGCGGCATCCGGTCGCGTCGTCCTCCCCCGCATCGAGGGCGCCGTCATCGACACGGCCCGCCACGGCGAGGTCGACGCGGTCGACGCCGTCGCGACCGTCGACGGTGACGCCGTCTCGGTCTTCCTCGCCCACCGCGACCTGGACGCCTCCACCCCGGTCGAGCTCGACCTGGGGCCGGTCGCCGAGGTCGAGGCGGTGGTGGTCACGATCCCCGAGGGCGGCGACCGCCACACCACCAACTCCGCGGGCGCCGAGCCCGTCGCCCCCGCGCCGCTCGCCCTCGAGGCCGGTGCGGACGGCATTCTGCGCTTCACCCTCCCCGCCCTCGCCTGGGTGCGCCTGACCGCGCGCCTCACCGACTGACCCCGAAAGACACCGTGACGACCTTCACCATCGGCGAGACCGACTTCCTGCTCGACGGGCGACCACACCAGGTCATCTCGGGCACGCTGCACTACTTCCGCATCCACCCCGAGCACTGGGCCGACCGCATCCGCACGGCCAAGGCGATGGGCCTGAACACCATCGAGACCTACGTCGCGTGGAACGCGCACGAGCCGGTGAAGGGCGAATGGGATGCCACGGGGTGGAACGACCTGGGTCGATTCCTCGACCTGATCGCCGCGGAGGGGCTGCACGCCATCGTGCGCCCGGGACCGTACATCTGCGCGGAATGGCACAACGGCGGGCTGCCGGTGTGGCTCACCTCGACGCCCGGGATCGGCATCCGTCGCTCGGAGCCGCAGTTCGTGGAGGCGGTGACGCAGTACCTGCGCCGCGTGTACGAGATCGTCGCTCCCCGCCAGATCGACCGCGGCGGCAACGTCGTGCTGGTGCAGATCGAGAACGAGTACGGCGCGTACGGCTCCGACAAGGAGTACCTGCACGAACTCGTGCGGGTGACCAAGGAGGCCGGCATCACCGTGCCGCTGACCACCGTCGACCAGCCCATGCCCTGGATGCTCGAGGCGGGGAGCCTGCCCGAGCTGCACCTCACCGGCTCGTTCGGATCGCGCTCGGAGGAGCGCCTGGCGACCCTGCGCGAGCACCAGACCACGGGGCCGCTGATGTGCAGCGAGTTCTGGGACGGCTGGTTCGACTGGTGGGGCAGCATCCACCACACGACCGACCCCGCGGCATCCGCTCACGATCTCGACGTGCTGCTCGCGGCCGGCGCCTCGGTGAACATCTACATGGTGCACGGCGGCACGAACTTCGGCACCACCAACGGCGCCAACGACAAGGGCCGCTTCGACCCGATCGTCACCTCGTACGACTACGACGCGCCGATCGACGAGTCGGGCCACCCGACGGCGAAGTTCCACGCGTTCCGCGAGGTCATCGCGAAGTACGCGCCCGTGCCCGACCTGGTGCCCGCGCCCCGGCCCGAGGCGCCCGTGTTCGAGGTCGCCCTCTCGGGCGAGGGCGAGTGGATGCCGGCATCCGCCGATGCGGCCCCCACCGACTCCCCCGCCACCTTCGAGCAGCTGGGCCACCTCGGCCCCCTCGTGCGGTACGACGTCGACCTGCCGTCGTTCACCGGGGTCGCGGCACTGGTGTTCGACGAGGTGCGCGACCTCGCCTGGGTGCACGTCGACGGCGTCGCCGTGGGACGCCTCTCGCGCGCACTGCGCGAGCGTGCGCTGATGATCCCCGCCGGCGCCCGACTGACGGTGCTGGTCGAGGATCAGGGACGCGTGAACTACGCCGACCGGCTCGGCGAGGCGAAGGGGCTCATCGGCGCGGTGACGGTGAACGGCGCCCCGCTCACCGGATGGACCGCCACGCCGATCGATCTCGACACCGTCGAGGGCTCCGGCACGGGGACGGCCGGTCGGGCGTTCCTGCGCGGGGCGTTCGACCTCGAGGCGCCCGCGGATCTGTTCCTCGACACGACGTCGTGGGGCAAGGGCTTCGCGTTCGTCAACGGCTTCTTCCTCGGCCGCTACTGGAACAACGTCCCGCAGAACACGCTCTACGTGCCGGGACCGGCGACCCGCACCGGGGCGAACGAGATCGTCGTGCTCGAGCTCGAGCACGCGATCGAGGCCGTGGCGCGCTTCGTCGCAGCGCCGTCGCTCGGTCAGCTCGAGGAGTAGCCCCGCGTGAGGTGCCAGAATTCGTCGCCTAGGGAGTCTCGAAGCGACGATTCTTGGCACCTCGCGCGGGTCTCCGTCCGGCGACTGAAAGGGACACGATGAGCGACTACGAGATCACCGACATCGGAGCGATGGACGCCTGGCGCGAGCACTTCGGCGGGTTCGTGCCGGAGCGCTCGCGCGACGGACGACGCGTGGTCGATCACGAGCTGGCGATGCAGTTCATCGGCATGACCGCGAACGCCCTCCTGCCCGGTGAGGATGCCGGCTACTGGCACACGCACGGCCGAGTCGAGGAGCTCTACGTCTTCCTCGAGGGGCGAGGGCAGATGGGTCTCGACGACGACGTGGTCGACGTCGGTCCCGGCAGCGTCGTCCGCGTCGGCCAGGGGGTGTGGCGCGTGTGGCGCGCCCTCCCCGAGAGCCCCGGCGAGTTGCGGTGGCTCTGCATCCGCGCGGGAGGGGAGGCCCTGCCGCACATCCCCGACGACAGCGCCCGTGACGCCGACCGGCCCATGCCGTGGGCGGTCGGCTGAGCGCACCCCCGGGTCGGGGCGCCACCCCTGACATCCGCCTCGACGCGCGATGAGGCGGCACGTCCCCGGCGGATGCGCGGCGACCTGGCAGCTGAGCGTGCGGTGACGGCGAGGTGCGTGGGGGCCCGCTTGCACAGCGGGGAACGGGTCTGAGAGAGGCCTACGCCGAGGCGCGCCAGACCACCGGAGCGTCCAGCAGGATGCCGCCGGCATCGGCGACCCCGCCCGACAGCTGAAGCAGCACGGCCTCGGCGGCGGCCGCACCCAGCCCCTCCGCGGGCTGGTCGACGGTGCTGAGCGGAGGGTCCGTGCGCAGCGCCCAGGCGCTGTCATCGAAGCCCACGACGCCGACGTCGTCGGGCACGCGCCGGCCGGCCGCGCGCAGGGCCTGAACGGCGCCCGCGGCAACGGCATCCGACGCTCCGAAGACGGCGTCGAGGTCGGGGGCGCGCTCGAGCAGACGCCGCATTCCCGCCTCGCCGTCGGCGAAGGCGTACAGCGGCACGGGTTCGACGAGGCTCTCGTCGAAGTCGGGGCCGAGGGCCTCGCGGAACCCGGCGAGACGGTCGCTGCCGGAGTCGCGGTCGAGGGCGGCGGCGATCATCCCGATGCGGCGACGGCCGGTCTCGCGCAACTTGCGGGTGATCGCCCGTGCCGCGCCGAGGTTGTCGATGCCCACCCAGGGCCGCGAGATCCCCGGCGGGTGGCCGACGTAGGCGACCGGGAGCCCGAGACGCTCGACGACGTCGGTGATGGGGTCGTGATGACGAGCCGAGACGATGACCGCCCCGTCGACGAAGCCGCCGCTGAGGTAGCGCGCGACGCGGTCGGTGTCGCGATCCGTGTCGACGACGACGCACACCATCTGGTAGTCGGCCTGCGACAGGGCGGTGTTCGCCCCGAGCATGATGCCGCCGATGTTGGGGTCTTCGAGGAACAGCGAGTGCGGCTCGTGCACGATGAACCCGACCGCCTGCGTGCGCTGACGCACGAGCGTGCGAGCGGCGTTGTTGGGGACGTAGCCGACCTCGCGGATGGCCGACTGGATGGCCTCGCGCGCGTGATCGGAGACGTAGCCGCCGTTGAGGACGCGGCTCACCGTGCCCCGCGACACCCCCGCGGCCTTCGCCACGTCATGCACCGTGCTGCGCCGGCGCCCGGGCGGAGGAGGCGTCATGAGGGTCAGCCTATCGGCAGCGGGGAGTTGACGACCGTGCAGCGCCGTGTCAGTATGTGCACGTTCACACATTCTGACCTGTCATTCCGGATCGCGAGTGTGTGCACGTTCACAGAACCCCGCAAAGGAGCGCCCACCGGATGCTTGCCGTCGACCATCTGGCCCCGCTGGATCGCGAGAGCGATCGAGCGACCGACTCGATCCGCGAGGGCTCCGCCCTGGACGCCCTGACCCGCGAGGGTCTCGTGTTCGGCTGCGACTACAACCCCGAGCAGTGGGACCGCGCCGTGTGGGACGACGACATGCGCCTCATGCGCGAAGCGGGCGTGGACCTCGTGGCCGTCAACATCTTCGGCTGGTCGTGGATCAACCCCGACCACGGGGTCTGGAGCTTCGACGAGCTCGACGAGGTCATGGACCTCGCGCACGCCCACGGCATCCGGGTGAACCTCGGCACCGCGACGGCGTCGCCGGCGCCGTGGGTGACCACGCGGCATCCCGAGATCTTGCCGGTGGCCGAGGACGGCACGCGCCGCTTCCCCGGCGGGCGCCAGGCCTACTGCCCGAGCTCGCCGGTCTTCCGCTCCCACGCCGCCGAGCTCAGCCGTCGCGTCGTCGAGCGCTACGCCGACCACCCGGCCCTGGCGATGTGGCACGTGTCGAACGAACTCGGATGCCACAACGCCCTGTGCTACTGCGACGCCAGCGCCGCGGCCTTCCGCGAGTGGCTGCGCGCGCGCTACGGCACGGTCGCCGCACTCAACGCGGCGTGGGGGACGTCGTTCTGGAGCCAGCGCTACAGCGACTGGGCCCAGATCCTGCCGCCGATGGCCGCCCTCTCGCTGCGCAACCCCGGCCAGCTGCTCGATTTCCAGCGCTTCTCGTCCGACCAGCAGCTCGAGCTGTACCGCGCCGAGGCCGCGATCATCCGCGCGCGCAGCACCGCCCCGGTCACGACGAACTTCATGGTCACCGCGCACATCCGCGCGCTCGACTACTTCTCGTGGGCGGGCGAGATGGACGTCATCGCCAACGACCACTACCTCGACCGTCGACTCCCCGACCCTCTCGCGGAACTGTCGTTCGCGGCCGACCTGACGCGCGGCATCGCCGCGGGCACGCCGTGGCTGCTGATGGAGACCTCGACCGGAGCGGTCAACTGGCAGCCGCATAACCTCGCCAAGGGCGAGGGCGAGCTCCTGCGCAACGTCGTGTCGCACGTCGCCCGCGGCGCCGACGGCATCTGCTTCTTCCAGTGGCGCGCCTCGGCCCAGGGTGCCGAGAAGTTCCACTCCGCCCTCCTCCCCCACGCCGGCACCGACACCGCGCAGTGGCGCAGCGTCCTCGAGGTGGGCCGCACCCTGCGCCGGCTCCAGCCGATCGCGGGAACGCGCGTGGCCTCGGATGCCGCCGTGCTCTTCGACTGGGAGAGCTGGTGGTCGATCGAGAACGAGGGTCGCCCGAGCGAAGACCTGCGTTACCTCGACCAGGTGCACGCGGCGCACGCGGCGCTGTCCGCGGCCGACATCTCGACCGACGTCGTCTCGGCCTCCGCGGACCTGTCGGCCTATCGCTTGGTCGTCGTGCCGGCCTTGCACCTCGTGCGCGACGCCGACGCCGAGGCGATCGCCCGCTTCGTCGAGAACGGCGGCACGGCCGTGATCACCTTCGCCAGCGGCATCGTCGACGAGCGCGACCGCGTGCGTCTCGGCGGCTACCCGGGCGCGTTCCGCGACCTGCTCGGGATCGTCTCCGAGGAGTTCGCGCCGCTCGGCCCCGGCCAGGTCGTCGCCCTCGACGACGGCTCGATCGGTTCGGTGTGGTCGGAGCGCCTGCGCTCCGTCGACGCGGAGGTCGACGCCCGTTTCGTCGACGGCCCCGCCGCAGGCCTGCCCGCCCGCACCCGCCGCACGGTGGGGGCGGGGTCCGCCTGGTACCTCGCCACCCTGCCCGCCGCCGAGACGTACCGCGATCTGCTCTCGCGGATCGCCCGGGACGCCGGCATCCGTACCGTGGAGGCCTTCCCCGGAGTCGAGGTCGTCCGCCGCGCCGGCGAGGACCGCGCGTTCACCTTCGTCATCAACCACACCACCGAGTCGGTCGAGATCGCGGCGCACGGGCGCGACGCCCTCACCGGCGAGAGCGTCGACGGCCCCGTCACGGTCGCCGGTGGTGCCGTCCGCATCATCGAGGAGGCCTCGTGACCACCACCGCTCCCGCCCCCGCGCGGGCCGACCGCTCGGACGCACCGCGGCCACGCCGCGCGCGCGTGCCGTTCAAGAGCGCGATCGTCATCCTCCTGGCTCCGTTCGCGGTGCTGTTCGCGCTGTTCTACGTGCTGCCGATCGTGTTCGCGATCGGGCAGTCGCTGCTGGTGGTGCGCCGCGAGGGCACCTTCGGCAAGGCCGAGCTCGTCTTCGGCGGCCTCGCGCAGTACGCCCTGGTGTTCCAGAACGAGGCGTTCTGGGCGTCGATGCTGCGCATGCTCGCCTTCGGCGTGGTGCAGGTGCCCGTCATGCTGGGCCTCGCGCTCATCTTCGCGCTGCTGCTGGATTCCCCCCTGCTGAAGGGCAAGCGCTTCTTCCGTCTCGCGTTCTTCGTGCCCTACGCGGTGCCAGGCGTGATCGCGGCGATCATGTGGGGCTCGCTGTTCTCGCCCAACCTGTCGCCCTTCACGGCCCTGACCAAGAACGTCGACTTCCTCGGCGCCGACCTCGTGCTCTGGTCGATCGCCAACGTCGTCACCTGGGTCTACGTCGGCTACAACATGCTGATCATCTACTCGTCGCTGCTGTCGATCCCCAGCGAGATCTACGAGGCGGCACGCCTCGACGGCGCGGGCCAGTTCCGCATCGCGTGGTCGATCAAGATCCCGCTCGTGCGCCCGGCGATCGTGATGACGGCGATCTTCTCGATCATCGGCACGCTGCAGCTGCTCGCCGAGCCCCAGGTGTTCCGCTCGTTCAGCTCCGCCGTGACGAGCACGTTCACCCCCAACATGACCGTCTACGCCACGGCATCCATCCCCAACGCCAACCTCGCCGCGGCGTTCTCCGTGGTGCTGGCCGTGACCACCTTCGTGCTGTCGTTCGGCTTCATGAAGTGGATGCAGAAGAAGGGCAACGCATGAGCGCCGTCACCACCTCCCGTCGCCCCCTCGGCACCCGCGCGGGCGCCCCGCGCTCGGGCGCAATCCGCGAACCCCTCGTCTCGCGCACCTCGGCGATGCTCGTCATGGCCGTGTTCACGGTGTACTTCCTGCTGCCGCTGTGGTGGCTGCTCGTGGCCTCGAGCAAGAGCACCGGCGACATCCTCACCACGAACCCGCTCTGGTTCGCCGACATGCGCCTGTTCTCGAACATCGGCGACCTCTTCGCCTACCGCGACGGGATCTTCCTGCGCTGGCTCGGCAACTCGCTGCTGTACGCGGGCCTCGGCGGAGCGGTGGCCACGCTGCTGGCCGCCATGGCCGGCTACGCGCTGGCCAAGTACCGCTTCCCGGGCCGCGAGCTCGTGTTCGACGTGGTACTCGGCGGCGTGCTGGTGCCGGCGACCGCGCTCGCCCTGCCGCTGTTCCTCATCTTCAGTCAGGTGCAGCTCACCAACACCTTCTGGGCGGTGTTCCTGCCCTCGCTGGTCAGCCCGTTCGGGGTGTACCTCGCCCGCATCTTCGCGGCATCCTCCGTCCCCGACGAGCTGCTCGAGGCGAGCCGCCTCGACGGCGCCGGCGAGATCCGCACGTTCTTCACGGTGAGCCTGCGACTGATGAGCCCCGCGCTGGTCACGATGTTCCTCTTCCAGTTCGTCGCGATCTGGAACAACTTCTTCCTGCCGCTCATCATGCTGCGCAGCGAAGAGCTGTTCCCCGTGGTGTTCGGCCTCTACGGCTGGAACAACCAGCTCAACCAGATCCCCGAGCTGCGCGGCCTCGTGCTCATCGGCGCACTGCTGTCGGTCATCCCCCTCATCGTCATCTTCCTGCTCCTCCAGCGCTTCTGGCGCAACGGTCTCGGGACCGGCGCGCTGAAGTGATCCCGTCGGCGGCCCCGGCCGCCTCCACCCCGGACGCAAACGGCGCGTCCGGGCACCCAGAGAAAGGCATTCCCATGAAGCACAGAATCCTCGCGGCGACATCCGGCGTCGCCCTGTCGGCTCTGCTCCTCGCCGGTTGCGCCGGAAGCGGGAGCGGCGACGACGCCGCCGCCGCGGCCGACTGCGCCCCCGCCGACGGCCCCGTCACGCTCGAGTTCACCTCGTGGATCCCCGGGATCGAGAAGGTCGTCGAGATGTGGAACACGGAGAACCCCGACATCCAGGTCAAGGTGCAGACCGGCCCGAACGGCAACAACGGCACCTACCAGAACTTCTTCAACCAGATCGCGGCGGGCAACGCCCCCGACCTCGGCCAGATCGAGTACGACGCCCTCCCGAACTTCCTCGTGCAGGACGGCGTCGAGAACATCGCCGGCTGCTCCGACGTGGTCGCCGCGAAGGACCAGTTCGTCGGCTGGGCCTGGAACCAGGTCGCCCTCGGCGAAGACGGCGCCGTCTACGGCATCCCGCAGGACATCGGCCCGATGGCGCTGTTCTACCGCAAGGATCTCTTCGAAAAGAACGGGATCGCGATCCCCACCACGTGGGACGAGTACACCGAGGCCGCCAAGAAGATCCGCGCGCTCGGCGGCTACATCACGAACTTCTCGCAGTCCGACATCAACCAGTTCGCCGGTTTCGTGTGGCAGGCCGGTGGACAGTGGTTCGGCAACGACGCGGACGGCTGGACCGTCTCGCTCACCGACCCGGCGTCGGAGAAGGTCGCCGACTACTGGCAGTCGCTCATCGACCAGGACCTCGTCTCGACCTACCCCGCGTGGACCGACGAGTGGAACAACGCCTACAACTCCAGCCAGGTCTGGACCTGGAACTCCGCCGTCTGGGGCGCGAACTCGATCTCGAGCGGCGCTCCCGACACCGCCGGCGGCTGGGCCGTGGCCGATCTGCCGCAGTGGAACGCCGGTGACGCGGTCTCGGGCAACTGGGGCGGATCGTCGATCGCCGTGCTCAAGGGCAGCGAGCACCCCTACGAGGCGACGAAGTTCGCCCTGTGGCTGAACACCTCGGAGGAGGCGCTGACCGCGCTGAACGAAGAGGCCAACATCTACCCCGCCACGACCGAGGGTCTGAAGCTCCCCTCGCTCACGCAGGGCGTGGAGTTCTACGGCGGTCAGAAGATCTACGACGTCTTCGCCGAGGCCGCGACCGAGGTCACCCCCGACTTCGTGTGGGGCCCGACGATGACCAAGACCTACGCCGACGTCTCCGACGGCTTCAAGGCCGCGGTCAGCGGCAGCGGCACCCTCGCCGACGCCCTGCAGAAGGGCCAGGATGCCACCATCGGCGCCCTGGAGTCGCAGTCCATCCCCGTGAAGAAGTAACGCCTTCTCCCCGGCGACGCCCGCGGATGCTCCGGCATCCGCGGGCGTTCGGCATTTCCGGGCACTTTCGCGCGTTCGGGGCGCGATCCTTCGTCCGGGGCGTCATCCTCGCGCCCCGGACGGGGGAATGCGCCCCGAACCCGGGGAGGGTGGCACGCGGCGCGGCGCCTCACCCTGCGGCCGGCAGCGACGTCAGGGCATCCGCCTTCGTCTTCAGCGACGGGCTCGACAGGCGCGCCCGGGAGATGACCACGGCCGCGGCGACCATGAGCCCCGCGCCCAGGACGTAGGGCGCCGCGTGGGCGACGTGGGCGTAGAGCAGGCCCGCCAGCAGAGGCGCGACCGTCCCGACCGCGGCGTTGAGCGACTGCGCGGCTCCCGCGATCCAGCCCTGCTCGTCGTCGCCGACGGCGTTGGAGAGCAACCCGTCCATGGTGGCCTGCGCAGCCCCCTGGCCGGCGGCGAGCGTCAGCGCACCCACGACGAACAGCCACGGTTGCGCGAGGATCGACGCGACCCCCGCGAGCGCGACCAGACCGATCGCCTGGGTGACGATGCCGCTGACCACCACGCCCCGTTCGCCGATGCGCGGCAGGAGGAACCCGAGCAGGACGCCCTGGATCGCGATGTCGATGACGCCGACGCACGCGGTGAGCAGGCCGATCGCGGTGGGACTCCACGAGATGGCGTCGAGGGCGAGCACGCTGAAGTTGTTCACGAAGAAGCCGAACGGCAGGCCCACGAGGATCAGGCCGACCATGAGCCCCCGCAACTCCGGCCGGCGGAAGACGCCGCGGAACACCGCGAACGGGTGCACCGCGCGCAGATCGAGGGCGGTGATCCGCTTGTCGGGGACGAGGCTCTCGGGCAGCAGGAAGATGCTCAGGATGGCCACCGTCAGCGCGAGGCCCGCGGTGACGAACACCGGCAGGTCGACGTCGATCGCGGCGAGCGTGCCGCCGAGAGCGGGGCCGACCATCGTGCCGATGCCGGCCGTCGCCCCGAGCACACCGAAGCGGCGCGCACGTTTCTCGGGCGGGGTGATGTCGGCGAGGTAGGCGAAGAGCGCGGGGAGGTCGCCCGCGGTCACCCCCTGCACGATGCGCCCGAGCAGCAGCACCCACAGGGCGCCCCCGATGCCGAAGAGCAGGAAGCCGAGGGCGGCGCCGAACCCGGCGACGATGATGACCGGCCGACGGCCGAAGCGGTCGGAGATGCGACCGAGGAACGGGGCGACGAGGAACGCGCAGAGGGCGTTGACGGTCTCGAGGATGCCGACCCACACGGCGAGGTCGGTCGGGTTCGAGACGTAACGGAGCACCACGAAGGGCAGCACCGGAAGCACGACGGTCATGCCCGCGGTGGTGAGGGTCGTGAGGACGATGAGCATGGTCCACGCGCGACGGCCGTCGCGGACGGGGAGGGAGGTGGGGGAGGAAGTCGTAGTCACGCCGTAACTGTACTCGTACCAGTTTTGGTGTCAACACAGTTCTGGAGCGACGCCGGTAGAGTGTGTCCATGAGCGCAGATCTCGGACGCCGCGAACGCAAGAAGGCCGCGACGCGGAAGGCCATCTCCGACGCCGCGACGCAGCTCTTCGTCGAGCGCGGCTTCGACGAGGTCAGCATCCGCGAGGTCGCCGACGCCGCCGACGTGTCACCCACGACCGTCTTCGCGCACTTCCCGCAGAAGGAGGCGCTCGTCTTCGACGAGGACGACGCCCAGCGCGACATGCTCGTCGCGGCCGTGCGCGACCGCCCGGAAGGCACGTCGGTGTCCGACGCGCTGCGCGACCTCTACCGGCGCGAGCTCATCGGCCTCGCCTTCGATCCCACGGGCGCGCACCGTCGGCAGTTCATGCAGCTCATCACCGACACCCCCGCGCTGCGCGACTACGCCTCGCGCATGTGGCTGCGCCACGAGGACGCCCTCGCCGCGGCCATCGCCGAGACGACCGGCCAGAGCGAGCCGGATGCCGAGACCCGCGTGTACGCGCGGATGGTGCTGCAGCTGCAGATCCTCGCCTTCGAGCACGACGACGCCGCCGCGACCATCGAGGCGGGCTTCCGGATCTTCGAGCGCGGGTGGCGCGAGCCGCGCTGACGGCGCGCGCCCGGGACTCCGGCCCGGCGGAACACAGGCTCCACGACAGAGGCTCACGCCCTTCGAAGAGCCGCCGTTCGCATTGGCCGAGGCGCACTCCACGCCCCGGGGCGACTCGGCCGAGAACCCGGCCCGCCGCGCGTCAGACCTCCGCGGTGCTCCGGCGCACGACCACCGATGCGGGCACCGTCTCGGCGACCGGTTCCCCGCCCTCGATCGCGCCGACGAGCGCTGCGACGGCGCGCCGACCGAGGGCGTCGAAATCCTGGCGCACCGTGGTCAGGGGCGGGCGGAACTCCGCGGCATCCGCGACGTCGTCGAACCCGACGACGCAGACGTCGTCGGGAACGCGCCGGCCCGCGTCGGCGAGGGCGCGGAGGGCACCGAGGGCCATCTGGTCGTTGGCGACGAAGATCGCCGTGGCCTCGAGCAGCTCCGAGACCGAGAGATGACCGGATGCCGAAGTCCAGTCGCCGCGGACCGGCTCGGGCGCGACGACCCCGGCGTCGGCGAGCGCCTCGCGCCAGCCGCGCTCGCGCTCCGCGGCGGCGAACGAGCGCGCGGGCCCGGCGAGGTGGTGCACCGTGGAGTGGCCGAGCTCGAGCAGGTATCGCGTCGCGGCGCGCGCCCCGCCGGCGTGATCGGTCTGCACGATCGAGAAGCGCTCGTCGGGCGGGGAGTCGACGACGACGAGGTGCAGATCGGCGGGCGGCTGGGTGTCGCGCGCGAGCTCGGTCGCCTCGTTCAGCACGACGGCCCCGTCGACGCCCTGCGAGCGCAATCGGGCGAAGGCGTCGTGGATGCCGCGCTCCCCCACCGTCACCACGGCGAGCGCGTAGTCACGGGCGGCGGCGGCTTCGGAGATGGCCTGCAGCATGCGGGAGTTGCCGACGGAGGCGAGGGTCGACACGACGAGGCCGATGGTGGAGGTCTGACCGGTGCGCAACGCGCGCGCAGCGCGATGCATGCGGTACCCGAGGTCGGCCATGGCCTTCTCGACCCGGACCCGGGTGGCGGGATCGACGCGGGGGCTGCCGTTGGCCACGCGCGACACGGTCTGCGCCGAAACTCCGGCCCTCTCGGCCACGTCGGCCATCGATACGCGCATCGCTCCCCCTCCGTGTTGACGATATCACGCCCCGGATGTAGCGTGTTATCGTGAACACGGACAGCCTCACCGCGGTGCCCCTCGGGGCCGGAGTCGTCAAGCGACCCACCCGCCTCGCCGACGGCCGCGAACTCATCTACTTCGACGACCCCGGCACGACGCTCGGCGCTGAGCGCGCGGTCGACGCCCGCACGCTCGACCCGCGCCCGACGACGGCGACGATGCGCCAGGACATCCTGACCGGCGACTGGATCACCGTCGCATCCAATCGTCAGAACCGCGCGTTCCTGCCCCCCGCGCACCTCGATCCGCTGTCGCCGCAGACGCCGACGAACCCGTCGGAGATCCCCTCGCTCTACGACGTCGCGGTGTTCGAGAACAAGTCGCCGTCGTTCGGCCCCGCCCTCGACACGGCGACCGCCGACGCGCCGGCCGCCGTCGACCCGCCGCGCAGCGACGACGACCTCGAGCACCTCGGCCTCGGCCGCACCCGCACCTCGGTCGGTCGCTGCGAGGTCGTGTGCTTCAGCCCGGAGCACGAGGGCTCGTTCGGATCCCTCTCGCGCACCCGCGCCCGCACCGTCATCGAGGCGTGGGCCGACCGGACCGCGGCGCTGTCGGCTCTGCCCGGCATCCGTCAGGTGTTCCCGTTCGAGAACCGCGGGCAGGAGATCGGCGTCACGCTCCCCCACCCGCACGGGCAGATCTACGCCTACCCGTACGTGACCCCGCGCACGCACCGCCTGCTCGACACGATCTCGCGCACCTCCGCCGATCTGTTCGCCCGCATCCTCGACTTCGAGCAGGCCGGCGAGCGCGTCGTGCTGCGCGGTGAGCACTGGACCGCGTTCGTGCCGTTCGCCGCCCGCTGGCCCATCGAGGTGCACGTGCTGCCGCACCGCCACGTGGCCGACCTCGCCGAGACGACCGACGCCGAGCGCGACGAGCTCGCGCCCTTCTACCTGCGACTGCTGCGCGGCATCGACGCGCTGTACGACACCCCCACCCCCTACATCGCCGCGTGGCACCAGGCGCCGGTCGGACGGGGCCGGGATGCCGTGCGCCTCAACCTGCAGATCACCTCGCCCCGTCGCGCCGCCGACAAGCTGAAGTACCTCGCCGGATCTGAGGCCGCCATGGGCGCCTGGATCGGCGACGTGACCCCCGAGTCGCAGGCCGAGCGCCTGCGCGCCGCCCTCGACACCGTTCCGGAGGTGACGGCATGACCGCCGTCGACGACGCCCGCACCCTTCTCGCCACCGAGCCCGTGGGGGTGTGGTCGGCACCCGGCCGTGCCAACCTCATCGGCGAGCACACCGACTACAACGAGGGCTTCGTCTTCCCCTTCGCGATCGCGCAGCGCACCGCCGCGGCCGTCGCCCTGCGCTCCGACGACGTGATCCGCGTGCGCTCGACCTTCGCGCCCGACGCCGTCGAGGTCTCCCTCGCCGACCTCGACGACCGCATCGCCGCCGGTGGCCTCGACTGGGCCGGCTACCCGCTGGGGGTGGCGTGGGCGCTGCTGCGCGAAGCTCCGGATGCCACCCCCCGCGGCGTCGACATCGCCCTGGCCTCGGAGGTGCCGGTGGGCGCCGGGCTGTCGTCGTCGGCCGCGATCGAGGGGGCCGTGGCATCCGCCCTCAACGACGTCTGGAACGCCGGCCTCGACAAGGTCGCGCTCGCCCGCGTCGGCCGCATCGCCGAGAACGACGCCGTCGGCGCCCCGACCGGGATCATGGACCAGATGGCCTCGATGCTCGGGGTCGCGGACGCGGCGACGTTCCTCGACTGCCGCACGCTCGACACCCGCGCCGTACCCCTCGGCTTCGCCGACGCGGGGCTCGCGATCCTCGTCGTCGACACGCTCGTCGAGCACGCGCACTCCACCGGGGGCTACCGCGAGCGCCGCGAGGCGTGCGAGCGCGGGGCCGCGGCGTTCGACGTCCCGTCGCTGCGCGACCTCACCGTCGACGACCTGCCGCGCGCCGCCGAGATCCTCGACGACGTGACCTTCCGCCGCGTCCGCCACGTCGTGACCGAGAACCAGCGCGTGCTCGACACCGTCGCCGCCCTCGACGCCGACGGTCCCGCCGCGATCGGCGACCTGCTCGTCGCCTCGCACGCGTCGATGCGCGACGACTTCGAGATCTCGGTTCCCGAACTCGACCTCGCCGTCGAGACCACGCTGGCGTCGGGGGCGCTCGGCGCGCGCATGACCGGCGGCGGCTTCGGCGGGGCGGCGATCGCGTTGATCCCCGTCGGGCTCATCCCGGCGGCGACCGATGCGGTGCTGGCCGCGTTCGCGGCATCCGGCTTCCGCACCCCGAACGTCTTCACGGTGACCCCGTCGGAGGGCGCGCGCCGCGACGCGTGACGCGTCCCGCCCCCTCGATAAACGCTCGCTGCGCCGAGACACGCTCCCCACGAGCGTTTCCCGGCGCAGCGGGCGTTTTTCGCGGTGCTGTCGGCCCGCCCGCCGATGGATGCGTGAGTCGCCGGGGATCGTCGCCTCCCGGGCGGATGAGGCGACGGATCCTGGCGACGCGCGCCATGCGGCCGACGTCAGAGGTGCGGGACCACCTCGCGCTCGAAGAGCGAGATGCCCGAGGTGTCGTACGCGGCCTCGGGGAAGTAGTGGATCGCGTACCCGAGACCGTGGGCGGCGCGCTCACGCAGGCGCTCGACGATCTGCTCGGGCGTGCCGAAAGCGTCGGACGAGCGGTAGTCGGCCTCGATGGCATCCGCCCGCTCGTCACCCACGTGCGGGCGGAGGCGCGCGACGACCGCGGCCAGCCGCTCGTCGGCCTCCGCCTCGGTCTCGGCCACGATCGTGTTGAAGTTCGTCGAGCGGGTGATCTCGCCCGCGTCGCGACCGAGGGCCTCGCAGTGCCCGCGCAGCACCTCGGACTTGTGGTCGAACTCCTCGAGCGATCCGCCGAAGTTCGTGTACGAGGCGTACTTGGCCGCGATCTTGAGCGTGACCTTCTCGCCGCCGCCGGCGATCCACAGGGGGATGCCACCGGGCTGCAGCGGCTTCGGCTGCACGATCGCGCCGTCGACCTCGTAGTACTTCCCCGACAGGGTGGCCTCGCCGGTGGTCCACGCCTGGTGCATGATCTCGACGCCCTCGCGCAGGCGTCCGAGACGCTCGGCGATGGGCGGGAAGCCGTAGCCGTAGGCCTTCCACTCGTGCTCGTACCAGCCGCCGCCGATCCCCATCTCGGCGCGACCGCCGGAGATCGCGTCGACGGTCGCGGCGACCTTGGCGAGGTACGCCGGATTGCGGTAGCCCATGCACGTGCACATCTGGCCCAGGCGCACGCGGTCGGTGACGGCGGCGAACGCGGCCATCAGCGTCCACGCCTCGTGCGTGGCTTCGGCGCTGGGCACCGGGGTGGTGTGGAAGTGGTCGTAGACCCAGAGCGAGGACCACGGGCCCTCGTCGGCGCTCTGGGCGAGGGCGTTCATCACCCGCCAGTGCTCGGCGGGGTCGATCCCCACGAGGTCGAAACGCCAGCCCTGCGGGACGAAGATGCCGAATTCCATGGGCTTCACCCTAGGCGCAGGCGGCGGCACCCGGGGCGGTCGCGCCCGAACCCGCCGCGCCGGGTCAGGCCGATCGAGGATGGACGGGTCCAACCGCCCCCGGACAGGGTGCGCGAGGTACCGTCATGCGGACTCGACCGGCGACACGCCGCGCCGCCCCCGTCACGCACGGCGTGTCCGCCCCCGACTCCGCACGACGGCACACAGTCGTACCGAGCCGCCAACGGCCGACCCGCCTGCCCGAGCCGCGAACGGCCGTACCGTCATGCGGACTCCAGAGGCGACACGCCGCGACACCCCCGTCACGCACGGCGTGTCCGCCCCCGACTCCGCACGACGGCACCCCGCCCCACCGATCGGCGAACCCGGCGTCGCCTCAGCCCGAAAACGGCTCCAGCCGCTTGTGCATCACCGCGACAGCGTCGGCGTTGTCGTCGATGAGCACCGCGTCGCGGCCCAGCGGTGCGGCGACCGCGCCCAGCGTGCCGCTGCCGGCGAACATGTCGAGCACCCGGTCGCCCGGACGGCTCGAGGCCTGCACCATCCGGCGCAGCACGCCCTCGGGCTTCTGCGTCGGGTAGCCCGTCTTCTCGCGCCCCGTGGTCGGCACGATCGTGTGCCACCAGACGTCGGTGGGCATCTTCCCGCGCGCGGCCTTCTCGGCGGTCACCAGGCCCGGGGCCATATAGGGCTCGCGATCGACGGCATCCGAGTCGAAGAAGTAGCGCGCCGGATTCTTCACGTACACGAGGATCGTCTCGTGCTTCGTGGGCCAGCGGCGCTTCGTCTTCGCGCCGTAGTCGTAGGCCCAGATGAGCTCGTTCAAGAAGTGGTCGCGGCCGAAGAGCGCGTCGCACATGACCTTGGCGTAGTGCACTTCGCGATAGTCGAGGTGCAGGTAGAGCGTGCCGTCGTCGGCGAGCAGGCGCCAGGCCTCGATCAGCCGCGGCTCGAGGAAGCCCCAGTAATCGTCGAAGCGGTCGTCGTAGGTGCGCAGGTCGCCACGAAGGCGCGCGTATTCGCGACCGTGGAAACCGCGCTGCACCACCGGGGGCGGCGGCGGCTCCTCTTCGGGGAACGTCAGCATATTCGGATCGTCGACGGATGCCGCGTCCGAGGGCCCGGCGGCATCCGGGGTCTCGGCATCCTCGGGCTCATCTGCGGCCGGCGTCCACGTCGCCGACTCGACCGCTTTCGACCGGGTGCGCCCGGTGTTGAACGGCGGGTCGAGGTAGACGAGGGCGAACGACCCGTCGGGGTAGCGCGGGGTCACGGAGAGGTTGTCGGCGTGGTGGATCTCGACGCGGCCGGGGGCGGGGGCGTCGGGCGGGACCTCGACGCTCACGGGACGCGCTGCAGCCACGCGTCGGTGGTGAACTTCGTCTCGACCAGGGCTTCGGCCTCGGCGTACTCCTCGTCGGAGATGTGCCCCTCGGTCGCCCCGTACAGGGTGGTGAAGGTCTGGATGAAGCGGTCGATGACCTGGTCGCGCGCGAGGCCCGTCTGGCTGCGCAGCGGATCGACGCGCTTGGCGGCGGAGACCGTGCCCTTGTCGCTGAGCTTTTCGCGGCCGATGCGCAGCACCTCGGTGAGCACCTGACCGTCCATGTCGTAGCTGAGGGTCGCGTGGTGCAGCACTCCGCCGTTGGCGAGGCGCTTCTGGGCTGCTCCGCCGATCTTGCCGTGGGGGCCGGCGATGTCGTTGAGCGGCTGGTACACCGCGTCGATGCCGAGCGAGCGCAGCGCCTGCAGCACCCAGTCGTCGAGGAAGGCGTAGGAGTCGGCGAAGGTCATGCCCGCGACGAGGGATGCCGGGACGTAGAGCGAGTAGGTGATGATCGAGTTCGCGGCCATGAGCATCGCGCCGCCGCCCGAGATGCGGCGCACGACGTCGAAGCCGTGCTTCCCGGCGCCCTCGGGGTCGACCTCGTTGCGCAGCGACTGGAACGAGCCGATGACGACGGCGTTCTCGTTCCACTCCCACAGGCGCAGCGTGGGCTTGCGCAGCCCCGCGCCCACGCGGGCGGTGAGCACCTCGTCGAGCGCGAGGTTCATGCGCGGCGAGACCGGGGCGTCGTGCACGACCTCCCACTCGAAGTCGGCCCAGCCGGGGGCGGTCACGAGCGCACGACGGATCGCGGTCGCGACGGACTCGGGCGTGAAACCGAGCAGCTGCGCCCCGTCGGGCAGGGCGGCGCGGATCGCCGCGGCGATCGTGGGGACGTCGGACTCCACCGGCAGGCCGTTGACGGCCGCGTCGATGTCGTCGAGGGCGTCGTCGGGCTCGAGGAAGAAGTCGCCCGCGAGGTGGAAGCCGTGGATGCGACCCTCTTGCTCCTCGAGGTCGACGACGACCAGCTTGCCCCCCGGGACCTTGTACTCGCCGTGCATGGTTCCAGCCTACGGCGGCGGCGCGGCGGCCGGGACGGGGCGGGTCCCTCGGCCAGGCGCGCGGCGGCGCGGCGACGGCGCGGGCGCTGCGGCGCGCGGGCGCTGCGGCGGCGCACGGCTCACCGAGACGGCATCCCCCGACGAACGGTCGAAGGATGCCGCCGAGATGTCAGCGCCGTGCGGTTTCGGCGACCGAGGCGTGGGGCGCGGGCGCCGCGGCGCGCGCGCGACGGTGACGCCGCTCGATGGCCTGGCCCGCGTACGACG
The DNA here is from genome assembly GCF_032464935.1 of Microbacterium phycohabitans. NCBI lineage: Bacteria > Bacillati > Actinomycetota > Actinomycetes > Micrococcales > Microbacteriaceae > Microbacterium > Microbacterium phycohabitans. Next base: position 102,713 of record NZ_JAWDIT010000002.1, read on the forward strand.
CGGCGACGATGAGCGCGGCTCCGGCGAGCCCGGGGACCCCCACCGCTTCCCCGCCGACGACAACGCCCACGGCGAGCGCCCACACCGGTTCGGTGCCCATCAGGATGCTCGCCCGCGTCGCCGAGGTGCGGCGTACGGCCCACAACTGCACGACGAACGCGAACACGGAGCACAAAAGCCCCAGGAACAGCACGCTCCCCCACCCGGATGCCGTGAGCCGGCCCACCGCGCGGGGGAGGTCGGCCCCGGCCACCGCCGACGAGGCCATCGCGCACACCGTCAGTTGCACGAGCACGACCGCGAGGGTGCTGTCGCCCCGTCCGCGCGTGAGCCGGGCGCTCGCGGTGACGTGGACGGCGCGCACCACGGCGGCCGCGATGACGAGGGCATCGCCGAGGGTCGGCATACGGAGTCCTCCGCCGGAGACGAGCAGGGCCACTCCGACCACGGCCGCCACGGCGGCGACGAAGTACGACCGCGGGAGCCATGACCGCGCCGCGAGGCTCTCGAGCACCGGGGTGAACACGAGGGCGAGGCTGATGAGCAGACCCGCATTGGTCGCGGAGGTGAGGTGCACCCCCCAGGTCTCGAGGCCGATCACCGCCGCCTGCGAGCAGCCCAGCACCGCGGCGATCGCGAGGCCGCGGCCGCGCGGCATCCGTTCCCGTCGCGCGACGCAGACCACCCCCAGGGCTGCGGCCGCGACGAGGAAGCGGAGGGCGACGGCCGGGGCGACGCCGACCTCGGCGGCGAGCTCCTTCGCGGCGAGGAAGCTCGCGCCCCACACCGCCGCCACGGCGATGAGGAGCACGTCGACGACGATCTCGGGCGGGCGGCGGGTCATGCGCCCAGCCTCGACGGTGGCACCCGGAAGAACAACGACCTCCTGCTTCACAATCCCGTAAGTTCGGACTTATGGATGCCGCTCACCTCCGCCTGCTGCGCGAGCTCGGCGACCGCGGCAGCGTGGCCGCCGTCGCCGCGGCGCAGCACGTCTCGGCATCGGCGGTGTCGCAGCAGCTCGCGCATCTCCAGGCCCGGGTTCCCGTGCCGCTGACCGTACGCCGCGGGCGGACCCTGGTCCTCACCGCGGCGGGAGAGGCGCTCGCCGCCGCCGGAACACGCGTCGATGAGGCGCTCACCTCCGCGCGTGAGGCGGTCGGCGCCTTCCTCGAGAGCGATGAGCGACCGGTGCGGGTATCGGCCTTCCACAGTGCGGGGCTCGCGCTGTTCGGTCCGCTGCTGCGCGAGCTGGACGGCATCCCTCCCCTCCATCTCGCCGACGCCGACGTGGCGCATCGCGACTTCCCGGGGCTCACCGCCGACCACGACCTCGTGATCGCGCACCGCCTCGCTCACGACGCCCCCTGGCCCGTCGATCGGGTGGTGGCGACACCACTGCTGACCGAGGCGCTCGACATCGCCCTGCCCGCGACCCACCCGCTGGCCCGGCGGGAGAGGCTGCGCGCGATCGATGTCGCGGACGAGCGGTGGGTGTCGGTGCATCCCGGCTTCCCCCTGGCGGGCGTCCTCGATCACCTCGCGGCGCACGTCGGCAGACCGCTCGACATCGCCCACCGCATCAACGAGTTCTCGGTCAGCGCCGAGGTCGTGCGCGCGGGAGCGGCGATCGCGGTCCTCCCCCGGACGACGACCCTGCCGCTCGCCGGGTCGGGGCTGGTTCTGCGCCCGCTCGTCGACCTGCCCCTCGTGCGCCACGTCGACGCCCTCGCGCGACCAGACGCCGTCGCGTACGCGGCGGTCCGGCGCGTGCTGCGGTCGCTGCGGACGGTGGCGGCGCGGGCGACGGATGCCGCGGGCTGAGGGACAGCTGCGGAGAGACCGGACCCATCGACAGGCTCAGGGTCCTCGGGTAGCCAGGTGGCTGAGCTCGTCGAAGCCACCGGACACCGCGGGGCCCGGACCCTTCGACAGGCTCAGGGTCCTGCGTGCCGCGGGGGCCCGGACCCTTCGACAGGCTCAGGGTCCTGCGCGCGGGGAGTCAGGCGCGGGTCGGCATCCGGTGATCGAGCCACGCGAGCAGATCGGCCCGCACCTCGGCCTGCTGCGCCTCCGCGAAGATCTCGTGCCGGGCACCCGGATAGACGAGCGTCGTCACGTCGGTGAGCCCCGATCGCTCGCGGTAGGCGTCCGCCAGCCGGTGCACGCTGCGCGGACCCCCCACCGTGTCGTCGCGACCGACCATGAGCAGGATCGGCACATCGCGGCCGAGACCGCGGCGCGGGCGGCCGAAGATCTTGGCCGCCTCGATCGGCCCGAAGAGCTTCATGAGGGGCTCCGAGGTGGTGAGGGGATCGGCGACGAAGTCGCGCCCCACCTGCTCGTCGCTCGAGAGCCACTCCATCCCCGATCCGCGCTGGTGCTTCCACGGGGCATTGAGGTCGCCGGCGTTCAACGCCCCCGGCCAGCGGAGGGCCGAGCCGCTCAGCACGACGGCGTCGTAGGCGTCGGGATGCCGATCCAGCAGCATCTGGGCGAGGAAGGAGCCCCACGAGTGACCGAGCAGGATCAGCGGCAGATCGGGGTGCTCCTCGCGGATGAGCTGCGTGAAGGTCCAGACCGCGTCGAGAGCGGCCCCGTGACCGCCCGGCCCGAGCCGGCCGAGACGGCGATGATCGCCACCCCACTGCCGCAGACCGGTGCGCCCGTGGCCGCGGTGATCGTCGGCGTAGACCGTGTACCCGTCGGCGACCAGGGCGTCGATGAGCGCACCGTAGCGACCGGCGTGCTCGCCGACCCCGTGCAGCAGCTGCACGACGGCCCGCGGCTCGCTCGCTTCATGAACGTCGTAGACGATGGAGATGCCGTGGGCATCGACGAACTCGGGCATGGGGCGAGTGTAGGGGGCGGCGCGGGCCGCGCGGCCGGCACCGACAGGGTTCGGGCCGCGAAGCGCGGCATCCATTCCGTTAGCAAGCCTAATGAGCTACGCTGATGGTCAGGAACATGAATGATCGCGTCGACGAATCCCCCCTTCCCGACCTGAGTCATGACTTCAGCGCCGCGGCCTCCGAGCTGCGCATGGCCACGTTCCGTCTGGCCCGTCGCCTCCGGGCGCAGCGGGCCGTCGACACCATGAGCGACGGGCAGTTCGCCGTCCTCGCCGCCCTCACGGTGCATGGTGCGCACACGCTCGGCCAGCTGGCCGACCGCGAGCGCGTCACCGCCCCGTCGATGAATCGGACGGTGTCGTTGCTCGAGGAGGCGGGCTACATCAGCCGCATCCCCGACGAGGTCGATCGTCGCCGCGTGACGATCGACCTCACCGACTTCGGGCGCACGATCGTCGACGAGACCGTCCGACGCCGTGACGCCTTCGTGGAGGAGGCCCTCGCCGAGCTCTCCGCCGAGGAACGCGACGCGCTGGCCCGTGCCGCGGTGATCATGAGGAAGGTGGCCGACAGGTGAGCTCGTCGATGTTCCGGTCGCTGTCGATCTTCAACTACCGCGTCTGGTTCATCGGCGCCCTCGTCTCCAACATCGGAGCCTGGATGCAGGCGACGGCCCAGAACTGGGTCGTGCTCACGCAGCTCACCGACAACGATGCCGCCGCCATGGGCGTCACCATGGCGCTGCAGTTCGCCCCTCCCCTGCTGCTGGTGGGGGTGACGGGATGGGTGGCCGACCGTTTCGACCGCCGCAAGCTCATCATGTGCACGCAGACGGCACTGCTCCTGCTCGCGGTCACCCTCGGCATCCTGTTGCTGACCGGGGCCATGACGCTCCCGCTGATGTTCGGGTTCGCGCTCGCGCTCGGCATCGTCACCGCCTTCGACAACCCGGCTCGCCAGGCGTTCGTCTCCGACGTCGTCGCGCAGGAGAACGCCTCGAACGCCGTCGCGCTGAACGCCGCGTCGTTCAACACGGCACGACTGATCGGTCCCGCCGTCGCGGGGGTGATGATCGTCGCGATCGGCACCGGATGGGTGTTCCTGGTCAACGCATTCACGTTCCTCGCGATGATCTCGGCCCTGCTGATCATGCGCCCGCACGAGCTCGTGACGCACCACCGACGCGGCGGACCCGCTCGCCTCGCCGACGGGTTCCGCTACGTCGCCCGGCGACCCGATCTCGTGGTGATCTTCGTCATGGTCTTCCTGCTCGGGGCGTTCGGCATGAACTTCCCGATCTTCGCCTCGACGATGGCGCTGGAATTCGGCCGGGGCGCCGACGGGTTCGGCCTGCTCAGCTCGTTCGTCGCGATCGGCTCGCTCTCCGGGGCGCTGCTGGCGGCCCGACGGGAGCGCGCCCGCATGCGCGTGGTGATGCTCGGCGCGGGCGGCTTCGCCGCGGCATCCCTCCTCTCGGTGCTCGCCCCCTCGTACGAGACCTACGCGGCGACCCTGGTCCTCACCGGGTTCTGCGTCGTGACCACCCTCACCACGGCCAACGGCTACGTGCAGACCACCACCGATCCCGCCCTGCGCGGACGCGTGCTCGCGCTCTACATGGCGATCCTGCTCGGCGGCACCCCCGTCGGAGCTCCCATCGTCGGGGCCGTGGCCGCCGAGTTCGGACCCCGCGTGGCGATCGCCCTCGCCGCCGCCGTCGCCCTCATCGCGTGCGCCATCGGGATCACGTGGACCCTCGCCTCGGGGCGCGTTCACCGCCACGAGACGAAGCGGTTCCGGCTCACCATCGACGAGACACGGCCGATCGCGACCGTGGCGCCCGAGCCGGAGGACTTCAGCGACGAGATCGCGGGGACGACACCCATCGCACTCCCGTCCGGCGAGCGCCCCGCGCGGATCGCCCCGCGGCCGCGGCACGGCGCCTGACGTTCGATCAGCCCCACCGCGGCGTCGCGCGACCGACGGGATGCCGGAGGTCTTCGCGAGAGCGACGCCGCGGATGCTCCGCAAGCCCTTTCCCTCGATAATCTAGCTAGATAATCTAGCGACATGACCGGAAACATGGCTGGGCGCCGCTGGGCGGGCCTCGTCTTCATCAGCATCGCCGTCTCGCTGATCATCGTCGACTCGACGATCGTCAACGTCGCCGTGCCCTCGATCGTGGAGGAGCTGAAGATCTCCTCGACCGAGGTGCAGTGGGTCCAGGAGGCCTACACCCTCGTCTTCGCCTCGCTGCTGCTGGTCTTCGGCAGTCTCGCCGACCGCTTCGGGCGGCGCCGACTGATGCTCCTGGGCGTCGTCATCTTCGGCGCCGCCTCGATCGCGGCCGCCCTCGCGCCGACCGGTGGCCTGCTGATCCTGGCCCGGCTCGTCCAGGGCGTGGGCGGGGCGATGATCCTGCCCACGACGCTGTCGATCATCAACGCCACCTTCCGCGGCCGCGAACGGGGCATCGCGTTCGCCGTGTGGGGCTCCACCATCGGCGGCATGGCGGCCGTCGGTCCGCTGCTGGGCGGATGGCTCACGACGGCGTTCTCGTGGCGATGGGCGTTCGGCATCAACATCCCGCTCGGGCTCGTCATCGTCGTCGGCGTGCTGTTCACCGTCGCCGAGTCGCGCAGCGACCGCGTCGAACGCATCGACGGCGTCGGCGCGCTGCTGTCGGTGCTGACCATGGCCCCGCTCGTCTTCGGGCTCATCGAGGGCCGCACCTACGGCTGGTGGACGCTCGACACCGCTCCGACGATCGGCGACTGGACCTGGTCGTTCGGACTGTCTCCGGTCCCCCTGGCGTTCGCCGTGGCCCTCGTCGCCCTCGTCGCCTTCATCGCGTGGGGCGTGCGGCGCCAGCGCCGCGGGGAATCGACCCTGCTCGCCTTCGGCCTGTTCCGCATCGCCTCGTTCCGTAACGGCAACATCGCGGCCGCCGTCGTCTCGCTCGGCGAGTTCGGCATCATCCTCGCCCTGCCGCTCTGGCTGCAGTTCGTCGTCGGGTTCGACGCCCTGCAGACGGGCCTGCTGCTGCTCTCGCTCGCCGTCGGCTCGTTCGTGGCCAGCGGCATCGCCGGTGCGCTGAGCGGCCGCGTCGCCCCCGTCTGGATCGTCCGCGGCGGTCTGCTGGCGGAGATCATCGGCGTCGCGGGAGTGGCGTTCACGATCGGACCGGATGCCGCGTGGGGACCGCTCGTCCCCTTCCTCTTCGTCTACGGGGTCGGCGTCGGACTCGCCACCGCGCAGCTGACGGGCGTCGTCCTCGCGGAGGTGCCGCCGTCCGCCAGCGGGCAGGCGTCGGGCACGCAGTCGACCTCCCGCCAGCTCGGCGCGGCCCTCGGCGTCGCGGTGCTCGGCACCGTGCTGTTCTCGACCACGGCGGGGGTGCTGGCATCCACCCTCGACGATCGCGGGATCCCGGCCGCCCAGCGCGACCAGGTCGTGTCGCAGGTGGTCGACAGCGCGGGGGCGGCGATCGCGGGCCTGGCCGCCTCGCCCGAGACGCAAGACCTCGCGATCAACGCGCGGGCCGCGTTCAGCGACGGCACCCGCGCGGCCGCGTTCACGGCGGCGGGCTTCCTCGTGCTCGGACTCGCCTCGACGCTGACCCTCGGTTCGGGCGCGCAGCGCCGCGAAGAGCCGGAGGAGAGCGTCGACGCGCGGGCCTGACGGATCCCGCGAAATCCCCTCCGCCGACGGCGAGCCGCGGCGAGCCGGGCGCGGGCGCCCGCCGTCACTCCGGGATGCCGGCGATCTCGCGCAGGGTCGCGAGGTGGCGTCGCCACGCCGCGCGCCCCTCCTTCGTCATGGTCAAGGAGGTGCGCGGCATCTTGCCCGCGAACGACTTCCCCACCGACAGGTATCCCGCCGCCTCGAGGGCCGAGACCTGCTTGCTCAGCGCCGAGTCCGTGATCTCCACGGCATCCCGCACTTCTTTGAAGCTCAAGGTCGTCGCGCGGTCCAGCGCCGCCAGGATCGAGAATCGCACGGAGTTCTGCAGCAGATCGTCGAGGCGGTGGCGCGGGTGCGGGGCGGCGGTGGTCACGATCGCGCCTCACGCGCCGCGCAGAAGAACGCGACGACCAGGACGAGACCCGATGCCGCGCCCGCCAGCACCACCGATCCGTGAGCCCAGATGACGACCGACAACGCCACCGCATACGAGGCGAACCAGCTCGCGATGTAGACGGTCCACCGGCGACTGCGGGCGAACGCGGAGCGCCCCTGGATGCTGATGACGAAGAAGAGGATCAGTGCGAACATCACGGCCAGGGTTCCGACGTAGGCGAGCCCGAAGGCGTCGCCGGTCGCGAGCGCCATGGCGAAGGTGCCCATCGACGTGGCGACGCCGAGGGCCACGATGAAGGTGATGTACGGCCAGCGCGTCGCGTCGTGCGCGGACCGGCTGAGACGCTCGGCGCGGTGCAGCAGCGAGCGCGCATCCGCCGCGGTGACAGTGGGGGGAACGTCCATGGGATGGATCCTTTCGACCCTTCGACCATCCCACGTACTTTCCATTTTGGCAAGTACTTTCCGCCTAGCGCATCGCCGTCCGCGAAGCCGTCACCCCAGCGCACGGGCGCATCCGGGGCGACGGCGCATCGAGAGTCACACCCGCGCGTCGACCGCCTGGTCGGCGACCGGCACCAACCGGGTGAGCTGGGTGACGTGGCGCGGCTCGAGCTCGTCGAGCGACGAGACGCCGAGGAGAGTCATGGTGCGCTCGATCTCGCTGCGCAGGATCGCGATGGTGCGGTCGACGCCCTGACGTCCACCGGCCATGAGGCCGTAGAGGTAGGCGCGGCCGATGAGGGTGAACTTCGCGCCGAGGGCGATGGATGCCACGATGTCGGCGCCGTTCATGATGCCGGTGTCGACCATGACCGTGGCGTCCTTGCCGACCTCGCGCACGACCTTCGGCAGCAGATGGAACGGGATGGGTGCACGGTCGAGCTGGCGGCCGCCGTGGTTGGAGAGCACGATGCCGTCGACCCCGAGGTCGACCAGGCGTGCGGCGTCGGCGACGTTCTGCACGCCCTTGACGACGATCTTGCCCGGCCACATGCCGCGGATGACGTCGAGGTCGTCGTAGCTGATGGTCGGGTCCATCGCGGCGTTCAGCAGCTCGCCGACGGTGCCGCCGGTGGTGCTGAGCGAGGCGAACTCGAGCTTGGGGGTGGTGAGGAAGTCGACCCACCACCACGGGCGCGGGATCGCGTTGACGATCGTGCCGACCGTCAGCTGCGGCGGGATCGAGAAGCCGTTGCGCTTGTCGCGCAGGCGGGCGCCGGCGATGGGGGTGTCGACGGTGAACTGCAGGGTGTCGAACCCGGCCTTGGCCGCGCGCTCGACCAGGCCGTACGAGATGCTGCGGTCCTTCATGACGTACAGCTGGAACCAGTTGCGCCCCACGGGGTTGGCCGCCTTGACGCCCTCGATGGAGGTGGTGCCGAGGGTCGACAGGGTGAACGGGATGCCGGCGGCCGCCGCCGCGGAGGCCCCCGCGGTCTCGCCCTCGGTCTGCATCAGACGCGTGAAGCCGGTGGGCGCGATGCCGAAGGGCAGGGCGGAGGGGCCGCCGAGGATCTCGCACGAGGTGTCGACGTTCGCCGCGGGCCGCAGGATGTCGGGGTGGAACTCCACGTCTTCGAACGCACGACGGGCACGGTCGAGCGACAGCTCGCCCTCGGCGGCGCCGTCGGTGTAGTCGAACGCCGCCTTCGGGGTGCGGCGCTTCGCGATCGTGCGGAGGTCGGCGATGGTCAGCGCGGCGTCGAGGCGACGCTTGCGCGCGTCGAGCTCGGGCTTCTTGAACTGCATGAGCTCGAGGAGCTCGCCGACCTTGGGCAGCTGACGCTGAACCATGGAGATCTCTCTTTCGTGTGGTCTGACCACATAGTACGCCCCGCCCTCACGAGCGGGAAGGGGGCTCAGGTGCGGGGGTCGAACCGCCGCGGGGGAAAGGCCTCGGCGACGCGCCGGCGCAGGTCTTCCAGCGAGACGCCGTCGCCGAAGCACCCGAGCGCACGTGCCTGAACGAGCACGTTGCCCAGCGCGGTCGCCTCGACGGGCCCGGCCAGCACCGGCAATCCGCTCCGGTCGGCGGTCGCCTGGCACAGCAGGGCATTGAGCGCACCACCGCCGACGAGATGGATGACGTCGATCTCCCGATCGGCCAGGTCACCGGCGGTGCGGACGGTGCGGGCGAAGGCGTCGGCGATGCTCTCGACGATGATCCGGGCGAAGCGCGCGCGATCGGCGGCGCCGGGCGACGGCATCCCGAGCAGGGCGGCGATGCGGGCAGGCATGTCGCCGGGGCTGGCGAGAGCGCCGTCGTCGGCGTCGAACAGACGCGCGGGCGCCGGCTCCTCGGCCGCCGCGGCGAGGAGCGACGGCAGGTCGACCGCCTCGCCGTCGCCCTCGGACCACGCCCGCACCGTCTCGCTCAACAACCACAGTCCGGTGACGTTGTGCAGGAATCGCACGCGCCCGTCGACCCCGCCCTCGTTCGTGAAGTTCGCCGCGCGGGCGGCATCCGTCACGATCGGGGCGGGGAGTTCCAGACCGACGAGCCCCCACGTCCCGCACGAGATGTAGGCGGCGTTCGGCGTCGACAGCGGCACCGCGACGACGGCCGACGCCGTGTCGTGCGATCCGACCGCGATCACGGGCAGGTCGCCGTGCTCGTCGGCGACGCGCCCGACCGTCTCGCCCGGATCCACCAGCGTCGGAAGAACGCGCGAGGGGATGCCGAGCGCCTCGGCGAGGGAGTGATCCCACTCCCCCGTGCGCACGTCGAGCAGACCCGTCGTCGACGCGTTCGTGCGCTCGGCGACGCGACGGCCGGTGAGCCGCTCGGCGAGGAGGTCGGGGATCAGCAGGCTCACCTCCGCGTCGGCCACGCGCGGGTCGGCGGCGTACTGGTACAGGGTGTTGAACGGGAGGAACTGCAGACCGTTGCGCCGGTACAGCTCCTCGAACGGAACGACCGCATGCACGGCATCCACCCCGCGGGCGGTCCGCTCGTCGCGGTAGTGGAACGGCTCGGCGAGCAGGCCGCCGGGGCCGAGCAGACCGTAGTCCACCGCCCACGAATCGATGCCCACGCTCTCTATCGCCGGTTCCCGCCGTCGGGCCTCGGCGAGCCCGTCGCGCACGTGGCCCCAGAGGGCCTCGATGTCCCAGTGCCACCCGTCGGCGCGCTGCACCGGACCGTTCGGGAAGCGCGCGACCTGCTCGAGCTCGAGCACGCCGTCACCGACCCGCCCGATCATCACGCGACCGCTCGTCGCGCCGAGGTCGACGGCGGCGACGGCCCGGACGGTGCCCGGCATCGCCCCGACCGGCTCGCCGGCACTCATCGCAGGAACGCCGCCGCGACGCCCGAGTCGACGGGCACGTGCAGACCCGTCGTGCGCGAGAGCTCGGGCCCGGTGAGCACGTAGACCGCGTCGGCGACGTTCTCGGGCACGACCTCGCGCTTGAGGATCGTGCGGTTGGCGTAGAACTGGCCGAGGTCCTTCTCATCGACACCGTAGGTCGCGGCGCGGTTCGCGCCCCAGCCGGCGGCGAAGATGCCCGAGCCGCGCACGACACCGTCGGGGTTGATGCCGTTGACCCGCACGCCGTGCTCGCCCAGCTCGACGGCGAGGAGGCGCACCTGGTGCGCCTGGTCGGCCTTCGTCGCGGAGTAGGCGATGTTGTTGGGACCGGCGAACACGGAGTTCTTCGACGAGATGTAGATGACGTCTCCGCCCATCTTCTGCTCGATGAGAGCCTTGGCCGCGGCCTTCGAGACGAGGAACGACCCCTTGGCCATGACGTCGTGCTGCAGGTCCCAGTCCTTCTCGGTGGTCTCCAGCAGCGGCTTCGACAGCGAGAGTCCGGCGTTGTTGACGACGAGGTCGATGCCGCCGAAGGCGAGGACGGTGGCGTCGATCGCGGCCTGCACGCCCGCAGCCTCCGCGACGTTGGCGGCGACCCCGATCGCGACGTCGGTGGAGCCCAGCTCGGCGGCGACGGCCTGGGCCTTGGCGAGGTCGAGGTCGGCGACGACGACGCACGCACCTTCCGCGGCGAGGCGGGTCGCGATGGCCTTGCCGATTCCGGACGCCGCACCCGTGACGAACGCGATGCGCCCCTGGTGGGTCTTGGGCTTCGGCATCCGCTGGAGCTTCGCCTCTTCGAGCGCCCAGTACTCGATGCGGAACTTCTCGGCATCCGAGATCGGGGCGTAGGTGGAGAGAGCCTCGGCGCCGCGCATGACGTTGATGGCGTTGACGTAGAACTCCCCCGCCACCCGGGCGGTCTGCTTGTTCGCGCCGTACGAGAACATGCCCACCCCGGGCACGAGAACGATCAGCGGGTCCGCTCCGCGGATCGCGGGGCTGCCGACGTCGGCGTGCGCGTCGTAGTAGGCCTGGTAGTCGGCGCGGTACTCCGCGTGCAGCTCCTGCAGGCGCGCGATCGCGGCCTCGACCGCGGCGTCGGCGGGCAGGTCGAGGATCAGCGGCTTGACCTTGGTGCGCAGGAAGTGGTCAGGGCAGCTCGTGCCGAGCGCGGCGAGGGCGGGCGCCTTCTCGGATGCCAGGAAGTCCAGCACCACGTCGGCGTCGGTGAAGTGACCGACCATCGGCTTGTCGGTCGAGGCGAGACCGCGGATCGTCGGGGCGAGGGCCGCGGCCTTGACCCGGCGCTCCGCCTCGGGCAGCGCCGCGAACCCGTCGCGGACCCCGCCGAACGGCTCGGCCGCACCGCGCTCGTCGATGTACGCCTGTGCCGTGTCGATAATCCACAGGCTGTTCTGCTCAGCCTCCTCCGACGTGTCACCCCACGCGGTGATGCCGTGACCGCCGAGGATCGTGCCGATCGCCTGCGGGTTCGCCGCCTTGATCGCTGCGATGTCCAGACCCAGCTGGAACCCGGGACGACGCCACGGCACCCACACCACCTTGTCGCCGAAGATCTTCGCCGTCAGTTCCTCGCCGTCGGCGGCGGTGGCGATCGCGATCCCGGCATCGGGGTGCAGGTGGTCGACGTGCGCGGCATCCACGAGTCCGTGCATCGCGGTGTCGATCGAGGGGGCAGCCCCGCCCTTGCCGTGCAGGCAGTAGTCGAACGCGGCGACCATCTCGTCCTCCCGCTCGATGCCCGGGTAGACGTCGACGAGCGCGCGCATGCGGTCCAGCCGCAGCACCGCGAGCCCCTTCTCGGTCAGGGTGCCCAGGTCGCCCCCGGATCCCTTGACCCACAGCAGTTCCACCGGCTCGCCGGTGACGGGATCGATGTCGGTGCCCTTGGCAGAGGTGTTGCCGCCGGCGTAGTTCGTGACCTTGGGGTCGGAACCGAGGCGATTGCTGCGCGCGACGAGGTCGGCGGCGGTGGAGCTGGTCATGGTCTTCCGTTCATCTCAGTCGTCGGGTTTCGAGGTCGGCGCGATGCTGTTCGCCGAGTGTCCAAGACACGCCGCATCGGGGCGGCCCCTTGCGGCATGTTCTGGACACTCGACGGGTGAACCTGGCCCTCAGGCGCCCCAGCCGGCCTGGGTGCCGCCGACGCGCTCCTCGGCGATACGGGGCAGGTAGCCGGATGCCGTGAACGCGGCCATCGGGTCGGCGGGGAGGCCGCGCGACTCGCGCCACTCGGCGAGCGCGGGGCGGACGTCGGTGTAGAAGGCGTCCATCAGCACCGCGTTGGCGGCGAGCACGTCGTTCGCCTGCTGCGCGGCATCCAGAGCCTGACGGTCGACGAGGAGCGCACGCGCCGTCATCTCCTGCACGTTCAGCACCGAGCGGATCTGGCCGGGGATCTTGTCCTCGATGTTGTGGCACTGGTCGAGCATGAAGGCCACGTCGGGGTTGTTCAGGCCCCCGCCGCGCACGACCTCGGTGAGGATGCGGAACAGCTGGAACGGGTCGGCCGCACCCACGATGAGGTCGTCGTCGGCGTAGAAGCGCGAGTTGAAGTCGAACGAGCCGAGCTTGCCGAGGCGCAGCAGCTGCATGACGATGAACTCGATGTTCGTGCCGGGGGCGTGGTGGCCGGTGTCGAGGCACACCAGTGCCTTGTCGCCGAGAGCGGCCACCTGGGCGTAGGACGTCCCCCAGTCGGGAACGTCGGTGTGGTAGAACGACGGCTCGAAGAACTTGTACTCCAGCACCAGACGCTGCTCGTCGCCGAGGCGCGCGTAGATCTGCTGCAGCGAGTCCTGCAGGCGGTCCTGGCGGCCGCGCATGTCGTTCTGCCCGGGGTAGTTCGAGCCCTCGGCGAGCCAGATCTTGAGGTCGCGCGAACCCGTGGCATCCATCACGTCGATGCACGCGAGGTGGTGGTCGATCGCCTTGCGGCGGATGCGCTCGTCGTGGTGGGTGAGGGCGCCGAACTTGTAGTCCTCGTCCTGGAAGGTGTTGGAGTTCACCGTGCCGAGCTTCACGCCGAGGTCTTCGGCGTGGCGGCGGAGGGCCGTGTAGTCGTCGACGAGGTCCCACGGGATGTGCAGGGCCACGGTGGGGGCGAGGGCCGTGAGACGGTTGACCTCGGCGGCATCCGCGATCTTCTCGAAGGGGTCGCGCGGGGTGCCGGCGGTGGGGAACACGCGGAAGCGCGTGCCGGAGTTTCCGAACGCCCACGAGGGCAGTTCGATCGCCTGCTTCTCGAGGGTCGACAGGATCTCGGGGGACAACGTCGTCATGAACGGGTGCTTTCGTTCGGGGCGGATGCCGGGGTCTCGGCCTCCACGGACTGGTCGGAGGGGGTGGATGCCGAGGACGGGGCCGCGGCGAGCTGGTCGGCGAGGTGGAACACCTCGGTGAGGGCGGTCGCGGCCTGGTCGGGGCGGCCCTCGAGCCCGAGGAAGAACGCGGCCATCTCGGCCTCCCACGCGGCGGCGACGGGAGAGGCGGCGAGGTAGGCCTGCGCGGCCGCGTCATCGTCGGTCTCGTAGTAGCCGATGAGGCGCCCGCCCTCACCCAGGAACAGCGAGTAATTACGGCGTCCGGCGGCGGCGATCTCTTCGAGCATCTCGGCGCGCACCGGCGTGTGCCGCGCGACGTACTCCTCGACCATCTCTGGGCGGACGCGGAGTTCGAAGCAGACGCGCGTGGTCTGTGCGGACATGGGCGGGGTCTTCTCTCCCTCGAGAATGAATCGTTTCATCGCACGATACCACAGCGCGTCGAACGGTGCGATATCGTCAACGGATCATGGCGGTCAAGATCAAAGACGTCGCGGCTCACGCGGGTGTCTCGGTGGGGACCGTGTCGAACGTCCTCAATGGCCGCGAGACGGTCTCCCCCGCTGCGGTCGAGCGGGTGCGCGCGGCCATCGAGAGCCTCGGCTACGTGCGCAACGACGCCGCCCGCCAGCTGCGCGCCGGTCGCAGCCGCTCGATCGCCCTGATCGTGCTCGACGTCGGCAACCCCTTCTTCGCGGCGGTCGCCCGCGGCGCCGAGGCTCGCGCGGCCGACGACGGCTACGTCGTCCTGCTCGGTTCCAGCGGCGCCGACGGCGATCACGAGCGCCTCTACCTCGACCAGTTCCGCGAGCAGCGCGTCGCCGGCGTCCTCCTCACCCCGGCCGACGCCGGCGGCGACGTGGTCGAGCGTCTGGCGCAGGCCGGCATCCCCGTCGTGCTCGTCGACGAGCACACCGCCGACGCCGAGGTGTGCACCGTGTCGGTCGACGATGTCGAGGGCGGTCATCTCGCCGTCGCCCATCTGCTCGCCCAGGGTCGACGCCGGATCGGGTTCGTCGCCGGGCCCCTCGCGACCCGCCAGGTGGCCGATCGCCTCGCCGGAGCGCGCCGGGCCGTCGCCGAGGTCGAGGGCGCCGCGCTCGAGATCATCGAGACGGATGGCATGACCGTCCTCGCCGGCCGCGCCGCGGGCGAACGCCTGCGCGAACGCACCGACCGCCCCGACGCGGTGTTCGCCGCGAACGACCTGCTCGCGGTGGGCCTGCTGCAGGCCCTGACGATGCTCGGCGGCATCCGCGTGCCCGACGACATCGCGCTCGTCGGCTACGACGACATCGACTTCGCCGCGGCGACCGTCGTCCCCCTCACGTCGGTGCGGCAGCCCGCCGAGGCACTCGGCTCGACCGCCGTCGACCTGCTGCTGCGCCAGCTCGACGGCGAGCTCGACCCGTCCGAGCGCCAGGTGCGCTTCCGGCCCGAGCTCGTCGTGCGGGCGTCGAGCGGGTAACCGCCGTCGCGCGGGCTCGATCTTCTGTCGAGCGTCCAGGAAACGCCGCGTACGACTCGCCCTGAACGGCGTGTCCTGGACACTCGACGGGGTGGGGTGGGCCGCGCCGCAACGAAACACACCCCGACATCCGGGCTTCCAGAACCGCGCGCGTCGCCCTGGCCGGAACGATTCCCCGGAACGCCCGAGGCCCCGACCGCCACGAGGGCGGCCGGGGCCGGAGGAGGGGCGTCGATCAGAAATCGAAGTCCGCGATGTTCGACGAGTCGAACACGTAGGGGTCGCCGAGCAGAACCGTGGCGTCGGCGCCGACGGTGAACGAGCCGAGCTTGCCGGCCTCGAAGGTGTCGCCTTCCTTGCCGGTGATCGTGCCGTCGATCAGCGCCTTCGTCGCGTAGGCCGACAGGTAGCCGAGGTCAGCCGGGTTCCAGAGGGCGAACGAGGTGATGGTGCCGTCTTGCACGTACTCGCGCAGCTGGTTCGGCGTACCCAGGCCGGTCAGCGCGACCTTGCCCTTGTACTCCGAGGTCGACAGGTACCGACCGGCGGCCGCGATTCCGACGGTGGTCGGTGAGACGATGCCCTTGAGGTTCGGGTAGGTCTGCAGAAGGGCCGCCGTGCGGTCGAACGAGGTCTGGTCGTCGTCATCGCCGTACACGACGTCGACGAGCTCGATGTTCGGGTGGTTGGCGGCGAAGTCCTTCTTCATCAGCTCGATCCAGGCGTTCTGGTTCGTCGCATTGGCCGCGGCCGAGAGGATCGCCACCTGGCCGGCGTCGCCGATCTGCTCCGAGACCAGGTCGACCTGCACCTTCGCGATACCCTCCGCGGTCGCCTGGTTGATGAAGAGGTCGCGGCACTTCGCGTCGGTGTCGGAGTCGAACGTGACGACCTTGACGCCGGCGCTGCGGGCCTCGTCCAGCGCGTCGCAGATGGCCGAGGGGTCGTTCGCCGAGATGACGAGTCCGCCCACACCCTGCTGCGCCGCGGTCTGGATGTACTGCACCTGCGACGTCGGCGTCGCCTCGCTCGGGCCGACCTGCTCGAACGTGCCGCCGAACTCGCCGATGGCCTCCTCGCCGCCCTTGTTCGAGGTCTCGAAGTACGGGTTGCCGAGGTTCTTCGGCAGGAAGGTGATCGAGAGGTCACCCCCGCCACCCCCCGATCCGGTTCCTCCGCCGGAGCCGCCGGAGCAGCCGGTGGCGACGAGGGTGACCGCCAGGGCGAGGGCGGCGGCAGCGGTGCCGACGCGGGTCTTGCGCGTGAATGCGAACATCGTTGTTTCCTTTCGTGATGCGGGTGGTGTGCAGGTCAGACGGTGGCCGCCGAGGCGGCGGAACGGGCGCCTCGGCGCTTGCCGAGGGAGGCCGCACGACGGGACTGGAGCCAGGCGAGCAGGCTGGCGGAGACCACCGAGAGCACGAGGAGCACCCCGGTGATGACGTTGATGATGTCGCTCGTCACCCCGGCAAGACGCAGCGCGCTGCCGAGGGTGCCGATGAGCAGCACGCCCGCGATGACGCCGTGCAGAGCGCCGCGGCCACCGAAGATCGACACGCCGCCCAGCAGCACCGCGGCGATGATCTGCAGCTCCATGCCCATCGCGTTCTCGCCGCGCGCGTTGCTGTACAGCAGGGTGAAGTACACCCCGGCGAAGCCCGAGACGGTGCCGCTCAGCACGAAGAGCACGAACTTCGTGCGGGCCACGTCGATGCCCGAGAACTGCGCCGCCTCCTTGTTCAGGCCGATGGCGTACAGCGACCGCCCAAACGGGGTCAGGTGCAGGAGCACGGCGAAGACGATCGCAAGCACCGCGAAGGGGATCATGATCAGCGGTAGCGGAGTGCCGGGGATGTTCGCCTTGGCAAGGTCGGTCCAGGTCTCGGGGAACTCGGTGACCGCCTCGGTCCCGAGCAGCCCCACCGCGATGCCGCGGAAGAGCGCGAGCGTTCCGATCGTGACGGCGAGAGAGGGCAGCCCGACGACCGTCACGAGGAAACCGTTGATCGCCCCGGCCACCAAGCCCACGACGATCGCCGCGAGAGCGGCGACCTCGAACGGCCATCCCGCCTGCGTGAGCACGCCGACCGTGACGCTGGAGAGCCCGACGATGCTCGCGACGGAGAGGTCGATCTCCTCGGTGATGATGATGAGCGTCATCGGGAGCGCGATCAGGAGGATCGGCGCGATGTCGCGCAGCAGGTAGGTGACCGTCAGCGGGCTGTCGAAGTTGCGGACGGTCGCCAGAGACACGACGATCACGAGCAGCAGGATGCCGATGATGGCCGCCTCGCGCGTGAGCAGTGCGCGACGCCAGAAGGGGCGTCCGTGCGCGCTGTAGGTGCGGGCGCGTTCGTCGACGGTGGTGGAGGTCATCGACCCGTCTCCCTCTCTGCGGTGAGCTTGCGGGACTGCCGGACGGCCAGCACGCGATCGAGCACGATGGCGCCGAGGATGAGCGCGCCGACCACGGCGCGCTGCCAGAAGTCGTCGATGCCGAGGATCGGCAGCGCACGGTTGATGGTCAGCAGCAGGTAGGCGCCGATCGCCGCGCCCCACACCGTGCCGACACCGCCCGAGATCGCGACGCCGCCGATGACGGCCGCCCCGATCGCCTGCAGTTCCCAGCCGAAGCCGGCGTTGGAGGCGACCGTGCCGTAGCGGGCGGCGTAGAGCACGCCCGCGAGACCGGCGAGGGCTCCACTGGTGACGAACGCGCCGATGATGCGGCGGTTCACCTTGAGCCCGTAGAGATGAGCGGCGGCCGGGTCGGAGCCGATCGCGTACAGCTCGCGCCCGCTGCGGAGGTTGCGGAGGTACCAGGCCGCGACGAGGAGCACGACGACCGCGAGGATCGTGAGGATCGGGATGCCGAGGATCTGCCCCGTACCGAGCCCGCGGAAGTCGGCGGGCAGGTCGGAGGCGTTGACCCGGTTGCTCCCGGCCCACGCGACGTTGACGCCGCGGTAGATGTACATCGTGCCGAGCGTGATGACCAGCGCCGGCACCTTCGCGTAGGCGACGAGAGCACCGTTGACGAAGCCCAGGATGCCGCCGACCACGATGCCCGCGAGGAACACCACCACCAGGGGCAGGCCCGGAACGTCGATGAAGAGGCGGCCCGTGAGGTAGGCGGTCAGTCCCACGACGGATCCGACCGACAGGTCGACGTTGCGGGTGATGATGACGATCGCCTGGCCGACGGCCACCAGAAGCAGCAGCGAGGGGGTCAGCAGGAGGTCGCGGAACCCGTCGGGCGAAAAGAGGAAGGTGGGGTTGTTCAGCGTCGCGACGACGATGATCAGCACGAGGGCGAGGACGATGCCGCTCTCGCGTGCCGTGGCGACGTGCGAGACGAGCTTCGCCGCGGGGCTGGTGCCCGGGCGGACGGGGGTGGCGGTGCTCATCGGAGGCTCTCCGCTTCAGGGGTGGTCGGGAGGGGGAGGAGGGATGCCGCGCTCACAGCGATGCCCCCGCCTCGGCGGTCGCCGCGAACATGACGGCCTCGGGGGTGGCATCCGCTCGCGCGAACTCCCCCGTCAGTCGGCCTTCGCGCATGACGAGGACGCGGTCGGCCATGCCGAGCACCTCGGGCAGTTCGCTCGAGATCATGAGGATGGCCAGACCCTGCTGGGCGAGCTCCGAGAGCAGGCGATGCACCTCGCTCTTGGTGCCGACGTCGATGCCGCGGGTGGGCTCGTCGACGATCAGGACCTTCGGCTGCGTCGCGAGCCACTTGCCGATGACGACCTTCTGCTGGTTGCCGCCGCTGAGCGTTCCCGTCGTGGCGTCCAGTGCCGCGGTCTTCACCTCGAGGCGACTCGCCCACTCGCGCGCCGCGCGATTCTCATCGGAGCTGCGCAGGAGCCCCCAGCGCGAGAGCTTGGAGCGGATCGCGAGGGTGATGTTGCGCGAGACGCCCTCGTCGAGCACGAGCCCCTGCTTCCGGCGATCCTCGGGGACGAGCGCGAGGCCTCGAGCGGTGGCCTGCCGCACGCTGCCTTTGACCAGGGGCGATCCGTTCAGTCGCACCGTGCCGGACTCGTAGGCGTCCACGCCGAAGATCGCACGGGCGACCTCGCTGCGACCGGCTCCGACCAAACCCGCGAGGCCGACGATCTCACCGGCGCGCAGGCGGAACGAGACGTCGCGGAACACGCCCTTGCGGGTGAGCCCCTCGACCTCCAGCACGACCTCGCCGGGGGTGGACGGCAGTTTCGGGAAGAGCTCGGTCACATCGCGACCCACCATCTGCCGCACGAGGTCGTCGACCGTCGTGTCGGCCAGCGGCGTGGTGTGGACGTATGCCCCGTCGCGCATGACGGTCACGGTGTCGCACAACGCGAACACCTCGTCGAAGCGGTGGGAGATGAACAGCAGGGCGCGCCCCTCGTCGCGCAGGCTCCGCGCGACCGCGAACAACCGCTCGACCTCGACGCCGCTGAGGGCGGCGGTCGGCTCGTCCATGATGAGCACACGCGCGTCGAGCGAGATGGCCTTGGCGATCTCGATGATCTGCTGGTCGGCGATCGAGAGGCCCTCGGTCACCCGGTCGGGGTCGAGGGCGACCCCGAGCCGCTGGAAGATGCGCGTCGCCTCCTCGCGCATCGCACCGCGGTCGATGCGCCCGAGCCGGCCGGTGGGCTGACGACCCATGAAGATGTTCTCGGTGACCGAGAGGTCGGGGAACAGCGTCGGCTCCTGGTAGATGACGGCGATCCCCGCGGCCTTCGATTGCGCGGTGCTGGCGAAATCGACGCTCTCGCCGTCGAGCAGGAAGTCGCCGTCGTCGCGGCGGTAGAGGCCCGCGATGATCTTCACGAGCGTCGACTTCCCCGCGCCGTTCTCGCCGATCAGCGCGTGGATCGAGCCGCGGTCGAGCACGAGGCTCCCCGACCGCAGGGCGACCACCGGGCCGAACGATTTCATCACGCGTCGGAGTTCGAGGGCGTGATCGGGCGTGGCGGGTGTCGCGTTCATCGCGTCAGCCATGCGGCCTCCTCATCGAGGGTGGTTCCGGTTTCCCGGCGAATCTGAATCGTTTCAGATCGGATGCCAGTCACTGTAGGGTGATGCCGACGACGCGGTCAAGTCGGCATCGCGTCGAGACCGGATCGTGACGTGAGGAGGCGCCGTGTCGATCAGCATCCGAGATGTGGCGACCCTGGCGGGCGTCTCTGTGGGGACCGTGTCGAACGTCCTCAACCGCCCCGACGCCGTCTCCGCCTCCTCGATCAAGCGGGTGAACAGCGCGATCGAGGAGCTCGGGTACGTGCGCAACGACGCGGCGCGGCAACTGCGCGCGGGCGTGAGCACCACGGTGGGCTTCCTCGCCCTGGACGGGCGAAATCCGTTCTTCGCCGACGTCGTCGGCGGAGCGGAGAACGAGGCCACCGCCCGCGGCCTCGCCCTGCTCCACGGGAACAGCGATGAGGACGCCGCGCGCGAGACGCTCTACATCGACCTGTTCGAGCAGCAGATGGTGCGGGGACTGCTCATCGCGCCGTTCGGCGACGTCACCGCGCGACTCGTCCGGCTGCGGGCCCGTGGCATCCCCTCGGTGCTCATCGACCGCTTCTCGGGCGACGCGCAGTTCTCCTCGGTATCGGTCGACAGCGTGGCCGGTGGGCGACTGGCGGCCGAGCACCTGCTCGAACGCGGACGCCGCCGTCTCGCGTTCGTCGGCGGGGGGTTCGACATCCGGCAGGTCACCGACCGTCTCGCCGGAGCGCGCAGCGCCGTCGAGAACGGCGCGCACCCGGCCGCGCTCGAGGTCGTGCCCACCCACGCGCTCACGGTCGACGAAGGGGTGGCCGCCGGGCGGCGTTTGCTGGCCCGCGATCGCGCCGATCGCCCCGACGCGGTGTTCGCCGCGAACGATCTCCTCGCCCTCGGGCTCCTGCAGAGCCTCGTCGTCGACGGCCGCATGCTCGTCCCCGACGAGATCGCCGTGGTCGGCTTCGACGACATCCCCTTCGCCGCGGCAGCCGCCGTGCCCCTGACCTCGGTGCGTCAGCCGAGCGCGCTCATCGGCGGCACCGCGATGCGCATCCTGCTCGACGAGGCCGACGACCCGGGCCGACCGACCCGTCAGACGGTGTTCGCGCCCGAGCTGGTGGCGCGGGCGTCGACGGGGCCGCCCTAACCGGCGACCCCCGCCGACGTCAGTGCGCGGGCATCCCCTCGCCACCCTCGACCTGCGTCGGCGTCCGCACGAACGCCGCGAGCACGATCACCGCGAGCGACAGGCACGCCGCGACGAAGAACGCCGAGTGGATGCCGGTGGCCGTGGCATCCACGACTGCCGCGCCCTGCGCCGCCGAACCGGCCGCCCCGACCGTCATGAGCGTGACGAAGACCGCGGTGCCGGCGGCACCCGCGAGCTGCTGCACGGTCGACACGATCGCCGACCCGTGCGGGTACAGCTCGCGCGGCAGCGAGCCCAGCGCCGAGGTCATGAGCGGGGTGAACATGAACGCCAGGCCGAGGCTCAGCACGCAGTGCACGGCGATGACGAAGCCGATCGGGGTCGACGTCGACAACGTCGAGAAACCCCACAGGGCGACGCTCGCCACCACGGCGCCGGGCAGGACGAGCGGACGCGCGCCGAAGCGGTCGAAGAGGTTGCCCACGATCGGGGCCATGAGTCCCATCAGCAGGCCGCCCGGCAGCAGCATGAGGCCGGTCGGGAGAGCCCCGAGGCCCAGCACGTTCTGCAGGTACAGCGGCAGCAGGATGAGCACGCCGAACAGCGTCGTCATCGCCACGATCACCAGGACCACCGCGATCGTGAAGGTCGAGTGGCGGAAGACGGCGAGGTTCAGCAGCACGCGATCGGTCGCACCCAGACGCAGCTGCCGCACGACGAACGCGGCGAGCGCGACGACACCGATCGCGAGCGGGACCCACACCGGCACGATCGCGTGCCCGCCGGCGGCCTCGCCGATGCTGGAGAGGCCGAAGATGATGCCGCCGAACGCCAGCGCCGACAGCACCACCGAGAGCACGTCGAGCGTGACGCGGCGGGTGGCGGTGAGGTTCTGCACCCAGCGCGCCCCGAGGGCGATCGCGACCAGCGCGATCGGCACCATCACGATGAACATCGCGCGCCACGGGAACGCCGACAGGATGAGTCCCGACACGGTGGGACCCACGGCGGGGGCGACCGAGATGACGATCGAGATGAGCCCCATCATGCGTCCGCGACGGTTCGCGGGCACGACGTTGAGCACGGTGGTGAACAGCAGCGGGATCATGATCGCCGTGCCGGAGGCCTGCACGATGCGACCGATCAACAGCACGCCGAACCCGGGGGCGATCGCGGCGATCACCGTGCCGAGGGTGAACAGCCCCATGGCGGTGAAGAAGAGGGTTCGCAGGGGAAAGCGCTGGATGAGGAAGCCGGTCGTCGGGATGACCACCGCCATCGTCAGCAGGAACGCGGTGGTCAGCCACTGGGCGGTGGCGGCGGTGATGTCGAGCTCGCGCATGAGCTCGGGCAGAGCGACGCCCATGATCGTCTCGTTCAGGATGACGACGAAAGCGGCGACCACGAGGAGGGCGATGACGGCGCCCGGGCGTACCGCGGGCTTCGCGGTGGCGCCGGGCGGGGCGGTGGGGACGGTTCCGGTGGAGACCATGGACGACCAATCTGAGCAGAGAAGGACATGTTGACAGTTACTGCCAATAAGACATCGACTACAGTATCGGATATGAGCACTCCCGCGGCCCCCGTCGAGGGTCTGCGCGACCGCCGTCGCCGTGAGACCTCGATCGAGATCTGCGCCGCGGCCCTCGACCTGTTCGAGCAGAAGGGCGTCGCGGGCACCACGGTCGACGAGATCGCGGCGCGGGCGGGTGTCTCGCCCCGCACGTTCTTCCGTCTGGCCGGCACGAAGGAAGACGCCGTCTTCATCGACGACGAACGCTTCGTCGCGGCCCTGCAGGGACTCGGAGCGGCGGGTGACGACATCCCCGCGCTCATGACCGGCCTGCGCGCGGTCTTCGCCCGCGAACTGCAGAACCTGGATGCCGACCCCCGGGCGCGCGAGCGCTACCTGCGCGTGCGCCGGCTCATCGCCCACGAACCGGGACTGCTGGGCGCCGCCATCCGGCGCGAGGTCACGTCATCCGATCGCTTCATCCCCGAGATCGCCGAACGCATCGGACGCACCGACCTCGAGGTGCGCACCGCCGCCGGCGTGGCCGGGCTCGAGATGCGAACCACCCTCGACGAGTGGGCGCGCCGCGTCGACCGCGGCGAGTCGGCTAGCCTCGTCGACCTGCACCGCGAGGTGCAGGCGCGACTGGCCGAGGCCGTCGGCCCCGCGTCGGCCTGACCGCACTCGTCCCGGGTCGGTCGACGCGGGACCCGAGTCACGTCTCGCGCGTGATCGTCACCTTCACCTTGAGGTTGCTCTTGCCGGGGCCGGCGTAGACGCCCCGCAGCGGGGGGACGTCGTTGTAGTCGCGGCCGCGACCGACGAGCACGTGACGGTCGCCGATCTCGATGTTGTTCGTGGGGTCGAAGCCCTGCCAGTCGCCGGCGAACCACTCCACCCACGCGTGCGACTCGCCCGTGACCGCCTCGCCGACCTCGGCCGAGGGCTTCGGGTGCAGGTAGCCCGAGACGTACCGGGCGGGGATGCCGACCTCGCGCAATGCCCCGATCGCGACGTGCGCGATGTCCTGGCAGACGCCCTTCCGGGCCTCCCACGCGTCGATCGCCGTGGAGGTCACGCCCGTGACGCCCTGCATGTACTCGATGGCGTTGCCGATCGCCTCGGCGATGGCGTGCGCGGCCGGACCGGGGCGGTCGTGCTGCGCGGCGATGGATCGGGCCAGCTCGGCCACCTCGGGGTGCGGCATCGTTCGACGGGTCTGCGTCAGCTGCTCGACGGTCGAGATCGAGCGCTCGGCCTCGGCGGCGAGCTGCTCCCACGTGATGTCGGCGTGCTCGATCGGCCGAGGACGCACCTCGACGAGAGAACGCGCCGTGATGGTGAGCGCGGCATGCGGAGACAGGACGTCGAACGCCGCGACCCGCGTGCCGAAGTAGTCGACGTACTGGTTGACCGAGGTCGAGGGCTCGATGTCGAGCGAGGAGCTCAGCACGAACTGACTGTCGGTGGAGTGCGGCAGCATCCGCGCCTCGTTGTAGGAGGCGACGACGTCGCCGGGGTACACGAAGCCGGTCTGGTGCTCGATGCGCAGGCGCTTCATCGCCGACCCCCCGAGGTCATCGCGATCGCCGCGGTGATGGCATCCGTCATGAGATCTCTCCGATCCAGGCCGGCTCCGCCTGCGTGGGGAAGAAGCGCGAACGGATCGCCTCCGACGCCTCGCGCGTGACCGTCTGCACGCGCTGCATGTGCTCGGGCAGCTCCGAGAGGATTTCGCTGACCGGCCGGTACTCGAGGTCGTTGCGGATCTGACCGAGGGCGCGCAGCACCGTGTTGGAGTGCCCGACGCGGTCGGCGCGCGGGTCGATCGCGCTCATGCAGTCCTCCGCCCGCTGGATCGAGTAGATGATCGAGCGCGGGAACAGGCGGTCGAGCAGGAGGAACTCCGCCGCGTTACGGGCGCTCGGCATGCCGCGATACGTGCGCAGGTAGGCCTCGTAAGCGCCGCACGAGCGCAGGATCGTCGTCCACGACGGTCCCGACACCTCGGTCAGCGAGCGGGTCGCGAGCAGGCGCGCGGTCATGTCGGTGCGCTCGATGCTGCGCCCGAGGGTGAAGAACTGCCACGCCTCGTCGCGGTTGGTCGAGGAGTCGACGATGCCGATCGCGAGGGCCGCGCGCTCGCGCACCCACTGGAAGAACTCGTGCACCTTGTCGGTCTGCAGACGCCGTGGCATCCGCGAGTTCGTGGTGTTGAGGATCTCCCACAGTTCGGTCGAGACGATCTCGCGCGCGCGGCGGGCGTTCTCGCGGGCCGCGGTGAGCGAGTAGGCGATGCTCGACGGGTTCATACGATCGACCGCCAGGCGGGCCAGCACGTCGTCGCGGCGGACGGTGTCGACGTTCTCGGGCCAGGCCGAGCCCATGACGCTCAGCAGCGACCGGCAGGCGGTGTCCTCGTCGATCCAGGGGTCCTCGAGCAGCAGCTGCAGGTGCACGTCGAGGATGCGCGCGGTGCCGTCACTGCGCTCGATGTAGCGCCCGATCCAGAACAGGCTTTCCGCGATGCGGCTCAGCATGATCCCTGCTCCCGTCCGTCACCCGCGGGCGCGGCCGAGGACCCTGAGCGCGTCGAAGGGTCCTGGACCCGCTCGAGCGTCTGCTGCTGCTGCTCCGCCTGCGGGCCGTGCTGCACCCCGGCATCCTGCTGCTGCTGTTCCTGCTGGTCGCGGTCGGGGCGATGGTCGCGCGGCGCGGTGGCCGGAGCGGGCTGGCCGTCGTAGATGATCGGAATGGCCTCGGTCACCGCCGCCTGATCGGCGACGAGGCCCGAGACGCCGTTGCCCTGGCCGTACTCGACGTGCGAGGGGGCGGAACCGCCGACGATCCAGGTGTCCTTCGACCCGCCGCCCTGGCTGGAGTTGACCACGAGCTGTCCCTCGGGAAGCGCCACACGGGTCAGACCTCCCGGGAGCACCCAGATGTCATCGCCGTCGTTGACCGCGAAGGGACGCAGGTCGGCGTGCCGCGGGCGCATCCCGTCTTCGACGAGGGTCGGGATGGTCGAGAGCATGACCACAGGCTGCGCGATCCAGCCGCGCGGGTCGGCGAGAAGGCGCTTGCGGAGGGCGTCGAGCTCCGCGGGCGAGGCGTCGGGACCCACGACGAGCCCCTTGCCACCGGAGCCGTCGACCGGCTTGACGACGAGCTCGGGGAGACGGTCGAGCACCTCTTCGAGGGCGCCCGGGTCTTCGAGCCGCCAGGTGTCGACGTTCTTCAGGATCGGCTCCTCGGCGAGGTAGTACCGGATCAGGTCGGGGACGTACGTGTAGAGCAGCTTGTCGTCGGCGACGCCGTTGCCCACGGCGTTGGCGATCGTGACGTTGCCCAGGCGCGCGGCGAGCATGAGTCCGGGTGCACCGAGCATCGAGTCGGCGCGGAATTGCAGCGGGTCGAGGAAGTCGTCGTCGACGCGGCGGTAGATGACGTCGACGCGCTGCGGTCCGCGCGTGGTGCGCATGAAGACCTTGCCGCCCACGCACAGCAGGTCGCGCCCCTCGACGAGCTCGACGCCCATGAGGCGCGCGAGCAGCGTGTGCTCGAAGTACGCCGAGTTGTAGACACCCGGGGTGAGCACGACGATGTTCGGGTCGTCGATCCCGGGCGGGGCCGAGGCCCGAAGGGCGGCGAGCAGCTTGTTCGGGTAGTCGCCGACGGGGCGCACGCGCATCGAGACGAACAGCTCGGGCAGCGTCTGCGCCATGACCCGGCGGTTCGAGATGACGTACGAGACGCCCGACGGCACGCGCACGTTGTCTTCGAGCACGCGCATCTCGCCGTGCTCGTCGCGGACCAGGTCGATGCCCGACACCTGGATGCGCACGCCGTTGGCGCTGCGGATGCCGGCGGCCTGACGGTAGAAGTACTGCGACGACGAGATGAGACCCGCGGGAAGGATGCCGTCGCGCACGCAGTGCTGGTTGCCGTAGGCGTCGTCGAGGAAGGCCTCCAGCGCGCGGACGCGCTGCTTCACCCCGGCCTCGATGCGCGACCACTCGTCATACGCGATGACGCGGGGCACGGCATCCAGGGGGAAGGGGCGCTCCTCGCCCGCGAAGTCGAAGGTGACGCCCTGGGCCAAGTACGAACTCGCCAGCGACTCGGTGCGACCCCGCAGCTCCTCCTGGGTCATCTGCGCGAGCGTCTGGTAAAGCTCCCGGTACGCCTCACGAGAGGGGGCGGCGTCTCCGGCCGAAGCCGGGATGCCGAACATCTCGTCGTACGCCGGGATGCCGGATGCGGTCTTGCGCGGCGCCAGCGTGGAGCCGTAACCGTCGAACAGGTCACCCATGCGACGACTCTACTCAGCGCCGTGTTGCGGGAAGGTTTCCCCCACGCCGGTCGCAGCCGGTGGATAGAGTGACGCCAACGTCCGCCGCAACGACCAGGGGTGCCTCCATGCGCGTGCTCGTCACCAGTTCCCGCAACACGTTCGCTCTCGACCTGATCCGCAAGCTCGGCAGCGTCGGACACACCGTGTTCGCGAGCGACACCTACGACGGCGCGGTGGGCAACCACTCGCGCTTCCTCGCCGGCCACCTCGCCACCCCGTCGCCGCGGTTCGAGACGGACGCCTTCATCGCGGCCGTGAGCGACTACGTCGAGAAGCACGACATCGACGTGATCATCCCCACGTTCGAGGAGGTCTTCTACCTCGCCGCCCGCGTGGCCGACCTGCCCGCGCGCGTGCGCCTGTACGCCGGCAGCTTCGCCGACCTCGCGCGCCTGCACGACAAGGCGAGCTTCCAGCGTCTCGCCCAGGATGCCGGAGTGCCCATCCCCGAGACGGTGGTGGTGACCTCGCCCGAGGAGCTGCGCGAGGCGATCGCCTCGTTCCCGCGCTACTTCGCCCGCGCGGCGTTCTCGCGCGGCGGCGTGGGCCTGCTGACCAACACCGGTCCGCTCGCGGGCAAGATCCCCGTCGAGGAGTGCGTGCCCACTCCCGAGCAGCCGTGGCTCGTGCAGCCCTTCGTCGACGGGCCCATGGTCTGCACGTACAGCGTCGTCGTCGACGGCCGGGTGCAGGCGCACACCACGTACAAGGCCGCCGAGCAGTGGGCGCACTCGACCGCGATCGCCTTCATCGCCGTCGACAGCACCGACACCCTCCGGTACACGCAGCAGCTCGTCGACACCCTCGACCCGGGCTTCACCGGCCAGATCTCGTTCGACTTCGTCGACCACGGCACCGACGCCGCCCCCGACTACAAGATCATCGAGTGCAACCCGCGACCCACGAACGGCGTCATCCTGCTCGAGGCCGACGACGTCTCCCACGCGATCGAGGGAAGACTCACCGAGCCCGTCGTCGCCGTGCCGGGCACGGAGCGCCAGATCACGCTCGCCGTGCTCGCCGACGCCTTCGCCGAACCGCTCCAGCACCTGCCGAAGACGCTGCACGATCTGCTGCACGTGCGCGACGTGGGCGCGGGCTGGTGGGACGGCGCCGCGATGCTCTGGAGCCCCGCGACGATCGTGCACGGCGCGAAGATCTCGCACGGCGACCGCAAAGAGATCCTCGCCGCCCTCGGCGACGACATCGTCTGGAACGGCGAGCCGATCGAGGGCATGAGCGAAGCGGATGCCGAGGCCCTCGAGGCCGTGCACGCCGGTCGCGTCTGACGCCTCGGAGCCGGGGCCTCCGGCTCGCGGCGGCGTGCCGTCGTGCGGAGTCCGCAGCCGGGGCACCCGGCCCGCGCGGCGTGCCGTCGTGCGGAGTCCGCAGCCGACACGCCGGTGCCGACGGCATCCACACGGGGTGGCGCCTGCCGACTCCGCACGAGGGGACACCGCGCCGCACCCGGCGCGGTGTCGGAACCTCAGGTGCCGGGGCGCAGCACGACCTTGATGCAGCCGTCCTCCTTCTTCTGGAACGTCTCGTAGAGGCCCGGCGCGTCGTCGAGGGGCGCGTGGTGGGTGACCAGGTCCATCACGCCGAGCGGGTCGGCGGCGTCTTCGACCAGGGGAAGAAGGTCGTCGATCCAGCGCTTGACGTTGCACTGGCCCATGCGGAAGGCGATCTGCTTGTCGAACATGGTCTTCATCGGCAGCACGTCGGCCTCGCCGGCGTACACCCCGCTGAGCGAAACGGTTCCGCCGCGGCGCACCAGATCGATCGAGGCGTAGACGGCCGCGAGGCGGTCGAGACCGGCCTTGTCCATCACCTTCTGCGCGAGGGCGTCGGGCAGGAGCCCCACCGCGCTCTGCGCCAGCTTGACGCCGCCGTTGCCGTGGGCCTCCATGCCGACGGCATCCACGACTCCGTCGGCCCCGCGACCCTCGGTGAGGTCGACGAGTTCGTCGACCACGCTGTCGGTGAGGTCGTAGGTCAGGACGCCGTGACGCTCGGCCATCGCTCGGCGCTCGGCCTCGGGCTCGATCGCGAGGACGCGATACCCCAGGTGCACGCCGATGCGGGCGGCGAACTGTCCGACCGGCCCCAACCCCATCACCGCCAAGGTTCCCCCTTCGGGGACGTTCGCGTACTTCACGCCCTGCCAGGCGGTGGGGACGATGTCGCTGAGGAAGAGGTACCGGTCGTCGGGCAGGTCGTCGCCGACGCGGATGTGGTTGTAGTCGGCCAGCGGCACGCGCAGATACTCGGCCTGACCACCGGGGACCTGCCCGTAGAGCTTCGTGTATCCGAAGAGCGCCGCTCCGCTGCCGTACTCCCGCACCTGCGTCGTCTCGCACTGCGACTGCAGACCCCGGCGGCACATGAAGCAGTGGCCGCACGAGATGTTGAACGGGACGACGATGCGGTCGCCGACGGCGAGGTTCGTCACGGCCGATCCCACCTCGACGACAACGCCCATCGGCTCGTGCCCGAGCACGTCGCCCTTGTCGATGAACGGTCCGAAGAGTTCGTACAGGTGCAGGTCGGAGCCGCAGATCGCGGTCGAGGTGATCTTCACGATCGCGTCGGTGGGCTCGAGGATCTGCGGGTCGGGCACCTCCTCGACGCTCACGGTGCGCTTGCCTTGCCAGGTCAGTGCCTTCATGGTGGTGCCTCTCGATCCGGGGGACGGTCAGTCTGCGGTGCCATCCGAGCGAAGCCGAGGTGGTTGACGAACCGCGGATCGTCGGTCACACGCCGGACCCGGCGAGCGGCGGGGCGTCGATCCACGCGTGCACGCGGCGCAGGAACGCGGCGTATCCCGCGGGGGTCCGGCCCGTGAAGCGACCGGACGTCTCGACCTCGTGCACGTCGCTGGCCTGCTCGCGTGCCCCGAGGGCGCGGATCGCTCCGACGAGGGCGACGTCCTCGTGCGCGGCGAGATCCGGGATGCCGCCCGCCTCGGTGTACGTGCTCGCGCGCACGCCGAGGTTCGCTCCGTGCACGTTGCCGGGTGGCCGGCCGCGGTGGTGCGTCGCGCGCCAGTAGGCCGCGTGCCGCGCGCTGAGGTCGGCGAAGTCGGGACGGACCGTGCCCACCACGAGGTCGATCCCGGCATCCGCCAGGTCGAGCTGGTGCGTGAGCCAGTCGCCGGGCACCACCGTGTCGGCATCCGTCATCGCGATCCACGTGTCGTCGTCGGGGGTCGCCAGGCTCGACAGCGCTCGCGCGATCCCCACGCGTCGGGCGGTCCCCACGCGGCGGGCGTCGATGTCGACCGCGCGCACGGGCCACCTCCGCACCTGCGCCGCGGTGCTGTCGCGACACGCGTCGAGCACGACGACGACCACGATCGCGAGGGCGGGATCGCGCTCGCGGGCTCGCGTCACGGCCCGCATCACCGAGGCGAGGCATCGACCGATCAGCGCCTCCTCGTCGTGGGCGGGGATGGCCACCGCGACCGCCCTCACGGAACGAGTCCCGCCTCGGCCGCCACGGAGCGCGCCCCCGAGAGGCCGTACACCTCGAGCGCGAAGTCCTCCTCCTCGTGCCGGACGAGGCGCACGAGGTCGGACCGGGCGGCAAGGGCTGCACCGACGCTGTCACCGTCGCGCGGGTACTCGGCGACGGCATGCCGCCAATGGCAGGCCACGAGGTGCCCGTCGGCGCGCAGCGAGGCGACGGCCGCCGTGAGCCCGCGATCGAGGTCGCCGGCGCCCCAGTAATACGCGACCTCCGACAGCACCACGAGGTCGAAGGTCTCCTCCGGCCAGTCGTCGGGGAGCATCGCGCGGCGCAGCTCGACGTGATCGCGACCCCGCAGACGACGGCGCGCGCGGTCGAGGGCGGCCAGGGCGAGGTCGACGGCGAGCACCCGGTCGCACCGCTCGGCGAGGTGCGCGGTCAGCGCTCCCGTCGAACAGCCGGCCTCGAAGGCGGCGCGGTAGCGGCTCCGGGGCAGGGCCGCCAGCAGCACCGCGCGCTTGCGCTCCTCGTACCAGCGCGAGTCGAAGCCCCAGGGGTCGTCGTGGCGCGCGTACATGTCGTCGAAGTACTCCGGCCCCACGGTGGGCGCTGCCGGCGGCTCTTCCCCCGACGGTGCGGTCGCGGCATCCGTTCCCGAGGCCGAGTCCGGCGTCGGCGCGACGGCGCCGGGCACCGGGCCGGGCGCGGGCCGAGGGGCGAAGAACACCTCGGAATCGCGCGCAAAATGCGAGCGCATCCGCGCGTGAACCGTGGGCTCGTCGCCCGGCGCGGCCGACAGGGGCAGGAGCTGGCTGACGTGCGCCTCGAGGGCGCGGGCCTTGGCGTCCCGGGCCGCGGCGTCCAGGCGCAGGCGTTCCGCATGCGGCCAGGGCACGTCATCCGGACCGCCCCAGTGCCAGAGCCAGATTGGGAAGGATCGGCAGCGGATGCCGCGCTGCGCGCAGACCTGCTCGACGACCTCGCCGACGACGCGGTGGTCGCGGTGCCCGTCGCCGCGCCAGGGCGAGAGGACGAGGACGCGATCCGCGGGCGCCCGGTCGATCGCCCGCTGCAGCGCGCGGGCGATGGCGTCGCGGTGGTCGTCGGTACCGCCGTCGGGGAGTCCGAGGAACAGCGATTCGTTCTCGACGCCCACGATCGACATCGCCTCGCGCAGTTCCCGGCGGCGGACCAGGCCGAGGGTCGCGGGGCTGTGCGTGGGCGAGTCGGGGTGCGACCGCTCGCCGTCGGTCACGACGACGAGATCGATCGGGATGCCGCGGGCGGTGGCCGTGGCGAGAAGACCCGCGGCCCCGAGCGTCTCGTCGTCGGGGTGCGCGGCCACGACGACGATGCGGTCGACGTCGAGATCGAGGGACGGCAGATCGCGTCGGAGCACCGCGGCCCACACGTCCTCGTCGGTCCCCGGATCGCGGTGGTCGAAGCTCACCACGCGCCGCCTCCCTGCTGGATCTGGGCGCCGATGCCCGCGATGTCGCGCTCGGCGTGATGTTGACGCACGTACAGCTGCAGGTCGGCCACCCGCTGGGCGTGCGCGTCGTCGGTGGCGAGGGGGGAGGGACCGAGAGCGTGGGCGGCCTCTGCGAGAGTCGTCTCGACCGCGTCGGCCACGACGCTGCGCGCGCGGGCGGCGCGCAGACGCGCGGCACGGTGGTCGGGGGATGCCGCGCCGAACACCCCCGCCGTCTCGACGAGCACGGCCCGCGCGGCCCACAGTGCCGTGTCGGCCCTGCCCAGGTGCAGCCGGGAGAGCTGATCGGCGCCGGCCGACCCCGCCGCCGCGGCGAGCGCGTCGCGCAGGGGCAGCGCCCCGCCCCACCAGCACGCCGCGACTCCGACACCGCCGTGCGCGAAGCCGGGGCGCCGCAGGTACCAGCCGGGCTCCCCGACGGGCTCGGCGACCGCGCCGTCGACGTCGATCGGAGCGCTCACGACCCGGTCCAAGCCGCGCGCGTGCCACGGTCCCGACCGCGCCGACACGGCCGGGTCGCGCAGATCGAGCGCGAAGAGCCGCCGGTGGTCGTCGTCGACCCAGGCGGTGACGAGCGCGTGATCGAGGTCGCCGGCGAGCGAGCACCAGGGTTTGGTCCCGTGGAGTGTCCAGGTGTCGGCATCCCGACGCGCCTCCAGGCGCACGCCCGGCCCCTCGGCCGCGAAGACGCCCCACGAGCCGCTCGTCTCGACGCCGGGGGCGATGCCCGCCTCGCGGGCCTCGTCGAGGATCGCGAGAGCGTCGAGATGGGGCTCCAGGATGCGCGCCGCGGCGACGTCGCGAGCGGCGACCGCAGCAAGCAGCTCCCAGGTCGCCGCGAGCGATCGCGGTCGGGGCAGGCCCGTCGCCCAGGCGAGCGTGCCGGCGACGTCAGTGCCGAGCCCGGCCACGGCATCCGCCGCTTCGAGGGCCGCGTCGACGTCATCGAGATCGGCCGCACCGGGAGGGAGGAGGAGGGGGAAGCGGGGATGGTCGCCGTCGGTCACTCGGCCACGGTGCGCGCCGAAACCCGATCGGGACAGATCCTTGACACGGCCCGCGCGCCGCGATCTCGCACCGGTGCGCCGTTTCTCGGCGCCCGCGGATCAGCGACGACGCAGCACGCGGGTGCGCAGCAGGGCGTCGAGGCGGGCGACCTGCACGAGGAGGGCCGGGAACGACGCCGAGAGCCCGGTGCGCGGCAGCCGGTCGAGCGCCGGCTCGTCGCCGGGCAACGCGGCCTGCTGTCCGCGGACGAGCCGCCGGATGGCGTTCAGCAGCGCCATCGGGTGGGTGTCGAGGGCGCTGTGTCCGTTGTGGAGGCGCACGAGCGTGGCATCCGGAGCCGACACGACCACCCGCTCGGCGATCTCCGGCGGGGTGCGCAGGTCGCGGTCGCCCGAGAGCACGACGAGCGGCCAGTCGAAACCGCGCACGGCGGCGAGCAGGTCGTAGGGCTCTCCCGTGAAGGGCGGGTAGCGCGAGGCGAGGGGCAGGTAGGTGCGCACCGGGTCGAGCGGGTGCCCGTCGGGGGTGCCCCCGTACCCCAGCTCGCGGAAGGCGATCGTGCCCACGAGGTCGAACTCGTAGATGCGCGGGATGTCGGCGATCTCGGCATCGCGCGTGGCGTAGGCGGTCAGCGCCCGCCACGCGAGACCGGGCTCGTGGCGCACGAGCGGGTGGACGAGGTCGGTCCCGCCGAGCTCGTAGGCGGCGCGGACGACGTCGAGCACGATCCGCTCCGACACCCCCGCGGCCACGAGACGCCGGACCCCGCGCGCCATGTCGTCGTCGGCATCCCAGAACAACCCCCGCACCGCGGCGCGCTCGATGTCGAGATCGTGGGCCGACTGCAGGGCCGAGTCGAGCAGCATCGACGCGACCCGTTCCGGATGCCGGGCCCCGAACGCCATCGCGAGATAGCTGCCGTACGACGAGCCGACGATCACCGCGCGGTCGATGCCCTCCGCGTCGAGCACGGCGGCCACGTCGTCGAGCACGGCGGCGATGCGCATCGCTGCGGGCGGGAGCGGACGGCCGCGGAGGTCTCGGCGGGAGCGCCCGATGCCGCGGTGCTCGATCATGATCAGGTCGAGCCCCCCGCGGGCCGCTCGCCGCCGCAGGCCCCGGTACGGCAGCACGGATGCCAGCCCCGGGCCCCCGGGGATCACGACCACGGGCGTCGCCCCGCGCGGCCCGGACCGCACGTAGGCCAGGTCGAAGGCGGGCGCACCGTCCGCGGCCGGGCGCCGGAGGGACCGCAGGCTCTCGCGCATGGGTGAACGCTACCGGTGGTCGCCGCGGTCGGGCCCGGCGGCATCCGGGTTCCCTGCTCCCCCCGGCGCAACCCGTGACGTTCTCGCAGCGACGGATGCCGGTTGGCTGTGAGTTCCGCCCCGCGCGGCGCCCCGGGGCCGGACGCTCTCTAGGCTCCGAACGTGACTCCCGCTCCTTCGCGCCTCCGCGATCTCCCGGCCGTCGTCGCGGGGATCGCCGCGACCGTGCTCGGGGCCGGCCTCGGCGAACTGGCCGCCGCGCTCGTGGCCCCCGCGGCGAGCCCCTTCGCCGTGATCGGGGGCGCGATGATTGACCTCGCCCCGGCGTGGGCGAAAGATCTCGCCATCGACCTCTTCGGCACCGGCGACAAGGCCGCGCTGCTCGTGGGGATCGCGGTGCTGCTGCTGGTGGTCGCCGGGGTGGCCGGAGCGCTGGAGAACCGTCGTCCGCCGTGGGGCCGCGTGGTGCTCGCGGGCCTGGGCGCACTCGGCGCCGTCGTGTCGATGACGCGAGCCGATGCGGGGCTGCTCTCGCCGGTGCCGTCGCTGATCGCGGGGGCGGGAGCAGCGGTCGTGGGCGCCCTGCTCATCGCGCGCCTGCGGCGTCCGCCCCGGCGATCGGTCGCCGACGGCGCCCCCTCGGACGAAGGCGTCACCCGCCGCGGCGTGCTCGCGCTGTCGGGCGTCGCCGTCATGGCCGGGGCCCTCGCCGCCTTCGGGTCGGTCGCGCTGAGTGGCGGTGCCCGAGCGATCAGCGCCGTCCGCTCCGCCCTGCGCCTGCCGAGTCCCGCGACCACGACGACGGTTCCGGATGCCGCCGACCTCGGCATCGACGGCCTCTCCCCCGTCATCACGCCCTCGGCGGACTTCTACCGCATCGACACCGCCCTCGTCGTGCCCCAGGTCGACCCGGCGACGTGGACGCTGCGTGTGCACGGCCTCGTCGAGCAGGAAGTGGTGCTGCGCTGGGACGACCTCGTCGCCCTGCCGCAGAAGGAGACGGTCGCCACACTGGTCTGCGTGTCGAACGAGGTCGGCGGCTCGCTCATCGGCACCGCTCGGTGGCTCGGCGTGCCGATCCGCGACATCCTCGCGCGCGCGAAGCCGACCGACGAGGCCGACATGGTGCTCTCGCGCTCGGTCGACGGGTTCACGGCATCCAGTCCCCTGGAGGCTCTCACCGACGACCGCGACGCCCTCCTCGCGATCGGGATGAACGGCGAACCGCTCCCCCTCGAGCACGGCTTCCCCGTGCGCATGGTCGTGCCGGGGCTCTACGGCTACGTATCGGCGACCAAGTGGGTGAGCGAGCTCGAGGTCACGCGCTTCGACCGCGCCGAGGGGTACTGGACCCCGCGCGGATGGTCGGAGCGCGGACCGGTCAAGCTGCAGTCGCGCATCGACGTCCCGCGCGCGGGTGCGCAGGTGGCCGCGGGCGATGCGGTCATCGCGGGCGTCGCGTGGCACAACCACGTCGGCGTCGCCGGCGTCGAGGTGCAGATCGATGACGGCCCCTGGCAGCCGGCGACGCTCGCGAGCGCCATCTCGGCCGACACGTGGGTGCAGTGGAGTCTCCCGTGGGATGCCACGACCGGCTCGCATACCGTGCGCTGCCGCGCGATCTCGGCCGACGGCAGCACGCAGACCTCCGACACCGCCCCGCCGGCCCCCGACGGCGCGACGGGCTGGGACGAGACGACGGTCTCGGTCGCCTGACCCCCACGCGTGAGGTGCCAGGATCTGTCGCCGGAGCCGACTCCGAAGCGACGATTCCCGGCACCTCGCGCGATGGCGAGGGCTCTCAGGCCGCGAGCACGTGCTTCAACTGCTCGACGGCCCAGTCCAGCTCGGTCGCCCGGATGGTCAAGGGCGGGGCGATGCGGATCGTCTGACCGTGCGTGTCTTTGACGAGCACTCCGCGCGCGAGGAGCTTCTCGGCGATCTCGCGGCCCGTGCCGACGGCGGGGTCGATGTCGACCCCGGCCCACAGCCCGGCGATGCGTACCGCGGTCACGCCGTGGCCGATCACCGTCTGCAGGTTCTGCTCGAGGTGCGCGCCCAGTGCCTTCGCGCGGGTCTGGAATTCCCCGGATGCGAGCATCTCGACGACCCGCAGACCGACGGCGCACGCGAGCGGGTTGCCGCCGAAGGTCGACCCGTGCTCGCCCGCGCGGATGACGCCGAGCACGTCCTCGTTCGCGACGACCGCCGACAGGGGCGAGATGCCGCCGCCCAGCGCCTTGCCGAGCAGGTACAGGTCGGGGACGACGCCCTCGCGGTCGCACGCGAACGTCTCGCCCACGCGGCCGAGACCCGACTGGATCTCGTCGGCGATGAACAGCACGTCGTTCTCGGTGCAGATCTCGCGCACGCGGCGGAGGAACCCGTCGGGCGGGATGACGACGCCCGCCTCACCCTGGATGGGCTCGAGGAGCACCGCGGCGGTGTTCTCGTCGATCGCCGCGGCGATGGCATCCGCGTCTCCGTAGGGCACGTGCACGAAGCCGGGCGCATAGGGACCGAAGTCGTCGTGCGCGGTGGGGTCGTCGCTGAAACCGACGATCGTCGTGGTGCGGCCGTGGAAGTTGCCGTTGGCGACGATGATGGTCGCGGCGTCGGGGGCGATGCCCTTCGTGCGGTAGCCCCAGGCTCGGGCGACCTTGATGCCGGTCTCGACCGCCTCGGCGCCGGTGTTCATCGGCAGCACGAGGTCTTTGCCGCACAGCTGCGCGAGCGCGGTGGCGAAGGGCCCCAGCCGGTCGTTGTGGAACGCGCGGCTGGTGAGCGTCAGCCGCTCGAGCTGCTCGCGGGCGGCGGCGAGGATCGCGGGGTGGCCGTGCCCGAAGTTCAGCGCCGAGTAGGCCGACAGCAGGTCGAGGTAGCGCTTGCCCTCGACGTCGGTGACCCACACGCCCTCGGCACGAGCGGCGACGACCGGCAGCGGGTGGTAGTTGTGCGCGACGTGCGCTGCCTCGGCGGCGATCAGCTGCGCGCCGAGGTCGTCGACGGCGGTGCTCATCGGGCGCCCCCGCGCAGTTCGAGCGTGCAGCACTTGATGCCGCCGCCGCCGAGCAGCAGCTCGGACAGGTCGACCATGACGGGGGTGTAGCCGCGCTCGCGCAGCTGCGCCTCGAAGCCCACCGCACGCGGCGAGATGATGACGTTCTTGCCATCGCTGGCGGAGTTGAGTCCGAACACCGCGCCGTCGGCATCCGAGACCCGGATGGCGTCGGGGTAGCGCTCGCGGAGGATCGCCTGGCTGCGCTCGTCGAACGCGGTGGGCAGGTAGGCGATGTTGGCCTTGTCGACACCACCCGGGCCCTCGACCGGGTCGAGCACCGAGATCGCGGTGTCGAGGTGGTAGAACCGCGGGTCGGTCAGCGTCAACGACACGACCTCGCGCGAGAACACCTCGCCGACCTCGCGGTGGCTGTCGCCCGTCGAGCGAAAACCGGTGCCCGCGAGGATGGTGTCGCCGACGAGCAGGAAATCGCCCTCGCCCTCGTTGACCTCGACCGGCTCGGCGACCTCGAAGCCGTTGGCCGCGAACCAGTCGATGAACGCGGGCGCCTCGGCGGCCCGCTCGCGGAAACGGAACTTCGGGCCGTAGGCGATGCCGTCGATCACGAAGCCGCCGTTCGCGGTGTAGACCATGTCGGGCAGTCCCTCGAGCGGATCGATGAGCTCGATCTCGTGCCCGAGCGAGACGTACGTGTCGTGGAGCGCCTGCCACTGCCGGACGGCGAGCGCGGTGTCGGTGGGGCGCGAGGGCTCCATCCACGGATTGATGCTGTAGCTCACCGTGAAGTGCTCGGGCCGGCACATGAGGTACCGGCGGTGCTGCTGGACGCGCTCGGCGCCCGTCGCGGGGGCCGCGTTCGACGTGGGCGCGGCGGTGGGGGTAGCGGACATCTCTGCTCCTCGGAGGAAAGGTGCGGCGGACGCTGTCCTGGGGCTCGGTGGCCCTTCGAACCCGGCGGCATCCGGGGATGCCGTGCGGGGAAAGGTCGGTCCGAGCACGCCGTGGCCATTGTCTCATGGGGGCGCGCGGGAGCGGGGAAAGGTCGTGGCGGGGGCGCGTTCCTCGCAGATCTGCACGACGCTCACGGGGTTCGGGCCGCGAGCCGCGACCGGCGCGCGCATCCGCGAGGAGGCGAGACACGCGTGGCGCGGGCCGCCGCCGTCGCACGGCGTCATGCGCACCACCGCGACACCGGCGACATGGGAGGATGGCGGCGATGTCTGCCACGCTCGAGAATTCCGTCGTCCTCGACGAGGCCGCAGGCGTCGTCCGCATCCTCGACCGCCGCATCTTCCCCGCTCGGATCGAATGGGTGGATGCCACGACCCCCGACGAGGTCGCGACGGCCATCCGCGACATGGTGACGCAAAGCTCGGGTCCGCTCTACGCAGCCACGGCCGGCATGGCACTGGCCGCTCTGCAGGCGCGGGGGCTCCCCCTCGCCGAGGCGCGCGCCGCCCTGGGCCGCGCCGGCCGGGCCCTCGCCACCGCGCGGCCCACGAACGCGCATCCGCGCGACGCCGTCGCCCGCATCCTCGCCGCCGGTCGTGACGCCGACGACACCGCGGCGCTTGTGGACGTCACCCTGCAGACCGCCGCCGCCGTCGACCGCGACTACCGCGAGGCGAGTCTGCGCCTGGGCCGCGCCACGCTGTCGCTGCTGCCCGAGTCGCCGCGCATCCTCACCCACTGCTGGGCCGACGCCTACCTGTTCGGTCTCGTCGCCGCCGCCCGCGAGGCCGGCCGCGAGATCGAGTGGATCGCGACCGAGACGCGCCCCTACCTGCAGGGTGCGCGCCTGACCGCCCACTCGCTGCGCGAACTCGACCAGAAGGTCACGCTCATCACCGACGGCATGGCCGCCGCCGCCCTCGCCTCTCCGCGCGGGGTCGGCTCGGGCCCGATCGACGCGGTCGTGACCGCGGCCGACCGGGTCGCCCTCGACGGTTCGGTCGTCAACAAGGTCGGCACCCTGGCCCACGCGGCCGCGGCGGCGGCCTTCGGCATCCCGTACATCGCGATGGTCGAGGCCCCCGATCCGGGATCGCCGACCGGCGACGACATCGTCATCGAAGACCGCGATCCGCGCGAGGTGCTCGAGGTGCTGGGGCAGCGCACCGCGAGCCCGCTCGTCACCGACGCGTGGTACCCCGCCTTCGACGTCACCCCGCCGCGCCTGGTGACGCGCATCGCGACCAGTCGGGGAACTTTCGAGCCCGCGCGAGTGGGCGAGCACTTCGCCGCCGACGCCGACGCCCCGGTTCCGGCATCCCCCGTCGTCCGACGCCGCTCCCCCGAGCAGCCGGCCCCCGTGGCCGCCACCGTGCAGCCCGACACGATCGCGTTCCGTCCCGTGTCCCCCACCCCCGATGAGGACCCCCAATGACCCGCATCTCCGCCGACGTCGTCGTGCTCGACATCGAGGGCACCACGAGCGCCGCAGGCTTCATCCTCGGCGACCTCTACGACTACGCCCGACCGCGCCTCGACGAGGTGCTCGGACGCGACGACGACACCGTCCGCGGTGCCCGCGCCGACGCGATCGCCGAGACCGGCCTGGATGCCGACGCCACCGACGCCGAGATCGCCGAAGCGCTGCGCGGGCTCATGGCATCCGACGTGAAGTCGACGCCGCTGAAGACCCTGCAGGGCATCATCTGGGCCGAGGGCTTCGCCGCGGGCGAGATCCACTCGCAGTTCTTCGACGACGTCCCGCCGCGCCTGCGTGCCTGGCAGGCGGCTGGCATCCGCCTCGCGGTGTACTCCTCGGGGTCGATCGCGTCGCAGGTGCCGTGGTTCCGTCACGCGCCGCAGGGTGATCTGACCGTGCTCGTCGAGGACTTCTTCGACACCGTCAGCGCCGGCCCGAAGAAGGAAGCGGCGTCGTACGACCGCATCGCCTCCGCCCTCGGCGTCGCGCCCGACCGGGCGCTGTTCCTCACCGACCACCCCGACGAGGTCGCCGCCGCCCGCGCGGCGGGCTGGCAGGTCGTCGCGCTGGATCGCGCCGGGGAGCCGTGGGCCGGGTCCGACTTCGGAGCGGATGCCGTGGCATCCTTCGACGAGATCGAGATCGCCCGATGAAGCTCCCCCTCGCCGCCCGGGTGCAGGAGGCCGGCGCCGCCCTCGCCGCCGAGGCCTCGCGTTTCTCGGGCTACGGCTGGATGCGCGGCACCTCCGGCAACCTCTCGATCGTGCTCGACCGCGACCCCCTGGTGCTGGCGGTGACCGCGTCGGGCCTCGACAAGTCGGAGCTCACCGATCGCGACGTCGTGCTGATCGACGCCGACGGCGAGGCGCTCGATTCCGACGACCCGCGTCCGCCGTCTGCGGAGGCGGGGCTGCACGCCCACATCGCCGCGCGCACCGGCGCGGGCGCGGTGTTCCACGTGCACGCGTTCGACGCGGTCGTCGCCGGACACCGGTGGCCGGGCGGCGTCGAGATCCGCGACATGGAGATGCTGAAGGGCATCGGCCACCGCGCGAACGACGAGACCGTGACGATCCCGGTCATCGCCAACGACCAGGACATGCGCGTCGAGGCCGCCCGCTTCGACGAGGTCTACGTCGCGGCCACCGCCGAGGTGCCCGAGGTGCCCGCGCTCATCGTCGCGAACCACGGCATGTACGCGTGGGGCGCCGACGTCGCCGCCGCCCGCCGCCACCTCGAGATCACCGAGTGGCTGCTGCGCTTCGCCGTCGCGACGCGCTGACGCGTCGGCATCCGCCCCGGCGTGCTGTCGGGCTTTCGTCCTGGCGCGCTGTCGGGCATCCATCCCGGCGCGCTGCCCGAGCGGCCCGATAAACGCTCGCTGTGCTGAGAAACGCTCACCCAGCGCGTTTCCCGGCACAGGCAGCGTTTATCGCGAGGAACCGCCGGATGCCGCGACCGCCGTCGCGCGAGCAGCGCGGCAGGGCACCGGCACGCCGCGCGAGAAGCGCGGCAGGGCACCGGCACGCCGCGCCTCGCCGCCCGAGACGCCCAAGACGCCCGAGCCGCCCGATAAACGCTCCCTATGCTCAGAAACGCTCCCCCAACGCGTTTCCCGGCACAAACAGCGTTTATCGCGAAGGATCGGCGGATGCCACGACCTCACCGCGTCGCCGACGCAGCCCGGCAGGGCACCCGCACGCGGCACCTCGCCGCCCGCCCACCTCGGGAGGGCACCGGCAGTGCACCCGCACACCGCGCCTCGCCCGATGCGTCAGCCCCGCACCTCCACCGTCCGCGCGGTGAGCACGCGCGGGTCGGCGTCGTCGAGACGCGCGGTGCCCAGGGTGCGCGCGACGCGCAG
This sequence comes from Microbacterium phycohabitans, assembly GCF_032464935.1. NCBI lineage: Bacteria > Bacillati > Actinomycetota > Actinomycetes > Micrococcales > Microbacteriaceae > Microbacterium > Microbacterium phycohabitans. Next base: position 144,345 of record NZ_JAWDIT010000002.1, read on the forward strand.
GACGAGCCGCGCGGCCGCGGCCTGCTCCGGCTCGGGCAACGTCAGGATGTCGGCGACCTTGGAGTACCCGACGATGCGGCGCACCGCCTTGGCCGCGGCGTAGACCGCGGCATCCGAACGCACCTGCGCGAGCGTGTGCTCGAGCACCTCGTCGCCGTACACGCGCGGGTCGACGCGGTCGGGCCAGCGGCGACGGAACTCGAGCTCGAACGCGTCGACGAGCTCGACCGGGAGCCGCAGGAGCGTCTCAGCATCGGCGGAACGCCCGAGCACCTGCGCCCGTGCCGCGGCGATGACGAGGTTCGCCCACACGGCACCGAGATCGAAGCCGGTGGGGCCGTAGGTGCCGAACTCCGAGTCGAACGCCCGCACCGACTCGCCCTCGGCGCGCACGAACACCGACCCGGTGTGCAGGTCGCCGTGCATGAGGCTCTGCGTGCTCTCCTGGAACCGCTGCTTGGCCAGGCCCATCTCGCGCACGAAGACCCGGTCGGCGCGGAGATCGCGCACGTCGTCGGCGTTGGCGTCGAGCCAGCCGTTGTGCTCGTGGTCGACGTACGGCTCGGTGAAGACGAGGTCTTCGGTGATCTCGCTCAGCTCGGGGTTGGTGGCCTCGGCGATGCGGCGACGGCGCTCGGGCCCCGGGATGCCGAAGACGCTCGTGGCGAAGCCCACCGCGCCGACGTACTCCCCGAGCTGCGCCGCCGCGTACGGGTGCAGCCGCCCGGCGATCAGCTCGCCGCGCCACACGGCGTGATCGCTGAGGTCTTCGATCGACAGGGCGAGGTTCTCGGCGTCGAAGCCGTGGAACGCCGGAACGTGCGCGGGATCGATCCGCTCGTGCACACCGAGTACGACTGCCTCGCGCGCCGCCCGCTCGCGGGTGAGCGGCCACGAGGGATCGACGCGCACGTGCGGCAGCGACTGCTTCACGACCACGCCGTTGCCGGCGGCATCCTTCACGATGAAGACGAGGTTGAGGTTGCCGTCGCCGACCTCGTCGACCGACACGATGGATGCCGGATCCACCGGGCCCGCCAGCCGCGGGCGCGCGGCGAGGTACGCGGGAACCGTCTCGACGGTCAGCTGATCGGTGAGGAGGGTGTCGGTCATGATGCGGTCGTGCTCCCGGCGACGATGGTGGTCTTGCGGCGGCGGAAGGTGAAGCTGAACAGCAGCGCCACCAGCAGGACGACACCCTTTCCGAAGTCCTGGATGTAGTACGGCAGGCCCATCATCGAGAAGCCCGTGACCATGACGGCGATGAGCACGGCTCCGAGCGCCGTTCCCCACGCGTTCGGACGCCCGATGCCCAGGACCGAGACCCCGACGAGCGAGACGGCCACGGCATCCAGCAGCAGGCTGTTGCCGGCCGAGACGTCGCCCTGACCGATACGGGCGGCCAGGACGAGACCGGCGATGGATGCCAGGATGCCGCAGCCGATGTACGCGGCGGCGCGGTACGCGCGCACGCGGATGCCGGCGAGACGCGCAGCCTCCGGGTTGGAGCCCACGGCGGCGAGAGCGCGACCCCAGCGCGTGCGATCGAGGACGAACCACAGCAGCACGGTGAGTCCGAGGAACAGCAGGACGGGCACCGACACCGGGCCGATCGACCCGCGGTCGAACCACAGGAAGTCGGGGGTGAAGCGCCCGGGGGCGGTGGTGCCGTCGTCGAGGGTCATCTGCGACGAGATCGACTTGCCGTCGACGATGATGAGCTTCAGCCCCACGACCGTGAACATCGTGGCCAGCGTCGCCAGCAGGTCGGGGATGCGCGCGAACACGATCAGGGCCGCGTTGACCGCGCCGATCAGGGCGCCCGAGATCAGCACGACACCGACGGCGATCCCGCCGACCTGGTTGCCGATCACCATCGTCCACGCCGCGATCGACACGGCGAAGCCGGCGTTGGCGCCGACCGACAGGTCGAGACCGCCGACCGTCATGGCCAGCGTCACGCCCAGACCGGCGATGCCGATCGGGGCGATGTACTTCAGCATCCCGAACACGTTGTCGGCCGTCGCGAACGCGGGCTCGGTGAGCGCGAAGAAGACGATGAGGAGCACCGTCACCGCGACGAAGCCCCACTTCGCGACGGCGTCGACGGCGCGCGAGCCGAGGCCCGCGCGCGGCTGCGCGAGGGCCGAGCTGCGGGAGGAGACGGTGGTCATGCGGTTTCCTTCCGGTGGCCGGAGTCGTCGAGGAGAGCGGCGACGATGCGCGCGCGATCGAGCGCGCCGGCGGGGGTGTCCAAGGCGATGCGGCCCGAGACGAGGACGACGATGCGGTCGGCGACCTCGAGCACCTCGTCGACGTCGCTCGAGAGCACCACGACGGCGGCGCCCGCGGCCGCGCGCGCCCGGACGGCGTCGCCGATGCGGCGCCGAGCCCCGATGTCGACGCCGCGGAACGGTTCGTCCAGCACCGCGAGGCGGGGGTCGGTGCGCAGCCATCGCCCGACGACGACCTTCTGCTGGTTGCCGCCGGAGAGGTCGTCGACGCGGGCGTCGGACGACGGGGCGACGACGCCGTACGCGTCGATCACCTCGTCGGCGGCGGCGTGCTCGCGCCGGGTCGCCATGACGCCGGCGCGGGAGAGGGCGCGCAGGACGGGGAGCCCCACGGTCCGCGCGATCGACCACCCGGGCTGGATGCCCTGGCGTTGACGGTCCTCGGGGACGAGCACGACCCCGGCGGCGATCGCGGCGGCGGGAGAGGTGGGGTGATAGGGCTCGCCGTCGAGCGAGAGGCGGGCGTCGCCCGTCGCGCGCACCCCGGCGACGATCTCGGCGAGCTCGGTCTTGCCCGCCCCGAGCAGACCCAGGATGCCGGTCACCTGGCCGCCCGAGACGCGCAGGGTAAGAGCCTCTGCGCCGGGCAGCAGCACGGCGTCGTCGATGGCGAGGACCTCGCGCCCGGCCGGGAGCGGGTCGGTGATGTGCTGCTGGAGTTCGGTCGGCACGCCCAGCATGGCCTCGAGCGCCGCGTGCCAGTCGAACGGCCGCCGGGCATCGAGCTCGAGGCGGCCGTCGCGCAGGACCACGATGCGGTCGGCGAGACGTTCGATCTCGCCGAAGCGGTGACTGACGAAGAGGATCGACAGCCCCTCGTCACGCAGGACGCGCAGCACGGCGAAGAGGCGGTCCGCCTCGGCGGCGGTGAGCGCCGACGTCGGCTCGTCGAGGATCAGCAGGCGCGGAGTCGAGCGCAGGGCGCGCGCCAGCACGAGCAGCTGCGCGTCGGACGTGCCCAGGCGGTCGGCGTCCGCACGCAGCACCTCGTCGCTCCACTCCAGGCCGAGGCGACCCAGAGCCGCGCGCGCGATGCGTTCCGCCTCCGCCCGCCGGACGAGCCGGTGCCCGCCGGTCGCGAGATCGGTGAGCGCGAGGTTGTCGGCGACGCTGAGCCCGGGCACGATCCCGTCGGCGATGCGCTGGTGCACCGTCTCGATGCCGGCCCGTCGGGCGCGGGCGGGAGAGGTGAGGCGCCGCACGGAACCTGCCACGGCGATGTCGCCCGTGTAGGCGGCGTTGGCTCCCGAGACGGCGCCGATCAACGTCGACTTGCCCGCGCCGTTGGTGCCCAGCAGCGCCGTGATGCTGCCCGGTTCGAGCGAGAGCGACACGTCGCGCAGCACCTGGTTGCTGCCGAAGCGGACGCCGACGCCGCTCAGGCGGACGACGGAGGTGTCGTCGGCCGGAGCGGCGTCGGCGTGCAGAGGTGAGGTCATCCCGAGATCGCGGGGAGCCAGTCGGCCACCACCGTGTCGCTCAGCAGCAGCGAGGGCTCGGCCTCGCGGAGCTGGGCGACATTGGTGATGCCCTTCTCGAGCAGGAAGTCGCGCGTGATCGTGATCGCGGGGAACTGCACGCTCGTCTCATCGAGCTGCCCGGCGAGCGAGAGGGCGAGGGCGCGCACGACGCCGGCCCCGACCGCGGAGGGGTCGGTCGCGCTCGTGGCCACCCAGGGGCTGCCGTCGGCGGTCATGACCTCGATGTCGGCGTTGGAGATGTCGATGCCGTAGACCTTGACCTTGTCCTGCAGGTTGTTCTGCTGCACGGCCTGCACGACGCCCTTGGTGATCTCGTCGTAGGGGGCGAAGATCGCCTGGATCCCGGGGTTCGCCTTGAGGGCTGCATCGATGAGCGGGATGTTGTCGGTCGCGGTCGACTCGGTGACCTTGCCGGTGAAGAACAGCTGGTCGAGACCGTGCTCGGCGACGACCTCGTCCCACACCTTCTTGCGGCGCTCGAGGGGCGCGAAGCCGTCGGTGCTGGCCAGGCCCACCTTGGCACCGTCGCCGACGTCGGCGACGAGCTGGTCGAGCACGCCCTGCGCCATCGACGCGTCGGACTGCGAGGTGACGATGACCCCGGTGGAGTCCTTCAGGGCGAGGTCGTACACGATGACCGGGATGCCGGCATCCACCGCGTCGTGCACGTGCGACTCGATCGTGTCGGTCTGACCGTGGTCGACGATGATCGCGTCGGGCTTGGCCGCGATCGCCTGCTCGAGGTCGGACGCCTGCTTCGCGTTGTCGTTGCGGGCGTCGTAGACGGTGAGGTCGATGTTGATCGCGGCGGCCTGGGCCTTCGCGCCCGCGGTCCACGCGGTGAAGAAGTCGCCGGCGCCGGACTGCTGCACGAGGGCGACCTTGACGGGTTCGCCGTCGAACGGCGAGGGAAGGTTCTCGACCTTCTGCACGGGGGCCGCCGAGGCCGCCGGAGCGGCGGTGTTCTGCTGCGCGCAGCCGGTGAGGGCGAGGGCGGCGATGCCGGCGGTCGCGACGAGCGCCGCCCAGCGGTGGGATCGAACGGACACGGGGTCCCCTTCGTCGAGGAGTGGGGTGCGAGGAACCGCCCGGATGCTGTGCCGGTCGGCCGTCGAGAAGTCAAGCAGCACCCGAGACGGTCCAGTTATTCGAGGTTGCACTTTGTTACACCGCAACCCCTGATCCTGCCCGGCGAGTGGGCACTCGGGCCGGATCGACGACAGAATCGGATCATTCCGCTCATATCGCGCCGAGAGGAGGAGCCGTGACGCTCCTGACCGTCTGGAAAGAGACCGACCCGAGCACGCCCGTGCTCGAGACCACCGACGAAGCGGAGATCCGCGAGGCGCTGGCCGAGCTGGGTGCCCGCTTCTCGCGCTGGGAGATCCGCGACGTGCCCTCCGGGGCGTCGCAGGACGAGGTGCTCGCGCTGTACGCCGACGAGATCGACGAGGTCAAGCAGCGCGAGGGGTACACGCTCGTCGACGTCGTCGCCCTCGACCCCGCGCAGGAGAACTACGACGAGGTCAAGACCCCCTCGCGCCAGAAGTTCCTCTCGGAGCACCAGCACGACGACGACGAGGACCGCTACTTCGCCAAGGGCGCCGGGGTCTTCTACCTGCACGCGAACGACAAGGTGCACGCGGTGTACTGCGAGGCGGGAGACCTCATCTCGGTCCCGGCCAACACGACGCACTGGTTCGACATGGGCACCGCTCCCCACTACGTCAGCGTGCGCTTCTTCCACGACGACGACGGCTGGGTCGGCCACTTCACCGGCAGCCCGATCGCGGAGTCGTTCGCGACCTTCGACCAGCTCGCCGAGCGTCGCGCGCAGCTGGCCTGACGCTCAGCCCCGGGCCCAGCCGAATCTCGCAGAAACGCGCGTTCCTCGCAGGACTCTCGATGGGTTCTGCGAGGAACGTGCGTTTCTGCGCTCTGCCGCTGGCGTGTGACCCCGGCAGGCGGTCGGAGCGTCAGAGCGGCGCGCAGCCGGCCTGGCGCCGCGTCAGCTGATTCGGGGCGCGATTCTCTGTTCGGGGCGTGATTCTTCTGCCCCGAAGGCGGAATCGCGCCCCGAACCGTCACCCCGACCGCGTCACGCGCGCGCGAGCGAGACCGCCGCCCACGCGATGGGCGGCAGCGTGACGTACAGGATGCCGTCGACGACCCGGGTCTCGAGTGCCCCCGGCTGCACGCGATCGGGGTCTTCGAGCGTGTTGCGGGCGTAGGGGTCGTCGTCGTGGAGCAGGTGCGCCTCGGCGACCTCGACGTCCCCGAGACCCGCGACGTCGATCCGCAGCTCGATCGCTTCCGCACGGCCGCGGTGCACGAGGAAGATCGCCGTCGCCCCGGTCTCAGGATCGTGGGTGGCGACGGCGTCCACCGCCGGGACCGCGCCGAACTTCTCCGTCTCGATCACCGGCGACTCGACCTGCAGACGCACGGCGTCGCCCTGCGCGAGGCGCGACGTGATCGCGAAGGGGAAGAACGTCGTCTGGCGCCACGACGGTCCACCGGGCTCGGTCATGATCGGCGCGATGACGTTGACGAGCTGGGCGAGCGAGGCGGATGCCACGCGGTCGGCGTGCTTGAGGAGCGAGATCATGAGGCTGCCGAAGACCACGGCATCCAAAGCCGAGTACACGTCCTCGAGCAGACGCGGGGCGACGGGCCAGTCGTCGATCGCCGCCGGCTTCACAGACGCGACGCGGTCCATGTACCAGACGTTCCACTCGTCGAACGAGATGCCTATCCTCTTGTCGCTGCCGCGCACCGCGCCGACGTGATCGGCCGTGGCGATGACGGCGTCGATGAAGCGGTCCATGTCGGTCGCCGAAGCCAGGAACGAGTCGATGTCGCCGTCGTGCTCCTGGTAGTACGCGTGACACGAGATCATGTCGACGTCGTCGTAGGTGTGCTCCAGGACGATGCGCTCCCACTCGCCGAACGTCGGCATCTGCGCTCCCGACGACCCGCACACGACGAGCTCGATCGACGGGTCGAGCTGACGCATCCCCTTCGCGGTCTGCGAGGCGATCTTGCCGTAGTCGTCGGCCGAGCGGTGGCCGAGCTGCCAGGGCCCGTCCATCTCGTTGCCGAGGCACCACACCTGCACGCCGAACGGGGCTTCGCGGCCGTTGTCGATGCGCTGCTGCGACAGCGTCGATCCCCCGGGGACGTTGCTGTACTCGAGCAGGTCGATGGCCTCGAGCGTGCCGCGGGTGCCGAGGTTCACCGCGAGCATGAGCTCGCTGCCGGCCTTGTCGAGCCAGTCGGCGAACTCGTGGAGGCCGATCTCGTTCGTCTCGGTGGAGTGCCACGCGAGGTCGAGGCGGCGCGGGCGCTGCGCGCGTGGGCCGACGCTGTCCTCCCAGCGGAAGCCCGAGACGAAGTTACCGCCGGGGTAGCGGATCATCGAGACGCCCAGCTCGCGCACGAGGTCGAGGACGTCACGGCGGAAGCCCTGCTCATCCGCCTCCGGGTGGCCGGGCTCGTAGATGCCGTCGTAGACGTGGCGGCCGAGATGCTCGACGAACCCGCCGAACAGACGGCGACGGACGGCCCCGATCGGGAATCGGGGGTCGAGAGTGAGTCGGGCAGCGGTCATCGGTGCTCCTCGCGTTCGGCCTCCGACGTTACCGCCCGGAGGCGTTGCCGCTAAACGTTTTCGAAACCCGGTGGCCCGCGCTCCGCGGCGCTCCACCGAGATCGCACGATCCGCGCGAGCGCATGCGTTCCCACCGCACCACAGCCGGTGCCGTCGTCACGGTCAGGCGACCTCGCCCGGCGAGGGACCGCGGGCCTCAGATCACCTCGGCGCTCCAGCCGTCGACCCGACCGAAGCGGAACGCGCCGATCGACACCGCCTGCTCGCGCAGGAACGGCAGCAGCTCGAGCCGCCCCGCGGTGGTGACCTCGTCGGTATAGAGGGTCAGCGACACGTCGGTGCCGACCGTCTCGGCGACCGCCGTGCGCACCGCTGCGACCGTGGCCGCAGGGCCGACCAGGCGCACGCGCCCCGGCCGGGGAGCGACGACCGGGGCGTCGGCGCCGAGGGTCTCGGCATCCGGGATGCCACCCGCAAGGCGCTGCAGCCATTCCTCGTCGCTCTCGACCGAGACCGCGATCTCGCTCTCGCCGAGCAGGTGCCGCACCGCGGCGGGGAGACCCACCGGGGTGCTGAGCGAGAAGGTCGATCCCGAGCGCACCGCGGCGACGAGCACGCGCAGCACCGCCTGCCAGGGGGCGTCGGCCGTCGCGCGCACGGCCACGTCGGCCGGGCGGTAGCGGCGGAGGTTCCGCTCGACGCCGAGGCGCGAGACGTCGCGCACGCGGCCGTACTCCCGGTCCCACGCCACGGCGTCCGACAGCGCTCCGCGGCGGAGCCAGTCGAACGCCTCGTACGACAGGGTCGGCTGCGCGGCCTCGATGAGCGCCGTGATGCGGCTGTCGAGCCCCCTCAGGTGCAGCGTCGACGACGACGCCCCACCCGTCGAAGGACGCCACGAACCGACGGTCACGAGCCGGTTGGGTCCGCCCGACATCGCTCCGTCGCCGACCGTCGCCTCGCCCCACCCGCCGATCGGCTCGCGCTGCACCACGGCCCCCGTCGAGGGTCGGTTCACCCGCAGCACCGCGGCCTCGACGGTGTCGAGCCACAGGTCGAGGTCGGCCGTGTCGCGCGTGTGCAACCCGGCGACGAAGCCCGAGCCGATCGCGTTCTGCAGCTCGATCGCCCGCGTCACGGTGGGGGCGTGCAGGATGCCGAGCACCGGCGCCGCCACCGCGGCCCGGGTGAGGTGCGACCCGGCGGTGACGCCCGTGCGCACGCCGGGCGACCAGAAGCGACCGGCCGTCTCGGGGCCGAGGTCGAGCTCGCGCGGCTCGATGAGCCACCGCTCGCCGTCGCCGAGCACGGTCAGGGCGCGCCGGACCTCGCCCGTCGGCTCCTCGACCAGCGGCCCGACGTCGGACAGCGGGTCGTCGGCCGGGCCCACGCGCAGCGAGGTCACGGCATCCTTCAGCTGCTCGGTGAACCGCGCGGAGCGCGCGACCGCACCGACGAGGATGACGAGCGACACCGCGGTGGCCGCCTGGCCGGCGCGCGCGAACGCCCCGGCCACGATGTCGGCCACGGCCTCGTCGAGGTCGGCGGACGGGGCCACGATCACGGCGTTGCGTCCGGCGGTCAGCGCCTGCAGGCGCAGCGCGGGGCGCCACCCGGCGAAACGCTCGGCGGTGGTCCGGGCCCCCGCGAGCAGGACGCGGTCGACGCCCGGGTGGGCGATGAGCGCCCGGCCGGAGGCGTCTTCGTTCAGGTCGACGTACGCGAGCACATCGCGCGGCACGCCCGCCGCCCACAGCGCTTCGGCGACGACCGCTCCGGCACGGCGCGCCCGCGGCGAGGGCGTGAGCAGAACGCCCGATCCCGCGACGAGAGCGGCGAGCGTCTCGGCCGCGCACAGTCCCACCGACGCGTTCCATCGGGGCGCGACGACCGTGAGGCGATCGGGGACGAACACCGCCCCCGGTACCCGGTCGAGCTCCTTGGCGGTGGCGGCGTAGTACGCGGCGGCGTCGACCGCCTGGCTCACCTCCGCGTCGGCCTCGGACAGCAGCGCGCCCCCCTCGGATGCGAGCACCTCGATCAGGTCGGCGCGACGGTCCGCGAGAGTCCGCGACGCCGCAAGCAGCACGCCCGCGCGATCGGCGGCGGCCAACGCGCCCCACGCCTCGGCTCCCGTGCGCACGCGCGCCACGACCTCGTCGAGGCCGGCCTCGTCGTCGATGCGCCCCGCGGCGGCCGTCGCGTCGCCCACGATCGAGCCGCCCACGCGGTCGAGCACGGCGAGGCCCCAGGCGCGGTCGGCGGCGACGGTCGGATCGGTGTCGGCGGTGTTCCGGAAGCCCGCGGCTCCCCCGGCGAGCTCCGCACTCTCGCGCGCCGAGAACACCGCGGTGTCGACGAACGCCTGCCCGCCGAAGAGCATCTGCTGCACGTCGGGACCCAGGGCGGAGGTGTCCTCGGATGCCGCGGCCTCGCGCGCGATGCCCAGCACGGCCTGGGTGAGCCCCGGGTCGTCGGCGTCGGCGTCGGCGGGGTCGCGCAGGATCGCGGGCTCCTGCGCGAGGTCGCGCTGCGGCGTGCGCATCGCGGGCGGGGGCGCGTCGGCGGCGGAGAGCGCCCGCCGCGCGCGAGCGGCGACGGCGGCGGTCTCGAGCGCCGCGGTGTCGGGATCGCCCGCGCGGTCCGGGGCGGCGTCGGAGGGCGTGTCGCCCGCGAGCACCGGCGCCGCCGGGGGGAGGGCGGGCGCCGTGGCGACGGTCGCGGCGAACAGCGCGGCCGGGGCCGCGGCGACCGCGTCGAGGTCGTCGGGATGCACGACCGCCACCGTGCGCACCGGAGCGATGTCGGGGACCCACGCGGTGCCACGCGGCAGGACGAGTGCGACGTCGTCGCCGAGCGCGAGGGCGAGGGCCGCGCGCTCCGGGTCGGCCGTGGCGACCTCGACGCGCACACCGTCGAGGGCGCGCGGGCTCAGCGCCTCGCGCAGTGCGCGAACGAGCGCGGCATCGACGTCGTCGCGCGTCGTGACGGCGGGCGCGGGCCAGCCGTGGCGGGCGGAGGTCACGGCATCCGTGGTCGGGATCGGCGCGTCGTCCAGGCGCAGGGTGAGACGCTCGCCGCCGTCCTGCACGCGCTGCCGCGCCCACGCCGCGAGCTCGCGGACGGCGTCGACGGTCTCGGCGACACCCACGGGAAGGGCGATGCCCGCGCGCGCACCGACCAGACGCGGCTCCTCGAGCACGCGCGTGAGCACCGCGACGCTCGCGTCGAGCTCGGCGCGGTCGCGCACGACGAGGGTGAGATGCGTCCCGGCCGCGAGCGCGTCGAGGAACAGCGGCAGAACCCGCTCGGCCGCGTGCTCGACCTCGGCGTCGAAGGCCCAGGCCGAGCGACCCGCCACCGCGTCGGCGAGTGGGAACGAGACACGGTCGACGTCGTCGCGCGCGACGAAGGCCCGGATGCCGTCGAGCCGGCGCCGCGCGGACGTGTCGCCGAGCACGGCGGGTCCGACCAGGCGCAGGTCGAGGCTCTCGCCGTCCGCCGCGAGTGACGCGAGACCGGCGGCGAGGCGCTCGGGACGCGCGTCGACGACGAGCGCGGCCGTCAGCTCGCGCAGGGCGCGCTTGGCGAGGGGGACGGCGGGCGTCGGCATCACGGGCGCGACCGCGCCGCCCAGCTGGAGGGCACCGCGCACGAACCACGGGAGCGACGAGGGCGCGACCTCGGCCAGGCGGTGCAGGGCCGCGGCCGAGGCCGTGAGGCTCTCGGGCCGGAGCACGCCGTCGACGGCGGCGGCGGTGAAATCCGCGGCGGCGGCGTCGGCGGCGACATCGCCGCGGGCCGGTGAGGCGCGGCGCGTCGAGAAGGCGGTGATGCGCGTCGCGGCACGCTCGGCGACGTCGGAGGAGAGCGAAGGACCGGTGGGGCGAGGGTCGTTGGTGCTCATGAGCGTCAGCCTAGGCATCGCGCGCGTTGCATCCCGGCGGCCCGCCGCGCAAGAGGCGGATCGAGCGGATCGGCGTTGTTGCACCGAGGACAGCAACGCGAGGAAAATCCTTCGCATTTCGTCCTCGCCGTGTTTTCATGGCCGTGGGTACCCACCATTTATCCCCCCTGGATGGAAGGTCACTCCACGTGAACCGCATATCGAAAACGGTCGTCGGCGCTGCCGCCCTCGGCCTCTTCCTGACCACCGTCGCCACCGCTCCCGCGCTGGCGCAGACCCCCGTCCCCCCGACGGATGCCGCCGTCGACGGCGTCGACGCGCAGCTCCTGCAGGCGATGGCCGCCGATCTCGGCACCGACGTCGAGGGCGCGGCCGATGTGCTGCGTTTCCAGGCCGACGCGGCCGATACCACGGATGACGTCGCGTCGGCGACGGGTGACGCGTACGCCGGCGCCTGGCTCGACGAGACCACCCGCACGGTCTACGCGGCGGTGACGACGGATGCCGCGTCGACCGCCGCGGTCGATGCCGGCGCCGTGCCGGTCGAGGTCGCGCACTCCCTCGACGACCTCGAAGCGATCACCGCGCGACTCGAGACCGCACCGGTTCCCGACGTCATCCCCTCGTGGTGGATCGACGTCGAGGCCAACGACGTGGTGCTCGACGTCGTGGCGGGAGGCGAGCAGGCCGCCGCCGACTTCGCCGCCGGCCTGGGCGCTCCGGCCGACGCGGTGCGCCTCGAGACGGGGGCCGCCGCACCGCAGACCTTCGCCACCATCCGCGGCGGCATGGCCTACAACATCAACAACCAGAGCCGCTGCTCGGTCGGTTTCGCCGTGCAGGGCGGTTTCGTCACCGCCGGTCACTGCGGTGAGACCGGCGACAGCACGACCTACGGCACGTTCCAGGGCTCGTCGTTCCCGGGTAACGACTACGCCTGGGTCGCGACCCCGTCGCACACGCCCGTGGGGCAGGTCATGGACTACGCCGGCGGCGCGGTCGCGGTCAAGGGATCGACCCAGGCCGCCGTGGGCGCCACGGTCTGCCGATCGGGGTCGACGACCGGATGGCACTGCGGCCAGATCCAGGGCTTCAACTCCACCGTGCGGTACGCCGAGGGGTCGGTCTCAGGGCTGATCCGCACGACCGTGTGCGCGGAGCCCGGCGATTCGGGCGGGTCGCTGCTCGCCGGCAACCAGGCCCAGGGCGTGACCTCGGGCGGCTCCGGCGACTGCACGTCGGGCGGCACGACGTACTTCCAGCCGGTGAACGAGATCCTGCAGACCTACGGCCTGCGCCTGCTCACCAGCTGATCCCCTCCGGGTACCCCGGTGCCCCGGCCGTCGTGTGCGGCCGGGGCACTGCCGTGCGCGCGGGGTCACGCTGCCGTCACCCGATCCGCTCCGCGCGGGGCGTCGCAGACGCGAGGGCACCGCCGCGCTGTTCGCTACTGTCGGTGCAGCCCCCACATCGACGGAGATCCGCATGGCCCAGACTTTCACCGACCTTCCCCTCGAGCTCCTGCGGGAGTACCGTCCGGCGCTCACCGCGCCCGACGATCTGGACGCGTTCTGGGACGAGACGCTCGCCGAGGCGCGGGCGGCGGCCCGCCCGCTCCGGCTCGCGGATGTCGCCTCGCCGGTGCGGGCCCTGCGCGTGCAGGACCTGACGTTCACGGGCTTCGGCGGCGACGAGATCCGCGGCTGGGTCGTGCGCCCGCACGGCGACGACGACCTGCCGACGGTCGTCGAGTTCATCGGTTACGGCGGCGGCCGGGGACTGCCCGGCGAGAAGACCGCCTGGGCGACGGCGGGCTACGTCCACGTCATCATGGACACCCGCGGGCAGGGATCGACGTGGAGCGTCGGCGACACCCCCGATCCGCACGGATCGGCCGCCGCCTTCCCGGGTGTGATGACCCGGGGCATCCTCGACCCCCGCGACTACTACTACCGCCGCCTCTACACCGACGCGGTGCGGCTGGTCGACGAGGTCTCGCGGCTGGACGGCGTCGACGCATCGCGCATCGCCGTCACCGGCGGGAGCCAGGGCGGCGGACTCGCGATCGCCGCCGCGGCCCTGGCAGGGGATGCGGTGGCCGCGCTCCTGCCGGACGTGCCGTTCCTCGCCGATTTCCCGAACGCGATCGTGCGCACCCCCCTCGCCCCGTTCACCGAGATCACGCGGTTCCTCTCGACTCACCGGGATGCCGAAGACGCGGTGCTGCGCACCCTCTCCTACGTCGACGGAGCCGTTCTCGCCCGCCGCATCACCGCCCCCGCACTCTTCTCGGTCGGGCTCATGGACGACGTCGTGCTGCCCTCGGGCGTCTTCGCGTCGTTCCACGCGCTGGCCTCCGCCGACGCCGAGATCGAGGTGTACCGCTACAACGGCCACGAGGGCGGCGGCTATCGCCACTTCATGAAGCAGGTGGCCTGGCTCGACGCCCGCTTCGGTCGCTGAACCTGCGCCCGCCCGCTCCTCGGCGCTGCGCGCGGGATCGGGTGAGGGGGCGCGGGCCGCGGCGCACGGCATCCACTCCCCGGTCCTTTCGGCGGATGCCGCGGGGCCGGGGTTTCGTCGCGCCCCGCGCTCAGCTCCAGACGCTGGGCGCCGGGCGCTTCGTCGAGGGCAGGGCGGAACCCGCGGCCCAGTCGTGCACCCACGACTCGATGTCGGGCAACCCCTCGGGGCGACCGACCGCAGCGAAGAGCTCGTCGTGCGGAACGGTTCCGCCGGTGCGGCGCAGGATGCGGGCCCGGATCATCGCGCGGGCGTAGATCTCGCCCTTCACCAGCGCGCGGTGCTCGAGGTAGACGGCTCGGTCGTCGTGTCCGATCAGGCGCGTCTCGAGCTCGAACCGCTGCCCCAGCTCGAGCGAGCGGCGGAAGGTGATGGTCTCGGCCGCGACCACGGCGTACCACCCCTGCCGCGTCATCGCCGCGAGCAGACCGGTGCGCGTGAGCAGGTCCCACCGGCCCAGATCGAACAGCGAGAGGTAGCGGCCGTTGTTCAGGTGCCGCAGCAGGTCGATGTCGGTCGGCAGCACGCGGATGCCCAGGCGCGCGACCGTGTTGGGGTCGATGGGTCCCTCGCGGCGGAGGCGACGGCGGGCACGGAAGAGCACGAGAAGCGTGCGCCAGAGGACGTTCACGAGGGGCGAGCGTAGCGAGTCCACGACGGATCAGCGATCTCGTTGTCGGTTCTCCACAGGACGCCGTCTCACCGCGTCGGCGCGGGCTCCTCGGCATCCGGTCCCCGCGGCGGATACACCCACGTCACCAGCACGACCGACACGATCATGAGCAGGAACCACGACGACAGCTTCGACGCATCGACCGGATGCCACCCGCCCACCTGCGAGGGGTACAGCCACGCCCCCGCGTAGGTGGCGATGTTCTCGGCGAGCCAGATGAACAGCGCCACTCCCGCGAAGGCCAGCAGCAGCGGCATCCGGAACGTGCCGCGGAAGAAGCGGAAGTGCATCGTCGTGCGGGCCCACAGCACGACGACGGCGAGGAAGAGGATCCAGCGCAGATCGACGATCCAGTGGTGCGAGAAGAAGTTGACGTAGATCAGCGCGGCGACCACCGCGGTGAGCCACCGGCGGGGGTAGCGCGAGAAGCGGAGGTCGAACAGCCGGTACACGCGCACCATGTAGCTGCCGACCGCGGCGTACATGAAGCCGCTGTACAGCGGCACACCACCGAGGCGCAGGATGCCGTCGGCGGCGTACATCCACGACCCGACGTCGGTTTTGAACAGCTCCATCACGGTGCCGACGATGTGGAAGAGCACGACGACGCGCAGCTCCCGAAGGGTCTCGAGGCGCCCCGCCACCATGACGACCTGGATCAGCACGGCGGCGATCGTCAGGGCGTCGTTGCGCGCGAGCGCGGCGTCGTCGGGATACCAGAGCTTCGCCGCGAGCACCACGACCAAGAACGCGGCGCCGAACACGCACGCCCACGCCTGCTTGAGCACGAACACGCCGAACTCGACCGCGCGCGCCCGCGCACCCCCCGTGGGCGCTCCCGCGAGCAGGCGGTGGGCGACCGCGTCGATACGCGCCTCGACGGAGGTGAGCGGCTGACGTTCCGGCACGGCGGCATCGTGCCACACGCCTCCGAACGAACCCTCCATTAGCGCATCCGGCCGCCCCTCACCGTCGATTTCACCTGCGCCCGGGCCGCGCGTAGAGTCACGCCATGACTGCGGAAACCCGAACCGACATCGTCGTCCGTCCGGTGCGCGATGTGGATGCCGAGGCCCTGGGCCGCGTGCACGCCACCTGCTGGCACGAGACCTACGACCACCTCATCAGCAAGGCGGCCCTCGAGGCCGTCTCGCCGCGCCGCATGGCGGAGCTCTGGACCCACTGGGCCGCCCAGGGCGACGGATACCGCATGCACGCCGCCCTCGTGAACGGCGAGATCGTCGGCTTCGTGGGCTCGGGCCCCGCGCGCGACGACGACGCCCCGCGCGAGCGCGAGCTGTACTTCATCTACCTGCTCGACGCCTACCACGGCACGGGCATCGGCCAGCAGCTCTTCGACGCCGCCGTCGAAGAGGGCGAGGGCCTGTACCTCTGGGTCGCCGACGACAACCCGCGCGCGCACCGCTTCTACGCGCGCAACGGCTTCGCCCTCGACGGTGCGTCGCACACCGAGCCCTTCCTCGGCGAGGAGCTCACCGAGGTGCGCTTCGTCCGCTGACCGTGCTGCAGATCTGGGCCCTCGACGGCATCCGTGAGATCACCCCGGGAGACGACCTCGTCGGGGTGATCCTGGATGCCCTCCCCGAGCCCCTCGCCGACGGCGACATCGTCGTCGTCACGAGCAAGATCGTGTCGAAGGCGGAGGGGCGCATCATCGAGGCCGCCGATCGCGAGGACGCGATCACGCGCGAGACCGTGCGGCTCGTGGCCTCCCGCACCTCCCCCACCGGGCACGTGACGCGCATCGTGGAGAACCCGCTCGGCATCGTCTCCGCCGCCGCCGGCGTCGACGCGAGCAACACCCCCGAGGGCACCGTGCTGCTGCTCCCCGTCGACCCCGACGCCTCGGCGCGCGCCCTCGCGACCGGCCTGCGCACGGCGACCGGAGCGCACGTGGGCGTGATCATCACCGACACGCTCGGCCGGGCCTGGCGCGAAGGCCAGACCGATCACGCGATCGGGGCCGGCGGCATCCACGTGTTCGAGGACCTCCGCGGAACGGTGGATGCCGAGGGCCGCCCCCTCGTGGTGACCCTGCCGTGCGTGGCCGACGAGATCGCCGCCGCCACCGATCTGGTGAAGGGCAAGGCCTCGCGCCGTCCCGTCGCGGTCGTGCGCGGACGCGGCGACCTCGTGGGCGACCTCGACCTGCCCGGTGCGCGCTCGATTGTGCGCGATCCCGCCCGCGACATGTTCCGCCAGGGCGCCGATGAGGCGTACGCCGAGGGCTTCGCCGCGGGGCGGGCGGCCGGCGCGTAGCGCGTCCCGTCGTTCATCCCTCGTCCCACTTGTGGCGGTGCTCGTCCCCACTTGTGGCGGTGCTTGTCCCACTTGTGGCGGCGCTTGTCCCACTCGTGGCGGTGCTTGTCCCACTTATGGCGGTGCCTGTCCCACTTGTGGCCGCTTGCGGGGCCCACGACCGGCCATAAGTGGGACGAGGTAACCCCTGCCCCGCCCCGCGACCCCGGCGATGCCTGAACCCGCACCCCGCCGCCAGCGGCCGCCGCCCTTCGGCACCCCCTCCCCTCCGGTGGAGCATGTCCCACTTGTGGCGGTGCTTGTCCCACTTATGGCCACTTGCGGGGCCCACGACCGGCCATAAGTGGGACGAGGTAACCCCTGCCCCGCCCCGCGACCCCGGCGATGCCTGAACCCGCACCCCGCCGCCAGCGGCCGCCGCCCTTCGTCACCTCCTCCCCCCAGCGGTGCCCGTCCCACTAATGGCGGTGCCCCCTCCAGCGGTGCTTGTCCCACTTATGGCGGTGCCCGTCCCACTTATGGCCACTTGCGAGGCCCACGACCGGCCATAAGTGGGACAAGGTCACCCCTGCCGAGGTTGTGCGGCCGAGACGACACAAGAGTCGTGTGGCCGAGGCGGCGAAGAGGGCGAGCGACCCGCTCGACGAGGCGCAGCCGAACACCCACGCGAGCGCAACGGACCCGTCTTCAGCGAACGCCGCGGGCGGCGAGGGCCTCGCCGAGCTGGTCGGCGTGCCGCAGCGAGAGCACGACGAAGGGAAGGATGCCCGCTCGCAGCGACGGCCGCACCCCGCGGGCGCGCTGCGCCTCGCGCACCTCGGCGGCCAGCCGCGCGAGGACGGGGACGGTCGTGATGGTCACGGCGAGCAGGAGCGCCGCGCGCTCGGCATCCATCCCGATCCTCCGCAGCGGGCGGAGGCCGCGCTCGAGCGCGTCGAGCATGTCGTCGACGCGGGTGGTCAGCGGCAGCAGGGCCGCGGTGAGCAGCGCGGCCGCGACGCGCGCGGTGTTGGCCAGTGCCGGCTCGGGGCCGAGGAAGACGAGCTGGCCGATCGCGGTGATCGCGAGGATCCAGCGCAGACCCCCGACCTGCCGGCCCAGCTCGCGCATCCCCAGGCCCGACGCGGCGTAGGCGACGACGACCGCTGCGGCGCAGACGGCGGCCGCCCACGCGGCGCTCGGCAGCGACGCCAGGCCGAGCGCGACGACCGCGAGCAGGAGCATCGTGGGGCCGGCCGGCATCCGGTGCAGGAAGCCGTCGCCGGGTCGGTAGAGGCTCAGCATGCAAGCGTCCGTTCGTAGGCGTCGACGACACCGGATGCCGTACCCGCGGCGACCACGGAACCCTCGGCGAGCAGCACGGCGGCGTCGCAGCGTCGCGCGAGGTCGAGGTCATGGGTCACGAGGACGAGGGCGTGACCGGTGTCGGCCAGGAGGTGATCGGCCACGAGCCGCGCATTGCGGGCGTCGAGGTAGGCCGTGGGTTCGTCGGCGACGACGAGGTCGGGATCGCGCACGAAGGCCCCGCACAGCGCCAGCAGCTGCTTCTGCCCTCCGGACAGATCGTGCGCCGGTCGATCGGCGAGGTCGGCGAGACCGAAACGCGAGAGGGCCCGGGCCACCCGCTCCGCGCGCTCGGCCTTCGGCAGACGGTCGGAGCGCAGCGAGAAACCGACGTCGTCCGCGACCACCGGCATGACGATCTGCGCATCGGGATTGCTGAGCACCAGGGCGACGCGGCGGCGAAGCTCCGCGTCATCCCGGTCGGGGTCGAGGCCCCGCACGCTCAGGTCTCCCGCCGAACGTGTCACGAGGCCCGCGACGAGCCGCGCGAAGGTCGACTTGCCGGAACCGTTGTCGCCGATGACGGCGATCGTTCGGGCGGCGAGGTCGAGGGTGACCTCGCGCAGCACGTCGCGACCGCCGAGGCGGGCCGACAGCCCGTCGCAGCGGATCGTGCTCACGCGGTGGTTCCGACCTCGACCCGCGCGGGGGCCTGCGCGTTCCACTCGCGGCGGAATTCGCGGGGATAGGCCCGCACGAGGGCGGTCACCACCACCGTCGCCACCGCCGCCTTGAGCAGGTCGCCGGGCACGAAGACGAGGCTGGAGAGGATGGTCTCACCGAGCGGGAGGCGGGTGACCAAGCTCTGCACCGGGATGCCGAGGGCGTAGATCGCCACGACGCCTCCGAGGAGCATCGCGAGGACGGTGCGCCAGACGACCGGGCGCCGACCGCCCGCGTGGACGATGAGGCCGATGACGATCGCGCCGAGGATCCATCCGAGCGCGTATCCGGCGGTGGGGCCGAGGAAGACGCCGAACCCGCCCCGTCCCCCGGCGAGCAGGGGAAGACCCACCGCGACCAGGGCGAGCAGCACCGTCACCGACAGCGCGCCGAGCCAGGGGCCGAGGACGGCGCCGGCGAGCATGACGCCGAGCGTCTGGGCAGTGATGGGCACACCGCCGAAGACCGGGAAGCTCCCGGGCAGGCCGAGGACCGCGATGAGAGCGGCGAAGACGGCGACGCGGGCGAGGTCGGTGGCGTCGAGGCGACGGGTCATGGGGAGGCCTTCCTGAACGGTGTTCACTTGAACGGCGTTCACTATACTCATCCCCATGGCACCGCGAGGACATTCCGCCGACGACGTCGCGCGCACGGCCCTGCGCATCCTCGACGACCACGGCCTCCCCGACCTCACGATGCGCCGCCTCGCGACGGCGCTCGAGGTGCAGCCGAGCGCCCTCTACTGGCATTTCCCGAACAAGCAGTCGCTGCTCGCGGAGCTGTCGGACCGGATCGTGAGCCGCATGGCATCCGGTGCCGCCGTCGACCTGTCCCGCGAGGCGCACGCCCTGCGCGACGCCCTGCTCGCCTATCGCGACGGCGCCGAGGTGGTCTCGAGCACGCTCGCGATGGGCCTGGGCTCGTCGGTCGCGCTCGAACGCCTGTCTGCCGCCGTCACCGCCGCCGGCTCCGACGCCGCCACCGCCCGCCGGGTCGCCACGACCGTGCTGCACTACGTGCTCGGTTTCGCCTGGCACGAGCAGCAGCGCCTGCAGTACGACAGTGCGGGGGCGCGGCCGGAGTCCGCCGGGGGCGCGGGCGCGGACCTCGCCGCTGCCGACCCGACGAGCGGCGACTTCGCCTTCGGCCTCGACCTCATCGTCGCCGGTCTCCGCGCGCGCACCTGAGGCCCGCTCGACCGCGGGTCGTCGGCGAGGCCGCGGGTCGTCGCCGACCCCGCAGGCCGCCGCCGAGGGCAGCGGCCGTCGCCGGATCGCGGGCTCCCGCCGAGGCCGCATGCGGTCGGCCGCGGTCGCGTGCGTCCTCGGCGACCGGGGGCGGTCTCCGCGCTCCCGCCGGACCCGCGCGCGGGTCAGCGCTGCTTGACCTCGCCGAACAGGCGGGCGATCGGCACGAGCACCGCGGGCCGCGCGGCGATCCACGCCGCAGCCATCACCACGAGGGATGCCGCGAAGATCAACAGACCGGTCGGATCGCTCGTGTACGCCTCGGGATCGACGGACCCGCGGGCGGCGTACATGTGGTTCAGGTTGCGAAGGGCACCGGTGGCGAGCACGAGTGCCACGTGCACGACGATGAACGCCACGAAGAAGAGCATCGTCGGGAAGTGGACCTTGCGCGCCCACTCCGCCGGATACAGCCGGTTGAGCTTCTCGGCATCCTTCGGCCAGATCCCCGACAGGCGCACACCGCTGACGATCGCGAGAGGAGCGGCGACGAAGGTGATGGCGAAGTACGACAGCTGCTGCAGGCTGTTGTAGTTCACCCACCCGTTCTCGGTGGGCCAGTCGAGAGAGGCGTACTGGAGCGCCGCCGAGAGGGCGTTCGGGAAGACCTCCCACGACGTCGGCACGATCCGTATCCACTGTCCGGTGACGAACAGCAGCACGACGAACACGACGCCGTTCGCGATCCACAGGATGTCGAGCGCCTGGTGGAACCACAGGGTGAGGCTGATGCGCCTCCTCTTGTCGGTGCGCGGAGACCAGAAGGCGGAGGGTCTCTTCTCGCGGCGCACCTGCCAGCCGGTGCGGATGATCAGCAGCAGGAAGAAGCTGTTGAGGAAGTGCGACCAGTTGAGCCACGCGGGCAACCCGACGGGCGCGGACGCGGGGAGGGGATATTCGCCGGGGAAGGCGGCGAGGAAGTCGCGCCCGGGTCCGATCGCGAGCACGAAACGCGCGAGCAGCACGGCGATGCCGACCAGGGCGAGCGCGAAGACGCCGAGAACGGCCGTCGATCCGAGCAGCTGGACGGGCGAGTAGTCGCGCAGAGCGGCGGGAGCGGTTGTCGCCGCGGCCGGTCGGGGTTTCACGGCGGAGCCGGCGCCGGGCGTCGCGCGTCGCGCCGCGGCCCCGGGCCAGACGGTCCGGCGAACCGTGAGGGGAGGGCGCGGGGCGGCGTCCGCGAGGGCTGCGGGCACCTCGGGGGCTTCCGGCACCCCGGGCGCAGCAGGCGCGCCGGTCACTCCCGGTGCGGCGGGCGCAGGAGTCGTTCCCGGCACTCCGGGCGCAGCGGGCGCGCCGGTGGTCACTCCCGGTGTGGCGGGCGCAGGAGTCGTTCCCGGCACCCCGGGCGCAGCAGGCGCTCCGGCCACTCCCGGCGCAGCGGGCGCTCCGGTCGCTCCCGACGGAGGGCGGGACGACGCGAGCGGGCGCGGGGGCATCCCGCCGCCAGCGTCCTGTTCCGACCCCCGGTCGGAAACGGGCACCGACGTCGGAGGCGTGGGCGCCCCCGCCCCGACTCCATCACGCCGCTGCGATTCCGCTGCCGCCCGCGAACCCGAACCGGATGCCGGGGGCCAGGGCTCCCCGCCCGGCTCGCGCGGGAGCCCTCGGCGCACATGGCCGGCCACGGCATCCGTCTCCGCAGGCGCGGCGGCCGGGCGCGGGGCGGTGCCGCTGCCCGCGGGCTCGTCGGAGGCGGAGTCGCGGACCGGAACCGCATGCGACGGCACCTCCGATCCGATCGCATCGACCCGGTCCGATGCGGGGACGGGCGTCGCACCCGCGTCGGACGGAGCGAGGGATGCCGCCGGCCAGGGCTCCCCGCCCGGCTCGCGCGGAAGCCCTCGGCGCACGGTGGTTCCGGAGGCCGGCACGGGGCGGGATCCTCCGGCATCCTTCGGCGACAGCTCGGGGTTCGTCGCGTTGTTCGTTTCCCGCGGGGCGGGATCCGCGAGATGCGCGCCGCTCTGCGAACTCCCCCCGGCGTCCGGAGGGGACGCGTCGCCGGACGCGCCGGAACCCGCGGGCGGCCAGGGCTCCCCACCGGGGACGCGCGGCAGCCCGCGACGCGGAGTGCGGGGTGTGGACGCCATCTACTTCTTGTGGGCCTCTAGCGCGCTGATGAGTTGCGGGACGACGGTGAACAGATCTCCGACGATACCGAAGTCGGCGATGTCGAAGATGGGTGCGTCGGGGTTCTTGTCGACCGCTACGATCACACCCGCCGTCTGCATGCCCGCCCGGTGCTGGATCGCCCCCGAGATCCCGAGCGCCACGTACAGCCGCGGCGACACCGAGACCCCGGTCTGTCCCACCTGCGTGCTCGCCGGGGCGTACCCCGCGTCGACGGCCGCGCGCGAGGCGCCGACGGCCGCGCCGAGCACGTCGGCGAGCTGCTCGACGAGGGCGAAGTCCTCCTTCGATCCCACTCCCCGACCGCCGGCGACGACCGCGGCCGCTCCGCGCAGCTCGGGCCGCGTCGAGGGGGCCACGGTCTCGGAGAAGTCCTCGACCCGCGCGGACGGGATGGCGGATGCCGTCACCTGCAGGCCGTGCACCTCGAGCGGTCGCGCGTCGAGGCGCGCGTCGACCGCCCCGGGGCGCAGGGTCGCGACGAGGGGGCCGAAGGTGGGTGCTCCCTCGACCGTGAAAGCTCCGCCGAACGCGGCGTGATGGGCCACGACGCCGAGCTCGTCGCGCCCGACGCCGACGATGTCGGTCGCGAGGGGGAGGCGCAACCGCACCGCGAGGCGCGCCGCGGCATCCCGCGACTCGATCGCGTTCGAGACCAGCACGAGATCGGGGCTCTCGGCCGCCACCGCCGCGGCGAGCGCATCGACGACGGGGCCCGTCAGCAGGTCGGGGTCGACCGCGGCGGTCAGCACGCGCACCGCTCCGAGCTCCGCGGCCTCCGCGGCGGCGTCGTCGAGCAGCGCAGCCGGAGCGGCGAGCACCGCCACCGGCTCCCCCACCGCGGCCCCCGCCGCCAGCAGCCCGGCGGCCGAGGCGGCGAGCCCTCCGGACGGCAGCACCTCGAGCAGGACCAGAGCGACGCTCATCACGCCACCCCCTCGGCGAGGAGGAAGGCCGCGAGCTTCTCGCCCGCGTCGCCCTCGTCGACGATCTTCGTCCCGGCCGCGCGCGGCGGCCTCTCGGAGACCGACAGCATGATGTACCGCGCCTGCGCCGGGTCTTCGGCCACGACGCCGAGGTCGGCGGCATCCACGGTGTCGAAGGGCTTCTTCTTCGCGGCCATGATGCCCTTGAAGGTCGTGAAGCGCCCCTCGGGAAGCGCCTCGGTGACCGAGACCACCGCGGGCAGGGATGCCGACACCCGCATCGTCCCGGCATCGCTCACGCGCTCGCCCGACACCGTGTCGTCGGCGACGTCGAGGCTCGACAGCGCCGTGAGCTGCGGCACGCCGAGGAGCTCGGCCACCATCGCGGGAACGACTCCCCCACCGCCGTCGGTGGAGAGGTTGCCCGCGATCACGAGGTCGAAGCCCGTGCGGCGGATCGCCGCGGCGAGCACATCGGCGGTCAGCAGCAGGTCGGCGCCCCGCAGGGCGTCGTCGACGACGTGCACGGCCGAGGTCGCGCCCATCGCGAGGGCCTTGCGCACCGTCGCCGTGGCCGATGCCGGAGCCATGGTGAGGACCACGACCTCGGTGCCGGGGTGCGCGTCGGCGTGCGCGAGCGCCGCCTCGACCGCGCGCTCGTCGATCTCGTCGAGCACCGGGGCCGACGCGGAACGGTCGGTGAGCCCCGTCTCGAGGTCGAGACGACGCTCGCCCCACGTGTCGGGGACTTCTTTGATGAGCACCACGATCTTCATCGACGCGGCTCCTTCGTTCGGGGGACGGATGCCGCGACCTCGCGGCGGGGGAACGCGGGCCTCGACGAGGTCGTCCGATGGCGCGCCGAGACAGAGGTCTCCGAGTTCGGCGAAGGGATCGGAACCCGCGACGGCTTCGACAGGCTCAGCCCCCGGTCACCCCGGGGCGAGGGGGCCGCCGCGCCGCGTGAGCGGTACCGTGACAAGCGAGGAGGACCCATGACCCGACGACTGCCGGTCGACCCGATCGCCGAAGCCAAGCGCCAGTGGCTGGCGCACGGGTGGGACGACGCGGCCGACGGCATGACGGTCGTGACCTCGGTGATCCGCGCGCACCAGTTGCTCATGGCATCCATCGACCGGGCGCTGAAGCCCTTCGACCTGTCGTTCTCGCGCTTCGAGATGCTGCGGCTGCTCGCCTTCACGCGGGAGGGACGGATGCCGATGGCCAGCGCCATCGCGCGCCTGCAGGTGCATCCGACGAGCGTCACCAACACGGTCGAGCGCCTCGCGCGCGACGGGTACGTGACGCGCGAGCCGCACCCCACCGACGGGCGCGCCGCGCTGCTCGCGCTCACCGACGCGGGACGACGGCGGGTCGACGAGGCCACCGACGCGCTCAACGCCGTGTTCGCCGACCTCGGGCTCGACGACGACGACGCGACGGCGCTCGTGCGGATCATCGCGCGCTTCCGCAAGGGCGCCGGCGATTTCGCCGACCCCGCTCCGGTGCCCGACCCGCTCTGAGCCCCGAGGGGCGACGCGGTGCCCGCGCGCGGCCGACGGTCTCCCACGGGCACGCCGACGACCCGGGCGACGTCGTCGCCTGCACGGGCCGGGCGGAGGCGGGTCATCGGTGCGTGAACGACGGCGACCGCTTCTCGCGGAACGCCGCCATCCCCTCCTTTTGGTCGGCGGTGTCGAACAGCGAGGCGAACGCCTGCCGCTCGAAGCGCACGCCCTCGGCGAGCGTTGACTCGAGGGCGACATCGAGGGCCGCCTTGGCGGCGTAGAGCGCCGGCAGAGGCTTCTCGGCGATCGTGCGGGCGGTGCTCTCGGCCGCGTCGAGCAGCTCCGCCGCCGGCACCACGCGAGACACGAGGCCCGCGCGCTCCGCCTCGGCGGCGTCGATCATGCGCCCCGTGAGCACCAGCTCCGCGGCCTTGTAGTACCCGAGCGCACGCACGAGTCGCTGCGTCCCGCCCATCCCCGGGATCACGCCCAGCTGAACCTCGGGCTGACCGAACTTCGCCCGATCGGATGCCAGGATCACGTCGCACATGAGGGCGAGCTCGCATCCACCGCCCAGCGCGTAGCCCGACACCGCGGCGATCACGGGCGTGCGCACCGCGGCGAACCGCGCCCAGGCGCCGAAATGATCGGTGAGCATCATGTCGAGCCCCGACTTCTGCTCCATCTCCTTGATGTCGGCTCCGGCCGCGAACGCCTTCTCACTGCCCGTGACCACGATCGCCCCCACGCCTTCGTCGGCGTCGAACGCCTCGGCCGCGGCGACGACATCGCGCATGGTCTGCGTGTTGAGGGCGTTGAGCGCCTCGGGGCGGTCGAGGGTGATCCACCCGACGCGGCCCCGCTGTTCGACGCGGATTGTCTCGTACGCGGCATCCTGATCGGTCATGGTGCCTCCCGGGGTCTCGAATGATGGGCGGAGCGGTCGGTCCCGCCCTCGAATGCTCGCACGGACCCCCGACGTCGGCCGAGAGCCCTGCCATGCCGCGTCGGCGTGCCCGCTTCGCGCGACGCCCCCAGGCGGGTTCGGGGCGGATTTTGTCGTTCGGGGCGGCAATCTCACGCCCCAAGCGGCGGAATCCGCCCCGAACCGAGAAGACCGCACGTCAGGCCGCGAGGACGTTGCGTCCGACGATGAGCCGCATGATCTCGTTCGTCCCCTCGAGGATCTGGTGCACGCGCAGATCGCGCACGACCTTCTCGATGCCGTAGTCCTGGAGGTAGCCGTAACCGCCGTGCAGTTGGAGCGCCTCGTTGGCGACGCGGAAGCCGACGTCGGTCGCGAAGCGCTTGGCCATCGCGCAGCGGGTGGCGGCGTCGGGATCCCCGGCATCAAGGGCCTGGGCGGCGTCGCGCACGAGCAGACGCGCGGCGTCGAGCTCGGTGGCCATGTCGGCCACGGAGAAGATGACGGACTGCTTCTCGCTCAGGGCCTCGCCGAAGGTGAAGCGCTCGTGCACGTACGCGATCGCCCGGTCCAGCGCCCACCGCGCGCCCCCGAGGGAGCACGTGGCGATGTTCAGCCGTCCGCCGTTGAGGGCGGTCATCGCGATGGAGAACCCGCACCCCTCGCCGCCGAGCAGGTTCTCGGCCGGCACGCGCACCTCGTCGAGGATCACCGGACGGGTGGGTTGGGCGTTCCACCCCATCTTCCTCTCGTTCGGCCCGAAAGACAGGCCGGCGGAGTCCGCGGGGACGAGGAACGCGCTGATGCCACGCGCACCCGGCTCGCCCGTGCGCGCCATGACGACGTAGACCGACGCCTCTCCCGCGCCCGAGATGAACTGCTTGACGCCCGTCAGCACGTACGTGTCGCCGTGGCGGATCGCCGAGGTGGCGATGGCGGCGGCATCCGACCCCGCCCCCGGTTCGGTGAGGCAGTAGGCGCCGAGGTCGTCCATGGCGACCAGGGACGGCAGCCAGCGCTCCCGCTGGGCGGCGGTGCCGTAGGTGTCGATCATCCACGCGACCATGTTGTGGATCGTGATGTAGGCCGTGACGGTGGGGTCGCCGTAGGCGAGCTCCTCGAAGATCGCCACCGCGTCGGCCCGAGACAGCCCGGCGCCGCCCACGTCGTCGTTGACGTAGACGCCGCCGAGACCCAGCTCCCCCGCGCGGCGCAGCACGTCGCGGGGGAAATGCTTCTCGGCATCCCATTCGAGGGTGTGCGGGGCGAACTCGGTTGCCGCGAAGTCGCGGACGGCGTCGAGGATCGCGGCGCGCTCGTCGGAACTCAGGGTGCCGGTCGACGAGGCGTCGAGCGCGGGAGCAGGGGTGGTGTCCATGCGGCTCTCCTTCGTGAGGCGACGGCGTCGGCGCTCTCGCCAGATTACCTGGACGTCCTACTAATTGATAGGCCTCACGACTACCACGCCGCGATAAACGCCATTCCTCTCGGGAAACGCGGCAGCACAGCGTTTCTCACCCGGAACGGCGTTTATCGGCGGCGCTCACGCCGCGAGTGGCACCGCCGGTCCCCGCGGAGCAGCGTTCACCCGCGACGAGCAGCGTTCACCCGCGCGGAGCAGCACTCGCACGCAGGGAGCCGCGGCCTTTACCCGGCCGACACCCCGAAGAGCGCGCCGACGGCGTAGGTCGCCGCGAGCGCGAGCGCCCCGCCGATGACGGTGCGCAACACCGCCCGGCCTCGCCGCGCCCCGCCGATGTACGCCGCGACGTAACCGGTGACGGCGAGGGCGATGAGCACGGCGACGAACGTCAGCGCGACCCGGATCTCCACCGGCGCCAAGAGGATCGTCGCGAGCGGCAGCAGGGCGCCGACCGTGAACGCCACGGCCGAGGCGAACGCCGCGGCCCACGGGCTCACCACGTCGTCGGCGTCGATGTTCAACTCGACCGACAAATGGGCCTTCAGAGCATCGGATGCCGTGAGCTCGACGGCCACGCGGGTCGCGGTCTCGCGCGAGAGGCCCTGCGCCTCGTAGAGCCCCACCAACTCGGCGAGCTCGGCCTCGGGATCGTCGGCGAGCTCTCGACGTTCCTTCTGGATGAGCGCGTGCTCGCTGTCGCGCTGGCTCGACACCGAGACGTACTCTCCCAGTGCCATCGAGATCGCCCCTCCGACGAGGGCGGCCAGGCCCGCGATGAGCACGGGACCGGTGTCGCTCGTGGCTCCCGCGACGCCGACCACGACCGCGGCCGTCGAGACGATGCCGTCGTTCGCGCCGAGGACCCCGGCGCGGAGCCAGTTCAAGCGCTGCGACAAGCCCTGGCGGTGCGGTTCGTCGGGATGGGCGCCGTTCGCGGTGGTCATGGCGAAAGGGTAGCGCCGGCCGCCGACGCGCGGACGCCCCTCGATGGACCCGCCGTTCCACCCCGACGGCCCCGCCCGGACCCACCCCTTCGCGCGAGGCGACCCTCCGGCCGCGGGCCGCCCGAGTATGCCGTCACGAACGACCCGAGACACGCGGACGGAGGATTGAAGCGCATCAACCCCGCCCGCAGATCCGCTAGCATCCAACCAGGACGAGGGCAGCCGAAGGGGGCGCGGTGCAGCAGAGGCGGACCCCCAGCATGACCGACGTCGCCCGCGCAGCGGGCGTGGCCATCGGCACCGTCTCCAACGTCCTGAACCATCCCGACAAAGTCGCGCCGGCCACCCTGGAGCGCGTTCAGGGAGCGATCGCCCAGCTCGGCTTCGTGCGCAACACCAATGCGCAGCAACTCGCCGCGGGCCGCTCTCGCAGCATCGGCCTCGTGGTGATCGACATCAGCAACTCGCTCTTCGTCGACATCGCGCGAGGCGCGCAGCGCTACGCCACCGAGCTGTCGATGAACGTCCTCGTCGCCAACAGCGACAATCGGATCGATCAACAGCGGGCCGATCTCGATTTCTTCGACGGCGCCCGCGTGGGCGGCATCCTGCTGGCCCCGATGGAAGACGCCGGCGACGACGTCGCCCGCATCCGCACGCACGGCCGTCCCACGATCATGTTGAACTACGACACCGGCCGCAACGACTGCTGCCAGGTGCTCGTCGACAACGAAGAGGTCGGCTACCTCGCAGCCCGGCACCTCATCGAGATCGGCCGGACGAGACTGGCGTTCGTTGGGGGTCGGGACTATCTCCAACCCGTGGCGCTGCGTCGGCGGGGCGTGCGCCGTGCCGTCGCCGAGGAGAACGGTCGCGTCACCTTGCAGGAGATTCCGACCGAGAACCTGGATCCCCCGGGCGGCCTCCGGGCCGGCGAGGAACTCGCGCCCCAGGTGCGGGACGGACGCCTCGACGGGGTGATCGCGGTGACCGACCTCCTGGCGATGGCCCTCATCCAGGTGTTCGGCGCCGAGGGGATCGCGGTCCCGGGCGACGTCGCGGTCATGGGATGCGACCACAACTCCGCCGCCTGGGGCGGGATGATTCCGCTGACGTCGGTGCAGATGCAGGGGATCGATATGGGGCGGGAGGGTGTCCGCCTCCTGCTCGCCGAGCTCGGTGAGGACCCGGCCACGCACGAGCACGTGACAACGGTCCTCCGCCCGGAGCTCGTCGTGCGCGAGAGCACGGTGGGTCGCTCCGCGATATCCGCCGCCTCGGTCTGAAGCGTTTCAAAATTTTCCTTGACGCCCTCCGGGCGGGCCTGCATAATCCTCTTGAAGCGCTTCAATGGAAGAGGCGCATTTTCGAGGAGGAAAAGTGTCCACAGCATCCACGCGCTCGCGGCGCGCTGTCGCCGCCGTCGCGACCGGCGCAGCCGGCCTGCTCGCATTGACGGCCTGTGCTGGAGGCGGCGGCTCTGCCGGTGGCTCCTCGTTCTCCTTCCTGGTGAATCAGGAGAACACCACGATCCCCGAACTGCTGACGAGCCTGAGCGAAGACCAGTGCAAGGCCGAGAACGATGCCCAGCCGCTGCAGGTCGAGACCGTCCCGCAGACCCAGCTCGACCAGAAGCTGCAGCTGCTCGCCGGACAGAGCGCGCTGCCCACCCAGTACGCCGCGGGCAACGCACCCGCGCTCACCAAAGAGCTCGCCCAGGGCGGGCAGGTTCTCGACCTGCAGAAGACCCTCACCGACCTCGGCGTCATCGATCAGATCGAGCCGGCGGCCATCTCGACGATCGAGCAGCTGTACGGCGGCTTCAACGTGCTGCCGTACCAGTACAACATCGAGGGGATCTGGTACAACAAGCAGATCCTCGCCGACAACGACATCGACGTGCCCACCACGTGGACGGAGCTGACGGCGGATGCCGCGAAGCTCCAGGGCGCGGGTGTCCAGCCCTTCTCCGCCTCGGGTGAGCAGGGGTGGCCCCTCACGCGCCTCATCAGCGGCTACCTCTTCCGCGACCTCGGACCGGACGCTCTGCAGAAGGTCGCCGACGGTGAGGCCAAGCTCACCGATCCGGAGTACGTGGCCGCGGCCCAGGCGATCGCCGACCTCGGCGCGGCGGGTTCGTTCGGCCAGGGTGTCGGATCGATCGACTACGACACGGCGTTCAACACTTTCCTGACCGGGAAGGCCGCGTTCTTCTACATGGGCAGCTGGGCTCTGGCGAACTTCGCCGACCCGACGGCGAATCAGATCGGCTCCGAGAACATCGGCTTCATGCCGTTCCCCGACGTGACGGGCGGTGCGGGCGACTCGAGCCAGACGCCGGCGAACGTCGGCCTGCCGATGGCGTTGTCGCAGAAGGCGTACACCGACAACACGGGCAAGTGGCTCACCTGCATCGCGAACAACTACGGAGCGGAGTCGCTCTCCGAGGCCGACACCATCTCGGGCTTCAAGGTCAATGGAGATGTGCAGGTCGACGATCTGACCGCGCTCGTCCAGGATCGGATCGCCTCCACGCAGGAGTCCGTGCTGTGGTTCGAGGCGCTCTTCAACGCCAAGGCCACCGAGACGAGCCAGAAGAACGCGGCTCAGCTGGTGACCGGCGCCATCTCGGCGCAGGACTTCATGAGCCTGGTCCAGAACGACCTGGGCTGACGCCCTCCACGGACGGGGGTCGCTCCGGCGACCCCCGTCCGTCGTCTCACCCCGAAGGAACATCCATGAACAACGTCCTCGGCGACAAGCGGGCCATCGCCCTCCTGCTCGGCCCCGCGCTGCTCGTCTACAGCCTGGTGATGCTGATCCCGGTGGTCTGGTCGCTCGGCTACACCCTCTTCGAAGGGAACGCGATCTCCGGATTCACCTTCGTGGGCGTCGACAACCTCACCCGGCTCTTCGGCGACGCCCGTGTCGGTGAGGCCCTGCGCTTCACCCTCCTCTATGCCGTCATCATCACCGCGGGTCAGGTGCTGTTGGGCTACCTGCTGGCGCTCTTCTACGTCTTCGTCCTGCGCAACCGGGGAAGCGTGGTGAGGACTCTCGTGTTCTTCCCCGTCATCATCCCGACGGTGGCGGTCGCGCTGATGTTCCAGAAGCTCTTCGAGGTCGCGCCGCAGACCGGCCCGGTCAACGCGATGCTGAACCTCTTCGGCATCCCCTCGATCGACTGGTTCGGCAGCCCCGTCAGCGCGATCGTCGTGCTGGTCATCATGGACCTCTGGCGATCGATGGGGTTCTACGCCGTGCTCCTGTACACCGGGCTGCTGGACATCCCCGACGACATCATGGAGTCGGCTCGACTCGACGGGGCGTCCGGGTGGCGGATGGTGCGCAGCATCGTGCTCCCGCTGTCGTTGCCGGTGCTGCTGTCGTCGATCATCTTCTCCATCAACGGAACGCTGAAGGTCTTCGACTCGATCGTGGCCCTCACGAACGGCGGTCCCGGCACGGCGACGACGCCGCTGACCCTCTACATGTTCCAGACGTCCTTCAGCTACGGCGAATACGGCTACGGCGCATCGATCGCCCTGCTGTTGACCATCCTGTGCCTGATTGTGACCGTCTTCATCTTCCGGTCGTCTCGCCGCGACGTCACGAAGGGCTGATCCCCATGTCCACCGCCACGCTCCCGAAGACCCCCGAGCTCGAGTCGCGACCCCGCCGACGCCCGCCGGTGCGCCGATCGGCTCTTCGTCGTCTGCCCGGCTCGGTCCTCATCGCCCTGCTGGTCGCCATCGAGGTGCTCCCGCTCCTCTGGCTGCTGATGAACTCGTTCAAGAGCCAGGACGAATTCCTCAACGCCCCCACCTGGGCCCTGCCGCGAGCGCTGAACTTCCAGAACTACGCCGACGCGTGGGTGACCGGCAACATCGGTCAATACCTGGGCAACAGCGTCGCAGCGGTCTTCCCCGCGCTGTTCCTGATGCTCTTCCTCGGCGTCGCCGCGGGATTCGTGCTCGAGGTCATGGTGTTCAAGGGGCGGGCGGGAATCCTCCTCCTCTTCCTCGCCGGGATCATGGTGCCCGGGCAGATGATCCTGCTGCCTCTGTTCTCCGTCTACTTCCAAGCCGGGCTGACCGGCTCGCTCTGGCCGCTCATCATCACCTACACGGCGACGGGCCTTCCGCTGACGGTGTTCATGATGGCCACGTACTTCCGGGCCATTCCTCGCGAGGTCTTCGAGGCCTCGACACTCGACGGCGCGTCGATCTTCCGGTCCTTCTTCTCCGTCGCGCTGCCGATGGCGCGGAACTCCATCGTCACGGTGGGGCTGGTGCAGTTCTTCTTCTTCTGGAACGACCTGCTCATCGCGCTCACGTTCACCAACTCGTCGCAGCTCCGGACCGTCCAGGTGGGCTTGCTGAACTTCACCGGCCAGTTCGGGGCCACGCAGTACGGCCCGCTGTTCGCGGCCATCTGCATCAACGTCTTCGGGATTCTCGCCATCTACCTCGTCCTGAACCAGCGGATCATGGCGGGCCTGGCCAGCGGGGCGGTGAAGGGGTGACCGCGCCGACCCATCTCCGTGCGGCCGTCATGACCGGCGTCGACGCCACCACCGTCGAACGACGGACGATCCCGATGCCCGGCCCCCTCGAGGTGCTCGTCGAGGTGCGTTCCGTGGGTGTCTGCGGTTCGGACGTCCACTGGTACCGCGACGGACGCATCGGCTCCACCTGGGTCACGGACCCCCTCGTCCTCGGACACGAAGCATCGGGCGTGATCATCGCCGTCGGCAGCGATGTGCCGCAGGCGCGGGTCGGTGCGCGGGTCGCCATCGAACCCGGAGTGCCTTGCGGCCGGTGCGAACAGTGCCGGCGTGGGCGGTACAACCTCTGTCCGGACGTGCGGTTCTTCGCTACACCCCCCGTCGACGGGGCGTTCGCCACCCACGTGATCATCGCCTCGGACTTCGCGCACGACGTGCCGGAGAACCTTGACGACGACGAAGCAGCGCTCATCGAACCGCTCGCCGTGGCTCTGTGGGCCGTTCGCAAATCGGCGGTCGGACTCGGCGATCGCGTGCTGATCAGCGGCGCCGGACCCGTGGGGCTCCTCGCTCTGCAGGTCGCGCGGGCCGCGGGAGCGACCGTCGTCGTCAGTGACGTCTCATCCGAACGCCTCGCCGTCGCGCGAGAACTCGGCGCGGGGCTCACGGTGAACGTCTCCTCCGAGGATCTTCCCGGCGATTTCACCGCTCTCGTGGAATGCTCCGGGTCGCCTGCGGCGGTCGCCGCGGGGGTCACCGCACTGGCCCCCGCGGGGCGAGCCGTGCTGGTGGGGATGGCGCCGGACGGCACGGTCACGCTCCCGCTCGATGTGATCCAGTCGCGCGAACTCGTCCTCACCGGCACGTTCCGCTACGCGAATCAGTACGTGGATGCCATCGCACTGGCCGCGAGCGGACGAGTCGACCTGCGTCGCCTGGTGACGAGCACGCACGCGCTGACCGACGTGCATCTCGCGCTCCAGCTCCCGGGGCGCGACCGCTCCACCCTCAAACCGATGATTCACCCGAAGCAGGATGAGACGACCCCCGCATGACCATCGACGTATCCCCCCTCACCTTCGAACATCTGCCCGGAGCACTCGGCATCGGCGTCCCCGAGCCGAGACTGTCGTGGAAGACCACGGCACCCGCGGGCTGGCGTCAGAGCGCGTACGAACTCGAGTTCCGCTCCGACGTACGGAGGGAGACGACAGGGCGAATCGACGCAGCGGAATCGGTGCTCGTGTCGTGGCCCTTCACCGCTCTCGGATCCCGCGACCGGGCGACGGTCCGCGTGCGCGTCCACGGAGTGGACGGCTCGGCATCCGAATGGTCGCCTCCCGCCGAGGTCGAGGCGGGCCTTCTCCATCCCTCCGATTGGACGGCGTCGGCTGTCGGCCCGGCGTGGGAGGAGGACGCGACGTCGTTGCGCCGGCCGCCGCGCGTGCGCCGGTCGCTCGACGTCGGGGGAGCCATCGCCCGCGCTCGGCTCTACGTCACCGCGCACGGGCTGTACGAGGTCGAGATCAACGGGCGACGAGTGGGCGACGATGCGCTCTCGCCCGGGTGGACGGTCTACGGTGAACGCCTCCGGTACTACACCTACGATGTCACCGCTCATCTGGCCGAGGGGTCGAACACGATCGCGGCGTGGCTGTCCGACGGCTGGTACCGCGGGCGCCTGGGATTCCACGGCGGATACCCCAACCTCTACGGCAGCGACATCGGTCTGATCGCGCAGCTCGAGATCGAGCACGTCGACGGAAGCCGCACGGTCATCGCCACGGATGACTCCTGGGAGGCGGCTCCCAGCCCGATCCTCAGCACCGGCCTCTACGAAGGCGAGTACTACGATGCCCGCGCGGATGCCGCGGAGTGGGCGGCAGCACCCGATCCCGTGTGGAGTCCCGTGCTGGTGACACCGGTCGAG
This sequence comes from Microbacterium phycohabitans, assembly GCF_032464935.1. Lineage (NCBI taxonomy): Bacteria > Bacillati > Actinomycetota > Actinomycetes > Micrococcales > Microbacteriaceae > Microbacterium > Microbacterium phycohabitans. The sequence continues at coordinate 178,663 of NZ_JAWDIT010000002.1, forward strand.
CACGCGACGCTCGTCGCTCCGGAGGGCCCGCCGGTGCGTTGCACGGAGGAGCTCGAGCCCAGATCGATCACGCGGTCCGCATCCGGGGCCTGGATCCTGGACTTCGGTCAGAACATCTCGGGACGACTGCGCGTCGAGGTGGAAGCGGAATCGGGACGCGTCATCACCCTCCGGCACGCCGAGGTGCTTCAAGACGGCGAGTTGTACACGCGGCCTCTGCGAGGAGCCGCCGCGACCGATGTCCTGGTGACCGACGGCACCGCCCTCACCTGGGAGCCCCGATTCACCATCCACGGTTTCCGGTACGCGGAGATCGACGGGTGGCCCGGGGACATCGCGCCGGGATCGGTCGTGGCGCGGGTCTACCACACCGACATGACCCGCACGGGGTGGTTCGAGTCCTCGGATCCCCTGCTGAACCGCCTGCACGAGAACGTGCGATGGTCGATGCGCGACAACTTCGTCGACATCCCCACCGACTGCCCTCAGCGCGATGAACGACTCGGCTGGACCGGGGATCTCCAGGTCTTCGCGCCCGCCGCGTCCTACCTCTACGACTGCTCCGGGATGCTGCGCTCGTGGCTGCGCGACGTGGCGGTCGAGCAGCTGCCCGACGGCACGGTGCCCTGGTACGTGCCGGTCATCCCGGGTGGGGAGGAGTGGACCCCCATCCGGCCCGGAGCAGCGTGGGGAGACGTCGCGGTGCTGACGCCGTGGACCCTGTATCGGCAGTTCGGCGACGAGCAGATCCTCCGCGACCAGTACGACTCCGCGCGCCGGTGGGTGGATCTGATCCGTCGACTCGCCGGCCCCTCGCGCCTGTGGAACTCCGGCTTCCAGCTGGGGGACTGGCTGGACCCCGCGGCACCCCCGCACGACCCCGCGGACGCCACGACCGATCGCTACCTCGTCGCCACGGCGTACTTCGCCTGGTCGAGCCTGCACCTGTCGAAGACGGCCGCCGTCCTGGGCAAGGTGGAGGACGAGATCGCCTACAGCACTCTCGCCGCCGAGGTGAAGGCCGCGTTCCGCGCCGAGTACGTGGCGGCATCCGGTCTCCTCACCAGCGATGCGCAGACCGCGTACGCGTTGGCGATCGAATTCGACCTGGCCGCCGACGAGGATGAGCGACGACGGTGGGGGGCGCGCCTGGCCGAACTGGTCCGCACGGGCGGGAACCGCATCGCGACCGGTTTCGCCGGCACGCCCCTCATCACCGACGCCCTGACGAACTCGGGGCACGTGGACGCGGCATACGACCTGCTGCTGGAGCGTGAGTGCCCGTCGTGGATGTACACCGTGCTGTCGGGGGGAACCACGACGTGGGAGCGCTGGGACAGCCTGCTTCCCGATGGCACGGTGAATCCGGGCGGGATGACATCCTTCAACCACTTCGCACTGGGCGCCGTCGCGGACTGGATCCACCGCACCGTCGGCGGCCTCGCTCCCGCCGATGCGGGATACCGCCGGATCATCTTCGCGCCCCGACCGGGGGGCGGCCTCACGTTCGCGCGCACGGCCCACGAGACGCCCTACGGCCGTGCAGCGATCGAGTGGAGGGTCGTGGACGATGTCCTCACCGTCGACGTGACGGTCCCGACCGGTGCGACCGGGGTGATCCGTCTCCCCGACGATCGCGAGCTCGACATCGAGTCCGGGACCCACCGGGTGTCCCTTCCGCTCGCGCCCGTGCCGCAACCGATCTGACACGGTCCGGCGGAGGGCCCCGACCTGTCCTCGGGGCCCTCCGCTCGTCCTCCGGGGGGATCCGAGCGCGGTCGTTCGTGCTCTGTTCACCGCCGCGACACCGCCCGCAGGCAGACTCGGCCGCGACGCCGCCCCCGCGGCATCCCCGTGCCCGCCCCCGCGACGCACGCGCCCCCTGCCCCGAGGACACAGCCATGCCTTCGCCGTTCCTTCGCCGTACCGTCGCGCTCACCGCGACGACCGCGGCCGTCTGCGCGCTCGCCCTGTCGAGCGTCACCGCGGCCTCCGCCGCCCTCGTCCCCGACCCCGTGAGCGACGTCGCCGCCGGCAGCGCGGTCACCCTGCGCCCGCTCGGCACGTACGAGACCGGGGTGTTCGACCAGTCCGCCGCCGAGATCGTGCACGCGTACAAGAACCGCCTGTTCGTGGTCAACGCGCAGGCCGGCGCCGTCGAGGTCCTGGACAACAGCAACCCCGCCGCTCCGACGAAGCTCTACGACATCACGGGCACGGGAGTCGCCAACTCCCTCGCCGTGCGCGGCGACGGCCTCGGAGTCATCGCCCTCGAGGCGACCGAGAAGACCGCCCCCGGCCGTCTGGTGTTCTTCGACGCGGATGCCGCCGAGCCCACCGTGCTGGGAGAGGTCACCGTGGGTGCCCTGCCCGACATGGTGACGCTCACCGCCGACGGCACCGCCGCCGTGGTGGCGAACGAGGGCGAGCCGGCGGACGACTTCTCGGCCGACCCCGAGGGATCGGTCGGCATCGTCGCGCTCCCCGCCGGAAAAGCCGCCCCGGGCCAGGATGCCGTCCGCATCGCGGACTTCGCGGCCTTCGAGGAGGGCGGCTCGAAGACGCTCGACCCCGCCGTGCGCGTGTTCGGGCCCGACGTCGCCGCCCCCGATCAGGGCGACACCCCGCTCGCCGCCGATCGCGTGAGTCGCAACCTCGAGCCCGAGTACGTCGCCGTCGCCGGCGGGACCGCCTACGTCACGCTGCAGGAGGCGAACGCCCTCGCGGTTGTCGACCTCGCCTCGGCCGAGGTCACCGGCATCCGCCCCCTCGGCTTCAAGGACTACGGCGTCGAGACGCTCGATGCCAGTGACCGCGACCCCGAGGACGCCCCCACCTTCAGCGAGAAGAGCTACCCGGGCCTGTTCGGGATGTACATGCCCGACGGCATCGAGGCGTTCGAGGCCGAGGGCGAGACCTACCTCGTCACCGCGAACGAGGGCGACGGACGCGAGTGGGGCGAGTACAACGACACCGCTCGCGTCAAGGACCTCGGCGACGACGGCCTCGCGCCGGTGTGCGACGACAGCCCGCTCGCCGGCTCGCTCGACGACGCCGACCTGGGCCGCCTCAACGTCGCGACCGACATGGGTCTGAACGCCGACGGCACCTGCTACGACGAGCTGTACACCTTCGGCGGCCGCGGCTTCTCGGTGTGGAACACCGCCGGTGAGCAGGTCTTCGACTCCGGCCCCGACTTCGAGCGCATCACGCACGACGTCAACCCCGATTTCTTCAACTCGAACCACTCGGAGTCCAACCTGGAGGGGCGCAGCGACGACAAGGGCCCCGAGCCCGAGAGCCTCGCGATCGGTCAGGTCGACGGCCGCACCTACGCCTTCATCGGCCTCGAGCGCGTGGGCGGCGTGATGACGTACGACATCACCGACCCCGCGGACGCGACCTACGCCGGATATGTCAACAACCGCGACTTCTCGGTCTCGGTGGAGGATCAGCTGACCGGCGACGACAGCGCCGACCGCGAGCTGTTGTCGACGGCCGGCGACCTGGGCCCCGAGGGTGTGGAATTCATCTCCGCGGAGGACTCCCCCACCGGTCGGCCGCTCGTGGCAGTCGGCAACGAGGTCTCGGGCACCACGACCGTCTTCGCGGTCGAGGACCCGAACGTCACCGACATCGACATCCTCACCATCAACGACTTCCACGGTCGCCTCGAGGCCGGGTCGCAGGGCGAGGCCGGCGCCGCGGTGCTCGCGGGCGCGGTGAAGGCGAAGGAAGCGCAGAACCCGAATACGCTGTTCGTCTCGGCCGGCGACAACATCGGCGCCTCGACCTTCACCTCGCTCATCCAGGACGACTCCCCCACGATCGACACGCTGACGGCCTCGGGTCTGGACGTCTCGGCGGTGGGCAACCACGAGTTCGACCGCGGCTTCGCCGACCTGACCGACCGTGTGCTCCCCGAGTACGGCGGGGGCGAGTTCGGACTCGGCGCCAACGTCTACAAGAAGGGCACGAAGGAGCCCGCGCTGCAGGAGTACGCGGTCGAGGACATCGACGGCGTCCGCGTGGCCTTCATCGGCACCGTGACCCCCGACACCGCGACCATGGTCGACCCGGCCGGCATCGCGGGCCTGGACTTCGGCGACCAGCTCGAGGCCGCGAACCGCGTGGCCGACGAGATCACCGCCGGTGACCTCGCCGACGTCATCGTGCTGCTGACCCACTCGGGAGCCTCGACGTCGAACGACTGCGCGGCCATCGCGGCCGACCAGGCCGGGTTCGGCGCCCTCGCGGTGAACGCCTCCCCCGAGATCGACGCGATCGTGTCGGCCCACACGCACCAGACGTACGCGTGCGATCTGCCCGTGGCCGGCACCGACCGCACCCGCCCCGTGATCCAGGCGTCGGAGTACGGCAAGGCGATGGGTCAGCTGTCGCTCAGCTGGGACACGCGCGCCGACTCGCTGGCATCCATCTCGGGGACCACGTTCCCGCTCGCGGGCGCGGCGGCTCCGGACGCCGACATCGCGGCGAAGGTCGCGGAGTACGTCGCGCAGGCGGACGTCATCGGCGCGAAGCCGGTCGGGGAGATCAGCGGCGACATCCTGCGCGGTGGCACGCCGTCGGGCGCCGACCGCGGCGTCGAGTCGTCGATGGGCAACTGGGTCGCCGACGTGTACCTCTGGGCGACGTCGGAGAACCCCGCCTACGCCGGGACGAAGGCGCAGATCGCGCTGATGAACCCGGGCGGCCTGCGCGCCGACCTGCTGAAGGGCGATGACGGCGTGGTGACCTACAAGGAGGCGGCGCTCGTGCAGCCGTTCGCCAACACCCTGGTGACGGTGACGCTGACGGGTGAGCAGATCCGCGGCATCCTGAACGAGCAGTGGAAGGCCACGGGCGACCGGCCGAAGCTGCACCTGGGCGTGTCCGACGGCTTCACCTACACCTACACGCAGGACGCGGCGAACCCCCGCGTCGGTTCGGTCGTGTCGATGGCCTACCAGGGCCGCGCGATCGCCGACACCGACACGTTCACCGTGGTGACGAATTCGTTCCTCGCGAACGGCGGCGACGGGTTCCCGACCTTCGCGGCGGGGACCGCTCGCACCGACACCGGGCAGATCGACCTCGACGCGACGCTTTCGTACTTCGAGGCGACCGGCGTGGTCGACCCCGCACCGCTCGGCCGCGCGATCATCGCGTCGGACGTTACTCCGGAGCCGGGTCAGCCCAGCGCCGAGCCGACGCCGGTCCCCGCGCCGGGCCAGCCCGGCACGCAGCCCGGTCAGCCCGGTGCGCAGCCCGGCGGGTCCCTCGCCACGACCGGCGCCGAGGCGCCGTGGGGCCTCGCCCTCGCGGGCGGGTTCCTCGTGGTCGCGGGCGGCCTCGCGTTCGCCCTGCGGCGCCGCCGCACGGTCTGACGCCGGACACCGGAACGGCCCTCACCCTCGCGGGTGGGGGCCGTTCCCGTTCGCGCAGATCGCGTGGGACGCGGAGCCTCAGGCCCGGAGCACCTGAACGCGGACCCCGGATGCCGCGGACTCCACGCGCCACACCTGCCCGCTGCCCCGCACCGCCGGGACCGCCTGCGCCGAGATCACCAGGGCCGTGTGCTCATCGATCGCCACGCCGTCGGTGACGAGGCCCGCGTCGACCGCGGCGATCAGGCGCGACAGGGTGCCCCACTGGGCGGCGTGCACGTCGACGGCGAAGCCGAGGAGTCCGAGGCCCGGGCGCACCTCGAGCTCGCCGAGCTCTTCGCCCGCGTCCTCGGAGCAGACCTCGACGCCGCCGCGCAGCCAGCCCCCCACGAGCGCACGCTCCGCCGCGATCGCCGCTCCCGCCGAGAAGCCGGCGTACGGCATCCCCCCGGCCACCCGTTCGCGCAGCGCCTCCCGGACCACGCGGAAGGCAGCGTGATACGCCGGGGTCAGGCCGCCCCCGACGAACACGCCGTCGGCCTCGATCGCGGCCTCCCTGAAGTTCTCCCCCTCGACGATCGCGTGCACGTGGATCTCGTCGGATGCTGCTCCGGCGGCCTCGAGGACGCCGCGGAAGCGATCGACCGAGGCGTCGTCGTCGGCCTCGAGCACGAGCAGCAGGGCGATCACGGGACGCGCGTTCGCCCGCTCCCGCGCCTCGCTCACGAAGGTCTCCAGCAACGGTCCGCAGACGGCGGCATCGCGGCCGCCGCCGAGAAGGAACACACTCATGCGCCCAGTATCCCGGGCGCCCGCCTTCGCGTGAGTCGCCAGGTCCTGCCACCACGGGACGCCCGAAGGCGACACTTCGTGGCGACTCGCGCGGATCTAGGGTCGAGGGATGGAGTACCGTCTGCGCCCGGCCGTCGCCGCCGACATCGAGTGGCTCGTCGAGCTGCGCGCCGAGGTGCTGCGCGGCGACCTCGAACGCCTCGGCCGCTTCGACGCGCATCGTGTGCGGCAGCGGATGCGCGACGGCTTCCGTCCGGAGTGGACGCGCATCATCGTCGTCGACGGGGCGGATGCCGGTTCGATCACCGTCCGGCCCGACGGGGCCACCCGCTGGATCGAGCACTTCTACCTGGCATCCGCTCTGCAGGGTCGCGGCGTCGGCGGCGGGGTTCTGGCGCAGGTCCTCGCCGAAGCGCACGACGGCCCGACGCGCTTGAACGTGCTGCAGGGCAGCCCCGCGCGCCGCCTCTACGAGCGCGTCGGCTTCGCCCTGGACTCCGAGGACGAGGTCGACGTCTTCCTGTCCCTCGCCCCCTGACGCGCGCCGAGGCTCGACCGTCCCGCGGACCCCGAACCCGACACGCCGCCCCACAGCCCTTGCTCACGGCGTGTCACCGCCGACATCCGCACGACGGCACGCTCGGGTGTGGCGGCACCGACACCACCCGAACCGAACCGTCCCGCGGACCCCGAACCCGACACACCGCCCCACAGCCCTCGCTCACGGCGTGTCACCACCGACATCCGCACGACGGCACGCTCCGGCGCGGCGGCGCGACCGGTCGGGCGCGCCCCGGGTCAGTACCGCCGCAGCAGCGCGGCGAGGGCCTGGCCTCCGCCGATGCACATCGTCACGACCGCGTACTCGAGGTCGCGGCGATGCAGGTCGAGGGCCGCGCGGACGGTGAGGATCGCCCCGGTCGCGCCGACGGGATGGCCGAGGGCGATCGCGCCGCCGTACGGGTTGACCTTCTCGGGGTCGAGACCCGCGTCGCGGATCACGGCGACGGCCTGGGCGGCGAACGCCTCGTTCAGCTCGATGACGTCGACGTCGGCGGGGGTGAGACCCGTCTGCTCCCACAGGCGCTGCAGGGCGATGACCGGGGCGTAGCCCATGATCTCGGGGTCGACGCCGGCCGTCGTCACGGCCTCCAGGGTCGCGAGGCCCGACAACCCGCGCTCGCTCACGTCGTCTTCGCGCATGAGCACGGTCGCGGCGGCACCGTCGTTGATGCCCGAGGAGTTGCCGGCCGTGACCGACCCGTCCTTCTCGAAGGCCGGCCGCAAGCCCGCCAGCGCCTCCATCGTGGTTCCGGGGCGCGGGTGCTCGTCGACCGACACCTCAACGGGCTTCCGTCCGCCGGTGGTCACGGCCACGATCTCCTCCGCGAGCGCCGCGCGAGCGGCATCCGTCGCGGCCCGACGCTGGCTCTCGACGGCGAAGGCGTCCTGCTCCTCGCGCGAGACGGAGTACCGGGATGCCACCACCTCGGCCGTCGTGCCCATGTGCCGGCCGCTGAAGGGGTCGGTGAGGATCGCGAGGGTGCCGTCGAGCAGGGTGCGATCGCCGAGGCGCGCGTTGCCGCGGGCGCCGTACTCCAGGAAGGGCGTGCGTGACATGCTCTCGTCGCCGCCCGCGACGGCGACGTCGATGCCGCCCCAGCGCAGTTCTTGAGCTGCCGACCAGATCGCCTGCAGGCCCGAGCCGCACAGACGGTTGACGGTGAACGCGGGCACGCGCGTGGGAAGCCCCGCGGCGAGCGCGACCCGGCGGGCGTTGTAGGCGTCGGGACCGTTCTGGGCAATGCAGCCCATGACGACCTCGTCGACGGCATCCTTCTCGACCCCGGCCCGGGCCAGGGCCTCGGTCACGGCGACGGCGCCGAGCTCGTACGCGTCGACGCCCGCGAGCGCGCCCCCGAACGAGCCGATGGGCGTGCGGGCACCCGAGACGAGGACGATCCGCGGCTCGGACATCAGCCCGCCGCCTCCTTGGGACGCTCCTGCGCCTCGACGTCGGCGGCATCCGGCACGTATCCCTCGACGTGTCGCTCGTCGGGACCGACGTAGGCCGACAGCGGACGGATCAGCGCGTTGGAGGCCTGCTGCTCGCGCACGTGCGCCGTCCAGCCGGTCACGCGCGCGGCCACGAACAGGGGCGTGAAGGTGAGGGTGTCGAAGCCCATGAGGTCGTACGCCGGGCCGGAGGGGTAGTCGAGGTTGGGGTAGATGCCCTTGCGCTCCACGAACTGCGACTCGAGGGCGTCGTAGAGAGCGGCGACGTCGGGGCGGTCGTAGTGCGCCACGAGGGTGTCGAGGGCGGCCTTCATCGTGGGCACGCGGGAGTCGCCGCGCTTGTACACGCGGTGTCCGAAGCCCATGATCTTGCGCTTCTCGGCGAGCGCCGCATCGAGCCACGGGCCGACGTTCTCGGCCGAACCGATCTCGGTGAACACGTGCAGCACGGCCTCGTTCGCCCCGCCGTGCAGCGGTCCCTTGAGGGCGCCGATCGCGCCCGTGACGGCGGAGTACAGGTCACTGAGGGTCGAGGCGATGACGCGCGCGGTGAAGGTCGAGGCGTTGAAGGAGTGCTCCGCGTACAGGATCATCGACCGGTTGAACGCGTCGACGACGACGGGGTCGGGAACGGCCGAGGAACCCGAGCCCGCAGCCGCGGGCTCTGAGCCCGCCCCCGCGGGCCCCGAGCTCGCACCCGAGGACCCTGAGCTTGTCGAAGGGTCCGGCGCCGACGCACCCCCGGCGGCTTCGACAGGCTCAGCCCGCTCCGCCGAAGCCGAGCTCGCCCCCGAGGACCCCGAGCTCGCACCCGAGGACCCTGAGCTTGTCGAAGGGTCCGGCGCCGACGCACCCCCGGCGGCTTCGACAGGCTCAGCCCCCTCCGTCGGTGTGCAGATCTCCTCGCCGAACGTCATCCACAGGAAGTTCGCCGCGTAGTCGAGGTCGTCGCGGGGGTCGATCAGCTCCTGGCCCCGACGGCGGCGCTGGCCGTAGGCGACGACGGCGGGCAGTTGCGCCCACAGGCGGACGGACCGCTCGAGGTTCTCTTCGGGGGTACCCACGGCATCCATCACGTTCGAGATGCCCGCCGTCTCGCGCGCGCCGATCACGCTCACGGCGGTGCGCACCTCGTCCATCGGGTGGGCGCTCGTGGGCAGCAGGTCGATCGCGGCGCGGACGTCGTCGCTCAGGGCCCGGTGCCCGCGCTCGGTGCGACGCAGGGCGGCGAGCTGTGCGGCATCCGGAAGCTCCCCGTTCCACAGCAGGTACGCCACCGCCTCGAAAGGCTGGGTCGCGGCGAGCTCCTGCACGGGGTATCCGCGGTAGAGCAGGCTGTTCGTCTCGGGGTTCACCTTGCTGACGGCGGTCTCGTCGACGGTGACGCCGGCGAGACCCTTCTTGATGTCGGTCATCGTCTCTCCCTTGAGTCGTGCTCGGTCTTCATGCTGCCGGATTCGGTGGCGGCGGTGGTGCGGCGGCGGCCGCGAGGCGGACGTTGTCCCACTTATGGCCGGTTTGGCGCCCCCACACTGGCGATAAGTGGGACAAGGACCGACGTAAGGGGGACATGCTCCGCCATAAGTGGGACATGGTGGGCGGCCGGCAGCCGGTTCGCGCCTCAGCGCTCGACGGTGAAGTCGAACACCGAGGCGTCGAAGCGGGTGTAGCCCTCGTAGTCGATCAGGTCGTACAGGTCGGCGCGGTGCTGCATCTCGCCGAGCTGGTCGCGCAGATGACCCTCGGATGACAGGGCGTCCAGGCCCCGGCCCGCCGCTCCCATCGCGAGGCGCAGGAGCGATACCGGCCAGATGACGAGGTTCACCCCGGCATCCTGCAGCTGCCGCGTCGAGAACAACTCCGACTTCCCGAACTCGGTCATGTTCGCCAGGATCGGCACGTCCAGCGCGGTGCGCATCGCCTCGAACTCGCCGAGGTCGCGCATCGCCTCGGGGAAGATCGCGTCGGCGCCGGCATCGACCAGGGCTTTGGCGCGGTCGATCGCGGCATCCAGTCCCTCCACCGCGCGCACGTCGGTGCGCGCCATGATGAGGAAGTCCGGATCGCGCCGGGCGTCGACGGCGGCGCGGATGCGCTTGATCGCCGTGTCGGCATCCACGACGCTCTTGCCGTCGAGATGACCGCAGCGCTTCGGGTTGACCTGGTCCTCGATGTGGGTGCCGGCGAGGCCCGCGTCCTCCAGCGTCTGGATCGTGCGCGCGACGTTCATCGGCTCGCCGAACCCGGTGTCGGCGTCGATGATCGCGGGCAGCTCCGTCATGCGCGCGATCTGCTGGCCCCGGCCCGCGACCTCGGTGAGGGTCGTCAGCCCGATGTCGGGCAGCCCGAGGTCGGCCGAGATCACGGCGCCCGAGATGTAGACGCCGTCGAAGCCCTTGCGCTCGATGAGCCGGGCCGACAGCGGGTTGAAGGCCCCCGGCATCCGTACGAGCTCTCCGGATGCCAGCTTCTCGCGCAGCGCGCGCCGCTTCTGCTGTGCGGTGGTCTGGGCGTACAGCATCATTTCCCTCCCGTCGGGCGTGCACAACTCCGGCGAATCGTTCGGGCCGGGGCCGAGCCCCCGCGGAATCCCGCGGCAGCCGGCACCCGCCGACTCCGGAAATCCGGAGCTGTGCACAGCGCCCGGCTGGACCGGCGCCACACGCGCACCGGCGGCACGAGGTTGCCGGGCGTGCCGCCGCCGCCGATGTGTGCACAACGGCGGGCCGGGCGCGCGACACGCCGCCGCGCGGCATCCGGGACCGGCGTGTCGGCGGAGCGCCCCGCCGTTGTGCGCGCGAGCAGCATCAGAACAGCCCCTTCGGCGCCGGGGCGAGGGCCAGCACGCCGGGCTTCGCGACGATCGTGAGCTGCATGACCTCGGCGGGGGTCAGCTCGGGCAGGCGCTGCACGAGCGCGAGGAAACGCTCGATCTCCTCGGGCAGCAGCACGGGCTCGGCGAGCACGCGGAACTTGCGGATGTAATCCTCGCGCGCGAACGGCCGGGCGCCGAGGGGGTGGGCGTCGGCGACGGCGATCTCGTCCTCGACGACGGTGCCGTCGGCGAGGGTGATGACCACCCGACCGCCGAAGGCCTTCTCGTTCGGATCCTCGGAGTGGTAGCGGCGCGTCCATTCGGCATCCTCCGCCGTCGTCACCTTGTGCCAGAGTGCGACGGTGTCGGAGCGTCCCGCGCGCTCGGGAGCGTAGGAGTCGACGTGGTGCCACGCGCCGTCCTGCAGGGCGACCGCGAAGATGTACGGGATCGAGTGGTCGAGCGTCTCGCGCGAGGCGGTCGGGTCGTACTTCTGCGGGTCGTTCGCCCCCGACCCGATCACGTAGTGCGTGTGGTGGCTCGTGTGCAGGACGATGGATGCCACGTTGGCGGGGTCGCGCAGGTCGGGGCGCTCGGTGCCGAGGCGGCGGGCGAGGTCGATCCACGCCTGCGCCTGGTACTCGGCCGAGTGCTCCTTCGTGTACGAATCGAGGATGCCGCGCTTGCTCTCGCCCTCGCCGGGAAGCGGCACGTCGTAGGAGGCGTCGGGGCCGTCGAGCATCCAGGCGATCACGCCGTCCTCGCCCTCGTAGATCGGCGAGGGGCTCGTCTCGCCGCGCATCGCGCGGTCGACGGCCTCGATGGCCATCTTCCCGGCGAAGGCGGGGGCGTGGGCCTTCCACGTCGAGATCTCGCCCTTGCGCGACTGACGCGTGGCGGTGGTGACGTGAAGCGCCTGGCCGATCGCCTGGTAGATCGTCTCCTGGTCGAGGTCGAGCAGGGTGCCGATGCCGGCGGCCGCGGCCGGGCCGAGGTGGGCGACGTGGTCGATCTTGTGCTTGTGCAGCGAGATCGCGCGCACGAGGTCGATCTGGATCTCGTACGCCGTCGCGAGCGCGCGCACGAGGGCGGCGCCGTCGCGTCCGGTGTGCTGGGCGACCGCGAGCACGGGCGGGATGTTGTCGCCGGGGTGCGAGTAGTCGGCCGCGAGGAAGGTGTCGTGGTAGTCGAGCTCGCGCACGGCGACGCCGTTGGCCCAGGCCGCCCATTCGGGGCTCGAGCGGCGCTCGAGCGCGCACCCGAACACGGTGGCTCCGGATCCGCCGATCGACACGGCGTGGTCGAGCGCCTGCTGGCGCGCGGCGCTCACCGGCTGACGGGTGAGGGATGCCGCGGCGACCGCGGCGTTGTCGATGAGGCGGTTGACGATCATGTCGACCACGTCGTCGTCGACGGCGACCGGGTCGACCGCGACGCGCGCGAGCGCCCAGGCGAGCTGCCCCTCGCGGGCGAGGTTCTCGTCGCTGCGGTGCACGCGCACGTGATGGGTGATCGTCATGAGGGGTCCTCCGTGAGGGCTTCGAGGATGGTCGTGAAGGCGTTGTGCAGGTGCACGTGGGTGGCGTGGGCGGCGAGTTCGGGGTCGCCGCTGCCGATCGCTCGCGCGATCAGTTCATGCTCTCGCGCCGAGGCCGAGAGCCGTAGGGGGTTGTCGCGCGCCATGCGTCGCACCCGCACGAGGTGCGTGCGGACGCTGCGCAGGGCCGCCGAGAGGTAGGAGTTGTCGACCGCTGCGTCGATCGCGGCATCGAAGCGGGCGATGAGTGCGTAGTAGTCGTCGGCATCCGCGGTGTCGACACGCTCGAACTCCGCGGCCAGCGCGAGAAACACCCGTCGGTCGCCGCGCTGCGCGGCCAGGCGGGCGGCCTCCGTCTCGAGCGCGCGACGAAGGTCGAACAGGGCGCGGATGTCGTCGGCGTCGATGCCGGCGACGACGGTGACCCGCGGCGAGGCCTGGATGACGAGTCCGTCGGAGGCCAGCCGCCGCAGGGCCTCGCGCAGCGGCGTGCGGCTGACACCGAGGCGCGTGGACTGCTCCACCTCGCCCAGCACCGTTCCGGGCGCCAGGGCGCCGGTCTGGATCTCGTCGAGGAGGGTCGCGTACGCGCGTTCGCTCGCCCGCATGTCGCACCTCCCTCACGTCGCCTCTCATTGTATGCAGTCGCGCGTGAAAATGGCTCACGTTGTGCACGCTGGGCCACTTGCGTATACACAGAGCGGCAGAAATCACCCCTCGCGCGGACAGCAACCCCCTGCCACACTGGGCGCATGCTCGTGACCACCATGAACGATGTCCCCGGCCGTCAGATCGTCGACGTCTACGGCGAAGTGACCGGCCTGACCGTGCGCGCCCGCAACATCGGCGTGCAGTTCGGCGCCGGTCTCAAGTCCCTCTTCGGCGGCGAGCTGCAGGGCCTCACTCAGCAACTTCAGGAGAGTCGCGACGAAGCCAAGCAGCGTCTGATCGAGGCCGCTCAGGCGGTGGGGGCGGATGCCGTCGTCGCGATGCGATTCGACACGAGCGAGGTGGCGCAGAACTTCCAGGAGGTCGTCGCCTACGGCACCGCGGTCAAGCTGGGCTGAGCCCGCACCCTCACCGCGCGACTCGCCACGATCTGTTGCTTCGAGAGGCCCGGCGGCGACGATTTTCGGCGACTCGCGCGATCAGCCCCGCCCCCACGACTCCAGCGTCGCCGGGATGGATGCCAGCGTCCCCAGCGCCGCATCGCGATCGGCGCGCGCGAGGGTGAGGCCGGCCACCACGAGCGAGGCGCAGACCGCGGCGAGCGCGTCGACGGCCTCCGGGGTCAGGTCGGGGCGCCGGTCGGCGACGGCCGCGCGGATCGCCGCGCGCATCTCGGCCGCGTAGTCGGAGACGAGCGTGCGCACCTCGGCATCGTCGCTCGCGAGCGGAGACGACCCCGCGTTCAGCAGCAGGCACCCGAGGCGGGCGCGCGGGGCGTCGGCCGCGATGGCAGCGCGCATGTCGTCGACGTACGCCTCGAGGGCACCGGGGTCGCCACCGCCCAGGGGGCGCAGCCGTGTGCGCACGACGTCGTCGAGGTAGGCGGCGAGCACGGCGTCGAACAGGCCCCGTTTGCTGCCGAAGGCGTTGTACAGGCTCGAGCGCGTGAGGCCCGTCGCCTCCTCGAGCTCGACGATGCCCGCCTCGGCGTATCCGCGGCGCCAGAAGACGTCGCGCGCGGCGTCGACGACGACGGAGCGATCGAAGCGCGGCATCCTGCCCATGATCTTCCTCTCCTGGTCGTGGTGGCGCCCGGACCCTTCGACAGGCTCAGGGTCCTCCGTGACAGGCGGCTGAGCCTGTCGAAGCCACCGGACCCCGCCTCAGACCGGAGGTGGCTGAGCCTGTCGAAGCCGCCGGACCCCTCGACGGACACGGGGCCTTTCCGGTTGCATCCTCGGGCTCGAGGTCTATATTAGACCGGTCGTTACAAAATAACCACAGGAGGCATTCCATGCGCGCAGTCATCCACCACGAGTTCGGCGAGCCCGCCGACGTCCTCGGCGTCGAAGAGGTCGAGACCCCGACCCCCGGGCCCGGCGAGGTGCGTCTGCGCGTGCTGCTGTCGCCCATCCACAACCACGACCTGTGGACCATCCGCGGCACCTACGGCTTCAAGCCCGACCTGCCCGCGCGGGCCGGCACCGAAGCGGTCGGCATCGTCGAGGAGCTCGGCGAGGGCGTCGAGGGCCTCACCGTCGGCCAGCGCGTGGCCACCGGCGGAACCTTCGGCGTCTGGGCCGAACAGGTCGTCGCCAAGGCCGCGGGCCTCATCCCCGTCGCCGACGGCCTGAGCGACGAGGTCGCCTCGCAGCTCGTGTCGATGCCCTTCAGCGCCATCAGCCTTCTGCACTCCCTCGACCTGCAGCCGGGCGACTGGATCGTGCAGAACACCGCCAACGGCGCCGTCGGCCGCATGGTCGCGCAGATCGCCAAGGCCCGCGGCATCCACGTGATCGGCCTCGTGCGCCGCCGGAGCGCCGTCGCCGAACTCGCCGAGCAGGGCATCGACAACGTCGTCTCGACCGACGCCGAAGGCTGGCGCGACGCCGCTCTCGCCCTCGCCGACGGCGCACGCATCGTCGCCGGCGTCGACTCGGTCGGAGGCTCGGCGAGCAACGACGTGCTGTCGCTGCTGAGCGAGAACGGCACGCTCGTGATCTTCGGCTCGATGGGCGCGGGCAAGCTCGAGCTCTCGGCCGGCGACATCATCTTCCGCCAGGCCACCGTCAAGGGCTTCTGGGGCAGCGTCGTCAGCAAGACGATGGATGCCGAGACCCGCGGCGCCCTGTTCGGCGAACTGTCGCACTACCTTGCCGACGGCACCCTGACCCTCCCCGTCGCGGCGACCTTCGCCCTCGAGGACGCCCGCGACGCCGCGCGCGCGAGCGACTCGCCCCGCGTCGGCAAGGTGCTGCTGCGCCCGTGATCCGACGCGTCCCGCCGGTGAGCCGAACGCGGCCACGCGGGCGATAAGGCGCTGCGTAGGTGTGCGCGGCCGCCGTGCACCCCCTCGCGACCGTCCAAGACACCCGGACGAACTTCCGGAACGTCCGGGTGTCTTGGACACTCGAACGGATAAGCAGGCACGGAAGGAAGCGGGTACAGCGGCGGGCGCGGATCGCGAAGCGCGGGGCGTCAGGCGCTGGCGAGCTCCTGCAGCGCCCTCTCGAGCGAGTCGATCACGGGACGCTGGCCCTTCACGAGCGCCTCGCGCGCGGCATCCAGGTCCATCCACTTCGCGCGGTCGACCTCGGGGAACGACGCCGTGCGCCCCGAGCGGGGCGGCCACTCCATCTCGAAGGTGCCGAATGTGAAGGCGGATGCCGTGAACCCGGCGCCGTCGCCGCAGAAGACGAGGATCTTCTTGCCGCTGCTGTACGCGAAGGTGCCGAGCTCGGCCCACTCCGTCTCGGGCGGCTCGACGCCGAGCTCCTCGCGGAACTCGCGGTGAGCGGCATCCAGGGCGTCCTCGGTCTCGGGGGCGTACTCGCCCTTCGGGATTGACCACGCTCCGGCGTCCTTCTTCGCCCAGAACGGCCCGCCCATGTGCGCGATGAGCACCTGCGGCGAAGGCTCCAGCCGGTACAGCAGGAGCCCGGCGCTGCGGACGACCATCAGGCCACCGTGGCCGGTACCCGGTTCGCCTCGTCGGCGATGATGTCGGCGCGCTTGCGGAAGGTGCGCGCCGAGACCCGGTCGAGGGCGATCTGACCGCGCATCTTCTCGGCCTTCTCGTACAGCGAGGGGCCGCCGAAGCTCGTCAGCACCTTCACGATCACCGGGAGCAACTCGATCATGAAGAACAGCGCCGCGATGAGATAGTGCGCCCAGCGCAGCACCGGTTCGCGATCAGACAGGCGCTCGAGGGCCGTGATCTGGCTGAGCAGACCCACCGCTCCCGCATTGCCTTCGGCCACCGACGACGCGCGGGCGTTGTAGGCGGCGAGGGCCGCCTCGTACTGCTGTCGCGCGGCGGGGAGCTGGTCTTCGGCCTGCTGCTTGTTCTGGTCGGCGGAGGATGCCGCGGCCTCGGCGCCGGCGGTGTTGGCGGCGGCGAGGGTGGACTGCGCCTGCTGCAACTGCGTCGACAGCGCGTCGTAGGCCGACTGCGCCTGGGCGAGCTGCGCCTGCGCCGCGTCGCTGCTGGCCCCGTCGCCGGCCACTCCGGTGCAGCCGGGCACGGTGCCGGCACCCTGGCCGGTCAGCTCGCACTGGTACACCGCGCGCGCCTGGTCGATCACGGTCTGCTGGGCGGCGAGCTGCTGCGTCAGCTGATCGACGGTCTGCTGGGCGGCGGCGGATTCGGCCGAGGTCGAGGAGGTGCCCGTGACGATGCCGGTCGCGGCCTGGTTCTCGAGCGCGGAGACCTGGGCGGACGCGGCGTCGAGGGCCTGCTTCTCGGGGCCGCTGGTCACGGCATCCTGATCGGTCAGCGCCTGGGTGACGTTGGTCGCGTTCACCTCGCGGGCGATGTCGTTCTGGAACACCTGCAGCACGAGCGGCTCGGCCACGACGATCCCGATGAGCGCCGCCATGATCACGCGCGGGAAGGCGAGACCGAGCAGACGGAAGACGTTCTTGGTCGAGCGCATCGTCGAGGTGAGGAAGCGGTCGAGGTTGAAGATGATGAGGCCCCACACGATCGCGAGGGGGATCGCGAGCAGGATGCTGACGCGCACACCGGTGAGCAGGGCGAACATCATCGACAGCGCCGAGACGAGCGCGGTCCCCCCGAGAACGAGGAACATCTGCACGAAGCGCGGAACCTCTTCGGGCACCTCGTCGAGCACGTCGTTGTCGGCGCCGCCGAGCACGGCCATGCGCCGGATCAGCGAGAGCTTGGGGCGGCGCGGGTCGGAGCGGCGCAGGCGCGGGGGCCGCGGCTCGGCGGTCACCGGGATGGATGCCACGGCGGGGGCCGCGAGCACCTGCTCCGGGGCGTCGTGCGCCTCGGCGTGGGCATCGGCATCCGTGCGGTTCTCGCGGTCGATCACGACGGTGTCGTGCTCGTCGGCGAGGGGGGCGTCGTCGACGGGGGCGTCGTCGTTGGGAGAGGTGGCGTCGCGGTCGATCGGGAGGGTCTCGTCGTCGAAGAAGGGGTCGCGCGGCTCGTCGTCGGCGGGCGGCGCACCCCACGGCTCGGAGGTGTGGTCGTGCGCGTCGGAGTCGGGGTTCGCCGCGTTCTGCGCGGCGAGGATGTCGTCGAGATACTGCTCGCGTTCCTCGTCCGTCGTGAACTCGATGCGGCCATCGGAGCCGAAACGGCCCGGCCGGTGAGCGGAAAAGGACATTCCGAGAGAGTACGACGCCGACCCTGCTCTCTCCTGTGCGGGGCCTGAGGCTTCGCTCGGGCCCCGCACAGGAGGGGATTACACCAGGCGCTGCTTCGGCGACACCTCGTAGGTGTTCTCGGGGTCGGAGAACACCGCGTCGCCCAGGGCCTCGTCGATGGCCGCGAGGGCATCGGCATCCAGGGTCACGCCCGACGCCTTGACGGTGTCCTGCAGCTGCTCCGGACGCGACGCGCCGACCAGGGCCGCGGCGATGTTGGGGTTCTGCAGCACCCACGCGATCGCGAGCTGGGGCATCGTGAGCCCGGCCCCGTCGGCGATGGGCTTCAGACGCTGGACGGCCTCGAGGGTGTCGTCGTTCAAGAACCTCTTGATGAAGTTCGCGCCGCTCTTCTCGTCCGTCGCGCGCGAGCCCTCGGGCACGGGCTGACCGGGCAGGTACTTGCCGCTCAGCACGCCCTGGGCCATGGGCGACCAGACGATCTGCGAGATGCCGAGCTCCTCGCTCGTGGGCACGACCTTGCCCTCGATGACGCGCCACAGCATCGAGTACTGCGGCTGGTTGGAGATGAGCTGGATGCCCAGCTGCTTCGCGAGCGCATGACCCTCGCGCAGCTGCTCCGCGGTCCACTCCGAGACGCCGATGTACAGCGCCTTGCCCTGGCGGACCACGTCGGCGAAGGCCTGGAAGGTCTCTTCGAGCGGCGTCTCGTAGTCGAAGCGGTGGGCCTGATAGAGATCGACGTAGTCGGTGCCGAGGCGCTTGAGCGAACCGTTGATCGAGTCCATGATGTGCTTGCGGCTCAGGCCGGTGTCGTTGGGGCCCCCGGGCCCGGTGGGGAAATAGACCTTGGTGAAGATCTCGAGCGACTCGCGCCGCTGCCCCTCGAGGGCCGTGCCGAGCACGGTCTCCGCGGCGGTGTTGGCGTAGGTGTCGGCGGTGTCGAACGTCGTGATCCCCGCGTCGAGGGCCGCGTGCACGGTCTTGATCGCGGCGTCGTCACCGACCTGCGAACCGTGGGTCACCCAGTTGCCCAGGGTGATCTCCGAGATCTTGAATCCACTGTTACCGAGATAGCGATAAGCGACCATGCATCCACGCTAGACCGGGCCTGCGACATCGGGGCCGCGGCATCCGCCCCCTCCCCCGATGAACGCCACCCGTGACGAGAAACGTGGAGGGAAGGCGTTTCTCCACACGGAGAGCGTTTATCGATCCGGGGGGGTGCCCGCGAGGCGGCCTCACGCGTCCTTGCGGATCCACCGGAACGTCACCCGCACGACGGCGAGACCCACCACCAGCCACAACCCCGTCACGAGCAGGATGAGCGGGTGGTCCCACGAGCCCGACGGTTCGGCGGCGGCGAAGCCCTCGGGCAGGAACACCGAGCGGAACCCCTGCGCGAGCCACTTGAGCGGGAAGACGCTCGCGACGTTCTGCAGCCACTCCGGCAGGGCGGCGAAGTTGATGTAGACGCCCGAGATGAACTGCAGCAGCAGCACGATCGGGATGACGACGCCCGTGGCGCTGCGGCCGGTGCGCGGCAGCGCAGACAGGCCGATGCCGAGGATCGCGCAGGTCGTCACGCCCAGCAGGAACACCCACGCGAACGTCAACCAGCGCTCGGGATCGGTCGGCAGCGGCACCCCGAAGAACACCGCCGCGACCACGATCAGCAGCACCGACTGCAGAAAGCCCGTCACCAGCACCTGGCCGAGCTTGCCGATGAAGTACGACACCGGGCTCAGCGGCGTTCCGCCGAGGCGCTTGAGGGTGCCGTCGCTGCGCTCCATCGCGATGTCGATCGACATGTTCTGCAGACCCGAGAGCAGCACGCCGGCGGCGAGCATCGCGGGGAGGTAGAACTGCGCGGCATCCACCTCATCGCCCGGAGGACCGAAGGTCTGCGCGTCGAACGCGACGGCGAAGATGAGCAGGATCATCACGGGGAACAGGAACGTGAAGAACACCGAGTCGCCCTGGCGGAAGTACGAGCGCACCTCGAACGCGATGCGCGAGGCGCCCAGACGCAGGACGCGGCTCATGCCGTGCCCCCGGCCGCGGTCGTGCGGCGCGCCTCGTCGCCGAGGAACGACAGGTAGACGTCTTCGAGGCTCGGGCGCACGATCTCGAGCCGCTCGGGCTCGCCTCCGCGCGCGACGAGCTCTGCCACCACCGCCCCGGGGTCGTGGGTGCGCTCCTCGCGCACCTCGTCGCCCTCGCGCCACCGCACGATCGGCACGCGCGCCCCGGGACCGCCGAGGTCGTCGATCCGGCCGACGGATGCCACCTCCCCGGCGACGATGATCGCCGCGCGTTCCGCGAGCTCGGCGGCCTCGTCGAGGTAGTGGGTGGTCAGCAGGATCGAGGTGCCCTCGCTCTGCAGACGGCGGATGAGGTCCCAGAACTGCCGCCGCACCTCAGGGTCGAAGCCCGTCGTCGGCTCGTCGAGGAACAGCAGCTCGGGGCGACCGATGATGCCGAGTGCCACGTCGACGCGACGACGCTGCCCGCCCGACAGCTTCCGCACACTCACCTTGGCCTTCTCGGTCAGCCCCACCGACGCGATGACCTCGTCGACGTCGCGGGGCCGCGGGTAGAACGAGGCGAAGTGGGCGAGCAGCTCCCGCACGGTGGCGGTGGGCGCCTCGCCGGTGTTCTGCAGCACGATGCCGAGCCGCGCCTTCCAGTCGAGTCCACCGCGGTGCGGATCGACGCCGAGCACGCGCACCTCGCCGCTCGTGCGGTCGCGGTAGCCCTCGAGGATCTCGATGACGGTGCTCTTGCCGGCGCCGTTCGGCCCGAGCACCGCGAACGTCTCTCCGCGGCGGATGTCGAAGGAGACCCCGCGCAGCGCCTCGACGCCGCCGCGGTAGGTCTTGCGCAGGTTCTCGACCTCGACGACGTTCTCGCTCATGCGCCCAGTCTGGCGGTCGCAGCGCCCCGGACGCCCCGCCGCACCCCGTCGGCATGGCGGGGAAACACCGCAGAGCAGGCTGGGAGAAGCCTGATTCCTCCAAACCATCCCCCCTTCCCGCCCCGGATGACCATTCGTGCGGGGAGATTCGCCCCCGGTCGCCGCACGTCCCCTTACCGCCCTCGAACCGTCCACGTGGACGCTGGAGGTTGACTTTTGTCGTTCCCGCACGCCGCCCTGATCGCCGCCGCACCCGATCCCACTCCCGAGCCGCTCCTCACGCCCGTCGCGCCCGCCCCCGGCCAGGGATCGACGGGCACCACCGACATCCCCCTCCCCGCCCAGCCCGGAACCAGCGTGACGGGGGGATTCCTGCCCGACTGGTCGGTCGGCGAATGGCTCGGCTACAGCGGGATCATCGTCCTCGCGCTCGCCCTGACGATCGTCGCGACGACGACGCTGTGGTGGATGCTGCACGCGTGGCGTTCCGCCGACGACCTGCGCGCCACCCAGTTCAGCTCGACGCCGCTCCCCGCGCGGCACCGGTTCACCCTGCTGGTGCCCGGTCGCCACGAGGAGGAGGTCATGGGTCAGACGCTCGACCGTCTGGCGCAGCAGGACCACCCCGACTTCGAGATCATCGCGATCGTCGGCCACGACGACCCCGGTACGGAGCTGGTCGTGCGACAGGCGGCCGCGCGGCATCCGGAGCTCATCAGAGTCGTCGTCGACGACAGCGTGCCCAAGAACAAGCCCAAGGCGCTCAACCGCGCCCTGCAGGTCGCCACCGGCGACGTCGTGGGCGTGTTCGACGCCGAAGACGAGGTGCACCCGGGGCTCCTCACCGTCGTCGACTCGAAGTTCCAGGAGACCGGCGCCGACGTCGTGCAGGGCGGCGTGCAGTTGATGAACTTCGAGACGAGCTGGTGGTCGCTGCGCAACGTGCTCGAGTACTACTTCTGGTTCCGCTCCCGGCTGCACTTCCACGCGCGCTCGAAATTCATCCCGCTCGGCGGCAACACCGTGTTCGTCACCCGTGAGCGACTCGAGTGGTCGCGCGGGTGGGACGACCAGTGCCTGGCCGAGGATTGCGAGCTCGGCGTGCGCCTGTCCAGCGACGGCGCGAAGGTCGTCGTCGCCTACAACCCCGAGTACGTCACTCGAGAAGAGACCCCGCCGACGCTGAAGTCGCTGTACAAGCAGCGCACGCGGTGGAACCAGGGCTTCCTGCAGGTGCTCGGCAAGGGCGAGTGGAAGGCGCTGCCGACGCTGCGGCAGCGCATGTACGCCCGGTACCTGCTGAACATGCCGTTCCTGCAGGCGGCGACCGGCCTGCTCATCCCCATCTCGCTCGCGTTCATCCTGCTGGTGAAGGTGCCCACACCGGTGGCCCTCATCACCTTCCTGCCGTTGGTGCCCACCGTGATCACCCTGGTGGCGGAGGCCGCCGGACTCACCGAGTTCGGTCGCGTGTACGGCAAGAAGGTTCGTGTGCGCGACTACGTGCGCCTGGTCCTCGGACTCGTGCCCTACCAGGTGTTCCTCGCCGCGGCCGCCGTGCGTTCCGTGGTCCGCCAACTGCGCGGCGACGGCAGCTGGGAGAAGACCGAGCACACCGGCGCCCACCGCGAAGGCGCCGCCACCCCTGAAACCGACGAGCGCGTGCTCGTCGCCGCCGCGACGGAGGCGACCCGATGACCTCGACACTCGACCGCTCCCCGGCGGCGCCCCCGCGCGACGACCGGACCGCCTCGGACACGCGCCGACGGGCCTCGGCCTGGCGGGCGCGTCTCGGCGACGCCCTCTGGCTGCTGCCGCCCCTGCTTCTCGGACTCCTCGTCAACGCCGCGAACCTCGGCGGCTCGCCCCAGCGCATCGACGACGAGGGGACCTACGCCGCGCAGGCGTGGAGCATCGGCAACCTCGGCGAACTCACGCACTACACCTATTGGTACGACCACCCCCCGCTCGGCTGGATCCAGATCGCGGCGTGGGCCGGCCTCACCGACGCGTGGGATCGCTACGACGTGGCCGTCATCGCCGCTCGCGAGGCGATGCTCGTCGCCAGCGCGGTCGCCGCGGTGCTGCTGTGGTTCCTGGTGCGTCGCATCGGCTTCGCACGCCTCACGGCATCCCTGTCGGTCGCCCTCTTCCTGCTGTCGCCGCTCGCGGTGCAGTTCCACCGCCAGGTGTACCTCGACAACATCGCCACCGCGTGGCTGCTCGCCGCCCTTCTGCTGGCCCTGAGCCGGCGCGCCCAGCTCGCCGGCTACATCGGCGCGGCCTCCGCGTTCGGCGTCGCCGTGCTGACCAAGGAGACCTACCTCCTCGCTCTCCCCCTCGTCGCCTGGTTCATGTGGCGTGGGGCGGACCGCACGACCCGGCGGTACACCGTGTCGGTCGCCGCCGCCGTCCTGGGGCTGATCGGCTTGACCTACGTCGCCCTCGCCGCGGTCAAGGGCGAGGTCATGCCCGCGGCCGGTCGCGTGAGCCTCTGGGACGGCCTGGCGTTCCAGCTCGCGTCGCGCGAGGGGAGCGGCTCGCTGTTCGATCCCGACAGCCTCATGTCGCGCACCGTGGGGCTGTGGTGGCAGTTGGATGCCGTGCTCATCGTGACGGCTCTCGCCGCCGCGGTCGCCGGCCTGTTCGTACGTCGTCTGCGTCCGTGGGCCATCGCTCTGCTGGCGCTGACGGCGTTCATGTTCCGCGGCGGGTACCTCCCCGTCCCGTACGTGATCATGCTGCTGCCGTTCGCCGCGATCGTCGTGGCCGGGATGGGACAGGTCGCGGTCGAAGCGCTGCGCGGGCACGGCGTCCTCCGACGCCTCGGAGGTGTCGCCGTGGCATCCGGCCTGGTCGTCGCCGTCATCGCCGCGGGTCCCCTGTGGGCCGCGCAGTTGCGCGGCTTCCTGCTCGCCGATCTCGACCGGCCGCTGCGGGACGCGGAGTCCTGGATGACGCAGAACGCCCCCGCCGATTCGCGCATGCTCGTCGACGACGCGATGTGGGTCGACCTCGTGCGCGCGGGCTTCGAGCGGGAGAACGTCGTCTGGTACTACAAGGCCGACACCGACTCCGACGTGCAGGAGCTCGCCCCCGACGGGTGGCGCGACTACGACTACGTCATCACGACCGACTCGATGCGCACCTTCCCCACCGAGTTCCCGACCGTGCGTCAGGCGATCGAGAACAGCGCGGTCGTCGCCTCGTTCGGCGACGGAGCCCAGAAGGTCGAGGTGCGTCTGGTCGACACCGACCAGGCCGCTCTGGCACAGGCGGCCGACGACGGCCTGTACGCCGCGCGATCGGTCGCCGGCCAGCAGGTGCTGAAGAACCCCGACGTCGGCGTCCCCGCCGAGGAGCAGGATCTGCTGACCTCGGGTGTCGTCGACGGACGCATCCTGCTGACCCTCGGCCAGCTCTCGGCCTCGGGGCGCATCGATGTGGCCGACATCACGCAGCTCGAGGGCGACCCCTCCGGCGTGCACCGGCAGCTCATCGTCAGCTCCTACGCCGGACAGGACGCCCGGGCGGATGCCGCCGGAGCCGACGCCCTGCTGAGCTTCTACGAATCGCTGACCGGGCCCCTGCGCCCTGTGTCGGTCGAACGCGGTGACGCGGGCGTCGTCATCACCTTCTCGCCGGACGAGCCCGTCGACCTGCTCCCGCGCCCCGCCGAGTGATCCCCTCCTCCCCCCACGAAAGGACCGTCATGTTCCGCTTCGCCTCCACGACCTCCCCCCGCCGCCGCGTCACGCGGATCGCCGCGGGAGCGACCGCCGCCCTCGTCGCCTGCGGCCTCGCCGCGACGGTGGCCCCCGCCGCCCACGCGGCCGACGCCGCACCGGGTGGATGGGCCCGTGTGGCCCACCTCTCGCCCGACACGAAATCCGTCGACGTCCAGTTGACCGCCCTCGCCGGCGGCGCCGTCGTGTACGAACTCGACGACGTCGCCTACGGCGCGGTGAGTCCCTACATCCCCCTCGCCGACGGCACGTACGTCGTGTCGATGGTGCCCTCGGATGCGGCCGACGGCACGCAGCCGGTCGTGCAGCAGTCGATCGACATCGCCGAGGGCGAGCCGCTCACCGTGGCCGCGTACGGCCGCAATGCCGATCTCACGACCACCGTCTTCGAGGACGACCTCTCCGCCCCCGCGGAGGGCGAGGCGCGCGTCCGCGTGGTGCAGGCCTCTACGGTGGAGTCGAGCGTCGACGTCGACACCACCGAGGGACGCGTCATCGCCCGCGACGTGCCGGCCGGCTCCGCGACCGACTACGCCGCGGTCCCCGCGGGCTCGTGGGACCTCTCGCTGACCGGTGCCGACGAGGTCGCCACCTCGGCCGTCGACCTGCCCGCGGGGTCCGTCTCGACGGTGTTCGTGCTCGACGACGCGAAGGGGTCGCTGACGGCCCAGGCGATCACCGACTCCGCGACGCTCGCCGACATGCCGGTGGGCGGCATCCACACCGGCGGTGGCGGCACGGCCGCCGCCTCGGTCACGCCGCTGGGCACGGCGACGGGCGCGGCGGCGGGCGTCGCCGGCGTGCTCGGTCTCGTCGCGCTGGCCGGCATCCTGATCCGTCGTCGGGCGCGGGCGGGCGCGTGAGCCTCGCGCGCCGCGCCCTCGCCGGGGCCGCACTGTCGGCCGCCGTCGTCATGACGGTGGCCGCGTGCAGCGCGTCGGTCGACCCTGACACCTCGACGCAGGAGCAGTCCACGGTCGCGTCGGCGACGGCGTTCCTCGACGCCTACGTGGAGGACGGGCGGGTCGTGCGCACCGACCAGGGTGGCGACACCGTGAGCGAAGGCCAGGCGTACGGCATGCTCCTGGCCGTGGCCGCCGACGATCCGTCGCGGTTCGACAGCATCTGGGACTGGACCACCGCGAATCTCCAGCGAGACGACCTCCTCCTCTCGTGGCAGTGGAAGGACGGCGGCGTCGTCGACGAGCAACCCGCATCGGACGCCGATCTGGATGCCGCACGGGCGCTCGTGCTGGCCGGAGACGCCTTCGACCGCGACGACCTCCGCGAGCAGGGTGTGGCGCTGGGCACGGCGGTGCTCGACGAGATGACGGCCGAGACCTCGCTCGGGCGCATCCTCCTACCGGGCCCGTGGGCCACGGCATCCCCCCACGCCTACAACCCGTCGTACGCGTCACCGGCCGCGTACGACGTGCTCGAGCGGGCGTCGGGTGATCCCCGGTGGGCGGAGGTCGCCGAGGGCAGTCGCGCCGCGACCGCCGCGCTGCTGGACGCCAACGCGCTCCCCACCGACTGGGCCACCATCGGCGCGGACGGCTCGGTGGCGATCGCCGGATCCGCCGGAGGCGGGGGCGAACCGGGATACGGCTACGACGCGGCGCGCACGGCGATCCGCTTCGCCGAATCGTGCGACCCCGACGACCGGGCTCTGGCCGCACGCATCTCCTCCGCGCTGCCGAAGGACGAGGTGCTCGCCGCGGAGCTGGATTCCGGGGCGGGACCGCGCACCACCGACCAGCACCCCGTCGCGTACGCCGCCCGTGCCGCGGCGTCGGCGGCGGACGGACGATCGGATGACGCCCGCGCCGACCTCCGACGCATGGCCGAGACCGCGGCATCCACTCCCACCTACTACGGGTCGGCGTGGAATGCCCTGACCGCGGCCATGTTGTCGGGCGACGTGCTGGGCGGTTGCCCGGCTCTCGCCGACGGCGCCGACGGCGCGGCGGCGCAGGGGACGACCGCACCGGGCATCGGTGCCGCGGCGGGGTTCCAGGACCCCGTCGCTCCGGCGTCGGCGAACACGGCGCCACCGGTGCACATCTCCATCCCGGCCATCGGGGTCGACACCGACCTCGTCGGCCTCGACCGGGGAGCGGACGGGTGGATCCAGGCGCCCGAGGATTACGACGCCGTCGGCTGGTACGAGAAGGGCGTGCTACCGGGCGAGGTGGGCCCGGCGGTGATCGCGGGCCATGTCGACTCCCCGACCGGCCCGGCGGTGTTCATCGACCTCCCCCGGCTCGCCCCGGGGGACACCGTGGCGATCGAGCGCGCCGACGGCTCGACGGCGGACTTCGTCGTCACGGGGCTGCAGACGGTGGAGAAGGACAGCTTCCCGACCGAGTCGATCTACGCTCCCACTCCGACGCCGCAGTTGCGGCTCGTCACGTGCGCCGGGGCATGGGACCCGGCCAGCGGCCACTACGTCGACAACCTGGTGGTCACGGCGGTCGCGCGCTGACGACCGTGCGCCGACGCGCGCGGGATCAGCCGACCGGCGTCGCCTCGGCGGCCGCCTCGTCTTCTTCCGTCGCGACGAGCTGACCGCACGCCCCGTCGATCTCCTTGCCGCGGGTGTCGCGGAGGGTCGTGGGGATGCCGGCGTCGTTGAGACGGCGCACGAACTCGTTCTGCACGGGCACCTCGGATGCCGTCCAGATCGAGCCCGGGGTCGGGTTCAGCGGGATGGGGTTCACGTGCACCCAGCCGCGACCGCGGGCGTTGAGCTTGTCGGCGAGCAGATCGGCACGCCAGGCGTGGTCGTTCATGTCCTTGATCAGGGCGTATTCGATCGACACGCGGCGCCCGGTCTTGTCGAAGTAGGAGCGGGCGGCATCCAGTGCCTCGTCGACCTTCCACTTCGAGTTCACCGGGATGAGCTCGTCGCGCAGTCCGTCGTCGGGCGCGTGCAGCGAGAGGGCGAAGGTCACCGGGATGTCCTCGTCGGCGAGCTTCTTGATCGCCGGCACCAGGCCGACCGTCGACACGGTGATGCCGCGCGCGCTCATTCCGAGGCCGTGGTCCTTGTCGACCATGACGCGCACGGCCTGCATGACGCGCGCGTAGTTGGCCAGCGGCTCGCCCATGCCCATGAAGACGATGTTCGACACGCGATCCAGCGAGTGGTCGGAGCTCTTCTTGCCGCCGAGGCCACCGGCGGCGATGAGGGCGTTGGCGCGCACGATCTGCTCGATGATCTCGGCCGCCGACATGTTGCGGGTCAGGCCCGCCTGACCGGTGGCGCAGAACGGGCAGTTCATGCCGCAGCCGGCCTGACTCGACACGCACAGCGTAATGCGGCCGGGGTAGCGCATGAGCACCGACTCGACCAGCGCACCGTCGTGCAGCTTCCAGAGGAACTTGATCGTGTCGCCGCGATCCGTCTCGAGCCGGCGCACCTCGGTGAGAAGCGGGGGTAGCATCCCCGCGACGAGTTCCTCGCGACCGGATGCCGGCAGATCGGTCATCGCGGCCGGGTCGGAGGTGTAGTGCGTGAAGTAGTGCTTCTCGAGCTGCTTCGCGCGGAAGCCGGGAAGGCCGAGCTCCTTGAGCTTGGCGATGCGCTCGTCGTGGGTGAGGTCGGCGAGGTGCACGGGGGGCTTGCCGCGCTTGGGGCTCGCGAACTGCAGCAGCGGACGACCGGTCTCGTCTTTCGCCTGCTGCCAGCCCTCGGTCTTCGGGCGCACCTGGCGGACGCCGGCGTCTTTCGGCTTCGTCTCGCGGACGGCGGTGTCGGCCGGCGCCCCCGCGGGGCGCGCCTGCCGGGGCGTGGTGGTGCGCACGGGGGGCTGATCGGTCATGGTTTCCAGGGTACCGGCGCGCGGCTGCGACGCGGCTGGGCGCGTCGGCCCGTGCGGATGCCGGACCGGCCGCTCGGATGATGCTGCGGACCTTTCGCGCAGACGCGGAGAGAGGAGCGCGAGGGACCGATCGGAGCCGGGGGGAGACGCCGGACCGATCCCTCGCGCCGTCGGAGTCAGGGTGCGTCGAGATCCTGCTCGAGCAGTGCCTGAAGTTCGTCGGCGATACGGTCGGCCTCCGGGCCGTCCACCTCCAGCGACACCTCGTCGCCCGTCTTCACCCCCAGCTGCAGCAGCGCGAGGATGCTACGGGCGTCGACGGACGTGTCGCCCGCGGCGAGGGTGACCGCGTGCTTCGACGCGGTCGCCGCCTTGGCGAGGGTGGCGGCGGGACGGGAGTGCAGGCCGGAGGAGGAGCCGAAGACGGCGGTGCGCTGTGCCATGGGGAGACCTTTCGGGGTTCAGCTCGATTGAGCGCGAGCGATGTGGAGGGCGAGGTAGCCGACCTCCTCGTCGGAGATCGCGACCCGGTGCTCGCGGAGCACGAACGCGCGGATGCGCTCGGCCGTGGCGACCGCGCGGGGGTGCTTGGCCGTCATGGTCGCGAACAGCAGGTCGTCGTCCTGCGCCGCGAGCCGGTCGGAGAACAGGCGCTCGGCGAAGAACTGCAGGTGCGTGAGGAATCGGCGGGTGTGCAGGTCGTCGGCATCCAGGGCCACTCCCCCGGAGTGCGTGACGATGGTGCTGATGTCGGAGATGAGTCCGACCACCCGCATCGAGTCGACGGCGGGCCTCCCCACCTCGGAGTTGACGAGATGGAAGGCGATGTTCGCCGCCTCCTCGTCGGGGAGCGCCGCCCCCGTGCGCTCGCGCAGCAGCGCGAGGGCGCGCAGCCCCACCTCGTGCTCCGTCGGGTAGACCGTGCGCACCTCCCACGCGAGGCGATTCGTCACCCGCAGCCCCCGACGCAACCGTTCCACCGCGAAGTGCAGGTGATCGGTGAGCGTCAGGTAGATGTGCGGATCGAGCTGGATGCCGCTGCCCTCGGCATCCATCACGATCGCCCTCGTCAGCTCGACGAACTCCGCCGGGATCTGCGCGAGCAGCTCCACGAGGTTGCGCTGGTCGGCGTCGTCGAGCGCGACGAACACCCGGTCGGTGTCCTCGGGCGCGACGGTGGCGCCCGGCTTGGCACCGAAACCGATGCCCTTGCCGAGCAGGACGCGCTCCACGCCGCGCTCGTCCTCGACGAGCACGACGCTGGAGTTCAGCACCTTCTTGATGATCTGCATGGGTGTCTCCGTCGACCCCGGGGGATGCGCCGAGGCGGCGATCACGCCAGGTCGGCCCCGTTCGAGGCGATGACCTTCCGGTACCAGAAGAACGAGTCCTTGCGACGTCGCTCACCGGTGCCGTTGCCGAGGTCGTCCTGGTCGACGTGGATGAAACCGTACCTCTTCGAGATCTGCGACGACGAAGCGCTGATGATGTCGATCGGCGCCCAGCTCGCGTACCCGCGCAGGTCGACACCCTCGTCCACGGCGCGGATCATCTCCGCGAAGTGCGACCGGAAGTAGTCGATGCGGTACGGGTCGTGGATCCGGCCCTCGTCGGTGAGCTCGTCGCGCATGCCGAGACCGTTCTCGACGATGAACAGCGGTTTGCCGTACCGGTCGTAGAGGTCGATGAGGGAGATGCGCAGGCCCACGGGGTCGATCTGCCAGCCCCACTCGCTCGACGCCAGGAACGGGTTCTTGACCCCCAGCACCGTGTTGCCCGGGGTGCGCTCGGCATCCGGTCTCACCGACTCGGTGAGGGTCATGTAATAGGAGAACGAGATGTAGTCGACGGGGTGGTCGCGCAGCAGCTCGACATCGCCATCCTCGAACGGGATGACGACGCCCCTCGCCTCCAGGGCGTTCAGCGCCAACCGGGGGTAGGCGCCGCCGGCCTGCACGTCGGTGCAGAGGTACAGCATCCGCTCCTTGGCCTGGGTGGCCGCGACGTCGTCGGGGTGACAGGTGTTCGGGTACGTGGTGAGCATAGTGAGCATGCACCCCATCTCCGAGGCGGGCCACAGCTCGTGCAGCATCTTCGTCACCGACGCCGAGGCCACGAACTGGTGGTGCAGCGCCGTGTAGCAGGCCTGCTCCAGCGAGCCCTCGACGGTCTCATCGATGATGCCGCCCGACGTGAAGGGGTGACGGATGATCCCGTCGATCTCGTTGAAGGACAGCCACAGGTCGACGAGGTGGCCGAACCGCTCGAAGCAGGTGCGCGAGAACCGCTCGAACAGGGCAATGGTCCCCCGGTCGACCCACGCGTTGTTCTTCAACGCGAGGGCCAGCGGCGGGTCGTAGTGCGACAGCGTCACCAGCGGACGGATGCCGAGGCGACGCATCTCCGTGAAGAGGTCGAGGTAGAAGGCCACCCCCTCCTCGTTGGGTTCGAGCTCCTCGCCGGTGGGATAGAGGCGCGACCAGGCGATCGAGACGCGCAGCACCGTGAAGCCCATTTCGGCGAACAGCGCGAGGTCCTCGCGGTAACGGTGGTAGAAGTCGATGCCGCGACGCTTCGGGTAGAGCGAGATGTCGTCGTCGGCCATGGCCGCGGCGATGCTCTCGAGCGTGTGCCGGTGATGCACCGCGTATTCACGCGGGTCGACGTTCGGACGGTATTTCGCCACGTCCGAGACGGCGGGGCCGCGGCCCCCTTCGTTCCAGGCACCCTCGGCCTGGTTGGCGGCGAGGGCGCCGCCCCAGAGGAATCCGTCAGGCAATCCCATTCGCGGTCTCCTTCGCGTCGGTGGCCAGCAGGGCGTCGCCGGCGGCGATGCGTCCCGTGGCGAGGGGTGCGACGTCGTACGCGTCGCCGTTGAGCACGACGACGGGCGTCGTGATGTCGAGACCCGCCGCTTCGATCGCGGCGAGGTCGGCGGTCAGCACGCGCTGGCCCGCCTCGACCCGGTCGCCCTGGGTCACGTGCGCGGCGAACGGGGCACCCTCAAGGCGGACGGTGTCCAGGCCCACGTGCACGAGCACCTCGAGACCGTCGTCGCCCAGGATGCCGAGGGCGTGACGCGAGGGGAGGAGGCTCGACACGATGCCGCTGATGGGGGCGCGCACTTCGCCGTCCGTGGGACGAATGGCAACACCGGGCCCGAGGATGCGGCCCGAGAACACCGGGTCGTCGACCGCGTCGAGGGAGATGACCTCACCGGTCATCGGAGCCAGGACCCCACCGGCGGCGGTCTCGACCGGAGCCGCCGCACCCGACTGCTGATCGAGCAGACGCACGGTCGCGGAGTCGGAATCCTTCCAGATCACGAGCGAGACGACGAAGGAGACGACCATGGCGACAAGCGCGCCGATGACGGCGTGCAGCAGATTCCACGGATTCGCCATGTCGATGAACATCGAGATGGATGCCGCTCCGGGGCTGACGAGCGCGAAGGCCGAGATCGCCGCGATGCCGAGGTAGGCGCCGCCGACGAACGAGCCGATGACCACCGACACGATCGCGCGACGGTTCTGCAGGGTCACGCCGTACAGCGCCGGCTCGGTGATGCCGAAGAAGGCCGAGATGCCCGACGAGATCGCGGTCCCACGGAGGGTCTTGTTCTTGGTGCGCACGGCGATGGCGAGGCTCGAGCCCGCCTCGGCGAGGTTGTGGGCGAGCGAGGCGACGAGGTAGAAGCTCTCCCGACCGGCGGATGCCATGGTGGCCACCGTGGGCGGGATGAAGGCCTTGTGCATGCCGACCGAGACGATGAACGGCAGTGCGGCGGCCATCAGGGCGACGGCGATCCAGCCGAGGGTGCCATACAGCCACAGCATCGCTCCGGTCAGCAGGGTGCCGAGGAAGAAGCCGAGCGGACCGAGGAGAAAGATCGTCGCGGGCGCCACGACGACGAAGCAGATCAGCGGCACGAGGAAGGTGCTGATCACGCTGGGGCTGATGCGACGGGCGAAGCGCTCGACGACGGCGAGCAGCAGCACGGCGAGGATCGGGGGGAAGACCTGCGCGTTGTAGGCGATCGCGGGCACGGTCAGACCGAACAGGGCGATGCCGCCCTCCTGCGTCAGCAGACCCGCGAAGGTCGGGAACACCAGCAGGCCGACGATGCCGAGCGCGAGCGGGATGTTCACGTCGAGCTTCTTCGCGGCGGTGTAGGTCACCAGCAGCGGCAGGAAGAAGAAGACCGCGTCGGGGATCGCGGTGAGAACCTGGTAGGTCTGGTCGGTCGTCTGCAGCCAGCCGAGCGCGACGGCGAGGATGAGGAACGACTTGAAGATTCCGGCGCCGGCGACGGCGGGGATGATCGGGGTGAAGACGCCGACGACGAAGTCCATGAACACCGACCCGGCGCGCTTCACCGTCAGCTTGGGCTTCGCGACGTCGACGCGCACCTCGGCACGGGTGCCGCTCCCGGTGCGGATCTTCTCGATCTCGCGGAAGTAGTCGTTGACGCCCGAGCCCACGATCACCTGGGTCTGCGCTCCCAGTACCACGCCGATGACACCGGGCGTGGCCTTGAGGGCGGCCTCATCGGCCTGCGAGTCGTCGGCGAGCGTGAAGCGGAGGCGGGTCGAGCAGTGGTGGAGCGAGGCCACGTTGGCCGCTCCGCCGACGTGCTCGAGGATCGCGCGGGCGCTGTCCTGGGTGGTCATCGAAATCCTTCCTCGGTTCGAAGGACACGTGCCGCGACGTCGACTCCGACGCCGCCCGGGCAACAAAAAAGGACCCGAAGGCGGCGCTCTCGCGCTGCGTTCGGATCCTGCCTGCATGACCAGTCACATGTCCACCGCAGACTGTACACGACGATCGTCGGATGCCGAACCGCCCGGCGCTCCGCCCCCGGGGAACGCGATACGGTGACGAGGGCGGCGTCCCCCGCGGCGGCGCGCCCCACGACGCATCTCTTCCCCCGACCGGGTCGCCCCGGGTCCCCGTGGCCCGCGCCGATCCTCCTCTGGAGTGCACATGACCCGCATCGCCTTCCTCGACGTCGACGGCACGATCCTCGAGCACGGATCGGTGATCGCCGACTCGACCGGGCCGGCGATCCGCCGCGCGCGCGAGAACGGGCACCTCGTGTGGCTCTCGACCGGGCGGTCCGCCGGCGACATCCACCCCGATGTGCTCGCGATCGGCTTCGACGGGGCGATCACCAACGGCGGCGCCTACGCCATGCGCGGCGACGAGCTGGTCGTGGAACGCCCGATGCCGCGAGAAGACGTCGAGGAGCTCGAGCGCTACTTCGAGGCCCACGGCATCCACTACTTCCTCCAGACCCACGGCGGGGTGTATGCCAGCGACGGCATGGGGCCGGTGATGACCGAGTACCGGCGCGAGCGCCACGCGCAGCGCGCGGCCGAGCTCGAAGCCCAGGGGCTGCCGCCCGAGCAGCCGCTGTGGCGCGAACCGCGACCGGTGTCGGAGGTCGATCGCGACGCGGTCGCGAAGGCCGTGTTCGTCAGCCCCTCGACCGACACCGTCGCGCATGCCGCCGCGGCCCTGGGCGACGGGTTCCACGTCATCCCGGGATCGATCCCGCTGCCCGGCGGGTCGAACGGCGAGATCGGTCAGGCCGGGGTCACCAAGGGCTCCGCGATCACCGAGGTCCTGTCCGTGCTGGGGCTGTCGGCGGCGGATGCCATCGGCATCGGCGACAGCTGGAACGACGTCGAGATGTTCGAGGTCGTCGGGACGCCGGTCGCGATGGGCAATGCCGTCCCCGAGCTGCAGCGCCTCGCCGGGCGCGTGACGACCGCCGTCCTCGACGACGGCGTGCACAACGCCTTCGCGGAGCTGGGCTTGATCTGAGCCCCTGCCCCGGCGCCCGGCGCCCGGCGCTGATAAACGCTGCTCCTGCCGAGACACGCGGCTGCATGGCGTGTTTCGACAGAGTCGGCGTTTATCGAGGCACGAGGGGCGTCACCGCCGGCCACAACCCGGCAACCCTGTCCCGGCACCCCTACTCAGGCACCCCGGTGCCGGCGCGAGGCGCGCGTCACGGCCGCGCGGCTCCCGCGTCGGTCCAGGAAAATGTCCGGGTACATCGCGGCATCCGGGGTTCCGGGCACCGCGGCGTAGCCGGAGAAGTCCGTCACACCCGCGGCTTCCAGCACGTCTTCGACGATGAGCGTCCGGCCCGTGAGCTCGCGCGAGGGCGACGTCAGCACCTCGTAGGCCGCATCCGCGTAGATCTCGGGCGTGCGCGAGACCGCCATGAGCCGGTCGCCGCCGATGACGTTCTGCACCGCGGCGGTCGCGATCGTCGTGCGCGGCCACAGCGTGTTGGCCGCGATCCCGTCGCTCGCGAACTCCGACGCCAGCCCCAGCGTGGCCATCGTCATGCCGAACTTCGCGAGGCTGTACCCCGTGTGCGCGCCGAGCCACTTCGGCGTGACGTTCAACGGCGGCGAGAGCGAGAGGATGTGCGGGTTCTCGGCATCCCTCAGCTGCGGAAGGGCGGCGCGCGAGAGAAGGAACGTCCCGCGCACGTTGACGTCCTGCATGAGGTCGTACTTCTTCGTCGCGAGCTCGAGCGAGCCCGAGAGGTCGATGACGCTGGCGTTGTTGACCACGATGTCGATGCCGCCGAACTCGCCCACGGTCCGAAGGACAGCCTCGGTGATCGACGCCTCGTCGCGCACGTCGCCGACGATCGGCAGCGCGCGACCTCCCGCCTCGCGGATCGCCTCGGCGGCGGTGTGCACCGTGCCCTCGAGCTTCGGGTGCGGGGTGTCGGTCTTGGCGAGCATCGCGATGTTCGCCCCGTCACGGGCCGCCCGCAGGGCGATCGCGAGGCCGATCCCGCGGCTCCCGCCCGACATCAGGATGGTCTTGCCGGAGAGTGGGCCCGCGCCCCCCGAGGCTCCGGGCGCCGCGCCGGCGGCGGCTGGAGGGGTGGTGGGGATCATGAGCGTCCTTTCGCGGAGGCGGCGGCGAAGGCGGCGACGCGCGCCCGCGCCTCGGGGGTGTCGAAGGCCGCGCCGATGGTGGCGGCCTCGTCGGCGAGGTTCTCGGCGAACGTGCGCCCTGCCCCGACCCGAACGAGACGCGTGGCCTGGCCGAACGCCGCGGACGCGCCGTCGAGCCAGAACCGGGCGATCTCGTCGACCCGCGCCGCCAGGTCGGTGGATGCCACGACCTCGGCGACGAGGCCCCACTCGAGGGCCTCCGCGGCATCCAGCATCCGATCCTGCAGCAGCAGCTGGAGCGCACGACGTTGGCCGATGGCCGCGGGCAGCAGCGTGGAGACGCCGAGGTCGGGGGTCAGGCCGATGTTGGCGTAGCGGCTGACGAAGCGCGCGTTCTCGCTCGCCACGACGTAGTCGGCCGTGAGCATGAGGCCGAGCCCGCCTCCCGCGACCGCCCCCTGGACGGCGGCGACCATCGGCAGCGGCGCCTCGGCGAAGGTCCGGATGCCGTCGTGGATCGCCTCGGCGGTCGCGGTCACGTCCGCGCCGGAGGATCCGCTCGTCGACATCGCGACCACGTCGCCCCCGGCGCAGAACGCGGGGCCGTTGGCATCCAGGATCACCGCCGCGACCGAGGAGTCGGCGGTGACCTCGTGCGCGACCTCGCGCCAGCGGCGGGCCATGGGGAAGTCCATCGCGTTGAGCGACGCGGGCCGGTCGAAGGTGACGCGGGCGAGCCCGCCCTCGACGTGGAGCAGGATGCCGTCGGTCATTTCGGTGCCATCCGGATCGCGCCGTCGAGACGGATCGTCTCGCCGTTCAGGTAGCCGTTGTCGACGATCGCGAGCACGAGACGCGCGTACTCGTCGGGGGCGCCGAGGCGCGAGGGGTAGGGCACCTGCTGGCCGAGCGAATCCTGCGCGGCCTGGGGCAGGCCCTTCAGCATGGGCGTCTCCATGATCCCCGGGGCGATGGTGCACACCCGGATGCCGTGACGCGCGAGCTCTCGCGCGATCGGCAGCGTCATCGCGTGCACGCCGCCCTTGCTCGCGGAGTAGGCCGGCTGCCCGATCTGCCCGTCGAAGGCCGCGACGCTCGCGGTGTTGACGATGACGCCGCGGTCGCCGCCGTCGGTCGGATCGGTCGTGGCCATGACCGCGGACGTCTGGGCGATGACGTTGTACGTGCCGATGAGGTTGACGCGGATGACGCGCTCGAAGTCGGCGAGCGACGACGGAGACCCGTCGCGGTCGAGCACCTTGGCGGGAGGCGCGATGCCAGCGCAGTTCACGACCACCCGCAGGGGGCCGGCGGCGGCGGCGCGGGCGGCTGCCGCGGCGATCTGTTCCGCGTCGGTGACGTCGGCGGGGGTGAACGCGCCGCCCAGTTCGTCGGCGATCTGCGCGCCCGGCGACGTCGGCAGATCGACGATGGTGACGTGAGCGCCGGCCGCCGCGAGGCGTCGCGCGGTGGCCAGCCCCAGGCCCGAGGCACCGCCGGTGACGAGGGCGGAGGCTCCTTCGATGTCCATGCGTTCTCCTTCGAAAGCTGAAACCCGGTCCCACCCTAGCCGAGACTCAGGACCGTCTGAGGTCCCACCACCGCCGGGGACGGACGGGACCGGTCTGCGTGCGGATCGCCGCCGTGGAGGCGCCGTCGACGAGGAGGATCACGTCTTCCGCCGCCCAGCCGTAATCGCTGCGCAGACACTCCTCCACCGCCAGCAGCGGATCCGGGATGCTCAGCTCGGAACCGCGCGGCACCTCGACGGCGCGGGGATCGAGGTCGCGAGCCGCCTGCCGGAGTTGCGCCACGAGCTCGTGCACGCGATCCGCGCCGTAGGCGGCGACGGCCAGTTCCCAATCGCCGACGACGACGACGGCCCCGTTCGGACAGGCCGCCTCGTCGACCCGCGCGTGTCGACCGAAACGCAGGCGGATGACGGCGACCCCGCACAGGAGGACCGCGACCGCGCCGAGAACCGTCGCGGGCGCGTACGAGAACCCCACGAGATACAGCGCGGAGTCCCATCCCGCGACGACTCCGACGACCACGCGCACGACGCAGTAGACCGCGAAGACGGCGTTCGTCAGGGCGATCAGCCGTACCGGCGAGACGGGGTCGATGTCGGCGCGCAACGCCGCGGCGGCGCACGCCCCGCAGGCGAGCGCGAGCGCGAGCGCTTTGACGACGAGCGAGCC
The DNA here is from genome assembly GCF_032464935.1 of Microbacterium phycohabitans. NCBI lineage: Bacteria > Bacillati > Actinomycetota > Actinomycetes > Micrococcales > Microbacteriaceae > Microbacterium > Microbacterium phycohabitans. The sequence goes on from NZ_JAWDIT010000002.1 coordinate 216,128, forward strand.
CGGCAGCGGGATGGTCGCGGTGACGATCGCCACGACGAGGATCAGGGCCACGATCGCCACCGAGGTGCGACGAGCGCTGCGGCCGTCGAGAACGCTCACCGCGACGAGCAGGAGCGAGGGAGCGAGGACCATCGCCACATCCCCCAGGACGAGGCTCAGGATGCCACCGCCTGCCGTGTAGATGAAGTACATCGCGCTCGATCCGACGGCGCAGATTCCGGCGACGGCGGCGAAGCGCAGGAAGAGCGTGGTCCGACCGGGGGTGCCGATGCGCGGCATCGCGACGAAGAGCACGACCGCCGCAACGGCGGCACTCACCGCCACCAACCCCAGCGCGAGCTCCATGGCACGACACCTCCCCCGTGCTCATTCTGCCCCGCCGCACCGGAGCCCGCCGCGACGCGCCGTGGGGTTGCACCGGACCGTGCGGGCGGTCCGGCGGCGGCGCGGTCGGGGCGGACTCGACGCGGTCGGGGTGCGGAGGCGTGGTCGTGCGCGGAGGCGTGGTCGTGCGCGGAGGCGTGGTCGTGCGCGGAGGAGTGGTCGTGCGCGGAGGCGTGGTAGACGGCGCGAGCCGGTGCGGCGCGCGGCTCGGTGATGGCGGAGCGGCGGCGCGGTGGCACGGTCGAACTAGGCTCGACGGGTGCACGTTCGCGCCTTCCACCTCGAGTCCGTCGACGTCGACGACCCCCGTGCCGTCGAACTGCGTGGCATCCTCGACGAGGATCTCGACGAGCGATACCGCGAGGCCGACGCCGACGACACCCCCGAGGTCGCCGCGAAGCGCGCCGCCGCGTTGGCCGTGCACCCCGAGCAGGTCGTGGCGACCCTGATCGCCGTGGATGCCGACGGCTCCCCGCTCGGGCATGTGATGCTGCGACGAATGGGAGCTCAAGCGCCTCATCGTGGTCGAGGCCGCGCGCCGCCGCGGCGTGGGACGCGCGCTCACCGCCGAGGTCGTCGACCTCGCGCGTCGCGGAGGCGCGGGCCGCGTGATCCTGCAGAGCGGTCGGATGCAACCCGAGTCCCTGCGCATGTACGCCGCCTCGGGCTTCACGCCGATCCCCGTGTACGAGCCGTACGTGGAGACGATGCCGCGCTCGCTGTGCTTCGAGTACGTGTTCTGAGCCGTGCGCATCCCCCAGCGCGGTGAGCCTGTCCCCGCTCGCGTCCGCCCGCTCCGCCGCTGACGACGCGTCGGGCGGTCAGAGCCGGTCGCACGCAGCGCCGGCCGCGGTGAGGACGGCGCGCAAGGCCGGATCACTTGCGGAGATCATCCGCGGGTGGGCACCCCAGCGGAAGACCCCGTCAGCCGCATCGCCCCAGCTCGGCTCGCTCGACGGTCGTCCACCCCGCGCGAACGAGCCCCACGCCGCGGCCATGCGCGACGAAAGCCCCGCCGAGGTCGACGCCGTCGACGTGCCGAAGACCATCGGCAGATCGCCGGAGTGCCCCGCATCGACGCCGGTGAGCCCGGCGGGATCGAAGTCGTAGACGAAGGTCTCGGCAGTGCCGCGCGCCGCCCTGCGCGCCGCGACGACCCTGTCGACGGGCGACCTGTACATCACCTCGGAGAGCACCGCCTCCCGCAGCTCCCGCAGCTCGGGGCGCCGACCCCGGTCGACGCGGTACGCGGCCGCGAGCTCGTCGATCGATGCCGACGGCGCGATCCTCTCCAGCAGGGCGGCGAGGGCGGCGCCCTCCGCGACGCCCCCTGACATCCACGGAAGGGCCTCACGACGCGCGGATCCGATCAACAACGGGAGACCGGCACCGGCGCCCGCGGCGAGGGCCTCCAGCGGGCGCTCGTGCAGAAGGCGCCCGTCGATGACGGGCCGGAAGGGGAGCGCGTCGATCGGAGCCGCCGCCGAGAACCGATCGATGACCCGCGTCTGCGCCCGGACGATCGCTGCGACGGGCAGGTCCGCCGCCTCGCGGATCGACTCGACGCCGGCGGCGGCGAGGAACGCGTCGCGGATGCGCGCCGCCTGCGGGAGGGACATCGCCCGCTCCGCCGTGCAGCTGTGCGCGATGGCGCGGTGGAACAGCCCCTCGCCGGCCGAGGTGCTGAGGTGCGCGAGCACGTCGACGCCACCCGCGGACTGGCCCATGAGGGTCACCGCCGACGCGTCGCCGCCGAACTCCGCGATGTGAGCCTGCACCCAACGCAGGGCCGCGAGCTGATCGTGCAGCGCGGCGTTCGCGGCATCCTGTCCCTCCTCCGTCCCGTCACCGAGGAGGTGTCCGAGGGCGCCGAGCCGGTACTGCATCGCCACGACGACCAGCCCCTGCGTCGCAGCCAGACGGGAGCCGTCTGTGACGGGGTCGTCGACGCCACCACTCACATGGGCGCCGCCGTGGATCCAGACCAGGACGGGTGCGGCCGTCGCCCCGAGCGGTGCCCAGACCGTGAGATGCAGGCAGTCCTCTGAGCCCTCGATGCCGGGCTGAGGCGCTCGGGCGCCGAGCCGGTCCGGCCCGAGGGACTCCGGAACGGGAGGCCCGAAGCGCTGTGCGCGGGCGTATCGGATGCCGTGGACCACGCGCACGGGGGCCTCGGCGCCGTCGGCGCTCAGGTCGCCACCGCGCGCTGCAGCATCGTGCGATAGTAGCCCTCGGTCGCGGCGAGCGCCTCGTGATCGCCCTGCTGGATGATGCGGCCGGCGTCGAGGACGACGATGCGGTCGGCCGCCCGGATGGTCGACAGGCGGTGGGCGACGATGAGCGTCGTCCGACCGGCGCGGAGGGTCGCGAGCGCATCGTTCACGGCCGCCTCGGACTCGCCGTCGAGGGCAGCCGTCGCCTCGTCGAGCAACAGAATGCGAGGATCGCGGGCGAGCGCACGGGCGATGGCGAGCCGCTGCCGCTGTCCGCCGGAAAGGCTCGCCCCGCGCTCGCCGACGACGGAGTCCAACCCCTCGGGGAGCTGACGCACGAAGGACTGCGCATTCGCCCCCGCGAGTGCACTCCAGACCGCGTCGTCGTCGAGATCGGGCAGGCCGTAGGCGACGTTCTCGCGGATCGACGCGTCGAAGAGCACGGGCTCCTGCGGTACGACGGACACGAATCGTCGATACGTCCGCCGGTCGATGTCGCCGAGATCGTGCCCGTCGATCGACACCCGCCCGTGATCAGGACTGAGGAGTCCGAGGGAGAGGTGCAGGAGCGTCGACTTGCCCGACCCCGACGGGCCGATGAACGCCACCGTCTCCCCCGCCGTGACCGTGAGATCGACGTCGCGCAGGACGGGCTCCCGGGCGTATGCGAAGGTCACCTCGTCGAAGCGGATCTCGCCGGACACCCTCGACAGGGCCGGCTTGCCCTCGTTCTGCTCGACCTCGTCGGCCGTGAGCAGCTCCTGCATCGATGAGATGGACTCCCGCCCCCGCGTGAGCAGAGGAGCGAGCTGGAAGACGGCGACGGTGGTCGCGGTGAGCAGCCCGAAGTAGCTGCTCAACAGGATGACATCGCCCGCCGACACCGTGACGATCCCGGTGAGAGCGCCGAGTACCGCCCCGAACAGACACGCGAGGCTGAGGATCTGGAAGCTCGCCCAGGACATCGCGCCGAAGCGCCCGTTGATGCGGTCGAGGTCGAAGCCCGCCGCCCGCACGTGCTCGGCGCTCGAGGTGACCCGCTCCACGGCGACGGCCTCGAGCCCGTGGGCCCGCGTCACGGAGAGCAGCGACCCCATCTCGCTGATGCGTGTGGAGAAGCGCTCGACCTCGCGGCGGAAGCGTTCGTTGGCCGCCGACGTCCGCGAACGCAGCCAGCGGATGAGCATCACGGCGAGGGGCACGGCGACGGCGAAGAACACCAGGAACGCGGGGGCACGCACGCCCATCGTCACGCTGGCGCCGACGAGGACCGTGACCGCCGTGAGAACCGGCCCGAAACTCTGCTGGAGCATGAGCTCGACGTTCTCGACGTCACGCACCAGCTTGGTCTGCGCGAGCGCGCTCGCTGAGCGCGAGTGGTAGCTGAGCGACAGGATCTGCAGTCGCTGGGTCAGGCTCCGACGAAGGTCTGCGCCGAGTCCGCGGACGGCGGCGAAGTACGCCCGGACGTAGACGGCATTGGCGGTCACGTTGACGACGACGACCGTCGCGGCCAGGAGCGCCCATGGCAGGAGCGCCGTCGGCGCGGCGTCCGCGATGAGGGCGTCGATGACCTCCGCCGTCACGATGGGCAGGACCCACAGCGGACTGTCCTTGACGATGAAGGCCAGGGCCGCGATCGCGATGCGCGGGCGGTGCGGTCGGAGGAACGGGCGAAGCGAGCGAGCAGCGGTCACGGCGCTGCAGACGTGCGCTCCGCGTCACCGACGCGCAGAGCCAGGGCGGCCGCCCCGAGCAGAGGCCCTTCGTCGCCCAGGCCCGATCGGGCGACGCGCACGCGCGCGGCGTAGGAGAAGAGGACGTTCTCCGCGACCGAGCGTCGCACGAGGTCGACGTAGTCCTCGCGCACACGGGAGAATCCCCCGCCGATCGCGACCGCCTCGAGGTCGAGCAACGTGGCGACACTCGCGACGGCCTGACCCACGAGGTGGGCCGAGCGCCGTGTCGCCCGCTCGGCGACGGGATCGCCGCGCAGCACGTCGCGCGCGAGGTCCTCCCCACTCGTGCCGTCCCATCCGCGTTCTCTCGCCCAGCGGACTGCGGCAGGACCGGATGCCACGGCCTCGAGCGTGCTGTCCTCGACGGCGCAGCGCGACTCCCCGGTGTGCACGTGGATCTGTCCGACATGGCCGGCGTTGCCCGATGCCCCCGCGAGAGGCGTGCCGTCGGCGATGACCCCACCGCCGACGCCCGTCGACACGACCATGCTCATCGACACGCGGCTCCCGCGGGTCGCGCCCAGCCACTCCTCCGCCACTGCGATGCACGTGCCGTCGAGCCGGAGCACCGTGAGAACGCCCGCGGCATCCTCGACGATCTCGCGGACAGGCAGTCCACGCAGCAGTGGCAGATTGTGCGGGCTCACGGTCCCGGTCGACAGGTCCACAGGACCGGCCGAACCGATGCCCGCCGCAACCACGCCCTCCGGCGCTGCTCGGAGGGTCTGGGCGACGCTGTCGCGAAGCGCGGCCACGACCTCGTCGCGGTCACGGCTGCGGCCGGTCGCCCGCCGCGAGCGGGAGCCCACGACGATACGGCCCGCCGCGTCGACGATCGCCGTCTCGAGTTTGGTGCCGCCGATGTCGACGGCGAGGACGAAGGGTGCGTGCATGAGTCTTCCCTCGGGCGATGGGGAGGGGCGGTCCCCTCCCCATCGGCGATCAGTTCCAGTCGGCGACGAGCTGGTTCGATGTGCGGAGGACGTCGGGGGCGCAGAAGCGCTCCGGGTCCGCGTCCTCCTCGCTCCGCACCCGGAAGGTCACCGACTCGCCCGGTAGCAGGGTGACGAGCATGTCGTCGACGACGGCATCCGGATCGACCTTGTCGACCAGCAGCGCGAGGTCGCGCACGAGATTCCCGGCCTCGACCGTCACCTCGTACCCGGTTGCCACCCGACGAGCGCTCGTGGTGAGCTCTGCGCGGGCGAGCGCGGAGTCGCGATGCTCGGCGAAGAACCAGAAGCCGCGGACGCCCTCCGACTCCACCACGATCAGCTCGCTCGCCGCATCGGCGGGCGTGGCCACCGCCTCGGGGAGCGCGAACGTGCGCGCACCGCGGGCATCGATGTCGGTCGCGAGCAGCGCCTCGGCCAGCACCGTCCCGTCGAAGGACAGGCGGCGTGCGAGGAGCGGTCCCGTCCACCCCGCGGGGGCGTCGTTGACCGCGATAGCGGCGAGTCCGCCCCCACGGGGCTGGATCGTGAGCAGCCGGTCGGCGTAGACGTGCTTGAGCGCGTAGAGCAGCGGCTTGGCGTGTCCGTAGCCGTCGACGGCTGCCCACGAGGTCACCGGCCAGCAGTCGTTGAGCTGCCACACGACCGATCCCATGCAGCGCGGCGACTCGGAGCGCATGTGCTCGATGCCCACCGTCACCGCCAGCGCCTGGTTCAGCGACATGGCCCAATGCCAGTCCTCGGTGTCGTCGGGGAGGGGGAGGTGAGCGACGAGACCGTCGGTGAGCTTGTCGTTGCCGTCCATCGCCTTCTGGTGGTGGAACATGCCCGGAGACTCGGGCGTGAGCGGAGAATCCGAGATCGCCCGGGTGATCGTCGACCACGTCGCCGGCCCCTGCCATCCGAATTCGGCGACGAAACGCGCATGAACGTCGCGATAGGTCGGGTAGTCGACACGGTTCCAGTGCTCCCAGAGGTGGACGGACCCGTGCTCGGGATCGTTCGCGAAGATGTCCGCATCACCCGACCAGGGGCTCGCCGGCGTGTACGACCGCGAAGGGTCGAGCTCGGCGACGAGGCGCGGGAGAAGGTCGAGGTAGTAGCCGAGCCCCCAGGTCCGCCCCTGCAGACGCTTCGCCCAGCCCCACTCCTCGTAGCCCCAGACGTTCTCGTTGTTGCCGTTCCACAGCGCCAGACTCGGGTGCGGCATGATGCGCGTGATGTTGTCACGGGCCTCGGCCTCCACCTCCGACCACAGCGGCTCTTCCTCGGCGTAGCTGGCGCATGCGAAGAGGAAGTCCTGCCAGACGAGGATGCCGCGTTCGTCGCACAGGTCGTAGAAGTCATCCGACTCGTAGTAGCCGCCGCCCCAGATGCGCAGCAGGTTCATGTTCGCGAACTCCGCCTGGTCGAGACGGTGCGAGAGTCGCTCGCGGGTCACACGCGTGACGAACGCGTCGTCGGGGATCCAGTTGGCCCCGCGGATCCACACCGGCTCGCCGTTGACGACGAAGCGGAAGGAGGTCCCTTCCTCGTCTCGATCGAGCTGGACGTCGATCGTGCGGAAGCCGATCCGATGCGTACGCTCCGCCAGGACGTCGCCATCGCGCTCCAGGGAAACGGCGAGGTCGTAGAGCGGCTGCTCGCCGAACCCGCGCGGCCACCAGAGGGCGACGTCGGCGACACGCAGCTCGGCGACGCCCGTGGACGCCCCCGCCGCGAGCTCGATCCGCGCCTCGCTGCCGTCGGCGAGGGAGATCGAGACGGAGTAGTCCGCGTCGTCGGCGCGCTCGATGTCGACGTGGACCGCGACGACGCCGTCCGAGCCGTCGACGCTGACGACCGGTCGCGTCGCCGCGAGCCGTGCCCCCGACCACGCCTCGAGGCGCGCGGGCTTCCAGATGCCCGACGACGCGGCATCCAATCCCCAGTCCCAGCCGAAGTTGCAGGCGGCCTTGCGGATGGCGTTGAACGGGTGGAAATAGGTGTGCGGGCGGTAGCCGATCTCGAGGCTCGCTCGGTCGGCCTCGGCAACAGGCGACGCGAACGTCACCACGAGCTCGTTCTCGCCATCGCGGAGGGCGTCGTCGACCGAGAACCGGTACGTGCGGTGCTGGTTGCGCGTGCGCCCGAGGCTGCGCCCGTTCAGCACCACCTCGGCGAAGGTGTCGAGGCCGTCGAACACGAGGTCGTGACGGTCGTGGCCATCGGGGGCGTAGTCGAAGCGGGTCGCGTACTCCCAGGCGCTCTGGCCGATCCACGTCACCGTGGTCTCGTTGCGGTCGAGGTAGGGGTCGAGGATCAGGCCCGCGTCGAGAAGAGCGACGTGCACGAGTCCGGGAACGGCCGCGGGAACCGTCTGCCCGGCGATCCCGGCGGGGACCGGACCGTCGAGGGCCCGCAGGCTCCACACCTCGGGAAGGGCCGTGGTGCGGGCGGCGGCAGGGCGAGCGGTGGTGACGTCGGTCATTTGGTGGCTCCAGAGGTGAGTCCGTTGTAGATGAATCGCTGCAGGAAGAGGAAGGCGAGGAGGGTGGGGACGATGACGAGGATGGTGCCGGCGGCGATGACCTCCCACTGCGAGCCGAAGGGCCCCATGAAGCGGAACAGCGACGTCGAGATCACGCCGAGGTCCCTCGACGGCATATAGAGGAACGGGATGTAGAACTCGTTGTAGACCGCGATGCCCTTGATGATCACCACCGTCGCGATGGCGGGCTTGAGCAGCGGCAGGATGATGCGCCAGTACACGGTGAAGCGATTGGCTCCGTCGATCATCGCGGCCTCGTCGAGGGCGACGGGGATGTTCTGCATGAACTGCAGGAAGATGTAGATCGCGATGATGTCGGTGCCGGTGAAGAGCACGATCGCCGCCCACCGGGTGTTGAACAGGTCGAGAGCGCTGATCACCTGGAAGGTCGCGACCTGGGTCGTGATCGAGGGCACGAGGGTGGCGAGCAGGAACACACCGGTCACGAGCGCCCGTCCGCGGAAACGGAACCGGTCCACCGCGTAGGCCGTCATCGTGCCGATGAGGATCGTGCCCGTGATCGAGACCACGAGGATGATCGCGGTGTTCACGAACCCGGTCAGCATCCCGCCCTGCGTGAAGGCGATGACGAAGTTGTCGAGGTTGAACCAGTTCGACGGCGGATCGAGCGGACCCGTCGTGCGGTACTCCTCCGGTGTCTTGAACGCCAGCGCGAAGATCGTGACGATCGGCAGCAGCGCGAACAGGCACGCGATCACGAGCGCGGCGTACTTCAGCACCGTCGCGATCCATCCGAGATCGGCGCGGCGCCGGTGGGGTCGCGCAGGCGGGACCGTCGTGGGCCGCGTCGGCGTGGGGGCGGGGGTGAGGGTGCCGGTCATTGCACGCTCGCTTTCTCGTCGGGGAAGAACCGTCGCTGCACCGCGGTGATGAGCAGCACGATCGCCAGCAGGACGACCGCCATCGCCGAGGCCAGACCCACCTGCGCGTAGCGGAACGCGGTGTCGACGGTCTGGATGACGAAGGTCTCGGAGCCGTTGGCGCCGCCGGTCATGATGTACGGCATCTCGAAGGCCGAGAGGGCGCCCGACACCGCGAGGATGAGCGACAGGCCCAGGATGCGACGGATGCTGGGGAGGATGATGAAGCGGAACTTCTGCCACGAGTTCGCGCCGTCGAGATCGGCCGCCTCGTACTGCTCCGCGGGCACCGACTGGATCGCGCCGAGGAAGAGCACAAAGTTCAATCCCATGTAGCGCCACACCGACGTCGCCGCGAGCGACACGTTGACGATCGAGGGGTCGCCGAGCCACTGCGGCGGGTCGACGACGCCGAACGCCGCGAGGACGCTGTCGAGCGTCCCGCCGGGTCGGAAGAAGAACAGGAACATCAGACCGATCGCGACCCCGTTGATGAGGTACGGGAAGAAGATGACGCCCTTGAAGAAGTTCTTGAAGCGGGTGCGGAAGCTGAGCAGCACGGCGAACAGCAGCGCCAGTCCGAGCTGGGCGATCGCTCCGACCAGATAGAACAGGCTCACCGCGAACACCTGGAAGTACTCGGGACGCGTGAAGATCTGCACGTAGTTGTCGAGGCCGACGAAGTTCTGCTGCGGGTCGAGCCCGTCCCAGTCGGTGACGCTGTACCAGAAGGAGTTCGCGACGGGCACGTAGGTGAACAGGACCAGGAAGCCCAGGGGGACGATCAGGAACAGCCAGGGGGTGAGCCGCCAGCCGCGCGCGGCGGATCGACGGGGGCCCGCGCGACGAAGGCGTCGGCGGGCGGGAACGGTTTCGAGGGGGGTGCCTTCGGCGAGCGCCATCGCGCGCTCCTTTCCATCAGGGGGTGATGCGGGGCGGACTCGGGCGTCCGCCCCGCATCAGGAGCGTCACTGGGTGTCGGCGACCGCCTGGCCCCAGCGCGAGTTGAGATCGGCGAAGAACGACTGCTCGTCGCCGTCGCGCGCGCCGCGGGCGGTGTCGATGAGCTCCTGCCGGTACTTCTCTCCGAAGAGAGTGATCTCCGCCGCGTTCGCGATGTCGGTGATCAGGCTCTCCTTCCCCTGCGGGCGCGGGTCGAGCTCGATGTACTGCACGCCCAGGTCGGTGAAGTCGGAGAGCGTCGCGGGAGCGTCGTCGGCCTTCAGCGGGCTGATCGCGCCCTGGCTCTCGGCGAAGCCGGACTCGTTCTCGAACCAGTCGACCCAGGCTTTGGCTGCGGGCTTGTTCTCCGAGAACTTGCTCACGGCGAGCAGCTTGTCGGTCGCCGTGACCGAGGTGAACTGACCGTCGGTCTGCCACGGCATGGGCCAGAAGCCGATGGTGTCGCGCGACTTCCCAGCGGCCTCCGCGGCATCCTGCATCTGCGACACCGCCCACGACCCGAGGATCATGGAGCCGATCTGCCCGTTCGCCAGGAGGGTCTTCGACTCCTCCCAGTTCGTGGTCGTCGGGTCGGCCTCGCTCAGCCCGGCGGCGACGGTGTCGTAGAGGAGCCCGTCGATCTCGGCGATGTCGGTCCCCGAGGTCCACGGCGCGTCGTCGGTGGTCATGTCGTTCAGCGCGGACGCGCCCGTGACGCCGCCGATGTTGCCGGCGAGAGACGACAGGGGCCAGCCGTCCTTGTAGTTGGTGTAGTACGGGGTGACGCCCGTGTCCTTGATCTTCTGCAGGTCGGCGAGGTATTCCTCCGCCGTCGCCGGCGGGGTCGTGATGCCGGCCGCGGTCCACACGTCGCGGTTGAAGACGTAGCCCATGGCGGAGCCGAACGTCGACAGACCGTAGACCGTGCCGTCGTAGGCGCCGTCGTTGGTGAAGCGGTACGTCTGCGACAGCTCCTGCTCGTCGCCGAGCGGCTCGAAGAACTGCGGGTACTGGTCCCGCGTGACGTTCGAGGTGGGGATGAGCAGCACGTCGCCGTAGTCGCGCGAGTTGAGGCGGATGCGGACATCGCCCTCGTAATCGGTGAGCGCTTCGAATTTCACCTGCACATCGGGGTAGGTCTTCTGGAATTCGGTGACGTAGTCCTTCAGGACGGTGTCGACGATGTCCGTGCGGTTGGTGAGCACGGTGATCTCGCCGGACGGGTTCTCGTCGCTGCTGGTCGATCCGCCGCCGCCGGAGCAGCCGGACAGGGCGAGGGCGGCCACGGTGGCCAGGCCCGCGACGGTGATGACATGCCTTTTCATGGGTTCTCCTTCGGGGTGGTGCGGCGGCGGCATCGCCGCCGCACCGGGGGTGTGTGACTCAGGAACGGGTGCGCCGACGGCGATGGATGACACCGACGACACCGGCGAGCAGGAGCAGACCGCCGAGCAACGCCGCGCCGACGGGGGCGGCCGCGCCCGTTGTGGCGAGCGGTCCGGAGGCCCCCGGGGCGACCGGGATGCCGGGGGTCGGCGAGACGGCGGGGGCCGGCGTCGGCTCCGGGGCGGCGGTGGCTCTGGGAGACGGGTCCGGGCCGGACGTCGGTTCGGGCTCCGGGGTGGGCTCGGGCACGGCGGCGGGGGCGAGGGCGACGATGTCGTCGACGGTCAGTTCACCCTGCGCGGTGCCCGCGACGTAGAGGGCGAACTGGGTGACCGACGACAGGTCGAGACGGGACTCCCCCGCCCACGCCGGCGGTGCGAAGCGATCGAAGGGCAGTTCGACCCGGTGGGCTCCGGCCTCTTCGACCGGCACCTGCGCCTCCCAGTAGCCCCCGGCCGCGACGAACTGCACGGTCGCCGTCGTCCCGGCGGGGGCGTCGAGGGTGAGCCCCACTCCCGCGTAGCCGAACCAGCTGACCGGCTCCGGCAGGGTCCGCACGACTCCCGCATAACCCGGGGAGCCCAGGTCGTAGGTGAACCGTCCCGCGTGGTCGCCGTCCTCTGCGACGAGCGAGGGGACGACCTCTCCGCCACCGGTGTTGCGCACCCATGCCGTCGACACCGCCGTGTCATCGGCGTAGGACTCGAAGTCGTCGACGACGAGATCGCTCGTCGGGCGCGCCGCCGAGGTGAAGCTCCAGGTCGGCGAGGACGACATGCCCAGACCGTTGACCGCCTCGACGCGCCAGTAGTAGGTCGTCTCGGCATCCAGATCGATCGCGGGACGCCACGACGAGCCCCTCAGCCCGGTCTCCGCAGCGACGACGGCCTTCAGGTCGGGGTCGGTCGCGAGGGTGAAGCGATAGTAGGCGGCATCCTGTGCCGGCGCCCACTGGAACGTGGGCGTCGCGCGCACGTCGGTGGCCCCGTCGACGGGTGCCTGCGCGGTGACGGCACCCGGCGCACCGAGCTCGGGGGCGTTCGACGAGAAGAGCGACACCTCCGACAGCTGCGGCGTCCACACCTCTCCGGTCGCACCGTCCCACGAGACGCGGAGCTGGTTCACGCCCCGGAGGTCGCGCAGCCGGTAGACGTAGCGTTTCCAGTTGCCGTCACCACCGTCGACGGTCGGCTCGAGTGTGCGCCATTGCCGGCCGTCGGCCGAACCCGACAGGGTGAGGGGGATCACCGGCTGGTCGGGCCAGTAGTAGGCGACGAGGTCGACGCCCGAGATGTCGTCGTAGGCCCAGGTCACCGATTCGTCGCCGTCGGCCGCATCGCGCTTCAGCCGGGACGAGTCACCGGAGAACGAGCCCGGATTGCCGGTGTCGAACGACAGGCTGCCGCTGTGCGCGGTCGTGCGGCTGAAGTCGTCCAGCGGATCGAACAGGGCGACCCGCGGGGTCTCGTTCGTCACGGTCGCCCGTTCCAGCACCGCTCCCCGCGCCCACGAGACGCGGACGTACTCGCCCCACAGATCGGATGCCACGACCTCGGTCGCTCCGTCGACGGGGCGCGTCGTGGTCGTCACCGGGGTCCAGGTCGACCCGTCGAGACTCACACCGACCTCGGCCCCGTCCGCCTCGCTGAGCCGGAAGACGGCCGTGCGCACACCCGCGGCACGCCAGGTCGCCGTCGCGGTCGCGTCGGTCGCCCGCGCCCCCTCGGGGGCGATCAGGTCGGCACCGCCGTGGTCTGCCGTGAGCCGCCAGTCCGACAGGGGGTCGACGGTCACCGTCGCGCCCGCGGCACTCACGGCCTCCGAGGCGGTGGAGTCGCCCTGCGCGGACTCCGCCACGACACGGTAGACGGCGGTCGGTGGCGAGTCGAGATCGGTCACCGGCGAGGCCGCGGCCCCGACGGGGTCGGCTGTCAGGTCGCTCCAGTCGCCTCCCGCGACGCTGCGCTGGATGCGGTAGCCCTGCGCGCCCGCCGACCCGCGCCAGGCGATCCGGTTGATCGCGTTGGTCTGCTCGATCGAGACGATGAGCGGCTCGTCGGGAGCACCTTCTCCCGTGGGCAGGCCGAGATCGCGGCCGTAGGCGCCGATCGCCTCGACCGACTGCCGCATGCGGTCGGTGTCGCCCGGGTAGTGCAGGGTGAAGCCGTCGTCGTGGGGGACGAGACCGCCCCGGTCGTTGTTGCCGAACAGCGACCAGAAGAACATGCCCGAGACGTTCTCGTCCGCGGCGGCGGTGTCCAAGAGTTCGCTCGACGCGGCCGTCGAGGCGTATTCGCCGGCGATGTAGACCTTGCCGGCGGCGGCGACGGACGCGGCATCCGCCGTCACCTTCTCGACCGTGGGCGGGTAGTAGTGCACGTCGACGATGTCGAGGTCGGGCGCGGCGAGGGTGTCGGGGTCGATGTCGAAGCGACGGCCGGCAGCGACCAGCTGCTGAGGCGCGCGCTCCGAGATGAAGTCCACCTGCGCGTTGATCCAGTCGAGCGTCATGCCCTCGAGTTCGTTTCCGAGCTCCCAGGCGAGCACGGTGGGATCGTCGACGTACTTCACGCCGGTCAGCGCATTGGTGCGCGAGAGGATCACGTCGACGTACTGCTGATAGGCCGAGACCGCCTCAGGGGCGGTGTAGAAGTCGTCGGACTCCAACCCCAGCGGCGTCGTGAAGTCGCGGTGCCCGCCGTGGTAATAGCTCCACTCGTCGGTCAGCGGCAGGATCAGGCGGATGCCGAGGCTTCCGGCGTACGCGACGGCGAAGTCGATCGTCTGGAACGCCGCGTCGTTGTATTCGCCGAGGCGCGGCATGATCGCGAGCGGGTTGGCGTCGTCCTGGCCGGTCGAGGTCATCATGTGCGAGCGCACGACGTTGACACCCATCCGGTGCGCGGTGTCGAGCGCGTCCTTGATGCGGAAGTACGTGGGGTAGTCCACGCCGCCGACGTTCTCGTCGAGGCCGAGCCAGTAGATGTTCGTCCCGCTCGCGCGGAACGTCTCACCGTCGAGCGTGAGTCGGGAGCCGTCGCGCTCCACGAACGACGTGTTCTGCGACACGAGGGGAAGAGCGGATGCCGTCGATGCGGCCGAGACGGCGGGGGCGGCCCACAGCGAGGCGGCGATCACCGTTGCGCTGAGGCTCGCGGCGACGACACCGCGGACGGGGGTACGGGGATGGATCAACGACCAGGCTCCTTCGACCGGCGGACGGGGTTTCGCCGTGCGGCGATGAACCCAGCATCCGCGAGCAGCCGGAGCAGGTCAAGAGGTTAGATAAATAATTTATGTAACGGCTTCGTCACGGTTGGAGCTGCGTCGGACCCGCAGGGCGGCGTCGGCGGCGTGGCGAACATCGGCAGGCGCCCCCGCCACGACGTCGAGCATCGCCCGCCCGATGAGACGGCCGACGGCACGCGTGTCGCGGGCGATCGCGCTGAGCGGTGGGGTCGAGAGCTGCGCCTGGGTGGAGTCGTCCCAGGCGATGATCGCGAGCCCGTCCGGCACCTCGACGCCCGCGGCCGCCGACGCGTCGAGACCACCGAGCGCCATGAGATCGCTGTCGTAGACCGCGGCGGTGATGCCGGGGTGTGCCGCCAGGGCGGCGCTCGTCGCGGCTTCGCCCGAGGCGCGGGAGTAGTCCCCCGTCGCCGTCCGGGCGACGACGCCCCCCTCCGCGCAGCACTGCTCGAACGCACGGCGCCGCGAGAGGGAGTGGCGGATGTGGGTCGGCCCCCCTACGTGCAGGATCTCGGCATGCCCCTGCTCCACGAGGTATTGCGCAGCCAAGCGCATCGCGGCGTCGTCGTCGGTCCACACGGTCATGAGATTCTCCGCGACCGGAGGCCCCACCACGACCGCGGGGAGCTCGAGATCGATGACGAGCGCCGGGCGCGTGTCATCCTCGTCGATGTCCACGAGTAGGACACCCGTCACGTCGGAGGACCCGGCCCACGCCCGGTACAACCGTTCCTCTTCCGCGCGGGTGGCGAGCACGCGCAACAGCACCGGATACCCCTCGGGGAGCGTCACCTCCTCGATCCCGACGATGAGGTCGTGGAAGTACGGCTCCGCGCCGAGGATCTCGGCGTCGCGCACGAGCGCGATGCCGATGGGGGGTCGCATGTGCGTCACGGGTACGATCCTCTCGGGGTTCATCCAGGCCCTGCGTAATCTACCCAGCGCCGCGGGAGGCGAGACGATGGCACGGCCGCAGGCGACCCCGGAGTCCCCCGGCAGCCGCGCACTCGTGGTCGACCTCATCCGCTCGGCCGGGCCCATCAGCCGCACGGAGCTGACGACGGCGACCGGCCTGACGCAGCCCGCGATCTCGCTCATCGTGCGCAAGCTCCTCGACGACGAGGTCATCGTCGAAGCCGGCACCGTACCGTCGACCGGCGGCAAGCCGCGTCGTCTCCTCGACATCAACCGGCGAGCACGCCACGGTGTCGGCGTGCAGCTCGGCTTCGAATCGGTCACCCTCGTCGCCACTGACACCAACGGCGGCGTGGTGGCCCGCGAGCGTCTCCCCGGCGCCGGTACCGACGCTCCCGCCGACGTGATCACGCGGCTCTCGCAGGCACTGCACCGGTTCATGTCGACGGCAGACATCCCTGCCACGAGCGTCGCAGGCGTTGCCGTCGTGCTCCCGGGCCCGATGCGCTCCGGGCCCGGCACCACCATCGAGGCACCCACCCTCCCGCACTGGCGCGACGTGTCCCTGCGGTCGGAGTTCGAGACCGCTCTGCGGATGCCGGTGCTCGTCGACAACGACGCCAGCGCGGCCGCGCTGGGCGAGTTCTGGAGCCGCGGGGTCTCGCGATACCGCACGTTCGCGTGCATATACATCGGCTCGGGCATCGGTGCCGGGGTGGTCAGCGACGGCGCGCTGTTCCGCGGAGCCAGCTCGAACGCCGCCGAGCTCGGCCACATCACCGTCGATCCACGGGGCCCGGAGTGCTTCTGCGGCAACAGCGGATGCCTCGAGGTCGTCGCCGCCCCCCGGGTCGCAGTCGCTCTCGCGCTGGCGGATGCCGAGACCGCCCGCTCGCTCGATCTCGACCCGCAGGCGACGGTCGCGCAGAACTGGGAACTGCTCTCGCGCGCCGCCGTCGAACAGCACCCTGCCGCAGCTCCCCTCGTGATCGAGAGCGGCCGCGCCGTCGCAGGTGCCGCTCTGACCCTCACCAACCTCTTCGATCTCGACGAGATCGTGCTGTCGGGGCCGGGCGTCGCCACCGCGGGCTCGATCTACGTCCGCGAAGTGCGCGCCGCCCTGGGACGCGCCTTCGCGCGGAAAGCGCACCCGACGACGGTGGAGCTGTCCATCAACCCGACGGATTCCGCCGCGATCGGCGCCGCGGCTCTCACCCTGCAGGGGCAGCTGACCCCCGGTCACGGCCCGGCGCTGGCTTTCGCCGGACCGTGACCTCGGATCAGGGCAGTCCGACCTCGCCCTGATTGAGCACCCGCGGGTGGAAGTACGCCGCCTGGATCTCGGCATTCGTATTGTTCTGGCGCAGTTGCTCCGACCAGATCATGAAGTATGTCCATCGCGTCTGCGAGGTGAGCAGACTCGCCGTCGGCGCCTTGCCCATCTCGGCGATCGCGATGGGCTTGCCGCCCGCGATGTTCTGCATCTGCGTGTAGTCGCTTGAGCTGGGGAAGCTCTTGTACCAGACGTCGAGAGAGGCGACGTCGACGTACGACGACCCGGGGTAGTAGCTCGCCCAGTTCGCCGTGGGGTTGTCCTGGACGTTCCACACCCACACCAGGTTGGTCAGGCCCTGCGCGTCGAAGTAGTCCTTCATCTGCTGGTAGATCTTCGCGCTGCCGTTGACGCCGGGGCGCCCACCCCACCAGTTCCACGTCTCGTTCATCTCGTGGAACGGACGGAACAGCACGGGCACCCCGGCATCCCGCAGTTGGCGCAGATAAGGCACGACCTCGGCCATCCGCTGGCGCCAGGTGGTGTTCAGAGCGGTCCCCCCGGTGATGATCTGCTGGAACTGGGCATCCGAGATCGCGCTCTTCACCCCGCCGTCGAAGGCGCAGGTGCTGGGTCCCGTCGGCGGACAGGCGTGCCAGGCGATCGTCACGAGCGAGCCGTTGCGCCACTCCGTTTTGGCTTGATCGACGACGCGCTGACGGTTGGCGGCGTCGGCCGCGGTGAAGAACAGGTCGCCGCCCCACAGCCCCGGGTACTGCCCGGTGATGTCCTTCACCTGCTGCGTGTACTGCGCCGGCTGCGACGCGGGTTCCTTGTTGTGCTGGCCCGAGACGATGCCGTTCCCGGTGAGGGAGGTGAGGTACTGGATGACGCTCGCCCGCGTGGAGGGCTGGAAGGCCTCCGCGGCGGTGGGCGGTGGGACGACGGTCGCCGCGCATACGGCGGCCACCGCCAATCCGAGGATCCCGAGCGTTCGCGTTCGTTTCATGGGCGGAGCCCCTCTCTTCGTCGAGGGCTCCAGCATGGCGGCTCGGACCGCCGCGCGCCACACTTTTATAAATATCTTATTTTACGTGCCCACCACCCGGAACGCCCCCGCCGCCACCGCCGCACCGAGCGCCGCGGCGACGAGCAGCGCCGATCCCCCGACGGCGACGGCATCCCGGGCCGAGAGGGTCGAAGGACGCGCCCACGTGCGCTCGACGTCGGCGCCGAAGCCCCGGGCCTCCATCGCCGTGGCGAGCTTCGTTCCGCGGCGCACCGCGAACACGAGCAGCACGAACGCCATCGAGAAGAACCGTCGCAGCGCGCCGCGATCGCCGAGGCCGCGCGCGCGCCGGGCGAGACCCATCGTGCGCCAGTCGTCGACGAAGAGCCCCACCGTCCGGGCCCCCGCGAGCACCCCGAGCACGAACCGGCTGGGGAGCTTGGCCACCTGCGCGAGCGCGTCGGCGAGCGCGGTGGGGTCGGTGCGGGCGAACAGCAGGATCATCGGCAGCGCCAGCACGATCACACGCAGCAGCACCGCGACGCTGAGGGCGATCGAGGCGTCGCTCACGGTGGCGAAGAGGAAGGTGCCATAGACGGTTCCCTCCGGCCGCGCGTACAGCAGCATGCTGATCGCCGCGACGGGGGCGAACACCAGCACGGGGACGAGTCGTCGGAGGACGACCGCGTACGACAGTCCGGTCAGCGGCACGCACAGCAGCTCGAGCACGAGGGCGGTGCTCGCACTCACCGCGTCGAGCGTCACCAGAAGCGGCACGGCCAGCACCACGGCCATCAGCACCTTCGCGACCGGATTGACCCCGTCGAGCCACGCGGCGCCCTCCCGGACCTCCTCGGCCTGAGCGACGCGGCTCACCGGGCACCGCCGGACGTGCGGAGGGCATCGACGCACCGCACCTCGGGCGGGCGAGGAACGCCGGTCATGCGGCATCCCCCATCTCGATCCGGTGCTGGCCGAGGTGGCGCACCACGTCGGCGTCGTGGGTGACGGCGACGACCGTGCGTCCGCGCGCGATCTCGCGCTGCAGCAGGGCGACGAGCTCGGTCCACCCGCGGCGGTCCTGACCGAAGGTCGGCTCGTCGAGCACGATCACCTCGGGAGAGGCGGCGAGCACGGTCGCCACTGACAGGCGCCGCTTCTGTCCGCCCGAGAGCGTGAAGGGGTTCGCCAGGGCGAGGGATGCCAGGTCCAACCGCTCCAACAGCTCGTCGACGATCACGGCGACCTCGGCCGCCGATCGCTTCAGCGCGCGCGGGGCGACGGCGAGCTCGTCACGCAGGGTCGAGGCGAGGAACTGGTGCTCGGGCTCCTGGAAGACCGTGCCGATGCGCGTCAGCAGCTCGGTCGAGCGCCAGCGCGACGGGCGGGTGATCCCCCGCGCGGCGAGCGACGGCGCCGCGACCACTTCGCCGGCGAGCTCGGGCAGGAGCCCGGCGAGCGTCAGCGCCAGCGTCGACTTGCCGATGCCGTTGGGTCCCGTGACGACGGTGCCGGCCCCGGGCGGGATGACGATCTCGAACCCGGATGCCACGACCGCGCGCCTCTCGCGCCCGATCGACAGTCCGCGGGTCGAGAGCACGGCATCCGTCCCTCCGACCGCGGGGAGCTCGGGGAGGTCGACCGGGCGTCCCGGAACCCACACCCCCGCGGCGGCGAGAGCGTCGCCGTGCTCGGCGAAGACGCGGGCGGGGGGACCGTCGGCCAGCACCCCGCCGCCCGGCGCGAGCACCACGACACGTGTCATGAGGTCGGCCCACACGGCGGTGCGGTGCTCGATCAGCACGAGGGTCGTCCCCTCGCCCTCCACCACCTGTTCGACGGCGGCGCGCACCTCGGCGACGCCCACCGGGTCGAGGTTGGCCGTGGGCTCGTCGAGCAGCAGCAGTCCGGGCCGCATCGCGAGCACTCCGGCGAGTGCCAAACGTTGCTTCTGCCCGCCCGAGAGCGCCTTCGTCGGACGCTCGAGCGGCACCGCCAGACCCACGGATGCCACGGCCTCGGCGACCCTCGCCGGGATCTCGGCCGCGGGGACGCCCAGGTTCTCGCAGCCGAAGGCGACGTCGTCGCCGACCTTCGACAGGACGATGCCCGACTCGGGATCCTGCAGCACGAGCCCGATCCGTCCGCGCTGAGCCTCGGGCGCCTGCCCGTCGACGAGGATGCGACCCGTCGTCTCGCCCTCGTCGCTACCGCCGAGAAGACCTGCCAAGCCGGCGAGCAGCGTCGACTTGCCGGCGCCCGAGGCGCCGAGCAGCAGCACCCTCTCGCCCGGCTCGATCCTCAGGTCGACCTCGCTCGTCGCGGGAAGGCGACGGCCGGCGTAGCGCCAGCCCCACCCCTCGACGTCGACGCGTGCGGGATGCGCCATCAGACGTCGCGGCGTGCTTCCCGCCCCGCGGCGAACCGGCTGAGCGCACCCGTCGCGGCGAGGGCGCGCACGAGCAGCCATCCGACGAGACCCGCCAGCAGCGCACCCGAGACGACCAGCGTCCCGAGGTAGATGAGGTTGAACTCGATGGTGCGCTCGATGTTGGCCGAGAGGAACAGCTCGTTCACCCACGCGCCGATGCCGGCGCCGACGCCCGCGAGCATCGCGACGGGCAGGGTGAAGCGCAGGTAGAGGAACGCCAGGAAGATCAGCTCGGCACCCAGGCCCTGAGCGAGGCCCGAGACCACGGTCGTGATGCCCCACACGTTGCCGATCAGGGCGGACACGATCGCGGCGATCACCTCGACGAGCAGTGCCGCCCCGGGCTTGCGGATGATGAGGCCGCCGATCACGCCGCCGATCAGCCAGATGCCGACGGCGATGCCTCCGAGGCCGGGGGTCAGACCGTCCATCGCGGCGAACCAGAGACCCCCGACGGTGTTCCAGCCCCAGAACACCAGGCCGACGGCGACGCCGAGGACGGCGGCGACGACGATGTCGACGACGCGCCAGCGGAAGCGGTTCGCGGTGAGCGCGGCCGAGGCGGGGGCCGTGCGGGCGGACGTGGACGTGTGCATGTGATCTCCTCCCTGCGCCGGCATGATCCGGATCAGGTTCGACGGTCGAAGCGTGGATTCGCTTCCTCTCAGCCCGGCTCACCGGACTCCCGTGGTTGTGCTGAAGAGTATAGACAGGCGGCCGGGGTAGCGTGGGCGGGTGCACGAGCAGATCCCGGCCTCGAGGCGCGCGGCGCGCGACCCGGCCGAGGCGTCGCTCGAGAACTCGACGGACGCCGAGACGTCCGCGATCGACGAGATATCCGCGACCGACGCCGCGGAGCCGGATGCCGAGGGGTCGGCATCCCTTCCCGCTCCTTCCGCTGCGCCCGTCGCGTCGTCGGCTGCGCCTGCGGCGCCCGCGCCCGCCGCGGATGCGCCGGCTTCCGCTCCGGCTTCCGCTCCGGCTTCCGCTCCGGCGTCCGCCGCCCCGGCATCCCTCCCCGCCGCCGATGCCCCGACGCCCGCCCCGGTGCTCCTCGGCGCGCTCGCGTGGGTCGATCCGGGCGAGGCGTCGGCGCCGCGGCCGTCGCCGACCTTCGTCGTGTCGGGGGCCACGAGTCGGCAGACCGATCTGCTCTCCGGCGTGCGGCGCCGACGGCTGCGGCCGGCGACGGTCGTGCCTCCGGTGCTGCTCGTGCTCATGCTCGCCGCATACGTCGCCACGACCCTGCTGTGGCCGCTGAACGCCGTGCAGCCCACGACCCGCGCGGTCGCGGTGGAGCCCGCGGCGGCCCCCGCGGCCCAACCCGCGTGGCCCGCCGACGGAGAAGCGGCGATCGCGATCGACGGCGTGCCCGGCACCCTGTCGTCGGCGGCGAGCGCACCCGAATCCATCGCGAGCATCACGAAGGTGGTCACCGCGCTCGTCGTGCTCGACCGCCTCCCCCTCGCGCCCGGCGAGCAGGGCAAGTCGTACGCCTTCACCCAGGCCGACAGCGCCGACTACTGGCAGTACCGCGCTCGCGGCGAGTCCTCCCTCGACGTCCCCGTCGACGGGAGCCTCACCCAGCTGCAGATGCTGCAGGGCATGCTCATCGCCTCCGCGAACAACTACGCCCAGCGTCTGGCATCCGACCTCTTCGGCACGGATGCCGCGTTCTCGGACGCCGCGAACGCGTACCTCGCCGAGCGGGGCATCGACGGGATCACCATCGTCAATCCCACGGGCATCGAGGCGGGCAACACCGCCACGCCCGCGGCCCTCATCGCGCTCGCCGAACGGGCGCTCGCCAACCCCGTGATCGCGGAGATCGTGCGCACCCCCGAGCTGACCCTCCCGGGGGCCGGCACCTTCAAGAACGGCAATGCGCTCCTCGGCGACCCCGGAGTGGTGGGCGTCAAGACCGGCACCCTCGACGCGTGGAACCTGCTCACCGCGAAAGACATCACGGTCGCCGGGACGACGGTCCGGGCCTACGCGGCGGTGCTCGGTCAGCCCGGACCCGACACGCGCAACCAGGCCACGCGCGACCTGTTCGCGCGCCTCGAGGAGGAGCTGCAGCCGAGTCCGTCCGTGACCGCGGGAACCGTCGTGGGCAAGGTCGAGACGCTGTGGAGCGACGACATCGATCTGGTGACCGCTTCCGACGCGACCGTCGTGCTGTGGAACGGCGCCAGCGCGCAGACCTCCACGCGCTTCGATCTCGGCGATTCGCGCGGCACGGGAGAGACGGTCGGAACCTTCACCGCGACAGGGCCGGTCGACGCGTCCACGGTCGACGTGCAGCTCGCCGCCGAGATCGAGCCGCCGAGCCCGTGGTGGCGCCTGACCCATCCGCTCGATCTCTTCGGGGTAAACGACTGACGCATGAAATTCTCCCTGGATGCCGAGTCCCCCACCCCGCCGTTCGAACAGGTGCGGGCGCAGGTGATCGCCGCGATCGATGACGGATCGCTGGTCGCGGGCACGCGCCTGCCGCCCGTGCGCACTCTCGCCACCGAGCTGAACCTGGCCGCCAACACCGTGGCCCGGGCATACCGCGAGCTCGAGGAGGCCGGCTACGTCGAGACCCGCGGTCGCGCCGGCACGATCGTGCGCGGAGGCGACGCGGCGGCGTCGCGCGCGGCGCAGGCGGCGAAGACGTACGCGGATACGGTCCGGAGCCTGGGCGTTCCTCCGGCGGACGCGGTGGCCCTGGTGCGGGCGGCCCTCGGCGAGGGGTAAGGGCGCGGGCTTCGGAGAGGGCTGAACGGGCGGCAGGGCGAGACGCCGCCGGGCGGTGGGCGGGCGGTGTCCGGGAAGCCGGGGTGACAGAGCGCAAGGTGATCGAGGCTGTCGGGCGGCGGAGCACCCGGCGGTCGAGGAGCCGGGCGGATCGTCCGGCGGCCTGAGAGCGGAGTGGGCGAAGCGAGCCGAGAAGCCGGATGGCGACCCCTCCTCCCCAGCCACCCGCACGCGCGATCCATCCACAGAAAGCGTTCCTGGCCGGGGGTAATGTCGGAGGTCGCCGATAGCATGCACACATGCACGATGAGACCTCCCCCTCGACACCGGACGGCCCGGCGCGGCCCCTGTCCGCGGTGCTCGACGAGGTCGTGCGCACCGGAAAGACCCTGGCGGCCGCCGAAGCGGCCCGCACACGCGCCCTCGCTGAAGCCGGTCACCTCGCGCTCGATGTGATGGCCGGTCAGCGCGCCACGTCGCGTGCCGCCGAGATAGCACTCCGCGAGGTGGCATCCGAGCTCGCCGCGGCCGAAGGCCTCTCCGACCGGTCGGTCCAACGGCAGATCGCCCGCGCGATGGCCATGGTCGACGACTACCCGGCAACCCTCTCCGCGTGGGAAGCGGGCGAGATCAGCCGCACTCACGCGCACGTCATCGCCGACATCGGCGAGGCCCTCCCTCCCGCGGTGCGCGACGAGTTCGATCGTCTCGCCGTCTCGCTCGCGCCCGGTCTCAGTCCGGGGCGTCTGCGCTCCCGCCTTTCCGTCGCCGCCGAACGCCTGCACGCCACGACACTCACCGAACGCCACGCCCGCGGCCGCGAGACCCGCTGCGTACGTGTCGTCACGGGTGTCGATGGCATGTCCGACCTCGTGGCGACGCTCCCCACCGTCCTGGCCGTGGGCATCTACGACCGGCTCACCCAGCAAGCCCGTGCCCTCGTCGACCACCGCGCAGGGTCGGCTCTCGGTCTCGCCGATCCGACACCGGACGACCGCGCGCTCGTGGTCCCGGGAGCCTGTGGGGCGAGCCCGAGCGATGGGGTGGCTGCGTCCGATGGCACTCTCGACGGCGGCAGGCGCATGCTCGTCGCGGCCCTTGCGGAGGGGGCAGCCACAGGCCTCGGCACCGCGATCGACGGCTCCGCAGCCCCCGGCACCACGGGCTCTCGCGTGGTCGACCCCGTCGCCGCCACTGCCGCCGCCCCCGTTTCGATCATGGCCTCGGACGAACGCACCACCGCGCAGCTGCGCGCCGACATCTTCGCCGATCTCCTCCTCACCGCCGCGCCCGACGCCGACCCCACCCGCACCGACGACGGACCCGGAACCCTCGGCGCCATCCGCGCCCGGGTACAGGTCGTGGTACCCGCCCTCAGCATCCTCGACCCCGCCACCGAGAACACCGACCCAGCCGATCTGGTCGGACACGGCCCCGTCGACGCGCACACCGCCCGCGCCCTCGCGGAGTCCACCACCACCCCGTGGGACCGCGTGGTCACGCACCCCGTCAGCGGCGCTGTTCTCCACACCGACACCTACCACCGCACGTCGGCGATCGACCGTCACCTCCGCGCGCGCGACCGCCACTGCCGGTGGCCCGGATGCATCGTGCCCGCCATCCGCTGCGAGATCGACCACACTCTCGACCACGCTCTGGGCGGTCCCACGGCGGTCACCAACCTCGCGGCCCTCTGCCAACGCCATCACACGCAGAAGCAGTTCACTCGCTGGAAGGTGAGGCAACTCCCCGGCGGAGTGCTCGAGTGGACCTCGCCCACCGGCCGCATGTACAGCGACGAACCCCTGCCCTACTCCCCCGCGGTCCGCTTCCTCCCCGACGACCTCGCCCCTCCCGATCCACACGACGCTCCTCCCCCGTTCTGACGGCTGCGCGCACGGTCCGGCGACACCATCGCCCCGCCGCCGGACCTACGCGCGCGCCGGCGACACGACCGCACGGCCCATCGACGGCGGCGACGACGACGACGACGACGACGTAGCCTCCTTCCATGCCCCTCGCCCTCGTCACCGGCGCCGCGCGCGCGAACAGCATCGCTGCCGGGGTCATCCCCCGCCTGGAAGCCGACGGGTGGGACGTCGTGACCAGCGAGATCGACTCCGGCGACTATCCGTGCGACCTCGCCAGCCCCACGGCGCCCCCGCAGCTCGTCGAGCGCGTGTCGAACGAACGCGGGCCGATTCACGCCCTCGTGCTGAGCCACGCGCACGGGATCGAGTCGGGCATCCTCGACACCACCGCGGAGAGCTTCGATCGCCACATCGCGGTCAACGCGCGCGCGACTCTGCTGATGATCGCCGCGTTCGCCCGACAGGTCGATGAGACGGGAGGGGCGATCGTCGCATTCACCAGCGATCACACCACCGGCAACCTCCCCTACGGCGTCTCGAAAGGCGCGCTCGACCGCATCGTCATCTCGGCCGCACGGGAGCTCGGGCCTCGGGGCATCTCCGCCAACGTCGTGAATCCCGGGCCGATCGACACCGGATGGATGGATGACGACACCCGCGACGCGCTCGCCGGACACCACCCGCTCGGCCGCTTCGGCACACCTCGCGACATCGCGGGAGTGACGGCGTTCCTGCTGTCCGACGCGGGCCGATGGATCAGCGGTCAGCTCCTTCACACCGACGGCGGGTTCTCGGCCCGGTTCTGACGTTCGCGGGGGCCCACGCAGGGAAACCGTCGAACGCGCCCACCCTGACCCGCGACGCCACGGCCGACGCCGCACCCGAGACCTGCTCCGGCCCGGCATCGACCCGCGCTGCGACCGGCCGCAGCTCCCTGGCAGAGCGCGCCCGAGACTTGCTCCGGCCCGGCATCGACCCTCGCTGCGAGCGACCGCGGCTCCGTGGCGCAGCGCACCTGAGGCCTGCTCCGGCTCGACATCGACCCTCGCGGCGAGCGACCGCAGCTCCCCGGCACAGCGCGCCTCCGACCCTCGCTCCGACCAACCGCAGCTCCCTGGCACAGCGCGCCCACGACCCTCGCGCGCGCTGTGCTAGCGTCGCCCGCAGTGACACGGGGTGCCCGCGAGGGCTGAGAACACACCCGTCGAACCTGATCTAGTTCGTACTAGCGAAGGGATGTCGCGAATGGTCGTTCGCACGTCGTCGTCTCCGTCCACCCCCGCCGAATGCCTCGAGGCCCTCCGCCGGGCCGCTCCGCTCACGCAGTGCATCACGAACACGGTGGTGACCAACTTCACCGCCAACGCTCTGCTCGCTCTCGGAGCCGCCCCTGCGATGTGCGACATCCCCGGCGAAGCCGGGCTCTTCGCCTCAATCGCGGGCGGAGTGCTGGTCAATCTCGGAACCCCCACCGCCGAACAACGCGATGCCGCCCGCGAGGCTGTGGGCGCCGGAACCCCGTGGGTGCTCGACCCCGTCGCCGTCGGCGCACTGCCGGTGCGCACCGCCCTCGCACGCGACCTGCTCGCCGCCCGGCCGACGATCATCCGCGGCAACGCCTCCGAGATCCTCGCCCTGGCCGGTGCGGGTGCCGGCGGCCGCGGGGTCGACGCAACCGACACCCCCGACGACGCCCTCGAGGCCGCCCGCGCCCTCGCCCGCGAAACCGGGGCGATCGTCGCCGTGTCGGGCGAGACCGACCTCATCGTGGATGCCGACCGCACGGCGCGCGTGACCGGCGGCAGCGCCCTGCTCACCCGCGTCACCGGCGGCGGCTGCGCCCTCGGGGCCGCGATGGCGGCCTTCGCCGCGGTGACCGAGCCGTTCGAAGCGGCGATCGCCGCGAGCGCCGTGTGGGCCATCGCGTCGGAGCGGGCGGCATCCGTCTCCCGAGGTCCCGGCTCCTTCGCCGTCGCCTTCCTCGACGAGCTCGCGAGACTCGAGCCGTCCGACCTGCACGCGGTCGCCGTCGAAACGGAACGAACCACGACGGTACGAACGGAGACGGAACGCATCGATACGGAACGCATCGAGACGGCCGGCGCCGATGCGGCGCGAGTCGAGACGGCACGAACCGGGACGGCTCGGACCGAGACGTCACGGCCCCAGACGGCACGAATCGAGACGTCACGAATCGAGACGGCACGAACCGACACGGCACGAACCGACGCCGCACAAACCGAGACATCACGAATCGAGACGGCACGAACCGACACGGCGCGATCCGACCGGGCACGAATCGACGCCCCGCGAACCGAGACGGCACGAACCGGTACCGCCGACGCACGGATCGACCGATGAACCGCGACCTCGCCCTGCACCTGGTCACCGACCACCGCCTCCCCTTCGCGCGTCTGCGCGAGGTCGTCGACGCCGCCGTCGACGCGGGGGTCACGGTGGTGCAGCTGCGCGACAAGGTCGCCACGGGCGGCGAACTGTTCGCGCGCGCCCTCGACCTGGCCGACATCGTCGCCGGACGATGCGCGTTCGTGATCGACGACCGCCTCGATGTCGTCCTCGCCGCCCGCGACCGCGGGGCGCACGTCGACGGCATCCATCTGGGGCAGAGCGACCTTCCGGTCGAGGCCGCCCGCTCTCTCCTCGGCGCCGAGGCGCTCGTCGGGTGGACCGCGAACACGCCCGCCCACCTGGCGGCTGCGGCAGCGCTGCCCGTCGGCACCGTCGACTACCTCGGCGTCGGCGTGATCCGCGCCACCGCCACCAAACCCGACCACCCGCGACCGCTCGGGGTGGACGGTTTCGCCGCGCTCGCGGCATCCACTTCCGTGCCGTGCGTGGCGATCGGTGGAATCGGCGTCGACGACATCGCCGCTCTGCGGGGGGCAGGGGCGGCCGGCGTGGCCGTGGTGTCGGTGGTGAGCGGAGCCGACGATCCCGGCGCCGTCGTCCGCGACATCCGCGCCGCCTGGGCGGCCGGAGCATGAGCAATCGCGACATGGACGGCGGGGTTCCGGACGAGGGGCGCACGGACGACCGGAGCACGAACGACCGGGGCATGGCCGATCAGCGCACGAACGACCGGGTCACGGGTGACCGGAGCACAGCTGACCGGCGCACCAACGACCGGGTCACGGGTGACCGGGGCACGGCCGACCGGAGCACCAACGACCGGGTCACGGCCGACCGGAGCACTGACCACGGGGTCACGGCCGACCGGAGCACTGACCACGGGGTCACGGCCGACCGGAGCACCGACCACCGGGGCCCGGATCACCAGGACGCAGCCGACCGGAACGCAGCCGACCGGGACCCGGGCGACCGCGACACAGGCGACCACAGCAGGAACGACCGGGACGCGC
Organism: Microbacterium phycohabitans; assembly: GCF_032464935.1. Taxonomy (NCBI): domain Bacteria; kingdom Bacillati; phylum Actinomycetota; class Actinomycetes; order Micrococcales; family Microbacteriaceae; genus Microbacterium; species Microbacterium phycohabitans. Next base: position 244,026 of record NZ_JAWDIT010000002.1, read on the forward strand.
GCAGCCGGATCACGAGCCCGCGCGTGCTGAGCATCGCCGGCACCGACCCGACGGGCGGGGCGGGCGTGCAGGCCGACCTGAAGTCCATCGCCGCGTTCGGCGGCTACGGCATGGCCGCCGTCACGGCGCTCGTCGCGCAGAACACCCGGGGAGTGCGCGAGGTGCACGTGCCTCCCACGGCGTTCCTCGCCGCGCAGCTGCGCGCGGTCAGCGACGACGTCGAGATCGACGCCGTCAAGATCGGCATGCTCGGCTCGGCCGAGGTGGTGGCGACCGTCGACGAATGGCTCGCCGAGGTCCGCCCGGCGATCGTCGTGCTCGACCCGGTCATGGTCGCCACCAGCGGCGACCGCCTCCTCGAGCCCGACGCCGAAGAAGCCGTGCGCGCCCTCTGCCACCGCGCCGACCTCGTCACCCCGAACCTGCCCGAGCTCGCCGTGCTCGTGGCGCAGCCGCGGGCCACGACCTGGCACGCCGCGATCGCCCAGGCGCAGCTCCTCGCCGAGACCGCACGCACGACGGTCCTGCTCAAGGGCGGCCACCTCGACGGGGAGCAGAGCCCGGATGCGATCGTCGACGCCTTCTGCGCCCACCCCGTCGCGGGACGCCGCGTCGACACACGGCACACCCACGGCACGGGCTGCTCGCTGTCGTCGGCGATGGCGACCCTGGCCGCTCACGGTCTGTCGTGGCCCGACGCCCTGACGCGCGCGAAGCGCTGGCTGACCGGCGCGCTCGAACACGCCGAGGCCCTGCACGTCGGCCGGGGCAACGGCCCGATCGATCACCTGCACGAGCTGCGCCCGCACCTCGACCTCGGCCGATCGTGGAGCGCCGAGCGCTGGGAGGCCACGGCCCCGACCCGCGCCGCCGTCGACGCCTGCGCGTTCGTGCGCGGTCTGGCATCCGGCGCCCTCGACCGCTCGGCTTTCGCCTGGTACCTCGGGCAGGACCTGCTCTACCTCCGCGAGTACGCACGCGTGCTCGCCCGGGCCGCAGCCCTCGCGCCCACGGTCGAGGAGCAGCGCTTCTGGGCCGCCGCGTCGGTGTCGTGCCTGGCCGAGGAGGCGGAGCTGCACCGGTCGCACGTCGATCCCGCGGGCCTGGAGTCGGCGGCATCCACCCTCGCGTACACCGACCACCTGCACGCCGCCTCGACCGCGGGCTCGTATGCGGTGCTCGTGGCGGCGATCCTGCCCTGCTTCGTGCTGTACACCGACATCGGCGCGCGATGGCGCGGCACGTTCGGCCCCGACCACGCCTACGCCGACTGGCTCAGCGCCTACGGCGACGAGGCGTTCGCGGCCTCGTCGGCCGAGGCCACGACGATCGCGGATGCCGCCGCGCGAGCGGCATCCCCCACCGTCCGCACGGCGATGGCCGCGGCCTACGACCGCTCGATGAGCCTGGAGCTGGCGTTCTTCGAGGCGCCGTTGCGCTGACCTCGCCCCGCGCGAGTCGCCAAATCCTGTCGCTTCGGACGGGCCCGAGGCGACAATTCCTGGCGACTCGCGCGCGGAGGGTCAGCCGCTCTTGCGGCGGAATTCGCGCTTCGTGACCGCCGCGTGCGTTCCCTGCACCGCGGAATGACCGTCGAGGTGTGCCTGACCCGACCGCTGCTGGCCGTTCTTCTTCGCGAGCGCCGCCTGGAATTTACGCTTCATCTCGTCGGATGCCGTGGCATCCGAGGTGTCGTCGGTACTCATGTCCCCACCCTAGGCACGCCCCGCGGAACAGACCAGCGATCAGACGTGGCGCACCCGCTGCTGCAGACGCGTGCGGATGTCGAACAGCTCGGTGCCGCCCACCTCGCGCGCCCCCGTGATCCCGCGGCGCAGGAGGGTGGTCAGCGCGCTGCGCGTAACGAGGGCGACGGGGGTGCCGCGCACCTTGCCGAGCTCGGTGATCGCGTCGAACACGTCGTCGTCGGGCAGGACCACGATCGCTCCGCTGAAGCGCACCCCGGCGGCACGCGCGATGACGCGCGCCCGCGAGACGAGCTCCGTCACCGGCGCCCCGATGACGTTCGGCCCCGTGATCTCGCCGCGGCGCACGCCGACCGGGCCGCCGAAGTCCTCGCTGAGCAGGGCGTACAGGCCGCTGGGGCCGAGCACGAGATGGTCGATCTTCTGCTCCGGATCCACTCCGTCGCGGTCGGCCAGCACGTCGTGCCACACGGTGTACCCCATGCCGAGCTCCGAGACCAGGCGCGCGGTCTCCTCCTCGGCGAGCGCGTCGGCGAGGATGTGGCGGATCTCGGGCGGCGCCGAGCGCACGAGCGCCGGGTCGTACGGGTCGGCGATGTCGACCCCGCGCCCCACCCATTCGCGGATCAGGTCGAGGTAGCGCTCACGCCGCCAACCGCCGGGCTGGCCGTGCGAGCGGGCACGCGGGCGCGTGTCGGTGGGACGGGAGGGAGCGGATGCCGTCGGCGCGCCGCCCCAGTCCCCGGTCGTCGTCCCGCGACCCCGGTCGTAGGCGCTGCGCGCCTCGGGCGTGCCGACCAGCTCCCACGCGCGTTGCACCTGGACGAACAGGGCGGCGTCGCCGCCGGTGTCGGGATGCGTCTCGCGCAGGCGCACCCGGTAGGCGCGGCGCAGACCCTCGTCGTCGATGTCGGCCGCGACGCGGAGCACCTCGTATGCCGAGGACGACATGGGACTGTCGAACACGTGCGTCTTCCGTTCCGCCGCACAGGCGCGGCGCTTCTCAGGCTAACGCGCCGCGCCTGTGCGGGATCCGTGCGCCCGGCGCCCGCGCGGTCGCCGCGCGTACGCGGCCGCATCGCGGCTCGACAGCGCCAGCAGCACGAGGATGTCGAGGCTGAGCGTCAGCAGCGTGGTGCGCAGGGTGATCTCGACCCCCGCCTGCCACCAGCCCACGAAACCCGCGCTGATCGACGCGACCGAGATGAGCATCACGAGCACGCGCGACAGGTTCCCGCCGAAGAGGATACGGATGCCGAGCACCACCTGCACCACGAACAGGGCGCCCATGAGGGTCAGGAAGATCGCGGTGGCGGGGCCGAGGTCGGAGAGCCCGGCGAGATCCGGGTCGGTCGAAGCGCTCGCATCCCCGCTGGCGGCGCCGGCGATCTGCTGCAGCCACGGGGGGAGCGAGAACGCCACGCTCACCGCCCAAAGGGCTCCCGCGAGCGCACGGAGCAGGACGAGGACCGCCCCGGCCGATGTCGCGGTGGGCCGCCGCATCGCGGGGTCGGCGCGCGGAGGCTCGAGGGGCGGCTCGAAGGCCGCGCGCTTGCGCGGGTGCCGCTGCTCCTTCACGGCGTCCGCTCCCGCCCGCCGGGGACGACGGCCCGCACGTCGATGATGGGCAGGTCGCCGTCGGTGGTGATGCTGTCCCCGCCACCGTTTCGCGAGTGATACCCGGTCGAGAAATCCCGGATGACGTCGACCGACACCCCCGGCTTCCCGGCGACGGTTCCCACGATGTGGTCGCGCTCGATGTCGGTGTCGGCGTCGATGCGGTGCGTCACCTGGAGCGTGAACAGTGAGAGGCCCACCGCACGGTCGAACGTCCCGGCGGCCAGCCAGTCGACTCGGCGGCCGCCCGGGAGGAGCCATCCCTCGGGGCACCGCCACACGCGCACGTGGTGCCGTTGCGCGGGCGAGCCGGCGACCTCCTGCTGGTACGCGAGATCCTGCACGTGACCGAAGAGGAACAGCGGACTCACCGGCGCGCGAGGATAACTGCGCCGACGCAGGGTCGAGGTGACGATGCGCCACGACGAGCGCAGGGTCACCGGGTCCGCGGCGATCCACCCGGCATCCGTCAGCACCTGCTCGATCTGCTCCCGCTCACCCAGGAAGGCCAGGTTGACGGGGTCGCCCAGCAACCCGTCGGAGGTGCGGGTGCGCCCCATGAAGTAGTCGGGCACGTAGATCGCCGTGAGGATGCGATGCAGCCGGGGCAGCACGAGGTAGGCGAGCAGCACCCAGAAGGCGATCGCCATCAGGGCTCCGCCCCAGCCGAGCGAGAACGACTCGGTGAAGCTCAAGTACGCGAGCCAGATCGCGGCGAGACCGGCGAAGACGAAGAAGAACCCGTCGAGGGCTCGACCGATCGACCAGCGGCGCCGCGGAGGGGTCATGACCGGGTCGACCCTCGCCCGGGGTCGGCGCACGTCACCACAGCGACGGCTCCGGCTCGTACGCGAACGCCTCGCTCACACGCTCGGACGGCAGGTCTCCGAGCCGCGCGGGCGACCACCGCGGCGACCGGTCCTTGTCGACGACCTGCGCGCGGATGCCCTCGACGAGGTCGGGCTGGGTGAAGGCGAACCACAGGACGAGGCCGTACTCCTGCGCGAGGGCCGCGCGCAGCGACGGCAGGGCGCGCGCCCGGCGGACGGCCTCGAGCGTCACGGCGAGCGCGGTGGGCGCCGAGGTGGCGAGCAACTCGGCGGTCTCGTGCGCCTCCGCCTCGGAGCGCGCTCGGAGCCTTTCGATGATCGCGGGCACGTCGTCGGCGGCGAAGGCGTCGTCGATCCACTCCCTGGCCGTCTCGAACCGCGACGGCTCGGGGCTCTCGTCGAACAGCAGCACGAGTTCGGTCGGGCTCGACGGGTCGGCGCGGTTCTCCAACGCCTCGTACAGCGCCTCGAGGTGGGCGGTGGGCACCATGTGGTCGGCGAACCCCGCGTACAGCGCGTCGGCAGCATCCATCGTCCCGCCCGTCAGGGCGAGGTATTCGCCGAGGCGCCCGGGCGCGCGGGCGAGCAGCCAGGAGCCGCCCACGTCGGGGGTGAAGCCGATGCGCGTCTCGGGCATCGCCAGGCGCGAGCGCTCGGTGACGATGCGGATCGCGGCGTGACCGGCGAGGCCGATGCCGCCGCCCATGCACACCCCGTCGGCGATCGCGATCACGGGCTTGCGGGAGGTGGCGATGCGGTGATCGAGCGCGTACTCCTCGCGGAAGAACGCGTGCACCTCGTCGACGCGACCGCCCGTGACCATCTCGTGAAGGGCGCGCACGTCGCCGCCGGCGCAGAAGCCGCGGTCGCCCGCTCCGTCGAGCAGGATGACATCGACGTCGGTGTCGCGTTCCCACCGGTCGAGAGTGACGTTCAGCGCACGGATCATCTCTAGGTCGAGGGCGTTGATCGCGCGGGGTCGGTTGAGCGTGAGATGGCCGAGGCCGCGACGACCCCCGACGAGGACGCTGTCGTCTTCGGTTCGCTGTGCGTGCACGGTGCCACGTTACACACGCGCCGAGATGTGTTTTCGGCCCCGGATCGGGGAAGATGGACGGAACGCCCGCCGAACGAGAGGTGCCGAATGCCCGACGGACAGGTGTTGGAGCTCGCCGGACTCACCAAACGCTTCGGAGCGGTCTCGGCGGTCGACGATCTCTCCGCCCGGATCGAGCCGGGACAGGTCACCGGGTTCCTCGGCCCCAACGGGGCCGGCAAGACCACCTCGCTGCGCATGCTGCTGGGGCTCGTGCGTCCCACGGCGGGAACCGCGACCATCGGCGGCAAGGCGTTCGCCGATCTCGACTCTCCGCTGCAGACGGTGGGCGCGGCCCTCGAGGCCTCGAGCTTCCACCCGGGTCGCTCGGCCGCGAACCACCTCAAGGTGTACGCCCGCGCCGCGGGCCTGCCCACCTCCTGCATCGACCACGTGCTGGGTCTCGTGGGTCTCGCCGACGTCGCGGGGCGCCGCGTCGGCGGTTTCTCGCTCGGCATGCGCCAGCGTCTCGGCCTTGCCACGGCGCTGCTCGGCGACCCCGGCGTGCTCGTGCTCGACGAGCCGTCGAACGGCCTCGACCCCGAGGGCATCCGGTGGATGCGCTCGCTGCTGCGCCACCTCGCCGAGGAGGGGCGCACGGTGCTCATCTCCTCGCACCTGCTCGCCGAGGTGCAGCAGACCGTCGACGCGCTGCTGATCATCTCGCGCGGTCGCCTGGTGTTCCAGGGCGGCATCGAAGACCTCGCCGACCCCGACGAGTACGCCACCGTCGTCGACTCCCCCGACCGGACCGCGCTGTCGCAGCTGCTCGACGGACGCGGCATCGACTACCAGCTGCTGCGCAACGGCTTCACCATCCGCCACCACGAACCGGTCGAGATCGGGGCCCTCGCCGCCGGCGCCGGCATCGCCCTGTCGAACCTGCAGAGCAAGGGTGCGAGCCTGGAGGACATCTTCCTCGAGCTCGTCAGCGGCACGCGCGTGCACGCGAGCGCCGGCGGAACCTCCGTCCCGCCGACGGATGCCACGCCCGAGGCGACCGGCGACGCCACGGCGTCCGCGCCGGTCATGACGCCCGCGCCCGCCGACGTCCCGGCGACCGCCCACGCCGCGGCCGACATTGCCGAGGCCGCCGCACCCGAGCTCGCGCCGCCCTCGGCCGAGGATCGCGTGCCCGACGACCCGCGCCCGTCCACGGCTCTCGTGGCGGTGATCGCCCCCGCCACGGCCGCTCCCGCCGCTCCCGCCCGCGCCGAGGCCGACGAATCGCCCCGCCCGTCCTACGCGGTGGCCTCGACCGGGGTGATCGACATCGTTCCCGTGGGGGCGGTCGCCCATGGCGACGAGACCGCCGACGACGACCATCGCATCCGTCACGAGCAGGAGGTCTCGCGATGACGCTGCTCGCCGCCACGCGCTCCGAGTACACGAAGCAGTTCACCACCGCCGGCTGGTGGGTGCTGGGCATCGTGCTGATGGTCTACGTCGCGTTCACCGCGGGCGTCCTCGCCTTCGTGTTCGGCGGGGTGGCCTCGGGCCGCCTCGGCGCAGCGACGGGTCCGGCGGTGTCCGCCGACGGCGTGCCCGCGCTCGTCTACAGCACGGCCTCGGCCGTCGGCTACGTCTTCCCCCTCCTCATCGGCACCCTGATGGTGACCACCGAGTTCCGCCACAAGACGCTGACCCCGACGTTCCTGGCGACTCCTCGTCGCGGCGTCGTCCTCGTGGGCAAGTTCGTCGTCGGCGTCCTGGTCGGCCTGCTGTACGGCATCCTGGGCTCTCTCGCCGCGATCGCGGCGGGAGCGGGCGTGCTGAGCATCTTCGGGATCGACGCCGAGCTGACCTCCCCCGACACCTGGGTGCTCGTGGGCCGCATGCTGCTGGCCTTCGCGCTCTGGGCCGTCGTGGGCATCGGCGTCGGCACCGTGGTGCGCAATCAGGTCGCCGCGATCGTCATCGTGCTCGCGGTGACGTTGTTCATCGAGCCGATCATCCGCACCCTCGGCGGGGTGGTCGAGGGCTTCGGCGACGTGGTGAAGTGGTTCCCCAGCGCCGCGAGCGACGCGCTCGTGGGGCAGACCATCTTCGGCGCGATGGGCACGGCGGGCGCAGACGCCCTCGAGTGGTGGATGGGTGGGCTCGTCCTGCTCGGCTACGCCGTGGTGCTGCTCGTGATCGGCCTGTTCACGACCTGGCGCCGCGACATCGACTGACCCCGCGGGACTGCGCTTTTCGTCGGCGGCTTTTGGCGGCGGCTCCCGCAGCGGCGAGAATCAACCGTGCTCGATGGACCGGTGATCGCCGAGTGGCTCCCCGTCTCGGCGGCCGCCCTCGTGCTGCTGCTCGTCGCCGCGGGCGTGGCGGGCTGGGTCGACGCCGTGGTCGGCGGGGGTGGCCTGATCCAGCTCCCCGCCCTCGTCATCGGTGTACCGAAAGACGTCGCGACGCCCTTCATCCTCGGCACGAACAAGCTGTCGTCGTTCTTCGGAACGCTCTCGGCCAGTTGGGTCTACCTGCGCAGGATCCGGGTGCAGCTCGTGCTGCTCGTGCCGCTGGTGGCGGGCGCGTACGCCGGTTCGACGGTCGGTGCTGCCCTCTCGCGTTTCGTCCCCCGCGAGGTGCTGACGCCCGTGGTGCTCGTGGCCGTCGTCGCCGTCGCGGTCTACACGCTCTTCAAGCCGAAGATGGGCCTCGAGCACGCCCCGCGACACGACGGACGCGCGGCCATCGCCTGGCGGGCGGGCGCGATCGGACTGCTGGTCGGGTTCTACGACGGCATCCTGGGTCCGGGCACGGGCTCGTTCTTCGTCATCCTCATCGTGGGCGTGCTCGGCTACGGATTCCTGCAGGCGAGCGCCAACGCGAAGATCGCCAACCTCACCACCAACCTCGCGGCCCTCGCGGTCTACGGCGTGCACGGCGAGATCATCCTCGTGCTGGGTCTCGCCATGGCCGTGATGAACGTCACCGGGGGTTTCATCGGCGCGCACATGGCCACCCGCCGCGGCAGCGGGTTCGTGCGGATCGTGTTCCTGGTGACCCTGTCGATCCTCATCGTCAAGCTCGCGTGGGACACCGTGGTGCAGTTCACGAGCTGAGCCGGTGTTTCGCGCAGCGCCGCCGCCGCTGCCGCTGCCGCTGCCGCTGGTCGAGTGTCCAGGAAACCCGGACGGTGCGACATCTCGTCCGGGTGTTCTGGACACTCGATCGCCGGCACACGCGGGCGCGTGAGCGTGTGAGCGTGAGCGTGCAGCCGGTGGTCGCTCAGGCGACGATGTCGGCGACGTCCTCGGGCTCGGATGCCACATCGAGGCGCAGCGCCTTCACCAGCGCCACCCCGTGCTTGGTGGTGAGCACCAGGCGCTCGAACTCCTCGTGACCGGCGAGGTCGACGACCACGCTGGGCTTGCGTCCCCGGATGATGACGAAGTCGTTGCCCCCGGCGGACTTCCACGTGCCGGCGCCGATGGCGACGGGGAGGTTGATCCCGGGGTTGGGCACCCCGCGGATCCAGGTCCACGCGTCGTCCGTCAACTGCACCCGGTCGATGTGCTCGCGGGGGACGACGATGTTGGTCTTGCGGAACGACAGAGCCCGCTCGGTCGGCGAGAGCACGACCTCGAGCTGCGTCGAATCGAGCAGCAGGGTCACCATGCCTTCCATCCTGCCAGCGTCGTCACTCGTCGATCCGCCGGGCACCTCACAGGACGGCAACGATCACCCTCCGGCCCGGATGTCGGAGCGGGGGGATAGCCTTGAGCGATGAGCACGGGCAGCGCTGCGCCGCGAGTCGCACCGGCCCGGGGCACCACCATCGACGACCTGCTGGAGCGCGTGCGCGCGGGGCATCGACCCGACGTCGACGAGACCGAGGCCCTGCTCGGTGCCGACCTCGACGCGCTCCTCCCCGTCGCCGCGGCCCTGCGCGACGAGGGACTCGAGAACGCCGGCCGCCCGCGCGTGATCACCTACTCCCGCAAGGTGTTCGTCCCCCTCACGACGCTCTGCCGCGACCGCTGCCACTACTGCATCTTCGTCGACACCCCCGGCCAGCTCGCCCTGCTGCGCAAGCCCGCCTACATGAGCCCCGAGCAGGTGCTCACGGTCGTGCGGCAGGGGCAGGCACTCGGCTGCAAAGAGGCGCTGCTGACGCTCGGCGACCGCCCCGAGGAGCGCTGGCCCGAAGCCCGCGCCTGGCTCGACGAGCACGGCTTCGCCTCCACGATCGACTACGTCGCGCACATCGCCCGCCTCATCACCGCCGAGACGGGAATGCTCGTGCACGCCAACCCCGGCGTCATGCACCCCGACGAGCTGGCGGCGCTGCGCCCGGTCTCGCCGTCGATGGGCATGATGCTTGAGACGACCTCCCGTCGCCTGTACGAAGAGCCCGGGCAGGTGCACTTCGGCTCGCCCGACAAAGACCCGGCGCTGCGGCTGAAGGTCATCGACGACGCGGGCGCCGCCGGCATCCCGTTCACCACCGGCATCCTGGTCGGCATCGGCGAGACCGTCCGCGACCGCGCCGAGTCGCTGATCGCCCTCCGCGAGAGCGCCGAACGCCACGGGCACGTGCAAGAAGTCATCGTGCAGAACTTCCGCGCGAAGCCCCGCACCGCCATGCAGGGCGCTCCCGACGCCGACATGCGCGAGTACCTCGCGGCGGTCGCCGTGGCGCGGCTCGTGCTCGGTCCCGACATGCGCGTGCAGGTGCCGCCGAACCTCTCCGACCCGCGCGAGCTCGGTCTGCTCGTCGCCGCCGGCATCGACGACTGGGGCGGGGTGTCGCCGCTCACCGCCGACCACGTCAACCCCGAGCGTCCCTGGCCGCACATCGACGACCTGGCCGCGTCCACCGCCACCCACGGCTACACGCTGCGCGAGCGTCTGACCGCGCACCCCGAATTCGTGCGGGATGCCGAGACCTGGATCGACCCCGCGTTGCACGCTCCCGTGCGGGCGCTGGCGGATGCCGACGGCCTCGCCGCCGACCTCACACCCACCGCCCACCCGTCGGCCCCCGCGCACAGCGGCACCGCCGCCTCCGACCCGGGTGTGCGCCGCCTCGCCGAGCGGGCGGCATCCGCCCCTCTCACCCTCGACGACGCCGACTGGACCCGCCTGCTGCACGCCACCGGCGCGGAGCTCGACGACCTCGCCGCCGTCGCCGACGACGCCCGCCGCTACACGGTCGGCGAGCCGATCACCCTCGTGCAGAACCGCAACCTCACCTCGACGGGACTGCGGCGCAGCGGCCGAACGGCCCCGGGAGAATTCGACCTCGACGACGCCGCGGCCATCGCGGTGGACGCCGTGGACCTCGGCGCGACCGAGATCTGCATCCAGGGTGCACTGCCCGGCAGTGAAGACCCCGCCGGGTATCTCGACCTCGTGCGGACGGTGAAGGCCGCCGCCCCCGGCATCCATGTGCACGCCTACCGTCCCCTCGACGTGCGCGATCTCGCCGATCGCGGCGGCCTCGGCCTGGGCGGTGCGCTCGCCGCGATGCACAACGCCGGCGTCGACACCGTGCCCGGAACCGGCGTGAAGGTGCTCAGCGAGCGGGTGCGCGCCCTCGTCGCCCCGGCCGATCTCGAGATCGACGCGTGGATCGAGACCATCACCGCCGCCCACCTCTCGGGCTTCCGTTCGACCTCGGTGCTCTTCTACGGGCACGTCGAGACGGCCGAGGAGCGCATCGCCCACCTGCGACGTCTGCGCGAGATCCAAGACCGCACGCGCGGCTTCGCCGAGTTCGTCCCGATCCCCCTGCCCGGCGGTGACGTGCCGCTGGTCGCGGGACGCGCACCGGTCGACGAGCACCGGGCGATGGTCGCGGTGTCGCGACTGCTGCTGTCGGGCAGCATCGCGCACGTGCAGATCCCGTGGACCCGCGTCGGCCGCGAGACCGCGGCGGTGCTGCTGCGCTCCGGCGGCGACGACCTGGGCGGCACGCTCTACGACGGGCGGGTGCTCCCCGACACCGGGATCGAACAGGGCCTCGAACTGCCCGTCCCCGCGGCCGAACGTCTCGCCCGGAGCCTCATGCGGCCGTTCCGGCTGCGTACGACCGACTACCGGGTCACCGACGCAGCGGCGCCCTCCATCGTGACGAGCGGTGGCACGCGCTTCCCCCTCCCGGTCGACGGGGCCCGCACGCCCGACGGAGCCCCCGCGTGAGAGTCGTCGACGTTGCGATCGTCGGCGCGGGCTTCGCCGGCCTCGCCATGGCCGGCGCCCTGCGGCGGGCCGGCCGCGACGACGTCGTGCTGCTCGAACGCGCGGCCGACGTGGGCGGCACCTGGCGCGACAACACGTACCCCGGCGTCGCGTGCGACGTGCCGGCGCACCTCTACAGCCTCGCCGCGCACCCGCATCCGCACTGGACCCGCACGTTCGCCCCGGGCGGCGAGATCCAGCAGTACCTGCGCGGGGTCGCCGAGCGCGAGGACCTCGGCGATCGCCTGCGCCTGCGCACCCCTCTCCTCGGGGCGCGGTGGGATGCCGCCGGCGCGGTCTGGCGACTCGACACCGGCGCCGAGCCCGTCACCGCGCGTTCCCTGGTGCTGGCCTGCGGACGCCTGACCGAGCCGCACGTCCCCGCGATCGAGGGGCTCGAGTCGTTCGACGGCCCCCTGTTCCACTCGGCCCGGTGGGACCACGACGTCGACCTCACCGGAAAGCGCGTCGCCGTCGTCGGCACCGGCGCGAGCGCCGTGCAGCTCGTCCCCGAGCTCGCCCGCCGCGCCGCCCACGTCACGCTCTTCCAGCGCACCCCCGCGTGGATCGTGCCGCGCGGCGGCGAGGAGATCCCGCGCGCCGAGCGCGAGCGTCTCGCCGCGCACCCCGGCGACCTCGCGCGGCTGCGCGCGCAGCTCTACACCGAGGGCGAGCAGCGTTTCGCCTCCCGCTCGGGCGACGCCACGGCATCCGCCGCCGCCCGGAAGGTTGCGCTCGACCACCTGCACGCCCAGGTCACCGACCCCGCGCTACGCGAGGCCCTCACGCCCGACTACGCCTTCGGATGCAAGCGCGTGCTGCTGTCCGACGCGTTCTATCCCGCGGTGGCCTCGGATGCCGTGACCCTCGAGCCCACGGCCCTGGTGTCGGTCGACGGCTCGGTGCTGACCGCCGCGAGCGGAGCGCATCACGACGCCGACGTGCTCGTGCTGGCGACGGGCTTCGCCGCGGCCCAGCAGCCCTACGCCGACCTCGTGCACGGAGAAGAAGACACGCTCGCCGCGCACTGGTCCGACGGCATGACCTCGTTCGGGTCCACGGTGGTCGCGGGCTTCCCCAACCTCTTCGTGATGAACGGCCCCAACGCCAGCCTCGGCCACAATTCCGCCGTGCTCATGGCGGAGGAGCAGGCCGCCTACGTCGTGCGCGCGCTGTGCGAGCGCGATCGACGCCCCGACCGCGTGCTGCGGGTGCGCCCGGAAGCCGAGGCGGCCTACACCGACGAGATCGCGGCGGCCGCGGCATCCACCCCCTGGCTGACCGGCGGGTGCCGCAACTGGTACGTCGACGAGCGGTCGGGCCGACTGACCCTGCTGTGGCCCGGAACGGTGCAGGCGTTCCACGAGAGACTCGCCGGCACCGACGGGTCGGAGTTCGAGCCCGCCCGCACCCCCGTCACCGGTTCCATCCCCACCCACCCGCACGGCTAGGAGACAGCGATGACCATTCCCCTGCGTTTCGGTTACAAGGCCTCGAGCGAGCAGTTCGGCCCGAACGAGCTCCTCGACTTCGGCGTACTCGCCGAGGAGATGGGCTTCGACTCCGTCTTCCTCTCCGACCACCTGCAGCCGTGGCGGCACGAGGGCGGACACGCCCCGAACGCCCTCCCCTGGCTCGGCGCTCTCGGTGCGCGCACGCAGCGCGTGATGCTCGGCACGAGCGTGCTCACGCCGACCTTCCGCTACCACCCGGGCGTCATCGCGCAGGTGTTCGCGACCCTCGGTGTGATGTTCCCGGGCCGCGTCGCCCTCGGCGTCGGCACGGGCGAAGCCCTCAACGAGGTGACCCTCGGCCTCGACTGGCCGGAGCCGCCCGAGCGCTTCCAGCGCCTGAAAGAGGCGATCACCCTCATCGACAAGCTGTGGACCGAAGACCGCGTCACCTTCGAGGGCACCTACTACTCGGTGAAGGATGCCACGATCTACGACCGCCCCGAGCAGAAGGTGCCGATCTACATCGGCGCCTCGGGCCCCGCGGCCACGCGCCTGGCCGGCCGCATCGCCGAGGGGTACATCACCACCAGCGGCAAGGACCCCGAGCTCTACACCGGGAAGCTGCTGCCCGCGCTCGACGAGGGGCTCGGCAAGGAGGGCCGCACGCGCGACGACATCGACACGCTCATGGAGGTCAAGGTCTCGTACCACCCCGACCACGAGACCGCGCTCGAGAAGACGCGCTTCTGGGCGCCGCTGGCGCTCTCGGCCGAAGAGAAGATGAGCGTGCACGACCCCCTCGAGATGGCGCGTCTCGCCGACGAACTTCCGATCGAGCGGGCGGCATCCCGGTTCATCGTCTCGACCGACATCGACGAGCACGTCGAGCGCATCGCGCACTACGTCGACCTCGGGTTCCGGCACCTGGTGTTCCACGACCCCGGTCACGATCAGGAGGAGTTCCTGCGCACCTACGGGGCCGAGGTCCTGCCGCGCCTGCGCAAGCGCTTCGGCTGAGGCCCCCGGCCCCCGGGCCCCCGGGCGGGCCCGAGATCACGCCCGGTCGCCGAGATGACCCGCGTTCGCGTCGCATCGCGGATCATCTCGCGAAACGACGGTCATCTCGCGTAGCCCGCTGCACCTTTGCCGCCGCAGCGATACCCCACCCGCACATCCGTCGGGTACGACACACAATGGATGCGATGAGCACTACCAGCGCCACCGGATGGACGATCATCGTCCCGGTCAAACCCGCCGCCATCGGCAAGACGCGCCTGACGGGTGTCTCCGACCGCGAGGCACTCGCCCGCGCCCTGGCGCTCGACACCATCGCGGCCGCCGCGGCGACGCCGCGAGTCTCGCGGGTCGTCGTCGTGACCGACGACACCGAGATCACCCACCTGGTCGCGCAGTGGCCGGCAGTCGACGTGCTCACCGAGGGCGACGTGCGCGGCCTCGACGCGGCGATCGCGCGCGGAGCCGAGACGGCTGGGCAGGGCAGCGCCCGCGCCGCCCTCCTGGGCGACGTGCCCGCGCTCACCCCTCACGACCTCGACGCCGCGCTCGAGCTGGCCGGCCACGTGGAGCGGGGTCTGGTCCCGGATGCCGAGGGCACCGGCTCGACCCTCGTCACGGCCCGCCCGGGCGCGGTGTGGGTGTCGGCGTTCGGCGCCGACTCCGCCGCCCGCCACCGCCTGCTCGGGTGCGCCGACCTCGCGGTCCCCCGTGATTCCACGCTGCGTCGCGACGTCGACACGGCCGTGCAGCTCGCCGAGGCCGTCGCTCTGGGCGTGGGTCCGCGCACGGCCGCGGTGCTGGCGGCGGCTGCGGCCTGACGCCGCGAGCCGCGCGGAGGCCCGCCGCCGGGAGCCGCGCGGCGGATTCGGAGACCTGCCGCAGATCCGGATCAGAGAGCCCTCGGCATCCGGATCTGACGCCGACCTCCGATTCCGCGCGCGCCGGAGCGCCCGCCGGAGCGCCTCACGCCTCGAGCGCCGCCTCGGCCATCGCCGCCGACGCGTTCTCGTCGGTCATCCACAGCGGCCGCACGACCGTTCGGATCCCCGCCGCCTCGACGTCCGCCGCCGACGCGGCATCCTCCTCCGCGAGCAGCCACGCGTCGAGCACCCCGTCGGCCGATCGCGCGCCGTAGTGCCGGGCGACGGCGGCGGCCGAGGTCTCGACCCCGATCGCCGTCAGGCACACGTCGGCCATCCCCCGCACGACCCGGCCGCCGATGATGGGCGAGACGCCGACGACGCGCGCCGGGGTCGCGCGCAGGGCCTCCGCGATGCCGGGCACGGCGAGGATCGGACCGATCGACACCACCGGGTTCGACGGCGCCAGCAGCACCACGTCGGCCGCCGCGATGGCATCCGTCACTCCGGGTGCGGGCTCGGCATCCGCGATCCCGGGGTTCTCGAACGCTCGGGGGGCCAGCTGCGCGCGGTGACGCGTCCACCACTCCTGGAAGTGCAGGCGCCGCCCGTCCTCGAGCAGAACGTGGGTGTCGACCTCGCTGTCGGTCATGGGCAGCAGACGGATGCCGAGCGGCCACCGCCGCGCCATCCGACCGAGCACCTCGGTCGGGGTGAGGCCCTCGCGCAGCCAACCAGTGCGCGCGAGGTGGGTGCCGAGGTCGAGGTCGCCGAGCGTGAACCAGGGCCAACCCGCACCCCACGCCTGCAGCTCTTCGTTCACCCGCTCGGTATCGCCCGCGCGACCCCAGCCGCGCACGGTGTCGTTCACCCCGGCCAGGGCGTAGGTGATCGAGTCGACGTCGGGCTGCAGCCGCACGCCGGAGAGCCACAGGTCGTCGCCGGTGTTGACGACGACGGTGGCTTCGGGCGCGCCGAGCCGGCGCAGAGCGGCGCGCACGCCGAGGGTGAACTTCGACCCCCCGACTCCACCGGCGAGGACGACGACACGGGGCTGGGGAGGACGCATCGATCCAGTCTTCCACCCGCTCACGGCTCGTGAGGATGTTCACATCTCTCGCTCCTCGTGGAAGGCCTCCGACTACGCTCGGTCGAATGAGTGATCTGTTCTCTTCTCGTGAGGCGGAGGCGGCGATCGCGCGGATCGAGCAGCAGGTCGCCGAAGCGCAGCTGCGGGCGGAGCAGGCACAGTAGGTGCAGGTCGACATCGATGCCGTGCGGGCGGCGGCGACCTCGCCCCGTCGCGAGGTGTCGGTGACGGTGGATGCCACGGGCCGGTTGGTCGGTATCCGTCTCGCCGACGCGGCGTACGAGTTGCGCCCCGACGCGTTGGAGCGGCTCATCGTCGAGACGGCGGGGGATGCGCAGCGGCTGGCGGGGGAGCAGGCGCTGGAGATCTCGCGTGCCGCGTTCGGTGCGGACTCGGCGATCGTGGAGCGGTTGGCGGGCGAGATCGAGCGGCAGTCGCCGCCGTCCCAGCCGATGGGCTTCCGGGTCTGATCCCGTGGCGGAGCGTATCGCCGTCGATGTCGGGCTGATCGGCTCGCACGCGTCGTGGGTGGGGGCCGTGGCATCCGATGTCTCCGTCGCCCGTGACGCGGGCTCGGCGGGCGGGCTGCACGCGGAGGCGTTCGGGGTGTTGTGCGCGTTCCTGGTGCCGCCGGCGACGATGGCCGCGGATGCCGCGGGGTCGTTGATCGGCGCGGCGGGAGAGATGGTGCGTCGCTCGGCAACCGAGATCGTCGGTGTGGGGGCTGATCTGGAGGCGTACGAGCAGAAGGTGCTCGAGTGGGTGCGAGCGCTGGAGGCGGGCCTGTGAGCAACGCCCTCATCGCCGGTCCCATTGACACGGCGACCCCGTTCAGCGGGGCGGGTCTGCTGGATTCCGGCACGCAGTTGGTGCTCGCGCGCCAGGAGGTCAACGGCATCACTCAGATATTCATGCGGGAGGTTTCATGAGCAAGTCGGACGGCATGGCCCCGGGCCTGTCGCCGGAGGATCAAGCCAGAGCCCGTGCGGCGATGGAGAACCTCCGGCGCCGGCATGAGGAGGGGATGTACCGTGGTCGGCCCGCCATTCCGGAGAAGACCGACAGTATGGTTCCCGGGATCAGCGTCGTCCGTCCGGCACCCGGCCCCCCTGTGCCGTTCGACGTCGATGGTGAAGAAGAGGAAGATGACGTGAATGACTGATCCCGGCGAGGCGGCACTCAGGTTCCTGCGCGCACTCGAACGGCTGCCCCCGTACACCGGGATCGTCTTCCACGGACTGCCCTCGGTTCCTTCGCTCGCGCCGGCCCGCTGGACACGCGGGGTCACCGCGACGAGCAAGGACCCTCGCATCGCGACCGAGAATTTCTCGACCCCGGTCGTCGTCGCGATCGTCAGCCGCACGGGCCGCGACATCTCGTTCCTGTCCGCTCAGCAGGCTGAGCAGGAGGTCGTGCTCCCGCCCGAGACCGTCCTCCTCGAAGTGGCCCGAACGACGTTGGACGATGGACGCCCCGTGGTCATCGCCGAGCAACTCGCCGATCCGGACCCCGCCGCCGCGCTCCCGCCCACGCTCGACGATCTCGTGGCGCACGTTCGCGAGACCCTGCACGCCGCACGAGCTCAGCCCGCCGTGGCGATCACGACCCCGGGGAAGTTCGTCGAGCCGCTCTTCTTCCTCACGGATGGCGACGGGTGAGACCGGCATGGATCACTGCACGCGAACGCGGCCGCGCCAGCGTCACTCGCAGCGCAGGCTCGCGGTGACCGTCGCGGGATAGCGTGTCGCGTCGTCGGGCGAGTCGACGATGCCGTCCTCCGGCGACCATCCCTCGACGACCGCTGCCTCACCGTCGCTGGAAGCCACCGTCACGGCATCCCCGCGGACGGTGAGGTCGATGTCGTCGGACTCGAACGAGACCAGCACGCTCTCCGCGCCGACCCCGACCGACCCGCGCGCTCCCTCGTCGACGTTCGTACGGAACGAGAAGGTGCCCTGCGGCTCGACCTGCACCGACGTTCCACGTGCGCCGGTGTCGTCGCAGTCGACCACGTCGGGCGTCATCGTGACCGTCTGCTCGCCGTCGGGCCCGGTCCAGGTGACGGTGACGGTGGAGGCCGAGCCGGCCGGCGCACAGCCGGCCGATGCGAACCCCGCCGCGACGACCATGGCGGTGAGCACACGACGCCTCATCGCGACCACGCGCCGGCTCGACACGGATGGGGCGCCCAGTGCTCCGGCGCCGACCAGGAATTCGATGCGGTCATCGCTCCACCCCCCAATCGACCGTATCAAGGCGGCCGGGGGGGGGACTCGACGTTCTGGGCTACTGCGCCAGCAGCGTCGGATCCAGGGCCTCCGCGGCCGCCCTCGCCGCGATGGGCAGCGCCTCGAGCACGCGCTCGAGAGCGATGTCGTCGTGGGCCGCCGTGAGGAACCACGCCTCGAACACGCTCGGGGGCAGCGAGACTCCGGCATCCAGCATCGCGTGGAAGAACGGGGCGTAGCGGTACGACTGCTGCGTGAGCGCGGTCGCGTAGTCGCGGGGCACCTCGGGCAGGAAGGCGACACCGAACAGCGATCCCGCGCGCGGCACGGCGTGCACCACGCCCTCGGCGGTCAGGGCCGCATCGAGCGCGTCGGCGACGCGGCCGGCGGCGTCGTCGACCGCGGCGTACACCTCGGGCGTCGCCAGGCGCAGCGTGGCCAGGCCCGCGGCCACCGACAGCGGGTTCCCCGACAGCGTGCCCGCCTGGTACACCGGTCCGAGGGGAGCAAGGTGGTCCATGACCTCGGCGCGGCCGGCGAGGGCGGCCAGCGGCATCCCGCCGCCGATGACCTTGCCGTACGTGAGGATGTCGGGCAGGTAGCGCTCGCCCTGCGAGGCCTGCAGGCCCCAGAAACCGGCGGGGTGCACGCGGAAGCCGGTGAGCACCTCGTCCATGATCAGCAGCGCGCCGTGGCCGTGCGCGATGTCGGCGAGCGCGGCGTTGAAGCCGGGCAGCGGCGGCACCACACCCATGTTCGCCGAGGCCGCCTCGACGATGATCGCGGCGATGTTCTCACCGTGCACGGCGAACACCTCGCGCACCGCGTCGAGGTCGTTGTAGGGCAGCACGAGCGTCTGCGCGGCGATCGGCGCGGGAACCCCCGCCGAGCCGGGCAGGGCGAGCGTCGCGACGCCCGAGCCGGCGGCGGCCAGCAGGCCGTCGGAGTGGCCGTGGTAATGCCCCGCGAACTTGATCAGCAGGTCGCGACCGGTCACCCCGCGAGCGAGGCGGATCGCCGTCATCGTCGCCTCGGTTCCGGTGGAGACCAGGCGCACCTTCTCGATCGGCTTCAGGGCGCCGACCTGCACGCGCTGCGCGACGAGGTCGGCGAGCTCCACCTCGGCCCCCGTCGGCGCACCGAACGACAGACCCCGGGATGCCGCGGACTGCACCGCGCCGACCACCTCGGGGTGCGCGTGGCCGAGCAGGGCCGGACCCCACGACGCGACGAGGTCGACGTATTCGCGCCCCGCGGCATCCGTGATGCGCGGACCCGACGCCGATTGCACGAACCGCGGCGTACCGCCGACGGAGCCGTAGGCGCGCACGGGCGAGTTCACCCCGCCCGGGATGACGTCCTTGGCGCGGGCGAACCACTGGTCGTTGAGATCGGTCATGGCATCCATTCTTCCGGGCGCGCGCGGGTGTCGGCTCCGCGCGGGTCAGCTTCGCTGCCGCTCACCCGCGTGAGTCGCCAAGATTCGTCGCCTCCGAGGCGGTCGAAGCGACACATTCTGGCGACTCACGCCGGCGCGCGCGTCAGCGCGGCGCACCGCACGAGCGCGCGTCAGCGGGCGGGGCTCAGAGCTCTTCGCGGAGCCAGCGGGCGGCCTCGAGGGCCCAGTACGTCAGGATCGCGTCGGCGCCGGCGCGACGGATGCCGAGCAGGCTCTCCATGATGGCGCCGCGGCGGTCGATCCAGCCGTGAGCGGCGGCGGCCTCGACCATCGCGTATTCGCCCGACACCTGGTACGCCCACACCGGCACGTCGACCGAGGCCTTCACGTCGGCGAGCACGTCGAGGTAGGGCAGGGCCGGCTTGACCATCACGATGTCGGCGCCCTCTTCGACGTCGAGCAGCGCCTCGCGCACGCCCTCGCGACCGTTGCCGGGGTCGAGCTGGTACGAACGACGGTCGCCCTTCAGCTGCGAGTCGACGGCCTCGCGGAACGGGCCGTAGAACGCGCCGGCGTACTTCGCGGAGTACGCCAGAACGAGCGTGTCGGTGAAGCCCTCGGCATCCAAGGCTTCGCGCACGGCGCCCACTTGGCCGTCCATCATGCCCGACAGCCCGAGCATCGCCGAGCCCGCGCGGGCCTGCGCGAGCCCCATCGCGGTGTAGCGCTCGAGGGTGGCGTCGTTGTCGACGGCGCCGTCGGCCCGCAGGACGCCGCAGTGGCCGTGGTCGGTGAACTCGTCGAGGCAGAGATCCGTCTGCACGACCACCGCGTCACCGACCTCGGCGACGACGGCCTCGGTGGCGCGGTTCAGGATGCCGTTCGGGTCGTCGGCACCACTGCCGACGGCGTCGCGCACCTCGGGCACGCCGAAGAGCATGACCCCGCCGATCCGCTGCTCGGCCGCCTCGGCCACGGCGCGGCGGAGCGAATCCATCGAGTGCTGCACGATCCCGGGCATCGAGCCGATGGGGCTCGGCTCCGTGATCCCCTCGCGCACGAACATCGGCAGCACGAGCTGCGACGGCACGAGGTGGGTCTCGCGAGCGAGACGACGGACGGCGGGAGTGCGACGCAGACGCCGCGGGCGGTGCTCGGGGAAGCTCATGAAGTCGATTCGTCGGTGGTCAGGGGGAAACGGGCGACCGCCTCGATGAGGGAGTCGACGGTCTGCCTGTCGGCCACGACGTCGACGCTCAGTCCGGCGCGCTTGGCGTCTTTGGCCGTGCGGGGTCCGATCGCCGCGATGACCGTGGATGCCGGGATCTCGGGGAACTGCTCGACCACCTGCTCCGCCACCGAACCACTGGTGACGAGGATGGCGTTGATACGACCCGAGTGGACGTCGGTCGCGATCTTCTCGGTCACCGGCACGCCCACCGTGCGGTACGCCACGACGCTGCGCACGTCGTGCCCGGCCTCGATCAGCAGGCGCGTGAGGACCGGCTTGGCGATCTCGCTGCGCAGGGTCAGGACCTTGCGCGGCTCGGTCTCGATCTCGATCATCTGCTCGGCCATCCCCTGCGCCGAGTTGTCGCGTTCGGGCACGAGGTCGACGCGGTAGCCGACGGCCTGCATCGCCGCGGCGGTGGTCTCGCCGACGACGGCGACCTTCGTCTCGGCGGGGATGACGGCCTCGTACGCGTACAGGACGTCGACGGTGGTGGCACTGGTGAGCGTGAGCCAGTCGAAGGCACCGGCTGCGAGATCGGCGAGCGCCTCGTCGAGGGTCGCCTGATCGTTGGTCGGGGCGAAGTTGATCAGCGGCGCGATGACCGGGACGGCCCCCAGCTGCCGCAGGCTCGCCGCCACGCCGTCGCCCCAGGGGCCACCACGTGGCACGAGGACGCGTCGTCCGCTCAGCGGCTTCGGCACGCCGCCCGTGGTCGGGTTCGGCGTGTTCCAGTGGCCTTCATTCATGTGGTCGACTCTCGTGGTACCAGGTCGGCCGCCCCACGTTCGAGCAACCGACGCGCGGCTTCTCGGCCCGCTCGCGCCGCTCGCGCGATCGGTCCCCCGTCGTCGGCAGCATCCGCTCCATTGCCACTGCCCGTTTCCCCACCATACCCCGGTGCGAGCCGCACGGTCCGGTCGATACCGATCCGTTGCGTGCCGTCGAGGGCGTACACCACGGCGCGAAGCCGCAGGTCGCCCCCGGCCAGCGACGCGTGCGTGCCGACCGGCGCGCTGCACCCGGCGTCGAGGGCGTTCAGCACCACGCGCTCCGCCGTGATCGCGACGCGGGTGTCCTCGTCGTCGAGGTGCGCGAGGGCGGCGTGCACCTCCGGGTCGATGTCGCTGCGGGTCTCGATCGCCAGAGAACCCTGCCCGGGCGCGGTGGGCCATTCCGCCAGGCCCAGAGCCTCGGCGTGCAGGCCGCCGAGGTCGCCGCCGAGGCGCGAGATGCCCGCGGCCGCGAGGATCACGGCATCCAGCTCTCCGTCGCGCACGCGCGCGAGACGCGAGTCGACGTTGCCGCGGATGTCGCGGATGTCGAGCCGCGGGTTGTGCCGCAGCGCCTGCGCGACACGGCGGGGCGAGCCCGTGCCGACGCGCGACCCCGGGGCGAGGGCGCCGAGGGGGGTGCCGTCACGGGTCACCACGACGTCGCGCGCGTCTTCCCGCGGCGGCGTCGCGGCGATCACGAGCCCGTCGGGCTGCACAGTGGGCAGGTCTTTCAGCGAGTGCACGAGGAAGTCGCAGCGATCGGCGGCGAGCGCCTCGCGCAGGCCGTTCGCGAACACCCCGCGGCCGCCGAGCTGCGACAGCGACGCGCGGTTGACGTCGCCCTCCGACACGATCGGCACGAGCTCGACCGCGCGACCGGATGCCGCGGCCACGGCGTCGGCGACCATCTGCGACTGCGCCATCGCCAGGGTGCTGCGACGCGTACCGAGCCGCAGAGGCGCGCTCACTGGAGGATCTCGGGGATCTCGTCGAGCGTCACGAGACGGCCGGTGTAGAACGGCACCTCCTCGCGCACGTGGCGACGGGCCTCGGTGTAGCGCAGGTCGCGCATCATGTCGACGAGATCGGTGAGCACGTCCGCCTCCATGGGCAGGAGCCACTCGTAGTCGCCGAGGGCGAAGGATGCCACGGTGTTGGCGATGACGCCCTTGTAGACGCTGCCCTTCTTGCCGTGCTCGATGAGCATCTCGCGACGCTCCGCCTCGGGCAGCAGGTACCACTCGTAGCTGCGCACGAACGGGTACAGGCACAGCCACTGCTGCGCCTCGATGCCGCGGAGGAATCCGGGGACGTGCGAGCGGTTGAACTCCGCATCGCGGTGCACGCCCATCGCGTTCCACGTCGGCAGGAGGTTCTTCAGCAGGTCGGTGCGACGCAGGCGCCGGAGGTCGCGCTGCAGCGCCTGCGGGTCTTCGCCGTGGAGCCAGACCATGAGGTCGGCGTCGGCGCGCAGACCGCTGACGTCGTAGAAGCCGCGGACGGTGACGCCGTCCGCCTCGATCAGCGACACGAGGTCGGCGAGCTCGGTGGACTCGGCGGCGGTCACCGGGTTCTCGGGGTCGCGGCGGAAGACCGCCCACAGCGTGTAGACGGAGGAGGAGCTGTCGTGGGACATGTACCCAGTCTCGTCCGGTCGGCGTGGCGCTCCAAACCGGTTGACTCACCGGTGAAGCACCCCCGCGCCCGTCGAGCGGAACGGGAGGGGCTGCGGGCCGCCCGCGCGCCTTGGTACTGTGCGACGACGGCGTCGGGGGACGCCCGCCGAAGGGGTGCCCGATGTGGCTCTACGACCTGCCCATGTCCGTGGGCCTGCCGCTGTTCATCGTGCTCGTGGTGGGCGGCTCGTGCGTGATCCTGCTGGTCCTGCGCACCTGGGTCTTCCGCGTCGCTCCGCAGGGTGAGGAGTGGGACCGCGTGCTCAGCTACGCGGTCGGCGCGTACGGCGTCTTCTACGGCGTGACGCTCGCTCTCATCGCCGCGGCCGCCTACGGCAACTTCACCGAGGTCGACGGGGTGGTGCTCCAGGAGTCGTCGTCGCTGGCATCCCTGTATCGAACGGCTGCGCTGCTCCCCGATCCGCAGGGCGACGAGCTGCAGAACCAGATCGTGCAGTACACGCGCAACGTGATCGACCTCGATTGGCCGATGCAGCGGCGCCTGGAGATCCCCTCCGAGACGGATGCCAACATCTCCGCGATGCAGCAGGCCATCGGCCAGGTGCAGCCGACGACGGCCGCCGAGACCCTCTACGTGCAGCAGTCGCTGGATCAGTTCCAGCTGCTCGTGGAGAACCGCCGCGACCGCATCGCGCTGACCCACCTCGCCCTGCCCAGCGTGCTGTGGATCGTGCTGAGCGTCGGCGCCGTGCTGAATGCGATCCTCATCGCCCTGATCGAGGTGCGGAACCTGCGCGTCCACCTGCTCATGTCGAGCCTGCTCGCCCTGTTCGTGGCGCTGCTGCTGTACGCCATCGCCGGATTCGACCACGCGTACGCGGGTCCGATCGCGGTGACGCCGGAGTACTTCGAGGATCTGCTGCGGGGACTGTTCGCGAACGAGCCGTGAGCCGGGGGCACGGCATCCGCCCCCGGACGAACCGTCCCGCGGAGTCCGCACCCGACACGCCGCTCCGACGCCCCACCGCACGGCGCGCCGCGGGCAGAGTCCGCAGGACGGCACGCCCCGGGGACGGCGGCACGGCCCGGGAATGTCGGCACGGCCCCGGAACGACGGCACGGCCCGGCGCCCCGAGACGTTCCGCCGCCGGGGGCACGGCATCCACTCCCAGGCGAACCGTCCCGCGGAGTCCGCACCCGACACGCCGCTCCGACGCCCCACCGCACGGCGCGCCGCGCCCAGAGTCCGCAGGACGGCACGCCCCCGGAACGGCGGCACGGCCCCGGGAACGACCGCACGGCCCGGAAACGACGAAGCGGCCCGACCCCCGGCGAGGGGGCGGACCGCTTCGTGACGTCTCAGCGCGTGTAGGCGCGCACGAGTCCCCAGACGGCGACGCCGACGAGGGCGGCTATACCCGCCACGGCGGCCGCAGCCACCCCGGGGTTGCGCTGCGCCTTCTCACGCACGTCGTGGACCGCGCGGTCGACGGCATCGCTCGCGCGGCGGGGGATGTTGGCTTTGACCTCGATGGCCGCGAGAGCGGCCTTCAGCTCGGCGCGGGCCGACTCGACCGGGTCGGTGATGCCCAACGGCACCGCGGTGCGGGGCACGGGGACGGGGCGCTCAATACTCATCGCGGGCCTCCTTGACGATGCGGACGTCTTCGGCGATGGCCTTGCCCGGGTTCTCGCGGCTCGAGAGCTTCTTGATCCGCAGGTAGCCCAGCAGCGCCAGGATCGCCGTGATCACGACCATCACGCCGAAGACGACGAGGGCCGACAGCCAGACGGGCCACCACGACGAGAGCCCGGCGATCACGAACGCGAAGAACACCGGCACGGCCCAGAACAGCACGATGAGGGCGCCGACGAACCAGCCGGCGCCGATACCGGCATCCTTCGCCGTGCGCTGCGCCCACGCCTTCGCGCCGTTGATCTCGGCGACGACGAGGTTGCGCACCAGCTCGGGGATGTCGCCGAGCAGCTCGAACAGGCTGTCGTCGGAACGATCGCGGAATCCGCGCGGAGTGGTCATGCGGTCAGCTCCCGGACGAGGTGGAGCCGCTCTTGGCCGCGCGGGCGCGCGTGGTCGCGGACTTCTCGGCCTGCTTGGCGTCGTCGACGGCGTCTTCGACGACGTCGGCCACCTCGTCGGCGGAGCGCTTGGCGGCACGGCCCGCGCGCTCGGCGCGCTCCTGCACGGTGCCCGAACCGGACGCCGCGGTGGTGACGGACTTCGCGCCCTTCCACACCACGCCGGGCACGGACTTGAGAGCCGAGACGCCGAGCGCCTTCACCTTCTCGACCTGTCCCTGGACGGCGGGCTGGCTCCAGACCTTTTCGGCCTGCTCCTTGATCTGCTCGTACCGCTGGCGGCCGGCGCGTGCTCCGAGCACGTAGCCCGCCACGAGTCCGACGACGAGTGCTGCTTTGCCCCTCATGGGGTCTCCTCACGCTCGTTCGAGTGGTGGTCGAGTCTCACAGTAGTCATGTATGCCGCATCCGGCATCCGCCCTTGACAGGCGGCGTCGCATGGCCGACGGTGAGGGTCTGTCAGCTCCGCCACAGCGCGGCGCTGCGGACGCGGTCGGCCTCCTGGCGCGCGTCGGGGATCACCTGCGCGAGACCGGTGCCCGAGAGCCACGCCCCGGTCGTCCCGAGCCCCGACACCGCGCGCACGGCATCGCGCGCGGCGGCCGTGACGGCGGCGCGACCGATCGTGGCGGCCGGCTGCGATTGCACGTAGCGCACGCGGTGAGCGGCGCGCAGAACGGATGCCGGAAGCTCGACGCCGAGCAGCGCGGCGGCTTCCGACAGCGCCAGGTGCGCCGCGGCGTCGTCGTCGAGAGCCGTGGTGGCGGGCTCCTCCCCCTGCGCGCCGAACGACACGCGCACGACGTGGACGCCGGGGTCGGCGGCGTCCCGGACCCAGTCCCACTTGGCGGTCGAGTGGGTGAGGGCCTTGGCCACGTGGCTGCCGGGCACGGTGAGCACGCCCGTCCCCCGCGGTGCACCGTCGAGCACGGGCGCGTCGAGCACGAGGGTCACGACCTCGACCACGGGCGCGATCGGATCGCCCGCCTCGAGACCCGGCACGACCGGGGCGAGCAGCTGCCGCGCCGGTCCTTCGGGGAGCGCGACGATCACGGCGCGCGCGGTCAGCGGCTCGTCATCGACCGACGTCGACACCGCCCAGCCGTCGTCGGTGCGGTCGAGCCTCTCGGCCCGCACACCGGTGCGCACCTCGACGTCGGCGTCGCGCAGTCCGGCCGCGAGCGCGTCGACCAGGCGCGACATGCCGCCGACGATGCCCTGCACGGCGCCTCCCGGCGCGGGGGCCTTCGCGGACCCGGCGACGGGGACGTCGGATGCCGGGGCATCGGCCGGACGGGTCTGCGGTCGGCGGGCGCGCAGCTCGGCGACCGCACCCGTGAGCGAGCCCGTGCGCGTGAGGGCGGCGTTGAGTCCGGGGGCGGCGAGATCGACGTCGATGTCGTCGGGCCGCGCGGAGTACACCCCGCTCGTGACGGGCGCCACCAGGCGGTCGAGCACGCGAGCGCCCAGGCGCGAGCGCACGAGCTTGCCGAGGCTGTGCGCGTGACCGATCGTGAGCGGGGGACGCACGCGGTCGACGTAGGCCCGCCATGCCCCCGACCAGCCGATGACGCGTCGCACGTCGGGTGCGAAGGGATTGTCGGGGATGCCGAGCACCCCGCCCTTCGGAAGGGGGGCTGCGCCCACGCCGGGAACGCCCGCCACCCACGCGCCCGCCGGGTTCGGCGAGACGACGTCGTCGGCCAAGCCGAGCTCGTCGAGGAGGTCGCGCACCACCCCGCCGCGGGTGGCGAAGCTCTCGGCGCCCACGTCGAGCGTCATCCCGCCCACCTCGGCGGAGCGCACCACGCCACCGAGCACGTCGGCGGCCTCGAGAACGGTGACCTCGAGCCCCACCTTCGCGCACTCGCGCGCGGCGACGAGACCCGAGACGCCCCCGCCGATCACGATCACGCGCGTCTCGTGCGCGTGCCGCACGAGACGCTCGAGGGACTCGCTCACGCGCCCTGCTCCCCCGGAGCGTGGGCCTCGTACGCCTGGGCCTCCTGCGAACGCGATGCGTGCGCGTGGGCGACGATGCGGGTCAGCACCTCGGGGTCGGTGTCGGGCGGAACGCCGTGTCCCAGGTTCAGCACGTGCGCGCGCGCCGCGCGTCCGCGGGCGAGCACGTCGTCGACGTGCGCCTCGAGGACGGGCCAGGGCGCTCCGAGCAGCGCGGGGTCGATGTTGCCCTGCAGGGTCACGTCGGGGCCGACGAGGGCGGCGGCCTCGTCGAGCGGCATCCGCCAGTCGACGCCCACGGCGTCGGCGAGTCCGCCCAGGCGCATGTCGTCGAGGAAGGCACCCGTTCCGACGCCGAAGTGGATGCGGGGCACCTCGATGCCCTCGAGCGCCTCGGTGGAGTGCGGGGCGATGAACTCGCGGAAGGTCGACGGCGAGAGCGACCCCGCCCACGAGTCGAACAACTGCACGGCCTGCGCCCCGCCCTCGATCTGGGCGTCGAGGAAGGCGCGCGACACCTTCGCCAGCCACCCGGCGAGGCGGTGCCACGAGGCGGGGTCGGCGTGCATCATTCCGCGGGCCCGCAGGTGCTCCTTCGAGGGGCCGCCCTCGACCAGGTACGCGGCGAGCGTGAACGGGGCGCCGGCGAAGCCGATGAGCGGGACGCTGTCGCTCAGCTCGGCCGTCACGCGCCGGGCGGCTTCACGCACGGGCTCCGCCGCCACGGCCACATCGGCCGGATCGATCGCGGTCACCCGCGCGACGTCGTCGGCGGTGCGCACGGGATCGGCGAACACCGGCCCGCGGCCGGGCTCGATCACGACGTCGACACCGGCCAGACGCAGCGGTACGACGATGTCGCTGAAGAAGATCGCGGCATCCACGTCGTGACGTCGGATCGGCTGCAGCGTGATCTCGGCCGCGAGGTCGGGGGTGAGGCACGCGTCGAGCATGCGGGTGCCGACGCGCAGCTCCCGGTACTCGGGGAGCGAGCGACCCGCCTGCCGCATGAACCACACCGGCTGACGCTCGGGGCGGTCGCCGCGGAGGGCGCGGAGGAGGGGAGCGTCGAGGGATGCCATGGCATCCATCCTCCCATCCGCCTCCTGTGCGCGCGGGGGATGCCTTGACGTCGAGAGGCCACCCGGAATACCCCGGGATGGCCGGGCGTAGAATAAGAACGTGTTGCTGTGCGTCAGCGCGAGTCACAAGACCGCGTCCTTCGAGCTCCTCGAGCGGCTCAGCGTACCCCGCACCCCCGTCGCCCCCTTGATCGCCGAGCACGCCGAGCTCGTGCAGGGCGCGGTCGTCGTCGCCACGTGCAACCGCTTCGAGGCGTACGTCGACATGGACGAGCCCGTCACCGCGGCCGTGGCCCTCGGCGTCGACGCCACCCTGAGCGCCATCGAGGCCGCCACGGGCGTTCCGGCCAGCGAGCTCGAGGGCTCCTACACCGTGCTCGGCGGCGACGACGTCGCGGAGCACCTCTTCTCGGTCGCCTCGGGCCTCGAGTCCGTCGTCGTGGGCGAGGGCGAGATCGCCGGCCAGGTGCGTCGCGCGCTCACCGAGTCACGGCAGCTGGGGACCACTTCCGCCGAGCTCGAGCGCCTTTTCCAGCGCGCGTCCGAAGCCCAGCGCGGGGTGAAGAACTCCACCGCGATCGGCCGCGCCGGTCGCTCGCTCGTGCGCCTCGGCCTCGAACTGGCCGACAGCCGCATCGCCGACTGGTCCACGCAGCGCGTGCTGCTGGTCGGCACCGGCGCGTACGCCGCCGCCACCGTCGCAGCTCTCCGCGACCAGGGCGCCGAAGACATCGCGGTGCACTCGCCCTCGGGCCGGGCCGCCAAATTCGCCGCCAAGCACGGTCTGCGCGCGGTCTCGACCGAGACCTTCCCCTCCGCCGTCGCGCACGCCGACCTCGTCATCACCTGCACGACGAGCGAGCACCACGTCGTCAGTGCCGCGACCTTCGCCGCCGGACGCACGGGCGCCGAGGCCACCGCTGCCGCCGGCTGCCCGGTCGACCACGCGGGCCGCCGCCTCGTCATCGACCTCGGCCTGCCCCGCAACGTCGACCCGGACGTCGCGACGGTGCCGGGCGTCGACCTGCTCGACCTCGAGACCATCCGCCTGCACGCCCCTCTCGAGGAGCTGCAGGCCACCGACGCGGCGCGCGACCTCGTGCGCGACGCCGCCCGACGCTTCGCCTCCGTCGGCGAGCGCAAGAACATCACCCCCGCCGTCGTGGCGCTGCGCGCCCACGTGTTCGGCGTGCTCGACGCCGAGGTCGCCCGCGTGCGGGCCCGCGGCGACGAGGGCGGACAGACCGAGCAGGCCCTGCGCCACCTCGTGGGCGTGCTGCTGCACACCCCGACCACGCGCGCACACGAGCTGGCCGAGACCGGCCGTGCCGACGAGTACATCGACGCCCTCTCGGCGCTGTTCGGCATCGAGGTCGAAGGCTCCGCCGACACGGCCACCACGCGCGGCGACATCGCCGACGCGGGCTGACGCCCCGCCTGCTCGTCCTCGGGCAGGATGGATGCCGTGAGCACACCGGCATCCGAGGTCTACGCCGTCGCGGGCGAGGACCGCTCCCGAAACGGGCTCCGCTGGGCGGCGACCGTGGTCCTCGGTCTGCTCGACGCGGGCGGCGACGCCCCGTCGGTGAGCGAGGTCGTCATCCGGCGCGTGGACGGGTCGCTCGTCAAGCGCCTCCCGGCCGGCGGTGTCGACGACTTCCGCACGCAGCTGAACGAGATCACGAACGACCTCGGATCGATGGATGCCGTGCCCTTCGCGCAGAAGTGGATCGCCGCGCCGGAGTGACCCCATGCCGGGGGCACCGCGCCGGAGCGGCCCGCGCAGGGCGACGACGGTCGGGCGGCGAGGCGGCATCCGGCTGAGGATGCGAGCACGGGACGACGCGGGTGCGTCGACGAGATGCGGTCTCGCAAACGGCGACGCCCGCTCCGTGCGGTCCGCGCGAGAATGAGGTCATGAGCCTGCGCATCACCGATGACCCCGCCGCCGACGAACTGCTGTCGACGAACCCGCTCGCGCTGCTCGTCGGCATGCTGCTCGACCAGCAGGTGGCGATGGAGACGGCCTTCGCGGGACCGCTGAAGATCCAGGAGCGGACCGGATCGATGGATGCCGCGACCATCGCTCACGAAGACCCCGAGGCGTTCGCGGCGGCGTTCTCGCAGTCGCCCGCGGTCCATCGGTTCCCGGGCTCGATGGCCACGCGCGTGCAGTCGCTGTGCAGCGCCGTCGAGGAGCACTGGGGTGGCGATGCCGCGAACATCTGGACGCGTGACGACCCCGACGGGGCGACCGTGCTCAAGCGCCTGAAGGCGCTGCCCGGCTTCGGCGAGCAGAAGGCGAAGATCTTCCTCGCTCTGCTGGGCAAGCAGCGCGGCTTCGACGGCGACGGATGGCGAGAGGCCTCCGCCCCGTACGGCGAGGAGGGCTCGTTCCGCTCGGTCGCCGACATCGTCAGCCCCGATTCGCTGACGAAGGTGCGCGAGCACAAGCGGGCGGCGAAGGCGGCGGCGAAGGACGCGAAGAAGGACTAGCCGGGCGGGGCAAGGCGGTTTATGTGCCCCGGCGGTCGATCCGGGTGAGCGCGGAGCGCCAACGCCGGGGTGATCGCCTCAGCGCAGGGCGCGGAGGGCCAGCGCGACCGCCTTCACCTCCCGGATGCGACGCTCGTACGTCGCCGCGATCACGATGAGCAGGGCGCCGGCGATGCCCAGCCATAGCCACCACAGCCCCGAGGCGCTCTCGTACAGCGCGGTGATCCAGGGCCACAGCTGCGCGACGGCGTGGACGATCAAGACCACACCACCGAGCACCACCGGAGCCTGGAGACGTCGGCGTACGCCCCACAGCAGAGCGACGAGGGCGACCACCCCGAGGCCGATGACGCGCCACAGCGTCGAGTCGCCGACGAAGTCGAACAGCAGCGACGGGATCAGCAGCACGCCGAGACCCGCGCCGACGGCCGGCCAGCTGCCCACCTCGGCCCTCGTCCGCAGCGAACGGACGCCGTTCGCGAGCAACGCTGCCGCGATCGGAACCGTCGCCGTTTCGATCGGATCCGCCGCCCCCGCCACGACCGCCGGGACGCCCGCCGCGACGGCGAGACCCAGGGCCGCCCACCACACCGACGCGCGATGCGGACCGCGCCAGAACAGGCCCACCCCGAGGATCACGGCGAGTGTGACGACCACCCGCACGACGTCAGGCCCGGGGAGCGTCAGCATCCGCGCGGCTGAGAGGGCGGCCGCGAGGGCGAGGGCGTAGACGGTGAGGGCGGGCCGCATCCACGAAGGGACCCCCGCGCTGCGGCGCACGAGCAGGACGGCCGCACCCACGAGGCAGACGAACAGCGTGAGCGTCCACACGTCGAAGAAGGGCGCCCGCACGTCGTGCAGGGCACGCAACATCGCCGCGAGCCCGAGGGCCGCGCCGGAGATCACCACCGCGGGCACGAGAAGGGCCGCCCGGGGGCCGCGCATCACTCGCGGCACGGTTGCCAGGACGAGCGCAGCAGCCACGACGACGCCGATCGCGCGGGTCGGGGATCCGCCCGCGAGAACCGCCGACGGCAGCAGTCCCGTGGCCAGTCCGACGGCTGCCATCGCGACGAGGAACGACGACAGCGGGCGCGACCACCGCGACAGCGCCGCCGTCAGCAGAACCAGGGCGAGAGGGACCGTCGCCCACTCGAGCGGACGCACACCGGTCGCGAGCGCGACGGCTCCGACGAGCGCCGCTCCGCCGAGCGCGACCCCGACGACAGCCGAGGACCACACGCGGGATTCTCGGCGCAGCAGCAGGATGCCCACCGCGCCGAGCGCAGCGATCGACAGCACCACGCGCAGAACCGGGCCGACCGCGGTCGCAACGAGCGCCGCCTCGCCCAGGGCGAAGAGGGCGAGCGCGGCGATCGCGATCCCGCGCGAGGCGGGGACGGACCAGGCCGCCGCGCGGCGGGACACCCCCACCGCCGCGGCGGCGAGCGCGAGGGCCGCGAGGAGGAGCACGGCATCCGTCGCCGGTGATCCGGTCGCACCGAGGTCGATGGCGTGGGCGACGCGCACCACGATGCACACCACGAGGGTCAGGGCCGCCGCGGCGGCTACCGCGACCGGCAGCGCGTCGGGCGTGCGAGCGGGACGGAGCCACGCGCCCCCGACGACGAGGACGACGGCGAGCACCCCGGCGATGACCGCGCGGACGAGGTCGTCGGGGTCTGCCAGCGCCGTGGGGAGGAGGGCGACGCCCACGCCCGCCGCGGCGATCACCGCGGGTGTGGCGACGGGGCGTTCGGGGCGGCGACGGCGGGCGCGCTCGGTTCCGGCGGCGAGGGTCAGCAGCGCCACGCCGACGGGGAGGGTGAAGAACTCGACGGTGTCGGTGCCCTGCCAGAGCAGGCGGGACCAGAGCGCGATCGCACCGACGAGCAGCGCGAGCCAGACGAGGTGCCGTCGCCCGCTGTTCGACGTCAGAAGCCCCTCGGAGTCGGTGGCCCACAGCAGGGCGGCGACGGCTGCGAGAAGCAGCGGCAGCCAGCGCGCTCCCTCCGAGGGTGCCGCAGCGACCGCGAGCACGAGGATGAGCCCGGCACCCGCGTCGGTGAGCACCCGCAGGCCGGGCTTCTTCCCGAGCGCGCGAAGGGCGACCGCCACCGCGACGACGCCCAGCGCTGCCGCGACGATCATTCGCGCGAACGCGGGCGCGTCGACTGCTCGCAGCACCGCGTCGACGCCGGCGGCGGCGAAGAGGGGTGCCGTCAGCGCCGCAGCGGGACGCGCGACGCGCCAGGAGTGGAAGCCCGGCGCGCCGGTCAGAACAACGGTGACCACCGCCGCAGCGAGACACGCTCCGGCGATCCAGGCATCGGCTGCGGGCGGACCCCCCATCAGCGCCACCCCGGACGAGAGCACCGTGACGATGATCGCGGTGAGTGCACCGGCGGCGCGCTGGGCCGCGTCGAGACCGACCCTGCGGGCCACGGGGAGGCCCACGAACACCAGGCACCCGGCCGCGACGACCGCGGCGACCGCGAAGGGCGATCCGCCCGCGAGCGAGACGTCGGCACCCGAGCGCAGGGCGAGCGGCACCAGCAGAGCGCTGATCGAGACGAACCCGACCACGGCGACGGTCGACGCCACCCGGACCAGGCGGTGGATGCCGGCCGCCACGGCGATCACGCCCGTCACGACGACCGTCGCGACGGCCCACGCAACGGGTGACGCGAACGACAGCAGCAGCCCGCCGAGCAGTGAGATCGTCCCGACGAGGATGGCGAGAACCACCCCGCCGGCGACCGGGGGACCAGCGGAGACGGGCAGTGACTGCTCGCCCGTGATCGCGCGCGGACCCGTCGCAAAGGGCTCAGACGGTTCGGCGGGGTTCGCGGGCGGACCCGCGCTGGCGGCCGGTGACGGGTCGGAAGAGGCCACGAGCGGACCCACCGGGACGGGTGCAGACGATCCTGCCGCAGTCGCGAGCGGATCCGCGGCGGCCGACTCCCCGGTCAGCGCGCCGCGACGGCGGAGGAGGACCACCACAGCGATGACGGCGAGCACCAGGTACCAGGCGACGACCAGGAGCAGGACCCGCAGCTGTGGACCGGCCAGCAGAGCGACGGCGGCACCGGCGGCCAGGGCGACGAGGCGTCGCGCTCGCCACGCGCCCGACAGGCGCCAGGCGGCCGCGGCGAGGATCGCGACGGCTGCGAGGGCGATCACGGCGGCGGTCGCAGTGGCATCCGGCGGGTCGACGTGGAGGGCCGATCGACCGAAGATCGGCGTCACGTCGCTGATCCGAGCGAAGACGGTGGTCAGGGCGGCGCCGATGGGTGCGAGGGCGGCGAGCCCGGCGATCACGGCTGCGGTGACGGCCCCGGCGAGCAGCGTGGAGCGAGCCGGTCCCCCATCGGCGCGCCGTCCGGCGACGTCGAGGGCGACCGCGACCACGACCGCGACGATGACCGGGACCGTCACGGAGAGCGTCGCATCGGCCGCACGCACGACCGAGACGGCGACTCCGGATCCGAGGCACAGCACGGCGGCGACCGCGGCCACGGGCGCGAGTCGCGACTCGCCTCGGCGGGTCATCGCCCCCGCGTGCGCCGCGAGGGCCAGGGCGAGCAATCCGCTGAGGAGAACGGGAGACCAGGTGGCCTGCGGGTCGACGAAGAGAGCCGCGGCCAGGGCGACGACCCCGGCCAGGGCGGCCAGGACGCGCACCGCGACGATCTCGGGACGCATCCGCGCGCGTGGCGGAGGCGAGAGGAGCGGCGCGAACGGCGCCGCGAGCGCGACCAGCACCACGATCAAACCCGCGACGAACCAGGCGAGCACCGAATCAGGGCCGACCAGCCCCGCGCCCAGCAGAGCAGGACCGATGGTGAGGGCGAGCACCGCCGTCGACAGCGGCGCGCGGAGCCGCGCGAGCCGGGCCCAGCCGACGAAGGCGATCCCGGCGGCGGTCGTCGCCGCGCCCCAGTAGACGGCCGGATCGACGGATGCCGCGCCGCCGAGGTCGTTGGCGCGCACGGCCCACACGTCGAGAGCGACGAGCGCGATGCCGAGCAGGGAGATCCCCTCGGCGGTCGCCTCGAGGCGGCGCCGCCGCAGAAGGGAGGCCGTGGCGATGACGGCCGCCGTGACCAGGCCGATGATGACCGATCGCAGGACGAGTCCACCGCTGATCCACGCGACGGTGAGGAAGAACACCGCCGCGACGGCCAGCAGGACCACGCCGGTCGAGAGCAGGAAGACCTGCACGCTCGAGCGGCGGGGCGTGGCGGGTTCGCCCTGGCTCCCGCCGCCGCTGGAGACGGGGGGCTGCCCGACGGGCCGCGTTCGCGCACCCGTGTCGGCCGCGGGGGCGAGATGCACGGAACCGCGGGAGTCCGCGTGCGGGGCGACCGGAGCCGGGGCGACCGGCACCGTCGGCGATGCCGCGGCCGGGGATGCCGCGGCCGGGGATGCGACGCCCGCCGCCCGGGCGGCGGAGCGAGCGGCGTCCCCGTCCTCCCCGGCACGGGCAGCCGTCGGGGCCACGGGCAGCGGCGGTCGCTCGGAGGTCGGCGGGGTGAGGCCGCCGGGCGGCGGGAACAGCACCGGCGAGGGGGCGTTCCCCGCGGGCTCATCGGCCGCACTCGGGATGGACGGCGGCGCAGCGACGCCGGAGTCGAGGCGCGGAGCCGGCTCTCGCTCGGGCGCGTCGATCGAGCCCGAGATGGCGTTCTCGCTCGAGCGGTGGATGAGGAGGAGAGCCGCGGCGCGCTCGTCGACGAGGGCGACGATCCGCTGAGACAGGTCGAGCACGCGGGCCGTGCGGGCGTCGGTGAGATCGAGGCCGCATGCGGGACAGGGCGACACCGTGATCGCGGTGAAGCACGAGGGGCACCGCCCGGTGTCGACGAGCGCCCCCGGCTGCGCGGGCCAGGAGATCCCCGAGCGTGCGCCCGTGTGTTCGACTTCCATCGTGCCCCCTCGGCGTCGGCCGTCGCCCCAGGCTAGCGAAGACCCCGTCGCGCCCTCGGTCGCCGTCCACAGCGGAACGCGCACGGTTCCTCCCCCGCCCGAACTCCGGACGCCGTCGCCCCCGACCTGAGCCCCGTCCCCACGTGCCCGGACGACTGCTCCCGACCGCGGACCCGAGCGACCGGCTGTGGCCACCGCACCCGCAGAACGCCGAAGACCGGATGCCACGGCCCCGAGGCCTCGGCATCCGGTCTCCCGAGAAGCGGGTCAGGCGCCGCGCAGGCGCTCCGCGAGGTAGCCGTGCAGGGCGTCGAGGCCGATGCGCTCCTGGCCCATCGTGTCGCGGTCGCGCACGGTCACGGCGTTGTCGTCGAGGGAGTCGAAGTCGACCGTGACGCAGAACGGGGTGCCGATCTCGTCCTGGCGGCGGTAGCGGCGTCCGATGGCGCCGGCGTCGTCGAAGTCGATGTTCCAGCCGGCCGCGCGCAGCGCGTCGGCGGTCTCGCGAGCCAGCGGCGACAGGCGCTCGTTGCGCGAGAGCGGCAGCACCGCGACCTTGACGGGAGCGAGGCGCGGGTCGAGCTTGAGCACCGTGCGGGTGTCGGTGCCGCCCTTGGCGTTGGGCACCTCTTCTTCGCGGTACGCGTCGACGAGGAACGCCATCATCGCGCGCGTCAGGCCGAACGAGGGCTCGATCACGTAGGGCGTGTACTTCTCGCCCGAGGCCTGGTCGAAGAAGGTGAGCGACTGACCCGACGCCTCGGAGTGGCTCTTGAGGTCGTAGTCGGTGCGGTTGGCGACGCCCATGAGCTCGCCCCACTCCTTGCCCGGGAAGCCGAAGCGGTACTCGACGTCGATCGTGCCGGCGGAGTAGTGCGCGCGATCGTCTTCGGGCACGTCGAAGCGCTTCATGTTCTCGGGGTCGATGCCGAGCTCGATGAACCAGTTCCAGCACGCCTCGACCCAGTGCTCGAACCACTCGTTCGCCTCGGCCGGCGGGGTGAAGTACTCGATCTCCATCTGCTCGAACTCGCGCGTGCGGAAGATGAAGTTCCCGGGCGTGATCTCGTTGCGGAACGCCTTGCCCACCTGGCCGACGCCGAACGGGGGCTTGCGACGGGATGCCGTGAGCACGTTCGAGAAGTTCACGAAGATGCCCTGCGCGGTCTCGGGGCGCAGGAAGTAGAGCCCCGACTCGTCGTCGACGACGCCGAGATAGGTCTTGACCAGGCCCGAGAACGACTTGGGCTCGGTGTACTGGCCCTTGGTGCCGCAGTTCGGGCACGGGATGTCGGCGAGACCGTTCTCGACCTTGCGGTTCTTGCGGGCCTCGAAGTCCTCGATGAGGGTGTCGGCGCGGAAGCGCTTGTGGCAGTGCAGGCACTCCACGAGCGGGTCGGTGAAGGTGGCGACGTGGCCCGAGGCCTCCCAGACGCGCTTGGGGAGGATGATGCTGGAGTCCAGGCCCACCATGTCGCCGCGACCGCGGACGAAGGTCTGCCACCACTGCCGGCGGATGTTCTCCTTCAGCTCCGTGCCGAGGGGGCCGTAGTCCCACGCCGAGCGCGAACCGCCGTAGATCTCACCGGCCTGGAAGACGAACCCGCGGTGGCGGGCGAGGGCGATGACCTTGTCGAGGCGGGACTGTTCGGCCACGGTGGCTCCAATGGTCGCAAAGGTGTGGGGATCGAGCGCGAGGGCGCGGCATCCAGTTTATCGAGAGCCGCCCGCGCTCACCGCGCGATGCGTTCGCGCTGCACGGTGAACGCCTCCAGCGCCGCCTGGTCGATCTCGACGCCGATCCCGTCGCCGGTGGGTACGCGCACGTGTCCGTCCTCCAGCACCGCGGGCTCGGTGACGATGTCGCGCTCGTAGAAGCGGGCGGATGCCGAGATGTCGCCCGGCAGCGTGAAGCCGGGGAGGGCGGCGAGCGCGGCGTTGGCGGCGCGTCCGATCCCGGTCTCGAGCATGCCGCCGCACCACACGGGGATGCCGGCGGCGAGAGCGCGATCATGGATCGCGAGGGCCTCGAGGTAGCCGCCGACGCGTCCGGCCTTGATGTTCAGGATCGCCGCCGACCCCAGGGCCAGGGCGTCGGCGGCCGCCTTGTC
Source organism: Microbacterium phycohabitans (assembly GCF_032464935.1). NCBI lineage: Bacteria > Bacillati > Actinomycetota > Actinomycetes > Micrococcales > Microbacteriaceae > Microbacterium > Microbacterium phycohabitans. The sequence goes on from NZ_JAWDIT010000002.1 coordinate 281,824, forward strand.
GCTGACGATCGACTCGTCGAGGCAGACGGGAGTGTGCAAACGCTTCGCCAGGGTCGCGTGATCGACGAGGTCGTCCTCCTGCAGGGGCTGCTCGATGAGCAGGAGGTCGAATCGATCCAGCTCGGCCAGGGTGCCGGCATCCTGCAGGGTGTACGCCGAGTTGGCGTCGACCTGGAGCGGGATCGAGCCGAACGCCTCCCGGACCGCCGCGGTGTCGGCGACGTCGCGACCGGGCTTGATCTTGATCTTGATGCGCACGTATCCGTCGTCGAGGTAGCCGCCGACGGTGTCGACGAGCGCCGCCGGATCGCTCTGGATGCCGACCGAGACCCCCGAGGGCACCCGGGTCTTCTCGGCGCCGAGGTACTGGCCGAAGCTGCGTCCCTCGGCGCGCAGGGCGGCGTCGATCACCGCGAGCTCGAGCCCCGCCTTGGCCATGCGGTGCCCGACGACCCGGTCCAGGATGCAGGCGACCTCCTCGGGAGCGAGAGAGCGACGCTCGAGCAGCGCGGGCGCGAGGAAGCGCGAGAGCACGTCCCACGCGCCCTGCGTGTATTCGCTGGAGTAGTACGGCTCCGCGGATGTCACGACCTCTCCCCAGCCGCGGCCGTCGGAGGTCTCGGCCGTCACGACGATGACCTCGCGCACCGTCTCGGTGCCGAACGACGTCGTGAAGGGCGACACCAGCGGCAGGTGCAGGACGCGGAGCTCGACGGCATCCAGGGTCACGGGGGCGGCGGAGATGCGGGGCGGCATGAGGGCAGGGTATCCGGCGGGCGGCGTGGGGCGCGCCCCACCGGGGTCCCGACCGGACGCACAACTCCGGCAGATCCGCCCCACGCGGGACCCGGATGCCACGGCACCGCCGGATCTGCAGGAGTTGTGCACGCGACCGCCGTGACACAACGAAGGAAGGCGCTCAGCCGCGGCACCGCCGTCTCGGCATCCACGGGCCCTTTCCCCACCGAATCTTTCTCATTGCGTCCCCGACCGGCCGCACAACTCCTGCAGATCCGCCTCGCGCGGGGCCCGGATGCCACGACACCGCCGGATCTGCAGGAGTTGTGCCTTCGTAACTCCTCGCAGGCAGCCTGGCAAGGCCACTATCGGGGCCGAACCCGCCGCGTAGCGTCGCGGGCATGAGCGACGACTTCACCCCCCGCCACGCGATCGTCACCGGCTCCGACTCGGGCATCGGCGCGGCCACCGCCCTCGCCCTCGCCGACGCCGGCATGGACGTCGCGGTCACCTACCACTCCGACGAGGACGGCGCCGAAGAGACCGCCGCAGCCGTGCGCGAGCGCGGCGTGCGCGCGATCGTCGCGCAGTTCGACGCGACCGACTTCGACGCGGTCCCGGATGCCGTGAACGCCATGGCCGACGAGCTCGGCGGCCTCGACGTGTTCGTCAACAACGCCGGAGGCGGGATCGGCGGCTCGTTCCTCGACCTCGACTTCGACACGTGGCGCACCGACATCTCGCTGAACCTCGACGGCGCGTTCCTCGCCCTGCACACCGCGGCCCGCCGCATGGTGAAGGCCGGCAACGGCGGACGCCTCATCGTCGTCTCGAGCGTGCACGAGCACCAGCCCCGCGTGGGCTCGGCACCGTACGTCGCCGCCAAGCACGGCGTCGGCGGCCTCATCAAGACGATGGCCCTCGAGCTCGGCCAGTACGGGATCACGGCCAACGCCGTCGCCCCGGGCGAGATCGCCACCCCCATCAACGACATGTCCGCCGAGGACGCCGATCGCATCCACCGCCCCGGCATCCCGCTCGGTCGGCCCGGCAAGCCCGAGGAGATCGCCGACGTGATCCGATTCCTCGCCTCGCCCTCCGGCTCGTACGTCACCGGCGCGAGCTGGGTCGTCGACGGCGGGATGCTGCACATGGGCCCGCAGGCGGGATCTCACATGGAGAGCGACGCCTGGCGTTCGGCCGGCGAGAAGGAGTGACGACCGTGAGCGATGAGAAGAGCTTCGAAGAGAACCGTCACGATCAGCTGACGAGCGCGCCGAAGGCGACCGAGGCCGATGCGGCACCGCGCTTCGACGTGAGCGAGCACGACGGTGTCACGCGCATCGACGTGCGCGACGACGCCGCAGTGCGCCCGGGTCCCGGTCAGGGCGACCCCGCGGCCGAGAAGGACGAGCCGATCACCGAGCAGTGAGCACGGCGCCCCGGACGCGCGAGCCCTCGGGCCAGGCCCGCAGGGGGGTCAGCCGATGATGAGGTATCCGCGCCGGTCGAACCCGCCGATCCGACCCCCGGATGCCAGGTGCCCCCGCAGTCCGTCGCGCACGCGCACGCGCCAGTCGGCGGCGGCCGCCGGGTCGCTGCGGCGCAGATGCTCGATGTCGTCGGGCACGGGCACCACGGCCGCGATCTCGGCATCCGTCGGGGTGGGCGCGGGCGGCTCGGCGAGCGCCCACGACACCAGGAGCCGGTCGGACTCGTCGCCACGGTTGACGTCGTCATCCATCTCGCCGTACTGGTTGACCAGGTAGTCGGTGACGCGCGTGCCCAGCACCGCGAGGTTGAAGTGCGCGTTGCGCGGAATGAGCGGGTCGAACGTCCAGGTGATGTGCCCGACCCCGCGCTCGAGCGCCCAGTCCCGCTGGTGGTTCTTGAGCTGCCGGCCGAGGCCCCGACCCTGATAGCCGTCGACGATCCCGGTGATGTGCGAGTGCATCGACCGTGCGGCGGGCGGGCCGAAGAACGCCGCCGACGCCCCGATCATCGCTTCCCCGTCGTAGAGCCCGACGACGTAGTTGCCGGCGTGCTCGAGGGCGCGCAGGATGTTCGCCGGCATCGTGCCGCGATCGCCCCACACCCGATCGAGCACGCGGGAGGCCTCGTGCACGGAGTCGACGGTCTCGAGCGGGCGGATGTCGATGGTGCTCATGCCCTCGATCCTCGCACCGCGCGCCCCTGTCCCACTTGTGGCGGTGCATGTCCCACTTATGGCCGCTCCTGATCGCCGGCACCGACCATATGTGGGACATGCGGGGATGCCGACGGCCACCGGTGAGGCGAGGGCGGGGCGGGCGAGGGGCCTGCGCTCACGGCGCGGCGCGGGCAGCGGGGAGCGCACAGCGCGCCCGCGGCACAGCGTGTCAGGGCGACAGTGCGCCAGCGGGACAGCCCGCCAGCGGCACAGCGCGCCAGCGGCACAGCGTGTCAGGGCGACAGTGCGCCAGCGGGACAGCGCGCCAGCGGCACTGCGCGGCAGCGGCACAGCGCGCCAGCGCGAGCACCGCGTCAGCGCGGCAGCACGCCCCCGACGTGGCGGATGGTGCGCCCGCGCTCGATGACGATCGCGATGCCCCCGATCACCCACAGCGGAACCTGGGTGAGGAAGGCCAGGCGGAAGGCGTCGAGCGAGTAGGTCTCGGGGCTGCCCGCGCCCTGCACGTCCATCGCGATGCCGATGAACAGGATGGCCAGCAGCGCCGCGAGGAAGCCGCCGCCGTTGACGATGCCCGTCGCGGTGCTGAGGCGGTGGCTGGGGGTGAACGTGCGGGCGTGGTCGAAGGCGATCATCGACGCCGGGCCCCCGGTGGCCAGGGCGAACATGAGCACGATGAGCAGCCACAGCGGCGCGGGCCCGGGCCATACGACGACGACGATCCACACGAGGGCCTGGAACACGACCGTCGGCAGCACCAGCCAGCGCGAACGGCGGCGCGGATGCCGGCTCGAGAGCGCACCGATCACCGGCCCGCTGACGATGCCGAACAGCACGAAGAGGGTCATGATCCCCGACGCGGTCGCCGGCTCCAGTCCCTCGCCCGCGGTGAGGAAGGGGAAACCCCACAGCAGCATGAACGCCGTGCCCGCGAAGGGCGTGGCGAAGTGCGACCAGAAGCCGAGCCGCGTGCCGGGATGCGCCCACGATTCGCGGAACCCCTGGCGCAGATCGGGCGCCGAGCGGACGACGCGGATGGCACCGGTCTGCGTGTCGACCGAGGTGTCGACGGGGTCGTCACGACGCTCGGGCGGACGGTTGCGGATGATCGCGAACGTCAGCACCGCGAAGAGCACGCCGAGCCCCGCGACGCTGCCGAAGGCGACGCTCCAGCTCGTGGCGTGCAGGAGAGCCGCGAGCGGGACCACCGCGACGATCTGTCCGAGCTGGCCGATGATGCCCGTCAGCTGGACGAGGACGGGGGCACGCTGGGCCGGGAACCAGGTCGCGATCACGCGCAGGACGCTCGGGAAGATCATCGCGTCGCCCGCGCCGATCAGCACCCGGGCCAGGATGCCGATCCCCACGGCATCCGCGAACGCCATGACGAGCTGGCCGAGGGACATCAGCACCATGCCGATCGCGATCATCGGGCGCGCGCCGAAACGGTCGAGGAGGAGGCCGACGGGGATCTGCATCGCGCCGTAGACGAACAGCTGGATGACGGCGAACATCGACAGCGCCGACGCATCGGCGCCGAAGCGCACGGCGGCATCCACCCCCACCGCCGACAGCGAGGTGCGGTTGACGATGGACACGACGTACGCGAGCACGCCGACGATCCACAGCGTCCAGGTGCGCCAGCCCGGCCGGTCGAGGCGGAGGGTGCTGGTCACATGTTCCAGGCTAGCCTCGCCCGCCGACATCGAGGACGGATGCCATCTCTGCGCGGACGCGCTCGAGGTGGGCGGCGAGGGGGGTTCCGGTGTCGTCGTCCGCCCACTGCTCGAGCGCCGCCTGAAGCAGCTCGACCGCCACTCCCGCGACGATCCGCGCGCGAAGGGCGTCGACCCCGCGCGCGCGGTATCCCGCGGTCAGGACCGCGCGCAGGTCGGCCTGCTTCTGCAGATCCCGCTCGCGCAGGGCGGGTTCGGCCTCGATGACGCGTCGAGCGGCGACGATCTCGGCCCGACGTGGTTCGAACCGCTCGGCGGCGAGCGCGTGGAAGCCGGCCCACGCGACGGCGAAAGGCGGCGCGTCGGCGGGGGCGTCGGCGAGCATGTCCGCGGCGAGCCGCGGGATCTCGTCGCCCGCGAAGAAGACCTCGCGCTTGTCGGCGAAGTGGCGGAAGAACGTGCGCCGCGTCACCCCGGCGCGCTCGACGATGTCGGGCACCGTCGTCGCCTCGAACCCGCGCTCGGCGAACAGCTCCGACGCCGCGGAGCGCAGCCGTTCCCGCGTGTCGGGTGCCCATCTGGCCATATCGGGATCCTACGTGACGACACGGGGTGTCATCAGGTCTACAGTGAAGACACTCCGTGCCATCACGAGAAGAGGCCCCCATGTCCACGCACGTCGCCGCAACGCTCGCCACCCCCCGAGCGCCGCTCACCCTCACCACCGTCGAGACGCCCGCGCCCGCCGCCGACGAGGTGCTCGTGCGCGTGCGCGCCGTGGCGATCAATCCCGTCGACTGGATCATCCAGGGCGCGAGCCGCATCATCTACCGGTGGCTGCGCACGCCTGCCGTCCTCGGCTCCGACGTGGCCGGAGAGGTCGTCGCCGTCGGCGAGGCCGTCACGCGCTTCCGCGTGGGCCAGCGCGTGTTCGGCCTGGCCACCGGCACGGATCGCGCACGAGACCCCCTCCGCGAGGGCGCCTTCCAGGAGTACTCGACCCTGCTGGAGCGCCTCACGGCCCCGACCCCCGACGACCTCACCGACGAGCAGGCCGCCGTCTTCCCGCTCGGGCTCTCCACGGCCGCCTGCGCGCTCTTCCAGCCGCAGCACCTCGGACTCCGGATGCCGGGCGGCCCGGCATCCGTCGTCCCGCCCGAGGTCGTGGTGGTCTGGGGCGGATCGACGAGCGTGGGTATGAACGCCGTCCAGCTGGCCCGCGCCGCCGGCTACACCGTGGTGAGCACGGCATCGGCGGAGAACGCCGAGGCGGTGCGCGCCCTCGGGGCCGAAGCCGTGGTCGACCACCGGTCGGCGTCGGCGGTGGCCGATCTCGTCGCCGCCGTCGACGGGCGCCCCGTCGCGGGCGCGGTCGCTCTCGGCGCCGGCTCCACCGACGCCTGCCTCGACGTGCTGTCGCAGACGGGCGGGACCCGCCTGGCGATGGCGAGCACCCCCGTGTCGCTGGCCTCACTGGTCGGACGCCGCCACCTCTTCCCGGCGATGCTGCCGGTCTTCACCCGCATCGGGCTCGCGACGGTGCGCTCGACCCTGCGCGCCCGCCGCCGCGGCATCCGCACGGGGTTCGTGTGGGGCAGCAGTCTCCGCGACGACGAGATGGGCCCGCGCCTGTGGGGCGAGGTCGTGCCGCAGATGCTCGCCGACGGCTCGCTGCGACCCGCGCCCGCACCGCTCGTCGTCGGCGAGGGCCTCGGCGCGGTGCAGGGCGGTCTCGACCGTCAGCGGGCCGGCGTCTCGGCGCAGAAGGTGGTCGTGCGCCTCTGACGCGCCGGGGCGCGGCGGCGGCGACGCCCCGACCGCCACCCGACGCGCACCGCAACCGTGGTCGGCGACGCCACGCGCGCACGGCAGAATGGTCCGATGGTCTCCGCGAGCCCCCACCTGCAGCCCGATCACGCGTGCCTCATCATGCACGGCAGCGACACCCCCGGCATCATCGCCGCGGTCTCGGCCCTCATCGCGCGTCAGGGCGGGAACATCGTCGCCTTCGATCAGTACTCCGACGACCCGCGCGGGGGCGCCTACTTCCAGCGCGTCGTGTTCCACCGCCCCGACCTGGCCGTTGCGCTGCCCGAGATCGAGGCCGACATCGCCACGACCCTCGGCGACGGCTTCGAGCTGGAGTGGACGCTCACCGACCTGTCCACCCCGAAGCGCATGGCCATCCTCGCCTCGAAGCAGGACCACTGCCTGCTCGACCTGCTCTGGCGCCACCGTCGCGGCGACCTGCCCGTGAGCATCCCCATGGTCGTGTCGAACCACACCACGGCCGCCGAGGACGTGCGCTCGTTCGGCGTGCCCTTCTTCCACGTTCCCTCGACGCCCGGGCCCGACAAATCGGCATCCGAGGCCCGCATCCTCGAGCTGCTCGTCGGCAACGTCGACTTCGTGGTGCTGGCGCGCTACATGCAGATCCTCTCGCCCGACTTTCTCGAGAAGATCGGCGTGCCCGTGATCAACATCCACCACTCGTTCCTGCCGGCCTTCATCGGCGCCGAGCCCTACAAGAAGGCCAAGCAGCGCGGCGTCAAGCTCATCGGCGCGACCTCGCACTACGTCACGAGCGACCTCGATGAGGGCCCGATCATCGAGCAGGACACGGTGCGCGTGACGCACGCCGACTCCGCGGCCGAGCTCGCCCGCCGCGGTGCCGACGTCGAGCGCCAGGTGCTCTCGCGCGCCGTGCTGTGGCACGCCGAAGACCGCGTCATCCGCCACGGGAACCACACGATCGTCTTCTGACCGCCTGCGGGTTCCGCCGGCGCGGGGCGCACCCCGCGCCGAGATCACACGAACGCGCCGAGATCGCACACCGGCGGGCCGGTGAGACGCGTCACCTCTGCACGATCGAGTGATCTCGACGCGATCGTGCCAGCTCGACGGATGCACCCGCCGTCGCACCGGGCCGCCCTGTAGAAGGGCGGACCCGGTGCGACGCTGTCACTCGGGGTCGCTCGCGCGGCTGAGCGGACCCGTGCCGCCGCGCGGGGGCTGCTTGCGCTGGCGCGCGAACTCCCCGCCCTGGCGGCCTCCGTACGGACGCCCGTGATCGGCGAACTCGGCGCGGAAGTACGCCAGTCGCCAGTCGCCGAGCTCGATCCGGGCGCCGGTGCGCAGGATGCGACCCCCGCCGTCGCGTCCCGGTCCCTGCTCTCGCGCTCCCCCGCCTCCGACCTGGTCGAAGCCGTAGAGCACGTACTCGTCGTCGCCCTCGTGACGGATCTCGGCGTGCACCGGGGCGAGCCCCGGCAGGCGCAGATCGGCTTCGTCGCCGGATCCGATGACCGTCTTGGTCGGCAGCAGGTCGAACTCGCGGGGCCGCGAGCCGTCCCACGACGAGTCGCCCACCGCGAAGATCAGGCGCGGGCGACCCGATCCGGGCGTGTAGTGCGTCGTCGTGACGCGCCGGCGCACCGTGCGGTTGATGGTCGGGACGAGCGGGAGCGGCGTCTCGGGCGGGATGGGGAAGGTGAGCGCGCTGCCCTTGTTGCGGCGGGTGAGCAGCGGCGCGACCGCGGCCACCGAGCCGAGGCGGATGTGCGACGACCCCGTCACCACCCGCTGCAGGGCGTTGCTCTTGATGTCGCCGAGCTGCAGGATCGGCCCGTCCGGGCCCTCGAGACGCACGGAGACACCTCGGGATGCCAGGGCGTCGGCGACCGTGGACAGCTCGGTGAGCGTCCGTCGGCCGTTCCCGGGCAACCGCGAGGGGTCGTTCACGACGATGCGCACCTCGGTGCCCGCGGCCGTGATCGTCCCCTCGAACGGCGGGGTGTCGGCATCCGCCCCCTCGTGTTCCGAGAAGGCGAGGTCGATGTCGAGGCGCACCATGACGGCGCCGCCCCTCAGTTGCCGCGGTACGGGTCGGACCCGGCCGCGGTGTCGTCGCTCGTGGTGACGCGGAGGGTGCCATTGAGCTTCCACGTCGCGCGCGGCGCGTCGGGGCCGATGTCGCGCGGCACCTCGACGGTCATGTCGACGAAGGAGTAGTTCACGGCGGCGCCGCGGCCGGTCAGGTACGACCACATCTCGCGGCCGAGGTCGGTCCAGTCGGTGATCGAGTGGCCTTCGGGGCCGGCGGAGTCGGCGAACGGGTCGGTGGAGGCAGGAGAGTCGGACATGGCTTCGGTCCTTCCTTTCGTTTCGAGGCCACAAGCGTCCCAGCGCCTCGGGTCGCGTGACGAGGGATTGCGCTGCGGCGCCGGTTGGGGCACCATTTCCCGACCCCGTGTGGAGCATCCGCTCCGCGCGAGACTCAGTACACGTACTCCATGAGCTCGACCCCGAGCACGCGGAACGCGTCGTGGGCGCGCAGCCGGTGGGCGATCGACAGGTCGTCGAAGTTCACGACGAGCGCGTACGAGACGCCCGCTCGTGGCCCGCCGAGCACCCCCGCCTCCGCGCGCACGCCGGGCGCACGTCCCGTCTTGTTCACGAACAGCAGGCCGTGCTGATCGTTCTCGTGGGCGAACGGGTCGAGGCCGGTGGCGGATGCCACGAGCGAGAGGTCGTGGTTGAGGCTCAGCCACTCCGCCACCTGGGCGCTGACCCCGGGCGAGACGATGCTCGAGTTCACCAGACCCGCGAACAGCTGCGCCATCTCGCGCGCCGTCGACAGCGCCACGTGCGGGGCGTCGTCGGGGCCGCGATCGTCGCGGAACCGATCGAGCAGGGCCGTCCGCCGGAGACCGAGCTGCTCGATCCGCGCGCGTACCGACTGCAGCCCGACGCGGTGCAGCAGAGCGTTCGCGGCGAGCGCGTCGCCCGTCGACGCGGCGAGCATCGCGAGGTCGGTCAACGGCAGCGCGGGCGCCTTGAGATGCTGCCACGTGCCCCCCTGCGCGGCACCGGCCACCGCTGAGCGGTCGATGATCTCCAACGCATCCAGGCGACCCGACTCGAACGACGCGGCCGTCTCGACGAGCAGGGGCACCACTCCGAGGCCGCCGACCGGCAGCGTGACGAAATCGTCGCCCGAGAGCACGGCCGTTCCGCCGTCGAGGTCGTCGATGCGCACCGAGACCTTCGCCCCCGAGGCAGCGAGCTCGTCGAGCGATCGCAGCGTCGCGGTGAAGGAGCGGCGCCCGGCCGCCGCCCGCCGGGGCAGTCGCTTCGGACCCTTGCGTCCCGCGCCGCGAAGGGCCGGGGCGTCGCGTCTCGACGACTCCACCGGCCCTCCGGCGGGCTCGGGCGAAGCGGGCTCGGGAAGCGGGGGCATGCCCACGAGCGTGGCTCCTTCCGGGTCAGCAGGACAACAAACGCCGTCTCACCAAATGGTGACGCGCTGGTCGGCGTCGAGCCAGAGGGCGTCGCCCTCACCCACCTCGAACGCCTCGTAGAACGCGTCGATGTTACGCACGATCTGGTTGCAGCGGAACTCGTTCGGCGAGTGCGGATCGATCGTGAGAAGGCGGATGGTCTCGGCATCCCGGCCCTTCTGCTGCCAGATCTGCGCCCAGCTCAGCAGCAGGCGCTGGATGCCGGTGAACCCGTCGACGACGGGCCCCTCGCCCTCGGCCTCACCCTGCTCCTCGAGGAACAGGCGGTACGCCGCGATCGCGATGCCGAGCCCGCCCAGGTCGCCGATGTTCTCGCCGATGGTGAGGGCGCCGTTGACGTGGTGCTCCGCGCTCAGGCCCTGCGGCACGAGCTCCTCGTACTGGGCGATGAGGGCCTTCGTGCGCTCCTCGAACGCCGCACGGTCGGCATCCGTCCACCAGTCGCGCAGCGACCCGTCGCCGTCGAAGCGGCTGCCCTGGTCGTCGAAACCGTGGCCGATCTCGTGACCGATGACCGCGCCGATCCCGCCGTAGTTCGCCGCCGCGTCGCGCTCGGCGTCGAAGAAGGGGTACTGCAGGATCGCCGCGGGGAACACGATCTCGTTCATCAACGGGTTGTAGTAGGCGTTGACCGTCTGCGGGGTCATGTACCACTCGTCGCGGTCGATCGGCTGGCCCACCTTGGCGAGCTGGCGGTCGTGCTCCCACACGTGGGCGCGGCGCACGTTGCCGACCAGGTCGTCGGCGTCGATCTCGAGGTCGGAGTAGTCCTTCCACCGCACGGGGTAGCCGATCTTGGGCGTGAAGGCGTCGAGCTTGGCCAGGGCCCTCTCGCGCGTCTCCTCGGTCATCCACTCGAGCGTGCGGATCGAGCGCCGGTAGGCCTCGATCAGGTGGGCGACGAGGCCGTCCATGGCATCCTTCGCCGCGGGCGGGAAGTGCCGCTCGACGTAGACCTTGCCGATGGCCTCGCCCAGAGCCGCCTCGACGAGGCTGACGCCGCGCTTCCAGCGCTCGCGGTTCACGGGAACGCCCGTGAGCTGGGTGCCGTAGAAGGCGAAGTTCTCGGCGACGAACTCGTCGGAGAGGAAGGCCGCCGCCGCGTGCACGATCTTGAAGCGCAGCCACGCCTTCCAGTCGTCGAGGCGCTCGGGCACCAGCAGGGCGCCGAGCGACTCGATGAAGCTCGGCTGGTAGACGACGACCTCGGCGAGCGCGTCCTCGTGACCCGGGGCGACCCCCGCGCGCCACGGCTCGAGGTCGACTCCCGCCAGGGCGAGCGTGTCGTCCCAGGTCTTCAGGTTGTAGGTCTTGACCGCGTCGCGACTGTCTTCGCGCGACCAGTGGTGCGCGGCGAGGTCGGTCTCGAGCGCGAACACGCGATCGGCGGATGCCGCGGCCTCGGCGACTCCGGCGAGTTCGAGCACGCGCTCGATGTGCGCGCGGTAGGCGGTGCGCGTCTCGTCGAAGTTCTCGAGCCGGTAGTAGCTCTCGTCGGGCAGCGAGATGCCGCCCTGGTAGACCACCGGGACGTAGCGGGTGGGGTCGCCCGGATCGGGCTCGACGAACAGCGTCAGCAGTCCGCTGATCCCGTCGCGCTCGAGCTCGCCGATGAGCCGGAGCAGGGAGGGGATGTCGGTGACGGCGTCGACGGCCGCGAGCTGCGGGGCCAGCGGCTCGCCGCCGAGGGCGTTGATGCGGTCGGTGTCCATGAAGCTCGCGAACAGGTCGCCGATCTTGCGGGCTTCGCTGCCCGGCTCGGCGTCCTGCGACTCCTGGACGATGGTGCGCACGTCCGCCTCGGCCTGCTCGGCGATGAGGTGGAACGAGCCCCAGCGAGCCTTGTCGTCGGGGATCTCGGTGCGCTCCAGCCAGCGGCCGTTCACGTAACGGAACAGGTCGTCCTGCGGGCGGATCTCGTCGCTGAGCTCGTCGAGCGCGAGACCGGAGCGGGGGGTGTCGGTCATGCAGACAGGATAAGTGCCCCACATCCGTACAGGCTCGGAACACCCCCGCGGCACCCCCTGGACGCGGAACGCAGCAGCTCCCCGTTCCGCGCATCCGCCGCGACCCGTTCCGGATGGGGCCCCGGCTGCACCGCCCGGCGCCGATGCCTCGATGCTCACAACCTCCGCAATGCGCACAACCTCCGCGGCATCCGCCCATCTCCAACGGAGGTTGGGCACATCGCCGAGGGCGCGCGCCGCCCCGACGCGAGCCACAGGTGGGCGCGCATCCGGCGATGTCACAGGCCCGGCCTAGGCTCGGATCGTGACCACCCCGCCCGTGACGCTGAACCGCTCGATCCTGCGGCTCGCGGTTCCGGCGTTGGGTGCCCTCATCGCCGAGCCGCTCTTCCTCATCGTGGATGCCGCGATGGTGGGGCACCTGGGCGTCGCTCCCCTGGCGGGCCTGGGCATCGCGAGCGCCGTCCTGCAGACGATCGTCGGTCTCATGGTGTTCCTCGCGTACTCGACGACGCCCGCGGTCGCGAGGCGGTACGGGGCCGGCGAGCCCGGCCGTGCGGTGTCCGTCGGCATCGACGGCATGTGGCTCGCTCTCGCGCTGGGCGCCGTGCTCGCCGCCGTCGGATCCATCGTCACCCCCCTCGTCGTCGACGTCTTCGGCGCCGCCCCCGACGTCGCCGAGAACGCCCGCGTCTACCTTTCGATCTCGATGTGGGGCCTGCCCGCGATGCTGGTGGTGTTCGCGGCCACCGGGCTCCTGCGCGGCCTGCAAGACACCGTCACCCCGCTCTGGATCGCCGGCGTCGGTTTCGCCGCGAACGCCGCTCTCAACGCCCTGTTCATCTACGGCCTCGGGTGGGGCATCGCGGGCTCCGCGATCGGCACCGTCGCGGCGCAGTGGGGCATGGTCGGTGCGTACGTCGTCGTCGTGCGCGCCCTGGCCCGTCGGCACGACGCCTCGATCAGACCGCAACGCGAGGGGTGGAGCGGCACGGCGCGCTCGGGCGGATGGCTGTTCCTGCGCACCCTGAGTCTGCGCGTGGCCTTCCTCGCCACGGTCGCCGTCGCCACCGGACTCGGCTCGGCCGAACTGGCGGGGTGGCAGATCGCGTTCACGATCTTCTCCACGGCGGCCTTCGCCCTCGACGCCCTGGCGATCGCGGCGCAGGCCCTGATCGGCCATGCCCTGGGCGCGAACGAGACCGAGACGGTGCAGCGGGTGCTCGGACGCACGAGCGCCTGGGGCATCTGGTTCGGCGTCGGCGTCGGCGCCGTGCTCGCGGCGTCCTCGGGCGTGATCGGGCTCGTCTTCACCGGCGACGCCGAGATCGCCGCCCTCGTGCAGCCCGCACTCCTCGTCCTGGCCGTGGCGCAACCGCTCGCCGGCTTCGTCTTCGTGCTCGACGGGGTGCTGATCGGCGCGGGCGACGCGCGGTACCTCGCGCTCGCGGGCGTGCTCAACCTCGTTCCGTACGCGCCGGCCCTCGCGCTCGTGGCACTGTTCGCCGGCGGGGGTCCGGCCGGGCTCGCGTGGCTCGCCGCCGCGTTCTTCGGCGTCTACATGCTCGCTCGCGCGGTCACCCTCGGCCTGCGGGTACGCGGCCGGGCGTGGATGACCGCGGGCGGCTGAGTCCGCCGCCCCGGGCGCCGTCGCCCCTCGCTCGGGCCGATGGGCCCGGGCGGGACCAGCGGCGGTCAGTCGTCGAGCACCGCGGCGACCGCCTCGAGCTCGACGAGCTGGTCGTCGTAGCCCAGCACGGTGACACCCATCAGCGTGCTCGGCACGTCGTGCTCGCCGAACGCGCCGCGCACGACCTCCCAGGCCGCCACGAGGTCGGCCTGGCGGGCGGATGCCACGAGCACGCGCGTGCTGATCACGTCGGTGAGCTGCGCCCCGGCGTCGGCGAGCGCGGTCCGGAGATTCTCGACGCATCGAGCCGCCTGCGCGCGCACGTCGCCCACCGCGACGGTCGCGCCGTCGGCGTCCAGCGGGCACGAACCGGCCAGGAAGATGAGACGGGCGTCGGCGGGAGCGGTCGCGGCGTAGGCGTACTCGGCGACGCCCGACAGCGACGCCGAGCGGATGAGAGTGACGGCCTTCGGCATCCGTCCACCATCGCACGCCGCTAGGCCCAGCGGCGGCACCACTCGTACATGATCACCGCGGCGGCGGACGCGGCGTTGATGGAGCGGGTCGAGCCGTACTGCGTGATCTCCACCACGCCGGTGGCCACCGCGATCGCCTCGGGCGAGAGCCCCGGCCCCTCCTGGCCGAACAGCAGCACGCAGGACTCGGGAAGGTCGGCCCGGTCGATCGGAACCGAGCCGGCGACGTTGTCGACGGCGATCACCGGTAGCCCCGCTTCGCGCGCCCACGCGGCGAACGCCGCGACGTCCTCGTGGTGGCGCACGTGCTGGTAGCGGTCGGTCACCATGGCCCCGCGCCGATTCCACCGCCGCTTGCCGACGATGTGCACCTCGGCCGCGAGGAACGCGTTGGCACTGCGCACGATCGTGCCGATGTTGAGGTCGTGCTGCCAGTTCTCGATCGCGACATGGAACGGATGCCGCTTGGCATCCAGATCCGCGACGATCGCGTCCATGCTCCAGTAGCGGTAGCCGTCGACGACGTTGCGGCGATCACCCTCGGCGAGCAGCTCGAGGTCGTATCGCGGGTCGTCGGGCCACTCCTCGGGGCCCCCGGGCCACGGTCCGACGCCGTGCGTCGGTGTCTGCGCGTCCTGCGCGGCGGACGGTGCGTCGCTGAACGAAGACCGGGCGTCGCGCGCCAGCGTCGGGTCGTCGGCATCCGTCACCGATCCAGGCTATCCGCGTGCGACGCCGCGCCGCCGCACGGCGCGGGCCGGCGAAGGCCTGGCGTGGGCCGGCGAGGGCGCGGTGCGGGCCGGCGAGAGCGCGGTGCGGACCGGCACGGCCGCAGGCGGACGCGGCGCGAGCGGGCGAGAGCACGGCGCGGTCCGACGCGGCACGGCGGACACCGCGCGGGTCGGCGAGAGCGCGGTGCGGACCGGCGCGGCACCGGCGGACGCGAGGCGGGCGGGCGGGCGAGAGCACGCGGCCGGCACGAGAGCACCTTCCCGTGCAGCCGCGCAACATGTGCGGTGGGACGGATCGGGTGGCCTCACGTCCGTCTCGACCGTTTTCGGGTACCCGAAAAATATGTACTATTTCGGCATGCCGAAAACTCTGGATGCCGTGGACCGTCGCCACGCTCCCGGGCGTGCTCTCTGGCTGCTGGGGCCGGCGATGGTCGCGGGAGTGGCGTACCTCGACCCCGGCAACGTCGCCAGCAACATGACCGCCGGTGCGACCTTCGGGTATCTGCTGGTCTGGGTGGTGGTGCTCGGCAACGTCATGGCCTGGTTGATCCAGTACCTCTCCGCGAAGCTCGGCATCGTCACCGGTGAGAGTCTCCCGCAGATCCTCGGTCGGCGGATGCGGCGCCCCGCCGCTCGTCGCCTCTACTGGCTCCAGGCCGAGGCGGTCGCGATGGCCACCGACGTCGCCGAGGTCATCGGCGGGGCCGTCGCGCTGCATCTGCTCTTCGGCGTCCCCCTGGTGTGGGGAGGGACGATCACCGGCGTGGTGTCGATGGGCCTGCTGCTCATCCAGACGCGCCGCGGGGCGCGTGCCTTCGAAACGGTGCTCATCGGGATGCTCGTGATCATCGCCGTGGGCTTCTCGTTCGGGCTGCTGATCGCCCCTCCCGACCCGGCAGGCGTGGCCGCGGGCCTCGTGCCGCGCTTCGAGGGCTCCACCTCGGTGCTGCTGGCCGCCTCGATCCTCGGCGCCACGATCATGCCGCACGCCATCTACGCGCACTCGGCTCTCGCCCGCGATCGCTTCGCTCCGGATGCCACGGGCATGACGACGGGTGCGACTCCGACACCCGTCCGCGCGGGGGGAGCCCTCGCGTCCGGGGAAGACGCCCCCGGGAGAGGCGCGCCCGGTGGGGACGCTCTCAGCGAGGACGGGCCCGGCGCAGACGCGCCCGGAGCAGGAACGCCCGCCGCGCGCACGGCGCTCGAGCAGGCCCGGGGGATCTCCACCGCGAGGCTGCTCCGGGCGACCCGGTGGGACGTCACGATCGCCCTCGCCGTCGCGGGCACGGTCAACCTCGCGATCCTGCTCCTCGCCGCCGCCAACCTCGCCGGCGTCGACGGCACCGACAGCCTCGAGGGTGCCTACGCGGCGCTCCGCGACGGGCTCGGGTCGCTGGTCGCGACGCTCTTCGCCGTCGGGCTTCTCGCCAGCGGCCTCGCCTCGACGTCGGTCGGCGCCTACGCCGGCGCCGAGATCATGCACGGACTGCTGCGCGCCCGCATCCCGCTGGTCGTCCGCCGCCTCGTCACTCTCGTGCCCGCGCTGGCGATCCTGGGACTCGGCGTCGACCCCACCCTCGCGCTGGTCCTGAGCCAGGTCGTGCTGTCATTCGGCATCCCGTTCGCCCTCATCCCGCTCGTCGCGCTGACCGCCCGCGCCGACGTGCTCGGCCGACACCGCAACCGCCGCGCGACCACGATCGCCGGGGTGCTGGCATCCGCGTTCTTGATCACCCTCAATGTCGTGCTCCTGTGGCTGGTGTTCACCGGCGGATAGGCTGACGGCGTGGAATCGCCCGTGGCCGACGACTATCTCAAGGCGATCTACCACCACACCGAGTGGCAGGACTCCCCGATCACGCCCTCGCAGCTCGCCGGCGTGCTGAGCCTCGCCCCCTCGAGCGTCACCGAGATGGTGAAGAAGCTCGCCGCGCAGGGCCTGGTGACGCATCGCCCCTACGGCCCCGTGTCCCTGACCGAAGCCGGGCGACGGCGTGCCGCGGGAGTGATCCGCCGTCACCGCCTCATCGAGACCTGGCTCGTGCGCGAGTACGCCTACGCGTGGGACGAGGTGCACGACGAAGCCGAGGTGCTCGAGCACGCCCTCAGCGACCGGCTCCTCGAGGGCATCGACGAGCGTCTGGGCCGCCCCCGCTTCGACCCGCACGGAGATGCCATCCCGGATGCCGACGGTGCGGTGCACCGCGAACCCTTCGTCCTGCTCGCGGAGGCTCCGGCCGGGCACGCGGGCCGCGTGCTGCGGGTGAGCGATCGCGACCCCGAACTGCTGCGCGCCCTGGTCGAGCGGGGGATCGACGTGGGGCACGAGCTCGAGGTCGTCTCCGACGACGTCGTCCGCGCCGACGGCGTGGAGATGTCGCTGCCGGCGGGTGCGCGAGGATCGGTCTGGCTCACGCGCTGACGCGATCGGCCGCGCGCGCCGGCGACGCGTCACCGCGGAACCATCGGCGGGCCCGAGCGGGAACCCACATCGCCGCGATCACCGCCACGGCGGCGACGAGGGCGACGACGAGGACGGGGTCGAGTTCGGTCAGAGCCATCGCCGCGGCCTGCAGAGCGACCAGCACGGCGAGGTACACCGTCAGCAGGGTGCGCGCGAGGGAGCTGCCCCGCGACAGCGCCGACCCGCCGGCGATCGTGAGGAGCCCGAGCAGCACCGTCGCCGCGCCCACGAGCGACACCGGCAGCACGAGGTCGGGCGTCACGGAGTAGCGCGCCAACAGGACGACGATGCCCAGAGCGGTGTTGAGCAGACCGCCGAGATAGACGAGCACGATGGCCGCCGTGACCACGGCGGGTCGTCGGGGCGTTTCGCCGGCGATCCCGCCCACCCCGCCGGACACCCCGGCGAGCGAACGCCGCACGAACCGTCGGTGCGCGAACCGCACCGCTTCGATCGCTCCGAGCGCGACCACGACCACCAGGGTCACGAGGGTCGCACCGTCGTCGCCCGGGTCCTGCAGCTGGAAGAACTCCCCGAGCGGCGGCATGGTGAAGATCGCGGTGAGCGCGATGAACATCGCCCCGATCACCACCACCTTCACGCGCGTGACCGGACGCGACAGCACCGTGAGCACCCAGATCGCGACGATCGCCAGGATGATCGTCGCGCCCGTGCGCAGCTGCGCGGTCTCCAGACCGAGCTGCATCGCCACCCGCGTGTAGACGGTGAGGGAGACGGCGATCACGAGACCGGCGGGGATGGCGAAACTGAGCGAGCGGCGGAGGAACCCCGGCACGTAGCGCTGGGCGTTCGGCAGCAGCGCCAGGAAGAACGCCGGGATGCCGATGGTCAGCCCGTCGGTGATCGACAGTTGCCGCGGCAGGAACGGGAACTCCATCACGAGGATGCCGAACAGCACCGCCAGCCCCGTCGCGTAGACGGTCTTGGTGAGGAACAGCATCGAGACGCGCTCGATGTTGGCGATCACCTGACGGCCCTCCGCGACCACCGACGGCAGGTGCGAGAAGCGTCCGTCGAGCAGCACGAGGCGGGCCACGGCCTTGGTGGCCGCCGCCCCGGAGTTCATCGCGATACCGATGTCGGCGGTCTTGATGGCCAGGGCGTCGTTGACCCCGTCGCCTGTCATCGCCACGACGTGCCCGCGCGCCTGGAGCGCGGTGACCATGCGCTTCTTCTGGTCGGGCGTGACACGACCGAACACGGTGTGCTGCTCGAGCACGGCGCCCAGCTCACCATCGTCGTCGGGGAGGCGGCGCGCGTCGTATCCCTCGTCGACATCGAGACCGACCTCGCGCGCGATCGCCGCGACCGTGCGGGGGTTGTCGCCCGAGATGACCCGCACGCCGACGCCCTGGTCTCGGAAGTACGCCAGCGCCTCGGCGGCATCCGGACGCACCGCCTCCACGAAGGTCAGCACGGCCACCGCCGAGACACCGGCGGGCAGTCGCTCCGCGTCGACCTCGGAGTCCGACAGCGGCACGTCCGCGTGCCCGAGCACGAGGGTCCGCCGACCCGACGACGCCAACCGGGTGACGGCGGCCCCCAACTCTCCGTTCGGATCGGTCGCGGCGTCGCCGAAGACCATCTCCGGGGCGCCGAGCACCCAGGTGCCCTCGGCGCCGCCGTCGAACGAGACCGCGCTCCACTTGCGGGCCGACGAGAACGGGATGCGACGCGCCACCGAGAGGGGGATGCCGACGGGGAACGGATCGCGCAGGCACTGCGCGGTGGCGTTGGCGTCGGGAGCGGCCCCGTACCAGGCGAGCACGTCGGTCCATCCGGGCGCCTCGGACAGGGCGAGCGCGTCGTCGAACCGGATCTCACCCGCGGTGAGCGTTCCGGTCTTGTCGAGGCAGATGACGTCGACCCGCGCGAGTCCCTCCACCGCGGGCAACTCGTTGACGAGCACCTTCTGCCCCGCGAGCCGCGCCGCGCCGACCGCGAAGGCGATCGAGGTCATGAGCACGAGCCCGAGCGGGATCATGGCGGTGAGGGCGGCGATGGTGTTCACGACCGCCTGCGACCACGTGCCCTGCTGCCAGGCCTGCACCCAGCCGCCGGCCACCATCATCTGGGCGTTGAGCACGAGCAGGCCGATCGGCCCGATCCCCCACCCGACCCACCGCAGGACGCGGTCGATGGAGGTGCGAAGTTCGCTCGACACGAGCTGGAAGCGCTTCGCCTCGGCGGCGAAGGTGTTCGCGTACGATTCCGCGCCCACGCGGGCGACGCGCGCCGCTCCCTCGCCGGCCACCACGATCGACCCCGACAGCACCTCGTCGTCGATCCGTTTGTCGACGGCATCCGATTCTCCGGTGAGCATCGACTCGTCGACCTGCAGGGCCTGCGTGGACACCACGACCGCGTCGGCGGCGATCTGATCGCCCGCGCGCAGCACGAGTACGTCGTCGCGCACCACCTCGGGTGGCGCGATCTCGGCATCCGCCCCGTCGCGCCGCACGCGCGCCCGGGGCGCGTTGAGCAGGGCGAGGCGGTCGAGAGCCGCTTTCGCGCGGAACTCCTGGACGCACCCGATCACCGCGTTCGACAACGCGGCCACGCCGAACAACGCGTCCTGCCACCGCCCCAGCAGCAGGAGCACGATGAAGCAGGCCCCCACGATCCCGTTGAAGAGCGTGAAGACGTTCGCCCGCACGATGTTCCACGCGCTTCGACTGGTGTCGGCCGTGAAGGCGTTGGTCTGCCCCGCCGACACGCGTTCGGCGACCTCGGCCGAGCTCAGACCGACGACGTCGAGGGCAGTGCGGTCGCCACCTGTCGCCTGCTCCATGCGCTCAATGTAGAGCCAGCCGCCGACATCGCGGGAGGAGTCTCAGGATGCCGCGCGCCGCGCACGCTCGAAGGGCCACTTCACGTGCGTGGCGGTCTCGCAGGCGCGCCACAGCTCGGTGCCGAGCCCGGCGCGCCGCGTACCGCGGGCGGGAGTCGCCCGTCGCGGCGCTCCGCGGGCGACGAGGGAAGGGCCGTACATCGAGCCGCCCTCGGCGGAGGGGTCGACGAGAGCGCGGACGAGTGCCCACGCGCCCTGCTCCTTGGACTGCGTGATGGGCGCCTGGAGGTTGTCGACGAACCGCGTCAGACGACTGGGCTCGTTCACGCCGCGCACCCCGCGCGTCCGCCCGCTCGTGGAGTACCCCGGATGCGCCACGAGGCTCTCGACCGGGACTCCGTGGGCACGCAGCATCTTGTCGGCCTCGAGGGCGAGCGCGGTGGTCGCGGCCTTCGACTGCACGTACGCCTTCCACGGCGTGTAGCCCTCGCGCAGCTCGGGGTCGGTGGGCAGGTGCCTCCACAGCGAGGTCGACATGCTCCCCACCCACACCATGCGGCCGCGCGCGGTCGCGAGCGGCTTGAGCAGCTCGCCGGCGAGGGCGAAGTGACCGAGAACGTTGGTCGCGAACACGAGCTCGTGGCCGCCGACCGTCTCGCGCTGCTTCGGCGGGTGCACGACGCCGGCGTTCAACAGCAGCCCATCGAGGCGTCCGCGTGCACGCGCCGTCGCCGCGGCGGCACGCACCGAGCCCATGTTGCTGGTGTCGAGCAGGAGCGTCTCGATGTCGGCATCCGGAGTCGAGCGCTTCACGGCCGCCTTGGCGGCCGCGAGACTGTGAGGATTGCGGCCGGTCAGCAGCACGTGGGCTCCCGCCGCGGCGAGCTGCTCGCACGCGAAATACCCCAGACCGCGGGTGGCGCCGGTGACGAGGTAGGAGCGCCCCGACAGGTCGGGGAGGTTCTCGGGGTCCCACTCGTCGCGCGTCACCCTTCGACCCTAACGAGATCGGGTGCCCACGTCACGGGTCCATTCCGTTCCGGGCATATCGGCATCCGCGAACTTTTTTCCCGAACGGCGTGACGAATGGCCCGCCCGCATCGTCCACACCATGAGCATCCCGCTCCGTCGCGACGAACACCCCCGCCGACGACGCCGACACATCGAGAAGGAGTCAGATCATGGGTCTGGACGACAAGATCAAGAACGCCGCTCAGGACATCGTGGGCAAGGCGAAGGAAGCGATCGGCAACGCGACCGACAACGACAAGCTCGCCGCCGAGGGCAAGGCCGACCAGGTGCAGGCCGATGCCAAGAAGGCCGGCGAGAACGTGAAGGACACCTTCAAGTAAGGCGTCCGCACGGCGGACGGGCGGGTCACGACCTCACGGTCGGGCCCGCCCGCGCTCGTTTCCCGCGGGGCGTCGCGAGAATGCAACCCTCTCGGGCGGTGTCGGGGGCCGGGGCTAGGCTGGCCCCATGCGCACCCGGGGTGACATCGAATGCTGGCTCACCGACATGGACGGGGTCCTCGTCCACGAGAACACGCCGATCGCGGGCGCGTCCGAGCTGCTCGCCCAGTGGCGCTCCGAGGGCACGCCGTTCCTTGTTCTGACGAACAACTCCATCTTCACGCCGCGCGATCTGAGTGCGCGGCTGCGGGCTTCGGGACTCGTCGTCCCGGAGTCGTCGATCTGGACCTCGGCTCTGGCCACCGCCGACTTCCTGAAGTCGCAGATGCCGGGGGGCTCCGCCTTCGTCATCGGTGAGGCCGGGCTCACGACGGCCCTGCACGAGGCCGGGTTCATCATGACCGAGACCACTCCCGACTACGTCGTGGTGGGCGAGACCCGCAACTACTCCTTCGAGGCCATCACCAAGGCCATCCGTTTCATCCGCGGCGGCGCGCGGTTCATCGCCACCAACCCGGATGCCACCGGCCCCTCGACCGAGGGCGTGCTGCCCGCGACCGGCGCGATCGCGGCGCTCATCACGAAGGCCACCGGCAAAGAGCCCTACATCGTGGGCAAGCCCAACCCGATGATGTTCCGCTCGGCCCTGAACCGCATCGGCGCCCACAGCGAGAACACCGGCATGATCGGTGACCGCATGGACACCGACATCGTCGCCGGGATCGAGGCGGGCCTGCACACCGTGCTCGTGATGACGGGCATCAGCGACCAGCGCGAGATCGAGCGCTATCCCTTCCGCCCCGACGAGATCCTCGGCTCGGTCGCCGAACTCGTGCGCGGCGAACCGCTCGAGTCCGATCTCGCCGATGGCGAAGAGGGGCTCGCGGCCGGGATCTGACGATGGGGGCCCTCGACGACGGTGAGAGAGTGGCGGCGGCCGACCTCGCCGCATGGTCGACGTGGCTCGACGAGAATCACCGGACGTCCACGGGTGCCTGGTTGTTGCGCGGGCGAGGGGCCGACGCGGGTCATTACATCGCGTACGAGGATGCCGTGTGCGAAGCGCTGTGCTTCGGATGGATCGACGGCCCGGTGCGCATCTTCGACGAGGTGAGCTCCGGTCTGTGGTTCGCTCCACGTCGCGGCACGAGCGGCTGGGCGGCGACGAACAAGGCCCGCGTCGCTCGTCTCGAGGCGGAGGGGCGCTTGCGCCCGGCCGGTCGCCTCGCAATCGATGTCGCCCGCGCGAACGGGTCATGGGAGATGCTCGACGGCCCCGAGGCGGGCGTGGAGCCGCCCGATCTCACGTCTGCCCTCGACGCGGTCCCCTCCGCGCGGGCGAATTGGGACGCCTTCCCCCCGTCCAGCCGGAAGTTCGGGCTCACGCAGATCGCGACCGCCGTGCGCCCCGAGACCCGGGCGAAGCGGATCGCGAAGATCGTCTCCGACGCCGCGGAGAACCGCAGGCCCTGAGCCGCTGACCCTCCCCACGGCCGGATCGCGTTGCGAAGGCGCTCCGCTCGACCCCGCGCGACTTCGGGGAGGATGGGCGCATGGACGACCGCACCCTCTGGCTGATCACCGCCTTCTTCATCACCGCCGGAACCCTCGTCGCGTTCATTGTGCAGTGGCGGCGCTCGAAGCGCGGCGACCGCCGCGACCCGTTCGACGGTCCCGGTCCAGACGACGACGCGCGCTGAAGCGAGCGCGGCATCCGGGATCGCACCACAACAGCAAAAACGAGGCGCGACGTCGGCGCGCGCCGCGATCGCCTTACTGCGGAGCGAGCCCCAGGTCGTCGAGATCGATGGATGCCAGCCACTGCAGGCCTTCGGCCTCGATCGCGGCCTGCGCGCCGGTCTTGCGGTCGACGATGACGGCGACGGCGACGACCTCCGCGCCCTCGCGGCGCAGGGCCTCGACGGCCTTGAGCGCCGACTGACCCGTGGTGGAGGTGTCTTCGACGACGACGACGCGCTTGCCCGCGACATCGGCGCCCTCGATCTGGCGGCCGCGGCCGTGGTCCTTCGGCTCCTTGCGCACGACGAACGCGTCGAGCGGGCGGCCGGCGTGCACCGACTCGTGCATGACGGCGTTCGCGATCGGGTCGGCGCCCAGCGTGAGTCCGCCGACCGCGACGACACCATCGAGGTCTTTCACGAGGTCGAGCACGAGACGCCCGATCGCCGGGGCGGCGCGGTGGTCGAGCGTGAGCTTGCGCATGTCGACGTAGTACGTCGCCTTCTTGCCGCTCGAGAGGGTGAAATCGCCGTGGAACACCGCCTCGGCGTTGATGAGGCCGATGAGGGCCTGGCGGTCGGCTTCGAGCTCGGCAGTGGAGGCGGTGGTCACGGCGTCGAGTCTATTGCGCCGCCACGACGCAGCCGCGGGATGTCACGGCGCAGCGTCCCGGCATCCGTCCCGCGGAGTCCACGGGCGCCACGCCGCGAGCGCCCGACGGGCGACGGCGTGTCGACGACGATGTCCGCACGACGGCTCACGCGCGGTGCTCGCACGAGACCGCCCGGCCGCGCCGCGCGACCGTCGATGTCCTCCCCCGAAAGTAGGCTGGATGCCATGCGTCTGGCCACCTGGAACGTCAACTCCATCCGCGCTCGTGTGACCCGCACCGTCGAGTTCTGCGTGCGCGAGCACATCGACGTGCTGGCGATGCAGGAGATCAAGTGCAAGACGGAGCAGTTCCCGTACGCCGCCTTCGAAGAGGCCGGGTATCACGTCGCCGCGCACGGCCTGAACCAGTGGAACGGCGTCGCGATCGCGAGCCGCGAGCCCCTCGAAGACGTCGAGATCGGCTTCCCGGGGATGCCGGGCTTCGAGAAGGGCAAAGAGGGGCCCGACCTGCCGCAGGAGGCGCGCGCGATCGGCGCCACCGTGAACGGCGTGCGCGTGTGGAGCCTGTACGTGCCCAACGGCCGCGGGCTCGACGATCCGCACTACGTCTACAAGCTCGACTGGCTCGACAAGCTCCGCCAGTACACCGCCGACACGCTCGCGGCCCACCCCGATCTGCCGCTCGCCCTGACCGGCGACTTCAACATCGCCCCCACCGATGACGACAACGGCGACCCCACCGTCGTGGAGGGCGCGACCACGCACGTCTCCCCTCCCGAGCGCGCGGCGTTCGCCGCGTTCGAGACCGCGGGGCTGACCGACGTCGTGCGGCCGCTCATTCCCACCGGCTACACCTACTGGGACTACAAGCAGCTGCGTTTCCCCCGCAACGAGGGTCTGCGCATCGACTTCATCCTGGGCTCGCAGGCGTTCGCCGACGCCGTCCACGGCGCCGAGATCCACCGCAATGAGCGCAAGGGCGAGGTCCCCAGCGACCACGTCCCCGTCGTCGCCGACCTCGACCTGTCGGGCGCCGACGACGATGACGACCTGCCGATGATCTTCGGCTGAGCGCCGGGCGGCGGCATCCGGTCAGCGGATGCAGCCCGCGGTCGGCCGGGCGTTACCGCCTGGCATCCGGTGAACAGATCCGGAAACGGGCGACGGATCCGGACGCATCGTTCGAATCCGTCCGAATCTGCGGCCGATCTCCGGATCTGCGACACCGCCCGGCGGTGCGTCAGAAGAATTCTCCGGGCCCTGTCGATTCCGTCGCGCGCCGTTCGACGCGATAGTAGGGGCAGGCATTCGCTCCCCTCAGATCGCTCGAGAGAGCACCGACGAGAAGAGTCCACGATGAAGTTCATGCTGATCATGCGCGGTACCGACGAGGCGTACGCGGCGTACAAGCAGATCCCGTTCGAGCAGATCATCAACGAGATGGGCGCCTACAACGAGTCGATGATGAGCGCGGGAGTGCTCGTCGCGGGCGATGGTCTGGCCGAGGACATGAGCCAGAACTTCGTCGTGACCTTCGACGGCGACGAACCCGTCGTCACCGACGGCCCCTACGGCGAGACGCACGAGCTGTTCAACGGCTTCTGGATCATCGAGGTGTCGACGAAGGAAGAAGCCGTCGAGTGGGCGCGCCGAGCGCCGCTCATCGCGGGCAACACGCTCGAGGTGCGCCGCGTGACCGACGAGACCGACTTCGCCGCGTTCGCCGACAACGAGTACATCCAGAAGGAGGAGGGTTGGCGCGAGGAGCAGTCCTCGCGGTGAGCCCCGACTCCGACGTCTCGCGGCGCGTCGCGGCGATCTGGCGCATCGAGGGCGCCCGCGTCGTCGCGACGCTCGCGCGCGTGGTCGGAGACCTCCCCACGGCGGAGGACCTGGCTCAGGATGCCGTCGCCGAGGCCCTCGCGCAGTGGCCGCGCGAGGGCGTGCCCGTGAATCCCGGTGCCTGGCTGACCGCGGTCGCGAAGCGGCGGGCGATCGACGGCTGGCGTCGCGCGCAGAACCTCGGCGAGAAGTACCGGCTGATCGGCGCGGACGTGGACGAGATCATGGATGCCGAGTGGCAGCCGATCGACGACGACGTGCTGCGGCTGGTGTTCGCGGCCTGCCACCCGGTGCTCGCGCGCGAGGCGCAGGTCGCGCTGACGCTGAAGGTGGTGGGCGGGCTCGACACGGACGCGATCGCGCGCCTGTTCCTCGTGCCGGTGACGACGATGCAGCAGCGGATCGTCCGCGCGAAGAGGGCGCTGAGCGCGGCCCGGGTCCCGTTCGAGGTGCCGGATCCGGCGCAGTGGCCGACGCGGCTCAGCGCGGTGCTGAGCGTGATCTACCTCGTCTTCACCGAGGGCTACGCCGCCACCTCCGGCGACGCCGTGCTGCGCACCGAGCTGGCGCACGAGGCGATCCGGCTGGGGCGCGTCCTCGCGCGACTGCTCCCCCGCGAGCCCGAGGTGCTGGGGCTCGGCGCCCTCATGGAGGTGCAGGCGTCGCGTTTCGCGGCCCGCGTGGATGCGAACGGGGATGCCGTGCTCCTCGCCGACCAGGACCGTCGGCGGTGGGACCGCTCGGCGATCGCCCGCGGCCGGTCGCTCCTCGAGCGGGCCGATGCGCGGGGGAAGGGCCGCGGGCCGTACCAGCTCCAGGCCGCGATCGCGCTCTGTCACGCGGAGGCGATGAGCGTCGACGCGACGGACTGGGATCGCATCGTCGTGCTGTACGAGGTGCTCGGTCGGGTGGCCCCGAGCCCCGTCGTCGAGCTCAATCGCGCCGTGGCCGTGTCGATGGCATCCGGGCCCTTGGAGGGACTCGCGCTCGTTGACGGTCTCGCCGCAACCGGGGTGCTGCGGGGCTCGCACCTGATCCCGTCGGTGCGCGGCGAGCTGCTGTCGCGGCTGGGTCGCACACGCGAGGCGCGGGACGAGCTGCTCGCGGCGGCGGGTCTGACCCGCAACGAGCGAGAGGCCGAGCTGCTGCGGCGGAAGGCCGCCGCGCTGGGGCTGTGACGCGCACACGGGTACCGGGCCCTTCGACAGGCTCAGGGACCTGGGCCGCGACATGGGGGCTGGGCGGCGACTTAGGTGGCTGAGCTTGTCGAAGCCACCGGGGGATGACGGCGGGGCCGACGCGCAGCCCGGCCCCGCCGTCGCGCGGAGATCAGGCCGCGGGGACCTCGGCGGGCGCCGTGCGCGAGATGAGCGTCACGAGCGCCTCGATCACCGAGCGCAGGAATTCGGCCGTCCCCTCGTTCGTGACGGTGCCGTCCTCCTCGAACAGGCCGGGGGTGGACTGGATGTAGCCCTCGGGCTGCCCCATCACGAGGGCGTTGTAGTGCAGGAGCACCGCGCGGAGGTGCTGCTGGGCGGCCGCGGTGGCGATGCCGCCCTGCGAGGTGCCGATGACGGCGGTGGGCTTGTCGTTGAACGACGCCTCGCCGTAGGGGCGGGCCGACCAGTCGAGGGCGTTCTTGAGCACGCCGGGGATCGAGCGGCTGTACTCGGGGGTCACGACGAAGACGCCGTCGGCATCCTCGATCGCCTTCTTGAAGTCCTTCGCGACCTGGGGGAAGTCGCCGTCGTAGTCGGGCGAGTAGAAGGGGAGGTCCTTGATCGGGATCTCCTTCAGCGTGACGCCCTCGGGGGCGACCTTCTCGAGCGCCTTGGCCAGGCGACGGTTGATGGAGGTGCTGGAGATACTGCCGACGATGTAGCCGATCGTGTAGTCGGTCACGGTGATCCTCTCGGAGAAGACGGGGGCGTCGAGCGCCCGGTTTCATTCACGTGCAAGCGTCGCCCGCCAACCTGTATTCCGCCCCCTCTTGACTCCGTCCCACGGGGGATGCGGGTGTCGGAGGTGCCCCCTAGCGTGGAGGGATGGCACGACTGACCCGCACGCAGCGGCGCAACGATCTCGTGCTCGCGGTCGTGCTGTTCCTCGGCGGCATGCTGAGCGCGGTGCTGTCGTCCGTCTCCGGCATCTACGGCGACGAGCAGGGGTCGTTGGCGATCGCCCTCGTCTACGTGGCGGTGCTCGCCGCGCCGATCGCGGTACGTCGGAAATGGCCCTCGGTCACCGCGGTGATCGTGTCGGTGGCTTACTTCCTGGCGGTGACCTTCCGCATCCCCGAGCTGTACGCCGGCAACATCGCGATGTTCATCGCGCTCTACACCGTGGGCGCGTGGGAGCCGAACCGCCGACGCGCGACGATCGTGCGCGTCGCGATCATCGTCGGGATGTTCGCGTGGCTGTTCGTGGTGATGTTCCAAGACGCCACGCAGCCCGTCGACCCCGACGTCGAGGGGGCCTTCTCGCGCGTCGGCGCCTTCTCGCCCTTCGTGGCCTACCAGCTGCTCATGATCGGGGTGAACGCGCTGTTCTTCGGGGGCGCCTACTACTTCGGCGATCGCTCCCACCAGCAGATGCGCGAGCGCGCAGCCCTCGAGGAGCGCACCGCCGAGCTCGAATCGGAGCGCGAGGTGACCGCCGCTCAAGCGGTGGCCCTCGACCGCGTGCGCATCGCCCGCGAGCTGCACGACGTCGTCGCCCACCATGTCTCGCTCATGGGCGTGCAGGCGGGGGTGGCGCGCTCGCTGCTCTCGCGCGATCCGGATGCCGCTCGCGAGACGCTCGCGAGCATCGAGGGGTCGGCGCGCGCGTCGTTGCACGAGCTGCGCCAGCTGCTCGAGACGCTGCGATCGCCGGATTCCGACGCCTCCCCCGACACCGCCCCCACCACGCACGGGCTCACGTCGATCCGCGCCCTCGTCGACGAGGCCGAGGCGGCGGGGCTCCGCACCACCTTCACCGTGGTCGGCGAGCCCGTCATCGACCCGCCGCCGCTCGTGCAGGTCAATCTCTACCGCATCGCGCAGGAGGCCCTGACGAACGCCCGGCGTCATGCCGGGCCCGGCGCGACGGCGGACGTGCGCCTGCGCTTCTCCCGGGAGGCCGTCGAGCTCGAAGTCTCGAACACCGGCCGCGCCGGGTCGACGACCCCGGGCCTCGGTCAGCTCGGGATGCGCGAGCGGGCGGCCGTATCGGGCGGCAGCATCGAGATCGGCCCCCGATCGCGCGGCGGGTGGCTCGTGCGCGTGCGCGTCCCCCTCGCCACGGCGGAGGTCTCGCATGCCTGAGCTGCGCGTGCTCGTCGTCGACGACCACGCCATGATGCGCGCGGGCTTCCGCACGATCCTCTCGCTCGAGCCCGACATCACTGTCGTGGGCGAGGCGGCGACCGGCGCCGAGGCGGTGTCGGCGGCGGGTCGGCTGCATCCCGACGTGATCTGCATGGACGTGCAGATGCCCGACATGGACGGCCTGGAGGCCACCCGCCTACTGACCGCCGACCCGAGCTCGGAGGCGGCGATCCTCATCGTGACGACCTTCGACCGCGACGACTACCTCTTCGCGGCGCTGGATGCCGGGGCCAGCGGCTTCCTGCTCAAGAACGCCGGTCCCGAGGAGCTCGTCTCGGCGGTGCGCATCGTGGGCGCGGGCGACGCGCTGCTGGCTCCCGAGGTCACGCGGCGGGTCATCGAGCGGTTCGCGACTCGCGCACCCTCGCCACCGGAATCCACTCCTCCGCCCCTCCCCCTGACCGAACCGCTCACGGAGCGCGAGGCCGAGGTGCTGCGCCTCATGTCCGACGCGCTGAGCAATGCCGAGATCGCCGCACGACTGTTCATCGGCGAGGCGACGGTGAAGACGCACGTGTCGAACGTGCTGCAGAAGCTCGGCGCGCGCGACCGCGTGCAGGCCGTGGTGCTCGCGCACCGGCACGGCTCGGCCTGACGCGGGGCGGAGCCGGCACGGCCGGCCCGGTCCCTTCGACAGGCTCAGGGACCTCGTGAACGAAGCCCGGCCACGGGGCGGCGGGGCCCCTCCCCCGCGCGGCGGAGCCGGATCACCCTCGCCCGGTGGAGGCGCATCCGCATCGGCATCCCTAGCGTGGAAGCAACGAGAAGAAGGGGTGCACCGTGTTGGAACTGGACGGCATCACCAAGAGCTACGGCGGCCGCCGCGTGCTCGACGACGTGGGCTTCACCGTCGCTCCCGGGCGGCTGACGGGCTTCGTCGGCGGGAACGGCGCCGGCAAGACGACCACCATGCGCATCGCCCTCGGCGTGCTCGGGAAGGACGCCGGATCGGTCGCCCTGAACGGCTCCCCCGTGACGACGGCCGACCGCCGCCGCTTCGGGTACATGCCCGAAGAACGCGGGCTGTACCCCAAGATGAAGGTCGCCGAGCAGATCGCGTACCTGGCCCGTCTGCACGGCTTCTCCAAGGCCGAGGCGACGCGGAAGGCGACGGCGCTGCTCGAACGACTCGGACTCGGCGAGCGCCTCGGCGATGCCGTCGAGACCCTCTCGCTGGGCAACCAGCAGCGCGCGCAGATCGCGGCATCCCTCGTCCACGAGCCCGAGGTGCTCATCCTCGACGAGCCCTTCTCGGGCCTCGACCCGCTCGCGGTCGACGTGGTGGCGGGAGTGCTCCAGGAGAAAGCCGCGGCCGGCACCGCCGTGCTGTTCTCGTCGCACCAGCTCGACGTCGTCGAGCGCTTGTGCGACGACCTCGTGATCATCGCGGCCGGCACGATCCGCGCTGCCGGGACCCGCGACGAGCTGCGCGCCCAGCACGCCACGCACCGCTACGAGCTGGTCTCGGGCAGCGACGCCGGCTGGCTGCGCGAGGAACCGGGGGTGACGGTCATCGACTTCGACGGCGGGTACGCCCTGTTCGACGCGGCCGATGACGCCACCGCGCAGCGCGTGCTGCAGGGCGCCGTCTCGCGCGGCGACGTCGCGAGCTTCGCCCCCCAGCGTCCGACCCTGGCCGAGATCTTCAAGGAGGTCATCCAGTGAGCACCACGACCCCCGCCCGCCGCTCGCCCGGCGAGGCACTGAGCATCTGGCTCGTCGCCGAGCGGGAGATCGGCTCGAAGCTGCGGAGCAAGCCGTTCGTGATCTCGACCGCGGTGCTGATCCTCGCGGCTCTCGCCTCGGTGCTGTGGGGCGGGTTCACGGCCGGCAACGCCGCGTCCAGCGGCATCCCGGTCGCCGTCACCTCGCAGACCCAGAGCGCCGTGTCGAGCCTCGACGGCCTCGAGGTGACCGTCGCCGACAGCGACGACGACGCCCGTGCCCTCGTCGCCGACGGAACGGTGGATGCCGCCCTGGTCTCGGGCTCGTCGGAGTCGTCGTTCGACTTCACCGTCGTGGTGAAGGACAGCGTCCCCTCCACCCTGCTGCAGATGCTCAGCGAGACCCCACCCGTCGATCGCATCGACCCGGGATCGAACGCCGCCGACGTCCTGCGGTACTTCATCGCCCTCGCCTTCGGCATCGTGTTCCTCATCGCCGCCTCGACCTTCGGCGGAACGATCGCGCAGAGCGTCGTGGAGGAGAAGCAGACGCGCGTGGTCGAGATCCTCATCTCGGCGATCCCCGTCCGAGCCCTGCTGGCGGGCAAGGTGCTGGGCAACACGATCCTCGCGATGGCGCAGATCGTGCTGCTGGCGGCGGTCGCGGTCATCGGCCTCGCGGTGACCGATCAGGCGGGGGTGCTCGACGCCCTCGGCGCCCCCATCGCGTGGTTCGCGATCTTCTTCCTCTTCGGCTTCGTGCTGCTGGCGGCGCTCTTCGCCGCGGCCGCCGCGATGGTGTCGCGGCAGGAGGACATCGGGGCGACCACGACGCCGATCACGATGCTGATCATGGCGCCGTACTTCCTGGTGATCTTCTTCAACGACAACCCCGTCGTGCTCACCGTGATGTCGTACGTGCCCTTCTCGGCCCCCGTGGGCATGCCGCTGCGCATGTACCTCGGCGACGCCCAGTGGTGGGAGCCCGTGCTGTCGCTGCTGATCCTCGTCGCCTCGTGCGTCGCGGCGATCGGGCTCGCGTCGCGTATCTACCGCAACTCGCTGCTGCGCATGGGCGCGCGCGTCAAGCTGGCGGAGGCCCTGAAGGGCTGAACGATCCTGCTCGGATCACCGGGCGGATGGATGCCGTGACTCGCGGCATCCATCCGCCCGTCGCCGCGGTGGCGGGGCGTTTCACTCCTCCAGGACCGCGAGCACGTTGCCGGCGGGATCGCGGAACCACGCGATGAGCGGTCCCCCCTCGCGCATGATGCCGCGCGAGTCGGTGGGGAAGTCGGCGTCGTCGTAGATCTTGGTCTCGACGCCCCGCGCCCGCAGGTCGTCGACGGCCGCCTCGACATCGGCCACGGGGAAGTTCAGCACCGTGAACGACGCCGGCTCGTGATGGGGCTTGCCGTAGACGAGGATGCTCCCCCCGGATGCCAGGTGCAGGCGGAGGAAGCCCGATCCCTCGAGCACCTCCACGCGCAGACCGAGGGTGTCGGCGTAGAAGCGGTGCGCGGCGTCGAGGTCGTCGACCGCGAAGCCGGCGAAGGCGCCATCGGGGTGGAACATGGGTTCTCCTCTCATCAGCGCGCCACGTACGCCGTGACGCTGTCGGACAGACGGATGGGGATGCCGTCGACGGCCGACGGGTCGGTCTCGCCGACCGCGACGGTCAGGTCGCCGTCGACTCCGAACGCGGCCGACGGACCGGCGCTGCCGGAGGCGCAGCCCACCGACCACGGCCGATTGTCGGAAGACGTGAACGTCGCGATGCAGACGCCGTCGCCGTCGTCGGGCTGGGCGAGGTAGACGCGGAAGTCGCTGACCGTGGCGATGTAGCGGGTGCTGGAGGGATCGATTCCGCTGTCGCGGAGGATGTCGGCGGAGATCACGTCTTCGACCGTCTGCGGGAACGTCAATTCCGGGTAGGCGGCCGACGCCGGATCCGCGGACGCCGCGGGTGCGGCGAGACCGGCGCCGATCGCGATGCCCAGCCCGACGAGCGCCACCGCACCGGCCGCGGCGAGCGCCCACCGCAGCACCCGGCGGGCACGCCCGCCGCCGGGCACGGCGGCCGCGGGCTCGGCATCCATATGTCCCGGATCCGGGCGGGCGGCGCCGGCGGCCGTGGCATCCCCGCCTCGGGCATCCCGCACGTCGTCGGAGGAGGGGGTGGGGTCGGCGCGGCGCCCTTCTTCGAGCTCCGCGAGCCGGGCGATCATCTCGGGCGTCGCGCTCGCGCCGTCGGGCCCGTAGATGCGCTCGCGCAGACCCTCCAGCTCGACGTCCTCGTCCATGCGATGACTCTACGACCGCGCGCGCGGGCCCGGGCCTCCCGCGCATGGGCGGCGTGGAGTGGGGCGAGCCGCGACGGCGCCTGCCTCACTCGGTGATGTAGGCGGTCACCGACTCCGACAGTCGCACCGGCGTCCCGGTGATCGTCATGCGCGACGTGTCGCCGATCGCGATGCTCAGATGCTGGTCGATGCCGAACACCGCCGCGTCGTCGAAGGGCCCGCCCGTGGTGCATCCCGCGGCCCACGGCTCGTCGTCGGCGTCGACGAAGGTGACCACGCACGATCCCTCTCCGCGCTCGCGCTTCGCGAGGTACACCCGGAACCCGCGCACGACCGCGATGTAACGCGTGGTGGTCGGGTCGATGCCGCTGTCGTCGATGAGCTGCGCCGTGATGACGTCGTCATCGGTCTGCGGGAACGTCAGCTCGGGGAACCGCGGGCTCGCCGACGGCGAGGGGGTCGCGGATGCGGCGACGAAGGCAGGCGAAGCGACGCCCGCGGCGTATCCCGCACCGAGCAGCGCGAGCGCGGCCACGACACCGACGATCAGGGAGAAGACGCGCGGGCGGTGGGGATCGGCATCCCTCCCCTCCGGCCGGTCGGCCTCGTCGATTGCGGCGGGCGCGGGCCTGGCGGGCGCGGGCACGGCGGGTGACGGCGCTTTCGGTGCGGGCGCGTGCGGTGCCCGCACCGCGTCGCGCCGGAGGACGTCTTCCAGGGCACCCAGGCGTGCGATCTCGTCGGGCGTCGGCGGATCGCCGGTGCCGCCGTACACGCGCTCGCGCAGGCGGCGCAGCTCGACGTCGTCGGCGCTCATGCCCCGACTCTACGACCGCGGCATCCGCCCCGGCCCGGCTCCGGTCGCGGAACGGGCTGGATAGGCTGGAACGATCGGGACAGGAGGAACCGTGCCGGGAGCGCTCGAGGGCTTCGTCGCCGACATCGTCGCGCTCGCCGTCGCCGAAGACGGGACCACCGCCCGCCGCCTGCCGCCCGAGCGCGACCTGGTCGAGGCGCTCGGGATCAGTCGCGGAGCCTTGCGCGAGCACCTGCTGGTGCTGGAACGCCTCGGCTTCCTCACGCGCGTCCAGGGTCGCGGCACCTACCTCGACACGCCCCGCGACGACTTCGTCCGCAGCTACTTCACGATCTCGCGGGAGTTCGGACACCTCACCGACGAGCAGTTCGCCGAATCCCGGATGATGCTCGAAGAGACCGCGGCGGGCGCCGCGGCCGAGCGGGCGTCGGCGGACGTGGTGACCGAGCTGCGCGAGCTCGTCGACCGCATGATCGCCGCGACCCGCGCGGGCGAGCACGACGAGGCACTCGCCGCCGACATCGCCTTCCACCGCCGCCTGCAGCTCGCCGTCGAGAATCCCGTCATGCACCTGCTGCACGAGGGCCTCAGCCACGTGCTGAGCGAGACGATCCGCGTCCGACGCCTCGAGGCGGTGGCGGTGGAGGTCCCCGACGCCGACGGAACCCTCCGCACCGACAGCGTGCACTACCCGATCGTGGATGCCATCGAGGCCGGCGACCCCGCGGCGGCACGCGCCGCGATGCGCGAGCACTTCCGCAACTGGCAGAACCTCGGGCTCGTCTCCGACCGCTGACGCCGATTGGCTAACCAATCTTGACAGGCGGCTCATGCCGCGCTTTACTGGGTCCGCGATTGGTTAACCATTCGCGTTCCGCACATCGATGGAGGTAGACGGCGATGACGCTCAGCGCGGATCGAGTGACGTTCGTGGGGCTCGGCGCGATCGGACTCCCGATGGCCCGCAGGCTCACGCAGGCCGACCTCGCGGTCACCGGCGTCGACCCCTTCGCGCCCGCCCGCGAGCGCGCCGAGGCCGACGGCATCCGCGCGGTCGAATCCATCGCGGATGCCGACGACGACCCGATCGTCGTGGTCATGGTCGCCACCCCCGAGCACCTCGACGCACTGGTCGACCAGGCCTTCGCGGCCGACGCGGTCGCCGGCCGCACCTGGGTCGTCATGAGCACCGTCGGACCGGATGCCGTGCGCTCGGCGTCGGAACGACTGCTCGCCGGCGGAGCGCGCGTCGTGGACGCCCCCGTCACCGGCGGTGTCGCCCGGGCCACCACCGGTTCGCTGACGATCTTCGCCTCGGGCCCCGCCGCCGACATCGCGGCCGTCGAGCCGGTGCTGTCGCAGTTCGGGACCGTGCGGACGGTCGGCGACGAGCTCGGCCGCGGGCAGAGCATCAAGGTCGTCAACCAGCACCTGTGCTCGGTGCACATCGTCGCCGCGGCCGAAGCGCTGTCGCTCGCCGCTCGGCTGGGCCTCGACCCCGCCGAGGTGCTGCCCCTGCTCGAGTCCGGCGCCGCCGGGTCGTGGATGCTCTCCGACCGCGGCCCGCGCATGCTCGAGGGCACCGACGTCGAGGTCACCAGCCAGATCAACATCTTCGTCAAGGACTCCGGGCTCGTCTTCGAGGCAGCCCGCGCCGCGGGCGCCGAGACCCCTCTGCTGGATTCCGCGCGCGAGCGTTACCTCGCCGCCCAGGCCGCGGGCCTGGGCACCCGCGACGACTCGCGGGTCATCGAGACCTACCCCCACCCCTGACTCCACCCGTCTGTTCAAGGAGGAACAACGACATGACCGCCCCCACCCGCACGCCGCGCCAGAAACCGCTCGGCGACAACCCCGTCAAGGTCTCGATCGCCTCGATGATCGGCACCGCCGTGGAGTCCTACGACTTCTTCATCTACGGCACCGCCTCGGCCGCCTACTTCGGCTCGGTCTTCTTCCACGCCGAGGACCCGGTCGTCGGCGTACTGCAGTCGTTCGCCGTGCTCGCGGTCGGCTTCTTCTTCCGCCCCCTCGGCGGCTACCTCGCCGGGCACTTCGGCGACCGGATCGGCCGCAAGACCGTGCTGCTGGCCTCGCTGATCGTCATGGGCGCGGCGACCTTCGCCGTCGGGCTCCTCCCCACTTACGCCATGGTCGGCGTGCTCGCCCCGGTCCTGCTGATCGTCCTCCGCGCCGTCCAGGGCATCGGGTTCGGCGCCGAGTGGGGCGGAGCGGTGCTGATGGCCGTCGAGCACTCCCCCGCCAAGCGCCGCGGGTTCTTCGGGGCCGTGCCGCAGATCGGCATCCCGGCGGGTCTGCTGCTGGCCAACGGCACCTTCCTCCTCTCGAACGCGCTGTTCGAGGGCGACTGGGTGTGGCGCGTGCCCTTCCTGCTCTCGATCGTGATGGTCGCGATCGGCCTGTGGATCCGCCTCGGAGTCAAGGAGTCGCCCGAGTTCGAGAAGATGAAGAGCCAGGGCGAGATCCACAAGCAGCCCGTGATCGCGATGTTCAAGCGCGACTGGCGACTGGTGCTGCGCATCATCGGCCTGCGTCTGGCCGAGACCGGCGGCTACTACGTGACCACGAGCTTCGTCCTGTCCTACGTCGGCCTGGCCGCCGTCACCGACAAGCAGTACGTGCTCTGGGGCACGATGGCCGGCTCCGCCCTCGGACTCGTTTCGCACCTGCTCTACGGCGCCTGGAGCGACCGCATCGGCCGCAAGCCCGTGTTCCTGCTGGGTGCGATCTTCACGATCGCCTTCGGCATCCCGATGTTCCTGCTCATCAACACCGGCGCCGTCATCATGGTGGTCGTCGCCGTCGCCCTCAGCCTGCTGCTGAGCCACGACCCCATCTTCGCCGTCGAGTCGAGCTGGTTCAGCGAACTGTTCTCGCGCGACGTCCGCTCGTCGGGCATCTCGCTCGGCTACAACGGCGCCTCGATCATCGCGGGCTTGCTGCCCTTCCTCGCCACCGCGCTCTACGCCGGCGTCGGCTGGATCGGCCCCGCGCTGCTCTTCGTCGCCCTCGGCGTCATCTCGACCGCTGTCGCCGCCGTGACCCGCGAGACCGCGCCCGTGCGCGTCGGCGACACGGCCGAGGCCACGGCTCCCGCTCTCACCCCCACCCGATGAGGTCCTCCATGACGATCACGACCACGACCGCATCCGTCGCCGAGCGCGCCGCCGCGATCCGCGCGGGCGCGCAGCGGATCCGCCTGAATGCGCTGCACATGGGCGAGGTGCAGGGCCAGGGCTACGTCGGCCAGGCCCTCGGCGCGGCCGACGTGCTGGCCGCGGTGTACCTCGACCAGCTGCGCTATCGCGCCGACGACCCGCACTGGGAGGACCGCGACCGCTTCCTCCTCTCCACCGGGCACTACGCCATCGCCCTCTACGCCGCCCTCGCCGAGGCCGGAGTGATCTCGCGCGAAGAGCTCGACACCTACGGGTCCGATGATTCGCGGCTGCCGATGTCGGGGATGGCCAGCTACACCCCCGGCATGGAGATCTCGGGCGGGTCGCTCGGGCACGGGCTGACCGTGGCCGTCGGCATGGCCCTGGGCCTGCGGCACCGCGGCAGCGATTCGCGCGTGTTCAACTTCCTCTCCGACGGCGAGCTCAACGAGGGCTCGACGTGGGAGGCGGCCATGAGCGCGGCATCCCATCGCCTCGGCAACCTCACCGCGATCGTCGACATGAACGCCCTCCAGGCCGACGGACCGACCGCGGGCGTGCTCGCGATCGAACCCGCCGAGGAGAAGTGGGCGGCCTTCGGGTGGAACACCCAGCGCGTCGACGGGAACGATCCGGATGCCGTGCTCGCGGCGTTCGACGCCATCGCCGACCGCGACCCGGTGGGCGCTCCGCAGGTGATCCTGTGCGACGTCACCGTCGGCAAGGGCGTGCCCCTGCTGGAGCAGCGCGAGAAGAACCACTTCATGCGCATCGACGAGGACGAATGGGCCGTGTGCCGCGCACAGCTCATCGCGGGATACGAGGAGACCAGCCGATGAGCAACGTCACGGCCGCCCCGAAGCTGAAGACCTCGGCGATGATCGCCTCGTTCGCCGACCCCGGGCAGAAGACCGCCGCCGCCCCCTTCGGGCACGCGCTCGCGGAACTCGCGGAGCGCGACCAGCGGGTCGTCGGCCTCAGCGCCGACCTCGCGAAGTACACCGACATGCACATCTTCCGCGACCGGCATCCGGAGCGGTTCTTCCAGATGGGCATGGCCGAGCAGCTGCTGTTCGGGGCGGCCGCCGGCATGGCCGAGGTCGGGCTCGTGCCCTTCGCCTCGACGTACTCGGTGTTCGCCGCGCGGCGCGCGTACGACTTCATCTGCCTCGACATCGCCGAGCCGAACCTCAACGTCAACATCGTCGGGGGGCTCCCCGGACTCACGACCGGGTACGGGCCGAGCCACCAGGCGACCGAGGACGTCGCGATCTTCCGCGGGATGCCGAACGTCACGATCGTCGACCCGTGCGACTCGGTAGACATCGCCGCCGCCGTCCCGCAGCTCGCCGATCACGCCGGCCCGACGTATCTGCGTCTGCTGCGTGGTCAGGTGCCCACGGTGCTCGACGAGTACGACTACACGTTCGAGCTCGGAAAGGCGAAGGTCGTGCGCCCCGGCGCCGACGTCGTGTTCGTCAGCAGCGGCCTGATGACGATGCGGGCGTTGCAGGCCGCGGAGCGCCTCGCCGCCGAGCGCGTCGACGTCGCGGTCGTGCACGCCCCCACGCTCAAGCCGTTCGACGAGGAGACCGTGCTGCGCGAACTCGACACCCCGCGGTTGGCCGTGACGCTGGAGAACCACACCGTCGTCGGCGGGCTCTTCGAGACCGTCGCCGGCGCCCTCGTGCGTCGGGGCGTCTCGCGCCGCGTGGTGCCGATCGGACTGCCCGACGCCTTCCTCGACGCCGGGGCCCTCCCCACCCTGCACGACCGCTACGGACTCTCCACCGACGCGATCATCGCGCGGGTGCTACGCGAGCTGCGCGCAAGCGACTGAGCGATCGACGCCGACGGCCACGGCCCATCTCAGGGGGCCGTGGCCTCGAGCGCGTCGGAGGCGAGGACGAGCGCGAGGTGCGAGAGCGCCTGGGGAGTGTTGCCCGCCTGCCGTCCGTCACGGGGGTCGTACTCCTCCGACAGCAGACCGATGTCGTTCGCGACCGCCGTGAGGCGTCGCATGAGGGCGACCGCGTCGTCGCGACGACCGGTGCGGGCGTACTGCCCGACGAGCCAGAACGAGCACGCCAGGAACGGATGCTCGTCACCCGCGAGACCGTCGACGCCGGTCGTGCGGTAGCGCAGCAGCCAGCCGTCGGGCATGAGCGTCTGCTCCATGCGGGCGACCGTGGCGAGCATGCGGGGATCGTCGTACGCGCAGAAGCCCACCTGCGGCAGGATCAGCAGCGACGCGTCGACCTCGTCGGTGTCGAAGTGCTGCGTGAACCATCCGCCGGCGTGCACCCCGTGCGCGTCGATGTCGGCGCGGACCCGATCGCGCAGGGTGCGCCAGGTGTCGATGTCGCCGTCGAGGCCGTTCTCCTCGACCGCCCGGATGCCACGGTCGAACGCCGCCCACACCATCGCGCGCGAGTGGGTGAAGAAATGCGGATCGCCGCGCATCTCCCAGATGCCGTTGTCGGGACGGTCGAACCACTGCGCCGACTGCGTGAGGAGAGCGCGCTGCAGGCCCCACGAGAACGACGTCTCGGAGACCCCCGCGCGACGCGCGGCGTCGAGGGCCACCATCACCTCGCCGATCACGTCGGCCTGGTACTGATCGACCGCGCCGTTGCCGATGCGCACGGGGCTCGCGCCGCCGTAGCCGGGCAGGCTCGTCAGCTCGCGCTCGGGCAGGTCGCGTTCGCCCGCGATGCCGTACATGATCTGCACGTCGGCGGGATCGCCCGCGATCGCGCGCAGCAGCCAGGTGCGCCACCGGTGCGCGGCACCCAGGAAGCCGTGCTCGATGTACGCGGTGAGCGTGAGGGCGGCATCGCGCAGCCACACGTAGCGGTAGTCCCAGTTGCGTCCGCCGCCGAAGGCCTCGGGCAGCGACGTCGTCGCGGCGGCCACGATGCCGCCGGTCTCCGCGTGGGTCAGCGCCCGCAGCACGAGCAACGAGCGCGTGACGAGTTCGGCGTGCTCTCCGGATGCCGCGACGCGCGCCGCCCACGCCGTCCACCACTCGTTCGTGCGCTTGAGGGTGGCGTCCACGTCGATGGGTGCCGGCGCGTCCTGCCACGACGGCCCCCACGACAGCGTCGAATCGACGCTCTCCCCCGCGACGGTCGTCCACAGCGCGCGGTGGGCGGTGTCGACCGCGATCAGACGCGGACCGCGCACGACCACGGCATCCGGCCCCGCCACCGCGAGGATCGCGTGCTCGTGCCCTTTGCCGATCTGCCGCACCCACGGCACCGCGCGGGCGTAGTCGAAGCGCAGGCGCAGCTCGCTCACGAAGTCGATCTCTCCCGAGATCCCCACGACGCGGCGCACGACCGCCTCCACGCCCTCGTCGATGGGCATCGCGTCGTGCACCTCGGCGACGCCGGTCGCCGTCTCCCAGCGGGTCACGAGCACGAACGTGTCGCCGTCGTAGTGGCGCGTGGCGGTGGCATCCGGATCGGTCGGACGCAGCGACCAGCACCCGTGCGACTCGTCGCCCAGCAGGGCGCCGAACATCGACCCGCTGTCGTACCGGGGCAGACACAGCCAGTCGACGCTCCCCTCGCGGGAGACCAGGGCGGCGGAGCGGCAGTTGCTGAGGACGGCGTAATCCTCGATCGGAGTCGTCACCCTCGTGATCATGACAGGTGACACCGGCATCGCGGCAGGGCATCTCGATAGCGGCATCCCTGTACCGGCTGCAAGCGCTGCGCACGTGCGCGTGCGGGGCGATACGGTGGCCGCATGGCCGCGGACACCACCCTGATCATTTTGGGCGCTTCGGGCGACCTCACCTCCCGACTCCTCCTGCCGGCCCTGGGCCAGCTGCTGGTGCGCGAACCGGGCCGCTCCGTGCGCCTGCACGGCGCGGGCATGGACGACTGGACCGACGAGCACTGGCGCGAGGTGGTGCGCACGGCCTTCCAGACGATCGGTGCCGAAGCCGCCTTCGACGCGGTCGCCGAGACGACCTACTCGCAGGCCGACATCACGAAGGCCGACGACCTGCAGAAGCTGCTCGACGACGCCGAAGGGCGGCCCGCCCTCTATTTCGCCGTGCCGCCCGCGGTGACCGAGAAGTCCTGCCTCGCCCTGAGCGACGTGACGATCCCCGAGGGGACGATCCTGGCCCTCGAGAAGCCCTTCGGAACCGACGAGGCGAGCGCGCACAAGCTCAACCAGCAGCTGGCGACCCTCGTGCCCGAGGACCAGGTGTTCCGCATCGACCACTTCCTGGGGCGCTCGACGGTGCTCAACCTCCTCGGCGTCCGCTTCGCGAACCGGCTCATCGAGAGCGTGTGGTCGGCCGACGACATCGCGTCGATCCGCATCGACTTCCCCGAGGCCCTCGGGCTCGAGGGTCGTGCGGGGTACTACGACGCCGCCGGCGCCCTCGTCGACATGATCCAGAGCCACCTGCTGCAGGTCATGGCGTTCGTCACCATGGAGCCGCCGGCCTCGCTCGACCAGCTCGATCTGCGCGACGCCACCTCGGCGGTGCTGCGCGCGACGCACGTGCTCGACGACGATCCCGTCGCGAACTCGCGCCGCGCCCGCTACACGGCCGGCGACGTCGGCGAGCGTCACTTCCCGTCGTACGTCGAGGAGCCGGGGGTCGACGCGGCGCGGGGCACCGAGACGCTCGCGGAGATGACCGTCGAGGTGCGCACCTCCCGCTGGCAGGGCGTGCCGATCCTGCTGCGTTCCGGCAAGGCGCTCGGTGAGGGCGACCCCGCGGTGACCGTCACGTTCAAGCCCGTTCGGCACCTGCCCGGGGGCTTCGTCGGCGAGAGCGAACCGTCTCAGCTCGTGTTCTCGCTCGGCCCCGACACGATGAGCCTCGCCCTCAACGTGAACGGCGCCGACGACCCCCTCGAGCTCGAGCGCGTGACCCTCGCCGCCCACCTCGGCGAGGGCGCGCTCAAGGCCTACGGCGAAGTGCTCTCCGGCATCCTCGACGGAGACGCCATGCTCGCCGTGCGCGGCGACGCGGCCGAGCAGTGCTGGCGGATCGTGCAGCCGGTGATCGACGCGTGGCGCAAGGACGAGGTGCCGCTCGACGAATACCCGGCCGGGACGGCGGGTCCGGCGTCGTGGAGCGCCTGAGCGCGCACGCGCGCCCGTCCGCGTGACCGCGGCCATCGGTCCGCGTCCGTCCCCGTGTTCCGTCGGCCTCCGGCCGTGCCCCACGGCATCCGCCGCCACCCGCCCCGAAGACGCATGACGTCACACGGGAACAGGCCGGGTGGTCTTCGCGTTGGATGCTGAGGGTCAAC
Source organism: Microbacterium phycohabitans (assembly GCF_032464935.1). Taxonomy (NCBI): domain Bacteria; kingdom Bacillati; phylum Actinomycetota; class Actinomycetes; order Micrococcales; family Microbacteriaceae; genus Microbacterium; species Microbacterium phycohabitans. The sequence goes on from NZ_JAWDIT010000002.1 coordinate 324,016, forward strand.
GGCGTCCCGGCATCGTTCTCACCCTCAGGAGTAAACCCATGTCCCACGTTCTCGACCGCACCGCCCAGACCGACGTGCCGATCCTCGACGTCCTCGCCGAGCGATGGAGCACCCGGGTCTTCGACGCGGAGGCCCCGATCAACGAAGAGGCCCTGCGCGCCGCCCTCGAGGCCGCGCGGTGGTCGCCGTCGGCCAGCAACACCCAGCCCTGGCGCTTCCTCCTCGCGCGCCGCGGCGCCGAGGCGCACACGCGCATCGTGGGCTCGCTCGTCGGCTTCAACCAGGGCTGGGCCCCGGCCGCCGGTGCGCTCCTGGTCGTCCTCGCCGAGACCACCGACGACGAGGGCAACGCCCGCCCCTGGGCGACCTACGACGCCGGTCAGGCGGCCGCGTTCTTCACGGTCGAGGCCCACGCCCGCAGCCTCGCCACCCACACCATGGGCGGCTTCTCCCCCGACGAGCTGCGCACCGCGTTCGACATCGACGAGCGCTTCACGCCCGTGACCGTGATCGCCGTGGGTGCCTTCGGCGACGTGGATGCCGCGGACGAGGCCGTCCGTTCGCGCGAGTCCGCGCCCCGGGTGCGTCGTCCGCTCGCCGAGTCGCTGCTGCTCGACGCCTGACGCCCGACGGCATCCGGCCGGGCATCGTCGCCGTACGATACCCGGCGCCTCGCCTCCACCGTTCGCCCCTGCGCCCGTAATCGTGGCGCGGGGGCGAACGCGTTCCGGCGGCGACCTGCCCGACGCGCGCAGCCTCGGAACGAGGGCGGAGGCGGTGCGCTCACCCGCAGCGTCCGGCGCGGACGCCGGTGACCGCGACGTGCGCATCGCCGCCTACCATCGGCGATGTGACGACCCCCTCCCCCATCGCCACGGACGCCGGGCGACCGCGGCGCACGGCGCCGACCCATGCAGGACGCGGAACGCGGACCGGAGCACGCGCGCGGCGGACCCTGCGACGCCTCGCCCTGGGGCTCGCGATCGCCGCCGTCGTCCTGGCGGTCGCGGGGTTGCCGGTCTACGTCTTCCCGCCGCAGGGCGATCCGACGGATGCCGACCTCGTCTACGTCATCGGTCCGCCGCAACCCGAGCGGCTCGCGCTCGCCACGGCGCTGCGCGACACGGATGGTCGGGCACCTCTGCTGGTCTCGGTCTCCCAGAGCCGGCAGGGTCGCGGCGACCCCGACTTCGACGCGGCACACCTCGACATCTGCCGTCAGCACGGGGTGAGCTGCCGGTCGCCCGAGCCGTTCACGACGGCCGGTGAAGCGAAGATGCTCACCGCCTACGCGGCGAGGCACGAGGTCGGCAAGACGGTCGTGATCACGTTCACGCCGCACGTCGCCCGCACCCGGTACATCTTCGCGAAATGCTCCGCGAACGATGTCACCGTCGTGGGCGTCGACACCGACATGACCTTCTTCGACTGGGTGTTCCAGTACGCGTATCAGACCGCGGGGTTCGTCAAAGCCTGGCTCACCCCCTGCCCCTGACCCTGGGCGGCGCGCACCGAGAGGGGATGACACGCACTCCGCGTGGCATCCCCTCTCGTCGTTCGCGATTACTCGACGATCTCGGCGTCGATCACGTCGTCGTCGACATCGTCGGCCGCGGGGCCGGTGCTGGCCAGCATGAGCGAGTCGCCGTCGCTGGCCACGTCGACCCGCACGACGTCTCCGTCGTGCACCGACCCGGCGAGGATCGCCATGGCGAGGCGGTTCTGGATCTCGGTCTGGATCAGTCGCCGCAGCGGCCGGGCCCCGTACACCGGGTCGTAGCCGCGCTCGGCGAGCCACGAGCGGGCGTCGGGCGTGACCGCCAGCGTCAGTCGACGTTCGCGCAGTCGCTTGTGCAGGGCGTCCACCGCCAGTTCGACGATCTGCGCGAGGTCGTCCTGGCTCAGGGCCTGGAAGATCACGATGTCGTCGAGACGGTTCACGAACTCGGGCTTGAACGCCTGGCGCACCAGCGCCTGCACCTGCTCGCGCTTGGCATCCATCGACATCGTCGGGTCGATGAGGATCGGCGAGCCGAGGTTGCTGGTGAGAATCAGGATGACATTGGTGAAATCGACGGTGCGACCCTGTCCATCGGTCAGCCGACCGTCGTCCATGACCTGCAGCAGCACGTCGAACACCTCGGGGTGGGCCTTCTCGACCTCGTCGAGCAGCACGACGCTGTAGGGGCGTCGACGTACGGCCTCGGTGAGCTGGCCGCCGGCCTCGTACCCGACGTATCCCGGAGGGGCGCCGACCAGGCGCGAGACGGAGTGCTTCTCGCCGTACTCCGACATGTCGATGCGCACCATGGCGTGCTCGTCGTCGAAGAGGAAGTCGGCGAGCGACTTCGCCAGCTCCGTCTTCCCGACGCCCGTGGGGCCGAGGAAGAGGAACGAGCCGACCGGCCGGTTCGGGTCGCTGATGCCCGCGCGCGAACGGCGGACGGCGTCGGACACCGCCTTGACGGCATCCTTCTGCCCGATCAGACGGCGGCCGAGCTCGCGCTCGAGGTGCAGCAGCTTCTCGGTCTCGCCCTGCAGCAGCCGCCCGACGGGGATGCCGGTCCACGCCGCGATGACCGCCGCGATGTCTTCGTCGGTCACTTGCTCGTTGACCATGCGGTCGCCCGCGGGCTCTTCGCGCTCGGCGGTCATGAGCTCGCGCTCCAGGGCCGGGATCTCGGCGTACAGCAACCGCGACGCGCGCTCGAGGTTGCCCTCGCGCTGGGCGCGCTCGGCGTCGACGCGGGCGGCATCCAATCGGGTCTTGAGGTCGCCGACGCGGTTGAGCGAGGCGCGCTCGCGCTCCCACCGGGTCTGCAGCTCGTCGAGCTTGGCCTGCTCGGCGGCCAGCGTCTCGCGCAGAGTCGCGAGGCGCTCCTTGGACGCGTCGTCCTTCTCCTTCTTCAGCGCGAGCTCTTCGAGCTTGAGCCGGTCGACGTGCCGACGCAGTTCGTCGATCTCCAGCGGAGCGGAGTCGATCTCCATGCGCAGGCGGGATGCCGCTTCGTCGATCAGGTCGATCGCCTTGTCGGGCAGCTGTCGCGACGGGATGTACCGGTTCGACAGCGCCGCGGCGGCGACCAGCGCGGCATCCGCGATCGCGACCTTGTGGTGCGCCTCGTAGCGCTCCTTGAGGCCGCGGAGGATCGCGACGGTGTCTTCGACGGTGGGCTCGCCGACGTAGACCTGCTGGAAGCGGCGCTCGAGAGCGGCGTCCTTCTCGATGAACTCGCGGTACTCGTCGAGCGTCGTGGCGCCGATCAGCCGCAGCTCGCCGCGCGCGAGCATGGGCTTGAGCATGTTGCTGGCCGCGACCGAGCCCTCGCCGCCGCCCGCGCCCATGAGCACGTGCAGTTCGTCGATGAAGGTGATGACGCGCCCGTCGGACTCGGTGATCTCCTTGAGGACGCTCTTGAGCCGTTCCTCGAACTGTCCGCGGTACATGGCCCCGGCGACGAGCGCCGAGATGTCGAGCGAGACGAGCTCCTTGTCTTTGAGGCTCTCGGCGACGTCGCCCGCGACGATGCGCTGGGCGAGGCCCTCGACGACGGCGGTCTTGCCGACGCCGGGTTCACCGATGAGCACGGGGTTGTTCTTGGTGCGCCGGGTGAGCACCTGGCTGACGCGCCGGATCTCTCCGTCGCGCCCGATCACGGGGTCGAGCTTGCCCTGGCGGGCCCGGTCGGTGAGGTTGATGCCGAATTGCTCGAGGGCGCTGCGCGCGTCCTCCTGTCCCGGCTGTTGCGTGGCGTTCATGTGGTCTCCTGGAAGTCTGGTCGCAAACTTGAGTTGCGTTGACTCAAGTTTAGCAGTCGGACGATCTCCCGGCAATGGATGCCACGAGCCCGCGACAGGCCCGCAACGGCGGGTCTATGGTGAGCGCGTGACGACCCCGCAGCCCGCCGAACCGCGACCGGACATCCCGTGGAACCCTCCGCCCTCCGCCGCCGAGCGTCGCGCCCGCGGGAAGGAGATGCGCCAGCGCGTCGCCCGTCGCGATCTCGGAACCCTCACGGTCGAGGGGCGCGATCCGCTCGGCATCCTGGACGCGCAGAACGCGGTCCGCGTGCCCGAACTCGTGCCCCTGCGGATCGAGCGGATGTCCGCCTCACCGTTCGCCTTCTACCGCGGGTCGGCCGCCGTCATGGCGGCGGACCTCGCGCGCGATCCCTCGACCCCCATCCACGTCGCCTCGTGCGGAGACGCCCACGTCGCGAACTTCGGCTTCTACGCCTCGCCCCAGCGAACGCTGGTGTTCGACCTCAACGACTTCGACGAGGCCGCCTGGGCGCCCTGGGAGTGGGACCTGAAACGCCTGCTGGTCAGCGTCGTCCTGGCGGGAGCCGAGAACGACCGCGACCCGGCCGTCGTCCGCGACGCGGTCGCCTCGACCGTGCGGGCCTATGCCCGGGCGATCGCGGGACTCGTCGAGCGCGACCCGATCGACCGCTATTTCGAGCACTTCGGGGCCCGCGAGGCGATGACCTCGTACGACCGGGCCTCGCGCGAGGTGCTCGCCCAGGCCATCGCCGACGCCGAACGACGCACCGGGGCACGGGCGGTGCGCCGCCTGACCGCCGACGCGGGCTCGGGTCGCCTCACGTTCACCCACCGACCGCCCACGATGACCCCCGTCGACGCGGAGGTCGCGGCCCGCGTCCTCGCTCTGGACGGCGCCTACCGGACGTCCGCGAACGTGGACGTGCGGATGACACTCGAGCAGTACGACCTCAGTGACGTCGCGCGGCGCGTGGTGGGGGTCGGCAGCGTCGGGACGCGGTGCTACCTCCTCTTGCTGCAGGACGGTGACGGGCACGCCTTCGTGCTGCAGGGCAAGCAGGCCGGGGCGAGCGTGCTGCAGCAGTTCGGCGGCATCCGCCAGCCCGACGCGCTCGTCTCGCTCGTCACGGCCGACGGCGAGGGCGCGCGCGTGGTCGCGCTGCAGCGCATCCTGCAGAGCGTGTCCGATCCGTTCCTGGGTCACGTCCGCGGGGTCGACGCGGATTTCTACGTGCGCCAGTTCCACGACATGAAGGGCGGCATCGAGATGGTCGATCTCGCCGACAAGCCGTTCCGCCGCTACGCCCAGGCCTGTGCGATCACCCTCGCGCGCGCCCACGCGCAGTCGCCGGAGGCCCCCGAGATCGCCGGGTACGCCGGTTCGGGCCGGGCGCTCACCGCAGCGCTCGTGCCGTGGGCCTTCGCGTACGCCGACATCGCGCGCGAGGATCACGCCGCGTTCGTCGCGGCGCACTGATCGATATCCCGGATCGGATCGACAGGCCCGACCCCCGACCCCGGGGTCAGCCGCGGGCCTCGACCATCCAGTCCGACAACTTCGCGACGCGGGAGCGGACGCCGCGGTGCCAGGGCCGGAGCGCGCGATAGGCGTCGGCGCGCTCACCAGGGAGCACGGGTGCCCCCGTTCCGGACATCGCCGCGACCGCAGCATCCCAGTCTGGGTGCAGCCCAGCGCCCACGGCCGCGCAGATCGCTGCGCCGATGCCCGCAGCGTCGTCGACGAGCGCGCGGCGCACCGGGCGCCCGAGCACGTCGGCGACGATCTGCACGAGCAACGCCGACTGCGCCCCGCCGCCGGTCACGATGATGCCGCTCGCGACGCTCCCGCGTTCGCGCTCCATCTCCTCGATGTGGTCCGCCATCGTGAACGCGATGGCCTCCAGCACGGCACGGTAGAGATGCCCACGCCCCTGCGCACCCGAGAAACCGACGAAGGCCCCGCGGCGGTTCGGCTCATCGCCCGGCGCGAGCCAGTCCAGCACAGCGGCCACTCCGTCGCATCCGGGAGCGACGGCCTCCGCCTCAGCGCCCAGGCTGCGGTCGAAGGCGTAGATGTCGTCATCGGGCGCGACGGGGTGCAGCAGGTCGCGGAGCCAGCTCACGGTCCACATCCCGCGACGGATGCCGGTGGACTCCGCGAGGTACTGGCCCGGGCGGGAGCCGAAGTTCACCCAGTACGCTTCTCCCCCACCGGGGACGTCGGCCACGGTCATCGCCGCGATGTAGGTGCCGAACGACAGCAGCACGTCTTCGGACGACGTCAGACCCGCCCCGAGCGCCTCGACCGCCTTGTCGTTCGACGTCGCGAACACCGGGACGCCCGCGGGCAGGCCGGTCGCCTCCGACGCCTCCGCGCTCACGCGGCCGAGCTCGGCTCCGGGATCCACGAGCTCGCTGAGCAGCGAGGGGTGCATGCCGGTGGCCGCCGCGGCATCCGGGGCCGAAGACCACCGCCACGTGAGTTGGTCGATCGGCCAGACGCCCTGGTAGTTGCCGGCGGCGTCGCGGAACTCGCCCGTGAGACGGTGCGCGATGTACCCCGACGAGGTCGTGACGTGCGAGACCTCGGGCGAATCGAGGTGCGGGCGCGACACGCGTTCATCCATCCAGCTCAGCAGCGGCTCGGCGAGCGTGCCGTCGGCCCGCATCAGGGCGCGGCAGAAGCGGATCGTGCACAGCCCGACCCCGACCACCTCGGAGAGATCGCCGTTGAAGCGGTCCATCGCCAGGCGGCAGGCCCGCACGATCGAGTCCCACACGTCGTCGTCGGGATGCACGCTGCGCCCGGACTCGGGCGTCGCATAGGGCCGGAGCCCCACGCGAGCCTGTGCCCGCACGCGGCCCGTCTCGTCGACGACCAGGACCTTCGTCGACTGCGAGCCGTTGTCGATCGCGACGACGACTGCCATCAGCGCCCCAGGGCGAAGATCGTGCCGGGATTCATGATGCCATTCGGGTCGAGCGCGGCTTTCATTCGCTCCAGCAGCACCACGGCGCTGCCGTGCTCCTCGTCCGTCCACGCGGTGCGGTATTTGCCGATGCCGTGGTGGTGCACCATGGATCCGCCCAGACGCAGCGCCTCCTCCACCACGATCGCGTTGAGCGGCTCGTGGTACGCGGTGATCTCCTCGCGAGGCTCGCACCGGATGTCGTAGTCGTACACGAAGTACAGGTTCGTGCCCGTCTGGTAGCTGTGCGACGAGTGGGCGCCGAGCATGGTCAGGTCGGCCGCGCGCGGGAACTCCCGACGCACGCGCCCCATGACCGACTCGTAGAGCTCGACCACGCGCGACCAGTCGACCGACACCTCGGTCGTGTAGCCGAGGTGGGCCTTCTCGAGCATCTCGCGCTTCTCGCGGTCGATCTTGTCCTGACCCCAGTTGAGGTTGTCGAACCACGACTCGATCAGTGCGTCATCGACGCGCTCGAGCGGCTTGCCCTCCGCGGCCTCCGCGATGGCCTCGGCGGTCGCCTCGGCGAGACGGCGCGGACCCTCGGCGACGAGCACGACCACGCACTTGCCGTCGTGGAAGTGTGCGAAGTGCTGACGGGCGTCCTCCGGGGAGTACACGCGCGCGACCGAGGGGCGGTAGCCCTGCGTGACGAGCTCGCGCAGCAGCTCGATTCCCGCGCCGAAGTCATCGGTGAGGAAGCCGAAGAACCGGTTGTTCTCGGGCGTGTAGGGCCAGATCTTCACCGTGACCTCGGTCACGAACGCCATCGCACCCTCGTTGCCGATGATGAGATGACGGATGTCGGGACCCGCCGCGCGGCGCGGCACGTTCTTGATGCGCGTGACGGTGCCGTCGGCGAGTACGGCCTCGAGCCCGACGACCATGTCCTCGATCCCGCCGTACAGGGTCGAGAACTGCCCGATCGAGCGCGTGGCGACCAGGCCGCCGTACTGCGCGAGGGGCTTGGACTGCGGCGAGTGGCCGGTGGTGTACCCCTGGGCGCGCAGCTCGTCTTCGACGCGCTGCAGGCCCGCGCCGCACTGGACGGTGACCATCATGTCGACGGTGTTGATGGTCAGGATGTCGTCCATCCGCGACCCGTCGAGCACGATCGTGTCGGCGACGACGGTCTCCAGCCCGCCCTCGGTCGCGGTACGGCCGGTGCGCGGGACGATCGCGATGCCGTTCTCGTCGGCGAAGCGCAGCACCGCCGCGACCTCCTCGGTCGAGCGCGGATACGCGATCGCGGCGGGGAACGGTCCGTCGAAGATGCCGTGGACCGCGGAGTATTTCTTGAAGCGGTCGACGCTGGCTTCGCGCAGCTCGGACTCGCGGGTGTCGACGGCGTCGGCGCCGAGCAGGTCGGTCAGACGCGCGGCGATGTCGGAACGGGTGAGCTCGGATCGGGTGAGCAGGGAACGGGAATCGGCCATGTCGGTCTTCCTGTATCGGTTTGGGGATCGGGTCAGCGCAGCAGGTAGCCGCCGTCGACGACGAGCGTGTGCCCGGTGACGTAGTCGCTGGCGCGGCTGGCGAGGAACACGACCGCGCCCATGAGGTCGGCCGGGTCGCCCCACCGGCCGGCGGGGACGTGGTCGACGATGCGGCTGTTGGCCGCGGCATCCGATCGGGTCTTCTCGGTGAGGGCCGTCGCGAAGTACCCGGGGGCGACCGCGTTGACCTGGATGCCGAACTCGCCCAGTTCGTCGGCGTAGGCCTTCGTGAACCCGACGATGCCCGCCTTGGATGCCGCGTACGCGGGCGACTGGCGCCCGCCGAGGAACGAGAAGAGGGAGGCGATGTTGATGATCTTGCCGCGGCGGTTCGGGATCATGACCTCGGCCGAGGCACGGGCGAAGTCGAAGGCCGCCGTGAGGTTGACCGCGATCATCGGGTCCCACTTGGCTCGGTCGAAGGCGACGACGTCCTCGCTGAGCAGATTGATGCCGGCGGAGTTGACGAGCACGTCGACGCCGCCGAAGCGGTCGACGCAGGCCTTCACGACCCGTTCGGGCTCCCCGACGGCCGTGATGTCGGACGCCACGAAGGCGTAATCGCGTCCGTGCGCCTCGACGAGCCGGGCGGTCTCACCGTCGTCGTCGGCGAGGGAGGGGACGAAGACGTTCGCACCGGCTGCGGCGAGCGCGACCGAGAACGCGCGTCCCAGGCCGCCGTTGCCGCCGGTGACGATCGCCGTGCGTCCCGCGAGCGAGAAGAAGTCGGTGGAGAAGTCGGTGATGTCCATACGGTCAGGCGCTCCGGGAGGCGAAGGGGTCGGCGATGCCGACGTAGACGGTCTCGAGGTATTCGTGGATGCCCTCGGCTCCGCCCTCGCGGCCGAGGCCCGATTGCTTGACGCCGCCGAAGGGAGCCGCGGGGTTGGAGACGACTCCGGCGTTCAGGCCGAGCATCCCGGTCTCGAGGCGCTCGGCCAGGCGCAGACCGCGGTCGAGGTCGCGCGTGTAGGCGAAGCACACCAGGCCGAACTCCGTGTGGTTGGCGAGGCGGATGGCCTCCTCTTCGTCACGGAAGGTGAGGATGGGCGCGACGGGACCGAAGATCTCCTCGCGGAGGATGTCGGCATCCGCCGGCACGTCGACCAGCACGGTCGGCTGGTAGAAGTACCCGGGCCCGGGGATGGCGCTCCCGCCGACCGCGACGCGCGCGCCCTGCGCGACGGCCCCCTCGACGAGCGAGGCGACCTTGTCGCGGGTCGCGGCGTCGACGAGCGGGCCGACCGTCGACGACGGATCGGTGCCGCGTGCGGGGACGAAGGCGCCGATGCGTGCGGCGAAACGCTCGGTGAACTCCTGTGCCACCGCCTCGTGCACGAGGAAGCGGTTCGCGGCGACGCACGCCTCGCCGCCGTTGCGCATCTTCGCGAGCACGGCGCCGTCGACGGCGGCATCCAGGTCGGCATCCTCGAAGACCAGGAAGGGAGCGTTTCCACCGAGCTCCATCGACACGCGCAGCACCTGGGCGGCCGAGTCGGCGATGAGGCGCTGCCCGACACCGGTCGATCCGGTGAAGGAGAGCTTCCGCAGACGCGGGTCCTGCACGAGCGGACCGGTGACGGCTCCGGCGTGCGTCGTGGGGATGACGTTGAGCACGCCGTCGGGCAGCCCCGCCTCGCGCAGCACCTCGGTGAGAAGCAGCGCCGTGAGGGGTGTGAGGGCGGCGGGCTTGAGCACCATCGTGCAGCCGGCGGCGATCGCGGGGGCGATCTTGCGGGTGGCCATCGCGAGGGGGAAGTTCCACGGCGTGATGAACAGGCACGGTCCCACCGGGCGCTGCACGACGAGCAGGCGGTTGCGTCCGTCGGGGGCGACGGAGTACCGGCCGGAGATACGAGGAGCCTCCTCGCTGAACCAGCGGAGGAACTCGGCGCCGTAGGCGACCTCGCCGCGCGCCTCGGCGAGCGGCTTGCCCATTTCGAGCGTCATCGCGAGGGCGAAGTCCTCGGCACGCGCGGTGACCATCTCGAACGCCCGGCGCAGGATCTCGGCGCGCTCGCGCGGGGCGGTGCGCCCCCACGATTCCTGCGCGCGGTGGGCGGCAGCCAGCGCCGCATCGCCGTCGGCGACGCTCGCGTCGGCGACCGTGGCGAGCACGTCGCCGGTCGAGGGGTCGATCACGTCGAAGCGGTCCCCCGTGGATGCCGGGCGCCAGGCGCCGTCGATGAAGAGGTCGGTCGGCAGGGAGGCGAGGAAGGCGCGCTCGTCGGTCATCGTGCGACCCCCGCGGTGGCCTGGGCGCGGCGCAGCGGCTCGCCGAGCAGATCCTCGTACAGGCGGAAGGGCGCCATCTCGCCCGCGCGCTCGCCGTACATGGCCTTGGCGCGACGGAACTGCTGGTCGACGAGGCCCGACAGTTCGTACGGCATCCCCACCGAGCGGGCCAGGTCGCTCGAGAGCCCGAGGTCCTTGCAGGCGAGGGCCAGGGCGAAGCCCTCGTCGTAGTCGCCGTGATCGAGGATCGACAGCACGTCGTGCTCGACGAAGTTGCTGTTGGCGGGGCTGGCGACCAGGGCGCGGCGCAGCACCTCGAGGTCGACGCCGGCCTTGACGCCCACCGAGAGCACCTCGGCCGTGGCGATGAGGTGCGAGAACCACAGCTGGTTGATCATGAGCTTGACCGCGTAGCCGGCGCCGTGACCGCCGACGTGCAGGATGCGCTCGGGCTCGCCCATCGCCTCGAACACCTCGCGGAGGCGCTCGACGTCGTCGGCGTCACCGCCGATGAAGATCTGCAGCGTGCCGTTCGCGGCACCGACCGACATGCCGCTGACCGGGGCGTCGAGCACGCGCAGGTCGGGCCGGTCGGCGCGGGCGCGCTCGGCCACCTCCGGCACCGAGGTCGACATGTCGACCCACGTGCCGCCCTGCGGGAGCGCGTCCAGCAGGCCGTCGGGCCCGCGCAGCACCTGGTCGACGTGCCGCGGGGTGGGCAGCATCGTAATGACCAGGTCGGAGCGGGATGCCACCTCGGCGGCGGTGTCGACCCAGACGGCGCCGCGCGAGACGGCGTCGGCCGCGGCCTCGGGGCGGACGTCGGTGACGACCAGGGGGAAGCCGGAGGCCTGCAGGTTGCGGGTCATTCCGCTGCCCATGCTGCCCAGGCCGATGAATCCGACGGTGAGTGTGCGCTTCGTCACGGGACCAGTCCTTGAGATCGTGGATCGGGGGCGGTGCGCTCCTGCGGCTCTCGTCTTCGAGCCCGCCAGTGGCGACCGCACGGCCACGATAGAGCCAGGATGCCTTGTGAGCATCCCTTGATGTGAATATGGCAACTGGGTAGGGTTCCGGTTCATGACAGATCCCTCGGCGACCCCGCGTCGCAACTCCTCGGGCCTGGCCCGTGACGTCGAAATCCTCGAGATTCTCGGCTCCGCCGAAGCGGTCGCCGCCGGCGGACTGGGCGTATCGAGGGTCGCGCAGATCACCGGTCGCGACAAGGCCGTCGTCTCGCGAACCCTCGCCACCCTCGCCGACGCCGGCCTCGTCGATCGCGACGACAACACCCTCGCGTACCGGCTGGGGGCGCGCCTGTACGCCCTCGCCGCCCTCACCGTCGAGAGCACCCTCACCCGCGAGTCCCAGCCGATTCTGCGCCGGGTCGCTCAGCGCGCCCGCGAGACGACGCACCTGTGCGTGCTGCGCGGCGGCAACGTGCTCACCATCGCCAGCGAACTGAGCCCGCACGAGTTCCGCACGACCGGGTGGGAGGGCATCACGACCGCCGCGTGGCGCACGCCCTCGGGTCGCGTACTCCTGAGCGACTGGGACGACGACTCCCTCACCCGCTGGTACGCCGAGCACGGCCAGGACCAGGCGATCGTCGGGCCGGTACCCCCGCACGCGGCGGGGTTCTCGGTGCTGCCGAGCCCGCCCGCCGACCGACAGGTGGTCTCCGACCTCGCGAGCCTGCGCGCCGAGCTCGCCCGCATCCGAGCAAACGGGTACGCCCTGCTCGACGAGGAGCTCGAGCTCGGCGTCGTCGGTGCGAGCGCCCCGGTACGCGATTTCACCGGCCGCATCGTCGCGGCGCTGAACGTCAGCGCCCCCAAGACCCGTATCGGCGACCGTCTCGACGCTCTCGCCAGATTCGTGGCATCCAGCGCGAAGGACCTCTCGCGGGCCGTGGGCTTCGACGCGATCATGTCCGGATCACGCTGATTGCCATATGAACAACACTGGTTGAGGATAAGAACCCCCCGGCCGTACAGTCAGCCGCAGCCGTGAACCGCGGCCCATCTCGATGAGGAGAGGAGTGCGACGCATGTCCGACTTCGACCTCGGCGGACTCTTCACCTTCTGGGGCCGCCGCAGTGACGACATCGCCGAACTCGTGCTCCAGCACGTCGCCGTCGTCGTGCTGAGCATCGCCATCGCCGCCGCCATCGGCATCGCGATCGGCATCGCCGTCTGGAACCGCCCGGTTTCGCGATCGGTCACGATCGCCGCCGCGGGCGTCGCCCTGACCATTCCCTCGCTGGCCCTGCTGGCGTTGCTGACCCCGGTGCTCGGACTCGGCTGGACACCCACGGTGTTCTCGCTCGTGTTCTACTCGCTGCTGCCGATCGTGCGGAACACCGTCGTGGGGCTGCGCGAGGTCCCACCCGCGATCATGGAATCAGCCAAGGGCATGGGCATGTCGCCCGCGCGCATCCTGCTCTCGGTGCAGCTGCCGATCGCCTGGCCCATCATCCTCACGGGGGTCCGCGTCGCCGCGCAACTCACCGTCGGCATCGCCGCGATCGCGGCCTACGTCGCCGGCCCCGGTCTCGGCCAGTTCATCTTCATGGGCCTGTCGTCGCTCGGTTCGCGCAACGCCCTCAACTTCGCGCTCACAGGAACCCTCGGCGTCATCGTGCTGGCCCTGCTCCTGGATGCCGCCTTCGTCTTCATCACCCGCGTCACCACCTCAAGGGGGCTCCGTGTCTGACACCACCACCACTTCCCGACCGGCCGCCGCGAGCGACTCCTCGGGAGTTGGCATCCGCCTCGACGGGGTGACGAAGGTCTACCCCGGTCAACCCACCCCCGCCGTTGACGCGTTCTCGATGAGCGTCGAGCCCGGCGAGCTCATCATGTTCGTCGGCCCATCGGGCTGCGGCAAGACCACGACGATGAAGATGATCAACCGCATCATCGAGCCCACCTCGGGCACCATCTCGATCGACGGTCGCGACGTGCTCTCGCTCGATCCCAACGAGCTGCGACGACACATCGGCTACGTCATCCAGCAGATCGGCCTCTTCCCACACATGACGATTGGCGAGAACATCGCCGTCGTTCCCAAGCTGCTCGGCTGGTCGAAGAAGCGAACCGCCGATCGCGTCGAAGAGCTGCTCGAGACTGTTCAGCTGAGCGGCGACTTCGCCCAGCGCTATCCGCGGCAGCTCTCGGGCGGCCAGCAGCAGCGCGTCGGCGTCGCACGCGCCCTCGCCGCCGACCCGCCCGTCATGCTGATGGACGAGCCCTTCGGCGCGACCGATCCCATCACCCGCGAGCGTCTGCAGGCCGAGTTCCTGCGCCTTCAGGAGTCGATCGGCAAGACGATCATCTTCGTCACCCACGACTTCGATGAGGCCATCCGCCTGGGCGATCGCATCGCCGTGCTGTCCGAGCGCAGTCGCATCGAGCAGTTCGACACCCCCGCCGCGATCCTGGCCGCTCCGGCCAACGACTACGTGCGCTCGTTCATCGGGCACGGCGCGGCCCTCAAGCGCCTCGCGCTCATCCCCGTCGGCGAGGCCCCCCTGGGTCCGGTGACGGATGCCGGCGCCGCCCGCGTCTCGGTCGCCGACAACCTGCGCGACGCCCTGGACCTGCTCGTGGTCAACGGTTCCCCGTCGATCGCCGTGGTCGATCGCGAGGGTCGGGCCGTGGGCTCCCTGACGATGGAGCGCATCTCGGCCGCCCTCGGCGTCGAGGTCGCCGACATCTCTCGCCCGGGCGGTGTGCGATGACCACCGTCACCACCGAGACCCAGAGCATCGGCGCCGCACGCCTGGCGGCCACGCGCCGTCAGCGCGGCGGACGTCGCCTCTGGAAGCGCTTCGTCACCCCCGCGGTGGTGATCGTGATCCTCGCGGCGCTGTACCTGTGGGTGTCGTCCCTGGAGCTCGACTCCATCGAGCAGCGCACCCTGAACGCCGACTACCTCTTCCTGCGGGTCGGCGAGCACCTCAGCCTCACGGTGGCGGCGTCCGCGTTGGTCGCCGTGCTCGCCATCCCGGTCGGCATCCTGCTGGCGAAGACGCCCTCGCGTACGGTCAAGGCGATCGTGCTGGCTCTGGCCAACATCGGACAGGCCACCCCCGCGGTCGGTGTCGTGATCCTCCTCGCCATCATCTGGCAGACCGGGTACACGACGGCGCTCCTGGCCCTCGTGATCTACGCGTTCCTGCCCGTGCTGCGCAACACGATGATCGGCATCGAGCAGGTCGACGGCGCGATCCGCGAGTCGGCCCGCGGCATGGGTATGACGCCCGTGCAGGTGCTCGCCCGCATCGAGCTGCCGCTCGCCGTCCCCGTGATCCTCGCGGGACTGCGCACCGCCCTGGTGTTCTGCGTCGGCGTCGCGACCATCGCGACCTTCATCAACGCCGGCGGCCTCGGGGACATGATCGTCAACGGCCTGAAGCTCCAGCGCTACCCCGTGCTCGTCACCGGCGCCGTGCTCGTCGCCTGCATCGCGCTGCTGATCGACTGGATCGCCGGCGTCGCCGAAGACCTGCTGACCCCCAAAGGCATCTGAGCCCCCACCGTCCCTGCATCACCCACCCGCACCACCACCCTTAGGAGACACAATGAAGCGTCGTCCGCTTCTCTCGCTGACCGCCGTCGCGGCCCTCGGCGTCCTCGCCCTCACCGCCTGCTCGGGCGGCTCCTCCGGCTCCGGCTCCGCCGCCGGCGGCAGCGACGAACTCGCCGGGCTCACCGGACAGATCGGCTCGAAGGACTTCTCGGAGCAGTACATCCTGGCCCACATCACCACGCAGCTGCTCAACGCGCGCGGCGCCGACGTCGAGGCCAACACCAAGCTCGTCGGTTCGGCGAACGTCCGCCAGGCCCTCGAGAGCGACGAGTTCCTCGGGTACTGGGAGTACACCGGCACGTCGTGGATCACGTACAACGGCAACACCGCTCCCGTCGCCGGGGCCGAGGCGCAGTTCGCCGCGACGAAAGATGCCGATTCCGCCAAGGGCATCGCCTGGCTCGACCCCGCACCGCTGAACAACACGTACGCCTTCGCGATCCGCGCCGACAAGGCCGAGGAGCTCGGTGTGAAGACGCTCTCCGATGTCGCGAAGCTGCCCGCGAGCGAGCAGACGTTCTGCATCGAGAGCGAGTTCTCCACCCGCGACGACGGCTGGCCGGGACTCAAGAAGGCGTACGGCTTGAACGTCCCCGACTCCCAGGTCGCTCTGCTCGATACCGGCGTCATCTACACCGCGACGCAGAAGGGCGACGACTGCAACTTCGGCGAGGTCTTCCAGACCGACGGTCGCATCCCCGCCCTCGACCTCGTGGTGATGCAGGACGACAAGGAGTTCTTCCCCGTCTATCAGGGCGCCTTCACCCTCAAGCAGTCGACGCTCGACCAGTACCCGGCGATCGCCGACGTGATCGCCGAGATCTCGCCGCTGCTGACCACCGAGGAGATGCAGAAGCTCAACGCCCTGGTCGACGTCGACGGCGAGGACCCCGAGGACGTCGCCACCGACTGGCTCAAGGAACAGGGACTCGTCGGATGAGCCTCGCCGTGCAGATCGGCGAGAGCTTCGTCGGCGAGGGGGCGCACGCCGCGCACATCAACACGGTGCTCGGCCACCGCGACGGTCCCGCCGGCACGGCGTGGGCCACCGCCCTGGCGACGCCGAGCGCGGGGCACGTCCCCTTCGTCGCGGTGCTCCGTCCGTCCCTGCCCGTCAAGCCGCTCACCCTGTTCGTCACCAAGTCGGCGCCCGAGAGCGACGCCCACGGGCTGCTGATCTGGGGCCCGGCGCAGGCGGGGGTGGCATCCGGGATCGCCGATGCCGTCGCCGACGGCGAGATCCCCGCCGACTGGGCCGACACGCACGCGGTGATCGCCGCGGTGTGGGTCAACCCCGCCGCCACCGATGCGGAGCTGATCTACCGCAACAACCGACAGGCCGCCCGCGAGGCGATCCGCAACGGCGCCCATTCGCTGCCCGCCACCGAGGACGTGCTCGCCGCGCGCACCGCGCCGTCGAACCCGTTCTTCACCCCCGCGTCCTGACGCTGTTCCGGAACGGCCCCACCCTCCCGGGGTGGGGCCGTTTCGAGGTTCTCACGCGGGGATCGGCTCCGAGGCGCGGGCGGATGTCACCGTCTCCGCGCACGAGAACCGGGCGCGGTACGCCGTCGGCGTGAGCCCCATCGTGCGCGCGAAGTTCTGCCGCAGCACCGCCGCGGAACCGAATCCGCACTCGGCGGCGATGCGGTCGAGGCCGAGGTCGGTCTCCTCCAGCAGGCGCTGCGCGTGCAGTAGCCGCTGGCGCGCGAGCCACGCGGCCGGGGTCGCGCCCAGGTCGGCCTTGAAGCGACGGGCGAAGGTACGTGGCGACATGTGCGCGCGGGCGGCGAGTCGATCGACCGAGAGCTCGGCATCCAGGTTCTGCAGCATCCACTCGGTCACCGGAGCGAGCGAGAGCGAGGTGTCGACGGGGATGGGCGAGGCGATGAACTGCGCCTGACCGCCGTCGCGCTGCGGGGCGACGACCATCCGCCGCGCGATGCGATTGGTGAGCTCCGACCCGAGCTCCTGACGCAGCAGGTGCAGGCACGCGTCGAGTCCCGCGGCGGTGCCGGCGCTGGTGATGATGTTGTCCGACTGCACGTACAGCACGTCGGGATCGACGTCGATCGAGGGGTACATCCGCGCCATCACGTCGGCGTAGCGCCAGTGCGTGGTCGCCCGCTTGCCGTCGAGAACCCCGGATGCCGCGATCACGAACGACCCGCTGCACACACTCAGCAGCCAGGCGCCGCGGGCGTTCGCGGAACGCACGACCTCGAGGACGCGCTCGTCGACGGCACCCCACTGCTCACGCGGGATGGGCGCCAGCACGAGGATGTCGACGTCGGCCGCCGCCTCGAGACCGTGCTCGACGTTGAGCGAGAAGCCGATGTTCGCGGGCACGACGCCCGGATCGGGGGCGACGATGCGGAAGTCGAAGTTCGGGATGCCGTCATCGCTGCGATCGAGACCGAAGGCCTCGCAGGCGAGCCCGAATTCGAACGGGGCGAACCCCGGCTGGACGACGACGGCGACCGAGCGCATGCGCACCTCCGGTGTGTGGCAGAAATCTTACGATGTACGACCATCATGCCACTCGTCGGCATGATTCCTCTACCCGTAGCTTCTCTGCCATGGCTTACTTCATCGCTCTCGGCATCCTGTCCCTCGCCGGAATCGTCGGCACGGCGTGGCTCGTCCACACCGACGGCTACGGTCGCATCCCCACCGACCCCTCGCGGGCGCTGCCGCGCGAGCGTGACACCGCCCCCGAGGCGGCGGTCGAACCCGCCGCGGCGCCTCTGACGTCGACGTCGACCGTGCCCGCGACGTCGCCGGTCGCCGTGGTGCAGCCCAGCGGCCGCCTGGCATGACGGGGCCGGGAACCCGGCGCCCCACCCGGACACAACGGCAGGCCTCGCACCCGACACGCCGCCCCCGGGATGCCGAACCCCGGCGCGCCGGCCGATCGACCCGCCGCTGTGCACAGACGGGCAGCGCCGGTCGGCGCCCGGACCGGATGAGCCGTTCACCCCCGGCGCGTCGGCCGACCCGCCCCGCCGTCGTGCACGGCCGGCCGGCGAGGGTCACCGGCCGGAGCGGATGACCCGTTCGTAGACGGCGACCATCGCCGCGGTGCGGGACGACTGGCGGAACCGCTCGGCGATCGACGGCTCCGCGCGCACGGGCGAACCCGCGGCGATGTCGGCGGCCGCGCGGCGCAGAGCGTCCGCGAGCGCCGGGACCGTGGCATCCGCGACGCTCCAGGTCCCCCCGCCGAGCTCGGCCGCGATGTCGGGGTCGCTCACCACGGCAGGGGTGCCGAGGGAGGCGGCCTCGAAGACCGTCATCCCCTGCGTCTCGAAGCCGATCGAGGTCTGCACGACGGCGTCGGCGTCGGCGAGTCGGGCGAGGGTCTCGGCGTAGGGCAGGCGCCCCGAGAAGACCACGGCGGCCGTGGGGCGTTCGCGCTCGACGAGACGCTGGGCCGCCGACAGCTGGGCGCCCCCGCCGATGACCTCGACCTCGGCGTCGATCCCGGATGCCACGACGGCCTCGAGGAAGGGCAGCAGGCGCTTCTCGGGACTCATGCGTCCGAGCCAGACGAATCGCGGACGTCCGGGTCGGCGCGCGGAGGACCCGAAGGCGAGGGCGGCGTCGAGCACGTCGTCGTCGATGCCGTTCCAGATGACATCGACCGACGGCGCCACCCCGTGCCGTTCCAGACGGCGAGCGAAGTGGGCGGACGGCGCCGTCACCGCGCGCGACAGGCGGGCGAGTCGATGCAGGAAGGCCCACCCGTCGATGCGGGATACCGGAACCAGCGGTGTCGACCCGTCGGAGCTCGTGGAATCGCGCGGATCCCGCGGCGCTTCGCCGGCATCCTGCGAGGGAACCCCGCTCCTGCGGGCCGCGCGGGGAGTCGCTGCGGAGGGGCCACCCGCCACCGTCGCCTCGGAGGTCGCGGAACCGCGCGCTGCCCGCGGATCGTCGTGCGCGTCCCTCGACGGACCCCCGCCATGACGGGCGGCGCGCCGCGCCGCCGGGGAGGGCAGCGCACGGCGAGCCCACGCGTTCAGCACGCGCAGCACGAGCGACGGGAACGGCGCCGTCGCCTCGATCCCGACGTCGACGCGGTTGTGCATTGTGTGCACCACCGGCAGCCCGTGCCGCGCGGCGAAACGGTGACCGATGAACGCGCCCCAGAAATCGGCCTGCACGTGCACGACGTCGGCCGGCAGTCGCGCGCCCATCTCGGCATCCAGGAATCGGTCGGTCCGCGCACCGGGCCACGTGAGCGCGTACTCACGGTCGGGCGTGATCGCGATCGACGGCAGGTCGAGGTAGGCCGGATCGTCGGATGCCGGACGGTGCAGGCGCGGAGCGACGACCGTGACGACGTGGCCGGCGCGCTCGAGGAACCGCTTCTGCAGCCGCATCGACACCTGCGCGCCGCCGAGCGACTCGAGGTGCTGATCGGCGAACATCACCACGTGCACGCGGTCACTCCGGCAGCGGGCGACCGCGATACAGCGCTTCGAAGGTGTCGAGGGTGCGGGTGATGTCGTGCACGGCGACGGCGTCGAGCGATGCCTGCTGCATGCGCCGACGATCCTCGGGCGACGCGGTGAGCACGACGGTCAGGCGCGCCGCGAGCTCGTCGGCGTCGCCGGGGGTGAAGAGGTACCCGTTCTCGCCCTCGTGCACGAGGTGCGGCAGGGCGACCGCGTTCGCCGCCACGATCGGCAGACCGGATGCCATGGCCTCCATCGTCGCGATCGACTGGAGCTCGGCGATCGAGGCGATCGCGAAGACGCTCGCACGCGAGTACAGATCGCGGAGCTCGTCGTCGGACGTGTGACCGTGGAACGTGACGCGCTTCGCCACGCCGAGCTGCTGCGCGAGCGCCTCGAGCTTGGCGCGCTGGTCGCCGCCGCCGACGATGTCGAAGGTGGCGTCGAGCGCGGGGTCGAGCTGGGAGAGGGCCTTCAGCACGACGTCGATGTGCTTCTCGGTGGTCAGCCGGCCGACGAACAGGATGCGGTTCGCGTCGCGCGGGGTGAGGTCGGGGCGATAGTTCGAGCGGTCGATCCCGCACGAGATCGGGATGACACCGTCGATGTCGATCGTCGACTCGAGGAAGTCGGCCGCCTTGCGCGTGGGCGTGGTCACCGCGCGCGTCATCTTGAACGTGCGCTCCGCGTCGGCCCACGCGAGCTTGACGAAGACGCGGTCGAGCCAGTCGGGGAGCGTGGTGAAGTCGAGGATGTTCTCGGCCATCACGTGGTTGGTCGCCACGACCGGGATGCCGCGCTTGCGCGCCTCGCGGGCGAGACCGCGGCCGATCACGATGTGCGACTGGATGTGCACGACATCGGGCTTGACCTCGTCGAGCACGATGCGGGCGTAGTGCTTCGAGCGCCACGGCAGCACGTAGGTGATCCAGTCGTGCGGGAGGAAGCGGTAGGCCGGGAGCCGGTGCATCATCATCGGCTGACCCTCGATCGTCTCGATCGCGGTGCCCGCGTTGCTGTGGCCGACGCTGGGGGCGGCGACGTGGACGTCGTGACCGCGAGCGACCAGGCCCGCCGCGAGGCGTTCGGCGAAGCGGGCGGCGCCGTTCACGTGGGGCAGGAAGGTGTCGGCGCCGATGAGGATCTTCAGCGGGCGGTCGGCGGACGCGGACGGGTCGGGAGACACGGCGGCGGGCGCGGGATCGTCGGCGGGCGTCGCAGGAGTGGTCACGTGTGGTGAGGCCTATCTGTGCGGCGGGCGGTGCGCGGGGTCGGTGCAGTGCGGTGCATGCGTCCGTCCACTGTACCCGGGAGGGTTTTCCCCGCCCGGGCGCCGCTCACAGGCGGGCGGCGGGCGAGCCTAAGCCATGCGCACGAGCGTTCACGCCGTCTCCAACGACGGCCGGCTCGCGAAGGTGATCGGCGCGAATTGAGAACGCGGTGCCCACCCGCACCAAGGAGACCAGACGTACGTAGGATGACCGGCACTCATCGAAGCAAACTTGGGCCCTACGCTGAAGTCGGACGCAGATCGGAGTTGCCATGCGAATCACACACGTCACTGCCGCGAACTGGCGAAATTTCAAGACGCTAGATTTTCCCATCGGTGGGAGGTTATTCATCGTTGGGCCAAACGCGGCGGGCAAGTCAAACCTCCTCGACCTTTTCCGGTTCCTCGGCGATATCGCCTCCGCTGGCGGCGGTCTCGACGCTGCAATCAAACGCCGTGGCGGCCTCAGTAAGGTTCGCAGTCTGTTCGCCCGCTACCATCAACGCGGTCGCCTCGTCATTGATCTCCGACTCGAAGACGGCGACGACGAATGGCGTTATCGATTAGCAGTCCGCGGCGAGAAGGGCGGTCTGAACAGGCCGGTTGTCGACGAAGAACGCGTCGAGTTGAACGGCGAGGTGCTACTGACCCGGCCAGACGCAAACGATGAGACAGACCCAGTGCTTCTGACTCAGACACACCTCGAGCAGATCTCTGCGAATCAGAGATTTCGCTCTCTTGCGGACTATTTCTCGAGGGTGCAGTACTTCCACCTCGTTCCGCAAATAATCAGGGACCCCAGCCGCTTCGGCAGTGGGGAAGATCCCTACGGATCCAATTTCATCGCGCAGATGAACGCCGTCTCACCGAAGACCCGCGAGGCGTGGCTTCGGCGAATGGAGCAAGCTCTGCGGTCTGCGGTTCCTGAGTTTCAATCGTTACAGCTAGAGGTAGATTCGGCCGGTCGGCCCCACTTGATCGCTGGCTACAGAAACTGGCGCGAGACTCCTGCCCGACAGAGCGAAGCCGAATTCTCAGATGGCACTCTTCGCCTGATCGGCCTCCTGTGGACACTCATCAGCGCGCCTGCAAATGGCGGGGTGTTGCTGCTTGAGGAGCCAGAACTCTCGCTCAACTCCGCGATAGTCCGCACGCTCCCCACCGTGCTCGCAACAGCTCAACGAGATCGCTCGCTCCAAGTCATACTTTCGACTCACGCCCCCGAGCTGCTGGACGATGAAGGCGTGCGCCCAGATGAAATCCTCGTCCTGCGGGTGACGGGTGATGGAACGGTGGCCCAGCCGCTCTCCGGGATTGACGACGCTGCCGCGGAAGTGGAAGCTGAGTTGCCCCTCTCTCAAATTATTCAGGACCTCATCTCGCCGCCCGATCTGAGCGGGTTGGTATCGGCAAGCGCGACGAGGAAACGCTAGTGATCAACATCGCGGTGGAGGGCGAATCTGATCGCGAGGCTGCGAAAGCCGTCGTGCGCGCAGCGGGTCAGGTCGTGGGCAAGATTCGAGTCGCGGGAGGGAAGACGCGGCTTGACCCGCTCATCCCGAAGTACAACGCGGCCTCATCTCGAGAGCCATGGGTTGTCTTCCGCGACTCGGACTCGGCTTGCCCTGTTGCCTTGCGGTCTAAGCTCCTCGCGGAAGAGATCGACTGGCGGTCAACCTTCTCGTTGCGCATCGCACATTCCATGACGGAAGCTTGGCTCCTCGCCGACCGGGAGATGTTTGCATCGTACTTCGCCGTGCCGATTGCAAAGATCCCCACCGATCCGGAACTCGTTCCGCACGCGAAAAGAACGCTATTGTCCCTCGTGGCGACCAGCTCGAAATCGCGTGATGTGCGCAGGGATATGGTCGTTGGTTCCGATGAGACAGGGCCTCTCTTTGTATCTAGAATCAACGAATTCGCCGCCACGATGTGGCGCCCAGCCGTAGCAGGAGAGTCGAGCGAGAGTCTCAGCCGAGCGATTGCGAGAATCGCGGCCTTAGAGTCCTCAATCTAGACTGCACAATCGTTTCCTCCGAGGAAGGATGAAATCGTTGTCCGTTCCAGTCACACCAGGGTGAAAACCGATCAGTCATCATTTCGTCGTGATTCGGTTCCATCGCCCGCCTCGGCGTAGCTCGATCACGGGGAACCATTCGCCGGCCGCGGAGGCCCGTCGACGCCCGCCGGAACGACGACGTCGGATGCCGCGGCCGCCATGGCAGAGACCACCTCACTGTCGCCGGTGACCGGCGCCTGCTGCTCACCGGACCGCTCCGGTGCCGCCTCGGACGCGTCGAGGTCGGCCGCGGCCTGTTCGAACTGCGACCGGTAGAGCCGGTAGTACGCACCCTGCGCGGCGATGAGTTCGTCGTGCGTGCCCTTCTCGACGATGTCGCCGTGCTCCATCACGAGGATGAGGTCGGCGTCGCGGATCGTGGAGAGACGGTGAGCGATGACGAACGAGGTGCGGCCCTCGCGCAGCGCCGCCATCGCCTGCTGCAGCAGCAGCTCGGTGCGCGTGTCGACGGAGGAGGTCGCCTCGTCGAGGATGAGCACCGACGGGCGGGCGACGAATGCCCGGGCGATCGTGATCAGCTGTTTCTCGCCCGCCGAGACGTTGGCGGCATCCTCATCGAGGACGGTGTCGTACCCCTCGGGCAGGGAGTGCACGAACTGGTCGACGCGCGTGGCCACCGCCGCCTCGACGATCTCGTCGTCGGTCGCGCTCTCGCGGCCGTAGCGGATGTTGTCGCGGATGGACCCCGCGAACAACCACGGGTCCTGCAGCACCATGCCGGTGCGTGAGCGGACGTCGTCGCGACGCAGCTCGGCGATGTCCTGACCGTCGAGCAGGATGCGCCCTCCGTCGAGCTCGTAGAAGCGCATGATGAGGTTGACCAGGGTGGTCTTGCCCGCTCCGGTGGGCCCGACGATGGCGACGGTCTGCCCGGGCTCGACACGGAACGACAGGTCGGTGATGAGGGGCCGCTCGGGCGTGTACGAGAAGCGGACGTTCTGGAACTCGATGACGCCTCGCCCCTCGGGAGCGGCCGGCGCGTCGACGGCGTCGGCCTCCTGCTCGTCGGCGTCGAGGAGGGCGAAGACGCGTTCCGCCGAGGCGGTCCCGGACTGCACGACGGCCGCCATTCCGCCCAGCTGCGACAGCGGCTGCGTGAACTGCTGCGAGTACTGGATGAAGGCCTGCACATCGCCGAGGCGGATCTGCCCGGCCGCGACCATGAGCCCGCCGAGCACGGCGATGCCGACGTAGGTGAGGTTCCCGACGAACATCATGCCGGGCATGATCATGCCGGACAGGAACTGCGCTCGGAAGCTGGCCTGGTAGAGCTCCTCGTTCTCGATCTCGAACTTCTCGCGGGCGTCCTTCTCGCGCCCGTAGACCTTGACCAGCGCATGACCGGAGAACGACTCCTCGACGCGGGCGTTGAGGCGGCCGACCTTCTTCCACTGCTCGCCGAACGCCTTCTGCGACTTCGGGCCGATGACGCCGAAGATGACCGCCATGAGCGGCAGCGAGACCAGGGCGACGAGCGCGAGCTGCCACGAGATCGTGAACATCATGATGAGCACGCCGACGACGGTCAGCACCGAGGTCAACGCGCTCGAGAGCGACTGCTGCATGGTCTGCGTGATGTTGTCGATGTCGTTCGTCACGCGCGAGATCAGCTCGCCGCGCTGCACCTTGTCGAAGTACGAAAGAGGCAGCCGGTTGATCTTGGCCTCGACGTCTTCACGCAGGCGCCACATCGTGCGCACCATGATGATGTTGATGACGTAGCCCTGGATCCACGACAGCAGCGACGAGCCGACGTAGATAGCGAGCACCGTGACGATCACGACGCGCAGAGCGTCGAAATCGACGCCCGCGCCGACCTGGAAGCTGTTCATCGCGGAGACGATGTTGGCGATGTCGGTCTGACCCGATGCGCGCAGCGCCTCGACGACGACCTCCTTCGAGGTGCCCGCGGGGAAGGCCTCGCCCAACCCGCGCGACACCACGCCCTCGAAGATGATGTTGGTCGCATCCCCCAGGACGCGCGGAGCGAGCACCGCCAGCACCACTCCGAGGGCGCCGAGGGCGGAGACGAGGGCGAACGCCCACGCGTAGGGACGAAGCAGCCCGATCAGGCGTCGGAAGCTGGGGCCGAAGGCAGCGGCCTTGCCGGGGGCGACGCTGTTCCAGTCTCCCGAGTTCTGTCGCGCCTGCTCGGCGAGCTCGAGCTCGGCGCGATCTTCGTCGGTGAGGGCGTCGGGCGCGCTCATGCTTCCACCCCCAGCTGCGATTCGACGATCTCTCGATACGTGGGACTCGTGCGCAACAGCTCGTCATGCGTTCCGAGTCCGGCCATGCGTCCGTCTTCGAGGACCACGATGCGGTCGGCCCCGGTGATGGTCGACACGCGCTGCGCGACCACGATCTTCGTCACCTCGGGCAGCTCCGCCCAGAGCGCCGCCCGCAGACGCGCGTCGGTGGTGAGGTCGAGCGCGGAGAACGAGTCGTCGAAGACCAGCACGCGGGGCCGGTGCACGATCGCCCGCGCGATCGCGAGGCGCTGCCGCTGACCGCCCGAGACATTGGTGCCGCCCTGAGCGATGCGCCCCTCGAGCTTGCCGTCCATGGCCTCGACGAAGTCGCGTCCCTGCGCGATCTCGAGGGCGTGCCACAACTCGTCGTCGGTGGCGTCTTCGCGTCCGAACCGCAGATTGGATGCCACGGTGCCGCTGAAGAGGAAGGGGCGCTGCGGAACGAGACCGATGCCCTTCCACAGCTCGTCGAGGTCGGCCTCGCGCACGTCGACCCCGCCGACGCGCACCGCGCCGCCCGTGACGTCGAAGAGGCGCGGGATGAGGGAGACGAGAGTGGTCTTCCCCGCCCCCGTCGATCCGACGATGGCGACGGTCTCGCCCGGGGCGGCGCGGAAGGTGACGCCCGCCACCACCGGCGCTTCCGCGCCCGGGTACGCGAACGACACGTCGTCGAACTCGACAGCGCCGGCCTCGGGGAACGAGCGCACGGGATGGTCGGGACGGTGCAGCGTCGACGTGCTGTCGAGCACCTCGCCGATGCGCTCGGCCGACACGGCGGCGCGCGGGATCATCACGGTCATGAAGCTGGCCATGAGCACGCCGCCGAGGATCTGCGCGACGTACTGGATGAAGGCGAAGAGGGTACCGATCTCGACCCCGCCGGCGTCGACCTGGATGCCGCCGAACCAGATCACCCCGACGACGGTGACGTTGAGCACGAGCATCGCCAGCGGGAACAGCAGCACGAAGAGGGAGCCCACCTTGCGGCCCACCACGAGGATGTCGGTGTTCGCCCGGCGGAAACGCTCTTCTTCGATGCGCTCGCGCACGAAGGCCCGCACGACGCGCACCCCGGTCAACTGCTCGCGCATGACCCGGTTCACGCCGTCGAGCTTGGACTGGTAGCTGCGGAACAGAGGCACCATGCGCGCGATGATCAGCCCCGCCGCGACGAGCAGGACGGGCACCGCGACGGCGATCAGCCAGCTGAGACCGACGTCTTGCTGCAGCGCCATGATGACGCCGCCGACCGCGAGGAGCGGGGCGCTGACGAGCATGGTGGCGCCCATCATCGCCAGCATCTGCACCTGCTGCACGTCGTTGGTGTTGCGGGTGATCAAGGAGCCCGCGCCGAACTGCGACAGCTCGCGCTCGGAGAATCCGCTCACGCGCTCGAACACATCGCGCCGGATGTCGCGGCCGGCGGCCATGGCGGCGCGCGCGGCGAAGTAGGTGGCGATGACGGATGCCACGATCTGGCCGAGCGAGATGACGAGCATGAGGGCGCCGCGCGACCAGATGAATCCCGTGTCGCCCTGCGCGACGCCGAGGTTGATGATGTCGGCGTTCAAACGCGGCAGGTAGAGCGTGGCCAGGGCGGACGCGGCCTGGAAGACCAGGATGGCGGCCAGGAGCCAGCGATACCGCGACAGGTAGCGCATGAGGAGTTTGCCGAGCACGGGACCCTCCGGGTGTGTGAGGGCGGTCGCGATGACCGCGGATATCAGCCTGTCACTGACCTCCGACATCGGCGACACTTTCGCGCGTGGGAGCGTTCTCTGCTCGCGAACGTCGGCCCTCGGCATCCGTCTCCCAGGACGCGACTCGTAGGCTGTGGGGCATGTCCCGACTGCAGGCCGACGCCCCCGCCGACCTCTGGGTGCCGGTGACCGGCTCCCTCGGATTCCGTGGCCGCCGCCACCGCAAGGCGGCGATCGGCATGCTGCTGAGCCAGGCGAACCAGGCCACCGGCGCCACACCGCGCGCGGGCGGCGGCGCGTTCGCGTGGATCCTCAGCCAGGCGGCCCCGCTGCTCATGCGCCGCGCCGCCGGGCGCGTGCTCGTGTGGGTCTGGAAGAGCGATCCCGAGCTGCTGGTCGTGATGGCGCAGCTGCACGAGGCAACGCCGCAGCTGCGCACCGCGCGCGCCATGATGCCCATGGAGTACGACGACACGGAGTCGTTCCGCAACCCTCACCTCGGCGTCGGCGAGAAGCTGGCG
This sequence comes from Microbacterium phycohabitans, assembly GCF_032464935.1. Classification (NCBI taxonomy): domain Bacteria; kingdom Bacillati; phylum Actinomycetota; class Actinomycetes; order Micrococcales; family Microbacteriaceae; genus Microbacterium; species Microbacterium phycohabitans. The sequence goes on from NZ_JAWDIT010000002.1 coordinate 351,379, forward strand.
ATGCCCTTGCCGAGCGATCCGAAGACACCGCCGTTCGCCACCTACACGTGGGACACCGGCTCGCACTTCGTGACGGTCACCGCTGTCTGCTCGGACCGGCAGCGCTTCGGCACGATCATCGACCAGGTGGATGCCGTCGCGCGCACGATCCGCGTCGTCGACGACCTGCAGGTGGGCGAGTCCCGGAACGTGCTGCGCCTGGATCCCGCCTGACGCGTCTCAGTCGTCGTGGAGACCGTGCGGGCGCCAGAGCACCACGTCGGTCGCGCGTCGCACGCGCGCACCGTGGCGAAGCGTCACGACCGAACCCGTCGCGCCGGCCGCGAAGACGCGTGCACCGGGACGCGACTGCCGCTCGGCGTTGAGCTGTCGCTCGAGATCGTTCACGCGACGGGCGAGCTCGTGCACGCGCTCCTCGAGCGCGAGCAGACGGGCGATGGCGGGAAGACTCATGCCCTCGCCCGAGAGCCGGGCCACCTCGCGCAGCTGCTGCACGTGACGGCTGGAGTACCGCCGCGACCCGCCCTGCGTGCGCGCGGGCACGACGAGGCCGAGGCGGTCGTACTGGCGCAGAGTCTGCGGGTGCATGTTCGACAGTTCCGCCGCGGCGGCGATGGCGAAGATCGGGGCGTCTTCGTCGATCTCTCTCTCGGCCACGTCTCACCTTCTTCCGTCGTGGCGGTTGCGACACCGGGTTCTCGGCATCCTGTCTCATCGGATGCCGAGAACCGCGGCGACGCGCGTATGTTTACCGCGCCTTGGCCATGAGGTCGGCGCGGGGGTTCTCTTTCGGTTCGAGCGCCTGGAACCGCTCGAGGGCTTCGCGCGCGGCGTCGTCCAGGTGCGTGGGGACGGCGACCTGCACCTCGGCGAGGAGGTCGCCGGTGCCCTTGGTCGTCGCGATCCCGCGCCCCTTGACGCGCAGAACGCGACCCGACGGCGTGCCCGGAGCGACGCGCAGCCGTACCGGATCGCCGCCCAGGGTCGGCACCTCGATGGTCGCACCGAGCGCCGCCTCGGTGAAGGTGACGGGGACCGTCACCCGCAGGTTGAGGCCGTCGCGCGAGAAGACGGGGTGCGGACGCACGGCCACGGTCACCACGATGTCGCCCTTCTCGCCGCCGTCGGGCGAGGGCCGGCCGCGACCGCGCAGGCGGATCTTCTGACCGTCGGAGACGCCGGCCGGGATCTTCACCTTGAACGGGACGTTGTCCTCGCCCTGGAGGGTGATGGTCTCGCCCTTGGCCGCGGTGACGAAGTCGATCGTCGTGCGCGCCGTGACGTCGGCTCCCCGCTGGGGACCTCCGAAGCCGCGGAATCCGCCCGTCGTCTGACCGAAGCGACCGGAGCCGAAGCCCCCACCGCCCTGCTGGTCGAACATCGAGAAGAAGTCGTCGAAGCCGCCCGGAGCCTGCGCGCCACCGCGCCCCTGACCGAAGCGGCTGAAGACGTCGTCGAAGCCGCCGCCGCCGCTCGCCCCCGGAGCCGAGAAGCGCGCCCCCGAGCCCATGGCCCGGATCTGGTCGTACTCCTCGCGCTGCTCCGGATCGTTGAGCACCGAGTAGGCCTCGCTGATCTCCTTGAACTTCGCCTCCGCTTTCGCGTCTCCCGGGTTCGAGTCGGGGTGGTACTGGCGCGCGAGCTTGCGGTACGTCTTCTTCAGATCGGCAGCGCTGACGCTCTTGTCGACACCGAGGACCTTGTAGAAGTCCTTGTCGAACCAGTCCTGACTCGCCATGCGTCCTCCTCCTAGGCCGGTACGGCGACGACGACCTTGGCCGGTCGCAGTTCGACCGAGCCGAGGCGGTAGCCGACCTCGACGACCTCGAGGATCGTCGTCTCGGTCACGCCCGGAGTCGGGGCCTGGAAGATCGCCTCGTGCTGCTGCGGGTCGAACACGTCGCCGACGGCGCCGTACGACACCACGCCGAGGCGCTCGGCCACGGCGCGCACCTTGTCGCCGATCGCGGCGAGGGGGCTGCCCTCGACGAGGTCGCCGTGCTTGGCCGCGCGGTCGAGGTCGTCCATGACGGGCAGCAGGCCCTTCACGGCCTCGCCCTTGGCCCGCTCGATCTCGCGCTCGCGCTGCTCCTCGGTGCGCCTGCGGTAGTTGGCGTACTCCGCCTGCAGGCGCTTGAGGTCGATCAGCAGGGAGGCCTCCTTGTCGGAGCCCGCCCCCTCGGCCGCGGCCTCGGGGGTCTGCTCGGCGCCGAGGATGTCGTCGATGGTCAGGCCCTCGGCATCCGCGTCGGCCGTCTCGGCCCGCTCGCCCGACGGCGCGGGGCCGGAGGTGTTCTCCTCCGGCCCCGTCTCGTCAGGACCGGCGCCCGAGCCCGTGGGCTGTTCGTCGTCCTTGTGTGCCATGTGTCTGTCGCTTACTTCTTGTTCTCGTCGGTCGGCTCGTCGTCGACGACCTCGGCGTCGATGACGTCTTCCTCGGGGTTCGGCGTCTCACCGTTGCCCGGCTGACCTACGTTGGGGTCGGCGGGCTCACCGGCGGCCTGCGACGAGGCGTAGATGGCCTCGCCGAGCTTGCCCTGGCTGGTGTTCAGCTTGTCGAACGCGGTCTTGACCGCGTCGTCGTCGTCACCGGCGAGAGCCGTCTTGAGCGCGTCGACGTCGCCCTGGACCTCGGTCTTGACCTCGGCGGGGAGCTTGTCCTCGTTCTCCTTGATCAGCTTCTCGATCGAGTACGACAGCGTCTCGGCCTGATTGCGGGTCTCGGCGGACTCGCGACGCTTCTTGTCCTCCGCCGCGTTCTCCTCGGCCTCGCGCACCATGCGCTCGATGTCCTCCTTGGGCAGCGACGAGCCGCCCGTGATGGTCATCGACTGCTCCTTGCCGGTGCCCTTGTCCTTCGCGGACACGTGCACGATGCCGTTGGCGTCGATGTCGAAGGTGACCTCGACCTGCGGGATGCCGCGGGGAGCCGGAGCGATGCCCGTGAGCTCGAAGGTGCCGAGCGGCTTGTTGTCGCGGGTGAACTCGCGCTCGCCCTGGAAGACCTGGATCGCGACCGACGGCTGGTTGTCGTCGGCGGTGGTGAAGGTCTCGCTGCGCTTGGTCGGGATGGCCGTGTTGCGCTCGATGAGCTTGGTCATGATGCCGCCCTTGGTCTCGATGCCGAGGCTCAGGGGGGTGACGTCGATGAGAAGGACGTCCTTGCGCTCGCCCTTGAGGACACCGGCCTGGAGGGCTGCGCCCACGGCCACGACTTCGTCGGGGTTCACGCCCTTGTTGGCGTCCTTGCCCGTCTCCTTCTTGACGAGCTCGGCGACCGCGGGCATGCGGGTCGAGCCGCCGACGAGCACCACGTGGGCGATGTCGTCGACCTTGACGCCGGCCTCGCGGATGACGTCGGAGAAGGGCTTGCGGGTGCGGTCGAGGAGGTCCTTGGTGAGGTCCTCGAACTTGGCGCGCGTCAGGGTCTCGCTGAGCGAGACGGGGCCCGAGTCGGTGAGCGACAGGTAGGGCAGGTTGATGGAGGTCGAGGTCGAGCTCGACAGCTCCTTCTTGGCCTGCTCGGCGGCTTCCTTCAGACGCTGGAGGGCGATCTTGTCGCCCGAGACGTCGACGCCGGTGGTGTCCTTGAACTGCTTGATGAGGTAGTCGACGACGCGCTGGTCCCAGTCGTCTCCACCGAGACGGTTGTCACCGGAGGTGGCGCGCACCTGGATGGTCGAGAAGTCGTCATCCTTGCCCACCTCGAGCAGCGACACGTCGAACGTTCCACCACCGAGGTCGAAGACGAGGATGAGCTCGTCTTCCTTGCCCTTGTCGAGGCCGTACGCGAGGGCCGCGGCGGTGGGCTCGTTGATGATGCGGAGCACGTTGAGGCCCGCGATCTCACCGGCCTCCTTGGTGGCCTGACGCTCGGCGTCGTTGAAGTACGCGGGCACCGTGATGACGGCATCCGTCACGCTGTCGCCCAGGTACTCCTCGGCGTCGCGCTTGAGCTTCTGGAGGATGCGGGCCGAGATCTCCTGCGGCGTCCACTTCTTGCCGTCGACGTCGAACGACCAGGTCGTGCCCATGTGGCGCTTGACGCTCGAGATGGTGCGGTCGACGTTGGTGACGGCCTGGCGCTTGGCCGTCTCGCCGACGAGCACCTCGCCGTCCTTGGTGTACGCGACGACCGAGGGGGTCGTGCGGAAACCCTCGGCGTTGGCGATGACCTTGGGCTCGCCACCCTCGAGCACGCTCACGACGGAGTTGGTCGTACCGAGGTCGATTCCCACTGCACGGGGCATATGTGTCTCCTTGCTTGTGAGCACGGCCCTTGCCGCGCTCGGGGTTCTGGTGAAAGTCTCTGCGCGGGTTGAGCCGCGATGACTCAAGGTTATCGAACCCCCGTCGGGAGGTCAAGGCGACTTGATATGAATTGGCTCAACTTCCGGATGCCGGGATTCCCGCCGTCCGCAGGCCGAACCCCGGGCCACGCCCCGGCGTTTGGGGCGCACCTCGACGTCCGGGGCGGAAGATCAGCGCCCCAAACGCAGGAACACGCCCCAAACCCCGCCCGCCTGCCCCCAACGACGACACCCCGCCCCCGTCCGGCCAGGACTGCCCGCCACACCGACCCAGACGGTTTGGGGCGCAGCCCGCCGCTCGGGGCGGAAGATCAGCGCCCCAAACGCAGGAACACGCCCCAAACCCCGCCCGCCCGCTTCGTCCCCCGCCCCGCTGGAAACGACGACGCCCCCGCACCCTCAACGGGGCACGGGGGGCGTCGAAAGGATGCCGTGAACCCGGCGCGGCGGCCGGGCGGCGCTCAGTCGCGGTCGCGGTCGCGGCGCTGGGGCCGGTCGCTGCGCTTGGCGGAGCGTCCGCCCTGGTCGAGGCGCAGGTCGATGAGCTGCCCCGAGATGCGCGTGTCGGCGAGGCGGTCGATCGTGTCGCGCGAGAGGTCGGCGGGGAGCTCGACGAGCGAGAAGTCCTGACGGATCTGGATCGCACCGAAGTCATTGCGACGCAGACCGCCCTCGTTCGCCAGGGCGCCGACGATCTGGCGGGGTTCGACGCGCTGACGACGACCGACGGCGATGCGATACGTCGCGAAGCGCCCGGAGCTGTCGCGGCGCGGACCACCGTCGCGCGAACCGGCGTCTCGGGATCCGCCGTCGCGCGACGGACGGTCGTTGTCGAAGCGCTGCTGGCGAAGGGTCTCCTCCTCGAGCAGCAGCGGGGTGTCGCCCTGGGCGACCACGGCGAGGGCCGCGGCGACGTCGGCCTCGGGCACGTCGTGGTGCTCGACGTAGTGGGCCACGACGTCGCGGAAGGTCGCGATCGCGGCGGTGTCCTCGAGGGCCGCGGTGATCGCGTCGTCGAAGCGGGTCAGACGCGTGGCGTTGACGTCGTCGACGCTCGGCAGCGACATCTCGGTCAGCGGCTGGCGCGTGGCCTTCTCGATCGCGGTGAGCATGCGGCGCTCGCGCGGGGTGACGAAGCTGATCGCGTCTCCCGTGCGGCCGGCGCGGCCGGTGCGGCCGATGCGGTGCACGTACGACTCGGTGTCGATCGGCAGGTCGTAGTTGACGACGTGGCTGATGCGCTCGACGTCGAGGCCGCGCGCGGCGACGTCGGTCGCCACGAGGATGTCGAGCTTGCCCGACTTCAGCTGGTTGACCGTGCGCTCGCGCTGCACCTGGGCGATGTCGCCGTTGATCGCCGCCGCGGTGTAGCCGCGGGCGCGCAGCTTCTCGGCGACGGTCTCGGTCTCGTTCTTCGTGCGGGTGAAGACGATCATGCCCTCGAAGTTCTCGACCTCGAGGATGCGCGTGAGGGCGTCGATCTTCTGCTGGTACGACACGATCAGATAGCGCTGGGTGATGTTCGCCGAGGTCGTGGTCTTGGTCTTGACCGTGATCTCTTCGGGGTCGTTGAGGTACTGCGCCGAGATGCGGCGGATCTGCGCCGGCATGGTCGCCGAGAACAGCGCGACCTGCTTCGTCGACGGCGTGTCGGCGAGGATCGTCTCGACGTCTTCCGCGAAGCCCATCTTGAGCATCTCGTCGGCCTCGTCGAGCACGAGGAACTTCAGCTCGCTCAGGTCGAGGGTGCCCTTGTCGAGGTGGTCCATGATGCGGCCGGGGGTGCCGACGATCACGTCGACGCCGCGGCGGAGGGCCGACAGCTGCTGGCCGTAGCCCTGCCCGCCGTACACGGGCAGCACCGAGACGCCCTTGATGTGGGCGGCGTACTTCTCGAACGCCTCGCACACCTGCAGCGCGAGCTCGCGGGTGGGAGCGAGCACGAGTGCCTGCGGGTTCTTGTGGCCGGTCTCCATCTGCGACAGCACCGGCAGCGCGAACGCCGCGGTCTTGCCGGTTCCGGTCTGGGCCAGGCCCACGACGTCGCGGCCCTGCAGCAGCACGGGGATGGTGGCCGCCTGGATGGCGGAGGGGGTCTCGTAGCCGACGTCCTTGAGGGCCTTGAGCACAGCGGCATCCAGTCCCAGGTCGGCGAAGGTGAGCTTCTCGGGGGTGGTCTCAGCCTCAGCGGAGTCGACGGGGGTTTCGGATGCCATGACTCCACGGTAGTCTCCTGCGCGCCCGATCGCGGGCTCGGGTCTAGCCTGAACCCGCGCGCCGATGCCGGCGCCGCGTCGCGCCGGGGCACCCGGCGTTCACCGAAGGGCCCTACCGTGACCGACATGTCCGCGCCCGGCACCGCTCCCGCTCCCGCCGTCGGCCGACGTCCCGTACTGGCGTGGGCCCTGTGGGACTGGGGTTCGGCGGCGTTCAACGCCGTCGTCACGACGTTCGTGTTCAGCACGTATCTCGCCAGTTCGCTCTTCGTCGATCCGGCCGTGGTCGCGGCCGCCGGGGGCGACGACAAAGACCCGGCGCTCGTGCGCGCCCTCGCCGACAACGCGAGCCTCGTCGGGGTCGCCCTCATGATCGCGGGCGTCGTCGTGGCCCTCGTGGCCCCCGTGCTCGGTCAGCGCTCCGACGGCACCGGCCGGCGGAAGCTCTGGCTCGGCATCAACACGGGGGTCGTCGTGCTCGCCATGGCGGCGATGTTCTTCGTCGAGGGGACCCCGGCGTACCTGATCCTCGGCGCGACGCTCCTGGCCGTGGGCAACGTGTTCTTCGAGTTCGCGAGCGTCAACTACTACGCGATGCTCACGCAGGTCTCCACCCGCGAGAACATCGGCCGCGTCTCGGGCTTCGGCTGGGGCATGGGCTACGTCGGCGGCATCGTGCTGCTGCTGCTCCTGCTCGTGCTCTTCATCCAGAGCTTCTCGAACCCGGATGCCGGGGGCCTGCTCGCCGTGAGCAAGGAGGGCGGTCTGAACATCCGGATCGCGATCCTGGCATCCGCTCTCTGGTACGCGGTGTTCGCGATCCCGGTCCTGGTGCGCGTGCCCGAGATCCCGGCGCAGAGGCGGCAAGTGCGGGTCGGCTTCTTCCGCTCGTACGTCGTGCTGTGGGGCACGCTGCGCTCGCTCTGGCGCGACAGTCGACAGGTGCTGCTGTTCCTCGTCGCGAGCGCCGTCTTCCGCGACGGTCTCACGGGGGTGTTCACGTTCGGGGCGATCATCGCGGCCCAGGTGTTCGGGTTCAGCTCGACCGAAGTGCTCTACTTCGCCGTCGCGGCGAACGTCGTCGCGGGCATCAGCACGTTCGTCGCCGGGCGCTTCGACGACCGGTTCGGCCCGAAGCGCGTGATCCTGGCCTCCCTGATCTGCCTGATCGTGCTCGGCACGACGATGCTCTTCATCGGCACGTCGCAGGCGGGCTTCTGGATCGTGGGCCTGGGCCTGTGCGCGTTCGTGGGGCCGGTGCAGTCGGCGAGCCGGTCGTTCCTCGCGCGCGTGGCGCCCGAGGGACGCGAGGGCGAGATCTTCGGGCTGTACGCCACCACCGGTCGCGCGGTGTCGTTCCTGGCCCCGGGCCTGTTCGCGCTGTTCGTCGGGATCACGGGCGACACGCGCCTGGGCATCCTCGGCATCGTGCTGATCCTCGGGGCCGGCCTGCTGCTGATGCTGCCGGTGAAGACGAAGGCGGCCGCCATCGCCTGAGCCCGCGCCACCCGCCCGCTGGGCCCTGGCCGCATCGTCGGCGTGCACAACTCCTGAAGATTCGTCGGACCGACCAGTGGCGACCCCGGAACCACGCGGATGCCGCCCCGGCGCAGTCCGAATCTCCGGAGTTGTGCACGAGCGACCACGCCGCCCGATGCACGGATGCGGCGAGATCCCGAGCCGTCGGCCGCGGCCCCTCCCGCACCTCCGACGCGCACAACTCAGGAAAATCCGACGGCGGCACGAGCCGCAGCCGCGGAATCCCGCGGGTGTGCAGACCCACGCGAAACGAATCTCCGGAGTTGTGCACGAGCGACCGCGCTACGCGGCAGCGTCGGCGCCGGCGATCAGTCGCGCGGCCAGGCGTCGGCGAACTTCGCCAGCAGACGGGCGAACTCGGCGCGCTCGGCGTCGGTGAATCCCTCGAGGGCGGAGCGCACGGCATCCCGCCGCCGACCGCGGAAGCCGGAGACGAGCCCCTCCCCCTCGGGAGTGAGTCGCACGCGCGTGCGGCGCGCGTCGTCGGGGTCGGGCTCGCGCGCGACCAATCCCATCTGCTCGGCCTGCTGCACGAGGCGCGACGCACGCGGCTGATCCACGCCGATCGCCTCGGCGATCTCGCTCACCGACAGCGGGCCGGATGCCGCGATCAGCGCGTCGAGCAGGCGCAGGCGCGCGGGACCCCCGAAGCGTCCGCGCGCCGGATCGGCCCACGGCGGCGCGCCGCGGCCCCACGGGCCGCCATGTCCTCCGTGGGCTCCGTGCGGGTGGTGGTGCGCGTCGGGGGGAAACGGCGGACGGGGGCGCCGACCGCGCAGGCGAGCCAGGGCCGCAGCGATCTCGTCGGCGGGGTCGAAGGCCATGCCCCGACTTTACATGTCTCTTGACAAGCATCGGGAATACATGTCACAGTACATCCGTTGTCACATGACATGTAATGGCGGAACCTCCGCCGACGAAAGGACTTCTCATGACCACCTCCACACCTCTCGACCCCCGCAGCTTCGCCCACCGCCTCACGACGGTCGGTCATGCGCTGCACCACCGCCTCTTCGCGCAGCTGCGCGACAGCGGCATCCCTCCCAAGACCGTGCTCCTGCTCAGCGCCGTCGACGGTCGCGTCGACGCACCGTGGATCACCGCGCGCCTCGCACGCGGCGGGAAGCGCCTCGACGCCCTCGTGGAACAGGGCTGGATCGCCCGCGGAGACGCGGGCTGGGCGCTCACCGACGAGGGCCGCGCGGTCCTCGATCGCGTGGATGCCACCCGCACGGCGCTGCTCTCCGAGGTTCCGGCCGAGGAGCTCGTGCGCCTGACGACCGCCCTCGACGCGGTGTCGACCGCCCTGGGCCTCGACGGGGGCGACAGCGACGGCGAGAACCGTCGCGGCTTCGGGCCCGCGTCCGGCGCCGGTCGCGGCTTCGGACCCTTCGGGCGCGGCTTCGGACCGGGGACGCGCGGCTTCGGCCCCCGCTTCGGTCCGGACGCGCACGCCTTCGGGCCCCGCGGGCACGGCGGCGAGCGCGGCTTCGCGGACGGCGGGCGCAGCTACGAGCACGGCGGGCACGGCTTCGCGCACGACTCCGCGCACGGCGAGCGGAGCTTCGCGCACGGCGAGGAGGGCTACGGCGAGGCGGATCACGGGCGCCCCGGTGCCCACGACAGCGCAGAGCACCACCGCGCCGGCCACGGCCGCGGGTGCGATCCGCGCCGTGGCGACTCCGGACACGGGCGCGGTCACCACCGCGGTCACCGTCACGACGACCGCCGATCGTCGCAGCGCGCCTACGAGCGTGGATTCGACGCCGGTTTCAGCCGCGGCCGCGAGGCCTCGGCATCCGGTGACGCGCCGGCATCCGCGTGATCATCGATAAACGCTCTCCGTGGCGAGAATCACACGCGCACCGTGTTTCTCGGCAGGAATCGCGTTTATCGGTGGACCCGCGCCGCTCCCGAGCGCATGAACGGACAGCCCCGTCGAGGTCGACTCGACGGGGCTGTCCTCGTTCGCGGGCGGGTCCGCGGGGGCGTCAGCGGCCGGCCGACCCCGCATCGGTCGTGCCGACGTCGGTGCGGTGGAAGTTGAGCGCCGAGCGCGAAGCCGTCGGGCCCCGCTGACCCTGGTAGCGGTTGCCGTAGGGGCCGGAGCCGTAGGGGTTCTCGGCGGGCGAGGTCAGGCGGAAGTAGCAGACCTGGCCGATCTTCATACCCGGCCACAGCTTGATCGGCAACGTCGCGACGTTCGACAGCTCGAGGGTGACGTGCCCCGAGAAGCCGGGGTCGATGAAGCCGGCCGTGGAGTGCGTGAGCAAACCCAGGCGTCCGAGCGAGGACTTGCCCTCGAGGCGCGCGGCGACGTCGTCGGGGAGGGTGACGCGCTCGAAGGTCGACCCGAGGGCGAATTCGCCCGGGTGAAGAATGAACGGCTCGTCGGGCTCGACCTCGATGAGACGCGTGAGCTCGGGCTGGTCCTCGGCGGGATCGATGAAGGGGTACTTGTGGTTGTCGAACAGCCGGAAGTACCGATCGAGACGCACGTCGACACTGGACGGCTGCACCATGGCGGGATCGTAGGGATCGAGGCCGAGACGGCCGTCGTCGAGGTGGGCCCGGATGTCGCGATCGGAGAGCAGCACGGGTTCAGCCTAGAGGCGCCGCTCCCGACGCCCGCCGAGATGACACGCGACGACCGAGAAGACGCGACTCGACCGTCTCGGGCGGGTCATCTGGGCACGCGACGGTCATCGCGGCGACACCTCGGACGCGCGGAGGCCCTCGACGGCGGACGGATGCCGGGCGGACGCTGTTATGCTGGCCGGGTCGCCGCGAGGCGCACGGGGCTGTAGTTCAATGGCAGAACTTCTGCTTCCCAAGCAGACAGCGCGGGTTCGATTCCCGTCAGCCCCTCCGATGCCCTCACGGGCGGCCACCGGCCGCGCGGGAGGGCATTCGTGTTGCCATGATGCGAACCCTCGGGTGGCTCACGCCGCCGGAGGCTCCGCGCGCTGTGCAGCGGCGCGTGGGGACGATTCCGGTCAGCCCCTCCCCTGCCCTCATGGGCGGTACCGGGAGGGCATCCGTGTCGTCGCGAACCGCATCCCCGGCCGGGCCTCTGCCACCGGAGGCGGCGCCACATAAGCGACGATCTTCCTCGCGCGAACCGGTCCACGGCCCATGGGGCAGGGTGGGAGCATGTTGAGCGACGCCGAGCAGGAGGAACGGGCGCGACTCTACGCGCGCGTGTACGCCAGGGGCGCGACCGTGGACCAGGCCCTCGTGACCCGCCTGCACGAGCTGGATGAGCGGGCGCGGATGGCTCCGGCGGAGCCCGAGGCCGACCCCGCGGTGTGGGACGGGACCGCGGGAACGCCCGAGGAGGCCGGCGGCCCGGCGCCGGACCGCCGAGCCGAGGCGCAGCCCGGCGACACGTCCGGGCCGATCTCGTCGCCCTGTCGTCGCTTCGCCGTCGAGGTGAAACGCCGCGAAGCCCTCATCCCGCTCCTCGCCGCAGTCGCCGGCCTCGTCGCCGGCGTGGTCGTCGGCGCGACCTTCAGCCCGCCGCGCGCCGGCGGCGACATCCCGGAACTGACCTACGCCGCGACCGCCGAGGACAGGCTGCCGTTCCCCGAGATGGCGGGAATCCTCGACCCCGCGTCCGTGCGTTTCGTCGCCAGCACGGAGAACGGTCTCGTCTACGTCGGGCGCCAGCCCGACGTGCCCGGCGAGGTGTGCATCGTGGTCGTGTTCTCGAGCGTTGCCGACGGCGCCGACGCCCAATGCGGTTCCACCGATGTCACCGCCCAGGTCGACCCGGACACCTGGGTCGTCATCGGCGAACCGTCCACGGCGAAGATGAACAATCTCCTCCTCAGCCGGTTCGAGGTGGATCAGCTGTCCGAGAGCATCAGCCTCTACGCGCTGCGCGACCGGACCTGACGGTCGCGCGGGGACCGCGTCAGCCCAGCTCCGCGCTCGTCACCACCCGCGCCCCCGCGCCCCCGAGTGCCGCGAGGAAGGCCGCGTGCACCGCCTCGCCGGGCACCTCGACCCCGCCGTAAGCGAGACCGGGAGCGGCGCAGGCGTCGCCGACGACCGTCACGGCGTAGCCGAGATCGACGGCGGCGCGGACGGTGGCATCCACGCACATGCTCGTCATCATGCCGACCACGAGCAGCTCGCTCGCGCCCAACGCGCGCAGACGCTCGTTCAGGTCGGTGCCGATGAAGGAGTTCGGTGCGTGCTTGACGATCACCGTCTCGTCTGAGGCTGGTGCGACGCGCGGGTCGATCTCCGCCCCGTCCGTGCCGATCTCGAGGAAACCCCCGCCGGCCGGGCTCTCGTGTCGCACGTGGATGACGGGAGCGGACAGGCCCCGCTGACGCGCGAGAACGCGTGCGGCGGCGTCGGCCGCGGCATCCGGGTCGACCAGGGGATGACGGCCGCCGGGGAAGTAGTCGCGCTGGATGTCGATGATCACGAGAACGGGGTGCATGCCTCGAGTCTGACCCGCGCGGGCCCCGGCGGCGAGGGGTTGCCCGATCCCCGCACGCGACGCACCGCGCCGCGTCGCCGGGCGGCTCAGCTGCGCAGGTGCGACGCCCCGTTCAGGTCGAGGATGGCTCCCGACGCCCACTGCGAACCCGGCGAGCTGAGGTAGACCACGGCATCCGCCACCTCTTCCGGGGTCGCGACGCGGCCGAACGGACTCTGGTCCCGGATGCCGTCTCCGGCGGGCCCGTCGAGCTTCTGCTGCTGCCGGTCGGTGCCCACGAACCCGGGGGCGACGCTGGTCACGGCGATGCCGTGCGGGGCGAGGGCGACCGCGAGCGACTGGCCCATCGCGTGAAGGCCCGCCTTCGCGGCGCCGTAGGCGGGGAACTCGGGCTCGCCGCGGAAGGCTCCGCGCGAGCCGACGTTCACGATCGCGCCGGGCAGGCCTCGATCGATCATCGATCGGGCGACGAGGAAGGTCGTGTTGGCGGGCGCGCGCACGTCGATGTCGAGCATGCGCTCCCACGTGCGGTTCCAGTCGGCGTAGTCGACGGTGTCGATCGGGTGCGAGGTCTCGGGACTCGGCGCGATCGCCGCGTTGTTGACGAGCACATCGATACGTCCGAACGCGGCGAGAACGTCGTCGACGGTGCGCTGAGCGACCGCGGGGTCGGAGAGATCGCCGCCGACGACGAGGTGCCCGTCACCGTGCAGGAGGGTGAGCGTGTGCTCCGCGGCATCCCGATCGGAGCCGTAGTGCACGGCGACGCGATCGCCCCTCGCGCTCAGGGCCACGGCGATGGCCCGGCCGATTCCGCGCGACGCGCCGGTGACGAGGGAGTGCTGCATGCATCCATCCTGCGGGATGCCGGGTGTCCGGGCGCCACGCGCGAAACGGCGGTGCCGCCCGGACGGTCCGGGGCTCGCACACCGGGACGATGACCGGTCGCATCCGGTGTGGAGGGCCCACGCTACGTCGGTCGTGGGGGGCGGAGGTGGGGTTGACGAGCTCCCCCCGGGGGTGCGGGGGCCCCGGCGCCGCCGGAGGACGACGAGCAACCGCCCGCGGTGCGGCGGGTGGGCTGGTCAGGCGCGGGTGAAACCGTCGAGGTCGGGATCCCAGAACGCGTCGGGGTTGTCGGTGTCGATGGTCTGCTCGTGCGCGACGGCCGGGGCCTTCGGGAAGCGCTTGTGCTGACGCAGCTCCTCGGCGGCCCAGGAGAAGTCGGGCTCCTCGCCGGCGAAGTCGTCGGCGGGGGCGCTCAGGACGTCGTTGCCGACGCCGATGACGAGCTCGGCCTCTTCGGTGTCGCCCGCCTCGGTCACGATCGGGATGCTGACCGCCTCCGCCTGTCCGTCGGCGGCGATCGACGCGGTGAGCTGCACGAGCGCCTCCGCCACGTCATCTGTCGTGGTCACGGTCTCACCGGCGTAGGTCACACATCGCATGTCCTCATCGTGGGGGGCGCCTCGACCGCCCGGGGGCAGGTTGCCCTCGGGCTGCGGTATCCGATAGGGCGCCGTGTCGGAGGCCCGCGCTAGTGTCCGAAGCATCGCGGAAGGAGCCGACCCATGGCCGACGCACCCGAGCTGACCGTCGACGACGTCACCGCCTGGCGCGACTGGCTCGACGCCCACGAGAGCGAGAGCGACGGGGTGTGGCTCGTGCTCGCGAAAAAGGGCACGACCTCGCCCACGACTCTCACCTATGCCCAGGCCCTCGACGAGGCGCTGTGCAGCGGGTGGATCGACGGGCGTAAGCAATCTCGCGATGCCGCGACCTTCCGCCAGCACTTCACCCCCCGCCGCGCGCGGTCCATGTGGTCGGCGCGCAACGTCGACATCGTCGCGCGCCTGATCGAGGAGGGGCGCATGCGTCCCCGCGGCGCCGACGAGATCGCTCGCGCAAAGGCGGACGGACGCTGGGAACGCGCCTACGCCGGATCGGCGACCATCGAGGTGCCCGGCGACCTGCAGGCGGCCCTGGATGCCGCGCCGACGGCCGCACGCCGGTTCGCCGCCCTGACCCAGGCGGAGCGCTACTCCGTGCTGCATCCGATCGTCACGGCCGCCACCGACGCCGGGCGCGCGGCGCGGATCGCTCGTCATGTCGCGGCCCTGGGGGCCGAGCGGACGACCTGAACCGCCCTGGCCCGCCGAGGCCGGGAGACAATGACCTCATGCGCGCGCGACGGTCCCTCGGTGTGGTGGTCGCGGCATCCCTCGCTCTCGGCCTCGCCGCCTGCGCGGATCCGGGCCCGGCCCCGACCGCGCCATCCACCGCCGTTCCGGCCGATGGACCGGTGGTGTCGTTCTACGGCGACTCCTACACGCGCGGCACCGGTGCGAGCTCGCCGGAGAACCGGTGGTCGACGATCGTCTCAGCCGAGCGCGGGTGGCAGGAGATCAACCGCAGCGAGAACGGCCTCGGCTTCGTGAACCGTCGCGCCTCGATGCGCGACGGACTCGACGACATCCCCGCCCTCGTGATCGCCGACCACCCCGACATCGTGTTCGTGACGATGGGCCTCAACGACAACTTCAGCTACGACACCCGCGCCGACGACATCCACGCGACGATCGACAGCGATCTCACGCGCCTGCGCGAGGGGCTGCCCGACGCGCGCATCGTCGTCGTCGAACCGTTCTGGTACACCGACGACAGGCCCGCCTCGGTCGACATCATCGCCGGGTGGGTCGAAGACGCCGCGGACCGCATCGGTGCCGACCACATCAGCGGCGCCAGCCACTGGCTCGACGGGCACTACGCGACGGCGCAGGTGAGCTGGATGGCGGGCGACGGGCTGCACCCGAACGACATCGGCTACGCCGTCATGGCGGAGCGGATGGATGCCGCGCTCCGCGCCCTCGATCCGCCGCTCTGACCCTCGAGGTCGGGGCGCGGGATCCCCGCCCCGAACGCCGGAATGCACCCCGGGAGGTCGTCGGCGCACCGGAACTCGCGGAACGCCCTCCCCCTCGCCGAGGCTTCAGGCGGGGGCGGCCGTGCGGGCGCGGAACCACACGGTCAGCTCGCGGACTGCGCGGATGCTCGCCTCGTCGTCGTCGGACTCGAGGTCGTCGAAGGTGTCGCGGAACCCCTCGGGCGCCGGTGTCGCGGGCGCGATGATCGGTTCGTAGCCCATCGTCCACTCGTCGAAACGCCGCTGATCGAGCTGCTCGGTCAGCAGCACGCGGACGTCGGTGTGGCGTGGATCGCGGCGGATCTTCGCCATGAGCTCGTCCACGGCATCCTCGGGCCCCTCGAGCACCTGGAAGAACCGACCGCGGCGGTACAGCAGCATGCCGGAGAGGCCGTGCTCGTGGTTGGAACGTCGACTCTGCGCGAGGAGCTCGGCGAGACGCTCGTCGTCGAAGGTCTCGACGGCGCGACTGACGTACGACACGGCGGTCAGCGGAGCGCTCATGCGCTGCCCTCCCCGATGGCGCGCGGCGCCGGCACGCGCACCTGCTCGAGGGTGATGACCTCGTCGTGCGGCGGCTGGCCGTTCGTGACGGCCGCCATCGCGGCGGTGAGGGTGCGGAAACTGCCGACGACCCGCGACGAGCCGTCGAACGCGAGGTAGCCCCCGTCGGCCTGTCGGTCGATGTAGCCGAGGAACATGCCCTTGCGGCTGCCGACGTGGAACCCCTCTTCGACACGGGCCCAGATGACGCCGGCGCCGGGGCGGTCGGGAGACACCATGCTCACCGCTCCTTCCGCCCGGGATGAAGCGCCGGGCACGAGAGACCGTACCGGGGGCCTCCGACACGCATCCGCCCTTGACAGAATGCGGATCGCGCCTCCCCGCGGCCGAGACCGGGCCCTCTTCCGCCGACGGCGATCACCACTCCGGGCCTGGCTGGACGGAGAAAACGCCGCCGATCGGGGGAAAATTCTTACACCGTAAGCCGACGGCATCCGTCAGCCACCGCCGCGCGCGAGGCCGTCGAGGCCGTCATGGGGTGTCAGACTGAAGCCCCCGGAGGTGGATGCGATGTCCCAGGAAACGCAGAATGCGCCGCGTTCGAGCGCGCGCAGACTGAGTCGCGACCTCATCGTCAGCACCGCCCTCGCGCAGATCGACAGCCGGGGCGCGTCGGGCTTGTCGATGCGCACCCTGGCGCAGGAGCTCGACGTCGAGGCGATGTCGCTCTACCGCTACGTCAACGGCAAGGAAGACCTGCTCGAGGCGATCGTCCGGCTGCTGATGCATGACCTGCTGGCCGCCCTCCAGGACGCGTCGACGCAGCAGTGGCAGAGCTTCCTGCAGATCACCGCCCACGAGGTGCGGCGCATCGCCGTGGAGCACCCTCGGGCCTTCCCGCTCGTCGCGACGCGGCACCCGGCCGCTCCGTGGCTGCGGCCGCCGCTGCGCAGCGTCGAGGTCGTGGAGATCTTCCTGTCGACGCTCCTCGAGCAGGGCTTCAGCGACGCTCAGGCCGCGAGCGCCTACCGTGCCTTCAGCAGCTTCCTGCTCGGACAGCTGCTGCTCGAGTCCGCAGTCCGCGGCGCACAGACCGGACCCGTGGAGGAGCCGCTCGACGAGGGCGACGCCGACATCCCCGCGGACGACGGCACCGCGTCGCTCGACGACGCCCCCACCGTGCGCCACCTGCGGGCGCTGCTCAGCGAGGATCACGCCGAGGAGGAGTTCGAGGTCTCGCTCGAATCGCTCCTCGACCGCCTCGACCGCGAGCTGTCGCAGTAAGCGGCACCCCGGGGGCCGCGCTCAGGCGATCGCGGAGCGGATCTGCGCGGCGTCGTCGGTGCCGGTGGCCTCGACGATGAGCCCGCACTCGACCCGGTACATCGCGAAGGACGCGATGCTCACGCGCGTGCGCGTCGGAGCGACGAAGGCGTACGGGCCGGTGTGACCGCCCCCGCCCCGCAGGTGCACGGCAAGGCGGTCGTCTTCGACGAGGAGCTGGATGCGCTTCCACTGCCAGTCGGGGAAGCCGTGCAGCAGGTTCGCGTAGTCGGCGATCCAGGCGTCGGCGCCCGCGGGCAGGTGCGCGCGACGTACCGACGGGTGCAGGAACTCACGGACCCGCTCGACGTCGTGCCGGTTCAGCGCCTCGAGGAAGTCGGCGAACCACTCCCGCATCTCCCACGGCTCCATCGGTCCATTATCGCCAGCGCGTGACACCCCCGTGCCGCGCGCGAGTCGCCGGATCTCGTCGCTTCGGCGGGCTGTGCGGCGACGGATGCCGGCGAGTCACGCGCCTGGGGCGGGGGCACGAAGCGCGTCGGCCAGACGGCGGGCGCCGCGCACCGCGATGGCGACGCTCGTGAGCGTCGGGTTCATCGTGTTCGCCGTGGGGATGAGGGCGTTGCCGCCGACGACGAGGTTGTCGAAGCCCCACACGCGCGAGAACGGGTCGGCGACGGAGGTCGCGGGGTCGGTTCCCGCCCGCATCGTGCCCATGAAGTGCAGGCTCGAGCCGTTCGGCAGCAGCCGCGGCTCGGCGATGAACGTGCCGAGGGCCTGCCCGGCCCGGCGCAGACGCGCGGTGGCCTCGGCGATCTCGGCGTTCTCGCGCTCGGTGAGGGCGTACTCGATCGTGAAGTTCGGCATGCCGCGGTAGTCGAGCTCGTCGTCGCTGAAGGTCGCGCCGTCCTCGACACGGGGGAATTTGCGCGTCCCGAAGCCCATGTTGACGTACCCCCACCGGTTGCGGGCCGCGGGGTGGTCGACGGGGAGCGGGAACGGCGGGGTCTCGGCGTACATGATCTGCGCCGAGTACGGGTGGTCGGGCTCCGAGAACGGGATGCGGTTGACCGCGGCCACGGGGTCGGCGGGGTTCGTCGCCCGCCGGGCGAGCTCCGTCTCGAGCTCCGCGTCGGAGACCAGCGCGCTCATGCGCTCCGCGTCGAGGGCGACGGTGCTGATCACGACGTGGTGCTCGGTCAGGTAGCGGCCGAGGGGCGCGGGACGGATGCCCGAGGCCCAGAGCAGCTGCGGGGAGCGGAAGGCGTCGGCGGCCACCACCACGGCATCCGCCTCGACGAACGACTCCTCGCGCGTGCGGAGGTCTTCGACGACCACGCCACGGACGTGGGCGCCGTCGTGCTCGATGCGCCGCACGAGCGTGAGATCGCGCAGCTCGAAACGCGCCGCCGTGTCGGTGCCCGGCTCGATGAGCGGGCCGAGCACGGTGTCGGCTCCCGCCCAGCGCATCGTGCCGTCGGGCTGCGGGTCGCCCGCGACCGGCAGGGTACTCACGCCATACCCCTCGGGTAGCTCGGCGGCGAACTCGCGGTCGAGGAGGGTGCGGATGGCGGCGCCCACGGGTGAGTCCGAGAACGCCGCGCTCTGCTTGTGCAGCAGGTCTTCCGCGGTGGAGATGAGATCCTCCCACTCGTCGTCGGCGATGAAATCGAGCTTCTCGCTGAAGGCCGGGCGCGGGATGGCGCAGGTCCAATGCGCGCCCTGCCCGCCGACGTTGGTCGCGGCGGCCGCGGCGGGGAACGCCGGAGCGTGCGCGGACCCCTCGCCGCCGAAATCGAGAAGGTGCGTCCCTTGACGCGCGGTGAACATCCCCTCCACGACCGCCCCCGCGAGGATGCCGAGCGCGTCCCGGTACTGTCCCGCCTGCGGGCCCTGCGACATCTCGCGGGCGCGCGCCTTCTCGTCGGGGTCGGTGAGGTTGCGCACGCTCTCGCCCGGGCGCGGAGTCACCTGGGGACCCGCCTCGAACATGATCACGCGCGCGTCGGGGAGCGCCTCCAGGAGCAGGCGGGCATAGGTCGATCCGATGGGCCCGCTGCCGACGACGGCGATGGTGGGGGTGACGGTCATGATCTCTCCTTCGAGGTCGTTCAGGCGGGCTGACGGTCGGGAACGGGGGGCGAAGACGCCGGCATCTCGTCCGACAACCGCGCCGACGGCAGGAGCAGCGCGATCCCGACTCCGCACGCGTAGACGAGGGCGAGCCCGAGGAAGACGGGCGCGAAGACGTCGTGATAGACCTGCCCGATCCCCTCCTGCACCGTCTCGGGCAGCGAGCGGGCTGCCGCGGGCGTGAGGGTCGCGGCATCCAGCCCCGCGGGAAGACCCGCCGCCACCGCGAAGCCGACGACGCCGCCCACCACCGCGGTGCCGACGGCCGCGCCGATCTGCCGCACGAGGTTCGTCGTCGCGGTGACCGCACCGAGGTCGTCGCGCGACGCGGCACTCTGCACCACGGCGAAGATGAGGTTGGTGAAGGCCCCGGTCCCGATCCCGACCGCCGCCATCACGACCATCGGCACCCACAACGGCATCCCCGCGGGTAGAAGCGCCATCGCGGTGAGTCCGAGCGCGGCGAGCGCGGTGCCCGCCACCGGGTAGAGCCGGTAGCGCCCCGATCGGCTGACGAGCCATCCGGTGAGCAAGCTGCTCACGAGCATGCCGAGCACGGTCGCGATGGGCACGAGCCCCGAGACGGTCGCGGTCGTGCGGTACGCCATCTGCACGTAGGTCGGGACGTAGGCGACGACCGAGAACAGGCCCGCTCCGACGACGAGCGAGAGGCCGAGGCAGACGAGGATCGTGCGGTCGCGCAGGATCCGCGGAGGCAGGATGGGCGCCGCGGCGCGACGCTCGATGGCGACCAGAGCGAGGATGCCGATGACGGCGACGACTGCGCACACGATCGCCGCGGGACGCAGGGCGTCGTCGCCGATCCACGTCACCGCGAGGATGAGGCCGACGAGCGAGACGGTGAACACGATCGAGCCCGGCACGTCGAAGCGCGGGTGCGCGCCACCCGGTAGCCGGGGGACGGCCGCGAGCACCAGCACGAGGGCGACGAGCCCGACCGGGAGGTTGATCCAGAACACCCACGGCCAACTCCAGTAGTCGGTGATGAGCCCGCCGACCACGGGACCCACCACGATGGCGATCGGGAACGCCGCCCCGATCACGGCCATGTAGCGCGGACGCTGGCGGGGGCTGGTGACCCGGGCCACGATCGTCTGCGACATCAGCTGCAGGCCGGCCGAGCCGAGGCCCTGAACGACGCGCGCGGCGATGAGCCAGCCGAGGTCGGGCGCGAACCCGCACGCGAGCGACGCCACGAGGAACAGCACGAGCGAGACGACGAAGACCAGGCGCGGTCCGATGACGTCGCCGAGCTTGCCGAGCACGGGCAGCATCACGGTCGCGGCGAGGGTGTAGCCGACCATGATCCAGCTCATGTGCTCGAGGGCGCCGAGGTCGCCGGCGATCGTGGCGAGGGAGGTCGAGACCACGGTGTGGTCGAGGGCGCCGAGGAACGACACCGCGAGGAGGGCGGCGACGAGGATGCGTACGCGCGCGGGAGAGA
Source organism: Microbacterium phycohabitans (assembly GCF_032464935.1). NCBI lineage: Bacteria > Bacillati > Actinomycetota > Actinomycetes > Micrococcales > Microbacteriaceae > Microbacterium > Microbacterium phycohabitans. Next base: position 372,206 of record NZ_JAWDIT010000002.1, read on the forward strand.
GAGTCATGCGTGGGGCGCCCGTAAGACCGGGCGATCGACGCGACCGTGTGTGCCGCTCCGGCTCCCTCACCGGGCGAACGGACCCGAGGGCCCCGACGTCCCCCTCATCATACCCCACTTATGTCGGAATTCAACATTACTGGAGGGCTCGCGAGAGCAGCGTCGCCGCCCCCGAGAGCGCCTGGCCCCCGTCGACGCCGATCTCGGCGCCCGTGAGGAACGCCGCGGCATCCGAGAGCAGGAAGGCGACGATCCCCGCGACCTCGGCCGATTCCCCGACGCGGCCCAACGGGATGATCGCCGTGTTCGCCTCCGCGAACGCCGTCGGCGCCGACGCCGTCATCGGCGTGCGGATGAAGCCCGGGTGCACGAGATTCACCCGGATGCCGCGGGGCCCGAGTTCGGTCACGCACGCGTGCGTGAGGCCGCGCAGCGCCCACTTGCTCGCGGTGTACGCGGCCGTGTAATGCCCGGTGAGCGCGGCGACCGACCCGATGTTGACGATCGAGGATCCGGCATCCATCAGGGGCAGGAGGGCCTGGATGCCGAGCATCGCGCCCGTGACGTTGACGGCGAACACGCGATCCCAGTCCGCGCGCCCGAGCTCGCCGATGCGCGCCCGGTGGGTGATGCCGGCGTTGTTCACGAGACCGCGCACGCGCCGCCCCGCGAGCGACGCGGCGAGCGCCGCCCAGTCCGCCTCGCGGGAGACGTCGAGGCGACGGTAGGCGATCGCGGCCGTGTCGGAGAGCGCGGGGGCGTCGTCGGCGAGGTCGAGGGCGATCACCTCGGCGCCCGCCCGGGCGAGGGTGAGCGCCTCCTCAGCCCCCTGTCCGGCGGCGGCGCCGGTGACGACGAAGAGGTTCCCGGTGAGACCGGGGGTGCTCATCTGGTCCGAGCCCTCGACCGCTGCCGCGCCCGCTGCACGGGCGGTACCGCCACCCGCTCACCCACGACGTTCACGATCTCGCCGACGCCCTCGATCACCATGCGCACCTCGTCGCCCGGCTCGAGCGGGCGCGGGTCGAGACCACCGCGACGGCCCCACAGTTCGCCGAGGCAGCCGCCGTTGCCGACCGTCCCCGACCCGAGCACATCGCCCGGGACGACGACGGAGTTGCGCGCCGCATAGACCACGAGCTCGGGGAAGGGCCAGCCCATGTTCGACACCAGGTCGTGACCGATCAGTTCGCCGTTGACGTACAGCTCCGCCCGCACGGCGAGGAATCCGTCAGCGTCGAGGAACGGTTCGAGCTCGTCGGCCGTGATAATCCACGGCCCGAGGGTCATCGCGAAGTCCTTGCCCTTCGCGGGACCGAGGCGCACCTTCATCTCGCGCGACTGCAGGTCGCGGGCGGACCAGTCGTTCATCACGGTGTAGCCGAAGATGTGGGATGCCGCGGCCGCGGCATCCAGATTCTCGCCGTCGGAGCCGGGCACCGCGCCGATCACGACGGCCAGCTCCAGCTCGACGTCGAGGCGCTGCGTCTCGGGGACGGTGACGACGTCGCCGGTCGCGCGGACCGTGTGCGGGTTGGTGAAGTAGAAAGTCGGGGCTTCGTACCACTCGGGCACGACCTCGCTCTTGCCGTCGACCGAGGCGCTGACGCCCTCGACGTGCTCCTCGAAGGCGACGAAGTCGCGGATCGACGCGGGCACGAGCGGGGCGAGCAGGCGCACCTCGGCCAGCGGCCTCCCCGCGTCAGCGTCGCGGCGCGCGAAGAGCGCGTGCGCGGCATCCAGCCCCTGCGCGAGCACCTCGGCGACCCGCAGACCGTCGGGGAAGGGCACCACGACGTCGCCCTCGACGAACCCTTCGCCCACGTCGGCACCGTCGGCCCACCGCGCGATCCTCATGCGTGCACCCGTGTGCGCATCAGCTCGTCGGCGTTGCGGCCCAGGATGCCGTCGACCTCCGCCGCGGCCAATCCCGCGCCCCGCACGAAGCCGACGGGATCGTCGAGCCCCATGTCGAACGGGAAGTCGCTGCCCAGCAGCACCCGGTCGGCCCCGGCCGCCTCGACGAGCCAGCGCAGCGCCCGCTCGTCGTGCACGACGGTGTCGAACCACAACTTCGACAGGTACGTCGAGGGGGCGTGCGCGCAGCCGTGCGCCTCGGGGCGCACCTTCCACGCGCGGTCGGAGCGGCCGATTGCGGTGGGGAGGTATCCCCCGCCGTGCGCCGCGACGAGACGGAGCCCCGGATGCCGATCCAGCACGCCCGAGAAGATGAGGTGCGACAGCGCGACGGCGTTCTCGGTGGGCTGGCCCACCGTGTTCGAGAGGTAGAAGCGGTCGAGCCGCTCGTCGAGCGAGCAGCCGAAGGGGTGCAGGAACACCACGGCGCGCAGCTCCGCCGCCCGCGCCCAGAACGCCTCGAGCCGCTCGTCGCTGAGTTCGACGTCGCCGGCGAAGGAGGAGATCTCCACGCCCGCGAGCCCGCGCCCGAGCACGGCGTCGTCGAGCGCGTCGACGACGAGGTGCGGGTGCTGCAGCGGTACGGTGCCCAGGCCCACGAGCCGGTCGGGCGCCTGCGCGACGTGCTCGGCGACGAGACGGTTGGCCTCCCCTGTCGTCCAGGTCGCCAGGCCCTCGCCCGCCCACGGGTAGAAGTGGTTCGGAGAGGGGCTGACCCACTGCGTGTCGACGCCCTGGGCGTCCATCGCGGCCAGGCGGGCCTCGACCGAGGTCAGGCGCGGGAAGCGCTCACCGATCATGCGACCCGAGGCCTGCAGGCTCGCCAGGCCGTTGCGGCGCAGTTCGAGGTCGGCCGCGGCCTGCACCTCTTCGGGCACCCGGCGCTCGACCTCGGCGTGCAGCCCCGGCATGAGCAGGTGGGCGTGGACGTCGGTGACGCCGTGCCCCGCGACGGCGCTCACGCGCGGGCCGCCGTGAGCTGTGCGACGCCGAACATGAGGCCGCCCATGTCGGCGTCGCGGACGCCGTCGAGCTGCCACTGGCCGAGCTGCACGGAGGCGTCGACGATCGCCTTCGCGCGCGCCACCCGGCGCTCGTGGAAGGAGTCCCACAGCGCCTGGTCGACGGCATCCCTCTCGGTCAACAGCTCGCTGAGCACCGCCGCGTCTTCGAGGCCCTGGGCGGCGCCCTGGGCGATCGTCGGGGGGCAGCTGTGCGCGGCGTCGCCGATGACCACAGCCCGGCCGCGGTTCCAGGGAGCCTCGACGAGGTGGCGCGTGAACCACGTGTAGTTCGCGTCGGCCCCGGCCTCGATGTCGGCGCGGATGTGGTTCCACGGACCGTCGTAGGCGCGGGACTGCTCGACCATGATCCGTCGCGCCTCCTCAGCAGAGACGTGCGAGCGGTCCTGGGCCGCTTCGACGAGGAAGGCGTACATCGTGTCGTCGCCCGTGGGCGTGTAGCCGGCGATGTACATCGGGCCGCCGTAGTAGAGCTCGCTGCGGTCGACGTCGGGCGGCAGCGACACGAAGGTGCGCCAGATGCCCATGCCCGTCTGCTCGGGGGAGACGTGGATGCCGATCAGCTCGCGCACCGCGGAGTGCAGGCCGTCGGCGCCGACGAGCAGGTCGAACGTTCCCGCGGGTTCGCCGTCGACCTCCACGGCGACTGTGTCGTCGGTCTGCGAGATGCCGGTGACGCGCGTGCCGAAGTGCACGCGCGCCCCGTGGCGCTCGGCGGCGCCGAGGAGGATGCGGGCCAGGTCGGGGCGCGACATCCCCATCGTGGAGGGGTAGTCGGGGCCGCCGGTCTTCAGGTCGGGAAGGGCCGCGACCACGGGCGCGCCGGGTCCGGGCGCGCGGAGGTTGAGTCCCTCGAAGGCGTTGCCCGCGGCCGAGACCTCGTCCCAGACGCCGAGCTCGTCGAAGACGCGCAGGGCGTTGCCCTGCAGGGTGATGCCCGAGCCGCGCGTCGACAGCGCAGGTTGGGCGTCGTACAGGTCGACCTCGACACCGGCCTTCGCGAGGAAGATGGCGGTGGCCAGGCCCGCGACACCGGCTCCGGCGATCGCGACTTTCTGAACGGCGGTCATGTCAGAACCTCTCTGTTCTGGGACGGGGGTGTTAGAGGAGGGCCAGCGGGTTCACCGGCGACCCGACGGCCCCGGTGATCGGCAGCGGGGGAGCCGCCAGCAGGAACTCCCAGCGTGACGCCTCGGCGCACGCCGACGCGAGCTCGTCGAGGTTCCACATCTCGCCGATCGTCAGTCCCAGGTTCGGGATGACGACCTGGTGCAGGGGCTGGAACGCCGGCACGTCGAACTCGTTCGGCCGCACCTCGAACCCCCACGTGTCGGTGGCGATCGCCGCGATCTCGGTGCGGTGCAACCACCCGGCGGTGGTGAGCGAGAGGCCGGGCGCGGGGCCTCCGGCGTAGTCGCCCCAGCCCTCGCGACGGGCACGGGTGTAGTGGCCGGTGCGCACGAGCACGATGTCGCCGCGGCGCACCTCGACGCCCTCGGCGGCAGCGCACGCCTCGAGGTCGGCGACGGTGATCGCGTGGCCGTCGGCGAGCTCCCCCGTCTCGGGCGAGAGGTGCCGGCCCACGTCGAGGAGCACCCCCCGCGAGACGATGACGGATGCCGCGTGCTCGATGCCCGTGACCAGGTCGCCGTCGCTGGTGACGACGTCACCCGCCCGGCGGCCGTTCCACGCGAAGCCGTGGTCGAAGATGTGACCGAGGCCGTCCCACTGCGTCGAGCACTGCAGGGGCATCGCGATGACGTCGTCGGCACCGCCGATGCCGTGCGGGAAGCCCTGGTTGCCGCGCTCGGCGTCGGTGCCCGTGTCGGTCATCGTGTGCACGGGGTTGGTGCGGCGGCGCCAGCCCTTCTGCGGGCCGTCGGTGTCGAACGGCTGCGAGAGCGAGATCGAGCGCCCCTCCCGCACGAGGGCCGCGGCCGCCCGGCGGATGTCGTCGTCGATGAAGTTGAGCGTGCCGAGCACGTCGTCGTCGCCCCACCGCCCCCAATTGCGGTAGGCCTCGGCGCGCAGCGCGATCTCGGCCTCGGGGTTCTGCCGGTCGAGGTCGGCCGGATTCTCCGACGGGAGCTGCGCCGGAGCGTCGAGCCCCTGAACCGCAGCGTCGGGACCCTGAACCGCAGCGTCGGGACCCTGAGCCTGTCGAAGGGTCACGACCCCGCCTCCCCCACGCACCGCACGACCTGCGTGCCGAGCGCGCCGATGGTCCCGGTCATGACGTCGCCGTCGCGCAGGAACCTCTTCCAGTGCTGCCCGTTGCCGGCGGGGCTGCCGGTCAGCAGCAGGTCGCCGGGCAGCAGGGGGTGGGTCTGCGACGCCGCCGAGACGAGGGCGGGAACGTCGAAGAGGAGGTCGGAGGTGTTGGCATCCTGCATCACCTGCCCGTTCAGCTCGAGACGCACCGCGGTGTCGGCGGGGTCGACGAAGCGCGCGGGGACGAGGAGGGGTCCGGTCGGCAGGAACCCGGGGGCGTTCTTGGCCCGGTACCAGTCGGTGCCGATCTCCTTCATGTCCTTGCGGAAGACGAGGTCGCGCGTCGTGATGTCGTTGACGATCGTGTATCCGGCGACGTGGTCGAGGGCGTCTTCGCGCGAGACCCGGAAGGCCTCCTTGCCGATCACGACGGCGAGCTCGAGCTCCCAGTCGTGCACCTCGCTGGAGGCGGGGAGCACGAGCGGCACGTCGTCGCCGACGACGCACGCGGGGAGCCCGATGAAGAAGTACGGCTCACCGCTGCGCGCGCGCTCGTCCATCATCTCGGCGGCGAAGGCGTGCGCCTCCTCGGGCGTGCGATCGGTGTTCTGCGTCAGTCCCGCCGCCACGAGCTGGACGACGTGCTCGCGGTAGTTGGCGCCGGTCTGCAGCACCTGGCGGGGCTCGACGGGCGCCGTGAGGGTGACATCCGAGAGCGGATGCCACTCCCCCGGCGCCTCGTCCCGAGCCGAGGCCAGGGCGTCGAGGCGATCCCAGTCGGGGTCGGCGAGGAAGGCGTTCAGACCCCCACCCAGTTCGTCGGCGGTGAGCGCGCGGATGCGGTCTCCGGCGACGAGACCGATGCGCACGGCATCCGCCTCACGGAAGCGCGCGAGCGCGAAGGGTGCAGTCGTCATGGTGGTGCTCACTTTCCCCGACCGGGATCTTCGCTCAGCCCCGGCCCTCGACGGCGTAGGGGTTCAGCAAAGCGTCCTTGATCTCGTCGGGCACGCCCTCTTCGGTGGCGCTGGGGCCGTCGGCGGGCGGGAACGACTCGGTCATCGACATCGGCATGCGGCCGTTGCGGTAGAAGTTGTTCGATCCCTGCGAGGGCTTCCAGGTGTTGGCCTCCCAGTCGGGCACGTAGTTGCGGTACCCGCCGGTGTTGAGCTCGATGCGCAGCGTCGAGGGCTCGCGGTAATAGAGGAACGTCTGCTCGCCGATGCCGTGGATGTTGGGGCCGTACTCGATCGGCACGCCGTTCTCCATGAGGGTGTCGGCGGCGATGAGGAGCTCTTCGCGGGTGTCGACCCAGAAGGCGTAGTGGTTGATGCGGCCGGCGCGGCTCGAGCCGTCGAGCACGACGCCGAGGTCGTGCGACTTCTCGTTCGTCGTGAGCACGGAGAACACCGAGATCGGCGCCTCGTCGAGCACGGTGCGCGCCATGAAGCGGAAGCCGAGCGTGTCGACGTACCACTGCACGAACGCGTCGACGTCCTGCGTGGCGACCGTGACGTGGTCGAGCTGACGCGGGGCGCCGGCGACGCCGCTGCGCTTCTCGGGGCGGTCGGGGTAGATCGACGCGGTGTGCGGCTCGGCGCGGTGACGCTCGACGTCCCAGTGCAGGGTCATGTTGTGCCCCTGCGGACCGGTGAAGCGGAAGGCCCGGCCGATGCCGCGACCCTCGACCCACTCGCCCTCGATGCCGGCGGCCTGCACCCGCTTCGCGGCCTCTTCCAGCGCCTCGGCCGACGAGGTGCGCCACGCCATGGTCTCGAGCGCCGGCTCGTCGCCGTGCGCCACGACGACGGAGTACGCGTAGTAGTCGCCCCAGCAGCGGAGGTACACGCGGCCGTCTTCGCGAGCGACCTCGGTCAGCCCCACCTGGTTGACGTAGAAGTCCACCGACGCCTCGACATCCGGGGTCGTGATCGCGACGAACGACAGATGAGAGAGAAGCTTGATCATCTTCGATCCTTTCGGTGAATCGGCTCGTTCCGACTCTTCCTCCACTATCCGACCGAAGTCGGTATCAGGGAAGCCGATCCTGTGGATGCCGCGTATCGGCCCGGCTTATCTCGTGACCGTCCGCGCGGCGTCGGAGGCGCCGGCTCGACCACCGCGTCCCCCTGAGGGCGGTGCATGTCCCGGAAGTGGGTGTCGGGGAGGCCGGCAACCGACCACAAGTGGGACATGCTGCGCTGAGGATGGCATCAGGAAGGGTGCGCGATGACGGCGTCGTCCGCGGCCAGCTGCGCCAGGTCGATGAGCGCGGCGCCCGATTCGACGGCGTCCACGATCCGGCGCAGTGCGAGACGCTCCGGCGACTCCCGGCGGACGGGCGCCCAGCGCCGACCGCCCTCGTCGTCGAAGGCCACCTCGCACCGCGGAGACGCCGAGTCCACCCGCGCCTCGACGCGCGTCGCGCCGAGGGCGGTGGCGGCGACAGCGCCTCCCACCCCGCCGCCGATCACGCGCGTCACGCTCACGCCGACGCCGTCGTCGGCCCGCAGCGCCAGGACCGCGGCCACGGGGGTGTCGACGCGCGCGACGACCGACAGCGCGCCACCGGCCAGCACGCGCGCCCACCCGACCGCATCGCGGAGGAGAGAGGCGGCATCCGTCCGCCCACCCCACGCGTCGACGACGACGTGCCGCGGAGCGACGAAGCCGGCCGAGGCATCGGCGATGACGTCGGGGCGCAGTCGACGACGCATCACCGCGACGGGCGACGTGATCGCTCGGAGCCCCTCGTGCACCTCCGGGGCGGCCGGCTCGGGCTCGTCGATCACGAATCCCGCCGCGCCCGTCAGGCGCTCCCACCACGCGCCGCGACCATCGACCACGCGGATCGCGCCGCCCCCGCCGCCGAGCCGCACGCGCGGAGCGAGTTCGGCCACCGCCACACGGTAGGCGGCGAGGTCGGTCCGTACGTCTCTCACAGCTCCACTCCCGTTCGCACGGCCGCGGCCGCCGCGTCGGCGATCGCCATCACGAACGCCGCATCCGCGCGGAGTTCGTCGTACTCCATCGCCGTCTCCCCGCGCAGCAGGGCCGCGAGAGCCCGCCACTCGGCCTCATAGCCATCGCGGCGGTCGATCGGGTAGACGGTCTGCACGCCCTGGGCATCGCGGACCGTCGTGCGGGCCCCTCCGACGTGCACGAAGGGCGGGGGGAAGTCGACCTCGACCCACGCGCCCGCGGTGACGACATTGACGCGCCACAGCGAGTCGGCGCCCTCGGGGAGCATCACGGTCGTGAACCGCACCAGCGCGCCGTTCGCGCGCAGGGCCAGGTCGAAACCGACCGGGGCCACCGGCCGCGCCCACACCAGGTCGGCCGGGGCCGACACGAGGTCGCGCACGAGGGGCAGGTCGTGCACCCCGAGGCCCGCGACCAGCTGGCGCACGATCGCCGCGCTCGACTCCGGGTCGTCGAGGTCGAGGGGTGGGCGTCGCGCCGACGGACCCGCCGGGAGGGCCTCGCCCATCGTCAGCGCGTGGTACCGATCGTTCGGCGACAGGCACAGCGTCACCGTCACGGCCGAGATCCGCCCGTCGAGGGCGCTGAGGTGATGCGTCGCCCGCGCCCACGCCGGGTCGAAGAGGTGGTTGGTGCCGACCACCAGCAGCGCTCCGACGGCCGCGCACTCGGCGACGAGGCGATCGGCCTCCTCCGCGGTGTCGGCGAGCGGTTTCTCACAGAAGATCGCGCGCCGTCCCGCGGCCAGGCTCGCCCGCACGTGCTCGGCATGGAGAGCCGGCGGGCTGCAGATCGCCACGACATCGACCTCGGGGTCGGCGAGCAGCGCGTCTATCCCCGTGGACGCGCGCGCGTCGAATCTCTCGGCGATCCGCGCGGCCCGTCCGCTTCCGGCGTCGCTGACGTGCACGAGCCGGAAGTCGTCGCCCGTCCGCGCCAGGGTCGGCGCGTGCAAGGCCGCGACGCCCGGCCCCGACCCGATGATGCCCACGCCCCACGTCATCCCGGCCCCTTCGCCCACTTCAGCGCGAAAAATGCCGAAGTCAGGGACTAATGAACCATAGATGCCCGGATTTCGGCAGAGGGCGACCCCGCCTGTGTGAAGATCAACGCATGGCGAACGTGTCCACCCTCCGCTTCGGCGCGCAGACCGACGAGGTCACGAGCCTGCTGCGCATCGTCAACATGGTCCGCATCGGCGAGGCCGTCACCCGCCCCGAGATCGGTCGCGTCACCGGCCTCGGCCGAGGAGTCGTCGCCCAGCGCGTGGATCGTGCGGTCGAGATGGGGTTCCTCGAGGACGCCGAGTTCGCCCCCTCGTCCGGGGGACGCGCCCCCCGCACCCTGCGCTTCCGCGCCGAGCGGGGGCGCCTCGTCGTCTGCGCCCTCGGCGGCCAGCACATCCACGTCGGTGTCACCGATCTGAACGGCGAGATCCTCCACGAGGCCCATCGCTCCTGGGACATCTCGAGCGGCCCCGAAGAGACCCTCGCGACGGCGACCTCGATGGTCGACGACCTGCTCGGCGCCGGCGACGGAACGCCCGTGTGGGCGGTCGTGGTGGGCCTCCCCGGCCCCGTCGACTTCGAGACGGGCCGCCCCGTGGCCCCGCCGATCATGCCCGGCTGGAACGGCTACGACGTGCGCACGGCGTTCGAACAGCGCTACGACGCCCCGGTCTGGGTCGACAACGACGTCAACCTGCTCGCCGCCGGCGAGCGCGCGCGACGCCGCGACGAGGGCGTCGATCTCATCTACTGCAAGGTGGGCACGGGCATCGGGGCGGGGCTCGTCTCGCACGGCCGACTGCACCGCGGCGCCAACGGCGCGGCGGGCGACATGGGACACGTGCGCGTGCCCGGAGCCGAGCACGTGTGCCGCTGCGGCAAGATCGGCTGCCTCGAGGCCGTCGCCGGAGGCTGGGCGCTCGTGCGCGACGCACGGGCGGCGATCGACGGCGGCGCCACGGGTGCCCTCGCCGACGCCGTGGCCGCGGGGAGCGAGCTGACCCTGGAGGGCATCACCCTCGCCGCCGCGCGAGGGGACGCGCTCGCCATCTCTCTCGTGCAGGCGTCTGCGCGACAGGTCGGCGAAGCCGTGGCCGCCCTGGTGAACATGTTCAACCCGAGCGTGATCGTGGTCGGCGGAGCCGTGGCATCCACGGGGGAACTGTTCCTCGCCGAGGTGCGCCATCGCGTGTACGAGCTCTCGCTCCCGCTCGCGACGCGCGATCTGGTGATCAAGACCAGCGAGAACGACACGCGCGAACCGGTACGCGGCGGGGTGGATCTCGCGCAGGAGCAGTTGTTCGAGGTGAGCCTTCCGCGCTGGTTCGCGGAGGGGCGCCCGACGGTGGCCGCGGTGCACGGGCTGAGCGGCTAACTTCTTCCCTTTTTCAGCATTAATAAGTAGGTTGTGAGCGGAAGCGCACCGTCCGGTGCGCCGTGACACGAGGACGTGCCCGCCATGACCCTTTCGGCTCTGCGCGACGATGCGCTGCGGGCGCGTGACGCGTCCACCGAGGTGCGTCTCTCCCTGCCGTGGATCCGCTCCCTGCCGCTGGCGAGCCTGCTCGATCCCGTCGTCGCCCTCGACGGCCGCAGTCACGAGCCCACGATCTCCCTCTCCGGACGCCGAGTGAAAGCCGTCGATCTCGCGGGTGAGAACGGCTGGTGGTACCTGCAGGACCGCGTGGTCCTGGAGATCCCGGATGCCGTGACTCCCGGCATCCACGAGGTCTCCGTCTCGTTTTCCCTCGAGATCCCGTACCTGCCCGGCGGGCCCGATGCGCCCCTGCGGCTGCCGTTCGCGTTCGCCCGCTCGCTGCGGACGACGACGCCCGCGGGGGGCGTCTCGCTCGACGTGGGGGAGGCGGCATGAGTCTCCCCGTGGGATGGATCCTGTCCGCGAGCGCCTTCAACCTCACTCCGGAGGTCATCCGCGCTGAGCACGCGGCCGACGACCTGGCCCTCTCCCTCGTCGAGCGCGGCATCGCGTCGGCGATCGAGATCGAACTCGGGCAGATGTGGCGCGGATTCCCCTCCCCCGCTCCGGCGGACGCTGCACGATTCCGCGACCGACTCGCCGCGGCGGGCGGGCGCGTGAGCATCGTCGGGGTGAGCATCGACGAGTTCGACCGCGGCCGTCGCCGGACGGACGCCGAGCGTCGGGCCTTCCTCGAGCCGCAGCTGCGCGCCGCGGCCGCCGCCGGCGCCACGGGCGTGCGTCTGCCGATCGGCCAGGCCGGGGCGCTGCTCGACAGCCTCATCCCTCTGCTCGAAGAACTCGACCTGGTGCTGTTCGAAGAGGCGCAGGGGCACGAGACCCCCGCCGCGCGCCCGGAGGCCTACGCCCGCATCGCCGAGCTCGACACCCCGCACGTGCGGCTGCTGCTCGACATCAGCATGCTCATGCCCGCCCTGCCGGTGACCTACCTCGATCGGCTCGAGCGGGGTGGCATCCCGGCCGATCTCCTGCGGCGCCTGCGCGACGAGTGGCGCGACCCGGCGACCCACGAGGCGGTGGTCGGCCTGCTGCGCTCGGGCGACGTGCCGGGGCCGGTGCACACGCTCTACATGAACCTGCTCGTGCGCTTCGGTCGCGCGCAGGTCTCCGACCTGGCATCCGTCCTTCCGCTGGTCGGGGCGACGCACCTGAAGTTCTGGGATCTCGACGATTCCGACGACCGACTTTCCGACCCCCTTCGCGACGTGGGCACCGCCCTCGGCGCGACGGGCTTCACCGGCACGCTCTGCAGCGAGTGGGGCGGCCAGGAGTGGCTCGACGACGACCCGTGGGAGATGACCTCGCGTCATCTCGCTCTGGCCGGCGCTCTCCTCTCCGACCGTCACCCATCCGCACCTCTTCAGAGAGCGAGCACGCAATGACCGATCGACCTCCCATCAAGTGGAGCTACATGGACCACTGGCGCGCCCAGGGTCCCGCCGGCCCCTACGACCAGTGGCAGTCGCGCCTGGCGATGAAGCGGTTCCTGCAGCAGGTCGCCGCCGTCGGCTTCGACGCGATCGACACCTTCGACTTCCGCATCTGGCAGATCTTCGAGCAGTACGGATCCGTCGCGAACTACCAGGAGTTCGTGCAGGAGCAGGGCCTCGAGCGCATCGTGAACACCTTCCACGGCGTCTACTACTCCCCCGACCGCTACGCCCCCGAGGTTCCGGCCACGCACGCCACGATCCTCGAGGACTTCCAGCGGACGATGGACATGTGGTCGGGCATCCAGCTCGACAACATCATCGTCATGCCGGGATCCCGTTACTTCGACGAAGCCGGTGTCCCCGACGACGGGCTCAAGCACGCCGCCGACATCTGGGGGAAGGTCGGCGAGCTCACGCAGCAGTACGGCGTGAACCTCACCTGCCACCACGAGTTCTACGCCGGCATCCGCACGCGAGATCAGATCGACCGGTTCTACTCCTACGCCGACCCGCGGTACGTGAAGTTCTTCGTCGACACCGCGCAGCACTGCATCGCCGACGTCGACCCCGTCGACGTGTACGCCGCGCACCACGAGCGGGTGACCGGCTTCCACTTCAAGGACACCCGGCACAAGGACGTGAACGACGACTACCGGATGTTCCCGGATGCCGAGGTCTCGGCGACGACGACGGAGAAGTGGTTCTACGAGATGGGCACCGATGAGGGGCTCGTCGACTTCGAGGCGATGATGCGCGCGGTCCGCGACAACGGGTACACCGGCTGGATCAGCGTCGAGCACGACAAGGCCGACAAGCTCGGCGGCGACTACGCCGAGAGCACCGCGATCTCGCGGTGGTACGCCAAGAACGTGCTGGACGGCATCTACAACGAGGAGGTCGCGCGATGAGCGACGTGCGCTGGGCCTACGCCATCAACCAGTGGGACACCAACATCGACTCGTTCGTGCGCAAGCGCGAGCACGAGCGGGCGTTCAAGACCGTCTCGATCAGCGGGTTCTCCGGGATCGAGCTCACCGCCGTGAGCTTCGGCGCGTGGGAGCCGCTGGGTACCCCGCAGCAGCTCGCCGACCTGTACGGCTCGGTCGAGGAGTTCGGGCGATTCCTGGCCTCGTGCGCGATCGACGCCGTGAGCAGCTACGTCTACGACCCCTCGGTCGGCTTCGAGGTCGAGATGGGCCGGGGGCCCGATCCCCTCGACCCCGCCTCCGTCGAGCAGATCGTGCGCACCGCCCGCTGGTTCGCCGATGCCCTTCGCCGCCTCGGCGGCAGCGTCCTGGTCGTGCGCGCGGCGCCGTCGGCGTGGCAGACGGGGGCCCTGTCCGACGAGCAGATCGGCGTCCTCGCCGACCTGTGGAACACCGTCGGCGCGGCGATCGCGGCCGACGGCATCGCCCTGGGCCTGCACGTCGACTTCCTCTCCGCGCTGCGCCTGGGCGATGGCATCCATCGTCTGCTCGCGGCCACCGACGCGGCGACGGTGGGGCTCGCGATCGACACCGCCGAGTATGCGATCGCCGGCATCGACCCCATCGCGCTCTACCGGCAGTATGCGGACCGGGTGGTCCACGTGCAGCTCAAGGACGCGCGCGAGACGGTGGACGACGCCGAGGCCTCGACCCCGCACGCCGAGCAGTTCATCCGCACCGAGGGCGGCGCGCGCAAGATCCTGCGCTGGTTCTACGAGCCGAGCGACGAGCGGGCGCTCGTCGACTTCGAGGGCTTCGTCGGCGCCCTGGCCGAGCACGGCTACCGCGGCTGGATCGTCGTCGAGTCCGACCAGAGCCCGCACCCGGCCGAGAGCACGATGGTGGCGGGCTGGTACGTGCAGAGGGTGTTGCAGCCGATCCTCGAAGGGGCGCGGGTCTCGGCCTGACCCGATGCGGGGGGTCGGATGCCGTCGCTGCAGACGTCTGCCGGCGACGGGATCCGACCCCGACCGCGTTCCCCGACAGGGGATTCCGCGAGAACAGGACGACCCCGCGCCGAGGCGGCCTGGCTCGGCGTGATCCCCTGTCCTCGTGGGGTGGGCACGCCGCCGGCTCAGCGCGGCAGCAACCCTGCCGCGCGGTAGATCGCGTCGACCACCCTCATCGTGCCGACGCCGCGGCGGGCGTCGAGGACGCTCTCCGATCCGTCGGCGAGCACGTCGCGCAGGTGCTCGAGCTGGCGGACGTAGCTGTTCTCGGCCGGGTCGGCCGCGACCTCGCGCAGCACCTCACCGTCGGGAGACGTCACCGTCAGCGTCGCGCCCCACTGCGGCACGATCACGCTCGTCGCGAGCAGCGACGCCTCGCTGCCGTCGACCCGCACCCACATGGCGCCCGTGTCGTCACCGAGGAACGAGGCCCGCAGAAGGGCGGGGATGCCGCCGGGCAGGCGCAGCTCCGCGTCGGTCTGCAGGTCGATGCGGGGGTCGGCGTCGTACGTCTGAGCCGTCGCCGACACGACCTCGGGCTCGCCGAAGGCGGTACGGAGCAGGTCGACGGCATAGCAGCCGACGTCCATCACCGCGCCGCCCGCGAGGTCACCGTCGAGGCGGATGTTGCCCGGCTGCACGACGAAGTGCGGGATGCTGAAGTCGACCTCGACCAGCTTCACCTCGCCCAGCACCCCCGACGCGATCGTGTCGAGCAGGTCGCGGATGAAGCCGTGCAGGCGGAAGTGGAATCCGACGAAGGCCCGCCGCCCCGCGGCATCCGCGGCATCGGCGATCTGCTGCGCGGTCGCTCCGTTCGCCGAGAGGGGCTTCTCGCACAGCACGTTCTTGCCCGCGGCGAGCGCCCGGGTCGCCCACTCGGCGTGGATGATCGGCGGCAGCGCGAGGTACACGAGATCGACCCGCGGGTCGGCGAGCACCTCGTCGTAATCACCCCACGCCGGCAGGTCGAGGCGGTCGGCGAACGCCCGAGCCCGCTCGGGGTCACGCGCACCGATGGCGACGACCGCGACGCCGTCGACCGTCCGCGCGGGCTCCACCATCGCGCGCTCCGCGATGCCGCCCGCCCCGAGGATCCCGATCCCGATCATGCCCGTCCCACCCCCACTGATAAACGCTGTTCGTACCCGTAAACGCCGCGACACCGCGTTTCTCGCACCGGACAGCGTTTATCGCGGGGTTACGCACCGGCGCGCGCCTGGGCACGCCACCCGCACTCCCCGGCGCGCACCTGGGCACGCCACCCGCACTCCCCGGCGCACGGTCGGCATGCTCGCCCGGTTACGCCGCCCGATTGCCGGCTCTGCCGTCACCCCTCGCCGTTGTAGTACGGCCAGGGGTTGATGCGGCGGTCGCCGCGGCGATCCGGACCCGTCAGCGTGACCTCGCCGGTCGCCGCCCACTCCACCCCGCGCGGGAACATGCGGATGAACTCGATGCGCCGGAACGTGTCGATGTCGTGGCCGATCGTGATCGTGAACGAGCGCCCCGCGCCGTATTCGTTGATCCAGGCCAGCGGCTGCTCGGTGTTGATGCCCGGCAGCGCCGCGATACCCTCCGGAGGGATGTCGACCGGGTAGTGCGACATCGGCCACACCGGTGCCTTCTCGTACGCCTCGAGGTCGTCGAAGGTCGTCAGCAGCACCTGGGCGCCCTCGTACATCTGCACGCCGACGAGGATGTCGTCGCCGGTCACCGTCCAGGTGGCGTTGATGCCCTCGGTGATCGGATGCCGGGGCTCGGCCGTGTGCAGCTGCGCCTCGCCCCACGGACGCGGGCGCAGCCCCGTCTCCCACGCGCTGAGCTTGGCTCCGCGCATGACGTTGTACTCCTCGGGGTACCCCCACCGATCCTCTTGCGCCGCGGAGCCGTGGAACCAGACGATCCCCTTGCCCTCGTCGTGAACGAAGCGCAGGATCGCGGCATCCGTCTCCGCGCCGAAGCCGGTGGCCATGTCGTGGTAGCCGTCGCGTCCCTCGAAGATGACGATGAGCACGTCGTACTTGTCGATGACGCTCGCGGGGAGACCCCGCGGGTCTTCGACCACACGGACCTTGAAGCGACCGGTGTCCTCCAGCAGCGTCGTGATCCACTGGTTGTGCAGGCGGAAGCTGCGGTGGGCGTTGTCGTGCTCGATGGTCATGTGACCCGAGAGGATGAGAACGTTCAGCACGTCGGTCATGCGTCAGCCCTTCTGCGAGAACGCCGCGTCGAAGAGCTGGTGGGGCGGAGTGATCTCGCCGAGCTTGCGCACGAAGGCCAGGGCCTCGGGGCCGCCGACGAGGCGGTCCATGCCGGCGTCCTCCCACTCCACGCTCGTGGGTCCGTCGTAGCCGATCGCGTTGAGCGCGCGGAAGAGCGGCTCCCACGGCACGTCGCCGTGTCCTGTGGAGACGAAGGTCCACCCGCGGCGCGGGTTGTCCCACGACAGGTGCGAACCGAGTACGCCGTTGCGGCCGTCGAGGTTGGTCGTCGACTCCTTGCAGTGCACGTGGAAGATGTGGTCGGCGAAATCGAGCACGAAGGCCACCGAGTCCAGCTGCTGCCACACGAAGTGCGAGGGGTCGAAGTTGAAGCCGAAGCTCTTGCGGTGCCCGATGGCCTCGAGCGTCTTCTTCGCGGTCCAGTAGTCGTAGGCGATCTCGGAGGGGTGCACCTCGAGCGCGAAGCGCACGCCGACCTCCTCGAACACGTCGAGGATCGGATGCCAGCGCTCGGCGAAGTCCGCGTAGCCGCGCTCGATCATGGCGTCGGAGGCCGGCGGGAACATCGCCACGTACTTCCAGATGCTCGACCCGGTGAAGCCCGTCACGGTCTTCACCCCGAGTTTCGCGGCGAAGCGCGCCGTGTTCTTGAGGTCTTCCGCCGCGCGCCGCCGGACGCCCTCGGCATCCCCGTCTCCCCACACCCGCGGCGGGACGATGTCGTGGTGACGCTCGTCGATCGGGTCGTCGCACACGGCCTGGCCCACGAGGTGGTTGGAGATCGTCCAGACCTTCAGGCCGTTGCGTTCGAGGATGTCGAGGCGCGACTGCACGTAATCGGCGTCGTCCCAGCGCGAGACGTCGATGTGGTCGCCCCAGCAGGCGATCTCGAGACCGTCGTAGCCCCACTCCCCGGCGAGGCGCGCGACCTCTTCGAAGGGCAGGTCGGCCCACTGGCCGGTGAACAGGGTGATCGGGCGGGCCATGATGCTCCTTCGCGTCAGGCGACCGGGACGCCGGCGGCCACGCCGGTCCAGGCCGAATCATTGTCGTTGCTGCGCTCGACGGCGTCGAGCACGCGCTGCACGCTGAGCCCCTCGTCGAACGTGGGGTGCGGGTCGGTGCCGGAGTCGATCGCGCCGACCAGGTCGACCACCTGGTGGCTGAACCCGTGCTCGTAGCCGAGCATGTGACCCGCGGGCCACCACGCCGAGACGTAGGGATGCTGCGGCTCGGTCACCAGCACCTGCGTGAAGCCCTGACGCCCCTCGGGCGCGGTGCGATCGTAGAAGCGCAGGCTGTTCAGGTCTTCGAGGTCGAAGGCCAGGGCCCCGCGATCCCCCGACACCTCGATCGTGAGGGCGTTCTTGCGCCCCGTCGCGAAGCGCGTCGCCTCGAACGAGGCGAGAGCGCCGTTGGCCAGGCGTCCGGTGAAGATCGCGGCGTCGTCGACCGTGACGTCGCCGACGCCCTGGCCCGCCGAACCCGACAACCCCGAACCGGCGGCCTGAAGCGGGCGCTGCTTCACGATCGTCTCCAGCGTCCCCGTGACGCTCTCGACGCCGAGCCCGGTGACGAACTGGGTCATGTCGATGATGTGCGCCCCGATGTCGCCGAGCGCACCGGAGCCCGCGTGCTCCTTCTGCAGTCGCCAGGCGAGCGGCATCCCGGGGTCGACGAGCCAGTCCTGCCGGTAGGCCGCGCGCACCTGCTGAACGGTGCCGACGGCGCCCTCGGCGATCATGTCGCGCAGCAGCGTGACGGCCGGCACGCGGCGGTACGTGAAGCCGACCATCGACCGGATGCCGCGGGCTCGCGCCCGCTCGGCCGCCTCGGCCATGGCCTCGGCCTCGGCCACCGTGTTGGCCAGGGGCTTCTCGCACAGCACGTGCTTGCCCGCCTCGAGCGCCGCGATCGCGATCTCGGCGTGCGAATCGCCGGGGGTGACGATGTCGACGATGTCGATGTCGTCGCGCGCGACGACCTCGCGCCAGTCGGTGGCCGACTCGCTCCACCCCCACTTCTCGGCGGCGGATGCCACGGCATCCGCGTTCCGACCGACGACGACGGTCATCTCGACAGCTCGTGGCAGCTCGAACATCCGCGGTGCCTGGCGCCAGCCCACGGAGTGCGCCGCGCCCATGAAGCCGTAGCCGATCATGGCGACGCGCAGCGGAGCCGTCATGACAGCACCAGCTCGCGCTCGACCGGAACCCGGTTGGTGACGTAGCGCCCGGGGCCGCCGTCGGCGCCCGGCATGATCTGCATGTAGAGCAGACGCATGGTCAGCACGACCTCGACCGTGACCTTCTCGCCCGCGGCGGGCGGGGCGTCGAGGTGGATGAGCACGTCGGGGCGGTCGGCCACGAACCACAGCGTCTCGGACTGCTCGGGCAGTTCTTCCACGCGGTAGGCGCGACCGTCGAGCGAGAAGCGCAGGTCGCCCTTCGGCACGGTGACGCCGTTCACCGTCACGGCGACGTCGTCGACGGCCGACAGCCAGAGGCTGCGGTACCAGGGCAGCTGCACCGAGACGGCGAGACCGTCGTCGGTGCGGCGGACGTCCTTCTCGGCGAACAGCGAGTTGTGGGTGGCCATCGGGACTCCTAGGCGAACGTGTCGGTGAAGCGGTCGTGCGCCACCGGCGGCACGGGCTCGAGCTTCTGCGTGGTCTCGGGGCTGTACGGGTGGTTCTTCGACGGCACCGGTTCGTCGGCCGGGGGCATGAAGACCGGCTTGCCGTCGTCGCCGAAGTACATGAGGTCGAGATCGAACGCGCCCTGGTTCTTCAGGCCGAACGCCACCCAGTTCTCCTCGAAGGGCGCGCGGGCGAGCTCGTAGCAGCGGAACTTCCAGAACTTCCACTCGCCGTCCTGCTTGAGGAAGTCGATGGCGTACTTGCACCACACCCAGTGCGCCCAGACCTTCTTGCCGAGCACCTCCTCGGGCGAGTACATGTCGGGGAACGCCTCGGCGACCTTCCGGTCGGTCAGGCCCGATTCGGTGCCCGCCATCATCCACACGCCCTTGGCGGTCTCACCGTCGGCGGCGACCTCGATGACGGGGGTGTTCGTGGCGTGGAGGATGAGTTTGCCCTCGGGGTGGGGGCGGCCGCGGTGGTAGTCGGTCACGCTCTGCCAGGTCGTGTATTGACCGGCGTTGGTATAGCGCGCGCGGATGCCCTCGGTGCCCTCCTTCACCCACATCGGGATGATCTGCTCGTCCTCGAAGGCGTTGTGCAGGTACATGTAGCGGTTGAACAGGTTCTCGACCTGCCCGCGGTCCTCGGCGCGCTGCGCGAGGGCGTGGGCGGCCTCGACCTGCTCGCGCAGACGCGCGACCTCGGCGACGAGCTCGGAGACGGATGCTTCGGCGGTGGTGTTCGACATGCTCACTCCTTCGTGATGGTGCGGATTCACGCGGGCTGACGCGCCGCGACGGTGTCTTCGATGGCCGTGCGCATGAGCGCGTGCTGCTTCTTGACGAGGTTGATGGGGTCGCTCTCGCCGAGGTCGCTGAAGGCGTGCCCCTCCCACTCGCTGGAGAGGTAGCCCCGGTAGCCGCCCTCGACGAACTGCTTCACGATGCGCGGGATGTCCATCGCGGGTTCCTGCCCGTCCGGACCGATGTCGTAGAACTTCGCGTGCACGTGGAAGATCTGCGGCATGATGTCGCGCCACTCCTCCGGCGCGACGAGGCCGTGCATGTTGAACGCGAGACGGGTGAACGGCCCGAAGCGGAGCGGATCCACGCCCTCGCCCGAGAGGTAGTCCTCGAATTTCTGGTTGCGCACGTGCATCGGCGTGGGCTCGTGCCAGATCTCCTCCATGACGGGGAAGTGCTTCTCGTCCATGCCCATCTGCCCGAGCGTGCGCAGCAGCGTCGGCGAGAGCGAGTGCATCGTGGAGGAGAAGTCGGCGGTGAAGCCGAGGCGGTCGCTGCCGAGCTCCTCGTACACCTCCCGGATCTCGAGCACCTTGGGATCGTTGGGACCCGAGGGGGCGTGGATCTCGTAGCCGAGCTTCTGGTCGTATTTCTCGGCGAGGGGCAACAGGCTCCGCAGCAGCTCCTTCCCGGCGGAGCGGATGACGACCCTTTTGAAGCCGAGCGTGTGCGCCGATTTCAGCTGACGGGCGAAGAAGTCATGCTCCTCGTCGGGCGTCATGTCTCGGTCTTTGCGGCGGCCCATGTCGAGGTTCGTGCCCACGGCGCTGGCCTCGAGCCCGTACTTCTCGAGCGAGTCGAACCACAGTTTCACGAAGTCGGCGTCGACGTCGGGGTACGAGCGCAGCAACTGCGCGAAGTTGAACTCGACCCCCGGGCCGATGCCCTGGTCGTGCACCTCTTTGATGAGAGTCTCGGGGGTGTACAAGCCGGCGGCGAACTCGCTCGTCATCGAGTAGAGCGTCGTGCCGAGCTGGATGCCGGTTCCGGCGATGCCGGTGTCGTTCGTCATTACGGTCCTCGGGTGTCGTGTCGGAGGGTGATGCCGGTGGGCGTGGTCCCGGTGGCTTCGACAGGCTCAGCCACCTCGGTCAGCCCCTGTGCGTCGTCGAAAGGCGGTCCCTGAGCTTTGTCGAAGGGTCAGGCGCGGACGGCGTGCGCGAGGTGGGCGTCGAGGACGCGGCGGGCCTCGGCGGCATCCGTGATCATGCGGGAACCTGCGGCCTCGGCGGCGGTGCGCTGGATCGCCTGCTCGCCGCGGATGATCTCGAACGGGCTCTGCCAGTGGTTCCAGTGCCAGCCCTCGTACTCGCTGGACACGGCCCCGCTGTAGCCGTTGTCGACGAGGAGGGTGATGAGGTCGGTGACGGGCACCGAGGGCTCGTTCCCGTTCTCGTCGATGCCGAAGAACTTCCCGTGCACGTGGCGTACCCAGGGCATGATCTCGAGCCAGTCGTCCACGCGCGCCGGGCCGAACAAGCCCGTGCCGTTGATGCCGAAGTCGATGCCCAGGTCGGGCCGACCGTGCTGGTGCGCGAGGCCGATGAACCGGCCGAAGCGCTGACCGTGGTCGGCCTGGTCGGCGGGCGGACCCTGCTCGTAGTACTCGTCCCACAGGGCGACGACCGCGGCGAGCAGCTCCTCCGACGCCCCGCGACGGCGGTACGCCTCGATGAGCGAGGGCGCGAAGCCGGTGACGGTGGCGCCCCAGTCCATCGTGAAGCCGAGGAAAGGCGAGCCGACCTTCTCGTAGCGATCGCGGAGCGCCAGGATGCGCGGGTGCGAGGCGTACTGGTCGGCGTGCACCTCGAGCGCGAGGGTGACGCCGTACTCCTCGGCGATGGGAGCCAAGGCCTCCATCGAGTCGGGGGTGATCGAGATCTGCACGCGGGCGATGGGGAAGCCGAGCTTCGCCGCCGCCGCGATCTGCTTGCGCATGTAGGCGAGCAGCTCGTCCTGATTCATGAGCGCGTCGGGGCGCAGGCCGATGTCGGCGTTCACCGCGAGCGAGGTGCGGACGAGCCCCACCTCGTCGATGAGGTCGGAGAACCGGCCGGCGAAGTGGTCGTCGATCTCGGGGAAGCCGCGGAAGCTCGAGAAGCCGATGATCTCCAGCCCCGGACCGAAGCCCTCGGCCGCGGTCTTGCGGATGAGCTGGTCGAGGTCGTACTCACGGCCGTGGAACGCGCGGGTGAAGCTGTAGAGCGTGACGCCCTGGATCGGCGTCCCCTTCTGAGCGGTCATGCGTCGACCTCCTCGGTCTGGCGGACGGTCATCGTCTTGGTGTCGTGCTCCTCGATGTGCAGCACCTGGTCGTCGGCGATGATGATGTACGGGATGTAGAGCTCGAGGTCCACGCGCACCTCGTGCTCCCCGGCATCCACCGCGAGGTCCCCCGAGAGCACGGCGGAGTCGGTCGGGAACCACCACGACTGCGTGTCGGCCTTCATCTCCTCGAAGGTGGACTCGACGCCGTTCATCTCCCACCGCAGCGATGCGGCGGGCACCTGGGCGCCGTCGACGGTCAGCGCGGCGCCGGAGATGCAGGAGGCCGGAAGCGCCCGGTACCAGGGCAGGCGGACCTCCACGGCGACCCGCCCGTCGTGGGCACGCAGCGTGCCCTGTTCGATGATGCGATCCGGGATCACGATGACCTCCTCGTCGGCGCGACCGGGGCCGCAGACCACTTTGTCTGGATTCCTACACTTTAATGTCTGATTTCTGCATAAGCAAGCATCAGGCGGATGCCGAGACGGCGGCGGAGCGGTCCCGCGCGAGCACGGACGCGATCTTGCGCGCCCCGCGCACGGCCAGGGCGACGGAGGTCACCGTCGGGTTGCACGCGGTCGCGGTCGGGATGACGCCGTTACCGGCGACGAACAGGTCGGGAACGCCCCAGACCTCGCTGTCGACGTCGCACACGCTCGTGCCGTCGTCCACGAGTCCCATCCGGGTCGAGCCCTGATAGTGCAGCGACGAACCGAGCGGCAGGGTGAAGGGCTGGTCGCCGACCGGGTCGCCGATCACCTCGGCGAGCCGCGTGATCTCGCGGCGGGCGCGCTCCACGACCTCCTGGTCGCGGTCGGTGAGGCGGTAGTGGATGCGAGGAGCCGGCATCCCGTACCCGTCGACGTGGTCGTCGTCGAAGGCGACGCGGTCCTCGGCCCGCAGATCCTTCGCGCAGAACAGACCGAGCCCCACGATCGACCCCGGAACGACCGGGTCGTCCTCGGCGAGCGGGATCGGAGAGGCATCCAGCTGCATGATCTGGCCGTGGAAGGGCATGTCGTCGGTGAACGGCACCCAGCTCACGCCGCTGTACTCGGCGAGCCCGGCCGTCGGGGCATCCTCGGCGAGCGGCGGCATGTCGCGCAGACGCGAGGCGTAGACCACCTGCGCCTGGTCGTTGAGGTAGCGCCCGAGGGCCTCCGGTCGCACGCCCGACGCCCACAGCAGCTGCGGAGTGCGCAGGGCGTCGGCGGCGACCACGACGTACCGCGCACGGACCACGTGCTCCGCGCCCGAGCGAAGGTCGCGCACGACGACCCCGGCCGCGCGCCCGCCCTCGACGAGCACCCGCACGGCGAGCGACTCGTCGAACAGCGAGAATGCCGGATTGCTCCGCGTGACCTCGCCCAGCACGATGTCCGAGCCCGACCACACCAGGCGTCCGTCTTCGCGGCGGTGCACCGCGAGCGGCATCCGCTGCACCTTGGTCCGGTCGACACGGCCCGCGTCGACCGCGGCCGAGAGCCGCTCGCGCACGATCGCACCGAACGGCGCCGAATCGAACGCATCGGTGGTGACCCCCAGCAGTCGGTCGGCCTCGTCGAGGAGCTCGTCGAGATCGTCGAGGAACCCGATGCGTTCGCTGTCGTTCGGGCGCGGGCAGGCGCCCGTCCAGTGCGCCGCCATCCCGCCCACATTGCTCGACATCGCGGCCACGGGCATGCCGTCCTCGCCGTCGAAGGCGTATCCCTCCTCGAGCAGGAAGGTTCCCGGTCGCGCTCCGCGCACGCCGGCCTTCGCGGCGCCGGGGCTGGCGACCTTCTCGCCGCGCTCCCCCGGCCCCTCCGACGCCACCTGGGCGCGGGCGCGTTCGGCCGGGTCGGCGATGTTCTTCACGTGCGCGCCGGGCGGGTCCGACACGGTCGGGCCCACCTCGAACATCGCGATCGTGGTGCCCGGCGCCCGCTCGGAGAGGATGCGCGCGTAGGCCGATCCGGTCGGGCCGCTGCCGACGATGACGACGTCGACCGTTGCGGGATAACGCCGGGCGTTCATGCCGCGCGCGCGATCTCGACGACGTGGGCGACGGATGCCGCCGACGCGGTGGTCGGGTAGTACTCCAGGCCCACGGGCCCGTCGTAGCCGCCGTCGCGCAGCAGCCGGAAACGCTCGGCCCAGTCGAGGGAGCCCGTCCCGGGCTCGCCGCGGCCGGGGGCGTCGGCGAGCTGAACGTAGTGGATGAGGTCGCCGGCGTTCGCGAGCTCGGCCTGCATGTCCTCGCCCTCGACGGCCGAGTGGTAGATGTCGTAGAGCACCCCGAACTGCGCCGATGCGACCCCGCGAGCGACGTACACGGCCTCGGCGGTGCGGTCCAGGAGCGAGCCCGGGTGGTCGACGCGGACGTTGACCGGCTCGAGCACCAGCCCGACGCCCGATCCGTCGATCTGCGCGATCGCCTTCCGGTAGATCTCGACGAGCTTGTCGAGCTGCACCTGCCGCTTCCACCCGCCGAAGCCCGTGCCGCTGCCGACGACGATGCGGGGGCAGCCGAGCTCGCGGGCGATCTCGACGCCCTCGTCGAGCTTGCGGAAGAACTCCGAGTGGTCCCACGGCGGGATCATGAACTGCGTGCGCGGCTCGGCGAGCTGCGCCGTGAGCTGCACGCCGGTCTCCTCCAGCGCCGCCTTCAGCGCGGGCAGGTTCTTCGGGGTCGCCGGGGCGTCGACACCGGTCGGGCCCCACATCTCGACGGCGTCGAAGCCCGCCGCCGCGGCCGCGCGCACGCGGTCGTGGTAGTCGCCGGCCTCGGTGAAGAGGAGTTCGATGTTGGGGGCGAGCTGGTACATGAGGGGTCCTTTCGAGGGACGGGGCGCGACGGTCGACGGATGCCGCGCTCTGCGGCATCCATCTGGGCAGGCTCAGCCCGTGAGGCCGGTGTTCCGGCGTCGTGGAGGAAGGGCCTCAGCCCTTCAGACCGCCGGCGAAGCCCTGGATGAAGCGCTTCTGGGCGAAGAGGTAGAAGGCGAGGATCGGGATCATCGAGACGATGACGATCGCGAAGATCTGGTTCCAGGCCGAGACCAGGGAGCCGATGTAGTAGTACATGGCGACCGGCAGGGTCTGGTTGGCCGAGCCGCCGAGGAAGATCAGCGAGGTGAAGAAGTCGTTCCAGACGATCAGGCCCGCCAGGATCGCCACCGTTCCCGTGGCGGGCGACATGAGCGGCAGCACGATGCGGAAGAAGATCTGCGTGCGGGTTGCCCCATCGATCGTGGCCGCCTCCTCGTACTCGGTGCCCAGGCCCCGGAAGAACCCGGCGTAGAGGAAGATCGCGAGCGGCAGCAGCATCCCGGTGTAGAGGATGATCATGCCCCAGGCCGAGCCGGTGAGCCCCAGCGAGCGCGCACCGATGTACAGCGGCACGGTGCCGAGCTGAGTCGGCAGCACGATCGCGACGAGGAACAAGTAGTAGACCACGCGACTCCACCGCCGCGTGCTGCGGGCGATGACGTATCCCGTGAGCGAGCCCAGCAACACCATCAGCACGATGCTCCCGGCGGTGATGATGATGCTGTTGACGAGGCCCATCACCACGTTGGAGTTACCGGTCGCAGTGAGCACCTTCAGGAAATTGCCGAAGTCCGGCACCGCCGGAGGCGCCAGGGTCGACGACGTGATGACCTCGCGGTCCGACTTCAGCGACGTGGTGATCAGGAAGTAGAAGGGCAGCAGGAAGACCAGCGCGGCGACCCAGAACAGGAATTCGCGGAGTCCCGTGAGCTTCGTGTAGCGGAACATGTCAGTTCTCCTCCGAACGATCCGCGGTGACGCGCTGCTGGATGACCGCGAAGATCAGGATGATGAGGGTCAGCAGCAGCGCCAGGGCGGCGCCGTAGCCGAAGTTGCCGAGGGCGAAGGACTGCTTGTACACCTGCGTCGCGAGCGTTTCCGTCGCCGCGGCAGGTCCCCCACCGGTCAGCGCCATGATCTGGTCGAAGACGCGCAGCCCGTTCACGAGGCCGAGGGTGGTGGCGATCGCGACGGCGGGACGAATGGACGGAAGCGTCACGTGCCAGAAGCGCTGCCACAGGTTGGCGCCGTCGATGGCCGCGGCCTCTTCGATCTCCACCGGAACGGCGGCGAGACCGGCCATGTAGATGACCATCGCGAAGCCGATGTTCTGCCACACGAGGACGATGAGGATGGTCCAGATCGCCCAGGTCGGGTCGGCGATCCATGCCCGGGCAATCGAGTCCAGGCCCATTCCGCGCAGGACGAGGTTGAGAGGGCCGTTGTAGTCGAAGATGAACTTCCAGATGTACGACGTGGCCAGGGGGCTCAGCACCACGGGCATGAAGAAGAGCGTGCGCAGGATGTAGCGGGTCTTCAGGCCGCGGTTGAGGCCGAGGGCGATGCCGAGACCCAGCACGTTGCTGAGGATGACCGATCCGAAAGCCAGGAACAGGGTGTTCCAGAGCGCCCCGAGCTTGGTCGGGTCTTGGAAGATCCGCACGAAGTTGTCGAGCCCGATCAGCTCGAAGGCCCCGATTCCGGTCCAGTTGGTGAAGGCGAAGAAGCCTCCGACGCTCGTGGCGACGTAGTGGATGCCGATGACGAAGAGGATGCCGGGCAGAGCCCACCACCAGTACCCGAACTTCAGCAGGCCCTTGCGGCGCGGGGCGGGAGCCGTGCGGCGGCGTCCGCCGCGACGCGGCAGGACCACACGCTCGGTTTCGGTGGCGGCGACCTCGCCGGCTCGGAAGGTGGTGCTCATCGCGTCCTCGTCATCCTCGGTGGGGTGCGGCTCCGCCGCCCGGGCCCAGGGGACCGGGCGGCGGATTCACTCAGTTGCCCCAGGCCGCGTCCATGCTCTGCAGCACCTGGTCGATGGTGGTCTGACCCGTGAGCAGACCCTGGCCGCCCGTCTGCAGCGCCTCGTAGACCGAGGGGTTGGGCCAGACGTTGTTCGGCAGCGGCGTGTACTTCTTCTCCTTGAGCAGCTCGGCGACCGGCTCGTAGATGGTGCCCGACAAATCGAGCGAGTCGAAGGCCGACACGGGGAGCTCGCCGGAGAGTTCGTAGTAGCGCTGCTGCTGGGCGGGCTCGGCCATCCAGGCGAGGAAGTCTTCGGCGCCCTGCTTGTTCTTGGCCTTCGCGTTGATCGAGAGCGTGTAGTTCGAGCTGCCCAGGATCATCTCCTGGCCGCTCTTGGCGGCCGGGAACGGCTCGACGGCGAACTCCGCCTCAGCCGGAGCGGCTTTGGCGATCTCGACGGCGGCGCCGGAGGGGATGAAGCTGCCGACCGAGGTGCCCTGCGCGAGCCCGTTGGTGATGGCATCGAAGCCACCGCCTTCGGCGCCGGGCTGGAAGCAGCCCGCGTCCTTGAGATCGACGAAGGTCTGCAGAGCGTCCTTCCATCCTTGGCTGTCGGCGAAGGTGACCTTGCCCTCGGAACGCTGCTCGTTCCAGTCGGGCGTCTGGGCATAGACGCGCGTAGCGGAGATGCCCTGGATCGTCAGGCCGACGTTCGGACCGGCGGCTCCGGCGAGTGCCAGGAGCGACGCACCCTGGCCCTGGAGCGACGAGCAGGCCGTGTTCAGCTCGCTCATGGTCGTGGGGAACTCGGTGAGCCCCTTCATCTTGAGGGTGCCGAGGCTGGCGACGACCGAGCCGATTGTGAAGTCGAGCGGCTGGCCGTAGACCTTGTCGTCGATCGTGTACACCGACTCGCTGCCGGGGATGATGAGCTTCGTCGCGGTGTCGCCGAGCGGCTCGAGGAAGCCGGCCTCGGCGAGCGGGATGATGCCGCGCGCGTCGCCGGAGCCAGGGGTTGTCTGGATGACGTCCGAGGCGTTGCCGGCCTGGAGCTGCGTGCGGATGGTCTCGCCGTACTTGTCGTTCGGCGTGGGGTTCGTCGTGATCGTGACGCCGGAGTGCTGCGCCATGTAGTCCTTCGCGAGCGTCTCGTACGGGCTCTCGAGGTTGTTGGAGGTGGCGAACGTGAAGGTGAACGCGTTGGAGTCACCGCCCGCGTCGCCCGCTCCGGAGCCGGAGCACCCGGCGAGGACGAGAGCGGCGGTTACGGGAAGAGCGAGAAGACCTGCGATCCGCGTGACACGGCGTTGCTGAGTCATGGCCAGCCTTTCTGACGACGTTGTCGGCGAGCCCTTCGGTGGGAGCGCCAGTGCTGTGTGATTCAGTATCTGCGCGATGCGCCGAAAAAGCACATAAGTCTTCGCGATGTTGCACATAAGGGGCTCGGCGTTCTGGGCATCGCCTCAGCCGATGCGCCCTAGCCGACGAATAGACGACGTTGATACAGTGCGAAAAAGCTATCCGAGCGAAGGATCACGCCGTGGTGACCGACCATGCGACGCTGTCGCGCCTCGACCTCAATCTCCTCGTCGCGCTCGACGCCCTTCTGACCGAGCGCAGCGTCACGCGCGCGGCCGAGAGCCTGCATCTGAGTCAGCCCGCCCTCAGCGCCTCGCTCGCGCGGCTGCGCACGCACTTCAACGACCAGATCCTCGCTCGCCGCGGCAACACCTACGAGCTCACCCCGTTCGCCGTGCGCTTGACCGATCACACGAGCACCGCTCTCGAGGCCGCTCGCCGCGTCTTCGAGAGCCAGGCGTCGTGGTCGCCGGCCGAATCGACCCGGGAATTCTCGATCTATGGTTCCGACTACGGCTTCGTCACGGTCGGCACGGTCGTCTCGCAGCTCGCCGCCGAACAGGCGCCGGGTGTGCGGTTCCGCTACATGCTGCACAACCCGGGGATCGTCGAAGATGCCGCGAACCGCCTGCGCTCCGCCGACGGCATGGTCATCCCGCACGGACCGGTGTCGGAGCTTCCCTACCTCGACCTCTGGCAGGACGACTGGCTGGCCGTCGTCGCCGACGACAACGACGAGGTGGGCGAGGCGCTCACGATGCAGAACCTCGCCGACATGCCCTGGGTGCTCACGTTCCAGTCTCGTTCGGCCTTCACCTCGGCCGCTCGCCAGATCCAGCAGCTCGGTGTCGAGCCGCACATCGAGGTGGTGCTCGAGAGCTTCCTCTCGGTGGGGCACTTCGTCAGCGGCACGCGGCGCGTCGGGCTCGTGCAGTCGGCGCTCGCTCCCCACCTGCTGCGCATCGGCGGCATCCGGGTGGTGCCCCTTCCCTTCGCCGCGACGCCGATCGTGAGCGCCCTCTGGTGGCATCCCTCGCACAACCGCGATCCCGAACACGAGTGGATGCGCGGCCTGTTCGCCGAGGCCGGGCGCAGGATCGCCGCGGGGCACGCGCCGCACTGACCTGGCGCCCCGCCGGTTCCCGCGGCCGCGCCCGCGGCCCGTCGGGCATCAGCGATCGTGATGGACGGCATCCGGATGCCACCACGCCCCTCGGTGGCCGGCAGCGACGCCCGCGGGTTAGATTCCAAATCAGAACCAACGTACTGATTCTGTAATCGTGCGTTCGTCGACCGTCTCGTCGTCCGCTCAGTGAGGAGCACACCATGACCGAACCCTTGCGCATCCTGATCGTCGGCGCCGGGATCGGAGGCCTGAGCACGGCCTCGGCACTGGCACGAATCGGGGCGACCGTCGACGTCATCGACGACAAGCCCGAGATCAGCGTCGCGGGCGTCGGCTTCGGGCTGCGCATCAACGGCCTCCGGGCCGTGCGCGATATCGGCATGCTGGAGGACGTCCTCGAGATCGGCCACCCCGCGCCGGGGATCGACAACTACGACGCCGACGGCACCCTCCTCAGCACCATGAGCTACGGCACGCGCGACGAGGGGCTTCCGGGCTGCGTGACGATGTCGCGCATCGCCTTCCTCGAGCTCGCTGCACGCCACGCGCGCGACAACGGCTGTACCTTCCGGATGAGTACGACCGTCACCGACATCTCGCAGCACGACGACGTCGCAACGGTCACCTTCAGCGGCGGAGACCGGGCCGAGTACGACCTCGTGCTCGGCTTCGACGGCCTGCACTCCCAGATCCGACGCGACTACTTCGGGGAGAGGTTCGCTCCCCGCCCGGTGGGCGGGGTGGCGTGGCGCGCGGGGCTGCCCAACCGCCGCAAGATCATGCAGCCCATCATCTGCCAGGGCTATGGCGGCAAGATCATGCTCACGCCCCTGTCGGAAGACCTCATGTACATGGTGCTCACCGTGGCCGAGGAGGGGCGCCCCCGCTACGACGCGACCAAGATGGCGGAGATCATGCACGACCGCGCGGTCGCCCTCACCCGCGGGTCGTCGTTCCTCTCCGACGCGCTCGACGACGTCCGTCACGCCGAGAACGTCGCCTACACGCCGTACTCGACCGTCTGGGTGCCCTACCCCTGGTTCCGCGGACGCGTGATGATCCTGGGCGACGCGGCGCATACCATGACCCCGTACCTCGGATCGGGTGCGGCGATGAGCATCGAGGACGGTGTCGTGCTGGCCCAGGAGCTCGCGAAGGACCAGTCCCTGCTCGACGCCCAGCTCGAGTTCATGAAGCGTCGCCTCCCGCGGGTGCGCGCCGTGCACGAGCGCTCGATCGAGTCGATGCTCGAAGAGTTCGACTCCGTCACCGACGAGACCTATCGCGCGCGCATCGCTCACCTCCGCCACGACGAGCCGATCGCGAACGAGTACGCGAACCGCCTCCTGCAGATGCCCTACTGAGACCCGAGGAGCCGACCGTGTCGCACCCTTCCCGCACCCGAACCCTCATCGTCGACGCCGCGGCGGAGAGCGCCTTCCGTCCCCTGAACGGCGTCGGCGGCGTCCCCGGACCGGTGGACGGCCACCCGGACTTCCCCGACATGACGCCGCTCTGGCGCGAGGCGGGGGTGACGGTCGTCCGCTCGTTCGACTGGGTCTCGCGCCTCGACACGCGCGACAACCCCACGAGCCTGTTCCCCGACTGGAGCGCCGACGTCGACGACCCGGCGAGCTACAACTTCGCTCCCACCGACCAGTGGATCGAGGCGGTGCACGCCATCGGCGCCGAGGTCATGTTCACGATTGCCAGTTCGATCCCGAAGAACAAGCTCCCCGCCGAAGACGTCGAGCTCTACGGCCGGGTGGTCGAACACATCGTGCGCCACTACTCGCAGGGGTGGGCGGGCGGGCCCGCGAAGCCCGTCCGCATCTACGAGTTCGGCGACCAGCCCGACTTCGGGCCCCTGCACTTCGCGGGTCGCCCCGAGGAGTTCTTCGCGATGTACCGCGCCTTCTGCACGGCCGTGCAGCGTGTGGATCCGTCGCTGACGGTCGGGGGGCCCGCGATCGCCTTCCCCCTGGAGGCCGACGCTCCCTACCGCGAGGGCTTCCTCGCTTTCGTGCGCGAGAACGACCTTCCCCTCGACTTCTTCTCATTCCTCTGGTTCACCGACGGCAGCCGCGATCCCCTCGACTACCGCTACGTGGCTCGTGAGCTGCGTACGCTGCTCGACGACCGCGGGTTCACCGAGACCGCCCTGACCCTGAGTTACTGGAACTACCTCGCGGTCCCGAGCTCCACCGCCCCCGCGGCGGAGAAGGGCGCGTTCCAGGCCGCCACGTCCATCGCCCTGCAGGACACCGTGATCGACCACGCCTTCTTCTTCCGCGCCGACAGCGGCCGCGATCCGCACTACGGCTTCGTCGACCCGGGCGGTGTCGGCGACGTCGACGGGCGACCCGATGAGCGCTCCCGTGCGCTCGCTCTGGCCGGACGCGCGCTCACGGGGCGGCGTCTGGCCGTGTCGGGCGGCGACGAATCGGGCCTCGCCTGCGCCGCCGGCCGGGATGGCGACACCCTGCGCGTCCTGGTGGCGAACTACGTCGCCCCCGACAGCGCCCTCGCCCCGCGTGACGAGGACCGTTTCACCTTCCGCATCCCGATCGGCGAGCAGCGCATCGAGCTGGGGCTGACCCTGCCGCCGCAGCGCACCGAGCTGGCATCCGCGGGGGTCGAGTCGGCGCGCATCGAGCTGCAGAACCTCCCCTGGACGGATGCCACGGTGCACGCCACGATCACGTCGCTGAGCGGCGAGGTCGAGGGGCCGCGCCCGGTCGCCGTATCGGCGGAGGGTACCCTCCAGATGGACCTCGCCCTGGCGCCGCAGTCCGTCTTCCTCGTGGAGCTGACGGCGTGAGGGGCGACGGGGATCGACGGGTGGGAGAGCGATGGGTGCGCGACCGGGCGTGAGCGGCCTCTCCGAGCCCAAGCAGCAGCGCAGTCGCGACTCGTTCGCGAAGGTGTGCGCCGCGGTGCTCGAGCTCCTGCACGAGCGCGGAACCGGCCAGTTCTCGCTCGCGGAGGTGAGCTCGAGGGCCGAGGTGTCGATCGGGTCGATCTACGGCCGGGTGGGGAGCAAGGCCGAACTGCTGCGCGCCGTCCAGAGCCAGGAATTCGACCGCCTCGACCTCGAGACCGCGCAGCGCGTCGATGCCGCCGGTACGGGCGCCGCGAGCTTCGAGCGCGCGACGACGCAGATCGTGACCGCGTACGCCGAAATCCTGCGCTCCAACCGCGACCTCCTGTCGCCGTTCTTCCTTCTCGGCGTGGAGGATGCCGAGATCCTCGAGCGCGGGCGCCGCTCCGGCGACGCCGGGCAGGCGGTCTTCATCCGCGCCCTCTCGGCCGCCGCACGGCAGCACCGTGTCGAGCTGTCGGCGGAGCAGGCGCGGTGGGCATTCGAGATCTTCTACAGCCTGTGCGTGCGATATCTCAGCCTTGGTGTTGCGGCGACGGCGAGTCCGCACGATGCATACCGCTGGAGCGACCTCCTCGATCGTCTCGCGCGTACGGTCTATCTCACGATCTCACCGGGATGACCGATCGCGGCTCCCTCGGCCTGAGCTGCGCCCAGCCAGCGCGCGATCTCCTCGATCGTGGTCCGGGCCGTCGGGTCGGCGGGCTCGTTGATGTGGCCGTGGCCTGCGCCGGGCTCTAGATATAGGTCGAGCGACCCGCCCGCCTCCCGCACGAGGGTGGCGAACGCCTCACCCGAGGGCCGGAGATCGTCGAGTTCGCACACGACCACGAGCGTGGGCGGAAGTGCGCTCGCTGACCCGAGACCCGGGAAGGCGTACGGATGGTCGAGACCACCGGGCCCCGCGAAGTTCGCCGAGATCCGCCCCATCGGCGCCTCGGGGTCCAGGGGCTCACCCGGAGACGAGCTGTTCGGGTGCAGGACGGGATAGACGAGCACCAGGCCCGCCGGGGCCGGCCCCGCACCGTCTCGCAGCCGCGCGGCGACACCGGCGACCAGGTTGCCGCCGGCACTCGCACCGCCGAGGGCCACGGCATCCGGGGCCGCACCGAAGAACTCCTCGGCGTTGTCGAGGGCGAAGCGCCAGCCCGCCAAGACGTCGTCCGAGGGCACCGGGTAGTGCACGTCACCGAGGCACTTCGTGTAGTCGAGGGTCAGGACCGGGATGCCGCGGGCGGCGAGCTCGAGAGCGACCCAGTGCGACTCCGGCATGTCGAGGTGTCCCCCGATGAACGCGCCGCCGTGCACCCAGACGAACGCCCTTCCCGTCGCCGTCGCCGACGGATCCCGGTACAGCCGCGCCGGTTGC
Source organism: Microbacterium phycohabitans (assembly GCF_032464935.1). Classification (NCBI taxonomy): domain Bacteria; kingdom Bacillati; phylum Actinomycetota; class Actinomycetes; order Micrococcales; family Microbacteriaceae; genus Microbacterium; species Microbacterium phycohabitans. The sequence goes on from NZ_JAWDIT010000002.1 coordinate 405,660, forward strand.
GACCGGCGTGCGCCCGCGAACGTCAGCTCCCGCGTCTCGACGGCCGACAGGTGGGCGAAGCGACGATGGAGGGATGCCGTGTCGATGTCGCCGCGCGGGTCGGCGGGCTCTCCATGCTCGCGCAGGTGCGCGAGCATGTCGCTGAACGGCAGGGCGCGAAGGTCGGTCATCCCCCCGCGGTCACCGCCCGCATAGACGCACGGATGAGGTCGTGCTGACGCCGTACGAGCAGCAGCGGGTCGACCTCGCCGAGCTCGGCGAAGGCGTGACCCTCCCACTCGCTCGACCAGAAGCCGCGGTAGCCGCCCTCGACGAACACGCGAACGAGCTCGGGATAGTTGATCGCAGGCTCCTGCCCGGCGTCGTCGATGTCGTAGAACTTCGCGTGCACGTGCAGGATCTGCGGCATGATGTCGGCCCACCCGCGCGGGTCGACGTGGCCGTGCATGTTGAAGGCGAGGTGCGCGAACGAGCCCAGCCGACCGGGGTCGAAGTCCCGTCCGCGGAGGTAGCCGAGGAACTCCTGCTGGCGCGCCTGCATCGTGGCATCCGTCGCCCAGATCTCCTGCAGCCTCTCCACCGCCTCGTCGTCGAGACCGGCACGGCGCACGGCCCGCAGCAGCGTCGGCGACATCGCGTGCATCGTCGAGGAGAAGTCGGCGACGAAGCCCAGCAGCGGTGAGTCGAGCTCGGCGTAGGTCTCGCGCACGCGCAGGATCGCGTCGGAGTTCGGGCCCATGGGTGCGTGGATCTCGTACGCGAGCTTGAGCTCGAGGTCTTCGGCGACCGGCAGCAGCCGACGCAGCAGCTCGGGCTTGGCGCTCTGGATACGCACGAGCGGGAAGCCGAGCTTCTTCGCCCCCTCGAACATGAGCGTCGAGAAGGCGAACTCCTCGTCGGGGGTCATATCGCGGTCGCGGCGGCGCCCCATGTCGAGGTTCGCGCCGAACGAGCTCTCCACGAACCCGTGCCGGTCGAACGCCGCGCGCCACGTGCGCACGAAGTCGTCGCCGACGACCGGGTAGGTCGGCACCATCTGGGATGCCACGATCTCGATGCCCGGACCGATCCCCAGCTCAGCGACGCGGTCGAGCAGGCCGTCGAAGTCGAAGTGTCCGGCCCGGAATTCGGCGCTCGCGGAGTACAGCGTCAGCCCCAGCTGGAACGGGTCGTCCTCGGCCGCCGGCGGCGGGGGCGTCACGTCCGATACGAGCGCCGGGATGCCGGCATCCGCGTCGACGACCGTGAGGGTCTTCACGTCGTGCACCACGTTCGGCACGTACAGGCCGGGTCCGCCGTCCTGGCCGGGCGCGATCTGCATGTAGGGCAGGCGCAGCTCGCCATGCAGCACGACGTCGTGGGTCTCCCCGAGGGCGACCGGTTCGTCGCGGCGGGCGACCAGGAGCGGGTGCTCCTGCAGGAACCAGAGCCGTTCGCTCTGTTCCGGCAGTTCGTCGAGCCGGTACGAGGCGTCGCCGAACGCGACACGGAGGTCGTCGGCATCCACCTGTCCGCCGTCGACGGTGAGCGAGAGCGAGGTCACCGACGAGAGCCACAGGCTGCGGTACCAGGGGATGGTCAACCGGAGCGCGAGACCGTCGGGGTGCGCGCGGAGGCTGTCGTCGTGGATGAGTCCGTTGGGCATGTCGTGGTCCTTAGGGGTGGCCGATGATCGGCGCCGGGGAAGAGGGGGTCCGGGATACCTGCGACACCCACCGGGCGACCGTGTCCGAGGCGGCGAAGCGCGCCGCCATCCGCCGGTATCCGGCGGGACTCGGGTGCAGCCCGTCGGGCAGCTCCGCGAGGTCGGCCTCGCCGAACAGCTCGAGACCGTCGAGGTAGTGGAGTGCGGGGTCGTCGGCGGCGCGCATGGTGACGATGTCGCGCAGGATCTCACGCACCGCCCGCAGCGTGAGCGGCGGATCGAAGACGTCCGGCGTCGTGACCGGAGTTCCGCGGCGCAGCCCCGTGGCGGGATCGGTGACCGTCGGCCCCGGGGTGTCTTCGTGCATCGGGCAGATGATCGGGGAGACGACGAGGATCGGCGTGTCTGCCGCCCCCTCGCGCAGGGTGTCGAGGAACCCGTGCACGGCGGGGATGAACGTGCGCCGCTTCATCGTGTCGCCACCGACGATGTTGATGCCGATCTTGAGGCTCCACAGGTCGGCGCCCGAGTCGCGCATCGCACGGGCGGTGAACGGGTCGAGGTGGGCGTTCGCGGCGAAGCCGAGATTGGTCACGTCGAGGCCGAGCTCCCCCGCGGCCAGCACCGGCCACACGCCCAGGGGCCTGTCCGCCTCGATGCAGTGGCTGATGGAGCTGCCGTGGTGCCACCAACGGGGCTGTCCGAGCGAGCCTGCGGGCCGCAGCGGGGCATCCGATCGCACATCGCGCACGCGCACGGCGTCGGTCTGCGGCAACCACACCGCGACGCGACGCTCGGTCACACCGTCACCGCCCAGCTCGCCGCGCACCAGCGCGGACTCGCCCCGCTCGAAGCGCGGGCCGCCGGGCTCGGCGAGGTGGAGCTTCGACCCGCCGGTGACGCGCACCTCGCCGACCGGCTGGCCGTCGATCGTCCACGAGAACACCGACCAGCGTTCGCCGTCGGGGATCCAGGGAAGGAAGAGACCGGTGGTCTCGACGGTCATCTCGACCCACGTCGCCGCGGTCTCGAACTCCATACGGACGCCGGATGCCTGTTCCGACGCGATCCTCATCCAGTCGGAGTCCAGCTGCGGTCTCACGCTCAGCGGGAGGCGCAGCGGCATGAGCCCCTCGGCATCCTCCTCGATGTCGATTGTCCCGCGCACGCTCGCCCGCAGAAGCTCCCGCGTGACTTCGTCCTGGGTCTTCACAGCCCGTCGGCGATCTGGCGCATGAGCGAGTGCTGACGGCGCACCTGCTCGATCGAGCGCCAGGGTTCGCGCTCGCCCTCGTACTCGCTCGAGAGGTAGCCGGTGTAGCCCGCGTCCTTCAGGGCCTTCAGCACCGGCTCCCACGGGATCTGCTGGTCGTGCAGGTTCTCGTCGATGTCGTGGAACTTCGCCTGGATGAACACGACGTTCTCGATCACGTCGAACACGTCCTTCGGGTCGACATGGATGCCGTCGAGGAACGCCGGGCGCTGACCGGGCAGCTCGCCGGGCTTCAGCGGGATGGGACGGTCCTGGAAGATGCCGGTGTCGAGCAGCAGACCGAAGTGCTTCGTGCCGGTGCGGTGGATGAGGGCGATGTAGTCGTCGACGACCTCGTGCTTGATGGGGGTCGGCGAGTGGATCTCGGGACAGATGACGACGTCGAGCTCCTCAGCCAGCGGCAGGGAGGCCTCGACGACCTCGGTCCAGATGGGGTGGGGGATGAGGTCGCCGGAGACGACGCCGATCTTCGGCCGGACGAAGCGGAAACCGAGGCGCTTCGCGAGGCGCAGGTCGCGCTGGAGAGCCGCGACACCCTCCGCGACCGTCATGTCGCGGCCGTTCGGGCCGCTGGAGTGCAGGCGCGTGTCGATCCACGAGCCCATGTTCGTCGGCTCGAGACCGTACGTCTGCAGCAGCGCGAACCACTGCTCCACCCACTCGTCGGACGGGTTCGGGTAGTTCGGCACGTGCGCTTCGCCGAGGATCTCGAGGCCCGTCGCGCCGAGGTCGGCGATCGAGGCCATGGCGGTCTCGAGGTCCATGACCGTGCCGAAGTCGGTCATGTAGCTGTACAGCGAGACGCCGTAGCGGAAGGGGGCCCCGGATGCCTCGGGCGCGAGCGTGACGCTCTTGGTGACGCGGTAGGTGCTCGGCTGATGCTCCTGCGGGATGTACGACATGCGCAGGCGGAGCTCGATGGACAGCTCGTGCACGCCGTCGGGGAGACCCCCCGGGAGGGGCACGGTCACGATCGCGGCATCCTCGAGCGGCCAACGCACCCCGTCGCCGTCCCACAGCTCGGCCAGCGTGTACTGCGTCCCCTGCAGCGTCCACAGCGGCACGTCGGGGGCGACGTCGACCAGGCCCGGGATGCTCACGGCGATGCCGTCGATGAGGGAGGCGGCCATGCCGCGGTACGACGGCATCCGGACGCGGAACTGGAAGCCGGTGATCTCGTCGCCCTCGCGGACGTTGCGGAATCCGACGGACTGGATGAGGTCTCTCTCGAGAAGCATCGTCGCTCACTCTCTATGGGGTTCACTTCGACGCTACCCCGCTTATGCCTCATTCAGACATAAGCGTTCGTGATCCTCCGCATCCATGCGCGTGAGTTGCCGAATTCTGTCGCTTTCCGGGGCCCGAAGCGACGATCTCTGGCGACTCACGCGTCGGAGCGGAACACCTCGGACGCGATGCGGAACGCCGTGTTCGCGGCCGGCACCCCCGAATAGATCGCCGACTGCAGGATCACCTCGCGGATCTCGACGATCGTCAGTCCGTTGCGGATCGCCGCGCGCAGGTGCATCGCGAGCTCCTCGTGATGACCGTGGGCGATGAGCGAGCTCAGCACCGCGATCGAGCGCGAACGACGGTCCAGGCCCGGGCGCGACCACACGTCCCCCCACGCGACCCGGGTGATGAAGTCCTGCCAATCGGAGGTGAGCTCGGTCGCGCCGGCGGTGGCGCGTTCGACGTGGGCGTCGGAGAGCACCTCCCGCCGCACGGTCATGCCCTGGTCGTGTCGCTCCTGGTCGGTGGCCATCAGACGTCCCCTCTCGAGACGGATGCGAAGAACGACCGCAGCACCGCGGCCACGGCCTCCGGCTGCTCGGCGGGCGGCAGATGACCGGCGTCGTCGATACGCTGCACCCGCCCGTCGCGCACGCGCTCGGCGATCTCGACCGCCTTGGCCTCGGGAGCCACGGCATCGAACGCGCCCCACACCGCGAGCACGGGCACCTCGATACCTCCGAGCGACGAGCGCACGTCGTAGGCGGCGAGCGCCTCGCAGCAGCGGGCGTAGCTGTCGTCGTCGGCATCCTGGAGCGCGTGCAGCAGGCGCCCGCTCAGCTCGGGCCGACGTGCCATCGACTCGGGGGCGAACCAGCGCTGCGCCGAGCCGACGATGAGGCTCGACGTGCTCTGCGCGCGCGCCTGCGCGGCGCGGTCGGTCCACGATGCGGGGTCGCCCAGGACGGCCCCGGATGCCACGATGGCGGCGCCCCGCAACCGGGAGCCGTGCCGCAGGGCGAGCTCGAGTCCGGTGGCCCCGCCGAGCGACACCCCCGCGTACAGGAACGTCTCGTCGGGCACGGCCGCGGCCACGGCGTCCGCCAGGTCGGCGACAGTGAACGGCTCGCGCGCGACGGGACCGGCACCGTGGCCGGGAAGATCCCAGGCCGCGACGCGGTAGTCGTCGACGAGTAGAGGCACGACGTCGTCCCAGAGGATGGTCGAGGTGCCCAGCGACGGTCCGAGCACGACGAGCGGGGCGCCGGCCCGGCCGATCGGCGCGGTGAGCGAGATGAGGCTCATTCCTCGCCCCCTCTGTCGTGTGCCGTGCCGCCGCCCGCGTGAACCGCGCCCCGCGCGAGACGGGGGGCGAGGCCGAGGTATCCAGCCGGGTCGAGCAACGCGTCGAGGTCGACGCCCCGCAGCTCCGGCATCGCCCGCAGGCGCGGCGCGAGGTCGTCGTCTCCCGCCAGCAGTGCGGCGAACGCCTCCGCGCCCAGGAGCGGCACGAGCACTCCGCGCAGACGCTCGCTCACGATCCGCCCGCCGGTGCGGCCGAGGTTGCCCGCCGCGGCGTCGACGTCCACGCGCAGGTGCGCCAGCAGCGACGCCCCGTGGGCCGAGGCTCCGACCGCCAGGCGAAGCAGCTCGCGCAGGGTCGGCCACTCGGCGTGCCACGCGCCGTCGGGGCGCTCGTCGACGGCGAGGGCGGATGCCAGGTGCAAGGTCGCCGCGAGGTGGGGCGCGCGCAGCGCGGCGGAACGGATGAGCACCGCCTCGGCCGGGTTCTGCTTCTGCGGCATCGCCGACGACCCGCCGCCGACGCCCTCGGAGACCTCGCCGATCTCGGTGCGGCCGAGGGTCGCGATGTCGGCGGCGACCTTGCCGAGCGCGTCGATCGCCTGCACGAGGGCGTCGCCGATCTCGGTGACGGGCCAGCGGGAGGTGTGCCACGGGGCCTCGGGGGCATCGAGCTCCAGAGCGCGGGCGAGGGCCGCGGGCAGGGCGTTCGCGGCATCCTGGGATCCGGTGATCTCGACGAACGAGGCGAGCGTTCCGCCCGCCCCGGCGAGCTGGGCGGGGAAGGTCAGCTCCCCCAGGCGCTGCGCGGCGCGCTCCAGCCCACGGGCCCAGGTCGCGGCGCGGGCGCCGATCGTGGTGGGCACGGCGTGCTGGGTCAGGGTGCGCGCGGCGGCGACGTCGTCGGCGTGCCGCACGGCAAGCTGCCGGGCCCAGACGGCGGCGTTCGCGGTCGAGCGACGCGTCTGCTCGACGGCCCGGCGCGCGACGACCATGAGGGCGGTGTCGAGGATGTCCTGGCTCGTCGCGCCCCGGTGGATCCACGCACGGTGCTCCTCGGGAACCTGCGCCTTCAGCATCCCCACGAGCGGGATCACGGGGTTGCCCCCCGCCACGCCCTCGCGCACGAGTCGGTCGACGTCGATCCCCCGCTCGGGGGAGCCATACTTCTCGTCGATCCCGAAGACGTGGTCGATCTCGACCCGCGCCTCGCGCGGGGCCGCCCCCACCTCGACGTACGCCGCGACCAGGGCGCGCTCGACGCGGATCATCGTCGACAGCACGACCCCGTCCGACAGCAGCGCGTCGTGCCCGACGCTCACCGGCGCGAGCAGACCGACGTCGAACGGGGGGAGGGCGTCAGAAGGCAAGGAACACCGTCTCGTTCTCGCCCTGCAACCGGATGTCGTGCGACAGGTACCCGTCGGGCGTCCGGGTCGCGACGAGGCTAGCGCGCTCCGCCTCGTCGAGCGACGACAGCAGCGGATCCGCGGCGAGCGCGTCAGCGTCCCCCGGCACGTAGATGCGCGTGTGCAGCTTGTCGGGGAGGCCGCGCGCGAACACGATCGCGGCGAAGAAGCCGGGGCGACCGTGGATGCCGCCGGGCTCGCGCGTCCAGAACTCGTAATGCCCCTCGTCGTCGGTGAAGGCGCGGCCGAAGCCGGTGAAGGTGTGCCCGTCGCGACGGAACGCCCCGCGCGCGCGGGGCACCGAGCCGTCGGCATCCGCCCCGAAGATCTCCACCAGCGCGTCGGGGATGGGCGCACCGGCGCCGTCGAAGACGGTGCCCGAGAGCACGATCGCCCCGGGCGAGTGGGGGAAGGCCACCTCGTGCTGGCGAAAGTACGCCAGGCCGTAGGCGAAGAACGGCCCGACCGTCTGCCCGGGGGTGGCGCGGTGGGTCTTGGCGGGGGTCATGCCTCGTCCTCCTGCTCGAAGTAGGTCGCATCCGGCCCGTCGACCACGATGTCGAAGCGGTACCCCGTGGCCCACTCGGGCGAGGTGAGGTCGTGGTCGTAGACGCCGACGAGGGCGTCGCGGTCTCTCTGCCGGGGGATGCTGTTGTAGATCGGGTCGAGCGCGAACAGCGGGTCGCCGGGGAAGTACATCTGCGTCACCAGGCGCTGCGTGAACGAGGACCCGAACACCGAGAAGTGGATGTGGGCGGGGCGCCAGGCGTTGCGGTGGTTCTTCCACGGGTACGGGCCGGGCTTGATGGTGGTGAAGCGGTACTCGCCGTTCTCGTTCGTGATCGCCCGGCCGGCGCCGGTGAAGTTCGGGTCGAGCGGGGCGGGGTGCTGGTCGCGCTGATGGATGTAGCGGCCCGCGGCGTTCGCCTGCCAGATCTCGATGAGCTGGTTCGCCACCGGGCGCCCCCACGAGTCCAGCAGCCGCCCCTGCACGCTCATGCGCTCGCCCAGCGGCTCCCCGGCGTGCTGCAGCGTGAGGTCGGACTCGATCGCGGCGACATCGCGCTGCCCGAACGCCGGCGAGAACAGCTCGATCGTCTCGGGGTCGACGAGCTTCGGGTTCTTGGTGGGGTGGCGCAGCACGCTCGAGCGGTAGGCGGGGAAGTCGTGCGCCGTGGCCGGCACCCGCTCTCCCGCGGCCTCGGCGCGGTCGAGTTCGGCGTGGCGGGCGCGGATCTCGCGGACGATCTCGTCCTGCGTGGCCTGGTCGGGGGCCGCCAGCAAGGTCTCGGGTGCGGCCGCGGGGGCGTTCGTCATGGGGTCTCCTTCGACCTCCCCATCGTCGGGCACCGGCCCGGCGCGCGCCAGAACGTTCCCGGTGAATGGGAATCGTGGCATCCTGGAGTGTGGCCAACTCCCCCTCGGGCGACTCGGTGACCGACCGCCTGGTGCGCATCCTCGAGACCTTTACCCCCACGCGCACCGCGCAGACCACGGCCGACATCGGCCGCCGGGCCGGGCTGCCGAGCTCATCCGCGCATCGGATCGTCAACGAACTGGTGGATGCCGGACTCCTCGAGCGCGACGAGGAGCGGCGCGTGCGGGTGGGCATGCGGTTGTGGGAGCTGGCGACGCGGTCGTCGCATGCCCTGCGCCTGCGCCAGGCAGCCCTGCCGTACATGGAGCGCGTGCAACAGCGCGTGCGCGAGCACACGCAGCTGGCGATCCTGGAGCACGACGAGGCGCTCTTCCTGGAGAGGCTCAGCGCCCCCGACTCGGGCGCGAACATCACGCGGGTCGCAGGACGCCTCCCTCTGCATGCCTCCTCGTCGGGGCTCGTGCTGCTCGCCTTCGCGCCGCACGACCTGCAGGAGCGCGTGCTCGCCGGCCCCCTCCGCGCCGTGACGCCCTCGACGATCGTGGATCCCGTCGCTCTGCGTCGCACCCTCGCCGAGATCCGCACCCTGGGCCGGGTGATCGCCCCCGGATACGTCGACGAGGTGTCCACCGGCGTCGCCGTACCCGTGCGCGACGAGACCGGCACGGTCATCGCGGCGCTGTCGGCGGTGCTCCCGCGCGACGCCGAGACGCAGTTCGCGCTCGTCGAGCTCCACCGCGCCGCCCGCGACACCGAACGCGCCCTCGGCTTCCGCCGCTGACTCCCCGTCGAGTGTCCACGACACGCCGCAACGGGGCTGCCCGGAGCGGCGTTTCCTGGACACTCGACTCCTCGAGAACACCCGGCTTTGCGTCCCGATGAATGGGAGCGGCGGCGTGCGGTCCCCCTGCAGCGCGCACCATCGACGCAGGCACCGTCGAAGGAGACGCCATGACCCCCACCGTCCGCACCCGCGTCGCCATCGTCGGCGCCGGCCCCGCGGGGCTGCTGCTGTCGCACCTGCTCGACCAGGCGGGCATCGCCTCGATCGTCATCGACCAGCGCTCGCGCGACGAGATCGAGAGCACCATCCGCGCCGGCATCCTCGAACAGGGCACCGTCGAGCTGCTCGACGGGCTCGGCGCCCACTCCCGAGCCCGCACCGTCGGTCACCGCCACGACGGCATCGAGCTGCGCTTCGAGGGCGAGGGGCACCGCATCGACTTCGCCGAGAGCGTGGGCCGCGCGGTATGGCTCTACCCCCAGCACGAGGTGCTCAGAGACCTCGTCGCGGCGCGCCTCGCCGCGGGGCAGGACCTGCGCTTCGGCGTCACCGCCGAGGGCATCGCGGATGCCGAGACCGACCGCCCCCGCGTCCTCGCGCGCGACGCCGAGGGCCGTGCGCTCGAGATCGAGGCCGAGTTCGTCGTGGGCTCCGACGGCTCGCGCAGCGTGGCGCGCGCCACCGTGACCGGATCGAGCCAGGGCGGGTACTTCCGCGAATACCCCTTCGCGTGGTTCGGCATCCTGTGCGAAGCGCCGCCGAGCGCCGACGAGCTCATCTACAGCAATTCCCCCGACGGCTTCGCGCTGGTGAGCCAGCGCTCCGACACCGTGCAGCGCATGTACTTCCAGTGCGACCCCGACACCGACACCGCGGCCTTCACCGAGGAGCAGCTGTGGCACGAGCTGCAGAAGCGCGTGCCCGGCACGACGCTGAGGCAGGGCCCGATCTTCCAACGCGACGTCCTGCGCTTCCGCAGCTTCGTCGCCCACGAGCTGCGTCGCGGCCGCGTCGCGCTCGTCGGCGATGCGGCCCACACCGTCCCGCCGACCGGGGCGAAGGGCATGAACCTCGCGATCGCCGACGTGCGCCTTCTCGCCGAGGCCCTGCGCAGGTCGCTGCTCGACGGCGACGAGCGCGGCCTCGACGCGTATCCCGAGACGGCGCTGCGCCGCATCTGGAAGGCCCAGCACTTCTCGTGGTGGATGACGAGCCTGCTGCACGTGGCCCCGGATGCCACCGCCTTCGACCGCCGCCGACAGGTCGGCGAGCTGCGCTCCGTGGTGGAGTCGGCGCACGGCCGCGCTTACCTCGCCGAGGCCTACACGGGCTGGCCCTTCGACGCCTGACCCGGACAGCACCGCCGCACACGACAGCGGCGCCCGAGCCGGAGCCCGAGCGCCGCCGAGAGCCCGCGGGCTCAGTCTTTCGTGTCGCGCGACTGCGGGAACGGGCTCGGCACCACCGGCACCGTTCCGGTGTAGCCCTCGCGCTCGGCGGCGAGCTCGGCGATCCGCTTGCGGCAGGCGAACCAGCCCGCCGTGATCAGCAGGCTCGCGACCACCGCGACGACGAGCGTCGCGGGCGAGTCGATGAACACCAGCACGAGCACCACGGCCAGGAACGCCAGCGTCAGATACCCGGTGTACGGCGCCCAGAACAGGCGGAACGACGGGCGCACCAGTTCTCCGCGATCGGCGAGCTGCTTCAGCCGCATCTGGCACACGATGATGGTCGCCCAGGTCACCAGGATGCCGACGGCTGCCACGTTCAGCACCGTCTCGAACGCGTCGCTGGGATTGACGTAGTTGATCACGACGCCGAACAGGGCGACGAAAGCCGTGATCGCGATCCCGCCGTAGGGCACGCCCGCCTTGTTCATGCGCGCGGCGAACTTCGGCGCCGATCCGGCGACCGCCATCGAGCGCAGGATGCGACCGGTGGAGTAAAGGCCCGCGTTCAACGACGACAGCGCCGCGGTCAGCACGACGAGGTTCATGATGACGTCGACCCCCGGCACGCCGATGGAGGCGAAGAACGTCACGAACGGGCTCTCGTCCTTCGAGTACGCGGTGAACGGCAGCAGGAGCGACAGCAGCAGCACCGAGCCGACGTAGAACACCGCCACGCGGAAGATGACCGAGTTGATCGCGCGCGGCATGACCTTCTCGGGGTTCTTGGTCTCGCCGGCGGCGGTGCCGATGAGCTCGATCGAGGCGTACGCGAACACGACGCCCTGCATGAGGATGATCGCGGGGAGGATGCCGTTGGGGAAGAATCCGCCGTTGTCGGCGATGAGCGAGAACCCGGTGGGGGCGCCCGTGGGAGTGCCGAACACCACGAAGTAGATGCCGACGAGCAGGAACGCCACGAGGGCGGCGACCTTGATGAGGGCGAACCAGAACTCCAGCTCGCCGAAGACCTTCACCGACACGAGATTGACGGCCAGCACCGTGACCAGCGCGGCGAGCGCCCACACCCACTGCGGGACCGCGGCGATCCACGGCACGTACTTGCCGAAGAAGTTCATGTACAGCGCGGCCGCGGTGATGTCGACCATCGTGGTCGTGGCCCAGTTGATCCAGTAGAACCAGCCCGACACGAAGGCGGCCTTCTCGCCGAAGAACTCGCGCGCGTACGACACGAACGAGCCCGAGGTCGGCCGGTGGAGCACGAGCTCGCCGAGCGCGCGGAGGATGAAGAACGCGAACAGGCCGCAGACCGCGTACGACAGCACGATCGCGGGACCCGCCTGGGCGAGACGCCCGCCGGCGCCGAGGAAGAGTCCGGTGCCGATGGCGCCGCCGATGGCGATCATCTGCACCTGACGTGAGGTCAGTCGCTTGTGGTAGCCGCTGTCCTCGAGCTGAACGGTCGAGGTGTGGGTCGGTTCGGCGGCGCCGCCGGAGCCCGGGGTGGTGTCGTTCACCTACCCATCGTGCGATTCGCGCAGCGACTGTCCAGGAAGCGCGCCGCGAAGCGCGGCATCCGTCGCGGGCCGCGCCCCCGGGATCAGAGCCAGTGCTTGCGCTTGAACGTCAGCCAGAGTCCGAGCGAGGTCGCGGCCATGAGACCCAGCGCCATGGGGTAGCCCAATGTCCAGTCCAGCTCGGGCATGTTGCGGAAGTTCATGCCGTAGATCGCCCCGATCAGCGAGGGCCCGAAGAGGATCGCGGCCCACCCCGAGATCTTCTTGACCTGTTCGTTCTGTTCGAGCGAGGTCTCGGTCTGGCGGCGCGTGACGAGCGTGGCGTTGACGGTGAGGGCGTTGTCGAGGATCGCCCGCAGCGCCGTGAGCTTCTCGCTCTGGCGCAAGGCGTGGTCGAGCACGTCGCGCAACGACCGCTGCAGCTCGATGTCGACGCCGTACTTGTCGGCTCCGCGCAGCAAAGCCTCCAGCATGTCGCGCAGGGGCTCCACCGCGCGCTGGAAATGGATGACCTCGCGGGCCAACTGGTAGATGCGCTGCGACAGTTCGGCCCCGTCGGCGCCGAAGAGCTGGTCCTCGATCTCGTCGACGTCGTTCTGCAGGCCTCGCGCGACCGGGTCGTACTGGTCGACCACCTCGTCGAGGATCGCGTACAGCACGGCCTCGGGTCCCCGTGCGAGAAGCTCGGGGTTCTCCTCGAGGCGGTGCCGCACGCGCGCGAGATCGGGGACCTCCGCGTGCCGCACCGTGACGACGTAGTCGGCGCCGATGAACACGTGCAGCTCGCCGAACTCCACCGTCTCGGTCTCGTCGATGTAGCGCGCCGGTCGCAGCACCGCGAAGAGGTTGTCGCCGTAGCGCTCGAGCTTGGCGCGCTGATGACCCGCGAGGGCATCCTCGACCGCGAGGGGGTGGAGCGAGAACTCCGCGGCCACGCGCTCCACTTCGTCGGTCGAGGGGCGCAACAGGCCGATCCACGCCATCCCGCCGTGGGCCTCCATGTACTCGAAGGTCTGGTCGAGGCTCGAGGGGTTCTCGATGCGGCGACCGTCGACGTAGACCGCGCTGTCGATGATGGGCATGCTTACCGTTGTACCCCTCCCAGGTGGACGACGGATGCCACTGCCCTCGACACCGACGGTGCGCTAGCGTCGCGCGCGCCCTCCGGTGGCCGGCTGCGGGACGCCGCCGCCGGTCACTTCTTCGGGTCGTGGCCCCAGTTCATCAGGGAGTACCGCCAGTCGGTGTCGGTCACGTCGCCCTTCGGCTTCTGTGCGCTGTGCCGCTTGACGTAGCCGACGACCTTGCGCATGTGGGCGAGGTCGTCGTCGGTGAGATCGGCCTTCTTCTTCTCGAGGATCCGCACGATGTGCCGGCCGCTCTCATGGCCGGTCGATTCGCCGCCGCCCTTCTTCTGCCCGACGGACTTCGAATCGTCGGTGTCGAGCCACTTCTTCAGCTCGCTCGCGGTCATGTTGACCGCGTCGTCGAACTCCTTGCGGGTCTGGTCGTCGTCGTCGCTCATGCCGTCATCCTGGCCAGCACGCGAGAGCGGAGCGGCCCCCTTGCGCCGACGGCGGGGCCATGGCATCCGGTCCGCTGATCAGCCGACGGGTTCGCTGAGCGGCTCCTCGGCGTCCGGTCCCGGATGCCGCGCGCCCGCGCTGCGGCGGGCGGCGGCCAGGACGGCGCCGATGCTGGCGGCGATCACCAGGGCGATGCCCGCGACTTCGAGCCACGACAAGCGCTGACCGAGCAGCAGGAAGCCGGCGATCGACGCCGTCGCGGGGCCGAGACTCATCATGATCGCGAACGCCGAGGCCGGCAGGCGCCGCAGGGCGACGAGTTCGAGCGCGTAGGGGATGGTCGACGACAGCAGCGCGACCGCGGCCCCGAGCGCGAGGATGTCCACGCGCAGCAGCACGGGCCCCGCCTGCCAGAGGCCGAAGGGCAGGGCGAGGCACGCGCCGACCGCCATCGCCAGCGCGAGGCCGTCCAGGCGCGGGAACTGCCGCCCCACGCGCGCCGACGACAGGATGTACAGCGCCCAGCTGACCGCCGCCCCCAGGGCGAAGAGCACTCCGAGGGCGTCGAGGCGGTCCCACCCGCCGGCGCCGAGCGCGATGACCCCCGTCAGGGCGAGCCCCGCCCACAGCCACCGCGCGGCCCCCGTCGCGGTCAGGATCGAGAGGGTGAGCGGCCCGAGCACCTCGATCGTCACGGTGACGCCCAGCGGAAGCCTCTCCAACGCCAGGTAGAAGAGCCCGTTCATGGATGCCAGGACCACACCGAACACGACCACCGACCGCCAGGCGGAGCCGGTGTGCCCCCGCAGGCGCGGCCGCGCAATCGCGAGGAGCAGCAGCGCCGAGAACACCAGACGCAGCATGACGATGCCGAGCGGTCCGGTCTGGGGGAAGAGCATCACCGCGAACGACGCGCCCACCTCCTGGCAGGCCAGGCCGACGAACACGAGAGCGGCGGCCGAGCCCTGCCCGCCGCGCGCGCTCACGACCGGATCACGAGGCGGGGGCGGCGCAGATCGCGTTCGCCGAGACGAGGTCGCGCATCTGCTCGGCCGTCCACGGCAGGCCCGCCTCGGGCAGCGTCTGCCCCTCGGCGGCGGGCGCCTTCGAGGCGATCGCCGCGAGCTCCCACGCCAGCCAGGCGCTCGTGAGCTTGTTGCCGCCCGAGTTGTTCAGCACCACCGCGACCGACATGCCGGTCTGGGGGTCGGCGAAGGCCGCGGTCATGTAGCCCGGCGTCCATCCGAACTGCCCGATGAGCGAGCCCGCCTGGAACGTGCCGCCCGCGGCGGTGAACCACGTCGGCTGGTCAGGGCCCACCGGCACGGGGTTGGCGAAGCGGTCGTTGTCGGCGGGGAGGAGTGCGTCCGTCGCCAGCGCCTGGGCGTACCGACCGAGGTCGGTGATCGAGGTGACGGCACCCGAGGCCGCGCCGCCGTAGCTCGACGACATCTCGGTGAACTCGGCCGGATCGGTGCAGTTCCACGCGCCCTCGGCGTTCGGCTGCGACCAGTATCCCGGCAGCGACGACGGCCCGGGGGTCGCCGGGGCGGGTGCCGGCAGAGACGTCGACGAGAGTCCGAGCGGCTGCGCGACGCGTTCGGCGATGAGGGTGGAGAGCGTCTCGTTCGTCGCCCGCTCCGCGGCGAGACCGGCGATGAGGTAGTTCGTCGCCGACGTTCCGTACGCACCCCCGGGCGCATTCAGGCGCGGGCGCGCGATCCCGTAGGCCAGGAGCTCGCGTGCGTTCCAGACGCGGTCGGGGTTGGCGAGCACCGTCGCCTCGAGAGTCGAGGTGTACGAGGCGATGCCCGAGGTCCCGTCGCACGCCTGACGCAGCGTGATGTCGTCGTAGCCGGGGAGGTTGCTGACCCACGTGTTGATGGGATCGCTCATCGCGAGCGTCCCGTCCGCCGCGAGACCGTAGAGGATGTCGCACGTCATCGCACCCGTCACCTCAGCGGCGCGGAACGCGAGGTCGCTGGTGACCTCCGCCCCACCGGGGCCCTGCGTTCCCAGACCCGAGACCCAGGTGCCGCTCCACGGCGCCCACACTCCGACGATCGCCCCGCTCGAACCGGTCGCGGTCATCGCGGAGGTGACGGCATCCTGCAGTTCTGCGACCGTGGCCTCGGGCAGCGGCGCGTCGACCTGAGCCGGGACGTCGATCGACACCGTCTGCTGCGCCGTGCAGCCGCTCAGCGCGAGCACCAGTGCTCCCGCGCCCGCGATCGCGATGGCCGCGGAACGACGCCATCTCGCCATGTGGTTACCCCCAGCAGTTCCGCGCGCGGACACGCGCGCGCAGCTTCGATTCAAACACACGGCACCTGAGCGCAATCGCCCCTTGCACCGCCCGCTCGTCACGTCTGCATCACGACCGCGGACGTTTCGTGGCGACTCGGGGCGCCTTGGGGGTTAGGCCAACCTAAGTCAGTGCGTATGATGGCCGCATGAACGCCGTCGTCCCGTTCTCCCTCGCCTTGCGCGAACGCTCCAGCAGCGCGCACTCGTCGAGCGAGTGCGACGGATTCATGACCGACCTGCTGACCGGCGCCGGCACCCGAGACGACTACATCGCCCTCATCGCGCAGCACTGGTTCATCTACGCGGCCCTCGAAGACGCCGCCGTCCGCATGCGCGTCGACCCCGTGGCATCCGTCTTCCTCCGCGACCGCACGTCGCGTCTGCCCGCGCTCGAAGCGGACCTGGCGTTCCTCATCGGTCCGCAGTGGCGCGAGAGCATCCGCCCCCTGCCGACGACGCAGGCTTACGTGTCGCGCATCCGCCGCGTCGCCGCGACCTGGCCGGGCGGTTTCGTGGCGCACCACTACACGCGCCTGCTGGGCGACCTCTCGGGCGGGCCGTCGATCGGCCGCCTCATGCAGCGCCGCTTCGGCTTCGAGACCAACGGCATCGGGTTCCTGCTGTTCGGCGACATCGCCGACCCGAAGGCGTTCAAGACCGTCTACCGCGAGCAGCTCGACGCCGCCCCGTGGGACGACGACGAGAAGGAGCGCGTGATCGCCGAGGTGCTCGTCGCCTACCGCTTCACGACGGAGTTGTTCGCCGACCTCACCCGCGCGAAGGCCCACCGGGTCGCCTGACGCGCACCGGGGGCGCCGGCACGGCGCGCGCAGCGGCTACGCCTTCTGCGCGGCCGCGTCCTGGCGGGCGAGCCACGCCTGCTTCATGAACCGACGCACGTCTTCGTCGACCCGGATGTCGCTCGGGCGCAGCGGCCGCGACAGGTAGAGCCCGTCGAGGGAGGTGAGCCGGCTGAGCGCGACGTAGGTCTGGCCGGGGGCGAAGGCACCGGCACCCAGATCGACCACGGCGCGGTCGTAGGTCTTGCCCTGCGACTTGTGGATCGTGACGGCCCAGGCCAGCCGCAGCGGGAACTGGGTGAACTCGGCGACGATCTCGCGCGAGAGGTTCTTGGTGCCCGGGTCATAGGCGTAGCGGTACCTCTCCCACACGGCGGGCTCGACGTCGTGCTCGACGCCGTCGACCTCGACCCGCACGCTGTCGCCGGCGATGCGGGTGACGGTTCCGATCGTGCCGTTGACCCACCGGGGCGCCTCGCCGAACTGCGCGCCGTCGTTGCGCAGGAACATCACCTGGGCGCCGACTTTGAGCGTGAGCTCCATCTCGGCGGGGTAATTGGCCTCACCGCGGCCGAAGTCGCCCGAGATCTCGGCGTTCGCGGTCTGCGTGCGCCCGATGAGCTCGTCGAGGTGCTTGCGGTTGATGGTGTTGACGCGGTCGTTGCGGGTGGCGAGGGTGATGATCGGGTGCTCGCCGTCGGCCGGGTGCGGGGGCGTGCGGGCTCCGGCGGTGTTCAGGATGCCGGCCATCTCGGCCGTGACGCGACCGTAGCGCACCGCATTCAGCAGCTGCTTGAACCCGGGATCGGACTGCCGGTGGATCTCGACCAGCTCGTTGACGTGCAGATCCGCCCCGTGCCGCCCGATGTCGATCAGCCCGTCGCTCGCGGCCTCGCCCGACCACACCTTGGCGTCGAAGAACCAGAACGAGCGGTAGTGGTCGCTGATGTAGCGCGCCTCGTCCCCCCGCGGCGGCACCGGGGCCAGTTGGTACGGATCGCCGAACATCACGATCTGCGTGCCGCCGAACGGCTCGGAGCGCCGACCGCGAGCCTGGCGGAGCGAGCGGTCGATGGCATCCATGAGGTCGGCGTTGACCATCGAGATCTCGTCGATCACGAGCGTGTCGATGGCGTTGAGGATCTTGCGGGTCGCGTCGTTCTGGTCGATGTCGCCGTTCGCGATGAGACCGATCGGCAGACGGAAGAGGGAGTGGATCGTCTGACCCTCGACGTTGAGCGCCGCGACCCCCGTCGGCGCGCACACCGCGATCTGCTTCTTGGTGTTCCAAGCGAGGTGCTGCAGCAGCGTCGATTTGCCCGTGCCCGCACGGCCGGTGACGAACACGTGCTCGCGCGTGTCCTCGATCAGCCGGAACAGCGCCTGCTGCTCGGCGGAGAGAGGGGGCGTGGTCACCGGTTCATGCTAGTTCGCGCCGCGCGCGGCGGCAGGCGCGGTGTGGATCGCGGCTTCCACCGCGGCAGGCGTCCTCCGCGATCGGGACGGTGCGGATCCGGATGGCGCCACGACCGGGCCGCCCCTCGGCTCGGTGCGGTCGAGCAGCCAGCGCGCCTCGCCCGACAGCACGTCTCCCACGTGACGGCGGAAGCGCGGGCACTGCGTGATGTCGTGCGAGCGGCACCGCAGGGCGTGCTCGGTCATCGCCCGCGCTTCGGCGATGTCGGCTGCGCGCCGATCGAGCTCGGCGATGTGTTCCTCGAGCACGCGGTGCCGGTCGGGCGCCTCTTCGTCGAGCAGCACCCGGATCTGCTCGAGCGACATCCCCGCGGCCTTGTTCCGCAGGATCACCGCGATGCGCACGATGTCGTCCTCGCCGAAACGGCGGCGCCCCGCCGCGTCCCTCGCCGGGTGGAGCAGGCCCTCGTCCTCCCAGTGGCGGAGCACGTGGGTGTCGAGCCCGAAACGCGCCGCCGCATCACCGATGGGCTCACCGCTTGACTTCATGTCGACATGAAGTCACACGATGGACCCGAACGCAAGCGGAAGGAGCTCATCGTGTACGACGCGATCATCATCGGAGGCGGCCCCGCCGGCCTGCAGGCGGCCCTGACCCTCGGACGCATGCACCGGCGGACGCTGCTGCTGGACTCGGGCGAGTACCGCAACGCCACCGTGCGCCACGCGCACAACCTGCTCACCAACGACGGCCGCGATCCCGCCGAGCTGCGACGCATCGCCCGCGCCGAGATCGCCGCGTACGACACGGTCGAGTCGAGGGATGCCGTGGCCACCGACATCGCACCGGAAGACGGAGGCCTGCGGGTCGTCGTCGACGGCGAAGAGCACTCTGCGCACGCGGTGATCATCGCCACGGGCGTGTCCGACGAGCTCCCCCCGATCCCCGGCCTCGCCGAGCACTGGGGCGACACCGTCGCCAACTGTCCGTTCTGCCACGGCCACGAGTTCGCCGGCCGCCCGGTCGCCGTCGTGAACGGGTCCGACCACGCGACGGCTCTCGCGCGCATGCTCGAGCCCGTGGCATCCGAGGTCCACGTCGTCGACCCCGCCACCGTGCGCGAGGTCGCCGGTGCGGCGGGAGGCCTGCGCCTGCTGCTCGACGACGGCTCGGCGCTCGAGGTCGCGGGAGCGTTCGTCGCCCCGACCTGGCGACCGCGGGGCGACCTGCTCGAGCGGATCGGCGTGCAACGGCAGGACTCCGGTGCCGTGCGCACCGACCCGTTCGGGCGCACGAGCGTCGAGGGCGTCTACGCCGTGGGCGACATCGCGCAGCCCGACCATCTGCCGGGACCCCTGTTCTCGCTCGCCGCCGCGATCGCCGGGGGACAGCTCGCGGCGGTCGCCGTGGTGCAATCGCTCGTCGCGCGGTGACGCGCGCGGCACCTGTCCAGGCGCGCTTCCTACACTGGGGGTGTGGACAACGCCGGCGGGGGCCCCGCGACGCCCAGGGGCGTCACCGGTGCGCGCTCGCGCCTGCGCCGCGAGATCCCCGCGATGATCCTCATCGCCGTGCTCCTGGTCGCCGCCCTCGGCGCCGGGGCCGCCTCGCTGTACCGCGAGTTCTACAGCCCGCGCGCCTTCGTGCTGCACTACCTCGAGCTGCTGGAAGAGCATCGTACGGCTGAGGCGCTGGCGGTGCCGGGAGTGGCCGTGGACTCCGCCGAGCTCGAGGCGCGGGGACTCCCCGCCACCGCGTCCGAGGCGCTGCTGCGCCCCGAGGCCCTGGCGACCGTCACGGATGCCACCGTGACCGACGAGACGGTCGACGGCGACCAGACGCGGGTCACGGTGAGCTACACGGCCGGCGGGTACTCCGGCACGACCACGTTCGCGATCGAGCACGACCCGGGCGAGGGCGTGCTCCCCCGCTGGCGGTTCGCCCGCAGTCCGCTGTCGGTCATGGAACTGAACGTCAGGGGGTCGATGCGCTTCTCGGTGAACGGCTTCGAGCTCGACAAGCGGCAGGTGTCGATCGACGGGGCGGATGCCGATCCCTCGGCCGACGTACCCCTGCTGGTGTTCTCGCCCGGTCTCTACTCCGTGGCGGTCGACACCGCGATCTCGGCGACCCCCGGAGTCGCCGTGCTCGCCGACGCGCCGCTCGTCGGCATCCCGGTGGACGTGCAAGCCGAGCCGACCGAGGAGTTCATCGGCGTCGTCCAGGACCGCGTGGAGGGATTCCTCACCGCCTGCGCCGAGCAGAAGGTGCTCCAGCCCACCGGGTGCCCCTTCGGCTTCACCGTGCGCAATCGCATCGACGGCGCTCCGACCTGGTCGATCGTCGAGCAGCCCGTCGTGACCGTGGTCCCCGATGGCGCCGGATGGCGGATCCCCTCGGCCAAGGCCGTCGCGCACATCGACGTCGAGATCCGCTCGATCTTCGACGGCAGCGTCCGCACGGTGGAGGAGGATGTGCCGTTCCGCGTCGACGGGCAGATCACGGTGCTCCCCGACGGAACCGCGTCGATCCTCGTGGGCGGCTCCGCCGACTGAGGCGGCTCAGGTGCCGCCGCGCGCGGCCACCCGCGCGTCGCGATCGGCGAGGCGGGCGAGTTCTTCGTTGTAGGCGTCGAGCTCCAGATCGCCCACGCGATCGACGTGACGATCGCGGCGCCGCTGCTGACGCTCGTCGCTACGGCTCCACTGGATCGCCACCGCGATGGCGAGGATGAGCGTCGGGATCTCGCCCACCGACCAGGCGACGCCTCCGCCGACGTACTGATCCTGCAGCGGGGTCGCCCCCCACGTGCGCCCCATCGCGCCGAACCACTCGGCGACCATGAGGCCGGAGTTCATCATGATCGCGATGCCGAAGAAGGCGTGCATGGCCATGACGGCGATGAGCACGAGCAGGCGCATCGGGTAGGGCAGTCGATACGGGACGGGATCGATGCCGATGAGGCTGAGGACGAACAGGTAGCCCACGACGAGGAAGTGCGCGACCATCCAGATGTGCCCGACGTGGTCGTACAGCGACCATCGGAAGAGGTCGGTGTAGTAGAACGCCCACAGCGACCCGATGAACAGGCCCGCTGCGACGTAGGGGTTGGTCAGCACCGTCGCGACCGGGTTGTGCACGGCCCACAGGATCCACTCGCGGCCACCGCGGGTGCCGTCGTCGCGCTTGCGGATGGCGCGCGCCGCGAGCGACACCGGCGCCCCGGCGACCAGCATGAGCGGGATCGCCATCGACAGCAGCATGTGCCCGATCATGTGCATGCTGAACAGGTAGTCCTGGTAGACGTTCACGGGTCCGGACGTCACCCAGAACACCCCGAGCATGCCGAGGCACCACAGCACCGTGCGGGAGACGGGCCACGAGTCGCCGCGACGCAGCAGCCGCCACACGCCCGCGAGGTAGAAGAACAGCCCGCCCACCACGACGAGCGTCCACAGCAGATCGACGTTGTACGCGGTGAACCAGCGCTCGAGGGTCAGGTCGGGCGGCAGAGGGCTCCCGGTCAGCACCTCGGCGGGCGAGGTGCCCACCAGCGACGCCTCACCGGGAGGAGGGGTTCGGGCGAGGGCGGCGGCGACACCGCTCGCGACCCCCATGAAAACCAGTTCGAGCGAGATGACCCCCCAGAATCGCCGCGAGCCGGGCTCGTCGCCCATGCGCGAGATGAGGCGCCGGCGGTACCACGCGCCCAGCACGCCCATCGCGATCAGGGCGCCGACCTTCACCAGCACCAGGACGCCGTAGGCCGACCACAGGTTCTGCAGGCCCTGCAGGCCGATCGAGGCGCGCACGGTTCCCGAGATCGCGACCACGATGAACGCGACGAGGGCGAGCGACGAATAGCGCAGGAGCGTCGTCTGCAGCTGCGAGCGCGTCATCG
This sequence comes from Microbacterium phycohabitans, assembly GCF_032464935.1. NCBI lineage: Bacteria > Bacillati > Actinomycetota > Actinomycetes > Micrococcales > Microbacteriaceae > Microbacterium > Microbacterium phycohabitans. The sequence goes on from NZ_JAWDIT010000002.1 coordinate 427,564, forward strand.
CGGGGCGCAGGACCACGAGGAGCACGAGACCGCCGAGCCAGACGGCCGCGGCGATGATGTGCAGAACGAGGGAGGTGACCGCGGCGTCGTGGCTCGTCTCGGCGCCGGTGTGACCCTGCGTGCCCATCGGGACGAGCGAGGCGAGCGCGGCGATCGCCACGAGCATCGTCGGGATCCAGGAGCGGACGGCGAAGGTCAGCACCGTCAGCACCGCACCGGCGATGGTGGTGATGAGCCACGCCTGCCCCACGGGGCTCTCGACGAGGAATCGTCCGAGCTGTTGGCCGAACACGGCGTCGAGCGTGGGCTTGGCGTTCAGGACATTGAGGAACGTCAGATACCCGGTCGCGGCCGCGGCGACCGTGAACACTGCGGCGCCGATCGAGGCGGTGTCGAGGGCAATCTCGAACGGACGCTCGCCCGCCTTCAGGGCGAACAGCGCCAGCACGAGGGAGCCGACCATGGTCGCCGCCGCGAGGTTGACCGCGACCGTGGCGATCGGGAGCCCCCACCGCACCACCGGTCCGGGGTCGGCCAGCTGCGGCGCAGCCGCTCCCCCGCCGTACGCGAGGCCCACGACGACGGCGACCAGCGAGACCACGATCAGGATGACGGGTCCCGCCACGCGCAGCAGTCGGGGATTCACCCTGCCAGCCTACGTCGCGCGGGGACGACGAAGGGGGGATGCCGCTGGGCATCCCCCCTCGATGGTTCGGTGTCGTCTTACTTGACGGCGGCCTTGAGCTTCGAGCCCGCGGTGACCTTGACGCGCTTGCCGGCGGGGATGGAGATCTCCTCGCCCGTCTGCGGGTTGCGGCCCGTGCGAGCCGACGTGGCGACCTGCTCGAAGGCGATCCAGCCGGGGATCGAGACCTTGCTGCCCTTGGCGACCGCCTCGGAGACGGTGGAGAAGAGGGAGTCGAGCACGCCCGACACGGCGGACTGGCTCTGCCCGGTCGCGCTGGCGATGCTCGCGACGAGCTCGGTCTTGGTGATGGACTTGTCGGCCATGTGGTTTGTCCTCCAGGCGACGACGGATGTCGCCTCTCGTTACGCGGACGAGGAGGAATCCTCCTCGGTGGTCGGGAGACCGCCTCGACAGTATCAACCGAACCGCGGAATTACGCGGATTCTGATGGATTTCGCCTCTTTCTGCGCGGCGTGTCGCCACGAGGGGCCCCTCGGTGGGTCGCGCCCGAGCGGGGCGACCGGGGTTCACGTGCGGCGCCGGACTCCCCCCGCCGAGGAGCGCCGATGGACATCGGGTGAATCCGTTGACCTTCAAGGATGATTGTCGCGCGCGCACCGTCGCTCTCACCCCGTGCCGGAGGTGCCGCAACCGGACTGGATCGTTCTATCGGCTAACATCCCTTCATCGTTTGCGGGTCGCGGGGGCACGTCTCGCGTCGCCTCCGGGGGAGTCTCATGCCGGGCAGTCCGTCGTCCATCGCCGCGCGCGGCGCCCTACGCGCTGCCGCCGCGGTGACCGTCCGACGCCTCGTTCCCGGACACGGGGTTCCGCAGGCCCACCACCTCGCGCTCCTCGCGGAGTCCGAGCTGATACCGGCCCCCGCGCAGTGGACCGACGCGTCCATCGGGGTCTTGGCGGCGCAGATCGCCGCGCGTAGTCGACAGAACGTCCCGGCCGGGCGGGGAGGGCTCGAGTCGTACTTCGATGGCACCCGGCTGCGTCGGCCGGCCTCGCTCTCCCCCGGAATGCGCTCGACGCTGTACGCCGTCGCCGCCGAGTACTCGTGCGCGCGGGGGGACGTCGCCTCCGCCGCCGACTTCGCGGAGGAGGCGGCACTGTTCGCCCAGACCCCCGCGCAGACCTATCACGCGCTGTCGACGAGCGCAGCCGCGGCAGCGATGAACGGAGAGATCCGTGCCGCCGCGGACGACGTGCGCGCGGCGTCCGCCATCTTCCGCGCCGAGCACTGGCCGCTGAGCGAGTATGCGTTCGCGCACTTCCTCGCCGAGTTCATCGTCCTCTGCGCGCAGCTCGAGACCGCCGCGATGCGGGACCTGATCTCGCAGATGAGGGCGTGCGAAGCCCGAGACGCCTCCTGGACCTTCGCCCTCGGGGTCTGCGACGTGACCGCGCGGATGCTGGAGCACGATCACGCCGGCGCCCTGGCGGAGAGCTCCGCACTGCTCCACGGGGCGCAGAGCCAGGCCGGCCATCGCCTCAACCGCCTTAGCCTCCTCTGCCGTCGCTCCGACGTGCTCGTGGCGCGCGCCGAGGCCGAGGAGGCCCTTTCCCTCCTCGACATCTCGGCGAGCCCCGAGGGACACGCGGTCTGCGTCCCCGGCCACAGGGCGACAGCCCTGCTGAGTCTGGGACGGGAGAACGAGGTCCTCTCCGCGACCGACGCGTGCGTCGCGGACGAAGCCGGGCACGGTCTGCGCACGCTCGTCTTCGTGCTCGTCCGACGTGCCCTCGCCTTCGCGCGCCTCGGAAACGCGCGGGAGGCGTTTCGCGGGATGGAGGCGGCGCTGCTCGTCATCGACCGCACCGGGGACTTCGCCATGCCCTTCCTCCTGCTCCCCTGCGATGAGGTGCGTTCTCTCGTGCAGGCGGTCGCGGCGCGACGCCCGGAGCTCGAGGCGGCGGTCACACGGGTCCTCGCGGCCCTCTTCGTGGTCGCCGTCGACTCCGGCGCGGGGGCGAGACCCGTCGACGATGGTTCGGCTCGTCGCGGACCCTCCGCGAGCCTCGGGGAGGAAGCCCCCCTGAGCGCCCTCGGACGGGCACAGTCATGACGCGGGACGCGCCGACGGGCGAGGCCCCCGCGACCTCGCCTCTGCCTCCGGTTCCGGAGGAGGATGTCGATCGCCGCGCCGCCGAGATCGTCCTGCGGCTCGCGCCGGGTCGGGGCGTGCCGGATCCGCGGATCCTCAGCCTCGTCGCCGAGGCGCCGCCTCCCGCGCCGCCCGCGGTCTGGACCGACAGCGACGCCGCCGTCTTGACCGCCGTCTACGCCGCGCGCGTGCGGCGCGATGCCCTCCTGGAGGAGAGCAGTCTCCTCACCCGCTACTTCGACGGTGTCCACCTCGGCCGTCCCGGAACGCTGAGCTCCGGCGTCCGCTCGCAGTTGTACGCCGCGGCGGGCGAATACGGTATCGCCGTCGGACAGCCGCGGATCGCGGCGAGCTTCGGCCAGCAGGCCCTGCTCTTCGCCGACTCGGACCGGCTGCGCTATCGCGCCCTCTCCGTCGCGGCGCTCGGGCACGCGCTCAACGGCGAGTATCTCTCCGCGGAGGCCGATCTGATCGAGGCGGAGGAGATCTTCGACCGCCTCGGCTGGCCCGAGGCCGAGACGGCGCAGCTCGTGCTGTTGGCGCACGTTCTCGTCGCGTCCGCGTGGCTCGACGAGGAGCGCCTTCTCCGCGCGGCGCATCGGATGCGATGCGCTCAGCCCGACGACGCGTACTGGCAGTTCTCCGCCCGAGCCGCCGAGGTGATGGCGCAGATGTTCCGCCGCGACTACGCCGCCGCCCTCGCGGACTGCCGGCTCCTGCTCAATGGTCGTCGACGCCACCGCAGCAACCGGGTGACCCACGATCTGCTGGTGTGCATGAGCTCCGACATCCTGGTCGCGCAGGGCGAGCATCAGGCGGCGCTGGCCGCGCTGCATCCGCACGGAAGCCCCCCGGGGCACGGCGTGTGCTTCTCGATGCAGAGGTCCGCGGCCCTCCTGGCCCTCGGACGCGAGGAGGAGCTGCTGTCCGAGACCGCGGCGTGCGTGGCGGAGCCGGACCACTGCCTTCGCACCCTGACCCCCGTGCTGGTCCGTCGCTCCCTCGCGTGGAGTCGGCTGGGCTCCCCCCGGCGCGCCCGCAACGCGATGGAATCCGCGCTCCTGCTCATCGCACGGACGGGCTTCTCGGCCACGCCCTTCCTCATGCTCCCGCACGACGAGTCGAGAGGGATCGTCGACGCCGTGATCGCGCAGAACGCCGATCTCGCGAGCGCGGCGCCGCGATTCCGCGAGATGCTCGCACGCGTCACGACGCCCGATGCCCCCTCCAGCCGGCGCTCGCGCGCCGCGTCGTTCACCCCCTCGGAGCGAGCCCTCGCGGCGCTGCTGGCGACCCCGCTGCGTCACGCTGACATCGCTCGGGAGCGCGGGGTGTCGGTCAACACCGTGAAGAGCCAGTTGCGCTCGATCTACCGCAAGCTCGGCGTCGGCAATCGCGCCGAGGCGGTCGAGCGCCTGCGCGACGTCGGTCTGTGACGGGGAGTTCCGAGGAACGCCGAAGGGCGGGACCCCTTTCGGGATCCCGCCCTTCGTCTGTCTGTCTGGTGCTTACCAGGACGACTTGGTCACACCGGGCAGCTCGCCACGGTGGGCCATGTCACGGAAGCGGACGCGCGAGACGCCGAACTTCGTGAGGACACCACGGGGGCGGCCGTCGATGACGTCGCGGCTGCGCACGCGCGCGGGCGACGCGTTGCGGGGCAGCTTCTGCAGGCCCACGCGGGCGGCCTCGCGGGCCTCGTCGGTCGCGTTGGGGTCGACCAGGGTCTTCTTCAGCTCGGCGCGCTTCGCGGCGTAGCGCTCGACGACGACCTTGCGCTGCTCGTTGCGCGCGATCTTGCTCTTCTTAGCCATGTGCTTAGCGCTCCTCTCGGAAGTCGACGTGCTTGCGGACCACGGGGTCGTACTTCTTCAGCACGATGCGGTCGGGGTTGTTGCGGCGGTTCTTGCGCGTCACGTAGGTGTACCCCGTGCCGGCGGTCGAACGCAGCTTGATGATCGGACGAACGTCCTGAGCCTTCTTCGCCATTACAGCTTCACGCCCTTCGCCTGCAGGTCACGGACGACGGACTCGATGCCGCGAGCGTCGATGACCTTGATGCCCTTCGCCGAAACGTTGAGCTTGATGTTGCGACCCAGCGACGGAACGAAGTAGGTCTTCTTCTGCACGTTCGGGTCGAAGCGGCGCTTCGTCCGGCGGTGCGAGTGCGAGATGTTGTGACCGAAGCCGGGAACCGCTCCAGTCACCTGGCACACTGCTGCCATGGTGATGTCTCCTTCTGTACCGTGACACCGGACGGTGCCACCCAAGATCCCTTGTCTGCACCCCGTCTGAACACGGCGGAAGGCCGGGATCAGGAGGAGGGATGCGAACTGCGTGCTGGAGTGCGCGCAGACAAGGGGTCAGTCTAGCACGGCGTGTCGGCTTGACCCTTCCGCCCGCGAGCCGACCGAGGCCCCGGACCCAGGTCCCTGAGCCTGTCGAAGGGACCGGACCCCACGACAACCGCTGGCTTCGACAGGCTCAGCCACCTCGCGCGGCCGCGTCGGCCGCGCCGCGTCCCCACCGGAACGGCGAGACCGTGGCATCCCCCTCGATCCAGAAGCGCCAGGGGAAGGCGGCGGTGCCGGCGATGCCGGCCACGCCCACACGTGGCCCCGTCGCCACGACCGCCGGCGGACTCTCCGGCAGGTACAGCCGCGCCCTCGCCCCCGCGCGCTCCTCACCCGTGACCGCGTCGATGCCGTCGTGGACGGGATGCCGCAGGCCCACGGCGTCGCCGAGGCGCCCGGGGCCGCGCGCGAGATCGCGGGCCGCCCGCACCGCACCGCGGCGTTCGAGGCGGCGCCGCTCGGCGATGTCGGCGCCCTCGACGATCTCGCCGCCGCGCAGCAGCACTCCACCGGCGACGCCGTCGGGCCCGCACACCACGTTGACGCACGAATGGATGCCGTGACTCAGGTAGACGTACAGGCGACCGGGCTCGCCCCACATCGTGGCATTGCGCGCGGTGGGCCCCATCCGCGCGTGAGAGCCCGGGTCGGGTCGGTCGCCCGTCCCGAGCCCGTGGTAGGCCTCCACCTCGGTGAGACGCACGACGACCCGCTCGCCCGCGACGACGGTCTCCAGTCGGGCGCCGAGCAGTCGGGGCGCGACCTCGGCCGGGAGACCGGCGAGGTCGGCGCGGGTCGCAGCCCGCGTCACTGCGGCGGGACCTGGCACCACGAGAGGTCGAAGCCCTGCAGCGCCACGACCTCCTGGCCGGTGTCGACCTCGACCAGGTGCGTGAGAAGGCGCTGCGGGAGCGGCAGCTGGTAGCGGTCGAAGGGGTTGTCGACCGCCCGAGGCGCGATGAGGACTGCGGCGTAACGCCCGCTCGGCGAGACGCACGTCTGCAGCACCGTGTCGGTCCCCGGCACGTCCAGCAGCTGCCGGACCGCTCCGTCTGTGTCGACGTGCGCGACGATCGTCGAGCGCGAGACCCCGTCGGAACTGATGTCGGCGAAGGAGCGGATGGTCCCGGCACCCGTCCCCGGAACGGGCGTGGCCCGGCCCGCGAGACCCGGCGGATCAACCGGCTCGACCAGGCCCTGTTCCGACCCGTCGGTGAGGTTGATCTCGCGAATGCCCTCGAGGCGTTCGACGACCGCGACCGACGACCCTCGCGCGATGCCGTCGATCGACACGGCGCTGCCCAGGGGGGCCGCGTTGCCACCCTGCGCATCGGTGAGCAGGAGCCGCGAGTCGAAGGTGAGCACGAGCATGCTGTCTGTGTCGGGTACGAACCGGTAGTCGGCGATGCGCACGTCGCCGCCGTTCAGGCCCACCTCGGTGGGCGGGGAGTCGTCGGCGGCCGACGCCGTGAACAGACGGCTCTCGCGTCCTCCGGCGGCCCCCAGGTCGGCATCCGAGAAGGTGAAGCCGATGCGCTCCCCCCGGTCGGCCGACTGCAGATTCGTCACGAACCCCGGCCCCGGAAGGGCGATGTCGCGCTCGTTCTTCCCGTCCGGATCGGTCACGATCACGCGAGCGGTGTCGCCGTCTCGCACCGAGATCACGAGGTGGTTCGCGGTGGCGCGGAAATCCTCGATGTGCGGGTGGACGAAGACGGGCAGCCCGGCCTCGCCCTGGAGGTCGGTGCGGAAGATCGTGTCGCCCTCGGGCGTGCCGCGCTGCATGAGGTAGGCCTGCAACGGCGGCGTGCGGAAGGTCTCGGTGAGGGTCGACGAGGGCCCCGCGCCCAGGCCGTTCACCCCGCTGACGGTGATGCGGTAGTCGGTGTCGTCGCGCAGCGGAAGCGTGAAGCGCACGCCGACGCTGCGACCCGCGGTGTCGACGGTGAAAGGTGTAGCCGGCTCGACCTCGACCTGCGAGGGGTCGACCGTCTCGAGCGACTGGGTCGTGGTGAGGATGACGCGCGAGCCCGAGGCGGCGACCGCGGCCGCCGGGTCCACCTGCACGTCGGTGACGCGCGGACCCTGCGCGACGGCGACGATCCCGCCCACGCCACCGATGACGACGAGGCCCACGAGCACCGCCGCGAAGGCGACGGCGAAACCACGGCCACGGCGCTTGCGGGCGCGCGAGCGGCGGGACTCCCCCGCGCGTCGGGAGTCAGTACTCATACGGGTCCGCCGGCTCGTCGATCGCCGATACCTCGTCGGCGTGCACCTCGAGCTTGCCGTCTCCGCTGGAGCGCACCGTGCCGGACACGGTGACCCACTGACCCGTCGACGGCGCGTCGGCGGAGGCCGCGATGGGCAGGCGGGCCGTCTGCGCGTCGATGACGCAGTGCGTGATCACGAGACGCGTGAGGTCGAAGCTCGCGCCGTCGCTGCCCGGGGTGATGAAGCCGGTGAGGGTCACCGGCTTGCCGTCGAAGGTCTCGGGGTTCGTCGCGTGCGCGAACACGGCCGACCAGTCGCCGATGCCGAATTTCGAGGTGTCGCCCGAGGCGGCGAGGGTCACCACGTCGGAACCGGCGAACAGCGGCGGGGCTCCCACGTCCCGCGAGACGGCGAGCTCGGTCGACAGCGACGCCGCCGGCGTCAGCAGCACCGCGATGACGGCGCCCGAGGCGAGCACCCCGCCGGTGAAGGCGGCGATGCCGCCCGGGGTCAGCCGGGGACGCGCGGCGAGGTGGTCGTGGGCCGCGTGATCGTGCTCGTCGAGCGGGTCGCTGTGCTCGTGGTCGGCGTGGGCGAAGGCCTCCCGCCGCGCGGTCGCGGCGGCCGGGGCGTGCCCGTGCTCGTGGTCGTGGCCGTGATCGGCCTCGGCGCCCAGCGGCAGAGCGAACGAGGCGATCGCGCCCACGAGAGCCACGATCGACATCCCGACGGCGAACCACGCCGAATCGGGGTTGATGTACAGCGACATCCGCCCGGTCGCCCACAGCGTGATCGTGGTGATCGAGAGGCAGACCGTCAGCCCGACGCCGAGCCAGCGGGTCGCGAGCGCACCGGTTCTAGACAAGGAGGTTCACCACCGTTCCCAGCGCGAAGGCGAAGAGCACGACCACCACCGTCATCCCCGCGAGCACGCGGGTGGTGAAGGTCGTGCGCAGCAGGGCCATCATCTTCAGGTCGATGATCGGGCCGACCACCAGGAAGGCCACGATCGATCCGGGAGTGAAGGTGGAGGCGAAGGAGAGCGCGAAGAACGCGTCGACGTTCGAGCACAGCGACACCACGATCGCGAGCACCATCATCGCCGCGATCGACAGGGCCGGGTCGGAGCCGATCGCCAGCAAGGCGCTGCGCGGGACGAGCACCTGCACCGCGCCCGCGAGGAGCGAGCCGATGATGAGCGCCGGCATGACCGAGCGCAACTCCACGACGAACTGCGCGAGCGTGCGGCGACCGCGGTTGCCGCGCTCCTGCACGACGATCTCGCACGTCTCGAGGAACCGCTCCGTGAGCAGCTTGTCCTGATCCGGATGCCGGCTGTAGAGCCACCCGATGAGGTTGGCGACGAGGTAGCCGCCGATGAGACGGGCCACGAGGATGCCGTCGCTGAACCCGAACGCGGCGTGCGTGGAGATGATCACGATCGGGTTCACGATCGGCGCCGCGACGAGGAAGGTGAGGGTGTCGCTCACGCCGAACCCGCGCATGAGCAGTCCGCGCGCGAAGGGCACGTTGCCGCACTCGCAGACCGGGATGAACATGCCCAGCAGCGACAGCACCGCCCGGCGCGCCCAGGGAGCCCGCGGCATCCATCTCTCGATCGCACCCGGCGGCACCCACACCTGCACGATGATCGAGAGCACCACGCCGAGGATGACGAACGGCAGCGACTCGATCAGCACGCTGAGCGCGAGGGTCAGGCCGTCCTGTGCACGGGTGGGCAGGGGCTGCGAGAAGAAGGTGGGCGCGAGCGCGTCGACGAGGAACAGCGCGGTGACCACGACGACACCCAGGCCGAGCGCGACGAGGGTGCGGGAGGCGCCCGAGCGAGGGGTGTCGGAACGCCGGCGCGTGGGCGGCGCGGTGCGGCTACTCGTCGCCACGCTCACGAGCCCGGGCGCGGGCGCAGTCGGTGCAGATGCCGAAGATGTCGACGACGTGCTCGGCCTCGCTGAAGCCGTGCTGGGCGGCGGTGCGCTGCGCCCAGTCCTCGACGTCGGTCGCCGCGATCTCGACGGCCTTCCCGCAGGAACGGCAGATGAGGTGATGGTGGTGACCGCGGGTCTCGCACGCGCGGAAGAGGTTCTCGCCGTCGGGGCTCTGCAGCGAGTCGGCGTCACCGCGGGCGGCCAGGCCCGCGAGCGTGCGGTAGACCGTGGCCAGGCCGATGCCGGTGTTCTCGTCGCGCAGCGTCGCGTGCAACGACTGCGCACTGACGAAGCCGCCGGCGCCGGAGAGGGCTTCGCGCACGCGTTCGCGCTGCCACGTGTTGCGCTGGACCATGCCGGCGAGTCTAGCGAGGGGTCCGGTGAATCGGCTGGGCGTTACAGCGCGCGGGTGGTGCGGTCGCGGCGGGCGCCGATCACGCGGCACACCAGGTAGATCGCGAACGAGATGGTGGTGATGTACGGGCTCACCGGCAGCGTGCCCGCGACGGCGAGCAGCACGCCGCCGACCGCGGAAACGAATCCGAACAGCGCCGCGAGCAGCGGCACCGACAGGGGCCCGGATGCCACCCGCATGGCCGCCGCGGCAGGAGTGACCAGCAGCGCCATCACGAGCAGGGCGCCGATGATGTGCACCGCGACCGCCACGATCAGCCCGAGCAGCAGCATGAACGCGAGCGAGACCGCCGTGGTGGGCACGCCGCGCGCGGCGGCCGACTGCGGGTCGAGCGAGTCGAAGCGCAGCGGGCGCCAGATCAGCAGCAGGGCCACGAGCACCGCGACGCCGATGACGACCAGCCACCCGAGCTGCCCGCTCTGCACCGACACGATCTGGCCGGTCAGCAGGCTGAAACGGGTGGCGCTGCGCCCGTTGTAGAGCGACAGGCACAGGATGCCGACACCCAGGCCGAACGGCATGAGCACGCCGATGATCGAGTTGCGGTCGCGCGCGCGGGCGCCGAGAAGGCCGATGAGGGCCGCCGCGATGAGCGACCCGACGATCGAGCCCGAGACGACGTCGACACCGATGAGGAGCGCCACCGCCGCACCCGCGAACGACAGCTCGCTGATGCCGTGCACGGCGAAGGCCATGTCGCGCTGCATGACGAACACGCCGATCAGCCCGCCCACGAGGCCCAGGACGGCACCGGCGTAGACGGAGTTCTGCACGAGCTCGAGGATCGCGCCGTACTGGCTCACCCCGCCGAAGAGGGCGTCACCGACGTCGGACCAGGTCATGCGTCGTCCTCGTCGTGGTGATGGTGGTGGGCCTCGTCGGCATCCGGGGCTCCGACGACGATGAGCTGGTCGCCCGCCCGCACCACGTAGACCGGGGCGCCGTAGAGCGCACTCAGCGTCTCGGTCGTGAGCACCTCGTCGGGGGTTCCAAGGGTGAAGCGCCCGTGGGCGATGTACAGGATGCGATCGACGCGCGAGAGCACCGGGTTGATGTCATGGGTGACCAGCAGCACCGCGGCGTCGCGCTCGCGGCGGTGGCGGTCGATCAGGCGCACGACGGCCTGCTGGTTGGCGAGGTCGAGACTCGTCAGCGGTTCGTCGCACAGCAGCAGGGCGGGGTCGTCGGCGAGGGCCTGGCCTACGCGCAGCCGCTGCTGCTCGCCGCCCGAGAGGAGTCCCACGGGGCGGTCGGCGAACGCCGTCGCGCCGACGGCCTCGAGCAGCTCGTCGATGCGTGCCCGGTCCTTCTTGCGCGAGAGCGGGAGGCCGAGGCGGTGCCCGTCGACACCGAGGCCGACGATGTCGCGCCCGCGCAGCGGCGTCTCGCGCGGGAGGGGGCGCTGCTGGGGGATGTAGCCGATGCGACGGTTGCCGGCCCGGCGCACGGGTGCGCCGAGCGCCTCGATCGAGCCGGCGCTGAGGCGCTCGAGCCCGAGGATGGCCCGCAGCAGCGTCGTCTTGCCCGAGCCGCTGGGCCCGAGGACCGCGACGAGTTCGCCGGGCTCGACCTCGAGGTCGAGCCCGGCCCACAGCTCACGGCCGCCGCGTTCGAGGGCGGCTCCGTGGATGCGCAGGGGCGCGGCCGCGCTCACGCCGCCAGCGCGTCGGACAGCGCCGAGATGTTGCTCTGCATCCACGAGATGTAAGTCTGACCCTCCGGAAGCGTTTCCGTGAACTCGATCACGGGGATGTTCTTCGCCTCGGCCTCGTCCTCGACCTGGGTGGTCTCGGCTCCGCCGGTCTGCGGGTTGACGATCATGACCGAGATCTGGCCGGATTCCACGAGCTGGAGGGACTCGAGCAGGGTCGCGGGCGGGACGTCCTGACCTTCCTCGACGGCCTCGCTGAACTCGTTCGGGGTCGCGTTGTCCAGACCCGCGGCCTCGATGAGGTACACGGGCACCGGCTCGGTCACGAACACCTTCGCCCCGGCATCCTTCGCCTCGATCTGGGCGAGGGAGTCCTCGAGGCCGGCGATCTGCTGCGTGAACGCGTCGGCGTTGGCCGTGAAGTCCGCGGCGTGGTCGGGGGCGAGCTGACCGAGCTCCTCCGCGATCGCCGCGGTGAGGTCTTCGATCGTGTGCGGGTCGTACCAGACGTGCTCGTTGAAGCCCTCGATGTGGTCGTGTCCGTCGCCCTCGTCGTGCGCGTGGTCGTCGGCGCTCTCGCTCGGCTCGGGGGTCGCGCCGTCGTCGTGCCCCTCGGCGCCGGGGTAGTCGTGGTTGTACTCGACCGCGGTGAGCACGGGGGCGGTCGTGCCGCTGGCCTCGATGAGCGACTCCATGAAGGCGTCGTAGCCCGCGCCGTTCTCGATCACGAGCCCCGCGTTCTTGAGGGTCAGCTGATCCTGGGCGCTGGCCTCGTACTCGTGGGGGTCCTGCGAGGGCGAGGTGATGATCGACTGCACGTCGACGAAGTCGCCGCCGACGGCCTCGGCGATCGAGCCGTAGACATCGGTGGATGCCACGACGGTGACCTTGCCGCCGGAGTCGCCGGTCGAGCCGGTCGAGGTCGTGGTGCCGGCGCAACCGGCGAGGGCGAGGACGGAGGCGGCCCCGAGGACGACGGGGGCGAGAAGGCGACGGGTCATGCGGACATCGTATCGCTGCTGATAATCGTTCTCAAAATCAGAACACGCCACGCGGGCCCTCCCGCGAGCCGACGCTCGAGCCGGGCGCTACGGGGCGCGTCCAGGCACCGAAGAGCCGAACACCCCGGCATCCGCTCATCGAACGGTCGCCGGACGAGGTCGGGGTCAGCCCCCGACCGCTGCCCGTCGTCGGCCGCGCCAGGCCTTCCACGCACCGGTCGACCAGAGCGCCCAAAGCACGAGCAGGGGCTGGAAGAGCAGACGGATGCCGCGGGCGAGGTCGGTGTCGAGGCCGAACGCGTCGGTGCCCCGGACGAACTGCTCGATGTTGCCCGGGAAGATCGCGACGAAGAAGGCCGCGACGATCCAGCCGACGGCGACGCGCCAGCGACCGAGGACGAGCAGCGCGAGTCCCAGCAGGATCTCCACGACCCCGGATGCCACGACCGTGACGTCGACCGGGAGCGGCAGCCACGACGGCACCTGAGCGACGAAGTCGTCGCGCGCGAACGTGAGGTGCGCGGTACCGGTGAACACGAGCGCGGCCCCGAGCAGCCAGCGGGCGAGGGTGCGCGGGAGGCTCATCCTCCGAGGATAGGCGGGTCGCCCCCTCCGGCGAGTGTCCAAGAAACGCCGCGTGCACACCGGCGGCGACGGCGCGTCTCGGACACTCAACAGGGGGGCGACCGGGGAACGGGTCAGCGTCGCAGGATGCGCTGGGCGAGGGTGTTGCCGAGCAGCTGGCCGGCCTGCACGATCACGACGATGATCGCGACGGTCACCCAGGTCGCCTGCTGGTTGAACTGCTGGTAGCCGTAGATGATCGCGAAGTTGCCGAGGCCGCCGCCGCCGATGTACCCCGCCATCGCCGACATGTCGACGACCGCGATGAACATGAACGTGTAGCCGAGGATGAGCGGCGCGAGCGCCTCGGGGATGACGACCCCGAACAGCACGCCGATACGGCGCGCCCCCACCGCGCGAGCCGCCTCGACGGTGCCGGGGTCGACGGCCACGAGGTTCTGCTCGACGACGCGGGCGATCACGACGGTGGCCATGATCGTGATCGGCACGATCGCGGCATCCGTCCCCAGGGTCGTCCCCGTCACCGCGCGGGTGACCGGGGCCACGGCGGTGAGGAAGATGATGAACGGGATCGGCCGGATGACATTGATCACGAGGTTCGCGACGAAGAAGACGACGCGGTTCTCGAAGAGGTTGCCGGGCCGGGTGGCGTACAGCAGCGCGCCGATGGCGAGTCCCGCGACGCCCGCGATGAGCAGCGACACCGCCACCATGTAGACGGTCTCGCCGATGGACTGCAGCAGCACCGGGGTGAGGGTGTCCCACTTGTTCACGAGCGCACCTCCGCTGTGGGAACGACGACGTCGGTGTGCGCGCGCAGCTCGGCGACGATCGGGGCAAGATCCTCGGCGTGCACACGATAGGTGAGGGTGCCGAGCTGCTTGCCGAGCACGTCGGTCACCCCGCCGTAGACCACGGAGTGCCGCGCCCCGTGACGGTGGAACATCGCCGAGACGTCTTCGCTCGAGAACTCGTTGACCTCGACGCTGACGAGGTCGCCACCGCCCGCGGCGAGCGCCGACAGCGCCTCGCCCGAGGGCACGCCCTGCGTCACCGCGGCGACGAAGCGCTTGGTGAGCTCGGCGCGCGGGTGCGCGAACACGCGGTACGTGTCGCCGCTGTCGACCACGCGGCCGCCGTCCATCACGATGACCTGGTCGCACAGCTCGTGCACGATCGAGATCTGGTGCGTGATGACGACGATCGTGATGCCCAGGCGCCGGTTGATCTCGCGCAGCAGGTCGAGCACTTCGGCCGTCGTCTGCGGATCGAGGGCGCTCGTGGCCTCGTCGGCGAGCAGGATGCGGGGGTCGGTCGCGATTGCGCGCGCGATCCCGACGCGCTGCTTCTGGCCTCCCGAGAGGCGCCGGGGGTATTGCTTCGCCTTGTCGCCGATGCCGACGAAGTCGAGCAGCTCCGCGACGCGCTTGTCGCGGTCGGCCTTCTTCCATCCCGCCACCTTGAGCGGGTAGGCGACGTTGGCGGCGACCGTTCGCGAGGTGAAGAGGTTGAACTGCTGGAAGATCATGCCCACGCGGCGGCGGAGATCGCGCAGCGCCGACTCGCTGGCATCCCCCACGTTCACGCCGAGCACCTCGACGGTGCCCGAGGTCGGCTTCTCGAGGCCGTTCAGCAGGCGCACCAGCGTCGACTTGCCGGCGCCCGAGTACCCGATGACCCCCACGATCGAGCCCTCCTCCACGCTCACCGTGACGTCGTCGACGGCGGTCGTGGAGGAGCGACGATCGGTGCGGAAGTCCTTGGTGACGCCCCGCAGCTCGATGACCGCGGTCATCCGTTCTGGGCCTTGAGGGCGTCTTCGAGGCTCGTCAGCTCGTCCTGCAGCTGCGCGCCGGTCCACTCGGTCTTGAACTGCAGGTTGCCCTGGTTCAGCTCGGTGACCGCGGCTTCGACCTCGGGCGAGTGGTAGGCGGCCACGAGCTTCTCCCAGCGCGGGTCGTCCTTCTTGTCGTCGCGAGTGACGAAGGCGTTGATGTAGGGCGCGAGCTGCGGGTTGTTCAGGTCTTCCTTGAAGATGATGAGCTCGTCGCCGAGCCCGCCCTTCTGCGCCTGCGTGTTGTTGACGATCGCGGCCTGGGCGCTGCCGTCCTTGAGCGCGGTGACCGTCTGGTTGGTGTCGACCGGGAGCAGCTCGACCTTCGAGGTCTCGATGTCGGCGGGGGTCGACAGGGCGGTACCGCCGTCCTTGAGCGTGAGCAGACCCGCCTTCTGGAGGTTGAGCAGGCCGCGAGCGAGGTTGGTCGGGTTGTTGGGGATCGCGATCTTCGCGCCCTCGGGCAGGTCCTTCACGTCGGTGTACTGCTCGGAGTAGAGAGCGAGCGGGTAGACCGCGGTCGCGCCGACCGGCACGAGCGAGCCGTTGTTCTCGACGTTGAACTGCGAGAGGTAGATGAGGTGCTGGAAGAGGTTCACGTCGAGCTCGCCGTCCTGCACGCCCTGGTTGAGCTGGACGCCGTCGTTGATCGTGCGCACCTCGAGATCGATGCCTTCGTCTGCCAGCTTCTGCTTCAGCACCGCCCAGTGCGCCTCGTTGCCGTCGTCGGCGCCGAGGACGATGCGCGAGGAGTCGTCGGAGGATGCCGCTCCCCCGGCGCACCCGGTGAGGGCGAGGAGGAGGGCTGCAGTGGAGGCGCCGAGGATCGTGGCCAGGCGGGCGGTGCGGTGCGAAGTCATGACACCACGTCAACATGCGCGCGCGCGAGGCTCAAACCGGGCCGTTACGGCCGGTAACCGGTCGTCATACGGCGTCATCGATTCGACGGATCGCCCGCTCGATGGCATCCCGGGGTGGGCGCGTATGCGCGTCAGCCCCTCCGCCCCGTGTGGGAAGCGGAGGGGCTGACGCGACCGATCACGGGCCGGTGAGGACCGCCCCGTCCACCCACGCCTGAGCCGCGCCGCTGTTCTTGTAGAAGTACAGCAGCGCAGACGTCGACGACGCCCCCGTGGTGAAGGTGACCGAGGCCTGCTTCCAGCGACTCGTGGTCACCGGCGACGAGACCTCGGCGCCTCCGAAGTTCTTCGCCCCGAGGTACACCGGCTCACCGGCCGCCGACTTCGCGAAGCCGCTGAAGGTGTAGGTCGTGTTCGGCGTCAGCCCCGAGACGACCTGGTACACGCCCTTGCCCGCACCGGTGAAGGTCGCGGCGTAGCGGCCGTCGTAGACGTTCGTCGAGGTCACGGATGCCGCACCCTCGACCGACCAGGAGCTCAGGTCGCCGCTCTCGAAACCCGGGTTCAGGACGCCGGCGTTCGTGAGCTCCAGCTCCGCGAGCTGCAGGCGGTACACCTGCGACGAGCCCTCCGTCACGGGCTGGCCCTGCTTCGTGGCGGTCAGGCGCACGTAGCGGTACGACGCCTTGCCGGTGGAGAACACCTGAGGTCCCGCCACCTTCTGGCCCGCCTTGTACCCGGTCTTGCTCACCAGCGACGTCCACGTCGTGCCGTCGTTGGAGCCCGCGAGCGTGAAGTCCACCGGGAAGCTCGAGCCGTCGGCATCCTGATCGTCTCGTGGCCAGAGGGTCGCGGTGTCGAACGCCTTGGCGCTTCCGAGGTCCAGCTGCACCCACTGCGTCGCCTGCGCCGTCGAGGTGGCGTCCGAGGTGAAGCCCTGCGAGATCCCGCCGGTGTCGGAGGCGTTGTAGGTGTGACGACGCCCGTCGACGAGCTTCGCCCCGCCCCAGCCGCCGCCGGTGTAGCTGGTCGAGCTGGTCACGGTGCTCGCCCGCGCCACGTTGGTCGACGACGACGGCGTGCTCAGCGAGACCGCACCCGCGGCCTGCGTCGAGGGAGCGAGCACGAACAGCGACACGGACTTCGCGGGCATGCTCACCTGCGACGACCAGGTGGATGCCGGTGCCGAGACGTTCACGCTCGAGGGGCGCAGCAGCTCGTTGGGGCCCGTCGTGCGGTTGCGCGTTCCCGCGGACCAGTCGGCGTAGTAGTTGCCCGACGTGGCGGTGACGTCGTAGCGGGTGACCGAGAAGGTCGACGACCCGAAGGGCAGCGAGCTCGCCGAGAGCGACACGGTGGAGGCGTCGGAGCCGTCGTTCCACGCGAGGAACGCGGTCGTCTTGCTCGTGGTGTCACCGGTGGCGATCGCGCCCACGGAACGGTCGGTGGGCGCTCCCGAGGTGGTCGAAGTCAGCACCGTCGAGGGCATGAGGTCGACCATCTCGAACACGTTGCCGACGGCCTTGCGGTGCCCTTCCACGGTGAGCAGGCCGAGGTCGGTGGAGAAGTCCGCCGTGGGGTTCCACCCCTCGACCGGACTGAAGAAGAACACCCCGTTCAGCGTCGGCTGCAGCAGCGCCGACGTGAGGCGGCGCGCCGTGTAGGAGGCGAGGACGTTCGTGTCCGCGTCGCCACCGGGCGTCGAGCCGAAGGCGGCCGTGGTGTGCCACTCGGTGATGTACTGCTTCTTCGCGGGGATCTTGCGCGAGGAGAGCATCGAGGCCACCGTCGCCGACTCCGAGAAGTCGGTGCCGCCGTAGTCGTGCCAGCTGACGAAGTCGAAGGGCACGCTGGGGTTGGCCGCGATGTAGTCCAGGAACGACCCCATGATCGACGCGTTGATGTCGTACACCGCGGGACCGCCGATCTGCGCGGTGGGATCGGTGTCCTTCACCGCCTTCGCCGAGGCCGCGTACAGGTCGTTGAAGGCCGACGCCCCCGACTTCCAGAACGAGAAGTCCGGCTCGTTCCACACCTCCCAGTTGAGCCCGGTGTGGCCCAGGTCGGCGTAGTGCTTCACGGTCGTCGAGACGACCGTCGACCAGTCGGTGAGGCTGGAGGGAGCGGTGAACTTGTCCTTCGCCAGCGCCCCGGGCATGTAGCTGAGGGTGAACCAGGGCACCATGCCCTGATCTAACAGCGGCAGGACCACGGAGTCCAGCTTGGTGAAGTCGAAGGTCAACGCTCCCGCCGCGTTTCGAGAGACGAGCCCGTAGAAATCGTCGTCGAAGATGTGGTCGATGCGAACCGACCGCAGGCCCGTGGAGTTGACCTGCCCGAGCGTCTCGGGCAGCAGATGGAGGTTCTTCGTGACGGCGTAGCCGCCCTGAGAACCGTTGAGCAGTCGTGCATCGTCGAGCTGCTGACCCGCATCGGTGCCGTACGTCGCGCTGAACGTGACGGAGCTGGCCGCCACCGCCGGCGGCGCGGACGCCCCGGCCAGCACCAGGGCACCGATCACGGCCCCGACGGCCGCGTTTCTTCTGATGGACACGGATTTCTCCTCTTCATCGACAGACCGGCGGCGTCGTCGCCGCCGGGGTCGTGGCAGGTCGACCGCCGTCACGGTCGACCTGCCACGGTGATCACACCGCGACGGTCGGTGCGAACTCTGCGGAGAGCCGGTGCACACCGGCTCCGATTTCGGCGTCGACCTCGCCCAGCCGCACCTCGGCCACCACGCCCGGGGGCACCGTCACCTCGAGATGCACGGTGGCACCCTCGCGACGCCAGGCGACGGCGATGCGGCCATGAACGCTGTCGTACGACGTCGATGCGTCGTCGATGCCGTCGATGGGCCGCGGCGCGACGCGCACGCGGGAGTACCCCGGCTCCAGCGGAGCCAGCCCCGCCAGCTCCCGGTGCATCCAGTCGGCCACCGCCCCCAGGGCGTAGTGATTGAACGAGGTCATCTCGCCGGGGTTGATCGTTCCGTCCGGCAGCATCGAGTCCCAGCGTTCCCAGATGGTGGTCGCGCCCATGGTCACCGGATACAGCCACGACGGGCATTCGCGCTGGAGCAGCAGTCGTCCGGCGGTGTCGAGGTGGCCGGTGCCGCTCAGCGCGTCGAGGACGTAGGGCGTGCCGGCGAAACCGGTGGAGATGCGGTGCCCCGACGCCTCGACGAGCTCCGCGAGACGGTCTCCGGCCCACGAGCGCTCCTCGTCGTCGAGCAGCCCGAAGGCGATGGCGAGCGCGTACGAGGTCTCGCAGTGGTTGCGCAGCCGCTGCTGGCCGGAATCGACGTAGGCCTCGCGGAAGGCGCGTCGCGTGGCGTCGCGGAGGTGCTCGAGCTCGCTGCGGACGTCCCACCGACCCAGCACCTCCACGACGCGCACGGCGAGGTCGGCGGAGCGGTACAGGCACGCGGTGGCCACCAGTCCCCGGTCGGCCTTGGCCGCGGCGGGGTCCTCGGGCGGCGCATCGGGGTCGAGCCAGTCTCCGAACTGGAACCCGCGGTCCCACAGACCGCTCTCCGACACCAGCGTCGAGACGTGGCGGAGGTGCGACAGCATCCCCTCGACGTTCTCGGAGAGCACGCGGACGTCACCGGATGCCATCCACACGGCCCACGGGACCCAGACGATCGCGTCGCTCCACACCGCCGTCGAGTCGACCGGGGTGATGTCCTGCGGCACCCCCACGTACTTCAGCACGTCGGGCACGACGTACGGCACCACTCCCCCCTGGTGCTGCTGCTCGACGGACACGTCGCGCAGCCAGTCGCGCAGGAAGTCGCCGACATCGAACAGGTAGGCGCTCGTGGGCGCGAAGACCGCGATGTCACCGGTCCATCCGAGACGTTCGTCGCGCTGCGGGCAGTCGGTGGGGAGGTCGACGAAGTTGCCCAGCGTGCTGTTGACGACGTTCTCGTGCAGCTGGTTCAGCAGCGGGTCGGAACTCGAGAACGTGCCGGTGCGCCGCAGGCGCGAACTGATCCGCACCGCTTCGAGTCCGCCCCGGCGCACGGCATCCAGCCCCCCGGGCCACCCGTCGACCTCGACGTAGCGGAAGCCGTGGAAGGTGAAGCGGGGTTCGAAGACGTCCGCGCTCCCGGAGAGGACGAACCGATCGGTCGCACGCGCCGAGCGCAGCGGGCGGATGCCGATCTCGCCCCGTTCGAGAACCTCGGCGTGACGCAGGGTCACCGTGCTCCCCGCCGGACCGGCGACCTCGGCGCGGACCCACCCGACGAGGTTCTCGCCGAAGTCGACGATCACCCGGCCCGCGGGCGAGAGCCACGCGTCTCGGACCGGGAGTGTCTCGACGGGCGCGACAGGGGGCCCGATGTACGGCTCGAAGTGGACGGAAGGGGCGTCGATCACCTCGACCTCCGCCGCGACGGGCGCAGCGCCGCGCCGACGAGCGTCGATGGTCTGGCCGTGATAAAGATCGTCCTCCACGGTGTCGGCGGCGTGCACCGACCACGATGCGTCGCTCGCCCAGACCTGCGTGTGGCCGTCGGCGAAGACGAGGTCGACCTCGGCGATCCCCGCGAGGCGGTCGCCGTAGACGCCGGTCGCCCCCATCCAGGTCAGGCTCCCGCGGTACCACCCGTTGCCGAGCGTGAGTTCGAGCGTCGATTCGGCCTCGACGAGCGCGGTGACGTCGGTCTCGGCGACCCGCACGCGCCATTCATAGCTCGACCAGCCGGGGGTCAGCAGGTCGTCGGAGACGCGGGCGCCATTGAGGGCGGCCTCCACGACGCCGAGTGCGGAGTACCGCAGGGTGGCGCGGACGAGCTCGCCGTGACCCGGGTCGAGGGTGAAACGGCCCACCAGGGTGGGGGCGCCGTCCACGGGGGTGGCAGGCGAGATGAGTCGAGCGGTGGTGAACATGATCAGCCCTTGATCGCCCCGCTGGTCATGCCCGCCACGATCTGGCGGTTGAAGAAGACGTACATGACGAGCGGCGGGATGGTGATGAGGAGGATGTCGGCGAACAGCAGGTTGAACTGCCCCGCGCTGGTCGAGCTCGACGCGTAGGCGTAGAGCGTCAGCTGCACGGTCGCGTTGGCGTCACCGGGGAGGAAGTACAGCGGGTTGGCGAAGTCGTTGAACACCGCCACCGACTGCACGACGATGACCGTGACGATGACCGGCTTCAGCAGCGGCAGGACCACCTGGAAGAACAACCGGATCGGTCCCGCACCGTCGATGAGGGCGGCCTCGTCGAGCTCCCGGGGGATCGTGGAGACGAAGGCCCGGAACAGCAGGATGCAGAACGACAGGCCGAAGGTCGCCTCGATGAGGACGAGCCCGCCGAGGGTCTTGAACAGCCCGAGGCCCTGGAGAACCCAGATGGTCGGCACGACCGCCGGCGGCACGATGAGCCCGGCGAGCACGAAGAAGTTGACGACCCCGTTCCACCGCGACCTCTTGCGCTGCAGCACGTAGCCCACCATCGCCGCGAGCACGACCATGACGATCACGCTCGCGACCGTCAGCACGATGCTGTTGACGAAGGCGCGGATCAGGATGCCGTTGCGATCGGCGAGGACCGCGGCGATGTTGTCCCACAGCTTCCACTCGCTGGGCCAGCTGAAGGCGAGCATCGAGGCCTCGGGCGCGGTCTTGGCCGCGGTGACGAGGATGAAGGCGAACGGCACGAGGAAGACGACGACCGACACGGCGATGGCGATCGTGCCGACGGTCCACCGTCGAACGGCGAGGCGGCTCACGCGTCCACGCTCCTTTTGTTGATGAGGATCGAGATGGGGATCATGACCGCCGTCACGACGACGAAGAGCACGACGTTGCCCGCGGTCGACAGACCGTAGAAGCCCGCCTGGTACTGCTTGTAGATCACCGAGGCGATGACGTCGGAGCTGAAACCGGGACCGCCCTTGGTCATGGCCCAGATCAGATCGAACGAGCGCAGACCGCCGATAAGCGACAGGATGACGACCGTCCCCGTCGCCGGCCACGACAGCGGGAAGGTGATGTTGCGGAACACCTTCCACGCGCTCGCCCCGTCGACGCGGGCGGCCTCGAAGTACTCCTGCGGGATCGCGACGATGCCGGCGATGTAGATGAGCGTCGCGATGCCCAGGCCCTTCCACACGTCGACCAGGGCCACGCTGACGAGGGCGAGGTTCGGATCGGTCAGCCACCCCGGGCCCTCGATGCCGAAGACCGACAGGGCGCCGTTGACCAGACCGTCGAACGGGTCGAGCAGCACCTTGAACGTCAGGCCCACCCCGATGGTGGACACGAGCACGGGGAAGAACGTGACGGCTCGCAGGTATCCGCGCCCGATGATCTCCGACGTCAGGAGCACCGCGAGCGCGAGCCCCAGCACGACCTTGAGTCCGCTCGTGACGACGGCGTAGACGACCGTGTTCACGAACGCCAGCGACAGCTGCGGGTCGGAGAAGAACTGCACGAAGTTGTCGAGTCCGATGAACTGCACATCGAAGAGCGACCAGCGCGTGAGGCTGAAGTAGAAGGAGGCGAAAGTCGGGACGGCGAAGAGCACCACGTAGAGCGCGGCCGCGGGGATGTAGAACCACGACGGGTACATGCTGCGCGTCTTGCGACCCGCACTCGTCGCGGGGGGCGCGCCTCGACGCCGGTTGCGCACCTGGGGCGGCACCACATTGGCGAACGTCTGGGCCATCGGTCACTCCTTCGTGGGGGAAGAGCGGGGCCGGAGAGGGGGTCTCCGGCCCCGCGATGCGCGGCGGCCTGGGGGCGACGACCGCACGGGGGCGCTGGACTCAGCGCGTTCTCACCAGCCGGCGAGGCCGAGCTGCTGGGCCTGCTTCTTCACGTCGTCGTCGTAGGCGGCCGCACCGTCCTGCGCGCTGGAGATGCCGGAGCCGACGCTGATGGCGATGTTCTCGAGGTTGGGGCCCTTGACAGGCGAGAGGAACTCGAGGGCGGGAGCGCTCTTGCCGTCCTCGATGTACTTCTGGATCTCCGCGACCATGGGGGCGGCGTCCGACGGCACGGAGCACGAGCTGATTGAGAACGGGCCGCCCGCCACGTAGTTGGCGTTCTGGATGTCGCAGCCCTCGGGGGAGTTGACGAAGGCGACGAACTTCTTCGCGGCATCCAGCTTCGCACCCTCGGTGGTCTTGGGGATGTAGACCGCGCTGGGCTCCCACACGGTGAGCGTGGTGTTCGCGGCCTTGTCGGCCGGCATCGCGAAGAAGCCGATGTCGGCGACCGCATCCGGGTTCGACTGCGTGATGTTGCTCAGGACGGCGCTCGAGAGCATGGGGTACATCGCCGCCTTGCCCGCGGCGAGGGCGGCGGAGCCCTCGGCGGCCGTCGCGGTGGCGAAGTCGGCGTTGAAGAGGCCCTTGTCGAAGGCGTCCTGAAGGTGCGTGAAGCCGGCGAGGGCGGGCCCCTGGGCGAACTTGGCCTTGTTGTTCGTGAAGTCGTCGGCCCAGTTCTCGTCCTGCGTCCGGACGTTGCCGAAGTCGGCGAGCAGGAACAGCTGCGAGGTCCAGGTGTCGCCGTAGGTCTGCTCGATCGGCGTGATCCCCGCCGCCTTGATCTTCTCGGCGGCCGCGACCAGCGACGACCAGTCGGTCGGCACGCTGATGCCCAGGTCGGAGAAGACCTTCGTGTTGTAGGCGATACCGCCCGCCATCGACGTGCCGAGAGGTGCGCCGTAGGTGCCGTTGTCGGTGGACGCGACGGTCTTGAAGTTGTCGGTGACCTCGGACACCCACGACTCGTCGGCGAGGTTCGCCAACGTCTGGTCGGGGTTGAGTGCCTGGAAGAGCGAGCCGGTGTTGTAGAAGAAGACGTCGTCCATCTCGCCGGTCGACAGCTGGGTCTTGACGAGGTTGTCGCCTTCGGTGCCGCCGGGACGGGTGTTGAGCGTGACCGTGATGTCGGGGTTGGCCTTCTCGAACGCCGAGATGAGCGCGTTCCCGGTGGCGATCGAGTCGTCGCCGTTGGTGGTGAGATAGGTGATCTCGACCTTGCCGTCGGCGGAGCCGCCTCCCGTTGCGCCGGAGCAACCGGCGAGGGCGAGGGCGGCGAGGCCGACGCCGGCGACGACGGTCGTCGCCCGGCGCGGGGTGATGAATGAGGACACTGCTTACCTCCTTGTAAGGGGCCGGATGCTGGGGACTCCGGCCGATGCGACGCCTCGGGACTTCGGTGCGAGATCGAGTGTAAACCGATCTACACAGGGCGACGAAGTGAGAATAAACCGACTGGCGCGATTTCGTCAACCGATCTACATTGAAGGGACCGACCGAAGGAGCTCGATGCTGGACAACGCATCACCCCCGGGCCCACCGACCCGCGCAGCGACGATCGAAGACGTCGCGCAGCACGCCGGCGTGTCCAAAGCCGCCGTCTCGAAGGTGATCCGCGACGCCTACGGCGTGAGCGATCAGATGCGCGAGCGGGTGACGGCATCCATCGCGGCGCTCGACTACCGTCCGCGGGTGGCGGCTCGGGCGATGCGCGGCTCGACGGCGACCATCGGCGTGCAGCTGCCCCAGGTCGACAACGAGTTCTTCACGCGCATCCTCACCGGCATCGTGCAGGAGCTAAACGCCTCGGCCTACCAGTTGATCATCGCCCCGATGGCCGACCCGGTCAGCGGCACGGCCGCGCTCGAGAGCCTGTACGACCGGCAGGTCGACGGCATCATCGCGGTCGCCCCGGCCGTCCCCCAGGCCTGGCTCGAGGGTCTCGCGCGGCGCGTTCCGCTGGTGCAGGTGGGCCAGCACGACCACCCGCAGCACTACGACGTCGTGGTCGGCGACGACGATGCCGGCGCGCGGCTGGTGATGGAGCACCTCTTCGACTCGGGCCACACCCGCATCGTGCACGTGACCAACGACGAGCGGATCCTCGTCGAACCCCGCACCGACCCGCATCCGCGGCGGCTGAGGGTGTACGAGAGCATGATGCGCGAACGGGGGCTCGAGCCCGACGTCATCCGCATCGATTCGTCCGATCACGACACCCGGCACACCGTCAACGACCTGCTCGATCGCGCGACGCCTC
Source organism: Microbacterium phycohabitans (assembly GCF_032464935.1). Taxonomy (NCBI): domain Bacteria; kingdom Bacillati; phylum Actinomycetota; class Actinomycetes; order Micrococcales; family Microbacteriaceae; genus Microbacterium; species Microbacterium phycohabitans. The sequence goes on from NZ_JAWDIT010000002.1 coordinate 452,264, forward strand.
CGACGGCGCTGTTCGCGGGCCACGACTCCCTGGCGCTGTCCGCGCTCGAGGTGTCCGCCGAGCGCGGAGTGGATGCCGCGGAGTTCGCGGTCGTCGGCTACGACGACGTGCCGATCGCCAGCCATCCGCTCATCGGGCTCTCCACCGTCGACCAGCACGGGCAGGAGATGGGCGCCACCGCGGCGCAACTGCTGCTCGAGCGCATCGGCGGACGGCAGGACGCGCAGCGGCGGGTGTTCTCCCCCGCGCTCCGGGTGCGCGCGACCAGCGGGTCCGCTCCCGCGGTCCGACGCACGGAGTCCTGAGGAACCGCCTCTCCTCGGCCCGGCCCGACGCCTCCCCCGAGGCGGATAGCCTGGAAGGCGATGTCACGGGATGAGAACGCGCGAAGAAGACTCTCCCGGAACAGCCCTCAGGGGCTCGTCGTGCTGGTGCTGGCGCTGGCGGGACTGTGCTCGTCGTTCATGTTCACCCTCGTGGTGCCCATCCAGTCGCAGCTCCCGCAGCTGCTGAACGCCTCCCGCGACGACACGGCGTGGGTCGTGACCTCCACCCTGCTCGCCGCGGCTGTGATCACACCCATCGCCGGCCGGCTCGGCGACATGTACGGCAAACGGCGCATCGTGCTCGTGCTGCTGGTCGTGATGATCCTCGGGTCGGTGGTCGCCGCCCTGTCGACCGGCATCGTCGGCATGATCGTGGGCCGCACCCTGCAGGGCGCGATCGTGGGCGTCGTGCCGCTGGGCATCTCGATCATGCGCGACGTGCTGCACGAGAACCGCGTCGACAGCGCCATCGCGCTGATGAGCGCGACGCTCGGCGTCGGCGGCGCACTCGGACTGCCGATCAGTGCGCTGGTGTCCGAGAACACCGACTGGCACTGGCTGTTCTGGATCGCCGGAGCCCTCGGCGCCGTCGTCTTCGCGCTGATCCTCTGGATCGTCCCGGTCAGCGTGCTGCGGACCGCCGGACGCTTCGACTACCTCGGCGCGGTAGGCCTGGCGGTCGGCCTCATCGGCGTCCTGCTCGCCGTGTCGCGCGGCAACACGTGGGGCTGGACCTCTCCGCTCACGCTGTCGCTCGCGATCGGCGGGGTGGCCGTGCTGCTGCTGTGGGGCTGGTTCGAGTTGCGCGTCGAGAACCCGCTGCTCGACCTGCGGGTCGCCGCCCGCCGACCGGTGCTGCTGACGAACCTGGCATCCATCGCCATGGGTTTCGCGCTGTTCACCTCGAACGTCGCGTACCCGCAGATGCTCGAACTGCCGGTGGCGACGGGCGTCGGACTGGGCCTGTCGCTGCTGGCCGCGAGCCTCGTCGTCATGCCGTCGGGCCTGGTGATGATGGTGCTCTCCCCCATCTCCGGGACCCTCGCCCGAACGATCGGGCCGCGCGTGCTGCTGGTCGCCGGGTCGATCTCGCTCATCCTCGCGTACGGCTTCAGCCTGATCTTCTCGACCGAGGTCTGGCACTTCGTCGTCGCCAACATCCTGATCGGCTTCGGCATCGGGTTCGGGTACGCCGCGATGCCGATGCTCATCATGCGCGCTGTGCCGCCGAGCGAGACCGGCGCCTCGAACGGACTCAACGCCCTCGCCCGCTCCCTCGGCACGAGCACGGCGGCGGCCATCGTCGGCGTCGTGCTCGCGACGCTGTCGACGGGCGACGGCGAGACCCGTGTGCCGACCTCGCAGGCGTTCCAGGTGTCGTTCGTGCTCGGCATCGGGGCGGCGGCGATCGCCCTGGTGCTGGCGCTGCTCATTCCGACGCGGGAGAACCCGAGCGGGGCGCGCGCGTCTCTTCCCGAGTGAGGCTCAGCCCTCGTCCGACGCCCCCGTCGACCGACCGCGCGAGCCGAACGTCCGCCGCATCCACGCCGTCGCCCGCCCGGTCTGACGATCGGTGAACTCGTTCGCCAGAGCAAGGGCCTCGGCGCCGATGTCGGCGCCGCCGTCGATCGCGCGCAGCGAGCGCAGCGCCCGATCCTCCTGGCTCTCCGCGTCACGGTCCATGGCATCCACGCTACGCGTCGGCCCTCAGTCCAGCAGCAGCGCCGGCTCCTCCAGCACGGATGCCACGTCGGCGATGAACCGCGAGATCCCGTCGCCGTCGACCACGCGGTGATCGAACGAACCCGACACGGTGGTCACCCAGCGTGGGCGCACCTCGCCGTCGACGACCCACGGCTTCTGGCGGATCGCACCGAGCGCGATGATGCCGGCCTCGCCGGGGTTGATGATCGGGGTCCCGGCATCCACTCCGAACACGCCGATGTTGGTGATCGTGAAGGTGCCGCCGGTCTGATCGGCCGGGCTCGTCTTGCCCTCGCGCGCGGTCAGCGTGAGGGTCTCGAGGGCCTTGGCGAGCTCGCGCGTCTTCATCGCCTGCGCGTCCTTGATGTTCGGCACGAGCAGGCCGCGGGGCGTCGCTGCGGCGATGCCGAGGTTGACGTAGTGGCGCACCGAGATCTGCGCGCCGTCTTCGGTGTCGACCCACGCGGCGTTGATCATCGGCGTGCGGCGCAGGGCCCAGATCACGGCGCGCGCCATGATCAGCAGCGGAGAGATCTTCACGTCGGCGAAGTCGGGCGAAGCCTTCAGGCGCTTCACGAGCTCCATCGTGCGCGACGCGTCGACATCGACCCACACCGACACGTGCGGGGCCGAGTAGGCGCTCGAGGTCATCGCGTTGGCGGTGGCCTTGCGTACGCCGCGGACGGGGATCGACTCCTCGCGAGCGTCGACGGGGGCGGATGCCGACGGCGCGGTCGCAACGGGAGCGGCGACCGGGATCGTCTCCTCGCGCACCTCGCCCCACGCGGGCGTCTCGATGTTGCGGAAGACGCTCGCCTGCTCGGCGTGCTTCACGACGTCGTCGCGGGTGACCTCGCCGGCGGGGCCGCTCGGCGTCACGGCCGAGAGGTCGACGCCGAGATCGCGCGCGAGCTTGCGGATCGGGGGCTTGGCGACCACGCCGACCGAGGCCTTCACGGGGCGCTCCGCGGACGGTCCCTGAGCCTGTCGAAGGGTACGACGACGCGACGACACCGCGCCCCCCGTGCCGTAGCCGACGAGCACTGCTCCGCCGGGGTCGCTGGGCTCGGGAACCGTGGCGGGCGCCGCGGGCACCGGGGTGCCGGCATCCGCTGCTCCGATCGTGATGATCGGGGCGCCGACCTCGACGGTGGACCCCTCGGATGCCAGCAGCTCGCCGACCGTGCCGGAGTACGGCGACGGCAGCTCGACGAGCGACTTGGCCGTCTCGATCTCGACGATCACGTCGTTGACGGCGACGGTGTCACCCGGCGCGACGCGCCACTGCACGATCTCGGCCTCGGTGAGGCCTTCCCCGACGTCGGGGAGGACGAAGGTCTGCTCGGTCACGGTGTGTCCTTTGCTCGGGAGCCAGCATTGCACCGGCGTCGCCGCAACGGAATGCGGGAAGAAGGGGTCAGTACGCGAGAGACCGGTCGACGGCCTCGAGGATGCGGTCGGCGTCGGGCAAATAGGTGCCCTCGAGCTTCGCGGGAGGGAAGGGCACGTCGAAGCCCGAGACGCGCAGCACCGGCGCCTCGAGCGCGAAGAACGCCTTCTCCATGACGGTCGCGGCGATCTCGGAGCCGAGAGAGGTGAACCCCGGGGCCTCCTGCGCATAGACCATGCGGCCGGTGCGGCGAACGGAATCCAGCAGCGGGCCGTAGTCGACGGGCGAGAGGGAGCGCAGGTCGATGACCTCGCAGCTCGTGCCCTCGCTCTCGGCCAGGGCCGCGGCCTGCAGGAGCGTCGTGACCATCGCGCCGTGGCCGACGAGGGTCACGTCGGTACCGCGGCGCACGATGCGGCTCGCGTGCAGCGGCAGGGCGGGCGCGTCGAGGTCGACCTCGCCCTTCTGCCAGTACTTGGCCTTGGGCTCGAGGAACACGACCGGGTCGGGAGAGTCGATCGCCTGCTGGATCATCCAGTAGGCGTCGTTGGCGTTCGAGGGGCTGACCACGCGCAGTCCCGCGGTGTGGGTGAAGTACGCCTCGGGGCTCTCCTGGTGGTGCTCGACCGCGCCGATGTGTCCGCCGTAGGGGATGCGGATGACGACGGGCATGCGCACCGCGCCCTCGTGGCGGTTCGTGATCTTCGCCAGCTGCGAGGTGATCTGGTCGAACGCGGGGAACACGAAGCCGTCGAACTGGATCTCGAGCACCGGGCGGAACCCGCCCATCGCGAGACCGATCGCGGTGCCGACGATCCCCGACTCCGCGAGCGGCGAGTCGATGACGCGGCGCGGCCCGAAGTCCTTCTGCAGGCCCTCGGTCACGCGGAAGACGCCGCCGAGCGGGCCGATGTCCTCGCCCATGAGCAGGACGCGGTCGTTCGCCTCGAGCGCGCGGCGGAGGCCGGCGTTCAGCGCGCGGCTGATCGGGAGGTTCTCGCTCACTGCGCTCCCCCTTCCATCGACGCCTCGTAGTCGTCGAGCCAGCGCTGCTCCTCCTGGATCAGCGCGTGCGCCTCGGAGTACACGCTCTCGAACATGTGGGCACGCGGGATCGTGCCGAGCTCGTTCGTGCGCACGCGCACATCGTCGGCGAGAGCTGCGCCCTCGGCATCCGCGTCGTCGAAGAACTGCTGCGAGGCGCCGCGGCCCTCGAGGAACGCGCGCATGCGGGCGATCGGGTCGCGCCCGGCCCACGCCTTCTCTTCGTCGGAGGTGCGGTACTTCGTGGGGTCGTCGCTGGTCGTGTGGGCGCCCATGCGGTAGGTCATCGCCTCGATCGCGCGGGGGCCGCCGCCTGCACGCGCCTCGTCGAGCGCGGTCTTCGACACGGCGTAGCTGGCGAGCACGTCGTTGCCGTCGACCTGCAGGCTCGGGATGCCGTACCCCTCGCCGCGCTTGTACAGCGGCGAGCGCGATTGGGTCGCGACGGGGACCGAGATGGCCCACTGGTTGTTTTGCAGGAAGAAGACCTCGGGGGTCTGGAAGCTCGCGGCGAAGACCATGGCCTCGTGCACGTCGCCCTGGCTGGACGCGCCGTCGCCGTAATAGACGATCACCGCTTCGTCGCGCTCGGGGTCGCCGGAGCCGCTCTTGCCGTCGAACACCAGGCCCATCGCCAGGCCCGTGGCGTGCAGAGTCTGCGCGCCGAGCACGAGCGTGTAGATGTGCGTGTTGCCGTTCTTGGGGTCGGTCGGGTCCCACCCGCCGTGCGTGAGTCCGCGCATGAGCCGGATGATGTCGATCGGGTCGACGCCACGGATGCGCGTGACCACGTGCTCGCGGTACGAGGGGAAGATGTGGTCCTGCGCGCGCGCGGCGCGGGCCGAGCCGACCTGGGCGGCCTCCTGCCCGAACGACGGCGGCCAGAGGGCCAACTGCCCCTGGCGCTGCAGGTTGGTGGCCTGCACGTCGAACGCGCGGATCGAGACCATGTCGCGGTAGAAGGTCTCGAGTTCGGCGTCGGTCAGGGCGTCGATGAGCGGCAGGTAGCGCTCGGCCGCGGGCGTGGGGGCCAGCGTGCCGTCGGCTGCCAGAACGCGCACGAGAGCGGGGTCGTCGAGCGGGGTCATGAACCCACGCTAACGCCCGGCTCATGCGCGAGACCGCATGAGGTGCACAACGGATGCCGGGAACCGGGGTCGATATGCGACAAAACGCCCTACCCGGCCACCGGAGAGTACCGCGCGGACAGGATCCGTGCCGGCTCAGCGCCCAGAGCGTGAAGCCCGAGGGTGCGCCCGGTGAATCCACCGGCGACCTCCGTGGAGAGGTAGCGTCCGTCCTTCTGCGCGAGCCACCGCTCGCCGTCTGCGCCGATCACGCCGAAGCGGAGGTCGTCGGGGCCCTCGGCGGTGGCATCCACCGCCTCGACGACGAGGGTCACGGCCTCGCCGTCGACCCGGCCCACGTCGTCGGAAACGCTGAGCGGGCCGATCCGGGCGGCGAACGTGAGCGCGCCCGCGTCGAGGCGGGCCTCGTACCAGTGACGCTCGTCGAGACGCACCCGCAGCGCCACCGCGCCCGCGGAGGCATCGACCCGAGCCTCGTAGCGCCACCGGAGGTCGCGCGTGCGTGCGGAGAGAGCGGCGGGCGCGCCGGTGGCGGCATCCGTGCGCCGCAGGAGCAGTCCACCGCCGGCCGCCCGCTCGACGAAGGCGGACAGCGGGGCACCGGGGGACACCCAGCGGGGGTGGAGGGGGCCGGTGAAGTCGTCGATGAAGGCCGTGTCGGCCGGAGCGGGGAGCAGATCGTCGACATGGACGACCGGCCACCCGTCGACCCATTCGACGCGGGCGAGGAAGGTCTCGCGACCGTTGACGTGGAACGCGGGGCTGAAGCCCCGCGGGCGCACACCCAGGTACACCATCGCCCAGGTGCCGTCGGGGCGCTCGACCAGGTCGGCGTGGCCGGTGTTCTGCACCGGGGACGAGGTGCTGCGGCGGCTGAGGATCGGGTTGGCGGGGGCCGCTTCGAAGGGTCCGTCGATCGCGCGCGAGCGGGCGACCGAGACCGCGTGCCCGCGCTCGGTGCCGCCTTCCGCGATCAGCAGGTACCACCACCCGTCGCGCTGGAAGAGGTGCGGCCCCTCCGGGTGCGCGAGCCCCGTCCCTCCCCACACGACCCGCGGGCGTTCCCGGACCTCGCCGCGCGCGAGGTCGACGCGCGCCTGCGCGATGACCGGCAGATCGCCGCCGTGGGGGCGCAGGGCGGGGTCGAGACCGCAGTACGTCAGCACGCACGTGCCGTCGTCGTCCCACGCGAGGTCGGGATCGATTCCGCCGAGGCCCGCGAGCACGATCGGATCCGACCACGGCCCCGCCGGATCGGTCGCCGTGACCACGATCTGCTCGCCCGGCGCGTCGACGTTCGTCGTGACCAGGTAGAAGGTGCCGTCGCGGTAGCGGAGCGTCGGGGCGTAGATCCCGCGACTCGGGTCCGAGGCCCCCGCGGGGAACTGGCTCTCCCGGTCGAGGGCGTTGCCCAGCTGCGTCCAGGTGCGCAGGTCGCGGCTGTGCCAGATCGGGATGCCGGGGGCGTACTCGAACGACGAGTTGGCGAGGTAGTAGTCCGCGCCCACCCGGCACACCGAGGGGTCGGGGGAGAACCCCGGGATGATCGGGGTCGTGGCGGCGTCGCGCCCGCCGCCACCCTCCACGGTCATGCCCGAGCGGTCGGGGAGGTGGCCGCGGCGACCTCGACGACGCGATCGAGCGACTCCTCTTCGCCGATCGACACGCGGATGCCGTCGCCGGGGAACGGGCGCACGATGAGCCCGGCCTCCTCGAAGGCGGCCGCGACCTCGGCGGTGCGGTCTCCGGCCGCGAACCACACGAAGTTGCCCTGGGCGTCGGGGACGTTCCACCCGGTCTCGCGCAGGCGCTCGACGAGACGGTCGCGACGCTCGGCGATGACCGCGACGCGATGGAGCAGCTCGCTCTCGGCGTCGAGGCTCGCCAGCGCGGCCGCCTCGCCCGCCGCCGTCACCGACAGCGGGATCGCGGTGCTGCGCGCGGCGTCGAGCACACCGGTGTGGCCGATGGCGTAGCCGACGCGCAGACCCGCGAGGCCGTACGCCTTCGAGAACGTGCGGAGGACGACGACGTTCGGACGCGCCAGCACGGCGCGCACGCGACCGCCCTCGACCGAGGTGGTGTCGGTGACAAATTCGGCGTAGGCCTCGTCGAGCACGATGAGCACGTCGCGCGGCACACGATCGACGAAGGAGACGAACTCGTCGTAGCCGACCGTGGGGCCGGTGGGGTTGTTGGGGCTGCACACGATCACCAGGCGCGTGCGCTCGGTGACGGCATCCGCCATCGCGGGCAGGTCGTGACGGAAGTCGGCGGTCAGCGGCACCTGCACGCTCGTCGCGCCCGCGACGGCGACCAGCGACGGGTACGCCTCGAACGAGCGCCACGCGTACACGACCTCGTCTCCCGGACCCGACGTGGCCAACAGCAGCTGGGCGAGGATCGAGACGCTCCCGGCCGCGACGTGCACCTCGTCGGCCGAGACGCCGTAGCGCGCGGCGAGGCGTTCGCGCAGGCGCGCGGCCGTGGCATCCGGATAGCGGTTGAACGCCCCCGCGGCCCGGACAGCGTCGACGACCCCGGGCAGGGGTTCGAAGGGGTTCTCGTTGCTCGACAGCTTGAAGGCGTCGGGGCTCGCCTGCTTGCCCTGCCGATACGCGGGCAGCGCAGCGATCTCGGGACGGATACGGGGCAGGACCGGGTCTTCGCTCACATCGCGAGCCTAACCGCGAGACGTCGCCGCGCGTCAGACCCCCCTCCTCCCCAGGTGGGGGGATTCCTGCCGCGACGGGACTGCGCGTGCCACGATGAGGGCATGCGCTTCGTCGTCCGCGTCGCCGTCAACGCCTTCGCCATCTGGATCGTCACCCTGCTGCCCGCGCTGCAGGTGACGCTGATCCCGTTCGCCCCCGGGGAGGGGCTGCAGGTGGCGCTCACCGTGCTGGTCGTCGGCCTCATCTTCGCCCTGGTCAACACCCTCGTCGGCACGGTCGTGAAGATCGTCGCGATCCCGCTGTACATCCTCACCCTCGGGCTCATCTCGCTCGTCATCAACGGCTTCCTGCTGTGGCTGACGGGCGTCATCACCGAGAACGGGGACTGGGGTCTGCGCACGGGCGAGTTCTGGCTGACGGTCGTCGCCGCATTGCTCATCGGCATCATCAACGCCGTGCTCGGCGGAATCCTGCGTCCGCGGCGCGACGACCGGGCGCGACGCTGACGGCCGCCGCGCGCAGCCCACTGATGCGCGCGGAGCTCTTCCCCGCCATGATGGAGGGATGACCGCGAGTGCCGACGCGCCCTTCCGCGTCGTGTTCGTCTGCAGCGGCAACATCTGCCGGTCGCCGATGGCCGATGTGGTCTTCCGGCGCATCGCCGAGACGTCGGGACTCAGCGCCCGGATCTCGTCGAGTTCGGCCGGCACGGGCGACTGGCACGTCGGCGAACGCGCCGACCACCGCACGCTCCACGCGCTCGAGCGCCTCGGATACGACGGGTCCGCGCACCGCGCGCGGCAGTTCCAGTTCGCCGACTTCGACCGCAACGACCTGGTCGTCGCCCTCGACCGCAGCCACGAGCGCGTGCTGCGCGGTTGGGCGCGCAGCGACGACGACGCCGACAAGATCGCCCTGCTGCAGTCGTTCCTGCCGGATGCCGAAACCCTCGACGTTCCCGACCCGTACTACGCGGGCCCGCCGATGTTCGACGAGGTGCTCGGTATGATCGAACGCGCCAGCCGCGCCCTGTTCCGGCAGCTCGAGCCCGCCATCCGTTCCGCGGGCTGACCTTTTCGCGCGACCCCCGGGAGACCCGTGTCCGCTCTGCCTCCGCAGCCCCTCAGCCCGCTCGACGGCCGTTACTTCGGTGCCGTGTCCGAACTCGGCGATTACCTGTCGGAGGCGGGCCTGAACCGCGCCCGCGTCGAGGTCGAGGTCGAGTGGCTGCTCGCCCTGACCGACCGGTCGCTCTTCGGTACCTCGCCGGTGTCCGACGCCGACCGCGCGAAGCTGCGCGCGCTCTACGAGGAGTTCGGCGCCGACGAGATCGCGTGGCTGAAGGACAAGGAAGCGGTCACCCGCCACGACGTGAAGGCCGTCGAGTACCTCGTGCGCGATCGCCTCGACAGCCTCGGCCTCTCCGCCCTCGCCGAGCTCACGCACTTCGCGTGCACCAGCGAGGACATCAACTCCACCGCCTACGCCCTCACCGTGCAGCGGGCCGTCGACCGCGTGTGGCTGCCGAAGCTGCGCACGGTCACCGCTGCCCTCACCGAGCTCGCGGTCCAGCACCGCGACGCCGCGATGCTCTCGCGCACGCACGGCCAGCCCGCGACACCCACCACGATGGGCAAGGAGATCGGCGTCTTCGCGTGGCGCCTCGAGCGCGTCATCCGTCAGTTGGATGCCGGGGAGTACCTCGCGAAGTTCTCCGGCGCCACCGGCACGTGGTCGGCGCACGTCGCGGCCGAGCCCGACGTCGACTGGCCCGAGCTGACCCGCTCGTTCATCGAGTCGCTGGGCCTGGGCTTCAACCCGGTCACCACGCAGATCGAATCGCACGACTGGCAGGTCGAGCTGTACGACCGCGCGCGTCACGCCGGCGGCATCCTGCACAACCTCGCGACCGACATCTGGACGTACATCTCGCTCGGCTACTTCACGCAGATCCCCGTCGCGGGAGCGACCGGGTCGTCGACGATGCCGCACAAGATCAACCCGATCCGCTTCGAGAACGCCGAGGCCAACCTCGAGATCGCCGCAGGGCTCTTCGCCACCCTGGCATCCACGCTCGTCACGAGCCGCATGCAGCGCGATCTCACCGACTCCACCACGCAGCGCAACATCGGCGTCGCCTTCGGCCACTCGCTCCTCGCGCTCGACAACCTGCAGCGCGGTCTCACCGAGATCTCGCTCGCCGAAGACGTTCTGCTCGCCGATCTCGACACCAACTGGGAAGTCCTCGCCGAGGCGATCCAGACCGTCGTGCGCGCCGAGATCGCCGCGGGGCGCTCGCAGATCACCGACCCTTACGCCCTGCTGAAGGACCTCACGCGCGGACGCCGCGTCGGCGGCCCCGAGCTCGCGGACTTCGTGCGCGGACTCGACATCGGCGACGCCGCGAAGGAGCGCCTTCTCGCGCTCACCCCCGCGGCGTACGCGGGCCTCGCGTCGCGGGTGGTCGACTCGCTGTAACCGTCAAGGGGCGTACACAGCGGCAGGCGATGCCACCGACACGCCGCGTCCAGCGCCGGCCGCACGGCGTGTCGGGCGTCGGGGCCCGCCGTCGTGCACGCTCCTCCGCGGGTCATGACGGCCCGACACCTCGGCGCGTAACTGTTCTGGACTTCACGCGCGGCCGGGCCGTAGTGTTGACGTCAACATCCCCTGGCTTCGGCCGACGTGTGTCGCATCGTCGCGGCACGGAACGGAACAGACGCGATGACGCATCGACACCCCCTCCCCCTCCGCCGCCTGCTCGCGGCCGCCACCGCTGCCGTTCTCGCCGGGGCGCTGGCATCCCCCCTCGCCGCCGCCGCGGCGACGGGCGTGCCCACCGATCCGAACGACGGTGTGCCGCGCGTCGACCCGCCTGTCACGTACGCGAAGTTCGAGCCGCTCGCCAATCCCGGCCGCGGTTCCGCCGACTACTTCCAGCCGAAGTGGTACGACACCGACGGCCGGCACATCCAGGCGCACGGCGGTCAGGTCGTCACGACCCAGGAGGACGGGCAGACCGTCTATTACTGGTACGGCGAAGACCGCACGAATGGGTACTGGAACAGCCCCGGCGTCGCGGTCTACCGCTCGACGGATGCCATGAACTGGACCAACCTCGGCGACGCACTGCGCAGCATCACGACGCGTGACGATCTGCTCACCCCGTACTTCGAGAACCTCTACGACACCGTCGACGAGAACGAGCAGCCGCGGAACGAGAAGATCGACGCGCTCGCCTACCACCTGAATTCGCAGCGCTCGGCGGACTACACCGCGATCTTCGAGCGCCCCAAGGTGCTGCACAACGACGCCACCGGTCAGTGGGTCATGTGGTGGCACGCCGACGGACGCACCGAGCCCGGCGGCAGCACCTATGCCCGCTCGATGGCCGCGGTCGCGGTGTCCGACTCGCCGACCGGCCCCTTCCGCATGGTGGGCGCCTACCGCATGCCGAACCGCACCGACTACAAGGGCTGCTCGCAGTACGCCGTTCCCGGCCAGGCGCGCGACATGACCGTCTTCCAGGATGACGACGGCAAGGCCTACATCTCGTACTCGTCCGAGGAGAACTCCTCGCTCTACATCGCCGAGCTCGACGACAGCTACACCAACGTCGTGAAGACGACCGACTCGGACACCCTCGACGTGCACCAGTACTCGGAGGACGGCCGCTACCCCTACGTCTTCGCCGACGGCACGGCCGACGCTCCGGTGCGCGGCGAGGACTTCCAGATCGTGAAGGAGTGCGGCTACCTCGAGGCACCCGCCATCTTCGAGCGCGACGGGACCTACACCGCGATCGCCTCCGGCGCGACCGGGTGGGCCCCGAACCCGCAGACCTACTACACCGCTCAGAGCCTCATGGGCACGTGGATCCGTGGCGTCCAGGCGGGCGATGCCAACGAGAACACCTGGTACGCCAGCATGCCCGACGGTTCGGACGGCCTTCTCTCGGTCGGCGACACGAACCGTTCGACGTTCGGCTCGCAGTCGACCAATGTCTTCGAGCTCGAGCCGGGCAAGTTCGTCTACATGGGCGACCGCTGGAACGAGGGACAGTCGGACTCGACCTACGTCTGGCTGCCGCTCACGGTCGGCGAGAACGGCCGCCTCGAGATGCACAACCCCGCCGCCGAAGACCCCGCGCGCTACGGCGACGGCTGGGACGCCTCGTACTGGGATGACAAGGGCTTCGGCCACGGCACCTGGTCGCTCACCCCGAACGCGGTGCCCGAGACCGTGCGCCGTGGAACCACCGCGAACCTGCCCGCGACGGTGAACGTCGATTCGAATGGAACGGTGGCACCCGTCGCCGTAACGTGGTCGGCGGTGGACACCAGCGTTCTCGGCCCGCAGACGGTGACCGGCACGCTCGCCGCCGACGCGGACTTCACCGCGGGGCGCAGCTTCCAGCGCACGATCACCGTCACCGAGCCCGGCATCGCCGACATCGCCTCCGAGGCGACGGTGTCGGCATCCAGCCGTAACGACCTCGTCGGCACGATCGTCGACGGGAACCCCACCGGCAAGGGCTGGGACGACTGGACCGGCAACGGCTATCCGCGCGACAGCTGGCTGCAGTTCGACTGGGGCGTGACCCGCACGTTCGACTCGATCGTCGTGCACACCTACAAAGACGGCTCCACGGCGACGTGGCCCTCGCGCATCCAGACGCAGTACCGCGACTCCTCGGGCGCCTGGGTCGACACCGAGGTGGGGGCGACTCTGGCTCAGGATGCCACGCAGGCGGCGCCCGTGGCCGTGATCGACGCCCGCACCCTGCCCGCGGCGAGCGCCCTGCGTCTGCGGCTGACGAGCGAGGCGAACACCTGGCAGTCGATCGCGGAGGTCGACGTCTGGGGCAACGCCTCGATCCCGAACGTGTGCCGCGGCGGCGACGCCACGGTCTCGGCATCCTTCCACCAGACGAAGTGGGCCACTATGCCCGCCGCCAACGCCTGCGACGGCAAGCAGAACACGCAGTGGTCGACCTGGACCGATGCGGGATTCAAGGATGCCGCGACCTTCACGCTCGAGACGATGGAGATCCACCGCCTCGACCACGTCTCGTTCACCAACATCGAGGGCTCGGTGACCGGCGTCTCGGCGGAGTACCGCACCCCGGCCGGTGAGTGGAAGCCGGTGGAGCCCGTCGGAGCCGCACCGACCGTGACCAACGGCACCGAGACGACCCTGTCGTTCACGAAGGTGCTCGCCACTGGCCTGCGTCTGACCTTCGCGACCCCCGGGTCGTACCTGAAGATCCCGGAGATCGTCGTCCCCGAAGCCGGGGGGATCGCGGCGATCACCCCGATGCTCTCCCCCGAAGTGCCGGCCTCGGGCTGGTACCGCGAACCGGTCGCGGTGCAGCTCTCGCACGACGGCAACGACCAGGTCATCGTGCAGCACCGCACTGACGGCGGTGACTGGGTCGACGGCACGACGTTCGAGGTCACCGGAGACGGCGAACACCTCGTCGACTACCGCGCTCTGCTCGACGACGTCGAGCAGGAGGGCGTTTCGGGGTCGCTGACCGTGCGCATCGACGCGACCGCACCGGTGACCGGAGCGAGCGTCGCGGATGCCGCCGCGGCGACCCGCACCCTGGTCCTCCCCGACGTCGCGGCTCCGGTCATCGCCCGCGGTCAGGTCGTCACCCTCGAGGCGATGGATGCCACCTCCGGTGTGGCGTCCACGGAGTACTCGCTCGACGCGGGTTCGACGTGGACGACCGGGACGGAGATCGCCCTCACGACGGTGGGGACGTACCAGGTGTCGTTCCGATCGACGGATGTCGCGGGCAACGTCGAGCAGGTCCGTACCGCCGAGGTGACGGTCACGGCCCAGGGCGGCACCGACCCGGGCACCACGCCCGGCGGGACCGACTCCGGCACGACGCCCGGCGGGAACGGGGCGGGCACGACCCCCGGCGGGAACGGGGCGGGGTCTGCGCCGGCCGGCGACCGCGCGGCATCCGGTACCGCCCCCGGCGGCCTCGCACTCACCGGGACCGAGGCGCCCCTCGCCCTCACCGCGCTCGCCTTCGGCGCGGTGATCGCGGGTGCCGCGCTGGTGCTCGTCCGCCGCCGCCGCGCCTGACGCCCTCGATCGCCCCGGGACCGTTGCGACGGTTCCGGGGCGATCGTGTGTCCGGGGCGACCGCGTGTCCGGGAGTCGCCGCGGGCGGCGCCCGACCGCTTGAGAGGATGGATGCCATGCGCGCGATGATCATGGACGCCCTGGCCGAGCCCCTCGAGGTGCGCGAGGTGCCCGAGCCGTCGGCGCCGGCCGGGGGCGTGGTGGTCGAGGTGCACGCGACGGGACTCTGCAAGAGCGACTGGCACGCGTGGGTCGGTCACGACGACGTCGCCCTCCCCCACGTGCCCGGTCACGAGCTGGCCGGCATCATCGTCGAGGTCGGCGAGGGTGTGCAGCGCTGGAGCGTGGGCGACCGCGTGACCGTGCCCTTCGTCATGGGCTGCGGCGCGTGCGAGTGGTGCCGGGGCGGAAACGCGCAGGTGTGCCCCGACCAGCAGCAGCCGGGCTTCACCCAGTGGGGCAGCTTCGCCGAGCGGGTGGTGCTGCGTGCGGCCGACACGAACGTCGTGCGCATCCCCGACGGCGTCTCGTTCGAGGCGGCGGCGGCCCTCGGATGCCGCTTCGCTACGGCCTACCGCGCCCTCACCGGCCGCGCCCGCGTGCAGGCCGGCGAGTGGATCACGATCGTCGGCGCCGGCGGCGTGGGCCTGAGCGCCGTGATGATCGGCGTCGCCCTCGGCGCGCGCGTGATCGTCGTCGATCGCACCCCCGCGGCTCTCGACGCGGCCCGCCGGCTCGGGGCAGAGCACACGCTCGTCGCCGGCGAGACCGACATAGCCGCGGCGGTGCACGAGATCACCGGCGGCGGAAGCCACGTGTCGGTCGACGCCGTCGGCAGCGCCCAGACCGCGCGCGACGCGGTGCTGAGCCTGCGCCGCCGCGGCCGGCACGTGCAGATCGGCCTGCTCCCCACCGACGACGGCCTGACCGCCATGCCGATGGCACGCGTGATCGCCTGGGAGCTCGACCTGCTCGGCAGCCACGGCATGGCCGCTGTCGACTACCCCGAGATGCTCTCCCTCATCGACAGCGGCGCCCTGCGCCCCCAGGAACTCATCGAGCGCGTGATCGGTCTCGGCGAGGCCGCGGCCCTGCTTCCGGCGATGGATGCCGCCTCCCCGGCCGGCATGACGATGATCGACCCGCGGCGCGCCTGAGCGCAGCGCGCGGCGGTGCCGTTCGGCGCGGCAGTGCCGTTCGGCGCGACGCGGCGCCCTGGCATCCATGTCCCACTTATGGCCGGTCAACGGCCCTCACACCCACCACAAGTGGGACACACACCACCAGAAGTGGGACGAGGCTGCGCAGTTGTACCGGCGGGGCGCTGTTCGAGCGCAATGGCGGCACCGCGCGAAGCCCAGGCCCTGGCATCCATGTCCCACTTATGGCCGATGAGCGGCCCTCAGACCCACCACAAGTGGGACACACACCACCAGAAGTGGGACGAGGCTGCGCAGTTGTACCGGCGGGGCGCTGAGCGAACGCAGTGGCGGCACCGCGCGAAGCCCAGGCCCTGGCATCCATGTCCCACTTATGGCCGATGAGCGGCCCTCAGACCCACCACAAGTGGGACACACACCGCCAGAAGTGGGACGAGGGTGGACGGGGATACCGCCCCGGTGCCGGTGCCGCGCAGCAGCGATGGTGCAGAATCAACCAGCGTACGGATGCCGCCTCCGCAGCGCTCAGCAGCGACGCCCGCCCGAGCGCGCCCGGCGAACGCGGCGACGCGGCGCGGGCACCAGGAACTGGAGTCTCGGGCACAGGGCCAGGCGCAGGGCGACGAGCCGGGCGCCAGGCGCAGAGCCGTGGCCGGGCGCCAGACGCAGGGCAAGAGGCCCGGCGCCAGGCGCCGGAAGGTCAGGCGCGAGGGTGAAACGCGAGGGTCAGGCGCGGGGAGCGGCGCCGTCGTCGCCGGAACGCGGGGGGACCGAACCCTCCGACCGCGGCGCGGCATCCGGCGCGGTGCCCCCGGTGCGCGGGGCCTCGGCGCGCGGGGCCTCGGGCTGTGCCGAGGCGGTGGGTGTGGCATCCGGGGCGTCCTTGGGGAGGAGCAGCGGACGGTCCACCGTGGCCGTGACCTTCGAGGGGTCGACGGCGAGCAGCATGAGCGCGACGCTCACGAGCACGATGATGAACGTCGCCCCGGCCGCCACGAGGGCGACGATGAGGGCGCGCTGTATCTGGTCGGCGGGGCGCGTCTGGAAGAACCCCATCGACATGAGGGTCACGAAGCCGGCGAAGAGGGCGGCGACGAACGCCAGCCCGAGCAGCTGGACGGGCTTCATGAGGTCTTTGCGGGTGGTGGGCTTGTCGGTCATGACGCGGCCTCCTCGGAGGGTACGGCCGGAACGGGCTCGGTGCGGCGGGGCGAGAAGCCCGCGATCGCGAGGAACACGGCGATGACCGCCGCGTATCCGCCGAAGAGGCCCACGGCGATGGTGATCCCGGTGAGGGTGAACGACCCCGCGCCGGTGATGCTGTAGTCGAGCGCGTACTGCATCGGGGTGAGCAGGAGGACGACCCCGAGGACGATGCCCAGGATGCCGATGAGCACGCCGTCGCGCACGCCCGCGGTGCGGCCGGCCTTGCGGTCGCGGAGCGCTCCGACGAGCTCGATCACGCCCGAGACGACGGCCCACGTGATGACCAGGCCGAAGAACATGCCGGTGGTGCGCCACGGACCGACGCTGGCGATCAATCCCGCCACGAGCGACACGGCCGCCATCAGCGCCGGGACGGCGCGCTCCCCGCGGGAGAAGACGATCCAGGCCGACGCCGCCCACGCGAGACCGGTCGCCAGCGCGAAGCCGCTGAAGACGATCAGACCGAGGACGGCGGAGTGGTCCGGCGAGAACGTGATCATCGCGGCCGCGAGGGCGGCGAAGAGGGCGCGCGCGAGCTGCAGATGGCGCAGATCGAAGGCGCGTTCAGCAGGAGGAGTGGTCACGGAGGGTTCCCGACGGGCGAATGACGTTGGCATCCAGTCTATTCCTCGGGGGCTGAGCGGCCTCCGTGTGCGCCGACGTCGAGATATCCCCCGCTCACCCCGCGTGCGACAGGGCGTCGTCCTTCTCGGCCAGCGACCGCGCGACGGCCTCGGCGACACGGGCGTCCTCGGCCTCCTGGCGGCGGCGGCGACGCGCGCGCAGCCACCGCGGTCCGAAGACGGCCGCGAGCACGGCGAGCACCAGCACGGCGAGCAGCGGCCACGGTACGGCCGCGCCCACCGCGGACGCTTCGACGGGGTCGAGGGCGGTGATCGACCCCGACGCGTCGGTGACCGTCGGGGTCGCCGTGACCGACGCCCACAGCAGGCCCATCGCCGCCACGCCGGACACGCGCACGTCGCGCGGCCACGTCTCCCCGGGCAGCAGCGCCGGGGATGCGGCATCCGGTGCCGCCTCGGCGCGGCCCAGACCGACGGGTCCCGCGACGGCGTCGGTGTCGTCGGCGGTGAGCGAGACGTTGCCGGTGTTGTGGAGGCCGTAGTGCACCGTGGCGTCGCCGAACAGGAAGGGGACGACGCCGCCGTCCCAGTCCACCCGCACGTCGTCGACCGAGAGGGCGGGCACGAGGTCACCGCCCACCCGGATGCCGGCCCGGATGCCGAGACGTCGATCAACGTTGACGTTCGCGGACTGGTCGGCGACGGTGAGCGAGGTCACGACGCCGCCGGCGTAGTCGCCGGGTGTCGCGTCGGCCGGCACGTCGACGGTGAATGGAACCTCGACGGTCTGCCCGGCGGGCACCGAGACGTGCCGCTGCGGCACGTCGATCCACTTGCCCACGCCGGTGGGCTGCTCCGCGGCGAGCCGCAGATCCACCGCGCCCGTCGAGGTGGTGTAGCCATCGGCGGCGTAGACGTCGAGTTCGATCGCCTCGGTGCCGCGGTTCGCCACGACGAGCCCGTCGTCGAGGTGGGCGCCGGGGTTGAGGGCGTAGGAGAAGTTCGTGCGATCGGCGCCCAGCGCGTTCGAGGCGGTGCGCACGGTCCAGCTGACGTCGTCGGTCGCGGCCGAGGCGGGCGACGCCCCCAGGAGCGCGGCCGCGGTCACCAGCGGCGCGAGAGTCAGGGCGACGAGACGGGGGGAGAGGTTCATGGGGGTCCTTCGGGAGAGGCCGGCGGGGAGGGGTGCTCCCCGCCGGCCCGGATCGCTGGTCAGCCGGCCAGCGCGGTGAGGGTCAGGGTCGCGCGGTAGCTTCCCTTGTCGATGGTGTTGGGGATCTTCAGGTCGAGGTCGGCGCCCACGACGCCGGTGCCGCGGTCGTGGCCCATCGGCGCGGAGCTGAGCGACTGCGAGGTCGACAGACCGGCGCCTCCGTCGTAGCCCGAGCCGACGGCCGCGCCCGCGACCGCACCGGCACCCGGGGTGACGACCTTCGGCGTCCATCCGAGGTACTTGCCCTCGAACGTCTTGTCGCCGTCGACGAAGTCGCCCACGGATGCCGAGACCGACCAGGCGGCCTTGCTCGCGCGGGTGTCGGTCACGGAGATCGGGTTGATCTGACCGGTGGCCTCGAAGTACTGCAGGTTCTTCTCCTCGGCGGTGCCGAGGTCGACCAGTCCGTTGTGCCCGTTGATCGTCCAGCCGAACTCGCCGGGGGCGCCCGAGGGCACGTCGACCTGGATGTCCTGGCCGTCACCGTGGTTGGGGTGGATGGTCACCTCGTCCTGGATCGACCCGACGGCCTCGGCCGGCTTCGCGCCGTTGTCGGGACCGCACCACACGACGCGGTTGAGCTCCACGGCGGCGTTCGGGGCCGAGCAGTCGCCCGAGCGGATGTTCTGCACGACGAGCTGGTCCTTCTTCACCTGGACCTTGACGTACGTGCGGACGTGCTCCTGGTTCTGCACCGAGTTGTACCAGTAGTTCGCCGGGTTCAGCGGGTCGGCGCCGTTCCCGGCTCCGCTCGTGCCGCTGTTGTCGGGAGCGGTGATGTCGTAGTACTTGGATCCGGATGCCGAGTTGGCGGTGACGTACACGACGCCGCCGGGGCCCTCGAACACCTCGTCCTGACCGGGCTTCTCGTCGGGGTTTGCCTTGGCGCCGTTCTTGATCTCGTACGAGCGCGAGTAGCTGTGGTCGTGGCCCTGGAGCACGAGGTCGACGCCGAGCTTCGAGAAGGTCGTCGGGAAGTCCACGCGGCGCACCTTGTTGTCGGCGTCTTTGGCGTGATCGGCCGGCGAGTAGATCGCGTGGTGGTACACGAGCACGGTGTACTTCGCCTCGGCGCCGTGCTTGTTCACGACGTCGGTGACGTAGGCCACGTGCGCGTCGTCACCGCCGCCGCCCTGAGAGGTGGCGTAGCTGTTGCTGTTGAGGTCGATGAACAGCGTGTCCTTGTAGATGAACCAGTAGTCGCCGCCGGACTCGGTGCCGATGCTGGCGTCACCCTTGCGGTAGTAGGCACCCGTGCGGTCGGTGTTGGGCGTGTAGAGGTGCTGCTCGTAGGCCTTGCCGCCCACGTCGTGGTTTCCGATCGTCGCGACCCACGGGATCTGACGCAGAGCGTCGGGGGCGAGGAACGCGCTCCACTGGTCCTCCTTGTTGGCGGAGTCGACCTGGTCGCCACCCGAGACGAGCAGTTCGGCCTTCGGGTTGGCGTTCACGGCGACGTTCATCGTGTCCTGCCACCCGGCCTGGTCCTTCGCGACGTCGCCCGACGAGCCGATCTGCGGGTCGCCGAAGAACAGGAAGTCGTAGTCGCCGTCGAACGACTGCGTCGAGAAGGCGGAGGTCTGCGACCAGTTGCCGTCCGAGCCGACGCGGTACGAGTAGGCGGTGTTCTCGGCGAGACCCGTGATCGTCGCGTGGCGGTTGTAGCCGCCGCTGCTGGCGATGTTGGCCGTGCCGGATGCCGAGAAGGTGGTGGCCGACGCCGGGAACTCGCCGTTCACCAGGGCCGAGGTCGGCGCGACCTGCACCGACTGCGCGGTGTCGGCCGAGGAGTACCAGGTGACGATGCGCTGGGCTTCGTCGGCGCCGACACCGAGGATGACGCCGGAGAGCGTCGCCGGGGTGTCGGCCAGGGCGGCCGGTGCGGTCGCTGCGCCCGAGAGCACGAGCGAGACGCCGAGGGCGGCCGTTGCGATCCACGCGGCACGGCGGCGCGTGCGCGTCCCGTGCGACGTCGATGCGGAAAGGAGCATGATGATCCGTTTCTCTCTGTGGGGACCCGCGATCGGGCGGGTCCTCCCACGCTCCGCCCGCTCGGTGACGAGTGAGTGAATGGCGGACGCAGCACGGCTATCGAGTCGCGCAACGCCCATCACTCGACGCCGAGGACGCGTTGGACGAACCAGACGAGCCCGGCCGCGGTGACGATCACCGCGAGCAGCGCGCTCGCCCACGTGCCGACACGGGGGAACCTCCGCCGCAGCAGCACGAGCAGCGGGAAGACGATGATGATGAGTCCGATCTGCACCGCCTCGATGCCGACGTTGAACACCAGCAGCGACCACAGCAGCGTCCACGACCATGGCTCGTCGATCCCGAGCGCCGAGGCGAAGCCGAGTCCGTGCACGAGCCCGAACAGGAACACCACACCCACGCGCAGCCACCCCGCGCGATCGAGGCGCAGGAAGCCGTGGGCGTGCGAGAGGTCCTGGTCGACCTTGCCCCCGCGCCAGAGACGCCAGAGGTACCAGGCGCCGACGACGGCGATCGACAGGGCGATGGTCGGCTCGACGATCTCGGGCGGGGCGGCCACCACGCCCGTGGCGGCCAGGATGAAGGTGACCGAGTGGGCCACGGTGAAGGTGGTCGCGGCGATGACCACCTCGCGCAGGCGTCGCGAGCCGACGATGAGCGCGAGCAGGAACAGGATGTGATCGATCCCGGTGAGCAAGTGCTCGGCGCCGAGGCGGAAGAACTCCCAGAAGCGCTCGAGCGGCGACTGCGCCGTCGTGAACGACGGGTGCTCGGCATCCAGAACTGTGCTGCCCTCGTGCAGGTCGAGCGCGTAGGTGAGGATCGTCTTGGTGTCGGTGACGTAGCCCTCGTCGTCGGGGAAGAGCGACGAGACGACCTCGTGACCGTTCTCCGACGGCGGGCACGCGTAATCGAGATCGAGCACGGCGTAGGGCACGCCCTCCTGCTGCGTCATCGTGATGTCGTCGGCCGGCGTCGGGGTGCACGACCCCGCCCCGGAGATGCGGAACCTCTCGGCCACGTACGCCGACACGTCGTCGCGATGCGCCCGGAGGGCGGCGGCCTGTTCGTCGGCGTGTCGGGCCTCGAAGGCCTCCGTCCCGTCGCGGAAGAGCGCATCGTCCTTGGCCGCGTCGGCCGCGGAGACGACGAGGAGGTCGTACTCGACCTGCAGCTGCGCGTGCACGACGCCCGGTCCCCCGCTGGAGAGGTCGGCGTAGACCACCGACCGGATGCCATGAGCCGACGCGGGAGCGGCGACGGCGAGGAGGGCGACGGCGGCCACTGCGACGAACAGGGGGCGGAGCACGTGGCGAGACAGGTGTGACATGGGGTCCTTTCCGTCGCTCAGGGTGGTCCGCCGTCGTGAACGGTCGGACGCGACGGGGCGAACGGAAACGGAACGTGCGCCCGGTGTTCGCCCGCGGGTCACCCGCGTCGCGCAGGGTGACACCGTGAAGCGAAGGACGATGGTCGCAGCGGCGCTCGTGACGCTGGCGATGCTGACCGGCTGCAGCTCGGAGCCCGGGTGGGGCGAGATGCGGGCGCACCCCGCCCCGATCGGCACGCCCGCGGAGGGGTTCTCGCCCCCCACGCCTCCCGCGCCGGAGTCCACGCACACCCCCGCGCCCGGTTCGTGGGACGGAGTGCACGCGCCGGAGGGCTATCGCGTGGTGCTGCTGACCGTGGGCGACGATGCGCCCACCGGCGTGCTCGTCGATGCGGTGCAGGAGTGGGCGGGCGAGACCCGGGCCGACCTGGAGGTCGTGCACGCCGACGACGACATGATCGACGGGGCCGTGGCCGCCATGCGGATGAATCCCGACCTCATCATCAGCGCGGGCGACGCCCTGGTCGACCCCCTGGCCACCGTGACCGCGAACCACCTCGACCGGCAGTTCCTCATCGTCGGCGCGGAACTCGCCGAGCCCACCGAGAACGTCACGTCGGTCGACTGGACGGGCGCCGCCTACCGCGGCGAGGGCCTGGGCGCGGCGGCGGCGTACGATCCGGCGTCGTTCACCCCGGCGCGGGCGGCCGCGGCGGTGCGCGCCGGGGTGGCGTCGGTGCTCACCGGCCAGCGCGGCATCGTGCTCTGGATGCGGTGACGGCGCGCCCGCGCTCAGGGCACGCAGGGGGTGAGCCGGCGCGGAACGGGGTCGCGAGGGGGCGTCGACCCGCGCGACGGCGAGACCGCCGCCCTCAGCGGGTGCGGCGACGAGCGCGGGAGATCACGATGCCGGCGGCGAGCGCCCCGGAGCCGAGAGCGGCGACGGCCGCGAGACCCGCGGCATCCCATCCGGTCGCGGGGAGCGACCCGTCGGGCGTCGCTGCGGGCGTCGCGGCCGGCGTCGCGGCGGGCGTCGCTGCGGTCGAGGGAGTTACGGGAGACGGCGAGACCGGCGCGGCGGTCGACCCGCCGGGCGGCGACGGGTGGACGCCGTCGGGGACCTCGACGTCGGGGACCTCGACGACGATGACCTGGGAGTCCGACGGCAGCCCTTTCCAGGGGGCGGGGTCGGGGGTGGGAGCGCCGGCGGCCGCGAGGGCCAGCGCGATCGCGAACGTCACGGCCATGATGGGGTCCTTTCCGTCCGTCACCGTAGCGTCGCGACATGGCCGCCGCGGGCTTCCCGACCGACCGGCCGGGGACCGCCGAGCGAAGAGGGAGTCGAGCGGGGAAGTGGTCAGACCACAACCGGTCCCTTAGCGGATCAGTAAGAACGCGTCTTCTTTCGGTCATAACGGTCGCGAAGATCGACGAACTCGCCCCTAGCGTCGTCGCATGGCCCCACCTTTCGACCCGACGGTCGCGCCCGCCGCCGCGTCCGCGCCGTTGCCGGCTTCACCCGCCGCCGCGGCCGTACCGCTCCCGGCTTCACGCGCCGCCGCGTTTGCGCCGTTGCCAGCTTCACCCGCCGACCGCGCGGCGACCGACCTCGGCGTCGAGATGCGCGCGGTGTTCTTCGTGTCGGACAGCACGGGCATCACCGCCGAGACGCTCGGCAGCGCCCTGCTCGCGAACTTCCCGGGCGCCCGCTTCGAGCGGCACACCATCCCGTTCCTCGGCAGCGTCACCTCCGTCGACGCGGTCGTCGCGCGCCTCCGGCGGTCCGCGACCGACGGCGATGCGCCGATCGTCTTCGCGACGGTGAAGGATGCCGGCATCCGGCGTCGTCTCGCCGACGCGGGCGCGGTGGTCATCGACCTGCTGGCCGGGCACCTCACCGAGCTCGAGGCGGAGCTCGGCGCGACCGCCGAGACCCGCGCGGGGCAGTATCACGGCCTGGGCGACCTCGAGCAGTACTTCCGCCGCATGCGCGCGGTGGAGTTCGCGATCGAGCACGACGACGGTCAGAGCGGGCGCGATCTCGCCAGTGCCGACGTGATCATCGTCGCTCCCTCTCGATGCGGCAAGACGCCCACCACGATGTACCTCGCCCTGCACTACGGGCTGCTGGTGGCGAACTACCCGCTCACCGACGACGACTTCCCCACCGACGGCCTGCCGCGCATCGTCGCGCCGCACGCCGACCGCTGCTTCGGACTGACCACGACCGCCCTGCGCCTCAGCCAGGTGCGGCACGAGCGCAGACCGCAGTCGACCTACGCCAGCCTCGCCCAGTGCACCCTTGAGATCCGCCGGGCCGAAGACCTCTACCGCCGCACCCGCATCCCGTTCCTCAGCTCCGCGACCCGGAGCGTCGAGGAGATGTCCGCCGTGATCCTGCAGTCCATGAACCTGCGGGACCGACCCCGAGAAAGGCCCACCCCATGACCAACATCCTGCGCTTCGACGAGATCGGCATGGGCGACCTCGCCCGCGTCGGCGGCAAGAACGCCTCGCTCGGCGAGATGGTGTCGCACCTGGCATCCGCCGGCATCCGCGTCCCTCCGGGATTCGCGACGACCTCCGACGCGTTCGGGCGTTTCCTCGCGCACGACGGCCTCGACGCCCGCATCCGCGACGCGGTCGAGGGCGTCGACGTCGACGACGTCGCGGCCCTCAGCCAGCTCGGGGGCCGCGTGCGCGCGTGGATCGAGGAGCAGCCGTTCCCCGACGACCTCGACGCCGACATCCGTACCGCGTACGCAGCCCTCGTCGCGGGCGAGCAGGATCCGGATGCCGTGACCTGGGCGGTGCGCTCCAGCGCCACCGCGGAGGATCTCCCCGACGCCTCGTTCGCGGGGCAGCAGGAGACGTTCCTCAACATCGGCGGGATCGGCAACATCCTGCAGGCGATCCGTCGGGTGTTCGCCTCGCTCTACAACGACCGCGCGATCGCGTACCGCGCGCACCACGGCTTCGACCACCACGAGGTCGCCCTTTCGGCCGGGGTGCAGCGCATGGTGCGCTCCGACGTCGGGGCCTCGGGAGTGATGTTCACCCTCGACACCGAGTCGGGCTTCGACGACGCGGTCTTCGTCACCAGCTCGTACGGCCTCGGCGAAGCGGTCGTGCAGGGTGCGGTCAACCCCGACGAGTTCTACGTCTACAAGCCGGGCCTCGCCGCCGGCCGTCCCGCGATCCTCAAGCGCAGCGTGGGCGAGAAGGCCATCGCGATGCGGTACGCCGACGGGCAGCACGTCGACGGCAGCACGGCCTTCGTCGAAGTGGATGCCGACGACCGCACGCGCTTCTCGATCACCGACGCGGAGGTCGAGGAGCTCGGCCGCATCGCGCTCGTGATCGAGGCTCACTACGGCCGCCCGATGGACATCGAGTGGGGCAAGGACGGCGTCGACGGACAGCTGTACGTGCTCCAGGCGCGACCGGAGACCGTGGTGTCGCGGCGGTCGGCGAACGTCCTGAGCCGTTTCGTCCTGGCCGAGCGCAGCGCGGTGCTCGTCGAGGGCCGCGCGATCGGTCAGCGCATCGGCGCGGGGCGCGTGCGCGTGCTCCGCTCGATCGACCAGATGGCCGACTTCGCGCACGGCGACGTGCTCGTGGCCGACATGACCGATCCCGACTGGGAGCCGATCATGAAGCGCGCCTCGGCGATCGTCACCGACCGCGGCGGACGCACCTGCCACGCGGCGATCATCGCGCGCGAGCTCGGCATCCCGGCGGTCGTCGGCACCTGCGTCGCCACGCACGCGCTGACCGACGGCCAGGAGGTCACCGTCTCGTGCGCCGAGGGCGACGACGGCCTCGTGTACGACGGCATCCTGAGCTTCGCCGAGGAACAGACCGAACTCGACCGGATGCCGGCCGCCCCCGTGAAGATGATGATGAACGTCGGCACGCCCGACCAGGCCTTCGCGTTCTCGCGGCTGCCGCACGCGGGCGTGGGGCTGGCTCGCCTGGAGTTCATCATCAACCGGCAGATCGGCATCCACCCGCGGGCGCTGCTCGAGCTCGACCGCCTCGACGGGGCGCTGGCCGACGACATCCGCGCGCGCATCGCGGCCTACCCCTCGCCCGAGGAGTACTTCATCCAGCGGGTCGCCGAGGGCGTCTCGATGATCGCGGCGGCCTTCGCTCCCGAGCCCGTGATCGTGCGCCTGTCGGACTTCAAGTCCAACGAGTACGCGAACCTCATCGGCGGCACGCTGTACGAGCCCGACGAGGAGAACCCGATGCTCGGGTACCGCGGGGCGGCGCGCTACGTCTCGCCGGAGTTCCGCGCGTGCTTCGACATGGAGTGCGAAGCGCTGCGGCGCGTCCGCGACGAGATGGGGCTCACGAACGTGCAGATCATGGTGCCGTTCGTGCGCACGGTCGGCGAGGCGAAGGCCGTCGTCGACCTGCTCGCGCAGAACGGCCTGCGCCGCGGCGAGAACGGACTCAAGGTCGTCATGATGTGCGAGCTGCCCGCCAACGCGATCCTCGCGGAGCGCTTCCTCGAGCACTTCGACGGCTTCTCGATCGGCTCGAACGACATGACTCAGCTGACCCTGGGCCTCGACCGCGACTCCGCGCTCATGGCATCCGCCTTCGACGAGCGCGATCCCGCGGTGCTGCACCTGCTCGGCATGGCGATCGACGCGTGCCGGCGACAGGGCAAGTACGTCGGCATCTGCGGACAGGGACCGAGCGACCACCCCGACTTCGCGCAGTGGCTCGTGGCTCGTGGCATCCAGTCGCTGTCGCTGAACCCCGACACGGTCGTGGAGACCTGGCTCGCCCTCGCGGCGGACGAGCGGCCCAAGGCCGAGATCCTGGCGCGGGCTCACCTGTCGGGGTTGTGACGGCGGCGGGCCGGGGCGCGTGGGGGCGTCCCGGCCCGTGTCGGATCGTCCGCTCGGACGACGCGGATACTTCCCGCGACCGACGACGCGGTGAGGTTCGGTCGCTGGGATGGAGGCATGACTTCTTCTGCTGTGCTCACCGCCCACGGCCTCGTCAAGAGCTATGGAGACCTACGCGCCCTCGACGACGTCTCGCTGACCATCCGCGCCGGCGAGTCGGTCGCCGTGATGGGGCCGTCGGGATCGGGCAAGACCACGCTGCTGCACTGCCTCGCGGCGGTCATCGCCCCCGATGCCGGCTCGATCGTGCTGTCGGCCCCCGGCGCCGCTCCGCGGGAGCTGGTCGGGCTCTCGGAGAGCGAGCGCGCCCGCGTGCGTCGCGAGGCCCTGGGCTTCGTGTTCCAGCAGCACCTGCTGCTGCCCGAGCTGACGGCCGTCGAGAACGCAGCACTGCCCCTGCTGCTGACGGGGGCGAAACGACAGGATGCCGAGCGGCACGCGGCCGTGTGGCTGGCGGCGCTCGGGCTGGCCGGGCTCGAGGAGCGTCGGATCGGTCAGCTGTCGGGCGGGCAGGCGCAGCGCGTGGCGATCGCGCGCGCCCAGGTGACCGGCGCCCCGGTGGTCTTCGCCGACGAGCCGACCGGGGCCCTCGACTCGGCGACCTCGGCCGAGGTGCTCGACGCTCTGCTGCACGCCACGACGGGCCAGGGGCGCACGCTCGTCGTGGTCACGCACGACGCCGATGTCGCCCGCCGGTGCTCGCGCACGGTGCGGGTGAGCGACGGGCGCGTGGTGAGCGACACCGGTGCGGCCGCCTCGACCGGGGGTGCGCGATGAGTGTCGTCCTCCCCCTGGCGCGGCAGTTGAGCCGACCCGCGCGGTAGGGGCGTGCCGCTGTCGTGCTGCCGATCGTCGCGTTCGCCGTCACCACCGCGCTGCTGCTCGTGGTCGCCGGCGGGGCGCGGATGTTCCTCGTCGACCCGCGCACGGCCGACGGCGGCGGCCTGTACGGCATCCTCGCGGTGCTCGCGCTGCTGCTGCTCGCCGTTCCGCTCGTCACGCTCGGTGCCGCCGCCGCGCGCCTCACGAGTCGACGACGCAACGACCGGCTCGCGACCCTGCGGCTGCTGGGCGCGAGCACGCGCGAACTGTGGGCGCTCACCGTGCTCGAGGCGACGGCCGTGGCCGCCGTCGGCGCCGTCGCGGGAGTCGCGATCTACGCGGCGCTCCTGCCGCTCGTGGGGCTTCTGCCGTTCTTCGGCGCAGCCGTCGGCGTCGCCGCCGTCGCGATCGACCCGCTGCTCGGACTCGGCGTGCTCATCGGCGTCGTCGTGATCGGTGCGGCGAGCGCGGCCGCGAGCCTGCGGCGGGTCGCCGTCACCCCGCTCGGAGTGCGCACGCGCAGTGCCGCTCCCCCGTCACGCACCGCCGCGCTCGTGGTCGGCGGGGTGCTGATCGTGGCCGTCGTGCTGGTCGTGTCGAACTTCTCGGTCGTCGCGCAGCTGCTCGGCCCGGCGGTGGGGATCGCCCTGCTGCTCGGCGCGTTCGCGGGCGCGCTCGCCCTGCTCAACCTCATCGGGGCGCCGATCGTCGCCGCGCGGGGCCGGTCGCTGGCGCGCCGCGCGCGCACGGCATCCGAGCTCATCGCGGGACGCGAGCTCGCCGCGCACGCGGGCCCCGCCTGGCGGCGCGTGTCGGGCATGGCGATCGTCGCCTTCATCGCGGTGGTGGCCGGGTGCGGACTGTCGATCGTCGACGCGGCCGGCGACGCGGGTCCGACGTTCCTGATGGGCGACATCCGCACGGGCGTCCTCGTGACGCTCGGTATCGCGTTCCTCCTGCTCGCCTGCGCCGTGGGGGTGACGCAGGCCGCGTCGGCGCTCGAGGATCGCGAGCTTCTCATCGGGCTCGACCGTCTCGGCATCCCGGATGCCGAACTGCGGCGCGCACGTCGACTCACGGTCATGGTGCCGTTGCGGTGGGCGGCGGGAGGCGGTGCCGCGCTGGGGGCGGTGATGGCGTTCCCGATCGTGGGGATCAGCCTTTTCGTCGCGCCCCTGTCGGTGCTCACCATCGTCGCGACTTTCGTCGGCGGCTTCGCCCTGGTGCGGGCGGCGCTGGCGTCGACTCGGCCGATCGTCGACGGCATCCGCCGCGAGACGATCTGAGCCCGTGGCCCCCCGCCCGCCGCGAACGCGGGCGGGGCCGCGGACCGGGAGGGTTATTGGGGGCTCCTCCCGGCCCGCGGGTCTCATCGGACGCCGACGCCCTTGCGGCGTTCGGCGCGGGTCGCCGGTGCCTCGACCTGCTCGGGCGCCTCTGCGGAAAGCGCCGCGGCCTCGGCATCCGTCACCTTCGGCTTGCGGGGCCACCAGAACCGGTCTCCGGCGATGAACGCCATGGCCGGCACGATGACCGTGCGCACGAGTAGCGTGTCGATCAGCACGCCGATGCAGACGATGATGCCGATCTGCGTGAGCGTGATGAGCGGCAGCACGCCCAGCACCGCGAACACCGCGGCGAGCAGGATGCCGGCACTCGTGATCACCGCGCCGGTCGCGGCGAGCGCGCGGATCATGCCCTGCGTGGTGCCGAGCGTGCGGCTCTCCTCCTGGGCGCGGGTGACGAGGAAGATGCTGTAGTCCACGCCGAGGGCGACCAGGAACAGGAAGCTGAACAGGAGCACGTTCGTGTCGATCGCGGGGAAGCCGAACAGCGGCGTCTGGAACAGCCACCACGCGGCGCCCACCGCCGAGAAGAAGCTCGCGACGACGGCCAGCAGCAGCAGGATCGGCGCCAACAGGGCTCGCAGCAGGATCACCAGCACGAGGAAGACCAGCACGAGGATCAGCGGGATGATCAGCGACTGATCGCGCTCCTGGGCGCCCGCGACGTCGAGGGCCTGGGCGTCGAGTCCGCCGACGAGCGCGTCGCCGGAGCCGACGGTGTCGAGGTCGGCGCGCAGCCGCTCGATCGTCGCGAAGGCCTCGGGCGTCTCGGCCGCAGACGACAGCGTGACGTCGACGCGGGCCCAGTCGCCGTTCTCCTCGACCAGGCGGGCGGAGTCGACGCCCTCGATCCCGCTCGCGGCCGCGACGACCGCGTCGGCGTCGGCCACCGGGGCGACCACCGTCGCCGGGGAGGTGGCGCCGGCCGAGAAGGCCTCTGCGAGCACCTCCTGTCCCGTCACGGCGTCGGGCTTCTGCAGGAAGCGATCGTTCTGCGACAGACCCGTCTGCACGAAGAACAGGCCGCTCGCGAGCGCTCCGAGCACGACCGCCCCGGTCAGCGCGACCACGACCGGACGACGCGAGACCCCGCGGCCGAGCTTGCCCCACGGGCTGCGCGAGATGGCATCGGGCGAACCGAAGCGCGGGATGTAGGGCCAGAACAACCAGCGGCCGAACAGCACGAGAGCGGCCGGGAGCACGATCAGCGCGAACGCCATCGCCACGACGACGCCCACCGCGCAGGCGAGCCCGAGCGCCCGGTTGCCCGACAGCTCGCCGAGCAACAGGGTCGCCAGGGCCAAGGCCACGGTGGAACCGCTGGCGATGATCGCGGGACCGGCGCCGCGGACGGCGCGGCGCATGGCCTCGCGACGATCTTCGGCGAGGCGCAGTTCGTCGCGGTAGCGCGCGATGAGCAGCAGGGCGTAGTTGGTGCCCGCGCCGAACACGAGCACCGACAGGATGCCGGTGATCGACGCGTCGAGCTGCACTCCCACCGCAGCGGCCACGCGGCGCGCGACGATTCCGGCCGACGCGTCGGCGGTGCCGATGACGATGAGCGGCACGAGCCAGAGCCACGGACTGCGATAGGTGATGAGCAGCAGCACGGCGACGACGATGACGGTGGTCAGCAGCAGGGTGAAGTCGGCGCCGTCGAAGACCGCGGCGATGTCGACCTCGAAGCCCTCGGGACCGGTGAGGTACGTGCGCACCCCGTCGAGGCCGTCGGCCGCGAGGGTGCGGATCTCCGCGGCGCGCTCGGCTTGGACTTCGACGTTCGCTTCGGGGGCGAGGGGCACGATCAGCAGCGCGACGGTTCCGTCTTCGGAGACCTGCGCCGGCGGGATGAACCCGTCGGGGGTGAGATCGACGAGATCGCCGAAGGACTTCTGCTGAATGGCGGCGACCGTCTCGGCGGACAGCGCCGCTCCGTCGTCGGAGGCGAAGACGACCAGCGCCGAGGTGGTGTCGGCGTCGGGGAAGGTGTCGAGCACCTTCTGCACCTGCACGGACTCGGCGCTGTCGGGCAGCCCGGTGGCCGGTGCCGTGTCGCTCGTCGCGCCCGAGCCGAGAGCGAACAGCGCCGCGACGCCCGCGAACGCCACGACGAGCACGATCCACGACGTGCGGGCCGAGGTGAGGAAACGGAGGAAGCCGGTCATGGGGAGCCTTCGCTAGATTTTGGAGTATCTCGATAATCGAGATACGAGAAAGGTAGCCCAATCACGCGTAGAGTGCCAGTCATGGAAGAGCCGAATCCTTCCTCCCCACCCCCCGTCGTCGGCGGCGTCGCCGTGCCGCCCACGCGGCGCCCGACCGCGCTCGTGCGCGACCTCTTCACCGCCGGATCGGTGTTCGAGAAGGCCCTGCAGCGCGAACTCGCCGTCAACCCGACGGGCCTGGATGCCATGGGCCACCTCGTCATGTCGGGCCCCCTGTCGCCGGGTGAGCTCTCGCGCCGCCTCGACCTCACGACCGCCGCCACCACCGCCGCGATCGACCGCCTCGTCGACCTCGGACATGTCACGCGCACCCCGCACCCCACCGACCGCCGCAGCGTGCTCGTGGTGCCCACCGACACGTCGATGGCCCGCGCGATGGGGCACCTCATGCCGATGATCGCGAGCGTCGACGCCGTGCTCGACGAGTTCAGCGACGAGGAGCAGGAGGTCATCACCCGCTACCTCGAGCGAGTGATCGCGTCGTACGGCATCCCCGACGACGGCGAGATCCGGTCGATGGCGGTCCCCCGCACGACGCACTGACCCGGGGCCGCGCGCCCCGCCCCGCCCCGCCCAGCGCCCGGCGCTCCGCGCACGGCGCTCCGCGCCCGCCGCTCCGTCGAGTGTCCAAGACATGCCGTTCGGACGACGTCGCCGACGGCGTGTTCTGGACACTCAACGGGGTTGTGGGTGCGCCGCGCGCGGGGGGACGGAGGGGCCCGGCGCGGCTGCTACCGTGCGGGAGTGCTTCCGGATGCCACGACCCCCCGCCGAATCCACGTCTCCGCCGCCGTCATCACCGACGCCGACGGGCGCCTGCTCGTCGTGCGCAAGGCCGGGACGACGGCGTTCATGCAGCCCGGCGGCAAGCCCGAGGCGGGCGAGAACGCGGCCGAGACCCTCGCGCGCGAGCTCGCGGAGGAGATCGGCGTGCACGTCGACCCCGATGTCCTGGAGCCCCTCGGAGAGTTCACCGCGTCCGCGGCCAACGAGCCCGGCTTCGAGGTGGTCGCCGACGTGTTCCGCGTCGACATCGGCGAGCAGCAGCCGACCCCGGATGCCGAGATCGCCGAGCTCCGCTGGGTCACCGCCGCGACGGCATCCGGGATCGAGATCGCCCCGCTCGCGCGGCAGTACTTCCTGCCGGCCTGACGCGGCGGTCGCGCCGGCCCCTTCGACGAGCTCAGGGACCTCACGCCCCAGGGGGCTGAGCCTGTCGAAGCCCCCGGACCCTTCGACGAGCTCAGAGACCTCACGCCCCACTCGCCGACCTCACGCCGCGGGGATCAGGCGCCGACTCACCACGAGCTCTTGCGGTAGTCCTTCAGGAAGATGCCGAACAGGTCTTCGCCGGCCTCGCCGCGCACGATCGGGTCGTACACGCGCGCGGCTCCGTCGACGAGGTCGAGCGGGGCGTGGAAGCCCTCCTCGGCCAGGCGCACCTTGGTGAAGTGCGGGCGTTCGTCGGTGATCCAGCCGGTGTCGACGGCGGTCATGAGGATGCCGTCCGCCTCGAACATCTCGCGGGCGCTCGTGCGCGTGAGCATGTTCAGCGCCGCCTTGGCCATGTTGGTGTGCGGGTGGCCGGGTCCCTTGTATCCGCGACCGAACACGCCCTCCATCGCCGAGACGTTGACGATGTACTTGCGGTCGAACGTGGATGCCGCCATCGCGGGCCGCAGGCGACTGACGAGCAGGAACGGCGCGGTCATGTTCGCCAGCTGCACCTCGAGCATCTCGAGCGGCTCGACCTGGTCGACGTGCTGCGTCCAGCTGTTGATGCGGTCCTCGTCGGGGATGAGGCCGCCCGCGTCGATCGCCGTTCCTGTCATCAGTCGCTCGAGCGATGAGGATCCTGCCGCCATCGCCTCCGCGGTCAGCTCGTCGGCCGTGCGGGCGGCCGAGGCGAGGATCGGGTGCGCCGACACCGACTGCGCGAGCGCGAGCGGGTGCGCGTCGTTGGTGTGGCCGAAGGTGACGAGCTCGGGCAGCGGGCCGTCGGGGAGCGGTGCCAGTTCGGCATCCACCAGGGGTTTGTAGGCCCCAGGAGACCGCCGCACGGTCTGGGCGGCGTTGTTGATGAGGATATCGAGGGGCCCATCGGATGCCACCGACTCGGCGAGACCGATCACCTGCGCCGGGTCGCGCAGGTCGATGCCCACGACCTTGAGGCGGTGCAGCCAGTCGGCGCTGTCGGGGAGCGACGAGAAACGGCGCACGGCGTCGCGGGGGAACCGCGTGGTGATCGTGGTGTGCGCGCCGTCGCGCAGCAGCCGCAGGGCGATGTACATCCCGATCTTGGCGCGGCCGCCGGTGAGCAGGGCGCGTCGGCCGGTCAGGTCGGTGCGGGCGTCGCGCTTCTCGTGGCTCATCGCGGCGCAGTCGGGGCAGAGCTGGTGATAGAACGCGTCGACGAGGGTGTAGTCCTGCTTGCAGATGTAGCAGGCGCGGGCCTTGATCAGCTCGCCCGCGAACGGCATGGCGGTACGCGCCTGCAGCGGGATGCCACGGGTCTCGTCGTCGATGCGGTCGGGGGCGCCGGTGGCGGTGGCGGCGACGACCGCGCGGTCGGCGTCGGCGATGCGCTGGCGCTTCTCCTTGCGCGACTGCCGCTTGACGTCCTTGTAGAGCTTGCCGGTCTGGCGGCGCAGGGCGATGTAGGCGGGGTCGTCGTGGTCGAGCGAGGAAGCGGCGTCGATGACGCGCAGCGCGATCTCGAGCTCGGACGGGTCGATGGTGGTCGACCGCGCGGCATCGCGGTCGGGGCTCAGCAGTGTTTCGGGCACGGGGCAGTGTACCGGGGCCTTGCTGGACGACCGGTGGGCCCGGGCGTGTCGCGGCCGAGCGCGCTGCGGTTCAGCGGCCGACCGCGCCTACTGCTTCCCGCCGTCGACCCACCGCGTGTGCGCCTTCAACGCGTGCAGCACGGCGAGGCGCACCACGACGTACAGGGCCGCCCCGATGACCGCGAGGCCGACGCCCCACACGAGAAGAAGGATCAGGGAGTGGGCACCGTACATCCCGCGAGCCTATCGAGCGGCCTCGACCCCGGCCACGGTCGCTGCGCGTTGCGTCCGTGCCCGGTCGTACCGCAGCAGCCAGCGCTGGACCGGAACCTCGACGACCTTGTGCATCACGAACGCCAGAGCGAGTGCGATCCCGAATGCGGCGAGCGCGAGCAGCACGGCCCGTCGCCACGGGAGCTGCGGATGCCCGTCGGGCCACGCCGACGACACCGACGCGATCACCAGCAGGTGCACGAGGTAGAACGCGAACGACACGCGCCCGAGCTCCTGCCAGAGCGGGCGCGCGAGGAAGGTCGACGACCGATGCGCATCGGCCGAGGCCAGCGACGAGACGAGCAGCGCGAACGCCCCGACGGTCACGGCGAGACCGGGGTGCACGTCGGTTCCGGGAAGGGTCGGCGCCTCCGACAGCGCGTAGCCGACGACCGCGAGCGGGAGCACGAAGCGCAGGCGCGGCGGCATCCATGCTCCCCGCTTCACCAGGAGCGCCAGGGTCACGCCGACGACGAACTCCGGCAGTCGCAGGAGGGGAGTGGATGCCGCCGACATCGGCACGGGCGAGAGCGCGGCGATCTGCGGGGCCAGCGCGACGAGCGCGAGCGAGATGCCGACGACGATCGTCTGCGCCCGGGCCGACAGGCGCACGAGCGGGCGGATGAGGAAGGGGAAGCTGAGGTAGAAGAACGCCTCGCACACGAGCGACCAGCTGGCGGGGTTTCCCGCCTGCCACCAGTCGGGTACCCACCCGTTGACGAGGAGCACGTTGGCGGCCAGCGGGACCGCGCCGTCGGTGCGGATCTCGGGCACGAGGGTCGCAGCCGCGACCAGGGCGAGCCCCACGCCCACGAGGTGCAGGGGATAGATGCGGGCGAAGCGGTGCCACCAGAACGATCCGGCACTCTGCTGCGGCTTGTAGCCCCAGGCCAGCACGAACCCCGACAGGATGAAGAAGAGCGTGACGCCGGTCTTCCCGGCCTCGAAGACGAACGCCCATACGTCGTCGGCGGTGCCGCCGAAGTACTCGACCGCCATGAGGTGGTGGCCGAAGATGAGCATCGCGGTCGCCCAGCGCAGGCCGGTGAGCGAGGGCAGGTGCCGCGCCGCCGTCGGTCGGGCGGATGCCACGGGCCGGGCGGATGCCACCGGCCGGGCGTCGACACGAGAGGTCGTCATCGTGGTCATGCCGTCGCCTTCCGTCCCGTCGTCGTTCGCCTGGCGCGCGAGGCGGGCGCTCGTCGGCGACGTCGTTGGGCCGACCTGTGCACGTGGAGTCGCGCAGACCGGGAGAGACGGTACGGGAACTGGTTGAGGAAAACCCTGGGAGGGGTGGGGGCTTGACGAGGTCGCGCGCACCGATCTTCCGCGGAATGACGCGGCAGGAGGGGCGATTTCCCTCCGTGAGAGCGGCCGCATGCAGCGCCCGATAGTTCACCCGGTCGCCTCGATCGGGGTCGTGCAGAGCCCGGCCTCCCGGCCGTCTGCACCCTGCGAGGGGCCCTCGAGATGCACCAGGCCTGACCCGGCGTCAGTCCTCCCCGGGCAGCGCCCGCTGCGCCACCACGCGCCGCGCTTCGACCACCGCTTCGGCGAACTCGGTGTCGGGGTCGTCCATGACGATCGCCGTCGCCCGCGCGTGCGCGCTCACGACGTCGTAGGGCGAGGCCGCCGCCCGCTCGACGGTCGCTTCGGCGCGGAACCCAATCGCCGCGAACGCCCGACTCAGACTGCGCTGGGTGTCGTGGTCGCCTCGGCCGAACTGGGTGGCGAGCTCTTCGGCGAGCGCCTCGTGCGCGTCGTCGGGAACGAGTCCGGATGCCGTGCGCCACGCCGCCCGCGCCACCTCGGGGTGCCGATCGCGCAGCACCGCCGGCGTGATCACGGCGAACGCGGCGGGATCGCCGATCTTCGACAGCGTGTGCAGGGCCTGACTCCGCGCCTGCGGCACCTCGGAGGCCACCTCGGGCAGCAGTTCCGCGACCGCCCGCGCCGGGTCGTGCCGCGTGAGCGCCCACGTGAGCATGTCGCGCACGAAGAAGTCGGGCTCGACGGCGCATCGGGCCACGAGCTCGGCGATGTAGCTGTCGTCGGGGCGGGTTCCCGCGGCGAGCGCGGCCTGCAGCCGCGCGGAGGCGTCGGAGTGCGCGAGGGCGGCGCGCAGGCGGGAGGCGGGGGTGTCGGTCATCGTGGTTCCAGGGTTTCACGCCGTGCGACGGCGGGGGCCGACTCGGCGGATGCCGAGACCGGCCGGGAGGTGCGGAACGGCGCGTCACCGGCATCCATCCGCCGCCTGCTCCGCGGGCCGCCGCCTTCCGTGGGCCCTACTTCCGCCCCACGCGCCGCTCGACCAGCTTCCGCGCCACGTCCATGAAGCTCGGTGCGTACTTCGCCCACTCCTGGTCGAGCTTGCGCACGTCGATCTTGCCGGTGTGCAGGAGCTCGCAGATCTTGAGCCAGCTCTCGCCCGTCGCCGCCGTGAGAGCACCCGCGACCGCGGCGTTCACGACGATGCCCGCGCCCGGGATCAGCTTCAGGAAGCTCGTCGCGAGCGCGCGACCGGCGACCTGCACGCCGAACTGTGCGAGCGCTCCCGCCGACAGCATCGTCTTGACTTCGAGGTCGTAGATGGCGGCGATGCGCCCCATCATCGTCAGCTGGATCGGCGCCAGCGTGACAGCATCCGAGACAGGAAGCGGAACGGTCGCCGCTCCCGCGGCCGCTGCGGACGCCGCGGCGATGATCGGCCGCGCCATCTCGCGCTTCCACGGGAGGTTGAGGCGCTGTGCGATGCGAAAGGCGTCCTTGTCGCGCTCGGGCGCGAGCTCGAGCGTCTCCGTGACAAGGTCACCGAGGCCGTGCCCCTTGCCCTTCCCGTTCTTGTCGCGGGTGGAGGTGAGGATGACCTGCCGGTAGGGGATGCGCAGCCGCTCGCCGGTGTTCGGATCGACCGGATCGTTGAGCCACTCGACGAACGCCTCCAGGTCTTTCGCGACGCCCTGGTGCCCGGTGATCGGATTCTTGATCCAGTCGACCTTGGTCAACACGAGGATCACCGGCAGCCCCCGCGCGTCGAGCTCGCGGATCATGGCGATGTCGGCCGGGGTGAGCCGGTCGTCGGCGGCCCGCACGCAGTACCAGACGACCGAGATCTGGTGATCGCCGGAGTGGGCGGCGATGGCATCCAGGTGGTTCCGCAGCTGCTGATCGGGCGGAACGGGCGAGCCGATCTCGAACCCCTCGACGTCCCAGATGCCCAGCGAATCGTCGCTGTAGAAGTGCACACCGCGCGTGACCGGCAGCCCGCGCCCGACCTTCGCCCAGTCGCGCCCGAACACGGCGTTGACGAGCGACGACTTCCCCACGCCCGAGGCGCCGACGATCGCGAGATTGAACCGCCCGTAACGCGACTTCGCCTCCGACGTCGCCTCGACGAAAGCCTTCTCGTCGAGCTGCCGCGCGTCGGTGTTCTTCTTCGCCATGGTCTCGCCTCCCCCGCACGTCGGCCTCAGGATGCCGCGACGCAGGGCGCGGATGAGGTTGTGTCGAATCTACGGCTCAGGCTCGCTCGCGCGCCGTCTGACAGTGACCCTTGCGCGAGCGCGCACAACGCGTCACGGCTGTCGCCGCAGCCCCACCCACTCGTCCCCATCCCGCACGAACACGATCCGGTCGTGCAACCGCGACGGACGCCCCTGCCAGAACTCGATCTCCCGCGGCTCCACCCGATACCCGCCCCAGTGCGGCGGCCGCGGCACGGGCTGGTCGTCGCCGAAACGGGCCGACACTTCCGCCATCTGCTCCTCGAGGGCGGCACGGGATGCCACGGGCTCCGACTGGTGGCTCGCCCAGGCCGACAGCTGCGACCCGCGCGGACGCGACGCGAAGTAGGCGTCATCGCGTTCTGCGGGAAGCGGCGTGGCCGTGCCGAGCACGATCACCTGCCGCTGTAGCGCGTACCAGGGGAACAGGATCGACACCGCCGGGTTCCCCGCCAGCGCCTGCCCCTTCCGCGAGTCCCGGTTGGTGAAGAACCACAGCGCCCCGTCGTCGTCGACCCCGCGCAGCAGCACCGTCCGCGAGGTCGGTCGGGCCTCGGCATCCACCGTCGAGACCACCATCGCGTTCGGTTCGGGCAGGTCGGCGGCGTCCGTCAGCCACCGTTGGAAGAGATCGAGGGGGGATGCCGACAGCGCGGCGTCGTCGAGCTCGTCGAGCGTGTAGTCGAGGCGGTGGGCGAGGGGATTCTCGGTCATCGCGCGGTCCTCCGAAGCGTCGCTGGGGGCACCATCGTATGCGCGCGGGGTCCGGCCGCGGCCCGACCACCGCCCGGGACGATTCGCGTACACACGCCTGCGCAAGTCGTTCCGCGAAAGGCGGCCGTGTGAGGCCGTCGGGATCAGAGCCCGGCGATCTCGGCCGACCGCACGAAGAAGTACACCAGGGTCGCCACGAAGACCACCACGAGCACGACCATGGTCCAGAACAAGGCGATGCGCAGCCGGCGGATCTGGGCGGATTCCCCCGGACGGTTCCACGGCGCGCGCGCCATCACCGTTCGACTCCGACCCGTGCGACCGCGATAAACATCGGCATCCGTTCCCCCTGCGCTGCGCTGCTCTATGGACGAAAGGCCACGCTATCCAGCCCCACGGGTGGATGCCAGCACCTGGCGGCGTCCCCCGTCAACCCACCGCCGCACACATGTGCACCGCATGGAATAGGTCGTCGCCGCGCTCCGTTACGTTCGCGTGGCCCTGTGACCCCCACGAAAGGACTCCCGTGAGCCTGTTCAGCCCCACCACCGTCGGCAGCATCGGCGTGCGCAACCGCGTGTCGCTCGCCCCCATGACCCGCCTGCGCGCGAGCGCCGACGGCGTTCCCGGACCGATCGTCGCGAAGTACTACGAGCAGCGCGCCGGCATCGGCCTGCTCGTCACCGAGGGCGTGTTCCCGAGCGCCGAGTCGAAGGCGTACCCCGGCCAGCCCGGAATCGTCACCGACGAGCAGGCCGCCGGCTGGGCGAAGGTCGCGGATGCCGTGCACGCCGAAGGCGGAGTGGTGTTCATGCAGCTCATGAACGGCGGACGCGTCACCCACACCGACATCACCGGCACCGACCGCATCGTCGCCCCCTCGGCGATCGCGATCGAGGGCGACACCCGCCTCGCCGACGGCACCAAGGTCGCCTACCCCGTGCCGCACGCCCTCGAGACCGAGGAGCTCGCCACCGTCCGCGATGAGTTCGTCGCCGCAGCCCGTCGAGCGGTGGATGCCGGGATCGACGGCGTCGAGCTGCACTCGGCGAACGGCTACCTGCTGCACGAGTTCCTCTCCCCCGCCTCCAACCAGCGCACCGACGGCTACGGCGGATCGCCCGAGGCCCGCGCCCGCTTCGTCATCGAGGTCGCCCAGGCCGTCGTCGCCGAGGTCGGCGCCGACCGCGTCGGCATCCGCATCTCCCCCGCCCACAACATCCAGGACGTCTGGGAGAAGGACGACGCCGAGACCCGCGCCACCTACGAGGCCCTCATCGCCGGCCTCGCCCCGCTGGGCTTGGCCTACCTCAGCGTGCTGCACGCCGACCCCGCGAGCGACCTCATCCAGGACCTGCGCCGCGCCTTCGGCGGCACCTTCATCGTCAACTCCGGCTTCTCGAAGATGACCACGCGCGAAGAGGCCGTCACGGCCGTCGACGAGGGCATCGCCGACCTGATCGCCGTTGGCCGCCCCGCCATCGCCAACCCCGACCTCGTCACCCGCTGGGAGCAGAACGCCGACGAGAACGAGGTCGACCAGGCCTCGGTCTACGGCCCCGACGAGCGCGGATACACGGACTACCCGTTCCTCGAGAACTGACATTCGGATGCCACGCGGGGCGGCATCACGAGAGTGACGCCGCCCCGTTCTCCTGGGCTATATCGCCCTCGATAACCCTTGCACTATCCTGTCGATATGAACATCCGCGCGGGCCGCAGGGCGGCGGGCATGAGTCAGGCTCAGCTCGCCCGCGCCGCTCAGGTTCCGCAACCGAACATCTCCGCCTACGAGAACGGCCGGCGCCAGCCGAGTCCCGAGGTACTCGACCGCATTCGGCGAGCGCTCGTGGGCGACCTCAACGACCGGCTCTTCCGCCACCGCGACGAGATCCACCGAATCGTCGCCGAGCATCACGCCACCGATCCGCGGGTGTTCGGCTCCGTCGCCCGAGGCGAATCCACCGAGTCCTCTGACATCGACCTCCTCGTGGACTTCACCCCCGAGGCGGGACTGCTCGACGAGGTGGGCCTACGACTGGCTCTCACCGATCTTCTCCACGTCGACGTCGACGTCGTGGCATCCGATACCTTGCGTGGCGATCTCCGCGAGCGCATCCTTCGCGAAGCGGTACCGGTGTGACCGCGGAGGCGCAAAAGGCGCGGGATGCCGCGACTCGGGTCATTGCCGTGTGCGACGTGATCGCACAGATCGTGGCCCGGGGCGAGGAGTCGTTCCTCGCGGACGTCCAGGCCCAGTGGGCTGCAGAGATGGGGCTGATGCGGATCGGCGAAAGTATCGCGAAGATCCCCGCTTCGATGCGCGAGCGCTTTGCCGAGCAGCCGTGGCGGCAGATCATCGCGATGCGGAACTTCGCCGCACACCAGTACGACGATCTCGATCCGCACCGGGTCTGGCGGACGCTGACCCGCGACGTGCCTCGGCTACGCGCCTACCTGGCCGATGTCGTGATCCCCGGAATGTAGCCCGTCGCGGCCTCAGCGTGGAGCGCCTGTTCGGCATGACGAGCCGGGGCGAGCGACCACCGCCGCCCACCCCGGCTCGCACCGCGATCCATCACACCGGGTTCGCCGCCGCGAACACGTTCCGCGGGTCCCACAATGCATTGGCGACGCACACCGACGACGACGGATTTTCTGTCGCGCACACCCAAGTCCGATCACAATGCAGCACTCTCGTCGTGAATGGGGGGCTCCGCGTAACTGAGCGAACTGACAGGAGTCCCCCCAGTGCGCGGATCCTCGCCCGCGCTCAAACCCTTGTAGATAACGGTGCGAACAACCTGATGATATGTGTTAGCGATCAAGTCCTGGTAACGCAAAGTCACAACAACGTTGTACGCGTTTTGACGAGGATCCTCAAAACGCGGATTATCACGAGGAGCCACGAAGTATGCCCGGATGGTTCGGGAGGAGCCGTTCTTGACCAGAAAATTCACGAAGCCGGTATTTTGCTCGGCGAGCACATTCCCCTTGCTGTCCCCGACCGTATACTCCACCGCCGTTAGCAATGCATGACCCAACCCCACATTGCTGACAAGCAGCGCATGACGGAAGTGTAAAGCCCCCTCATCGCCCGAGCTAGCTCCGTCGATCGAGAAAACCGGCGTCCCGGGCTCCTCAGCAAGCTGGCCAGCAGAGTTATCGAAATGCTTAGGGTCATAGCTGACGCTCATTTCAAATAACGGCAGCATGGACAAGCGGTTTCGAAGAGTTTCAGCCGCCTGTCGAGAACGCTCCGCCGACTGGGCATTTCGGAGTGTTAAAAGAACACCTCCGAACGTAACCAGACCACCGACAACGCCGCCAACAATTGCCCCGATGAATGCCAGCCAGTCGTAGTCCGCAGAAAGTCGCACGTATTGACGAATATCGATCAAGTCCAATACAACCAGGCTCACGACCAAGAGGAGGAGCCCCGCAATTACGCCGTGCACCCAGACACGGGTATCTCCGTCCCGTTTGGCATCGCCGCGCCGATCCGCTGCAGAACGCTTCTTCGCCGCCCTTGTATCGAGCAAATACAGACCTGTTTGACGAACGACTGCGAGTAGGGCGAAGCGGATCGGCGGGGCTGGAGGCGGGCTGGCGTCGGGATCTTTGAGGTAGGCGAGCCACTCAGCAGCTTGGTCGTCTCGCAGGACAACGGGGGCGGCGCCGCGCCGCCGTCGATCTAGTGTCCAAAGAACGACGAGGCCCCCGGAATCAACAGAGGCATCGCCGGTCCACTCCATGTAGAACGCAGCACCTCGATCGTCAGCGAGGACGATATGACGCGCAACTCCGGGGTCCGGTCGATCCGAGTGCTCGAGCTGCTCCCCGAAAAGGATCACTGATATCGGATTGAGAGCTGATTCCGGCGAGAAGAAAAGAGGGTCGCCCGCCCGGGCGATGTTCTCTTGATCCAACCACACAACGCCATGCGCAATCACGCGCCTTCGACCACCGTCACACTCGCGAATGTCGACGCGAGAATTGCGGCCTTGTCGCATGCTTCTGACGGAAACTCCGTACCGGGCCCTCCTTCGCTCGCGAAACTCAACGATCAGAACGACGGCAGCAAGAAAGCAGCACGCAACGCCAACTACCTCTAGCGCGAACAGGTCTTCCGGGTTCACCACCCGAGTCTGACAGAACTTGCAACTACCGCTCCCGCGCCGCCCGCTGATCCCGCCTCATCGACGACACGGCCATATCGCCCGCGATATTCTGCCCCGATGGACATCCGCGCGGAACGACGAGCGGCCGGCGTGAGCCAGGCCGAGCTCGCCCGCGCCGCTGAGGTGCCGCAGCCGAACATCTCGGCGTACGAGAACGGTCGCCGTCAGCCGAGCCCCGAGGTTCTCGAACGTATTCGGCGAGCGCTCGCGGGCACCCTTCGCGATCGGCTCTTCCGCCACCGCGACGAGATCCACCGACTGGTCGTGCAGTATCACGCCACCGATCCGCGGGTCTTCGGGTCGGTGGCTCGCGACCAGGCCACCGAGTCCTCTGACGTCGACCTCCTCGTCGACTTCACGGCCGATGCGGGATTGCTCGACGAGATCGGCCTGCGTCTCGCCCTTGCGGATCTCCTGCAGGCAGAGGTCGACGTCGTGGCATCCGACACCCTTCGCGGAGAGCTGCGCGACCGCATCCTGCGCGAAGCGGTGCCGGTGTGAACGCGGAGGCGCTGAAGGCTCGGGATGCCGCGACCCGGGTCATTGCGGTGTGCGAGGTGATCGCGCAGATCGTGGCCGGCGGCAAGGACCCCTTCCTCACGGACGTCCAAGCGCAGTGGGCGGCCGAGATGGGGCTGATCCGCATCGGCGAGAGCGTCGCGAAGTTCCCCGTTCCGGTACGCGAGCGCTTCGCGGAGCAGCCGTGGAGACAGATCATCGACATGCGAAACTTCGCCGCCCACCAGTACGACGATCTCGACCCGCACCGCGTCTGGCGGACGCTGACCGTCGACGTTCCTCGGCTGCGCGCCTACCTCGCCGAGGTGGTCATCCCCGGGCTGTAGCGCCCGCCCGCGCGAACCGCTCGGCCTGCACCCGGAACGCCTCCGCCAACTCCGGCGGCCCCACGACGTCCATCTCGGCCTCGAACTGCCCGAGCGACGCGGCGAGGGCTCCCCACGACCACGACCCCGCCTCGAGCGTGCAGCTCCGCTCGTCCACCGCGGTGACGGTTCCGTCGCCGGCGAAGGGCCGCACGTCCCGCGCCGGGAGGTGCAGCAGAACCGTTCCGCGGCACGGCCAGGCGTTGGCATCCGCTCCCTTGAACCGGGCCGAGACGAACGCGTCGACGTCTCCGCCGGGCACCGTGCGCGGGGTGAACGGGGCACCGTGCGGGATGCGCGGATGGATGCGATCGACCCGGAAGATCCGCCAGTCGTCGCGGTCGAGATCCCACGCGACGAGGTACCACCGGCCGTCCGAGACGGCGAGGTGGTGCGGCTCCGCCCGCCGCAGCGCGTCGCCGTAGTCGAACCGCAGGGTCACCCGGTCGCGGATCGCCTGCGCGAGCGTGACGAGCACGTCGAGGGAGATCTCGGGGGATGCCACCGCCCCGGGCCGCGCGACCGTCGTGACGTCAAGGGTGTCGAGGCGGTGCCGCAGGCGCGAGGGCATGACCTGGCGCATCGTCGCGAGCGCGCGGATCGCCGCCTCGCCGATGCCCGCGCCGAGGGCCGGGGCGGTGCGCAGCGCGATCGCGACGGCGAGCGCCTGGTCGTCGTCGAAGAGCAGCGGGGGCAGCTCGGCGCCGGAGTCGAGACGGTACCCGCCGTCCGGACCCATCGTGGCCTCGATGCGGTACCCCATCTCGCGGAGGCGATCGATGTCGCGCCGCACCGTGCGGTCGGTGATGCCGAGCCGCGAGGCGAGCAGCGACCCCGGCCAGTCGCGTCGCGTCTGCAACAGCGACAGCAGGGTGAGCAGCCGCGATGTCGTGGTCATGGCATCCAGGGTATTTCCGGTCTAGGACAAAAACCGACCTACACGGTTGCGAGGGTGGTCTCACGAGCCGATCCGGCCCAAGACCCAAGGAGCAGACATGTCCGTGCAGACCACCACCCACCTGAACTTCCGCGGCGACGCCCGTCAGGCGCTCGAGTTCTACCAGTCCGTCTTCGGCGGCCACTCCGTCATCAACACGTACGCCGATTTTGGGATGCCGGCCGAGATCCCCGGCTCCGACAAGCTCGTCTTCGGCCTGGTCGCCGCCGAGAACGGGTTCCGCCTCATGGGCTACGACATCCCCGGCCAGACCGAGGGCGGCATCGCCGGCGGCAGCTCCACCCACCGCGAGAACAACACGACGATCACCGACCAGGCGCTGTTCGTCTCGATCAGTTCACCCACGCTGGACGAGCTGCAGCGCTATTGGGATGCCTTGGCGGTGGATGCCACGGTTGTTGAGCCGCTCGCGGTTTCGGCGTGGAGCGCCGGGTTCGGCATGCTGACCGACCCGTTCGGCGTGACGTGGAGCGTCTCGGTCGCCGCGGAG
This sequence comes from Microbacterium phycohabitans, assembly GCF_032464935.1. Classification (NCBI taxonomy): domain Bacteria; kingdom Bacillati; phylum Actinomycetota; class Actinomycetes; order Micrococcales; family Microbacteriaceae; genus Microbacterium; species Microbacterium phycohabitans. Next base: position 497,182 of record NZ_JAWDIT010000002.1, read on the forward strand.
TGACCCGGTAGGCAGGGCCTCGCGCGATCAGGTCGCACGGGGCCTGCGCTATGCCGCCGGCCGGTATCGCTGCACCGTGACGCCCGAACGGAACTCCCGCCGCTCGATTAGCTCGAGCGTCAGCTCCACGCCGTCGAGCAAGCGGGGCCCGCGACCGGCGATCACCGGATGCACCACGAACGTGTACTCGTCGATGAGCCCCGCCGCCGCGAGCGCCGTCGGCAGCCGCACACCCCCGAGCGAGATCCCCCGCCCCGGCTGCTCCTTGAGCCGCCGCACCCCGTCGACGAGATCCCCGCGAAGGAGTTCGGCGTTCCAGTCCACGGCGTCGAGGGCAGTGGATGCCACGACCTTCCGCATCGGATCCATCACCTCCGCGAACGCGACCTCACTGTCATTTATCCAGTCAGGCCACGGTCCCGACGCGGGTCGCCGCCACACGCCCTCCATCAGCTCGTACGTGACGCGTCCGTAGAGGAGCGTGTCGGAGCGGCGCAGCTCGTCGGTCCAGAACGCCATCGACTCGGCGTCCGGCGGGAGTCCCGCTTCGTGGTGTACGCAGCCGTCGAGGGTGGTGTTGAAGCCATAGCGGAGGGGTTGGGTCACTCATTCATCCTCCTCGCTGCTCCCGAACGACGAAACGTTTTTGAGGCGCACCCTCAACGTCACTCCCCATGTTGAGGCGACCCGGCCGCGGCTCGGACGCATTGGCGCTGGTGAGCGCGGTCGCTGAAGCAATTTCTACAGTGTTCGGGACGCGCTAGTTGACTCCGCCGGCTCGTCCGCATGGCGCGTGCCCGGACACCCTTCTTCGCTACGAATCGCCGTCCGCCCACAACCTCAACCCACGTCTCACGGCGAGAATGATCACCACCCCGCATGCATCGTTACGGCGGCGGGTGTAAGGCTTGGGCAATGACACATCCTGAGTGGTGGGAACTAGTTCCGCTGCACGAGACTCTCCTAACATGCGCCGGACAACACGCTTCAGCGGCGTACGAACTGATCGACGGTGGAACTCCCACCGAGGCGACCTTCGCGGCCGCACGAGCGAGTATCCACGCTGGAGCGGCCGTAGAGCTGCTCACGAAGTCGATACTTGCCAAAGAGCATCCGGCACTGATCATGCGAAATCCCGTTGATGCCGTGCGTGCGAATGGGCACGTGCTCGAGCTGCCCAGAACAGCAGATGCCGCCGACCTACAGATTGCTCTGAGTCGACACCTCACGCTAGGCACGAAAGTAGAAGCTTTTGGTATGGGCATCCTCGGCGATCGAAACTTAGCTGCCCACGTCGGCCTCTCGAAAAACTCTCTCAAACAGAATGTAAACCGCTTGGGGCTATGGATTCACTTCGTCCAGGAGGCGTCAGGGCTGCAGGCTACCGACTGGCTCACGCCAGCGGCGGCCTCGGCGCAGGAGGGCCGCTACAACGCCTTTATTCTGGAGCTACATAGGAAGCTGGTTTCCGCGCGGGCCGTCTATGATAACAAGCGGCGCGTTCGACGAAAGTCACATGGGGATTTTGAGGAGTGGGCCGCCAGCCTCGAGCGAGAATTGGCAGAGTCCGCGCCCTACGAAATCGGGCCCGATTTTGACGAGCAACAAGCCTGCCCGGCCTGCTCGAGGACCGGCCACATGTGGGGAGTTGTCGACCTCAGGTACGGCGGACTCGACGAACCCGCCGAGTACGCATCCGTGTCGCTCTTCTTCAGGTGTGCCGTCTGCGAACTGCAGCTCGGGAGTGATGAGACCGCTGTCGTCTTTAGCCCTGACTGGAACGACGTCAGTGCGCCGCTAACGGACGTTTAGGCGGCATGGATCACCCCCGGGGTTTCGCCCGGTGGGTTCCACTGCCCAAAGCACGCCTGCCCACCTGGCTTTCTGAGACGTGCGTTGATCAAGAACGGGGATCTGCTTACCCAAGACCAGGACGCCCCGCGCCGTTCCATGCTTGGCGATTGATAACAGGCCGAGGCTCTGTCCGCCGGTCGGCGCCCGCGAGTGAGATTCGTAATCAGCGGTTCGCTCGATCGCAGCCGCTCCACGCCCAGTGGCATTCACAGCACTATGGCGAGACCGCTCGAGGTAGGACCTGACGTTCGAGGCGTCTTGTCGGGAAGGATGAGTCGGAGGCGACGATCCGACCTCCAGCGCCAAGCTGTCGACGCCGCCGCCCGATAGATAGGCCAGGCTGCAGTTGTCACCCCAGGGAGTTTGAAGCATCGCAGACCGCAGTGCCCCAACGTCCCAATCGGACGGCGACCGCCCCGATCCGTGAGCTATCGGTCGCTAGCCAAGCGCCACCCGGTAGTTGCCGTATGAGTTGACGTGCGCCCACAATGGCGAGGTGCGTGCATGGATGGTGCGGGGCGGGCGGCATGGGGAACGCGAACAGGACGCGTTGCGTGACGGACGCGCGCTAATCGGCTGGTCCGAAGTCGGGGATCTCTCGGGATTCTCGCGGGAGGAGATTCGAGATGCACTCAGCGCGGCGCATCCCGGTGAATCGAACTATCTGATTGGAAACTGGACCGGGCAGCTAGATCGTTTCGTAAACGAGATGCGCGTCGGGGACATCATGGTGATGCCGCTGAAGTCCGACGGCACCTTCGCGATCGGCACGATCAGCTCGGATTACGGCTTCGACGATCGCGAAGAGGGCGAGCACTTCCGAGGGGTGGAATGGCGACGGTCGGATGTCGAGCGCAACACCCTCAAACATGATCTGCGTGCATCACTGAAGTCGCTCCTCACTATCTGCGAGCTGTCGCGTTTTGGCTCGGTCGAGAGACTCATGGAGGTACAGGACGGCAGGCCCGACCCTGGTCCCGCGCGCGAGGGAAGCCCCCTTCCGAACAGCATCGACGGACTCTCGCGCCGCACGCCGACACCCATGACGGTGCGGGAACTGCTTGACCTTGCCGGGGCCGACCGCAGAACAGCGCAAACAGTTGCTTCTATAGACGAACTACTGCACACCTCGGGTCTCCAGTCTGTCCCGTCGATCACCGACGCCGAGATCGACGAACAGATCGTAATCACGCCGATCGACGACCCCTCCAAGCTGGATCATCACGACCAAGCATCTTCTCCAGCGCCCAGGCTCGATCTAGAGCATTCGGTCGGATACCGCATCCATCAGATTCCCTCTGCTCGCCGCGCGCCGGTGTCGGTATCCCGGGACGACCTCATCGCTGACGCAAGGACGGCCATGCTGGAGGGAAACTTCTCCCAGCTGGCTGTCGTTGAGGCGGGCGGTCTCGCGGGCGTCATCACTTGGGAATCCATCGCGATCGCACACATGCATGGGAACCCGACGATTGTCGCGGAAGCCATGACAACATCTCCGCCAACAGTTGCACCTTATGCAAACGTACTCGATGTCGTTTCCCAGATCGAATCGAGTGGATACGTATTCGTTCGCGGTGAAGCGAACGAGATCGGCGGGATTGTCACCATCGCGGATCTCACTGCAGAGTTCGGCCGCGACCGCCGACCTCTGGTGATGATCGAAGAGATCGAGATGCGAATGCGCCGCGCCGTGAAACGTCGACTCACGGACGCTGATATCGAACGATCACCCGCTCGTTGCAAGACGATTGATCGGCTCACCCTCGGCGCGTATCCGTACGTGTTCGACGATGACCAGAACTGGGACAAGCTCGGCTGGGCAGGGATCACGCGAGAACGACTGCGCTCCCTGGTGGAGAGTATCGCTGATGTGCGGAACAGCCTGATGCACTTCTCACAGGATCCTCTGCCCGAGTCGACGTTCGGAATGCTCGAAGGAACGCTGAGGCTGTTGCGTGCCGTCGACTCGTCGCGCTCTGCGCCAGAGCGCTCAGCGCCCTCAAACTCTCCAAGACGGACGGCCTGATCCACAAACTCGTGCCGCCGCCTAGGCGACGATCAGTTTGAGGTCAGCCACGCGCCGCACCCTTGTCTTTCAGGTACTCATAGAGCATCGCCGGGAGCGCCTTCCCCAACTCCGCAAACAACCCACCGTCGCCGAGCAGATCGTCGATGAACGCGGGCGTCTCTTCGCGCACCTCCACGACTGCCTTCGTGAACGCCTTCGGCAGCGCCGGCGACTCGGCGAACTGCTGGGGCGTGTTCACCTCGGCTTGCCGGGCGAGGTCGTAATCGAGGGCGAGCTTGCCGACGATGTGGTTCATGGTGATGTCGATCACACCGACGCCATATTTGTCGCCGAGGCGTTCATTCAGCTTCTCGATAATCTCCTCGAGAGCGCTGCGGTGCTTCTCGTGAATCGCCCCGGAGCCAATCGCGGTGATCGGGTCGAGCCCTGGCCCCTTCTCCAGGTTCAGCTTCACAGCCTCGCCCGCAGTGATCTTGTACCCGACGAGCTGCACCTGAGAAATGTCGACCGGCTCCTCATAAGTCGCGGTGGACAACTGCGGAAGGATGCGGCGGAAGAAGTAGTGCCGACGCGGCAGGTCGGTGTCTTCGAGGTTCCGGACCTGCGAGATGAAGTCGTAGAACTTCACGAACTGGCCGGCATCCGCTTTGAACAGACGCAGCTCGTCTTGCTCGCTCTTGTCGCCGTCGAGCACCGCGTTGAGCCAGCGCTTGCCGAAGCGGTCCACCGACGGCGTTGTCGCCGCCGACACCTTCGAGTTCGCGTTTTTCTCACCGGCGAGGGCCGCATCGAACGCCTGCTCCACTTCGCTCATTGTGTAAATCCCCGACGCATCGAGCTTCGTAACGAGGTCGTAGATGAGGTTCGGGTCGGTGAGCGCGGTCAACTCCGCCTTGCGGTAGTAGTCCTTGAACGCATCGAGCACGTCGAGGGGCTCGTTGACGAAGTCGAGAACAAAGGTCTTGTCCTTGCCCGGGTACGTGCGGTTCAGCCGGGACAGAGTCTGCACGGCCTGAACACCGCCGAGCTTCTTGTCCACGTACATTGCGACGAGGCGTGGCTGGTCGAACCCTGTCTGGAACTTCTCCGCCACGATCATCACGTTGAACGTTGACGGCCTAAATGCCTCCGCGAGATCCGAGGTGTGCAGACCCGGGTTCTGCGTCTTCTCCGTCAGCCCATCACCCACGTCGTCGGGGTCGTCGAGCGTACCCGAGAACGCCACCAACGACCGGACACCCTGCACGCCGGCATCCGTGATGTAGGCATCGAGGTACTTCTTCCACCGCACCGCCTCCTTACGCGACCCGGTGACGACCATCGCTTTCGCCTTACCGTCGAGCAACGGCTTCGCGTAGGCGGAGAAGTGGTCGACGACGATCTTCGCCTTCTGGCTGATATTCGTCGAGTGCAACCGCACGTACTGCACGAGTGCCTTTACGGCGGTTGACTCGTCGACCTCACCGTGCGCGTCATAGTCCGCACCCGGGTGCTGCAGCTTCCACGCCACCTTGTACGGGGTGTAGTTCTGCAGCACATCGAGGATGAATCCCTCCTCGATCGCCTGCTGCATCGAGTACAGATCGAACGGCTCCGGAGTCGCATCCGGCCCTGCACCATCCGGTACCCGTCCGAACAGTTCGAGGGTCTTCGCTTTCGGGGTGGCGGTGAACGCGAAGTAGGAGATGTTCGGGGCAGCCGCGGTGACTTCCATCGCCCACTGCAGGTATGCCTCCGAGTTGATCGGAGCGCCTTCGGCGATCGCGGCCTGTTCGTCCGGGGACAGCACCTTTGTCAACGCGCCGGCGGTGGACCCCGTCTGCGAGGAGTGGGCCTCGTCCGCGATCACCGCGAATCGGCGCCCCTTCAACTCGGGCATGGTCTGGATAGCGGTGATCAGCGCCTCAAAAGACTGAATCGTCACAATCACGATGTTCTTGCCGCCGGTCAGCGCATCGGCGAGCTGCTTCGACTTCGACTCGCCCGCATCCTTCGTGATCGACTGCACCACCCCGGCCTGCTTCTCGAACTGGCTGATCGAGTCCTGCAGCTGCTTGTCCAGCACCGTCCGATCGGTGACCACTACGACCGTATCGAACACCCTCGCGTTCGCGTCGTCGTGCAGCTGCGACAGGCGATGCGCGAGCCACGAGATCGAGTTCGTCTTCCCCGAGCCTGCCGAGTGCTGCACCAGGTATCGGTTCCCCGGCCCCGCCGCTCGCGCCGCATCCACCAGACGGGTCACGGCCCGCCACTGGTGGTACCGCGGGAACAGGATCTTCTCGGTCTTCGTCTTCTTCCCGGTGTCGGGGTCGACATCGACCTCGACCTGAAGGTGCACGAACGACCCCAGCAACTGCAACCAGGTGTCGCGCTGCAGGATCTCCTCCCAGAAGTACGAGGACGCTGACCCGTCGGGGTTCACGGGGTTCCCCGCACCCTCGTCCGCCCCCTTGTTGAACGGCAGGAACCGCGTGTTCGGCCCGGCGAGCTTCGTCGTCATCCGCACCTCGGAGTTCGACACCACGAAATGCACCAACGACCGCTTCGCGAACCCGAACAGCGGCTCACCGGCCGGCGACCGGTCAAACCGGTACTGGTTCACCGCGTTACCGATCACCTGAGTGAAGTCCGTCTTCAACTCCACCGTCGTGACCGGGATGCCGTTTACGAACAGCACCAGATCCAACGCCTTGTTGGGATGCTTCACCGAGTAATGCACCTGACGCATCACCCGCACCCGCATCTTCCCGTACGCCTCGACCGTGTCCGGGTTCTGAGTCGTCGCTGGCCGGAACTGCGCCAACCGGAACTTCACCGCACCCCCATGCAACGGAACCATCGAGAAACCCTCATGCAGAATCCGAATCGTCCCACCGTTCTTCAACGGATCAAGATCCAGAGACTTCGCCAGACGAGACAGGATGCTGTTGCCCGCGGCCTTCCGCTGAGCATCGGTGTCACCAGGGCGGACGACCTTTCCAAACTCGGTCGGCTGCGAATCCTCCAACCAACCGAGCACATCCGCGGGGAACAACGCCAGCTCACGGTCATATCCGGCATCGGTCGGGGAGTACAGCCACCCGTTCGCGGCGAGATGCTCGGCAATCTCGTTCTCCAGCACCGACTCCAGATGCGCCCCCGCGACACCGCTCACACCGACACCCCCACATCGATCTTCCCCGTCACCGCAGCCGAAATCAGTGCCCCACGACGCTCACGGGCAAGCGCAACGCCGCGCTCCGCGACACTCCGAGCGACGTCGATTCTCGAAGCACTGGATGCAAACTGCCTGACGAGCGCCGCCTGAGTTTCTGGGTCTGGGATCGGCACCTCGACATCGAGCACCACCGATGTATTCAGTCGCTCGCGGGTCGACCCTCGGGCGGCCAGCTTCATGAGGCCGCGGGTTGGAGGTGCCGAAAGAACCCACGCAAGAAAATCCGACGAGAGACCGTGCACTGGCCGAACTCGGTAGCAATCCGCCTTCACGATCGCGGGTCCAATGTCCGGCAGCACGCACGCGCGCCCCAAGGGCATACGGTCATCACCGAGTCCGGCCACGATTACGTCGCCTGCGGCCGCCGCGTGAGCGGTCAGCGTCGCCGCGTACTCATCGGAAACGAACGCCTCGTCACCGGCCTTGAACTCGTTGATGCCGATGTTGCCCAAGCGAATCACACGCGTCCCTGCGTCAGAATAGTGCGCCGACGTCAGGGAAGAGCCAAACGGTCCGTCGGCGATCGATGAAACGAATCTCCGAAGTGGAACGGGCCGGGCAGTCCTCGCCGCCTTCATATAGAGGTCGCTCCAGACGCTGTCGCGGCGTTCGGTGAGGAGCGTGATGAGTTCCTTGTTCTTCGCGATAAACGCGTCGATCTGCCCCGTCTCCCGATCCAGATAGCCCGCGATCGCGCGCTGGACATCCAGGGGCGGCACCGCCACCGGGAACCCTGTAAACATCGGACGCCGCAAGGAGGCGACCGTCGACTGCGCTCCCCCGTACGCGACTGTCTGACCGAACTCCGAGGAGAAGTAGTAATAGAAGAACCGTCCGTGCATGCCGCGAAAGTCGTGCATCACGTAGACCCGCTGATGGACTTCGAATCGACCATCGACGTGGTGGAAGATCTCACCGACAGCCCCATCCCCGGCGGTGAGGACTGCCTCTGTGTCGTAGGAGTACGTGTCGATCTCCAGCGGCTTCTGCGACCGAATGATGAAGGGGTACTCGCCACCCGGCACCGCGTCCACGGTGTCACGGGAGCCTGTCTCGACCCGCGCGAGATAGCGAAGCGAGATCTCCTGCCACCCCGGCGGAAGCTCGCCAAGCCAGGGTGCACTCACCGCTCGACCTCGACGAGCATTGCCCGTAGTTGGTCCATGACGGATTCGAGGTCGCGGTCGATCTCTTCGAGTGGGCGGGGTGGGACGTATCGGTAGAAGTGGCGGGTGAAGGGGATCTCCGCACCTTCCTTGGTCTTGGACTGGTCGACCCAAGCGTCAGGCGCGTACGGAAGAACCTCGCGGGCGACGTAGGCTTCGATGTCTTCGTCCCAGGGCACGTTCTCGGTGTCGCGGAGCGAGCTGTCCGGCTCCGGGTTGCCCTTCGGATCGGTGCAGATGTCGGCGGTGTCGTCCTGCGCACCGAGCTCCGTCATCACTGCCTTCAGCAGCGGCGCGGGGAGCGTGAGGCCTTCGGCTTTCGCGGCATCCTTCAGCATCTTCTGGAACTCAGAACGGTTCTTCCAGACCGTGTCGGGGCCGAGGCGGGCCAGGGCGGCACGGAGGGCGGCGGCATCTCTCTCGTTCAGCTTCTGGACCGCCTTCGCCTCGAAGACTGCGTCGATGCGTGCGGAGGTGCCATGCCAGTTGAGTTTGAGGGGGCGTTCGACGGTGATGGTGCGGTAGAGGAAGTCCTCGTTGCGGAAGATCTTCGAGTGCTCGCCGTCCTCGAACCCGGCGTACAGGCCGACGATGGTCTCGATGTTCTGCGGGGAGAGTTCGTTGCGCTTGGAGCCGAGGCCCTTGCGGAGCTTGGTGAACATCTCTCGGCCGTCGATGAGTTGCACCCGGCCCTTGCGGTCGTCGTCCTTGCGGTTGGTGAGGACCCAGATGTAGGTAGAGATGCCGGTGTTGTAAAACATGTCTTTCGGCAGTCCGATGATCGCCCCGACGAGGTCGTTGTCGAGCAGCCACTTGCGGATGTTCGACTCGCCGCCGCCGGCGCCGCCGGAGAACAGCGGCGACCCGTTGAGGACGATCGCCATGCGGGAGCCGCCGTCTTCGGGCTTGCGCATCTTCGATACAAGGTGGAGGAGGAACAGCATGGCGCCGTCGCTGACCGCGGGGGTGCCAGGCCCAAAGCGGCCGTTGAAGCCGAGCTTGATGTGTTCGTCGTCGACGTGGGTGCGTTGGTCTTTCCAGTCGACGCCGAAGGGTGGGTTGGAGAGGCCGTAGTCAAACTTCTTGTCGTCGAATGCGTCTTCGGTGAGGGTGTCGCCGAGGGCGATGTTGTCGACGTCCTGGCCCTTGATGACCATGTCGGCCTTGCAGATCGCGTACGAGGCGTCGTTGTAGTCCTGCCCGTACAGGCTGAGCTGGATTCCCGGGTTCATCTTGCGGAGATACTCGTCCGCGACCGAGAGCATGCCACCGGTGCCGGCAGTCGGGTCGTAGATGGACCGCACCACGCCCGACTTCGAGAGGGCGTCGTCGTCGAGAGCGAACAGCAGCTCGACCATGAGCTTGATGACCTCGCGGGGGGTGTAGTGGTCACCGGCGGTCTCGTTCGACTTCTCGTTCGCGAACCGGATCAGTTCCTCGAACACGAGGCCCATCTGGATGTTGCTAACCGTGCGGGGATGGAAGTCGGCCTGCGCGAACTTCTCCGTCACTGCGAACAGCTTGTTCTTCTCCGCCAGCTTGTTCAGCGTCTTGTCGAACTCGAACCGCTCGAAGATGTCGCGCACGTTCGCAGAGAACCCTGCGAGGTACGACGACAGGTTCGCTCGGAGATCCTGCGGGTCGGCGACGAGCTTCGCGAAGTTGAACGGCGACGTGTTGTAGAACTGGTGGGCTGCCGCATCCGTCAGCTTCATGTGCCGCAGCACATCTGGGGCCTGATCGACGGTCGGAGCAACTTTCAGTACCTGCGCTTTGGTGTCCGCCAGAACTGCGTCGAGCCGCCGAAGCACCGTGAACGGGAGGACGACCGAGCCGTACTCAGAGGGCTTGAACGGACCGCGCAGAGATTCGGCGATGTTCCAGATGAAGTTGACATGGTTGACCACAGGTAGGCACTCCGAAGGTCGAGCAGCGAGCAGGCGGCGTCCGCGCCGCGATCTCCTCAATACTCGCTCATCGTTGGGTGTTCAACGATGAGCGCAACCGCGACGCGGGCCTTCCGCATGGGTGTTGGCATCGATTCACGCGGCTTCGCGCCGGCATCCCAGCAGCGCCAGCGCATCCGCCGCCGCACTCCCCGCCGCCGTGTGCGTGAGTAGCCGCTGGCCGTTGCTGTCGGGCAGGTGCAGTACCTCGTAATGCAGGTCGAGGTCGCCCACCTGCGGGTGGTGCAGCCGCTTCGTCCCGCTCGAACACAACCGCACGTCGTGCTTCGCCCACAGGCGCGCGAACTCCCGACTGTTCATCGACAACTCCCCCACCAGCTCGGCGAGCGCGCGATCGTCCGGATACTGCCCCGCCACGAACCGCAGCGACGCTACCGCCGACGCCGCCTCGTCCGCCCAGTCGCGGCGCAGTTCGCGTGTGTAGGGGGGGTGAGGAACATGAATCGCATGTGGAGTCTGTCCCGTGTCGGCGCTCGGGAGTACGGTCGGCGCCATGACACTGGACCAGCTCTTCCTCCACGCCGACGCCGCGCTGCGCGAGGTCATCGACCAGATCGATCCCGCCGACTTCTCGGCGCCCGTGCCGAAGGAGTGGAGTCAGCTCGAATCGCCGACGCTGCTCGGCATCATCGGGCGTCACGCGTACGACGAAGCGTGGATCCCCGACGTGATCGCCGGACGCGCGGCCGCCGACGGCGACCCGTACGCCGACGCCGACCTGCTCGGCGACGACCCGATCGCCTCGTACGACGCGCTCAACGACACGGCCACCGCCGCCGTGCGGGCGGGCGACTTCGCCGAGACGTTCCGGTTCACGTACGGCGACTACCCGGCGGCGGAAGGCTTCGCGCACATTGCGACCTACCGCGCGTTCCAGGCGTACTCGATCGCGAAGCACTTCGGCATCCCGTTCCACCTGTCTCCCGAACTCATCGACGGGCTGAACGAGCACGTCGTGCCGCACGCCGACGAATGGCGGCAGTGGGGCGTGTTCCCTCCCGCGATCGAGCCGCCCGCGGGCGCCGACGACGAGACGCGGCTGCTGTGCGCGGTGGGCTTCTGGCAGCCCTGAGCCCGGCCCCACGAACACCGCGGCCCCTCGCCGAAGCGAGAGACCGCGGCATCACCGGGCGGCTGACTCCCCCACTGGCAGCCGCCCGTGGAACGGACACCGCGACCCCGCGCCGTCACGCGGGCACGCGGCATCCGCCCCCGATGCTCAGTTCGGAAACACCGGCCTCGCGTCCACCGGCCGCGCCCCCTCGTACCAAGCCGTCAACCGCAGCGTCTCCAGATCAGCGAACCGCCGCCCCGAGATCTGCAACCCGATCGGCCGCCCATCCGCGGTGAACCCGCAGTTCACCGACGACGCCGGCTGACCCGACATGTTGTACGGCAGCGTGAACGCGATGTGCGACATGGCCTCGCTCGCGTCGAAGCCCCACGGCATCGGCCATTCCGCGGGGAACGCCGCCACCGGAGCGACAGGCGCGAGCACCCCGTCGAACGCCGACGTCGCCGCGACCGTGCGCTTCTGCAGCTCGCCGAACGTTTCGTACGCCTCGAGGGCGCGGCGGCCGGTCATGTCGGAACCGGGGTGCACCCAGTCGGCGATGTACGGCAGCACGGCGATCTTCGCCTCGTGCGACAGGCCCAGGTAGGTGCGCCAGAAGCGGATGCGCCAGAAGTCGTCGATGTCGCGCAGGATGCCGTCGTCGATGAACGCCGGCAACTCCACGACCTCGGCTCCGGCATCCGAGAAGAGGTCCGCGGCGCGCAGCACGGCCGCGCGAACCTCCGGATCGACGGGCATACCCGCGCCCGGGTCGATGTGCACGGCGATGCGGCGGCCCCGCACGTCGGTGTCGAGGTCGAACCAGTCGATGTCGGCATCCGGAAGCGAGGTGTAGTCGCGCTCGTCGGGGCGGGCGACGGCGTGCATGCCGAGCGCCACGTCGGCGACCGTGCGTGCCAGCGGACCCGCCGAACGGCCGAAGTACGGGTTGTCGAGCGGAATGCGGCCGTTGCTGGGCTTGAGGGTCGCGACACCCGTCCACGCGGCGGGCAGGCGCACCGAGCCGCCGATGTCGGTTCCCATGTGGACGGCACCGAAACCGGCCGCGGCGGCCGCCCCCGCCCCCGAGCTCGAACCACCCACGGTCCACTCCGGGTTCCACGGGCTGCGGGTGATGCCCGACAGGCTCGACACCCCCGACGAGAGCATGCCCCAGTCGGGCATGGTCGTGGAGCCGACGATGACCGCGCCCTGCTCGAGCAGGCGCTCCACGACGGGCGAGTCGCGCTCGGGGATCACACCGGCGGTACCGGCGACACCCGCGTGCGCCGGGATCCCCGCCCGCACGAAGTTCTCCTTCACCGTGACGGGCACGCCGTCCAGCGGTCCCCGCTGCTCACCGCGCTCCCACCGGGCGGCCGAGGCCGCGGCATCCTGGAGCACCTGAGCGGGGTCGAGGTCGGTGAAGGCGTTGATCTCGGGGTTGCGGGCGGCGATGTCGGCGAGCACCGACTCGGCGGCATCCACCGGGGTGAACTCCCCCGACGCGTACCCGGCGGTGAGGGCGGCGCCGGTCATCTCGATCGGGGCGGTGATGGTGGGCTGCGCGGTCATCGCGTCTCCTGCACGTGGCTGATGGTCGGAGTCGCGTCGATGAGCACGCGCGTGTACTCCTGCTGGGGGGAGGAATAGACCGACTCCGTCGGACCCTGCTCGACGATCTCGCCCTTGCGCATGACCGCGACGCGATCGCACAGGTACCGCACGACGTGGAGGTCGTGCGAGACGAAGATCAGGGTGAGCCGGTACTCGTCCACGAGGTCGGCGAGCAGGTTCAGCACCTGCGCGCGCACCGACACGTCGAGCGCGCTGACCGGCTCGTCGGCGACGAGGATGCGCGGGCGGCACACCAGCGCACGGGCGATCGAGATGCGCTGGCGCTGCCCGCCCGAGAACTGGTGCGGGAAGCGGTCCACCGCGTCGCGCGGCAGGCCCACCGCCTCGATCATCTCGGCCACGGCATCCGCTCGCTCCTTGGCGCCCATCGCGGTGCCATGCTCGAGGTTCGCGGCGTTCAGGAGGGGCTCGGCGACGATGTCACAAATGCGCATGCGCGGATCGAGCGACGCCATCGGGTCTTGGAACACGATCTGCAGGTTGCGGCGCAGCTCGGCGAGGTCTTTCGCTCCGGCCTTCACGAGGCTCCGGCCCACGACCTCGAGCTCGCCCGACGTGGGCTGGTCGAGGCCCGACAGCAGCCGCAGCAGCGTCGACTTGCCCGAGCCCGACTCGCCGACGATGCCGAACCGGTCGCCCGCGGCGATCGAGAACGAGACGCCGTTGAGGGCCTTCACCTCGCGAGGCGCGGTGAACAGCGACGTGCGCGGGGACTTGTACACGCGGGTGAGGTTCTCGACCCGCACCACGTCGCCCGAGATTTCGGGAGCGGCGGCGGTCATGCGCGACACCGCGTGCCCCGGGCGGTAGTTCGCCGCGGTGGCGACCGTGAAGAGCTTGCCCTGGTCGTCGGTGGCCGAGAGATCGGATGCCGCGAGCAGCCCCCGCGTGTACGGGTGCTGCGGGCGGGTGAAGATCTGGTCGATCGAGCCGCGCTCGACCACCTCGCCCTTGTTCATCACGAGCACCCGCTCGCACGTCTCGCCGACCACGGCGAGGTCATGGGTGATGAAGAGCAGTCCCGTGTCGCGGCGCTTCACGGTCGCGAGCACGAGGTCGAGCACCTGCTTCTGCACGGTGACGTCGAGGGCGGTCGTGGGCTCGTCGCACACGAGCAGCTCGGGGTCGTTCGCCAGCGCAATGGCGAGCACCACGCGCTGACGCTGACCACCCGACAGCTGGTGCGGGTAGGCCTGCGCCGCTTCGGCGGGAGAGGGGATGCCGACGTCCTGCAGCAGCTGCAACGCGCGGGCGTTCGCGGCCCGGCGGTCGCGCTGCGTGCCGTGCACGATCATCGCCTCGGCGATCTGCGGACCCACCTGCATGAGCGGGTTGAGCGCGGTCATCGGCTCCTGGAACACCATCGCCGAGCGCGTGCCCCGGATGCCGGCGAGCTCGCGCTCCCCGAGGTCGACGAGGTTGCGCTCGTCGCTGCCGACGTGGACGGTTCCCTCCGCGTGGAGGTTGGCGGGCAGCAGTCCCATCACGGCGAGGGAGGTGAGCGACTTGCCCGAACCGGACTCGCCGATCAGGCCGACGCGTTCGCCGCGCTCGATGTGGAACGACAGCTCCGACACGAGCGTGCGGTCGCCGGAGCGGATGGTGAGGTCGGTCACCTCGACGGCGCGGCCCTCGACGGGCGGGGTGGCCACGGGGCCGGTCTGCAGAAGAGAGGACATCATCGACTCCTGAGTTTGGGATCGAGCCGGTCGCGCAGACCGTCGCCGAAGAGGTTGAACCCGAGCACGGCGATGGCGATGGCCAGGCCCGGGAAGATGATGAGGTAGTCGCTCGTGCCCAGGAACTGCTGCGAATCCAGCAGCATGCGGCCCCACGACGGGGTCGGCGGCATGGTCCCGAGGCCCAGGAACGACAGCCCCGCCTCGGCGAGCACCGCGATGGCGAAGTTCACCGAGCACTGCACGATCAGCATCCCGCCGATGTTCGGCAGCACGTGCCGCACCGCGATGGCGACCTCGGGGCGGTTGGCGGCCTTCGCCGCGAACACGTAGTCCATCGACATCACCTGCATCGTCCCGGCGCGGGCCACGCGGGCGAACGCCGGCGCCGATCCGATGCCGAGGGCGATCATCGCGGTGACGGTGCCGCCGCCGAAGATCGCGCCGAACACGATCGCGAGCAGCAGGCCCGGGAACGCCATGAGCACGTCGCTGCCGCCCATCACGAGCACGCCCGCGCGCTTCGGCCGCATTCCCGCCAGGATGCCGAGGGGGGCGCCGATCACCAGGCCGATGGCGACGGCGATCGTGCCGACGAGCATCGTGATCTGGGCTCCGGCCATGACCTGCGAGAGCACGTCGCGGCCGTACCGGTCGGTTCCCATCCAGTGGGCGGGCGACGGCGGCTGGAGGCGATCGGATGCCACGGCCAGGGTCGGGTCGTAGGGGGTCCAGATCAGCGAGACCAGGGCGGTCAGAGCCACCAGCAGGATGAGCGCGCCGCCGATGACCAGGCCCGGCTCGAGCGGGCGACGCTCGCGGCGAGCGCGGCGCTCGCGGACGCTCGCCTCGGGCGCGGTGCCCGGTTCGGGGCGGGCGGTGAGGGAAGTGGTGGACATCAGGCCCTCCGGAGACGGGGGTCGATCGAGGTGTAGGCCACGTCGACGAGGAAGTTGATGACGACGACCGCGAGCACCAGCAGCAGCACGATGCTCTGCACCGCCAGCAGGTCGCGGTTGGCCACGGCATCCACGAGGTAGCTGCCGAGACCGGGGATCGCGAACACCCGCTCCACGACGACCGCGCCGACGAGAAGGCCCGCGAGCTGCACACCCACCACCGTCAGCACCGGGACGCTGGCGTTCTTGAGGCCGTGACGGATGAGGGCCGCGTTCGCGGTGAGGCCCTTCGAGCGGGCGGTGCGCAGGAAGTCCTCGGCCTTGATCTCGAGCACCGCGGAACGCACGTACCGGGTGAGGATCGACGCCTGCACCGACCCGAGGGCGAGCACGGGCAGGACCGCGTAGCGGAGCACGTCGGGCCCCCACCGCCAGCCGCCCGAGGGCAGCCAGCGGAGGTGGATCGCGAAGACGGCGATGAGCAGCATCCCGACGAGGAAGCTCGGGAGGGCGACGCCGATCTGCGACAGGGCCGAGACGACCCCGCCGCTGGCCTTGCCGTGGCGCATCGCCGAGAACGTGCCGAGCGGCACGGCCACGATGAGCGCCACGACCATGGCGAGGGCGACGAGCAGCAGGGTGACCTGGGCCCGCTCGATCAGCGTCGGAGCGATCGCGGCCTGAGTCACGTACGAGGTACCGAAGTCGCCCCGGAGGACTCCCCCGATCCACTGCAGGTACTGCTCCCACAGGGGAGCCGTGGTGCCGTACTGCGCGCGCCAGGCGTCGAGCTGCTCGGCGGTGGCGTCGGTCCCGAGGGCGACCGTGGCCGGGTCACCCGGCATGACTCGCAGCAGCACGAAGACCAGCAGCGAGGACACCCAGACGGTGGCCAGGAAGGTCCCTGCGAGCTTGAGAAGACGGAGAGGCACGGTCGCCCCCTTTCAGGATCTATCGGGTGGGTGGGGTCAGTTCCAGGCGAGCTTCGTCATGTTGAGCGACTCGGTCACCGCGTTGGGCGCGATGCCCGTGAGTGCGGCATCCGCCACGACGATGTTCGGGAAGAGGAACAGGGGCAGGGATGCCACGTCTTCGGCGGTGGTCTTCGCGACCTTCTTCATGCCCTCGATCCACTCCTCCTTCGTTCCCGCGTCGGCCGCGGCGGCGATGGGGGCGATCTTCGAGTTGTCGTAGCCGATGTAGTAGTCGGGGTCGTTGAACACCGTCAGGATGTCGCGCGGCTCGACCGCGAGGATGACCGTCATCTCGTAGTCGTCCTTCGTGAACACCTCGTCGAGCCAGACGGCCGGGAACTCGAGGGTCTCGATCTTCGCGGTGACGCCGATCTCGGCGAGCTGCGAGACGACGACCTCGGCGACCGCTGTGGCGTAGGGACGCGTGGGCACCTTGAACGTGATCGACAGGTCTTCCGCTCCGGCCTCGGCGAGCAGCTCGCGCGCCTTGTCGGGGTCGTAGGGGTACAGGTCGTTGAGGTCTTCGTAGTACGGGTCGGTCGGGGGCACCATCGCGCCGATGAGCTGGCCGTAGCCGGCCCACGCGGCATCCAGGACCGCCTGGCGGTCGATGCCGTACGCGATCGCCTGACGCACGCGCTCGTCGTCGAAGGGTGCGGCCTGGTTGTTCAGGCCGAGCAGGATCTCGCCGTTCGACGTGCCCTGGAGCACCTGGAAGGCGGAGTCGGTCTCGAACTGCGAGACGAGGTCGGGCGCCTGCATGTTGTAGAGCATGTCGACGTCGCCCGCCCGCAGCGCGTTGGTGCTGGCGGTGGCGTCGGCGAAGTAGCGCAGCGTGATGTCCTTCATCTGCGGCGCCTCGCCCCAGTAGTCATCGCGGGCGGCGAGCGAGATGTGGTCGCCCTGCACGCGCTCGGTGATCGTGAACGGGCCCGTGCCGACGGGGGTGTTGGCGAGGTCGGCGACGCCGTCGGTGTCGAACATGATGCCGACGGTGCCGGCCATGTTGTACAGCCACGAGTTGCTGGGCTTGGTCAGCACGACCTTGGCCTCGGTGGGCGAGACGACCTCGACGTGGTCGAGGAGCGCCATCTTGCCCTGATTGATGGTCCAGTTCGTCTTGACGCGCTCGAGCGAGAACTTCACGTCGTCGGCGGTGAATTCCGCGCCGCTGGAGAAGGTCACGCCCTCGTGGAGGGTGAAGTCGTAGGTCAGGCCGTCGTCGCTGACCGTCCACGCGGTCGCGAGCTGCGGGACGATCTCGCCGTCCTGGTCGAGCGAGACGAGGGTCTCGTAGACGTTGTTGAGCAGCACCTGCGGGATGGCGGCCCCCGAGGTGGTGGTGAGGTCGAAGTTCGTCGGTTCGCCCGTGAGTCCGATGGTGGCGACCGGGTCGTGGGCGGTGCCGGCTGCGGGGGCGCTGCTGCCCGCGCAGGCGGTGAGAGCCAGCGCGAGGGCGGCTGCTCCGACCACCGCGGCGCCGGAGCGTCGGGAGAGAAGAGTCACGGGTTTACTCCTGGTGTGGGGTGCGGCTGAGTCGAGAATCGGTCTACTGGTCTGACCAGTAATCGAACGATAGGATCAGGGAACTCGGCGGGGCAAGCCAGGAAACAGAGTGTTTACACGGGGTGCCTTTCGCTGAAACCGAGGAGGAAACGTGGCGTTCATGCCGGTCCAGAAGGTCAGCGCGTACGAGGGGATCGTCGAGCAGATCGAGGCCGCGATCGACTCCGGCGAGCTGAAGCCCGGCGACCGCCTCCCCGGCGAACGGCGCCTCATGGAGGACTTCTCGGTCAGCCGCGCGACCGTGCGCGAGGCCCTGCGCGTGCTGCAGGCGACCGGTCTCGTCGAGTCGCGCCCCGGCGACCCGCGCGGACCCGTCATCTCGGCCTTCACGCCGCGTCTGCTCGAGAAATCGCTCGGGCAGCTCTCGCGCCAGGCGACGAGTCGCGCCGAGCTGCTGCAGTTCCGCCTCTTCCTCGAGGGCACCGCGAGCTACCTCGCCGCCCAGCACCACACCGACGAGCAGATGGCGCGCATTGACGACAACCTCCAGCGCATGCGCGACTGCGTCGACTCGGGCGACCTAACGACCTACCCGAAGCTCGTGCGCGCGTTCCACGACACGATCCGCGAGGCGGCGGCCAACAGCCTCATCGCCGTGTGCGGCAGCGTCGTCAGCGACACGATGACCGACCTCATGGGCGGGCGCATCGCCTCCGACCGCGACCCGAAGACCCTGCTGAAGCGCAGCGTCGCCGACGGCACGAAACTCGTGAAGATCATCCGCGCGCGCGACGCCCAGGCCGCGCGTCAGGCGAGCGTCGAGAGCATCTACCGCTTCTACGAGGCCGACCTCACCCCCGCCGAGCGCACCGCCGTCTCGGCCGTGATCTGAGGCTCAGCCCTCCGACCCGCGCGCCCGCACGGCCTCGGCCACCCGCTCCACGGCGAGCGCCGTCGCGGCGGTGCGCAGGTCGACGCCGTCGGCGCTCGCGCGCTGGGCGACGAGCTGCCACGAGGCGCGCATGCGCTGCGCGAGCCGCTGCTCGACGTCGGCGGCATCCCACCACCAGCCCTGGCGGGCCTGTACCCACTCGAAGTAGCTGACGACGACGCCCCCGCCGTTGGCGAGCAGGTCGGGCACGACGTCGATCCCGCGGTGGCGCAGCGCGGTCTCGGCCGTCGAGGTGATCGGGCCGTTGGCCCCCTCGACGATGATGCGGGCCCGCACGCGGTCGACGTTCTCGTGGGTGATGACCCCCTCGACGGCCGCCGGGATGAGCAGGTCGACCGCTTCGGTGAGCACGTCGGCCGAGGTGATGGCATCCGCGTCGGCGAACCCGACGACGCTGCCCGTGCCATCGACGTGCGCGGCGAGCGCGGCGAGGTCGAGGCCGTCACCGGCACGGACTCCCCCGCGCACGTCGGCGACGGCGACCACGCGCACTCCCGCCCGCGCCAGCTCGAGAGCGGCTCCGCGCCCCACCTTGCCGAAGCCGTGCACGGCGGCCGTGGCCTCGCGCGGATCGATGCCCGAGCGCTCCAGCGCCAGAAGGGCGACGGATGCCACGCCGAGCGACGTCGCCGCGGCCCGGCCCTGCGAGCCGCCGAGCGAGAGCGGCTTGCCGGTCACGGTGCCCCACCCGGCGCTGGTCGCCGGGGCAGCGTCCATCATCCAGGCCATCTCGGCGGCGCCGGAGCCCACGTCGGGGGCCGGGATGTCGAGGTCGGCGCCCGTGATGGGCGCGACGGCGCGGGCGTAGCGGCGGACGAGCCGCTCGTACTCGCGGTCTCGAGACCCGCCGGATCGACCGCTATCGCGCCCTTCGCCCCGCCGAACGGCAGGTCGAAGAGGGCGCACTTCCACGTCATCCACATCGCGAGGGCGCGCACGGTGTCGAGGTCGGCACGCGCGCTGAAGCGGATGCCGCCCTTGCCGGGGCCTCGCGCGAGCGAGTGCTGCACGCGGTGACCGGCGACCATGACGGTGCTCCCGTCGGGCAGCCGCGTGGGCAGCATGACGGTGAGCTCGCGGTGCGGCACCGACAGCACGGCGTGCAGGGCCGGGTCGAGCCCGAGCAGCCGCGAGGCCGCCTCGAACTGCGCGCGGGCGTCGCTCAGGGCGCCGCCGCGGCCCCCGCCGGAGCGGTGCAGACGCGCTGCGATCGCCGCGGCGGGGGAGTCGACCATGCCGTGGTGGGCGGTCGACGGGGGGCTCAGGGTCAGCGTCACGGTCGCGTCACCCGCGGGCGACGTCGGCGAGGACCGCGTCGATGATGTCGAGCCCGCGGTGCGCCTCGGCGTCGGTGACGACGCACGGCGGCACGACGTGGATGCGGTTGTCGGCGATGAAGGGCAGCAGACCGCGGCTCAACAGCGCGGCCTTGATCACGCCCATCGTCGCGGGCGTGACGGGCGTGCGGCTCTCGCGGTCGGAGACGAGCTCGATCGCCCAGAACACGCCGCTGCCGCGCACCTCACCGACGATCTCGTGGCGCTCGGCGAGCTCGGCGAGACGCGGGCCGATGACCTCCGCGCCGATGCGCTTGGCGTTGTCGACGATGCCCTCCTCGCGCATGGCGCCGAGGGCGGCGACGATGCTGGCCGCGGCGAGCGGGTGACCCGAGTACGTCAGGCCCCCGGGGAACACCGTGTCATCGAAGTGGTGCGCGATGGCATCCGAGATGATGACGCCGCCCACCGGCACGTAGCCGGAGTTGACGCCCTTGGCGAAGGTGATGAGGTCGGGCGTGACGTCGTGCGCGTGGAACGCGAACCACTCCCCCGTGCGGCCGAAGCCGGCCATGACCTCGTCGAGGATCATGACGATGCCGTAGCGGTCGCAGATCTCGCGGACGCCGGCGAGGTAGCCCTTCGGCGGCGTCATGACGCCCGCCGTGCCGGGCACGGTCTCGAGCAGGATCGCCGCGATCGTCGAGGCGCCCTCGGCCTGGATGACGCGCTCGAGGTGGTGCAGCGCGCGGGCGCACTCCTCCTGCTCGGTCGTCGCCCAGAACTCCGACCGGTAGAGGTAGGGCCCGAACACGTGCACGTGGCCGCGCGCGTATTCGTTGGGGATGCGGCGCCAGTCGCCCGTCGCGACGATCGCCGCCCCGGTGTTGCCGTGGTACGAGCGGTAGCGCGAGATGACCTTGTCGCGGCCGGTGACCAGGCGCGCCATGCGGATCGCGTTCTCGTTGGCATCCGCCCCGCCGTTGGTGAAGAAGACCTTCTCGAAGCCCTCGGGCGCGAGCTCGATGATCATCTTCGCCGCGCGGGCGCGCGTGGCGTTGGCGTGCGCGGGGGCCACGGTGGTGAGCAGTTCGGCCTGCTCGCGGATCGCCTGGACGACCTTCGGATGCTGGTGACCGATGTTGACGTTCACGAGCTGGCTCGAGAAGTCGAGGTACTCGTTGCCCTCGGCGTCCCACACGACCGACCCGGAGCCCGAGACGATCGGCATCGGCGCGAGCGAACCCTGCGCCGACCACGAGTGGAAGACGCGGCTGCGGTCGGCCTCGGAGATGTCGGCGTTGCTGAGAGCGGTGACGGGGTCGGCGACGAAAGTCATGGGTCCTCCGGTGATCGGATGCGGTTGCCTCCATCATCGCGACGGGAGTGCGAACATTGGATGCCGGTATGTCGTTCGACACACCGCTTCTTCGACCATCCGGCATCCCGCGAGAGAGAGGCCCCGCGTGCCCGCCGACCTGCGTTCCCTCATGGCCGAGCCCTCGTTCCGCCTGACGCCCCTGGCCGCCGTCGACGCCGCCGCCCTCGACGCCCCCCTGAGATGGGCGCACAACTCCGACCTGCCCGACCCCACCCCGTGGCTCGAACCCGGCGGTCTGCTGCTCACCGACGGCGCCCCGTTCCTCCCGCCGCACAACGCTCCCGTCGACGCCTACGTCGAGCGCCTCGTCGCCCTCGGCGTCCGCGCCCTGGGCGTGTCGGTCGGCATCCTGGTCGATCGGGTGCCGCCCGCGCTGGTCGCCGCGTGCGAACGACTCGGGATGCCGCTGATCGAGGTGTCGCGCCAGACCCCCTTCATGGGCGTCATCAAGGCCGTCTCCGACGCGACCGCGGCGGACGAGCGGGCGCGACTGGAACGCTCGCTGCTCGCCCAACGGCGCGTCGCGCGCGCCGCGCTCCGACCCGACGGTCTCAGCGCGATCCTGCGCGAACTGGAACGCGCCCTCGAGACCTGGGTCGCCCTCTTCGACGCCTCCGGCGCGCTCGTACTCGTCTCGGAGACGACGGGGATCCCCGCCGCCCTCGACGAGCCGGTGCGCGAGGCCGCCACCGCGGCGCTCGCGGGACGCCGCGCCGCCGCCGCGCGCGTGAGCCTCGGCGGAGTGGGCGAGGTCACCCTGCAGACCCTCGGCCAGCACGGCAACCTCCGCGGCGTCCTGGCCGTCGGCATCTCGAGCGCCACGTTCGACCGCGCCCGCCAAGACCTCGTCGACAGCGTCATCGCGCTCGCGAGCATCTCGCTCGAGCAGAGCAGCACCCTCGACAGCGCGCGTCGACGGCTGCGCAGCGGCATCCTGGAGCTCCTCGCCGCCGGGGTCACCGACGTCGCCGGCGACACGGTGAAGCACCTCTGGGGCCGGCTCCCCCCGGCGCCCCTCCGCGTCGCCCGGCTCGACGTGCTCGATTCGGAGCAGACGCTCGACTCCCACCCGCTGATCCCCGCCCTCGAGGTGCTCGCCGAGAAACGGCCCGGTGCGCTGTTCTTCGCGCAGCAGGACGACCACGTCGTCGCCGTGTACACCGACGGCGACGACGCCGGGCTGTTCGCCGCCGCGGCCCCGCATCACCCGACGGGAGGCGTGTCATCCCGCGTGGACTGGGATCAGATCGCATCCGCGCTCGGGGAAGCCCGCCGCGCGCAGGAGCGAGCGTCGGCCCGGCAGCCGATCGTCTTCTTCGACGAACTCGCCGGATCCGGCATCCTCGGTCACCTCGAGCAGACGCGCGCCCACGACGTCGCGCGTCGCATGCTCCTCCCCCTCGACGACGACCCCGAACTGCGGCGCATGCTGGAGGTCTGGCTCGAGCACAACGGCTCGTGGGGCACGGCGGCGGGGGCCCTCGGCATCCATCGACACACCCTGCGGCACCGCGTCGACGGCGCGTCGCTGCGCCTCGGTCTGGATCTGGAGACCTTCGGGGGGCGCGCCGAGCTCTGGAACGCCCTGCGCCTGACGGCGGAATGACGGCCCCGACCTCCGCTCAGCCGAGCCGTCCGCACGTCGACATGACGGATGCCGCGGTCGTGCGGTCGCGCCCGCCGAAGACGGAGGAATGACGGATGCCGGGGCCGCAGTCGTGCCGTCGCGCCCGCCGAAGACGGAGGAATGACGGATGCCGCGACCGCGGTCCCTCTGTCGGGATCGCGGTCGCGGCAGTCGTGGCGCGCCGGGACTCAGCTGTTCTGGGGGAAGCCGAGGTTGATGCCGCCGTGGGTGGCGGGGTCGAGCCAGCGGCTCGTGACCGCCTTCTCGCGCGTGAAGAAATCGAAGCCGTGCACGCCGTACGCCTTCGCGTCGCCGAACAGCGACTTCTTCCAGCCGCCGAACGAGTGGTACGCGACGGGGACGGGGATCGGCACGTTGATGCCGATCATGCCGACCTCGACCTCATTCTGGAATCGGCGCGCCGCTCCCCCGTCGTTGGTGAAGATCGCGGTGCCGTTGCCGAACTCGCCGCTGTTGATGAGGTCGAGGCCCTGCTCGTACGACGAGACGCGAACGACCGAGAGGACGGGTCCGAAGATCTCCTCCGTGTAGGCCCGCGAGGTCGTGGGGACGTCGTCGATGAGGGTCGGGCCGAAGAAGAAGCCGTCCTCGTGCCCGTCGACGGTGAAGCCGCGGCCGTCGACGACGATCTTCGCGCCGTCCGCCTCGGCGATGTCGACGTACGACGACACCTTGTCGCGGTGCACCTCCGTGATCAGCGGGCCCATGTCGGGCTCGACGCCGTCGGTTCCCGCACCGTTGCCGATGCGGAGCTTCGCGATGCGGTCGCTGATCTTGGCGATGAGGTCGTCGGCGACGGGCTCGACCGCCAGCACGACGCTGATCGCCATGCAGCGCTCGCCCGCCGCGCCGTAACCGGCGTTCACGGCCGAGTCGGCCACGAGGTCGAGGTCGGCATCCGGGAGGACGAGCATGTGGTTCTTCGCCCCACCCAGTGCCTGCACGCGCTTGCCGTGCTTCGACGCGGTCTCGTAGATGTACTGCGCGATGGGGGTCGAGCCCACGAACGAGATCGACTGGACGACGGGGCTGGTGAGCAGACCGTCGACGGCGAGCTTGTCGCCCTGCAGCACGGTGAAGGCGCCGTCGGGGAGACCGGCTTCCTTCCACAGCTTGGCCATCCACAGCGCAGCGGACGGATCTTTCTCGCTCGGCTTGAGCACGACCGCGTTGCCGGCGGCCAGCGCGATGGGCACGAACCACAGCGGCACCATCACGGGGAAGTTGAACGGGGAGATGACCCCGACCACGCCGAGCGGCTGCTTGAGGGAGTAGACGTCGACACCCGTGGAGGCGTTCTCACTGAACGCGCCCTTGATGAGGTGCGGGAAGCCGGTCGCGAGCTCGACGACCTCCTGGCCGCGCAGGATCTCGCCCATCGCGTCGGAGACGACCTTGCCGTGCTCGCTGGTGATGAGACGGGCCAGCTCGGGCTTGCGGGCGTTCAGCAGCTCACGGAACGCGAACAGCACCGACTGCCGCTTCGCGATGGAGTACTGCGACCACTCGCGGAAGCCGCGCTCGGCGGAGGCGATGGCCTCGTCGATCTCGGCCTGGTCGGCGAGGGCGACCTCGGCCTGGACGGCACCGGTCGCGGGGTTGTACACGGGCGCGGTGCGGCCCGAGGTCGAGGGGCGCTCCGCGCCATCGATCCAGTGCGAAACCACCGCGACGTCGACGAGCGACTCACTGACCATGCTGTTCTCCTCCGTTCGGCGCCGGCGGGCGCAAGAGAGACAGTACGTCGGTAGATGTCGCGGGTGGTCTGCCGAGAGGTCGAATGACCGCGGTGCGGATCGACAGATCGGCAGGGGTGCTGGGGTTTACAGCGACGTGAGCCGCTCGCTCACATCCCCGGCGCCATATCCGCGAACCGCGAATAGTGACCCTGGAACGCCACCGTGATCGTGTCGGTCGGGCCGTTTCGGTGCTTCGCCACGATCAGATCCGCCTCGCCCGCACGCGGGGAGTCCTTCTCGTACGCGGCCTCGCGGTGCAGCAGCACCACCATGTCGGCGTCCTGCTCGATCGAGCCCGACTCACGCAGGTCGGAGAGCGCCGGCTTCTTGTCGGCGCGCTGCTCAGCACCACGGTTCAGCTGCGACAGGGCGATGACGGGAACCTGCAGCTCCTTGGCCATCAGCTTCAGCGCACGCGAGAACTCACTGACCTCCTGCTGACGCGATTCCACCCGCTTGCCGCTGGTGAGCAGCTGCAGGTAGTCGATCACGACCATCTTCAGACCCTCGCGCTGCTTCAGGCGACGGCACTTCGCGCGGATCTCGACGAGCGTCATGTTGGGGCTGTCGTCGATGTAGAGAGGTGCGTCGTTGATGCGACCGCGCGTGGCCGCCACCGTCGTCCAGTCGCGCGAGTCGAGCGTTCCCTTGCGCATGCTCTGCAGGGGAATGGCCCCCTCGGCGCTGAGCAGACGCATGGCGATCTCGCTGCGCCCCATCTCGAGCGAGAAGAAGATGCACGGCGCGTTCGACTTGATCGCCGCGGCGCGGGCGAAGTCGAGCGCGAGCGTCGACTTACCCATGGCGGGACGCGCGGCGAGCACGATCATCTGGCCCGGGTGCAGGCCGTTGGTGAGCTGGTCGAGACCGGCGAAGCCGGTGGGGATGCCCGTCATCGACCCGTCGCGGCCGCGAGCGGCCTCGATCTCGTCGACCGCGGCATCCACCGCGACCGTCAGCGGGATGTAATCTTCGGCGCTGTCATCGCCCGAGACGTTGTAGATCTCGGCCTGCGCGCTGTTGACGAGCTCGACCGGGTCGCCCTCGCCGGCGTAGCCCATCTGCACGATGCGCGTGCCGGCCTCGACGAGGCGGCGCAGCATCGCGCGCTCCGACACGATCGAGGCGTAGTAGCCCGCGTTGGCGGCCGTGGGGACGATCGAGGTGAGCGTGTGGAGGTAGTCCGCCCCGCCAGCGCGCTGCAGTTCGCCGGTCTTGATGAGCTCGTCGGTGACGGCGACGACGTCGGTGGGCTCGCCGTGCGAGTAGAGCGTGAGGATCGCCTCGAAGATCAGCTCGTGCTTGGGCACGTAGAAATCGCCGCCGCGCAGGGTCTCGATCACATCGGCGACGGCGTCTTTCGACAGCAGCATGCCGCCCAGCGCGCTCTGCTCGGCGAGCATGTCGTGCGGCGGCGTGCGCTCGGGGCGCGGTGCTTTTCCGAGACGGTCTTCGGCGATGTCGGCGATGGCCACGTGATCTCCTTCTGTGCTCGGACGCCCCGTCTCCGCCTCACGCGCGCGCGGGAGGGGATCGGAAACACTGCGGGTGGGACGACCTCGTCAGCAGGGAATCACCAAGTTCCGACATCGACGCGCGCGGCTGGTGAGGGGGATGCCCGAGGGACTGCACCCAAGCTAGATACCCCTGTCCCGAGATGCAAACGGGCCTGTGGATAACTCTGTGGAGAGCTTGCGGGAAACGCCGCCACGTCTGTGCACAACTAGTGTGGATAACTCGGTGGATGGATACCAATTTGAGGCTATAAATGCCCTCTGAGCTGGGATAAGTCTCTCCACAGTTTTCCTGCGAGAAACCTGCGTGAACTTGGCCTTGAAGGTTCTGCGCTAGGGACTCCACATGTGTACAACTCGGGGGATAACTCGCCGGATCACTACCGATCCGAGCCCCCCGCTGTCAAATCTTTTTTTCCATCCGGCGTGTCGCCCGTCACCGCGCGGCTACCGAACCACTACTGGGATTTCACCCGCCCCCTTTCGAACCCGCGGACGCAGGCGTACCGTGGCCCGCGCAGAATCGCCGACGATTCTTTGGGGGTGCATCGATGGATGCCATGGCGGGGCGAGGGGTGTTGCACACGCTGCGACTGCTCCTTCTCGGCGCCTGCGCGGCATTCGCCCTCGCCCTCCTCTCGCTGATCCTGTCGGTGTCGTCCGCCTCCGCCGATGACGGCAGCGGATCGGGACTGCTGGGCGGCATCGCCTCGACGGTCGACGACGCGACGGACGCCGTCGCCGACGTCGTCGATCCCGTGGTGGGCCACGTCGCCGAGACCGCGGCATCCGTCACCGACACCGTCTCTGAGGCGCTGCCCGAGCCCGTGGCAGCCCCGGTGGCCGAGATTTCCAACACGGCCGGCTCCGTCTTCGACACGGTGGAGGACGTGACCGGCGGGGCCCTCGACACAGTCGACACCGTCGTTGACGGCACGACACAGGGCGTGTCCGACGTCGCCGACTCCGGCGTCGTCGGCACGATCGTCGAGCCGATCCTCGACACCGTCGAATCGCTCCCCGTGGTCGGACCCGTCGTGGGCGACACGGGCCTGGGCGAGGTCGTCACCGACGTGGGAAGTGCCGTCGACGGGACGATCCCCGTCATCGTGGGCGAGCTGCCCTCGGTCGACCCCGTCGTCCCGGTCGTTCCCGCGCCGTCGCTCCCGATCCAACCGGTCGACCTCGGCGGAGACGTCACTCCCCCGTCCGCGACTCCCGCCGCCGACACCGCGCCCCCGATTCCGG
Organism: Microbacterium phycohabitans; assembly: GCF_032464935.1. Classification (NCBI taxonomy): domain Bacteria; kingdom Bacillati; phylum Actinomycetota; class Actinomycetes; order Micrococcales; family Microbacteriaceae; genus Microbacterium; species Microbacterium phycohabitans. The sequence continues at coordinate 524,927 of NZ_JAWDIT010000002.1, forward strand.
TGAGCGCATCGGCTACGGCTTCCCCGGCCGCCCCCACCGGTGCGCTCACCGCGGAGGCGCGCGAGACCGCCGCATTCTTCACCGCGGCCGCGCACTCCGCACCGTCGGCGCAGGCCGCCGCGGCCCCGGCCACCCCTGGGACCCCCGCCCACGCGCCCACGCCTCTCGCCACGGACGCCGTGTCGGGTGTTCCGGCCGCGTCATGGGCATCCGGAAGCTCTCCGACGGCCGCCTCTCCTCTCGCAACGCCCGTCGACGCCTCGCTCGGCGCCGGGCTGCTGCTGCTCGCTCTCCGCCACGCAGTCGATGACGATCTGCCGGGGAGCCCCGTCTTCGCCGCAGACGTCTCTCCTGACTGAGGACGGTCGCGCCGTGCCCCGCACGGCACACGACCACGCGCGTTCGCGCACCCTCATTCACACACAGGAGAAACTCTCATGCGCAAGTTCTACTCGCGTGCCCTGCTGGGCGCGCTCGTCGGGGGCGGCTTGGCCGTCCTCGGATGCGGCATCGCCAATGCCGCGGAGACCTCGGGAGCGGACGGTCTGCTCTCGGGCGACCAGGCCGCGATCTCGGTCGACCTGCCCGTCACCATCGGGGGCAACGCCGTCTCGGTGATCGGCGACAGCCACAGCGAGGATGCCGACACCTCGGCCCCCGCACCGGAGGCCGCCCCGGTGACCACCACCGACGGGAGCGACGGAGTCGCCTCGGGGAACCAGGGCATCATCTCGATCGACATGCCCGTCACGGTCGGCGGCAACGCCGTCTCGGTGATCGGCGACAGCCACAGCGAGGATGCCGACACCTCGGCCCCCGCGCCGGCCCCGGAGCCCGCTCCCGAGCCGGAGACGGCTCCCGAGCAGCCGCCGCTGCACGTCATGCCGGTCTCCACCGACGAGATGCCCGGAGCGGCGACCGACGGTAGCGACAGCATCCTGGGCGGCAACCAGGCCGTCATCCCCATCGAGGTCCCGGTCACCATCGGCGGAAACGCCGTCTCCGTGATCGGCGACAGCCACACCGAGGACGCCACCACCACCGGCGGCAGCACCGGAACCGGCACCATCAGCGACGTCGAAACCGACGGCACCGACAGCATCCTCGGCGGCAACCAGGCCATCATCCCCATCGAGGTCCCGGTCACCATCGGCGGAAACGCCGTCTCCGTGATCGGCGACAGCCACACCGAGAACGCAACCACCACCGGCGGCAGCACCGGACCCGGCACCATCGGCGACGTCGAAACCGACGGCACCGACAGCATCCTCGGCGGCAACCAGGCCGTCATCCCCATCGAGGTCCCGGTCACCATCGGCGGAAACGCCGTCTCCGTGATCGGCGACAGCCACACCGAGAACGCCACCACCACCGGCGGCAGCACCGGAACCGGCTCCACCGGCGACGTCGAAACCGACGGCACCGACAGCATCCTCGGCGGCAACCAGGCCATCATCCCCATCGCCGTCCCCGTCACCATCGGCGGCAACGCCGTCTCGGGCGTCGGCGACAGCACCTCCACGGGTGCGACCACGACCGGCGGCGCGGGCGGTGGTGGTGTCGTTGGGGGCATCACCACCGACGGCGCCGGCAGCATCGGCGGCGGGAACCAGCTGATCATCCCGATCCAGCTGCCCGTCACGATCGGTGGCAACGCGGTCTCGGTGATCGGCAACAGCACCACCGAGGGCTCGCACACCGGCGGGACTCCGGGAACCCCGGGAACGCCTGGCACCCCCGGAACCCCGGGAACGCCCGGAACGCCCGGAACCCCGGGAACGCCCGGGACGCCCGGAACCCCCGGAACGCCCGGAACCCCGGGAACGCCCGGCACCCCCGGCACCCCCGGCACCCCCGGGACGCCTGGCACCCCCGGAACGCCCGGAACGCCCGGCACCCCCGGCACCCCCGGAACGTCCGGAGCCCACGGCGGCACCGCCGTCGTCGGATCCCCCGCCTCGGTCAGCGCCGCGGCGCCCCTCGCGACGAACGGCGCGACGTCTCTGGCCGTGACGGGGGCCGACGGCTCGTCGGCTCTCGGCCTCGGCCTCGCGGGCCTGCTCACCCTGCTGATGGGAGGGGTGCTGCTGCGCCGCCGCTCGCGCGCGTGACCCGCGGAGGGCTCTGACCCTCAGCGGAACGACACCGGATGCCGACGTGCTGTCGTGGCATCCGGTGTCGTGGCGCGCCCGCGACGGGGCTCGGCCGGCGCCCGGACCCTTCGACAGGCTCAGGGACCTCCGCCGCGGGGGTGCGGGCTCAGTGACCTCTCACGCCGGGGGTGCCGGCTCAGGCCCCTCCGCCGTGGGGGTGCCGGGCTACAGGGCCCCGCCGCGGCGCTCGCGTTCGAGGAACGCGATCGTCTCGGGGCGCTGCGGGTCGTCGAGGATCTGCGCGGGCGTGCCCTGCTCGACGATGCGTCCGCCCCGCATGAACACGATGCGGTCGGCGACCTCGCGCGCGAACGACATCTCGTGCGTGGCCATGAGCATGGTCGACCCGCGGTCGCGCAGCACCCGCACGAGGTCGAGCACCTCGCCCACGAGCTGCGGGTCGAGCGCCGAGGTGATCTCGTCGAGCAGCAGCAGCTCGGGGTCCGTCATCACGGCGCGAACGATCGCGACGCGCTGCTGCTGCCCGCCCGACAGGCGGTCGGGGAACTCGCGGGCCTTCGCGCCGAGCCCGAGCTGCTCGAGCAGCTCGGTGCCACGGGCGTAGGCCTCGGTCTTCGGCATCCCGTGCACCTTGCGGGCGGCGAGGGTGACGTTGTCGATCACGCGCAGGTGCGGGAAGAGGTTGAAGTGCTGGAAGACGACGCCGATGCGGGCCCGCGCGGCGTCGGGGTCGATCGTCGGATCGGTGAGGTCGTCGCCGTTCAGCAGGATCTGCCCGTCGTCGACGCGCTCGATGAGGTTGATCGTGCGCAGCAGCGTCGACTTGCCCGAGCCCGAGGCACCGATCAGCACGACCACCTCGTGCTGATCGAGCTCCAAGTCGATGCCGTCGAGCACCACGTGGTCGCCGAAGGCCTTGCGGACGCTGCGGACCTCGAGCACGGTCATACGGTTCCGCCCATCTGCTCGCGTTTCGCCAGTCGGGCCGACACGTAGTCGGTGAGGCGGATCATCGGCAGCGCCATCGCCACGAACAGCAGCGCCGCGACGATGTACGGCGTGAAGTTGTAGGCCTGAGCCGAGGCGATCTGCGCCGCGCGCACGGCATCCACCGCTCCGAGCACCGAGATGAGCCCCACGTCTTTCTGCAGCGACACGAAGTCGTTCATGAGCGCGGGCACGACCTTGCGCACGCCCTGCGGGATCACGACGATCCGGAGCGTCTGGGCGTGGTTCAGCCCGAGCGAGCGGGCCGCGACGCGCTGCGAGGGGTGCACGGCCTCCATTCCCGCGCGCAGCACCTCGGCGATGTACGCCGAGTAGGTCAGCACGATCGCGATCGTGCCCCACAGCACCACCGGCACACGGCCGAAGACGCCGAGCGCCGGCAGCCCGAAGCCGACCAGGTAGAGCACGATCAGCAGGGGGATGCCGCGGAACAGGTCGGTGTAGATCGTCGCGAGCGCGCGCAGCGGGAAGAACACCGGCCCGCGCAGCGACCGCAGCACCGCGAGGGTCGTGCCGAGGATCGCGACGGCGATCGCGGCGACGAACAGCACCTGGATGTTGACCCACAGGCCCGCGAGGATCGACGGGAAACTCGCCAGCGCGATCTCGGGGTCGAAGAACGCGCGGCGCACGTCTTCCCACCCGGGGCTCGACAGGATCGCCCAGCCCACCACGACGACGAACACGACCGAGCTGACCAGCGCGATCAGCACCGACTTCGTCGACTGCCGACGCCGCGTGGCGCGCCGACCGAGCTCGAGCTCGCTCGGCCGCCACGCGGCCTCGGACGGAGGGGATGCCACGGGGTCTTACTTCAAGACGGGAGCGGCGTCGGTGCCCCCGAGCCACTTCTGCTGCAGCTCGTCGAGCGTGCCGTCGGCGCGCAGGGCGTCGACCGCGTCGGTGACGGGTCCGGTCAAGGCCGACCCCTTGGGCAGGACGAACGCGAGCTCGTCACCGCCGGCCGAGGAGTCGGGCAGCTGGCCGACGACCTTGCCGTCGTCGAGCACGGCTCCGGCGAGGTAGAACGCGGTGGGCAGGTCGACCACGATCGCGTCGACCTGACCGGCCTGCAGGGCGGCCACGGCATCGTCGTTGGAGTTGAAGACGCTGAGGTTGCCCGTGCCGAGCTGGTCGGCGGCGACCTGGTAGCTGGTGGTCGCGCTCATGACGCCGACGGGCAGATTCTTCAGCTCGGCCACGGTGGTCGCCGAGGCGGCGGGCGACGTACCGGTCGAGACGACCGCCTGCGTGGTCGTGTAGTAGGGCGACGAGAAATCGACGGCCTGCTTGCGCTGCTCGGTGATCGAGAACTGCTGCAGGTTGAGGTCCCAGTCCTTGGCGCCGGGGGCGATCGCGCTGTCGAAGGTGCTGCGCACCCACACGACGTCGTCCTTCGAGAAGCCGAGCTGGGTCGCCACCGCGTCGGCGACCGCGGCCTCGAAGCCCTCGCCCGAGGCGGGGTCGTCGTTCTCGACCCACGGCGAGAACGCGGGCTCTCCCGTGGCGATGGTGAGCTTGCCGGCCGTGACGGTCTGCAGAGCGCCCTCCGTGGCGGGCGCGGAACCGGCGTCGGAGCCCGTCGGGGCGAAGGCGCAGGCGGTCAGCGACACGACCGTGGCCGCAGCCACGGCGGTCAGGGCGGCGGCGCGGCGCAGACGTGCGAAAGCGGTCACGATGTCTCCTCGTGGACGTATCGGGGTCATCCCCGGAGTGCTGTGATGTGCTCAGCGTACCGGGGGCATGTTTCCGGGACGGTCGCCGGTGAAACCTGGCGACACGGTCTTTTCGACGGCGCGGAGACGTGCTCGAGGGCGACGGGCCGGCCGGTCGCGGGGCGCATGATCGCGGCACCTCAGACGGTGCTCTACTCGGCCAGCCGCCAGTCGTCGAAGCTGAACCCCGGCGACACGAGGCAGCTCACCACGACCTCCACGTCGCCCATGGGCCGGGCCGCCTGCCACACGCCCGCCGGAACGGTGTGCTGCAGCACGTGCCCCGCCGCCAGGTCGGGGCCGAGCGTGATCGTCTGCGCCTCGCCCGGCTCGGCGCCCGCTCCGCCGAGCGACAGCTCGAGCGCACCGGGACCGTGCCACAGCCACACCTCGTCGCTCGTGACGACGTGCCACGCGCTGCGCTCGTCGGGCCGCAGCAGGTAGTGGATGCAGGTCGCCGCGGGACGCTGACCCGCGGGAGTGTCGACGGCGTACGACCCCGTCCACATGCGACGGAACCACCCGCCCTCGGGGTGCGGTTCGAGGTCGAGCAGCCGGGCGGTCTGCGGGCGGTCGGTGTCGGCTCGATCGGTCATGCGCGCACTCCTGTCTCACGGGTGAAGGCGGGCGAGGCGGAGCGCGCCTCGCCGTCGATGAACGTCGCGGCCGCCGTTCCCGCCCCGGCCACCACGAGGTGTTCGATCGTGGCATCCACCTCCGAGACCGGGATGTCGAAGAACGCCAGATCCGCCACGGCGCCGACCGCGAGATACCCCGTGCGGGCGGGACCGGTGTCGAGACCCATCGCGTGAGCGCCCCCGAGCGTCGCCGCCCGCAGCAGCAGCTCCGACAGGTCGCGGTTGACGTACCCCTGCGCCCGCGCGAGCCGGTGCAGTTCGGCCACGTCGGCGAGCAGGTCGAGCGAGGGGCTGGATGCCAGCGAGTCGGTGCCCACGGCGAGCGCGTTCCCCTCGACGAGGTAGGCCGCGACCGGCGGCTCGTCGAGTCCGATCACCGCGTTCGATCGCGGGCACAGGGCCACGGTCGTGCCACGGGCGCGCAGGATCGCCCGGTCGCGCGCCGTCATGTACACGCCGTGCGCGATGTGGCAGTCGGGGCCGAGCACGCCGAGCTCGTCGACGAACTCGGTCGCTCCGGTGCCGAACCCCTCGTCGCGCAGGGCGCGGAAGCTCGTGGGACGCTGCTTCTGCCACGGCACCGCCTCGCCGTGCTCGCGCTCGAACGCCGCCTCGCCCAGGTGCAGGTGCAGGCGGCTCCCCCGCTCGCGCACGATGTCGGGGATCTCGAGCAGCGGCTCCACGTCGAGCGAGTACGGCGCGTGCGGAGACAGTCCGGTGCCGGGCGGAGAGGGCAGCGCGTCGAGCCGGGCCTCGACCTCGGCGCGGCCGCGCTCGGCCCACGCGGCGTTGGTCCAGCTCATCACCTCCCAGTAGGTGATGCCGTGCAGGCGCGCGTCGTGCAGCGCCGAAGCGGCTTCGACGTCGGTGACGATGTCGGCGACGGCGGTCGTGCCCGCCGCGATCATCCGGAGCGCGCCCGCGGCGGCATCCCGAGCCCAGTCGTGGCCGGCGCGGTAGACCGGCGTGAACGCGTCGTCCCAGTCGTCGAACCCCGCGTACGACCCGCGGCCCACCTCGGCCATGCCGGTGTACTGCAGGTGGGAGTGGGCGTTGACCAGGCCCGGGGTCAGCACGCCCGGCCAATGCGTCTCGTCGAACGCGATCCCCCGTGCCCGCAGCTCGTGAACGACCCACTCGCGGTCGCCGACGTGCCGGATGCGCCCACCCGCCACCGCGATCGCCCCACCCGGAATGGGAGGTGCCGTGATCGGAACGACGAGGGATGCCGAGTACACCTTCATCGCCCACCCCCGGCGTAGCGGGGCGAACGCCAGTCGTCGAGGCCCTCGAAGTCGACGGGCCGCGGCGGGTCGATCTCGGCGCCGCGCGCGCGCAGCGCCTCGCGCGCGACGAGGTCGTCGACCTCGGGGCCCAGGGCGTGCACGCCCGGTGCCGGGCGGCGGCGCAGCAGGTCGTCGAGGGCGGCGAGCTGCACGGCGAACGACAGGTCCATGATCTCGATCGGGTTGCCCTCGGCCGCGGTGATGTTCACGGCTCCTCCCCCGCCGAGCACTTCGGCGCCGGCGTCGACGCCGTCGGCCGCGACCTCGCCGGGCACGCCCCCGGCTACGGCGACGACCCGTGCGACCGCGGAGAGGTCCGCGGTCACGGTGCCGGGTACGCCGGTCGCCGAGACGACGAGCGCCCCGGTGGCGAGCTCGTGCGCCGGTCCCGTGGGGAAGCCGTCGTGCCGCGCCTCGAGCGCGCGCACGGGGTCGGTCTCGGCCACGCGCACCTCGACGCTCAAGGCCCGCAAGTGCGCGGCGACGCCGCGTCCGACGGGACCGTACCCCAGGACGAGCGCGGGCTGATCGGTGAGCGCGATCCCCCGCTCCTCGAGCAGGTCGGCGATCGCGAACACGCATGACTGCCCGGTGCCGTAGCGGTTGTCGAACATCGTCTTCGTGCGGGCGTCGTTGACCGCCATCACCGCGGTGCGCAGGATGCCGGCATCCCGCATCCGCCGCAGGGGTGTCAGTCCGCTCGTGGTCTCTTCGCACGCGCCGATCCAGTCCGCGACGAGGGACGGATCGTCGTCGTGGGCGAGGCGGATGAGGTGCGCGCCGTCGTCGAGCAGCACGTCGAGACCCGCGCGCAGGAAGGCGCGGGCGGCGGCGAGCTCCTCCGCGCCGCTCGGCGCCGGATCGGCCGTGACCGCGAAACCCTGCGCGCGCAGCGCGTCCGCCACCGCCGGATCGGTCTCGTCGGGATGCGCGTACACCGACACTTCGGCCCCCCGCTCGCGCAGCAGCAGCGACAGCACCGCGGTCTTGGGCTCGAGCACCATCGCCACCCCCACGCGCAGCCTGGTCAAGTCGAGGCGTTCGGCCATCGCGGCCGAGACGGGCATGTGCGCGCGAGCGAAGGAGATGCGGCCGGCGGCATCGCCGCGCTCGGGCAGCGGCGCACCATCGAGGTGCACCGTGTCGGCATCCAGATCGAACTCCACCCGCCCGGGAGTCGGTTCGGGACTCGGGATGCCGCCCAGCCGCACGAGCAGGTCGTGCAGGCCCGACGCGTCGGCGCCCCGCACTCCGAAGGGGCGGCCGGCGAGCATGAGGTTGGACGCGCGCGCGAAGCGCCGGACGATGCGCTCGGGTGCGCGAGGGTCGGTCACGGGGTTCAGCCTAGGGTCGCGGCTGCGGGCCGCCGTGGCGCCTACACCCGTGAGAGCCGCCCTGGGGTCTTTCGGCACGCGCGCGGACGTCTGCGCCTTCGCGCTCCGCGAGGACTCGCGGACCAGCCAGCCCGTCGCGGACCGCCCGTCGCTCGCGACCTCGGCGGAGCGAAACCACGGTTGTCAATACTTGAGGCCGGCCTGAGCCCGAGCGACGCGCGAGACCTCGTAGCCGAGCGCCCCGCTTTGCGGTATCCGTCGGAGCCACCAGTACGCGGGATTCTGCGCGTACGCGGCGAAGGAGGGCTCCGATGCGATGACAACCTCAAAATCGAACGCGTCACGCCGCGAATTTCACACCGCTTGGGGGAAGAACGCCGTCGAACCCCCTCCGTCCGCGTGGTGTCCCGACCTGCTCGAGATGGGGAATAGATGTCCCGCTCAGACACTCGACGCTGTTCTCTTTCGAGAATTTCCCCGACCTGAGGAGTCAACGCCTACTCGCTCGCATGTACCCCTCTGCGCTCGCTATTTCAAATCGAAGGGCGCCGCGCCTGAGAACGCGTTTAGTCCACCAGCGCTCTCGCTTGGAAGAGTCAGCGAGAAGCGGATCCGCGGCTGCAATCCAGCCGATCTCATCGGGCTCCGTGAGAGATCTAAAGCACGAGTCTATTGCGTCCAAGTGGTTTGTTCGGGGGACTTAGCGACCATTTCAAGTGGCTGCAAAGCAGAATCTAAGATGGACCGAAAATGCAAAAACCCAATGTAGTCGTGCGATGTTATCCTTCCTTCTACACCCTCACTGAGCACTGTCGTCTCGATAGCAATTCCTCTCACTCTTTCCGCCCAAGACGCGATCAGTTCCCCAACGGTGACGTCCTTATCATCTAGATGGACGATAGTCATGAAGTCCACTCGGTCGACCTCCTCAGCCTTTCCGGCGATTGACACGGAGCCTTTAGGCCCTCACTGCCCGCATACGCCGCTCCACCTGGGCTATCTCGAACCCAAGCGCACCTCGCCTTGGAATTCGCTCGTTCCACCACTGCCCAGAACGGGAAGTTCCCGTGAGAAGCGGGTCCATCGCTTCGATCAAGCCCTCCTCGTCGACCTCCGTGAGCGCCATGAAGCATGAATCGATAGCCTTCAGAATGGTTGACTCCGGGGAGTCGTCAGCCATTCCTAGAGGTTGCAACGCCGACTCGAGGATGGACCGAAAATGCAGAAATCCAATGTAATCGTCAGCCGTTATCCTCCCTTCAACTCCCTCCCTGAGGCTGACCGTCTCAATAGATATTCCCCTGACGCGATTTGCCCAGGAGGCGAGCAATTCGCCTACCGTGAGACTCTTATCATCAATTTTCACAAACGTCATGAAGTTCATTGCATCAGTCCCGTGATTTCAGATCGAAGTAGAGCCCTTCCCTTCCTTCTATTCGGTATGGAATCGCCCTTCTAAAGACAGTCCGAATCGTGTAGAGCATTGAGGACGATTTCCGAGGACGGATTGTGTCCGGACTGAACGTGCTACTTCGTAGCCGAGCGCGCCGTCCTTCGGAATGCGTCGCAACCACTAATAGGAGTCGTCATCGACAAGTCCGGCAAAGAGCGGCTCTGAGGTCCCGACTAAACGCCCGGGATCGTCGCGGGTCAACGATTGAAAATACTCATCGATGGTCTTCACGATGTAGAACTCCCCGTCTTGATCGGAGACGGAGAGCTGACGCATTCCTCGCTCCAGAGCGTTTCGGGTGAACAGCGCACCGATGAAGTCGTCATAGCCAAATATTCCGATTACCTCAGCTGGATACTTCGCCATGTCTGCAGCGATCTGAGAAACATACGCGGACCAGGAGCCGATAACTCCCCCCAAGGTCGGCCTCCTATCACCCCACGCGATCTCTTGCACGTATTTCGTCACGATCCCTCCTTCCGCGGAGATACATGATCGGCCTGAGCGGGGATTGCCCTCCAAACGCTCACGGTGAAGAGCCGGGGCGCTTCCATCGACCCGACCTCCAACGAAAGAGCGTGAGATTTCACTCACGCAGATTCCACGTCAATGCGCTGCGAGGCGCAGCTACTCCTCAGCGATTCCCAATCGGCGCGGGAGATTCCGAAGTCCATAACTACATAGTCTGGATCCGTTAGTGCGTCTACACCTCTTCCCGCGAGCCGACTCCCGATACCGCCTGTCGGCCCAGAGACAACGAGAAGCGCCACATCCCAATCACGCTGACCCCAGACCGCCCACTGACGCGACTCTCCCGTGATGGCAATGTAGTCGTAGAGCGTTTCCCCCGCGTTGTACTTATCCGACTCGTTCGTCTGGTTCGTGGAAAGACCAGCCCAGAAGCCGGAAACTAGGTCCTCCGCGTCTAGGCGAAACCCAGGATAGCCACCATATGTCGCAAGGTAATCGTCACCATTCCAGCCCAAGACGCAGATTTCGGCGTCATGGAAGCGTGCCGCCAGATCCTCAAGAACTGTCCCAAACCGGGGTCCGAGAACCTCGAATAAAGAGTAGACGAGCACGTTTCCCTGAATCCGGAAGGGCCAATCGGGAAAATCGACGTTGAGAATGCAGGACCGTGAGACTGAGGACTCGATGGCCCGCATCTCAGAATCATCTTTTGGAAACCTCGTCATTCGCCAACCGCAAGGGGTTCAGTCGTGTCACAGTTCACCGCGTCGAGGGTGGTATTCACCAATAATCGGTCTTGCACGTACGTGTGGCGCAACATCACGGACACGACCCCTGGGACAGCACGCGTTCGAGACACATTCGTTCATCCGCAACATATCTCCCCCACCGAGCTACCAGTGCCGCGACTCCCGAGGCCTCACCGGGAGGAGGGGGCATATATCTGATCAGAGCTGACAGCGAGACCGGGTAGCCAAAGAACGAATAGACCTCTTCCATAAGTTCCAGGGGATTACTGAACCCATGGCGTTGACTCCAGATAGTCGACGAAACGAGCCACACCCAGAACCGACCGGCAGGATCTGTCGAATAATCGATTCGCTCCGCATCAATCTGGCGCGAACAAATTTCCAAAGCGTCCTCCTCCTCGTTGTCCCGCAAAGTCTCGACGAGGAAATCCTCTTCCGTGCTCGAAAGTCGCGCATGATCTGCAAGATATTTAGCAACAGGAAATGAGATGAGACCGCGCAACAAACCAACCGCCAGAATTGTGCCATTGATCGGCAGGTCTGCCGCTAGAATCGTGCCGGCATCCACTTTGAACGTGCGCCCTTCAGGGCTTTGTCTGATTCGGGACACCACTGACCCTCCCTCCGGGTATGAACCGCTGGTGAACGATCATCGGGTCCCCACCAGACCGATCGATAATCCACTCGAATATGCCATCACGTCCATTCAGCTGGCCGCGGATTTGATAGAGTTCTCTCTCGACTCCATCACCTCCTCGAAGAGCAAACTGGGTCGCTTCTGGGTCACCGACTGCCCAGGAAGTAGCACGATGGTAGAGGTCTTCGCGGAGCCCACTCCCAGTCCTATCTAATCCAGAGTCCGATGTCCGCGTCCGGCCAGGAATCCCAGAAGACGACTTCTCGGTTGGCTGTTCCCCAGTGTCGAAGACACGTCGACCGTCAGCGCAATAGTCCCCAAGCAGGCTCTGCGGGTCGCAGTTCGGCGACCCACTCCCGGACCGTGCACCACTCGCGGCCCCGGTAGCAGCGTCACCGTTAGCCGCCGCAATGTGGCGTATCCCCACACCAGATGAATCACCGCTGAGAGTCAGCAGGGTGAGTCCCGTAGCCGCTCCCAGCGCCGCGACCCCGAGCGTGGCGGCCGCACCGGCCACCTCAGCGGTCTGCGCGGCACCGAAACCCAGCAGCGGTAGCCCCGGGCTGAGAACGCCAACCGACCCCATGTCGTGTCGCGCGGTCGGCCGCGATCTAGAGGTCGGCGAGACCACTTTCGGCTTCGCGACCTTGCCGTTCCAGTTCTTCGACGGCGCGTAGGACGACATGTCCGGCTGCGCAGCCCCGCGGAGTCCCGGCGCGGTGAACCTCGGGCGCGCGGGCCGTGGCGAGTCCGCGTAGTCGTACCGCCCGATCGGCCGGAATCCCAGCTCATCTCGCGAAGTCACGGGATTCGCCGAGACGAACCCATATCCGTTCAGCGACGATGGATCCGCCCGAGACCCCGACCACGCGTCCCGCGACAGCCACGACCCCGATCGCGTGTCGTACCCGCGCGAGTAGAAGAGGCTGAGACCGGCGACCGGGTCGGACCGCTCCCCCGAATACCCGACAGAGGCGCTCCAGCCTGAGGCCGAGAACCCCGGCACACCCCAATCCGACGCCGTCGAGACCTGAGTGATGCGGGCCGTCCGGTCGATGGCGGAGTCACGAGCCGACTGAACCGGGTTGTTCAGCGCCGACCCCATGCGCGCATCCCCGACCTGCGCCACGGCGCTACCCAGCCGATCGAGCAGGTCCCACGTCGAGGCCCCCGCGGACCGCCCCTCGAGCAGCAACTCGCCGGCGACGTCGCGCACCAGCGTCGTCGTCCCCGCTTTGTCGCTGGTGTCTTGAATCGGCTGCAGACCGTCCCACACGGTCGTCGTCGACGTCGTTCCGAAGGAACTCTGCGTGGACGTCGACACCCGCCGCCCCAGCCCGTCGTATCCGAAACCGGTCGAGCCCGACGCGTCCGAGTACCCCGTCAGCTGTCCGAGTTCGTTCCACGAGTAGGACGCGTCTTCACCTGAGCCGCCGGTTGCGGACAGGCGGTGTCCGTCCGGGTCGTAGGTGAGTCGTCGAGCGCCCGTCGCGCTGTTCTCGGTCGAGACCAGCTGATTGAGGTCGTCGAAGACCTGCGACTGGGTGAACGAGGTGTCCACCGCTCTCACCGACCCGGCCGCGATCGACGCGGGCGGACGCGGAACCGTCACGCCGGTGGCATCGACCTTCAGCACCGGATCCAGGAAGCCCGATGATGCGGTCGCGGATGTGTGCGACCACGACGTGCGGTTACCGACCTCGTCGTAGCCGTACGCATCAGCGGCACCCGTGCTCTGCGCCGACCCCGTCAGTCGATTCGCTGCGTCATAGCTGTGCAGAGTCGTCAGGCGGTCGAGCACCGTCGTCGTGGCATCCGACGCCCCGACGAGTGCGCCGGCGGGCGGTGTGCCTCCCGGAAGCGCCGCCGTCGGCACGCTGGACGTGCGGGTCGTCGCCGTGACGTTGCCCGCCGCGTCATACGCGTAGTCGAAGGCCAGCGACGCACCCTGAGCGAGGGAGCCCGTGTCCGACGGCACGGAGCGGTGCGCGAGGTACGACGACGGCTTGACGCAGCCCGGCTTGTCGACGTTCGCCGCGCGCAGTTCGGGCGCGTTCTTCGATGTGATGACCGGGCAGAGTCCGCCGGTTCCCACCGGGACCGGTGCCGCCGGCGCGGCGACCGCCCCGCTCGGCACCGGAGTCGTTGACGTGATCCCGATCACCCGGTCGTCGGCGTCGTAGTCGTACCGTGTCGAAACGCCGTTCGAGCGCGAGACGCCCGTGAGGTTGCCCCCGTCGTCGTAGGCGTAGTCGGCGGCACCCCACGCACTCGCCATCCGCGAGACCCTGCCCGCGCGATCCCGGTCGTACGCAATGTGCTGCCCACCCGGAACCGTGAGACCGGTCAGCGCCCCGGCCGCGTCGTACGCGTAGGTCAGTTCGCGGCCCTGCGGATCGATCTGCGACGCGAGCTGCCCCGACGGCGTGTACGTCCACCCCGTCGTGCCGCCGGCGTTGGTCGCCGCGATCATCCGCTGCTCGGCGTCGTATTCGAACCGGACGACGTCCGACGCCGACGACTGCTGCACACGATCACCGCGGGCGTCGTATGCGTACGCGATCGCCGCGCCGGAGGGCATGACCACGCGGGACAGCAAGCCCCGATCGTCGTATTCGTACCGCGTGCGGGAGCCCGTGGCATCCGTCATCTGCGCAGGCTGGCCCGCGGCGTCGCTCTCGTACCTCGTGACCTTTCCCCGTGCATCGGTGACCGACGCGAGCAGACCCAGCTCGTCGTACGTGTAGCGCGTGGTCGCGCCGAGCGGATCGGTGACGGATGCCAGCTGCCCGTGCTCTTCGTACGCGTAGATCGTGCGATGGCCCAAGGCATCGGTCGCGGCCGTCAGCTGCCCGGCCGCGTCGTACGTGAACATGATCGTCGCGCCCAGGGCGTCGGTCCCGCTCGTGCGGCGACCCGCGGCATCCCACGTGGCCCGGGACGTGTGTCCGTTCGGGTCAGTCACCGCCGTCACATCGCCCAGCGCGTCGTAGGCGTACGTCGTGCGGTGGCCGGCGGCATCCCTCGCCTCGACGAGCTGATCGGCGTCGTCGTAGGCGTAGGTTGTCAGGCGTCCGACCGCGTCGGTGACCGAGGTGACGTTGCCCGCGGCGTCGTACGCGTACGCAGTGGTGCCAGCCGGGTCGGTCACCTCCGTCACCTGGCCGGCCGCGTCGCGCTCGTAGAGCGTGGGACGCCCGAGCCGGTCGACGACGCCGACGAGCTGCCCGTCGACGTCGTACCGGTACTCGGAACGCAACCCCGCCGGGTCGGTCACCGCCGTAACCCGGTCGAGGTCGTCGTAAGCGTACGAGGTGGCGTTGCCCGCAGAGTCGGTCACGGACGTGACCCGCCCGACCGCGTCGTAGTCGGTGCGCTGCGCAATGCCGGTGGGCCCCACGACGGCGGTAACGCGTCCGAGCGCGTCGAGCTCGCGCGTCGTGACCGCTCCGCGCGGATCGGTCTGCGCCGTGGGCGCACCGGTGGCGTCGTACGACCGCTTCCACGTCTGACCCGCCGCGTCGGTGACGGCGCTCACCCGCGACAGTGCGTCGAGGACGAAGCTCGTCTGCCGTCCCGCGGCATCCGTCGTACCCGTCAGGCCGTCCTCGCGGTCGTACGTGTACGTGGTCGTGCCCCCGGTGGCATCGGTCGCGCTCACCACGCGGAAGAGTGCGTCCCACGCGTAGGAGGTGACGTTGCCCGCCGGATCCGTCGCACCGACGAGGTTGCCGTTGAGGTCGTAGGCGTACCGGGTGGTGCGCCCCAGCGGATCGGTCACCGCCGTCACCCGGTCGCGCGCGTCCCACTCGTACCGGGTAACCCGGCCCAGCGGATCGGTGGATGCCACCAGACGGTTGCCGTCGTCGTAGGCGAACCGCGTGACCCGCCCGAGGGGGTCGGTGCTCGCCGTGCGGTTGCCGCGCCCGTCGACCTCGAACCCGTAGACGGCGCCCGAGGGCAGGGTCATTCGCGTCGTGTTCCCGGCCGCGTCGACGTCGTACGCGATCACCGAACCGTCGGGCAGAACGGTCCGCGTCAGCGTGCCGCGGGCGTCGTAGCCGTAGCTCGTGACCCGTCCGAGGGCGTCGGTGCGCGAGGCGACCGCCCCCGTCTGCGTGTACGTGTACCGCGTGACCGCACCGGTGGCGTCGGTCACCGTCGTGACGTTGCCGGCGTCGTCGTACGCGTACCCAGTCGTCCGACCGGCCGCGTCGGTGAAAGCCGTGACGTTGTCGTCATCGTCGTAGGTCCACGACTGCTCGCCGCCGAGCGGGTCGGTGATCTTCGTGATCCGCGATCGGGCGTCGAACACGTACGTGTGCGTCCGACCCTCCTGATCGACGTACGTCGTCTCGCCCGTGCCGTAGTCGAAGCGGCGCTCGGAGCCCTCGGCATCCCACTGATGCACCACCCGGCCCGACGCGTCGTAGGCGTTGCGCAGATATGTGGCGCCGGTGGCATCCGTCATCGTCAGGACGCGATGCGCGTCGTCGTACGCGAAGGTCTTGGTGCCGCCGTCCGGCGACCCGAGCCGCACGAGGTCGCCGCGATCGTCGTAGCCGAGCGACCACGCGCGTCCATCGGGCAGGGTGAAACCGGCGATGCGACCGAGGTCGTCGGAGTCGACGCGCACCGTCTGGCCCGCGGCATCCGTGATGCCGATCAACGGCACGAACTGCTGCGACGCCGACGGTGCTCCATAGGTGAGCGTCGTCACGCGCCCGGCCGCGTCGACCGAGCGGACCATCTCGCCGATGCCATCCTGATCCGCGGCGTCGAAGTCCCACGACTCACCGGTCCGCGAGGTCAGGCGCAGGATGCCGTCGCCCGCCTCGGCCAGGTGCAGGCCCTCGCCGTGCGGGTCGACGTACCCTCCGGTGCCGTCGGGCTCGAACAGGATCGTCGCACCGTCGCCGCGCACGACGAGAACCGAGTGGTCGTCGAAGCGCTGAGCGTAACCGCCGAGCGCGAAACTCCATCCCGCACCGGTGCGGGTGAGGCGCCCGTCCTGCGCGTTGTAGACGAGCGAGACGTCGGTTGCCGAACCGCCCACCCCCGACAGCGCGAAGAGGTGCTCGCGCTCGACCAGGTTGCCCGTCGAGAACGACACCGGGTCGGCACCGTAGTGCTGCCAGTTGCGGTAGCCGAGCTGGTACCAGCGGGCGAGGTCGTCCGCAGACGGCCGGGCCGGCCACCCGCCCGTGACGGGGTTGGTGCACGAGAAGCCTTTCGACTCCAGGTACTTCCCCACCCCCGTGAACGTGCCGTTCACGATCGAGTCCCAGCCGTTGTCGATGACCGGACGGTCGAAGTTGTGGTCGAGGAACAGGGTCTCCATGTGCACGACCGCACCAGGGAGCCCCTCGTACTCTTCGTGGGGGAAATCAGGGGTCGCGGCTTTCGTCTTGGCCGGGCGCCCGGTGTAGCCGGGCATCTCATCGCGTAGCGAGTCGCGCAGCGCGTCGCTGTCGGCCCCGCCCCGTGCGAACACCTGCGTGCCTCCGTCGCGGGTGGATCCCCACGCCCTACCCCGGAACGTCGCGAAGGCGAGGGAGAGGGTGATGTCCGGGTTGTGCGAGGCCGCGATCGCGCGGCGCGTGTCGGCCGACACGAATCGCTGATCAGCTCCGCGCGTCACCGTGACGTCGGCGATGCATCGATCGCGCAGCATTCCCGCGAGCTGGTCGGCGAGCCGCACGTTGTATGGCAACTCGGTGACGTGCGGGCCCGGAGAGTCCGCCCAGCCCACGTCGTCATCCGGATCGAGCACGATCCGCGGTACGGGCGTCGTCTGCACCGGGGTGCCGATCACCACGAACTGCGAGAGGTGCTCCGACTCGGCCGCGACGGTGCCGGCATCCGCATCGAAGTACGACGGGAGCTGACTCCACGGCTCGCCGGCATTCTCTCGACTGAAGACCCGCAGGCTCGACAGATCGATTCCGGCCCGCTGGAGCGCGGCGGCGTCGACATCGAGATTCAGGCGCACGCCCGGAACGACGTCCTTCGCCACCTCGATACCCGAGGCGTCCCTCTCGAGGGTGTACGACGCCGGAAACTGCGTGACGTCGTCGCCGTCATCGGTGTGCGCCCGGATCTCGACGGGGGCGCCCGCGACCACCCCGCCGGTCTCCGACGCCGCCGAGACGGCTGCAGCATCGCCCAGCGGGGCTGCGTGCACGAACACCGACTCACCGACATCGTGGCCGGAGAACTGGGCACGGACGCCCGTGCCCGCGGCATCCAGAACCGCCCCCTCGCCCGGATTGACCGTCACCTCGGACGGGGGTGCGTTCTCGGGGCGGATATCGGGCGCTGCGGCCGGCGCAGCGGCCGCACGGACCCGCTCCAGGATCTGCTGCTGCAATTCGGCGGCGCGATCGACAGGCGCTGCCGAGGCGGGGACAGCCCCACCCGACACGATCACCGCGGTGATGGTGAGCGAGGCCCAGAGCATGCGCGCCCTCATCGGGTCACCCCCGCAGCCTCCGCGCGGCGACGCGCCCTGACCACCATCAGCGCCGCCCCCACCAGCACGAGTAGCCCGCTGCAGATGAAGGCGGGGGTCACCCACGCGTACTCGCGACCGGTGACCGCGAGGTTCTGGCGGTACGTCGCGTACGCCTGCAACGCCGAAGCGTCGGCGACACCGTCGCCGTCGAGGTCTTCGGTGCCCGTCGCGCAGGTCGCGGTTCCGCACACGAGGTACTCGACCCAATCGGGAACACCGTCGCCGTCGACGTCCTCACGGCCCGAGGTGCAGGTGGCGCTCCCACACACCAGACGCTCGACGAAGTCGGGGATACCGTCCCCGTCGACATCCGCCCCGGGATCCGCACAGGACGTCGAACCGCACGCGGCGACCTCGACCACGTCGGGGACGCCGTCGCCGTCGGTGTCCTCCGTACCGGTCGCGCAGGTGGCTGAGCCGCAGACCACGCGCTCTATGCCGTCGGGAATGGTGTCGCCGTCGACGTCGGCGATCGCACCGGCACGCACGATCGTCGTCGCGATGGCCGGACCGGGGAGAAACGTGGATGCCACGGAGGCAGCCGAGACCGCCAGAACGACGGCGAGGAGACGAAAGCGCACGCGTCACCTTGGCGTGCGTGCCAGCCGTCTCCATGGCTCATGCGCGTGATCACGCAGACGGAACGCGTGGAAAGCACCCGGCGCTTCATCATCCGCCGACGCGCCGCTCCCCGGCCGATCGCTCTGGGGCTTTCGGGGCACATCCCGCACGGCGGGGCGTGAGAATCACGCCCCAACCGGCCCGATCCCGTCACGCCCGACCTCGGTCTTCGCGACGACACCCCGCCCGTCGCCGCCGAACTCCGACCCTCGACCGGAGAACGCGAAAAGGCCCCGCCCTGCCGGAGCAGGAGCGGGGCCGAATCGTGCGTCGCGAATTACTTCGCGGCGACCACCTGGAGGGTGATCACGGCGGTGACGTCGTCACGCAGGCGAACGGTCGCCTCGTGCTCGCCGACCGACTTGATCGAGGAGGTGATCTGGATCTTGCGCTTGTCGAGCTCGCCGAGACCGGCGGCCTTGACGGCGTCGGCGACGTCGGCGGGCTTGACCGAACCGAACAGGCGTCCCTCGTTGCCGGCCTTGACCGACAGCTTGACGGTGTTCGACTCGAGCGAGTTCTTCAGTGCCACGGCGTCTTCGTGAGCGTGGATCGCGCGGGACTCGCGAGCGGCGCGGATCGACGCGACCTGCTTCTCGCCACCACGGCTCCAGGCCACGGCGAAGCCCTGCGGGATGAGGTAGTTACGGGCGTACCCGTTCTTGACCTCGACAACGTCACCGGCGCTACCGAGCCCGGTGACCTCATTCGTGAGAATCAGCTTTGCCATCGGGTGCTCCTTAGCGGCCGGCGCCGGCGTAGGGCAGGAGAGCCATCTCGCGCGCGTTCTTGATGGCGCGGGCGATCAGGCGCTGCTCCTGCACGGAGACACCGGTGATACGACGGGCGCGGATCTTCCCGCGCTCCGAGATGAACTTGCGGAGGGTTGCGACGTCCTTGTAGTCGATGACGCCGACGCGGATCGCCTTCGCGGGGGCGGCGTTCTTCGCGCCCTTCCGCGGCTTGCGGCGGTCGCCAGTGGCCTTTCCAGCCATGCTTCCTTCTTTCGTGTGGTTCGGATGCCGAGCCGGTCACGCGGACCGGGGCATGGCATCCGGAATTTCGAGGGGTCTGTCGTCTCGCTCGAGAGCGCGGCGAAGATCAGAACGGGGTGTCGTCTCCGTAGGAACCAGGAGTGCTCCACGCGTCAGCGCCGCTGTTGCCGCCGCCGTTGTTCGAGCCGGGGGTCGACCACGGCTCGTCGTTCGACTGCTGCACCTGCGCGCGCTGGCCCCCGCCACCCCCGCCGCCACCGGCGGCACGGGTGACCTGGGCGGTCGCGTAGCGGAGCGAGGGGCCGATCTCATCGACTTCGAGTTCGATGGAGGTGCGGTTGTTACCCTCGCGGTCCTGGTACGAACGCTGCTTGAGGCGACCGGTCGCGATGACACGGCTGCCCTTCGTCAGCGAACCGGCGACGTGCTCGGCGAATTCGCGCCACACCGAGGCGCGCAGGAAGAGCGCCTCGCCGTCCTTCCACTCGTTCGCCTGACGGTCGAACGTGCGGGGAGTCGACGCGATCGTGAAGTTCGCCACGGGAAGCCCGTTCTGCGTGTAGCGCAGCTCAGGGTCGGCCGTGAGGTTGCCCACGACGGTGATGACGGTTTCGCCGGCCATCGTCGTTACTTCGCAGCCTTCTCGGCGGACTCGACCTTGCGGGGAGCGGCGGCCTTGCGGGCGGCCTTCTCCTCGGAGCGCTTGGCCTCGGCGGCGACCTGGGCGATCGCTTCTTCGGCGCGCAGGACCTTGGTGCGCATGATCTGCTCGTTCAGCTTCAGCTGACGGTCGAGCTCGTTCGTGGCCTCGCTGGTCGCGACGAAGTTGACGACGGCGTAGATGCCCTCGTTCTTCTTGCGGATCTCGTAGGCGAGACGACGGCGGCCCCAGATGTCGATCTTGTCGATGGTTCCCCCATCGGCCGTGATGACCTTGAGGAATCCGTCGAGCTTCGGAGCGACCTGGCGCTCGTCGACCTCGGGATCGAAGATGACCATGAGTTCGTACTGGTGCGTCACTAACCCACCTCCTTCGGACTAGAACGGCTGACGGGCATTTCCCGGCAGCAGGAGGGTGTGTTGCACGTCGCCGCGGGCTCACACGCGCATGGGCGTCGCCGGGCAACCTTCGTAGTCTAACGGATGCCGACTCCCCCGGGGAATCGACATCGATAGCCTGGGGAGCACCGACGACGGCAGGGGGCGGGATGACGGGGATCCGACCATTCGACGCGCGCGCGCTGACGATGACGGGCGACGCCTCCGCGGCACGGGCGTTCACGGCCCGGCTGCGCTCGGAGGGCCGCCTGCCCCCGGCGAACACCGCCGTGGCGGTCGTCGCCTACGTCTTCGCGTTCGCCCTGATCGGCGGTGCGGGGGTCTTCCTCGTCGTCCTGCTCGCGATCTTCCGCACCGCGATCGGCGACGGCGTCGTCGTGCTCGGCCTGATCTTCGCGATCCCGATCCTCCTGGGCCTCGGGGCGCTCGCGGCCGCGCTGTTCGCCGTCCGCCACGGGCAGCGGAAGCAGGAGGACAGGCGCTGGCGCCTCGCCGGGTTCGCCCGCGACGTGGGGATGGAGTACGTTGCCGCTCTGCCGGAGCCGCCGCTCCCCGGCGCGATCTTCCAGATCGGCGGCGACCGCACCGCGTACGACCTGGTGCGTTCCGCCCACCCGCGATTCGTCGAGGTGGGCAACCACTCATACACGGTCAGCAACGGCAAGAACACCACCACCTCGCGGTGGGGATACATCGCGATCCGTCTCGACGTGCCGCTGCCGCACATCGTGCTCGATGCCCAGGGCAACGGCGTCCGCCTCGGCCTGTGGGAGCGAGGACAGCAGCTCAGCCTCGAGGGCGATTTCGACCGGTACTTCCGCCTGTACTGCCCGACCGGCTACGAGCGCGACGCGCTCTATCTCTTCACCCCCGACGTCATGGCGCGCTTCATCGACAGCGCGGCCACGCTCGAAGTCGAGATCGTCGACGACTGGCTGTTCCTGTACTCCTCCACCGAACTGTCGACGCTCGACCCCGCACGGTGGGCGTGGGTGTTCTCGGTGGTGTCGACCCTGCTCGACAAGCTGGAGCAGTGGGGCCGGTGGCGCGACGACCGGCTCTCGGATGCGCCCACCGCAACCGTCGTCGCGGCCCCCGCCATCGCCGGCCCGGGCGGGGCGGCGACGGCGAGCGCGGCGGTCCCTGCTCCGGATGCCGCGGTGCCCGTCGGCATCCGGAATCCGCCGCCGGGTGTCGCCGCCCCCGGACGCCGCCTGCGGCGAGGCGGAGTGTGGGCGATCACGGCGATCGTCGCCGGAACGGTCGTGCTGGCGCTGGGATTCGCGGCGCTCGTGTTCGTGCCGATCCTCCTGATGATGGCGCGCTGACAGCGACGCTCGCGAGACGCCCTCGGTAGCGTGGGGCCATGAGCGGTACGGCCCTGGACACCTCTGCCCTGACACGACCGGTCACGCGTGCGGAGGTGCGCGCCTTCACCGCGCAGCTGCGCCGCCAGGGGACGCTGACGAGCGTCGTGATCACCACGATCGGATTCGTCCTCGTGGGCGGCATCCTGCTCGTCGCCGCATCGCTGATGGCCACCGTGGTCAGCTTCGGACTGTTCGCCGATGAGGGGCGCCCGAACCCGATCGGCATCGGTTTCCTGATCTTCTTCGCCGCCGCCGTCGCGCTGATCGCCTACGCGCTGATCGTCCTCTTCCGCGGACGCGCGACGCGCCGCTATCGGCTCGCGCACTTCGCGCAGGAAAACGGGCTGTCGTGGTTCCCCACCGTCCCGACGCCCGACCTTCCCGGCATGATCTTCAGCGAGGGCCACTCGCGCGAGGCCACCGACGTCGTCCACGGGCCGCGTCCCCGATGGGTCGAGGTCGGCAACTACACGTACAAGACCGGGTCGGGCAAGAACGAGCAGACCCACAAGTGGGCGTACGTACAGCTGCGACTGGACACCCCGCTCCCCCACATCGTCCTGGATGCCGTGGGCAACAACGGCCTGTTCGGGGCGTCGAACCTCCCGACGACGTTCTCGCGCGATCAGCGCCTGAGCCTCGAGGGCGACTTCGACCAGCACTTCGCGCTGTACTGCCCGAAGGGTTACGAGCGCGACGCGCTGTACCTCTTCACCCCCGACGTCATGGCGCGCTTCATCGACAACGCCGCCGCACTCGACGTCGAGATCGTCGATGACCGCCTCTTCCTCTACGCGCGGCGCGAGCTGTCCACGATCGACCCGGCGACGTGGGAGTGGATCTTCGCAACAGTGGATGCCATCGACGACAAGCTCGGCCAGTGGGCGCGGTGGCGCGACGAGCGGTTGCCGGCGGCTCCTGCGCCGGTGGCACCCGGTGTCCCGCTCCTGACTCCCCCGCCCGTCGGCGTCGCCCGCGAGGGCCGGCGGCTGCGCCGGGGCTTCTCGTGGGTCGGCGGCGTGATCACCGTCCTGGCGATCGGCTGGTGGCTGTTCACGGTGATCTCCGACACGTTCCTGCGGTAGGACGTGCGCGTGAGTCGCCAGGATTCGTCGCCTGTGCGGCATGCAGGGCGACGAATTCCGGCGACTCGCGCAGACGCGCGCTAGCCGCGCGTTGCGCGCCAGAGCTCGCGGCGTGCCTCCTGCTCGACCGGGTCGGGCACGGGCAGCGACGCCAGCAGGCGCTTGGTGTAGTCGTCGCGCGGCTCGGTGAGCACCTGCACCGTCGTGCCCTGCTCGCGGATGACGCCCTGACGCAGCACGATCACCCGGTCGGCCACCTCGTCGACGACGGCGAGGTCGTGGCTGATGAACAGGCACGCGAAGCCGAACTCGGCCTGCAGCTGCGCGAACAGCTGCAGCACGCGCGCCTGCACCGACACGTCGAGCGCCGAGGTCGGCTCGTCGGCGATGAGCAGCTTGGGGTCCAGCGCGAGCGCTCGCGCGAGCGACGCGCGCTGACGCTGACCGCCCGAGAGCTCGTGCGGGTAGCGGTCGCCGAAGGCCCGCGGCAACTGCACCGCGTCGAGCAGCTCGTCGACGCGCTGACGCGCGGCTCGGCCGCCCGCGGCGCGCTGGTGCACGACCAGTGGTTCGGCGATGCACTCCGCGATCGTCAGCAGCGGGTTGAAGCTCGTCGCCGGGTCTTGGAAGACGAAACCGATGTCCGGTCGCGTCTTGGCCAGGTGCCGGGGCTTGGCTCCGCGCATCTCGGTCCCGAGCACCTTCAACGAGCCGCCGACCACCGAGGTCAGGCCCACCATCGCGCGACCGATCGTGGTCTTGCCCGAGCCCGACTCCCCCACCAGGCCCAGCACTTCGCCGGGACCGATCCAGAAGTCCGCGCCCTTCACCGCGACCACGCCGGCGGAGCCGAAGCGACCGGGGTATCCGATCTCGACCTTCTCGGCCACGACGAGGCTGCCCTCCGGCGGAGCGGTGGGGGCGGGGGCGTCGAGCGACTGGTGGGAGCTCTTGCCGCGACCCACGTGCGGAACGGCGGCGAGCAGGTCGCGGGTGTACTCCTCGCGGGGCGCGGCGAACAGCTCGCGCACCGGAGCCTGCTCGACGATGTCGCCGCGGTACATCACGATGACGCGGTCGGCGAGGTCGGCCACCACGCCCATGTTGTGGGTGATGAGCACGATCGTCGCCCCGAACTCGTCGCGGCACGTGCGCAACAGGTCGAGGATCTCGGCCTGCACGGTGACGTCGAGCGCGGTGGTGGGCTCGTCGGCGATGATCAGACCGGCATCCAGCACCAGGGCCATCGCGATCACCACGCGCTGCTTCTGCCCGCCCGAGAACTGGTGCGGGTAGTCGTCGACGCGCTTCTCGGGATCCGGGATGCCGACGCGGCGCAGGATGTCGACGGCCTTGGCCTTGGCCTCGGCCTTCGACAGCTTCTCGTGCGCGCGCAGTCCCTCGGCGATCTGCCACCCCACGGTGTACACGGGGTTCAGCGCCGTCGACGGCTCCTGGAACACCATCGCCGCGTCGCGTCCGCGCATCTCGCGCAGCTGGGCACCGGTGGCGTGGACGATGTCGGTCTCGCCGCCGTCGCGGCCGCGCACGATCACGGCGCCCGACAGCGTCGCGGTCTCGGGAAGCAGCCCGAGCAGCGTGTTCGCGGTCACGGTCTTGCCCGAGCCCGACTCGCCGACGATCGCGAGCACCTCGCCGGCACGGGCCTCGAGCGAGATCCCGTTGATGGCGGCGACGGGGGCGCCGTCGGTGGCGAAGGTGACGCGGAGGTCGTCGATGCGGGCGACGGATGCCGCGGTGCCGGTCATGAGGGGCTCCCGTCGGTGGCGGAGGCCGGGGTTCCGGCGGGGGCGGTGGTCGATGCGTCGGCCGGAGCCGTCGAGGGGTCGACGGCCGTGACCGGGGCGGGCGCGCGTCCGGCGCGCCGACGGGTGCGCAGGCGCGGGTCGCTGAGGTCGTTGAGGCTCTCGCCGACGAGCGTGATGCCGAGCACGGCGAGCACGATCGCGACGCCCGGCGGGATGGCCGTCCACCAGATGCCGCTGGTGACGTCGCTGACCGAGCGGTTGAGGTCGTACCCCCACTCCGCGGCGGCGGTGGCTTCGATGCCGAAGCCGAGGAAGCCCAGTCCCGCGAGGGTCAGCAGTGCCTCGGAGGCGTTGAGCGTGACCACGACCGGCAGCGACCGCGTCGAGTTGCGCAGCACGTGCCGCAGCAGGATGCGCGCGGTCGGCACGCCGATGACGCGGGCCGACTCGACGAACGGCTCCGCCTTGACCCGCACCACCTCGGCGCGGATCACGCGGAAGTACTGCGGCACGAACACCACGGTGATCGAGATGGCGGTGGCCAGGATGCCACCCCACAGCGTCGACTGGCCCTTGGTGATCGCGATGGACATCACGATCGCGAGCAGCAGCGAGGGGAAGGCGTAGATCGCGTCGCACAGCACCACGAGGACGCGGTCGAGCCATCCGCCGAAGTAGCCGCCGACCAGGCCGAGGAAGATGCCGAGGAAGATCGAGAACGCGATCGCGCACACGATCACCAGGAGCGCGGTCTGCGCGCCCCAGATCACGCGCGAGAGCACGTCGAAACCGCCGACGGTCGTGCCGAGAAGGTTCATCGCGTCCGGCGCCTGCTGCGTGCCGAACTTCACCCCGTCCGCCTCCTGCTGCGCGAAGCCGTAGGGGGCGAGCAGGGGCGCGAAGACGGCGACGATCACGAACACCGTCGTGATGACCAGGCCCAGCACGAGCATGGTGCGCTGCAGTCCGACGCTGCGGCGCAGGTGCGAGATCACGGGCAGGCGGTCGCGCAGTGGGACCTTGCGCTCGGACAGGGCCGTGGATGTCGTGGCATCCGTCATGTCAGTACCTCACTCGCGGGTCGATGATCGCCGCGATGACGTCGACGAGGAAGTTCGTGAAGGCGACGAGCACGGCGATCATGACGACGATGCCCTGCACGGCCACGAAGTCGCGGGCCTTGAGGTACTCGCTCAGCATGAAGCCCAGGCCCTTCCACTCGAAGGTGGTCTCGGTCAGCACCGCACCCGACAGCAGCAGCGCGATCTGCAGACCGATGACCGTGATGATCGGGATGAGCGCCGGGCGGTACGCGTGCTTCGTGACGAGGCGGTACTCCCCCACGCCCCGCGAACGCGCCGATGTGACGTACTGCGAGCCCAGCGTGCCGATGACGTTGGTCCGCACGAGCCGCAGGAAGATGCCCGCGGTCAGGATGCCGAGGGCCACACCGGGCAGGATCGCGTGGGTCAGCACGTCGCCCACCGCCGCACCGTCGCCGAGGCGGATCGCATCGAGCAGGTATATGCCGCTCGGGGCATCCAGCGTCGACAGCTTGAGCTCCGTGCGGGTGTTCGCGCGACCGGCGACCGGAAGCACGCTCAACCACACCGCGAACACGAGCTTGAGCAGCAGGCCGACGAAGAAGATGGGGGTCGCGTAGCCGAGGATCGCCCCGATGCGCAGCGTGGCATCCTGCCAGCGATCGCGACGGTACGCCGCGATGAGACCGAACGGGATGCCGATCAGCAACGCCACGAAGAGGGCGTAGATCGCCAGCTCGAGGGTGGCCGAGCCGTACTGCAGCAGGATGCCGATGACCGGACGGTTGTCGGTGATGGTGGTGCCGAAGTCGCCGCGCAGCACGCCCCAGATGTACTCGACGTACTGCTGGTACAGGGGGCGGTCGTAGCCGGCTGCGGCGATGCGTTCCGCGAGCTGCTCGGGCGGGAGGCGTCCGCCGAGGGCGGCCGTGATCGGGTCGCCGGTGACCCGCATGAGCAGGAAGACGACGGTGACGAGGATGAAGACCGTGGGGATGATCAGGAGGAGTCGGACGAGGATGTAGCGCCAGAGTCCGCCGCCCTTGGGGGAGGCGGGCGCGGCGATGACGGGGGCGTCGACGGCGGTGGCCATGAGGACCTAACTGGGGAACGGAAAGCCGCGGGCACCCGGTCCATCCACTGAGGGACCGGGCACCCGCCGATCGATTACTTGTGCAGCGGGGCGTAGCGGAACTTGAAGGATCCGTCGAGCACGGCGCCCTCCACGCTGGAGCCCACGACCGCGACCTGCTTGCCCTGGAGCAGCGGGAGGGTCGACAGGTCGGCGGCCACCTTGTCCTGGATGTCGCCGATCTCCTGCTCACGCGTGGTCTTGTCGGTCTGCGTCGCCTGGTCGACGAGCAGCTGCTGGACCTCGGCGTTGTCGTAGTGGTTGCCGAGGAAGTTGTCCGCCGAGAAGAACGGGGTCAGGTAGTTGTCGGCATCCGAGTAGTCCGGGAACCAGCCGAGCTGGTACGCGGGGTAGACGTCGGCGGTGCGGTCCTTGGTGTACTGCACCCACTCGGTCTGGGCGAGGTTGACGGTGAACAGGCCGTCCTCCTCGAGCTGCGCCTTGATGGCGGCGTACTCGTCGCCCGACGAGGGGCCGTAGTGGTCGCCGTTGTACTGCAGGTTCAGCGTGACGGGCGTCGAGACACCGGCGGCCTCGAGCGTCGCCTTCGCCTTCGCGGCGTCGGGCATGCCGCTGCCGTCGCCGTAGAGGTCCTTGAGGGCCTCGTTGGCGCTGGCCAGGCCCTGCGGAACGTAGGAGTACAGCGGCGAGTACGTGTCCTTGTAGACGTCGGTCGCGATCGCCTGACGGTCGATGAGGTCGGCCGCGGCCTGACGCACGGCGAGCGACTTGGCCGCGTCGGCCTCGGGCGTCGTGGCGCCGAAGGGCATCGTGTCGAAGTTGAAGACGATGTAGCGGATCTCGCCGCCGGGGCCGTCGACGATCTTGACCGCATCGTTCGACGACAGGTCGGCGATGTCGGTGGCGCTCAGGCTGCGGAACGCGACGTCGATCGCGCCGGACTGCACGTCGAGCTTGAGGTTGGAGGCGTCGGCGTAGTACTTCGCCGAGATCCCGCCGTTCTCGGGCTTGGGCAGCGAGCCCTGGTAGT
Source organism: Microbacterium phycohabitans (assembly GCF_032464935.1). Classification (NCBI taxonomy): domain Bacteria; kingdom Bacillati; phylum Actinomycetota; class Actinomycetes; order Micrococcales; family Microbacteriaceae; genus Microbacterium; species Microbacterium phycohabitans. Next base: position 552,911 of record NZ_JAWDIT010000002.1, read on the forward strand.
CGGCGTAGGGCGCGTACGAGATCAGCTCGTTCAGCTTGTACGACTCGATCGTGTACTGCCCCGCGAAGGCCTTGCCCTCGACGATGGTGTCGTCGGGGGTGACCGAGTCGGCCGAGAAGACCTCCTCGTCGACGATGGGGGCGGCGGGGCTCGACAGGATCTGCGGCCAGACCTGGTCGTCGCCGTTCTTCAGCGTGAAGACGACGGTGGTGTCGTCGGGGGTCTCGACGCTGTCGAGGTTGCCGAGCAGCGACGAGGGGCCGTTGGGGTCGGCGATGGTGAGCTGACGCTCGAACGAGAACTTCACGTCGGACGACGTCAGGTCGTGGCCGTTCGCGAACTTCAGACCCGACTTCAGCTTCACGGTGTACTCGGTCGGCGAGGTGAACTCGGCCGACTCCGCGACGTCGGGCGTGACGTCCGACGTGCCGTACTGGCTGTTGAGCAGGAACGGGTAGACCTGGTTCATCACGGCGAACGAGCCGTTGTCGTACGAGCCGGCCGGGTCGATCGAGCTGATCTTGTCGGTCGTGCCGACGACGAGCGGGTCGGTCGAACCACTGCCGGATCCGTCGTCTCCGCCACTGGCCGAGCATCCGGCCAGGACGAGAGCCGAGACGCCGAGGGCGCCGAGGGCGAAACCGAGACGGCCTCGACCGCTGGTGTGCATTGTCATCGCATTACCTCTGCTGTGAAGTGTTGATCGCGACAAATGCCGCCATCCTTCGGACATCTTTGTCCCCGGCGGGCTGGTCACCAATTGCTCCGAGGTTTTTTTACATTACCGAAACTCACGGAAGAAGTCGGATTTCTTCCGGCCCCGCCTCTCGCAGCCCCGAAGATCTCCGCGAGGGAGCGCTCTCGACACGTCAGCTCGTGCTCAGTGCGCGGACCACCCGCCGTCCATCACGTAGCTCGTTCCGGTGACCATCGCGGCATCCGGGCCCGCGAGCCAGAGGGCGAGCGAGGCGACCTCCGCCGGTTCGACGAGCCGCTTGATCGCGGCATCCTTCAGCAGCACCGTCTCGAGCACTTCGGATTCCGGGATGCCGTGCGCCCGGGCCTGGTCGGCCAGCTGCTTCTCGACGAGCGGGGAGCGCACGTACCCGGGATCGATGCACACACTCGTCACCCCGCGAGCACCGCCCTCGAGCGCCGTCGTCTTGGAGAGCCCCTCGAGACCGTGCTTCGCGGTGACGTACGCCGACTTGTATGCCGATGCGCGTATACCGTGGACGCTCGACACATTCAGCACGCGTCCGAATCCGCGCTCGTACATCCCGGGCAGCGCCGCACGGATGAGCAGGAACGGCGCCTCGAGCATCAGGCGCAGCATGAAGGAGAACCGCTCGGGGGCGAACTCTTCGATGGGGCTCACGTGTTGGATGCCGGCGTTGTTGACGAGGATGTCGACGTCGAGGTCCAGTCCGGCCAGCGCCGACGCGTCGGAGAGGTCGACCGCCCAGGCGCGGCCGCCGATCTCGTCGGCGAGGGTCTGAGCGCCCTCGGCGTTGAGATCGGCGACCGTGACCGTGGCACCGGCCTCGGCGAAGGCTCGCGCGATCGCCGCGCCGATGCCGCTGGCACCGCCCGTGACGAGGGCCCGGCGTCCGCTGAGGTCGATGGTCATGGTGCTCACTTCCCCCGCGCGGCGTCGGCGGCGTCGATGTCGCGCAGCGAGATCCCGCGCGTCTCCTTCAGCGACAATACGGCGATCGAGGTCAGGACGCAGGCCGCCACGATGTACAGCGCGATGGGCAGCCACGAACCGAAGTCGCGCAGCCACTGCGTCGCGAGGATCGGCGCGAGCGAACCGGCGAGGATCGCCGTCACCTGGGCCCCGAGCGAGACGCCCGAGTAGCGCATACGCGTCGGGAACAGCTCGGCCATGACCGCCGGCTGCGGCGCGTACATGCCGGCGTGGAACACCAGACCCAGCGCCACGGCGGCGACGATGACGACGGGGTTCAGCGTGTCGAACATGGGGAAGGCGAAGAACGCCCAGGTCGCGCTGAGGATCGCACCCGCGAGGTAGACGGGCTTGCGGCCGATGCGGTCGGCGAGGCGCCCGATCGGGGGGATCACGGCGAAGTGGATGATGTGCGCGATCAGCAGCGCGAGCAGCAGCTGGCTCGTGTCGTAGGAGTGCACGACCTTCAGGTAGACGATCGAGAAGCTCACGACGATGTAGTAGACGATGTTCTCCGCGAAGCGCACACCCATGGCCTGGACGACGCCCTTCGGGTAGCGCCGCAGCACCTCCACGACGCCGAACGAGGTCGCCTTCTCCTGCTGCACCTGCTTCTTGGCCTCGAGGAAGATGGGCGCCTCCTCGACGTGGGTGCGGATGTAGAAGCCGACCAGCACGATCACCGCCGACAGCCAGAACGCGACGCGCCAGCCCCAGTCGAGGAACGCGGCGGGAGAGAGGATGAACGACATCACCAGAAGCACCGTCGTCGCGAGGAGGTTCCCGACGGGGACCGCCGCCTGCGGCCAGCTCGCCCAGAACGCGCGCGAGCGGTTCGGGCTCTGCTCCGCGACGAGCAGCACGGCGCCGCCCCATTCACCGCCGACGGCGAAGCCCTGGATGAAGCGCAGGGCCACGAGCATGGCGGGCGCCCAGTATCCGACCGAGGCGAAGCCGGGGAGGCATCCCATCAGGAAAGTCGCCGCACCGACGATGATGATCGTCGCCTGCAGTGTGGGCTTGCGCCCGAACCGGTCGCCGATCTGGCCGAAGACGATGCCGCCCAGGGGCCGGGCGACGAAGCCGACGGCGTAGGTGACGAAGGCGGCGATGATGCCGTCGAGCGGAGAACCCGACGACGGGAAGAAGAACGTGCCGAAGACCAGGCTCGCGGCCGTGGCGTAGAGAAAGAACTCGTACCATTCGACGACCGTGCCGGCCATCGACGCGGCGACGACCTTCTTGATCTTGCCGGTGGCGATTTCGGGGGAGGCGCTGCGCTGCGCCGCGGCGGGGGATTCCATGCTGGCTCCTTCGGTGTCGACGGTGACATCCGCCGTCGAGTCTGCGGGCGGTATCAAGATGCGACAATGCCCATTCGTGCTCCCGCGCTGTGCACAATTGCAGAATGGATGCCATCACCGCGCGGGCCGACGACCTGCTCATGCTCCTGGCGGTCGCGCGAACGGGCACGTACAGCGCTGCGGCGCAGGTGCGCGGTGTCGACCACACCACCATCGCCCGCCGCATCGCGGCACTCGAAGACGCCCTCGGGGGTCGCGTCGTCGCCCAATCGGGCCGCGGATGGGAGCTCACCTCTCTCGGCCGCCGCGCGACGGAGGCCGCCGGGCGCATCGAAGCGGCGATGACGCAGTTGGCCGCCGGGGGAGAGGAGCCCGACCCCGTCGCCGGCGTCGTCCGCATGTCGGCGACCGACGGCTTCAGCGCGTACATCGCGGCCCCCGCGATCGCCCGGTTGCGCGAGCGGCATCCCGACCTCGCCGTCGAGATCGTCGCCGCACAGCGCCGCGCGGCCTTGCACCGCCCCGGTCTCGATCTCGAGGTGGTGGTCGGTCGTCCTCAGACCTCGCGAGGAACGACCCTCGAGCTCGGCTCCTACGCGCTCGGCATGTACGCCTCGCGCGCCTACCTCGCGGCGCACGGAGAGCCCCGCGACATGGAGGAGCTGCAGACGCACCGGTTGGTCTACTTCGTCGACGCGATGCTGCAGGTCGAGGCGCTCGACCTGCCGCGCCGCGTGGTGCCGCGCATGCGCGACGGCGTCACCTCGACGAACGTCCTCGTGCAGGTCGAGGCCACACGGGCCGGGGCGGGCATCGGCATGCTCCCGTGCTTCGTCGCCGACCGCCACGACGACCTCGTGCGGCTGCTGCCTCAGCTCGCGACCGAGCGCCTGCCCTATTGGATGGTGATCCGCGCCGACTCGCTTCGGATCCCCGCCGTCGCCGCCCTCGCCGACGCCCTGCGCGAGCAGACGGCGCGCTCACGGACGATGCTGGACGGACGGGGCTGACCCTGAGTCAGCGGGGGACCGGCGTTCCGAGTCGGTGCAGCTCCGCGGCGGCGTACGCGCCCGTACGGAGCCCGAGCCGCGGCGCGACCTCGGTGGCCAGCAGCTCGATCGAGCGGAGGGTGATCTCGGCGGCCGGGTCGACGGAGTGCACCTGGAACGCCACGTCGGTGGCGAGGGAGAGGGTCCGGTCGGCGGACAGCGACGTGACGACCTGCTCGACCGTTCCCAGGTGCGTATCGGTCGACCGCGCGAGGTCGCGGAGATCGCCCTCCGCATTCCTCTTGAGGAATGTGCGGGTAAGACGCCGGACGCCGTGGTCGGCCGCCCTCCAGGTCTCGTCGAGGCGGTCGGCATCCACCACCACCGCTGTACGCGAGGCGAGGATGCGCGGCGGAACGCCGTCGGGCAGGGCGGCGAGATAAGCCTCCACGATCGGCACCTGCACCTCGTGCAGCGGCTGCCCCTCGTCACGCGGCTGCGTGCGGGACAGCAGCAGGCCGTCGCCCGCGAGTCCCGCGCGGCGGCCACCGTCGACCGAGAAGGTCGCCTGCCAGAACCGCCCGCCCAGGTGCGGTGCGGCGGGGTTCAGGCGCAAGTCGGTATTCCGGATGCCGCGTCCGCCGAACGCGTCGCGCAGCACCGCCACGTGTGCGGCCTGGATCTCGCGCCGATCGTCGGAGGAACGCTCGAACGCGGCGAACGACGACGGGGTTCCGCCCGTCCCGATGCCGAGCTGCACCCGACCCCCGCTCAGGGCGTCGACGACGGCGGCATCCTCCGCCACCCGCACCGGCTCGTCGAGGGGGAGGGTCACGATGCCGGTGCCGAGCGCGATGCGCTGCGTCTGCACGGCCGCGGCGGCGAGGAACGGGAACGGGGACGGCAATCCGCCCTCGTCGCGGTCGAAGTGATGCTGAGCGACCCACGCCGACGCGAACCCGTTCTCCTCGGCGGCACGCACCTGCGCGAGCGCCGCGCGGTATCGCTCGCCGTCGGTCCCGGCATCCAGAAGCCGCGTGAAGAACCCGAGCCGCGCGCCGGTCATCCGTCATCCTCTCCGACGCATTCCCGTCACGGAATGTCGTCGCCCTCCAGGCTAAGACCGTTCGCAGAGGGGTCGGCCGGGCGCCGGAGACTCCCACGCCCCTCTCAGCGCGAAGCGACCTCGATCGGGTCGCCCGTGCGGGCGAGGTCGGCCTCGATCTCGCGCACGATCGGGATCACCGTCTCGCCGAACCGCTCGAGCTCCTCCTGGAAGTGCAGGAACCCCAGCAGGAAGAGATCGACGCCGCGCTTCTTGTACGCGATGATGCGCTCGGCGATCTGCTGCGCGTCGCCGAACAGCTGCGTGCGGAATCCGTCGTTGTACTGCACGAGGTCGTCGATCGAGGAGTCGGCCCACATGCCCTTGCCGTCCTTCGTCGACGCACCCGCCTCCTGCACGCTCTTGCGGAAGCCCTCGACCGCGCCATCGTCGGCGTGCGCGATGATCTCGCGCAGCTGCTCCTCAGCCGCGGCGCGGCTGTCGCGCTGGATGACGAAGCCGTTGAGTCCGAAGCGCGTGCGACGCCCGTGCTCGGCGGCGATGCGGGTGACGTCGTCGTACTGCTCCGTGAAGCCGTCGAAGTCCTTGCCGTTGGAGAAGTACCAGTCGGAATAGGCCCCGCCGTTGAAGCGGGCGGCCGTCGAGTTGCCGCCCTGGAAGATGTCGGGGTGGGCGCGACCGGGCACGTCGTAGGGGAAGGGGCGCAGCGTGAAGTCGGTGATGTCGTAGTACTTGCCGTGGAACGAGAACTTCTCCTGCGTCCAGAGCCCGCGCAGCACCTGGATGAACTCCGCCGCGCGCTCGTACCGCTCGTCGTGCTCGAGCCATTCGAGTCCGAGGTCGGTGTACTCGTCTTTGAACCACCCGCTGACGACGTTGACGGCGGCCCGGCCGTGCGAGAACTGATCGGCGGTGTTGATGAACTTCGCCAGGACCGCCGGATGCCAGATGCCCGGGTGGATCGCCGAGATGACCTTGAGCTTCTCGGTGTTCAACAGCAGCGCCAGGCTGATGGAGGTGGACTCGTGCTGCTGGGCGGCGCCGTAGCTGGAGGCGTAGCGCACCTGGCTCAGCGCGTACTCGAATCCCACGCGCTCGGCGGTCTGCGCCAGTTTGACGTTGTAGTCGTAGCTCCAGTCGGTGCGCTGCTCGACCGAGCTGATCACGAGCCCGCCGCTGACGTTGGGCACCCAGTAGGCGAACTTCAGCGGCTCGTGGGTGGGGGTGGTCTCGGTCATGGGGTCCTCCTGGCGGGATCGGAACCCGGCTACCGTCGCACCGGCCCGTCACGGGCGTCAACGACATATGACGGAGGGTTTCGTCCTGTGACGCCGGGTCGGGTCGAGCGGGTGAGGATGGAGCCCATGACCTCTCCCCAGCGTGTGCGTTTCGGCTACTGGACCCCGATCTTCGGCGGATGGCTGCGCAACGTCGACGACGAGCAGACCCCCGTGTCGTTCGCGCACATCGCCGAGATCGCCCGCGCTGCCGAAGAGGGCGGTTTCGACCTCACGCTGATCCCCGAGCTGAACCTCAACGACATCAAGGGCGTCGAGGCGCCCTCGCTCGATGCGTGGGCCGTGACCGCCGGTCTCGCTGCGATCACGTCGAAACTCGAGCTCATGACCGCCGTGCGCCCGGGCTTCCACAGCCCGTTCCACACCGCGAAGCAGGCGGCCACGATCGACGAGATCAGCGGCGGACGGTTCACCCTGAACGTCGTGTCGGCATGGTGGGCCGAGGAGGCCAAGCAGTACGACGGTCTCTTCAGCGCGCACGACGACCGGTACGCCCGCACGATCGAGTGGGTCGAGGTGCTGCGGGGCCTCTGGTCGGAGACGCCCTTCGCCTACGAGGGGGAGTACTACCGCACCGAGGGCACGTACACCGAGCCGAAGCCGCGGGTCGTGCCGCGCCTGTACGCCGGCGGGGAGAGCGAGGCCGGTCGTACCGCCATCACGCGCTTCGCCGACGCCTACCTGACGCACGGCGGCACGCTGGACGAGCTCGAGGTCAAGGTCGCCGACATGCGCCGTCGCCGTGCCGAGGCGGGGGCGACGCCGTTCGAGGCGTTCGGCATGGCCGCCTACGCGATCGTGCGCGACACGGACGACGAGGCCCAGGCCGAGATCGACCGCATCACCGACGTGCGCGGGGGAGCGGCCTACGGGTCGTACCAGGACTTCGTGAGCAAGTCGAAGCTCGACACCCAGGTCGATCTCAAGGAGTACTCGGTCTCGAACCGCGGCCTCCGCCCGAACCTCGTCGGCACCCCCGACCAGGTCGCGGCGCGCATCGTGGAGTTCGCGAACGTCGGCGTCTCGACCCTGCTTCTGCAGTTCTCCCCGCACCTGCCCGAGATGCAGCGCTTCGCGGCGGAGGTCATCCCGCGCGTGCGTCGCCTGGAGGCGCAGCGCGACGCCTGACGCGTGCGCGGCGGCCCTTCCGGGGCGCCGGTTCATCAGGGGCGTCGCTGCTTGGCGCGCGACACCCCTCGACCCGTTGAGTGTCCAGAACACCCGGACGGTTCCAGAAATCGTCCGGGTGTTCTGGACACTCGACCGCCCGCGCGGACACCAGGGACCTGCGCTCAGCACCCCCAGCGAGAACGCGGACAGCGACCCGCCGGCACGCGCGGACAGGCGATGCGGATGCCGGCACCGGCGCGAGTGTCAGCGCGCCGCGCGGAGCGCCTGATCGAGGTCGGCGATGAGGTCGTCGGCATCCTCGAGGCCGATCGACAGGCGGATGAGGCCGTCGCCGATGCCGAGGCGGTCGCGCGTCTCCTGCGTGAATCCGAGGTGCGTAGTGGTCGCCGGGTGCAGCGCCATGGAGCGGGTGTCGCCGATGTTCGTCATGCGGCTGAAGAGCCGGAGGGCGTCGAAGAAGCGCTCCGCGGCGTCACGCCCCCCGCGCACGGTGAACGAGAAGACGGAGCCCGAGAGACCGTCGTAATCGCGCACCGCGATGGCGTGCTGCGGATGAGAGGGGAGACCGGCGTAATCCACACTCTCGACGGCATCGTGCGCGTCGAGCCACTGCGCGATCGTGCGCGCGCTCGCGAGGTGCTGGCGCATGCGGACCGACAGCGTTTCCATGCCCTGCTGCAGGAGGAACCCGTTGAGCGGCGACAGCGCCGGTCCGGTGTCGTTGGCGATCCCGAAGCGCAGCGACAGCTCGAACGCGCGCGGGCCGAACGCCTCGACGAACGACGAATGCGCGGCGACGGGCGTGTCGGTGAGCGCGGGGTAGGAACGGTCGGCCGCCGCCCAGTCGAACGTCCCGCCGTCGACGACCGCCCCGGCGAGGTTGGCGCCGTGCCCGGAGAGGAACTTGGTGGCCGAGTGCACGACGATGTCGGCGCCATGCTCGATCGGCCGGATGAGGAACGGCGTCGCGATGGTGTTGTCGACGACGAGCGGGATGCCGTGGCGACGCGCCACCCGCGCGACCGCGTCGATGTCGACGACGTCGTTCTTCGGATTGGGGAGGGTCTCGGTGAAGATCGCCTTCGTCTCGGGCCGGATGAGGGCGTCCCACTCGGATTCGTCGAGGGGGTTCCAGACGTACTCGACGGTGACGCCGAGGCGCGCGAAGGTGCGGTCGAAAAGCACCCGCGTGCCGCTGTAGATGCTCGCGGTGGAGACGATGTGCTCCCCGCTGCCCGCGAGCCCCAGCAGGGCCATCGTGATCGCGGCCTGACCCGATCCGACGACGAGTGCCCCGGAGCCGCCCTCGAGAGAGGCGAGACGGCGCTCGGCGACCTGGTTGGTGGGGTTGGCATTGCGCGAGTACAGATGCCCCAGGTCGACGGCGCCAAACCGATCGGTGGCCTCCTGGAACGAGCTGAAGCGATACGCCGCCGACAGGTGCACGGGAGTGATCCTCGAGCCGTGCGTGAGGTCTTCCTCTTCGCCGGCGTGCACCTGGCGGGTGGCGAAACCGAAGCCCGCCCACTCGGTGTGCGGCGCTGCCGGTTCAGCCACGGAGACCGACCGCTTCCTTCGGGAGCAGGGAGCCCAGCCAACGGGCGATCTCGCGAGGTCCGGAACGGGGTGCGGTGGCCTCGACGTCGGGGTTGTAGTTCGTGTTGGTGTTCACGTCGTACGTGACGGTGCGTCCGTCGCGCGTCTCGATGAACTCGATGCCGGCGATGCCGACGCCCTCGGCCGCGAGGAAGGCGAGATAGCTGTCGATGAGAGCGGGGTCGACGTCGTCGCGGCGGCGGAAGAGCGGCTCGGGTTCGATGCCGTCGGCTCCCGGGACGGCGCAGGCTTCGGCGGGGCAGAGCTCGAAGCTCCCCGCGCTGGTGTCGACGCGCACCGCGTAGACGAAGTCACCGGCGACGAACTCGGCGCGCGTGACGAACGGCGACTTCGCGACGAGCAGTTCCTGCAGCAGGGTGATGCCGTCGGGGGAGGGCTCGAACTCGGCACCCGCGACCCACGCGGCGAACTCCTCGACCGTCTCCCACCGCCGCACTCCGAGGCCCTTACCGCCCTGATTGTGCTTGCTGATGAACGGCGCCCCGAAGCGCTCGGCCTGAGCGACGAGGTCGTCGACGCCGAAGACGGCGACCGTGCGCGGAACGTCGATGCCCGCGTGACGCAGCGCCGCGTGCTGCGCGACCTTGCTGACCTCGAGCTCGAGCACGTCGGCGCCGTTGATGACCGTGCGCCCCCACGAGGCGAGCCATCGCAGCACGGCCCGGCCGAACTCCTTGCTGTAGGCGTGGTCGCGCGTGTGGGCCGACGCACTGAGGCGCGACCAGAAGATGCCCTCGGGCGGCTCGACCGCCAGATCGATCGACCCGTCGGTCAGCATCCACTCCTCGAAGGGCACGCCCTCGGCCTCGAACGCCGCCGCGAACGGCGGGATCCACTGGGGGTTCTCGTGAATGACATAGACCTTGCCCGACATGCGGCCAGGCTAACCCGGGGCTCCGACATCGCCGCCCTCGTCCGTCACGAGGCGACACCGAAACGACGGTTCCCTAGTCTGGAGGCCTGCCGGAAGGATGCCATGACCTCTGATTTCATCGCCGCCAATCGCGCCAACTGGAACGAACGAGCGACCCTGCACGCCGCGCGTGACGGATCGGGCTACGGCGTGCAGCGCTACGTGACCGAACCGGAGGCGTTGTCCGACGTCGTCCGCTTCGACGCACCCCTCCTCGGAGACATCGCCGGCAAGCGCACCGTGCACCTCCAGTGCCACATCGGCACCGACACCCTCTCCTTGGCGCGTCTGGGCGCTCGAGTGACCGGTCTCGACTTCTCCGAGAACGCCGTCGCCGAGGCGCGGCGACTCGCCGCCGAGGCGGGAGCCGATATCGAATACGTCCAGGCGGAGGTGAAGGATGCCGCCACCGTGCTCCCGCGCGAGTCGTTCGACCTCGTCTACACGGGCATCGGCGCCCTGTGCTGGCTTCCCTCGATCGACGAATGGGCCGGTGTGGTGGCCGACCTGCTGGCGCCCGGGGGAACCCTGCACATTCGCGAGGGACACCCCGTGCTGTGGTCGATGAACGAGACCCTGCCCGGTCTGACACTGGCCTTCCCGTACTTCGAGCAGCCCGTGCCGCTCGAGTGGGACGACGACAGCACGTACGTCGAGGTGGCGGCGCCCCTGCAGTCCACCCGGACGTACGAGTGGAACCGGGGTCTGGGCGAGATCGTCACCGCCCTCCTCTCCCGGGGCTTGCGCATCGACACGCTCGTCGAGCACGACAGTGTTCCGTGGGAGGCGCTCCCGGGTCGGATGACCCTGCGAGCCGATGGCGAGTACGGGCTGACCGAGCAGCCTTCCGTCATGCCGCTGAGCTACACGATCAGGGCGTCGAAGGCGGGATGAGCCGGGGTCCAGTTGCTCGCCGCACCTGATCGAGATCACCTGCGATGCACGGACTCACCACTTGCAGAAAGACCGCGTCATCGCTGAGAGAGAGCTGCGTGAGGCTGCCGTCCGCATTCGTGCCCGTCAGGTTCGCAGGGTCAGAGATCACGAGCCCCCCGGATTTCCCTATGGACTCATCGGAATCGATCACGGGCTGACGACCCACCTGCTGCCATGAGTCGACGACGGCCTGAGCGAGTGTGGAGGTCGGAGCGGGGATGTCCGTCAGGCTCTGAGCGACGAGCACAAGCTGCACGTGCCCCTCGCGCGGGCTCTCGCAGGGCCCCCAGGTGAGCTCGGTCGTCCAGTTCGAAGCCGAAACAACCTCCGAGGTGCGGGCGAAAAGGTCGTTCGCGTCGCGCTCAGCGTCGTCCGTCGTCATTGCGGTTCCTTCCGCCGTCGTGCACCCGCAGAGAACGAGCGCCGCGGTCGCCAGTAACAGGGCCAATTTCCTCAATTGCCCACTCGTCTCATATCTGCCTCCACGCGCCATCTGAAACGGTCATCCGGGGTGCCCGCGACGGGAAGTTCTTCGCCGCGACCGACCGCGATCATCGCCGCGCTCTTCAACCCCGCCGAGTTGTAATCGAAATAGCTGACGCGTCCGTCGCCGCCACCGAAGGGTCCGTGCGCGTCCACTTGAAGGACCTTCTCACCGTTCACCACAGTGGCTTCGGAGCTGAAGGGGCGTGCGTCGAATTCTGATGAGGTGGGGTCCGTTCGCAGTGAGAGAGCTCGTCCGACGGGAGCCCAACCGTCTCTTGTGGACTGCGATGCGAAGACCTCGCCCGAGGGTACCTGTAGGTCGTTCACGTCACGGATCTCGTCTGAGATTCCTGCAGAACCCAGAAGAACGAGATGGTCGACGGGCACATGCTGGACGGCTAAGGCAGCGACGTCCGTGCCATAGGAGTGAGCAATGACCGTAAGTGCACTCGGGGCACCGTCCGCGACGTGGCTTTGCGCCAGAGCCTGCAAGTCGCTCCCGAGGGAGCGGGCGCCGACGATAGCGCGCTCGTCGGACAGGACTTCGACGGCATTGACACCGGGCCCCGGCATTGGCGGGTGGTATCCGATCCACGCGAGAACACCCACATTCTCCAGCGGGATAGAGGCGGCTTGTGCCTCCGCCATCCGCAACCTCCGTGCCGCGAGCACATAGTTCGCCATGTCCCCGCCCACCGTCGTCCCCATCCCCGGCACGATCACGCTCACGTGCTCAGCCGCATCCAGATCCCCGACCGCCACCTGCGCCAGCGGTGGCCGGTCCAGCACGAGCGAGGCGATCGTATTCCCCTCGGCCGCTCGTTCCAGCGCCTCCAACGCCCGCACCTGCTCCGTTTGATCCCACGGACTGTTCCGCGCCTCGGCGAGCGCTTGCGCCAGCACGATGCGATTCGCGCGGTCGCGCGCGGCGTACGCCACCCCGCCGAGATTCCCGACGACCCCCGGCGCCTCGGCGATCAGCACGTTCTGTTGCGCAGCGCTCAGTCGCCGCCACCACGGCGCGACGTCCTCCGACGCCGTCTGCTTCAGACGCTCGATCAGATCGGGGCGAGCTCGCAACAGCGCCGTCAGCGATCGCTCATCGAGGGACTGTAGGACGTCGAGGACGCGCTCCGCAGTGACCGACGCGACGCCTAGAGCGACCCCCACCGACGTCCAGACGTCGCCTCGTGCTCGAACCTTCTCGATCGCCGCCCGAACGGCCTGAGCAGCGATCTCGCCGGCGGCCACCACGTCGGCGCGAGCGTCGGCGAGCATCGCCTCGGCGCGGGCCCGCGCCTCCTTCGCTGTCGGGGGAACCGGACCCTGATGGCGGGGGTCGGCGAGGAAGGCGGGCCAGCCCTGCGCGAACGAAGCGAATGCTCCTGCTGTCGCCGTGGCATCCTCCGGGAGATTCGCCGCGAAGCTCCACGCCTCGATCGCCGCCGCCGCCAGCCCCTGCGCCCGTCGGAGCGCCAGAGCGTACGTCCGCATCGGCTCGACGATCATCGTCACGCCCTGACCGATCTCCAGCCACCGTTTCGCAACCGCCTCCATCCGCGCGGTGTACGCATCGGCGCCTTCGCCGGTCCAGCCCTCGATATCGGCTTGCGAGCGCAGTCGCTCCACCACTTCCTCGCTGACCTTCGCGCGCCGTTCCGCCAGATGGGAGACCTCGTACGCCGCCTCGACGGATCCGGGGACGATCTCCTCGGGAATCGACGCAGACGAAAGGCTGCTCATGTGTCACCCGCCAGCGCTCTGACGGTGGCGTCGGAACCTTCTTCGACCCGCTCGTACAACCCCGCCGACTCCTGGAGACCCGCGGCGGTGTCGTCCACCTGCGCCGTCGCCTCCGCCCAGCCTCCCGTCATCGCCTGCATGAAGGCGTCCACGGCCTGGCCGAGCTGCGGATGCCCGAGCTGTCGCGCGTCGGCGACCGCCGTCTCCGCCTCGGCTGCTCGCGCCGTCAGGTCGAGCGATCCGGCCGCGCGACGCAGGGTGTCGGTGATGACGGTGAGGCTCCGCATCCCGGAACCGTACTGAGATCTCGATACACCGCCGCGAAGTTGTCCACAGGCTCACCCGGATGTGGGCGATCTCTCATTCATCTGGACGACCGTGCCACCGCAGCGGTCCGGGTGGTGGGAAGCGGGTCGTCACCGTCGTTCACGGGGCCTGATCCGACGCGGCGATGCCCGCGATCATCACCGCCCGAAGAAAAGCGCGGCGCCGCCCGCGATGACCATCGCGGCGAGCACGACCCCGAGGTACAGACCCACGCGCGCACCGTTCACCCGCGATCCCCGCGACTGCAGGGGTTCCGCGTGGACCGCGCCGGCCGGCGGTGCGGCGGCCGGGGTTCCAGCGGCCGGAGGCAGCTCCGCAGCGGCCTGTGGGAGCCTCAGCTCGTGCACGCGCGCCACGAACAGGTCCACGGTGGCCAGGACGGCCCGCCACGACGTCGCGTCGTCGTTTGACAGTGAACGCGGCGCGTAAAGGAAGAGCCACTGACCGCGTAGCTCCGCGTCGAGAGGATGGGCCTCGTCAGCGAGGGCGTCGACGATCTCCGGCGTGAGCAGCGCATCGACGGCCTGTTCCGAACCGGGTGCGGCTTCCACCCGCACGCCCGGACGACTGTCGTCCACCGCAGCCCCGCCCGGGGTCGCCGGAAGCGCCGACCGCGCGCGGTTGCGAACCGCCTCGATGGTTACCGAGGGCACGGCGACCCCCAGATCCACGGCGGCGTACCCCCATTGCTGCGTGAACTGATTCCCCACGGCGACCTCCGTGTAGAAGCTGTCGCCGACCTCGACCATCGGATCTCCCGGAATGCGCACGATGTTCACCGCGCGCTGAGAGAACCGCGCCTGCCCGTCCACCTCGCGGAACACCACACCGGGGAGCTGCTGATCCACGGCGTGCGTGAAGTACTGCCACCCGTTCTCCGACGCGAAGCGCGAGACCGCGTGGGCGGTCGGGTCGGTCCGTGCCGGGGGAGCGACAGGGTGCGTCAACGCGGTGTAGTCGATTTCACAATGCACGGTGTCATTCTGCCGGTCGCTTCCGAGAGGAATCTGGGGCTGCCTCCGTAACGCCGGAATGCCTAGGGTGTACGAGCACGACATTCTTGGAGGGCTGAATGACGAATTCCGCAGAAGTGCACGAGGCGCTGCGAAAGATCGACGAGCAAGTGGCGATGAGTCAGCACCGAGCCCAGCTCATGCAGGACCTGGCCGTGCAGATCGAAGCCATACACGTCGAGGTGACATCGCCCGGGGGCGAGATGACGGTTCACGTGGATGCCAATGGACGCTTGATCGACATCGATCTGACCTCGAGGGCGATGGCGCTCGAACCGTCGCGGGTGCGCACGCTGCTCCTGGACTCGCTCGACGAGGCGTACGAGGAGGCGACCCGCCGCAGCGTCGCCCTCGCATCCGCCGCCTTCGGACCCGACGCCCCGACGGTCGCGGGCCTGAGGGAGAACGCCGAACGTTACCGCCCGCAGCTCAAGCGGGAGGAGGACGAGCAGTGAGCGCCGACCTCATCCAGGTGGATCCCGATCTGCTGCGTCAGCACGCGCAGAAGATCACCGCTCTCTCCCACGACATCGGCGATGCGACCTCCGCCGCCGCTCACGTCGCTCTCGGGGGACGGGCGTTCGGCATCATGTGCTCGTTCGCCGCGCCCCCCACCACGCTGCTCGGCCTCGGTGCCGTGAATGCCGTCTCCGCCGTCCAGCGGGCGCTCATCCGTGCTGCGACGGCCGCGACGCAGATGGCCGACGACTTCGAGAACATCGAGAACCGCTTCGTGCAGGAGCTCGAGACCCTGCGGGCCGAGATCGACGGCGGGGTGTACGTGTGAGTGAAACCAATTCGTTGATCGCGCCACCCACGGAGGGAAGCCTGGCCGACGGCCTCGGCCCGTTCGAAGACGGCGCTTCGCTCGTCTCGTCGATCGCGGGAGGTGACTGGATCGGCGCTTCCCTGGCCGGCGGGTCCATCGCCGTCTCGGGCGTCGATGCCGTCGTGAACCCCATCGCGACGCTGGTCTCGCTCGGAGTCGGTTGGCTCCTCGAGCACATGTGGCCCCTGAACGACTGGCTGAATGAGCTGACCGGGGACCATCACGAGGTCGCCGGTTTCGCGCAGACGTGGCAGAACGTGTCGGGTCGACTAGGCGAGACCTCGGGTTCCCTGTCTCGAGCGGTGGGCGACCTCGCCGAGCTCGAGGGCGCAGCGGCGGACGCCTACCGCGCACTGCTGACGACTCTCACCGCCTCGCTGCAGCGGTGTGCAGAGCTCAGCGCGGGGCTCGGCGTCGCCGCTGATCTTCTGGCGGGCATCGTCAAGGCGGTGCATGACGTGGTCCGCGACGTCATCGCCGATCTCGTCGGCTTCGTCGTCCAGAGCCTGGCGGTCGCCGCCTGCACCCTCGGGGCGGCCACCCCCGCGATCGCCGCTCAGCTCGCGATCAAGTCGGCGCGCTGGACCTCGCTGCTCTCGTCCTTCGTCCGCGACCTCGTCACCTCGGCCGGCACCTACGTCGACCTCGCCAAGACGATCAAGGAGTTCGTCGAGGGGGCATCCTCCGCGCTCGACGACCGCGCGGCCGCGGCCTGATCGCCGTCACGGCGGACCAACGATCGTCGCGAGGTCAAGGAGCTGATCAGCCCCTCCACGGCCCGCCGGAACCTCCACCC
Source organism: Microbacterium phycohabitans (assembly GCF_032464935.1). Taxonomy (NCBI): domain Bacteria; kingdom Bacillati; phylum Actinomycetota; class Actinomycetes; order Micrococcales; family Microbacteriaceae; genus Microbacterium; species Microbacterium phycohabitans. The sequence goes on from NZ_JAWDIT010000002.1 coordinate 569,049, forward strand.
ATGAGGGCCATGACGCAGAGTGGCGCGGCCATGAGCACCACCGACGCGAGCACCCCGCCCCACGCCGCGTCCACCGTCAGGGCGTGCGATCCCCCCTCGTCCACGAATCCACGGAACGTCGCGACGAGAAGAATGCACACGGTGATGGCCTGACTGAACGCGACCGCCGCGAGCACGAGCGCTCCGATCACGCTCAATCCGGTGCAGATGGCTAACGAACAGACCATCACGAAGACGCGGTCTGCGCTCAGAGACAGAGCAGGCGTTCGTGGGGCATTCAACGTCATCCTCGAGGTGTCCGTCGATGCAGGGGGTTTCTCGTGATGAGGGAGCGACGTTCTGGCCGGCGTTGCCCGTTCGTTCACTCCGGCAGGAAAAGCGCCAGCGCCAGGAGCGGAGAAGCGAGGATGCCGGTCACTGCCATCGCCACCGCCCACGACCCGTCGATGAAGAGCGTCCGCCCACCCCCGCCCGGGTCTTTGGTCCCCGTGTAGGTAACGAGGTAGGGGATGTCGATGGTGGTCGCCATCTCGGTCGCGACGATCGCGAGCAGCATGAGCATCACCGCGACGAACGCTGCGGCGATGACGGGGGAGAGCAGGGCGAGCACCAGGCGACCGACACGGAATCTCATCAGGCACCTCTCGCACGGCACGGCACGACACTTCACGCCCGCTCGAGCGTGGGCGGCCCGGGCGTCGCGCCCGGAGGCATCACACGCTAGTGAGCGCTGTGCATCAGCATCCGCGGATCCGCTCGCGTTTCACCCCCTCGAGCGCGACCTTCCCCCCGCGCGCGTGAAGGAACCCGCTCACCGCTCACGCGCTGCACCCGCGGTGGGGAGGTCTCGACCGTCCTCTCCCACCGGCGTCGAAGCCCGGGCTCGAGCACGCCCCTCAGATGAAACGCCATGCGATCACGGGTGAAGCCGGCACAGAGGCGCCGAAGCGACTGGGAGGCTTGATCTCTCACCCTGTCCGTGAGGAGTTCGTATGGAAGACAGCGCGAACCTCGCCGTGATTGTCGGCATCTACGTGACGCTGATCGGCACGGCGTGGGGCGCCCTCATCGACCCCCTTCGACCGGCGACCTACTGGATCTCGGTCATCCTGGTCGTGATCACGGGATTCCTGATCGCGGGTCTCGCTCCGGATGCCACGATGTCGGTGCCGCTCCTCACCATGTCGTTCGCAACCACCGCCTGGTATCGCGAACGACGCTGGAGAGCGAGTCTCATTCGGCAGCAGCGCCCACCCCGAACGCCGCCGCCTCCTCCTCCGTCAGCATCCGCGAACGGATGAGGAATCGCATCCCCGTCGGCCCCTCGACCGAGAAGCCCGCGCCGCGCCCCGGCACGACGTCGATGGTCAGGTGCGTGAACTTCCAGTACTCGAACTGCGACTCCGACATGAAGACCTGGATCGGATCGTCGAGCCCGGCGTCGATGGTGCCCAGCAGCACGTCGCTCGGTCCGGTCAGGAACATCCCCACCGGGTAGCACATCGGCGAGCTGCCGTCGCAGCACCCGCCGGACTGGTGGAACATCAGGGGGCCGTGCGTGGCCGTCAGGTCGCGCAGCAGCGCAGCTGCGGCATCCGTCACATCCACACGGGAGAGCTGGGTCGCCATGTCCCACTCCTTTCGGTTCATGTCCCAAAGTGTGTCGGTGTCGCGGCCAGTGACCGGCCATAAGTGGGACGAGGGTCAGCGCGGCCGCCACAGGAAGGCCGACGGTCAGTGCGGCAGCTGCAGGAACGCCGCCGGTCACCGCGCCAGCCGCAACGGGCCCGGAGCGACAGCGACGAAAAGGGGTGTGACCCCCGGGACGAACCCGGGGGTCACGCGGGTCGGGATCGCCGCCACGACCCCGACACGGCCGATCAGAAGAAGCCCATCGCGCCGTCGGCGTACGACACCAGCAGGTTCTTCGTCTGCTGGTAGTGGTCGAGCATCTTGAGGTGGTTCTCGCGGCCGATGCCCGACTGCTTGTACCCGCCGAACGCGGCGTGCGCCGGGTACTGGTGGTAGGTGTTCGTCCAGACGCGACCGGCCTCGATGGCCCGACCGGCGCGGTAGGCGGTGTCGCCGCTGCGGCTCCACACGCCGGCACCCAGGCCGTAGAGCGTGTCGTTCGCGATCGAGATCGCGTCGTCGAAGTCGTCGAACGACGTGACCGACAGCACCGGACCGAAGATCTCCTCCTGGAAGATGCGCATGTCGTTCGTGCCCTCGAACACCGTCGGGGCGACGTAGTACCCCTCGGTCAGGTCGCCGCCGAGGTCGACCCGCTCACCGCCCAGGAGCAGCTTGGCGCCGCCCTGCTTGCCGATGTCGATGTACGACAGGATCTTCTCGAGCTGGTCGTTCGAGGCCTGCGCACCGATCATCGTCTCGGGGTCGAGCGGGTTGCCCTGGCGCACCTTCTTCACGCGCTCGAGGCCGTCACCGAGGAACTGGTCGTAGATCGACCGCTGGATGAGCGAACGCGACGGGCACGTGCACACCTCGCCCTGGTTGAGCGCGAACATCGTGAAGCCCTCGAGCGCCTTGTCGTAGTAGGCGTCGTCGCTGCGCAGCGCGACATCCTCGAAGAAGACGTTCGGGCTCTTGCCGCCGAGTTCGAGCGTCACCGGGATGAGGTTCTGCGAGGCGTACTGCATGATCAGACGGCCCGTCGTGGTCTCACCCGTGAAGGCGATCTTGCGGATGCGCTTGTGCTGCGCGAGCGGCGCACCCGCCTCGATCCCGAAGCCGTTGACGATGTTCACGACACCGGCGGGCAGCAGGTCGCCGATGATGTCGAACAGGAAGAGCAAGGATGCCGGAGTCTGCTCGGCCGGCTTGATAACGACGCAGTTGCCCGCGGCGAGCGCGGGGGCGAGCTTCCACGCGGCCATGAGGATCGGGAAGTTCCACGGGATGATCTGCCCCACCACACCGAGCGGCTCGTTGAAGTGGTACGCGACGGTGTTCTCGTCGAGCTGGCTGAGCGAGCCCTCCTGCGCGCGCAGCACCCCGGCGAAGTAGCGGAAATGGTCGATGGTCAGCGGGATGTCGGCGGCGAGCGTCTCGCGGACGGGCTTGCCGTTCTCCCACGTCTCGGCGACGGCGATCTTCTCGAGGTTCTCCTCGATCCGGTCGGCGATCTTGTTCAGGATGACGCTGCGCTCGGCGGGCGTGGTCTTCTTCCAGGACGCGAACGCCTTCCAGGCGGCATCCACCGCCCGATCGATGTCGTGCGCGTCACCGCGCGCGACCTCGCAGAACGGCTTGCCGGTGACGGGCGTGATGTTCTCGAAGTACTCGCCGCTGTGCGGGTCGACCCATTCGCCGCCGATGTAGTGCCCGTACCGCGAGCGGTATTCGGCGACGGCCCCGCGGGTTCCGGGTGCGGCGTAGACGCTCGAGACGCCTTCTTCGACGATGGTCATGCGTGTCTCCTTCGACGGTCATGAGACGCCGCGACGGCTCCGGTGCGGCGATGCGCCGACGCTACGCCGGGGGAGGTTGCATCCGGTTGCGCGGGAACGCGCCGCGAGAAGCATCCCGGATGCCGGAAGCCGGCCGGCAGCGGAGTACGCGCAAGACGAACGGATGCCGCGACCCGCAGGCCGTGGCATCCCTCACGCGAGACGCTCAGGCGTCGGCGTCGGCCAGCACCGAGCGCAGCGGCGGCACGTTGACCTCGTGCAGGTCGACGTCGTCGAGACGCTCGATGCTCTGCACGCGCGGCGCGATGGCGCGGTCGTCGGCGACGATCCAGCTGCCGACCAGCAGGAAGCGGTCGTTGCCCGCGGTGATCGGCCCGGTGAGAGCGAACGTCTGGTGGGTGGGCGTGAGGAACGTGACGCGCACGGGCGTGCCGTGGGGAAGCGTGGACGGGTCGACCACATCGGCCGCGAGAGCGGGCTGCGGCGCCTCGATGCCGAGGTCGATGCGCTGGATCTCGGAGCTCGTCGCGAGGATCACATCGCCCACGAGCGGCTGACCGCCCACGCCGATGCGTACCGTGCCCTCGAGGGCGTAGAGGCCGTAGCGCGGGGAGCGGACGATGACGCGGGCGACGTCGCCGGCCTTGACCTCGGCGAGCGCCTCGCGGATGCGCGCCACGTCGCGACGGGCACGGGCTGCCGAGAAGATGTCGAGCGCTTTTTCGTCCATATGTTCACTGTAACCACGGCCTCCGACATCGGGGGGCCGTGCGGCGCGTCGCCTGTGGATAGGCGGAACCGTCCGCCTCAGTCGCGCTCGAGCCGCTCGATCCGTGCGACCAGACCGGCGCGACGCGGCGACCGCGGCGGCAGCATCGACAGGCACAGCCGGAGCACCTCGTCGTCGTCTCGGCCCTCCAGGGTCTCGGCGTACGCCAGCAGGACGTCGACCCCCGCCTCGGCGATCAATGCCTCGCGGAGTGCCGAGCGCACCGAGTCGCGCACCTCCACGACGCCCGGCGCCGCGGACTCGGGCAGCACCGGTCCCGAGTACGCCGCGAGGGCGACCCGGTGCGCACCGCGATCGAGCAACGACAGCACGTGTTGCGCGTCTGTCTCAAGGTCGTCGGGCAACCGGTAGGGCCGGGATGCCGGCACCACCCGGGGCGCCAGAGGAACGAGCGCGCGCCGCAGACGCACCATCTCAGGCCGCAGCGTCTCGACGGCCGGGTGACCGTACACCGCCTCGCTCAACGCCTCGGCCGACATCCCCTCGCGGTGCACCGCGAGCAGCAGCAGGATCTCGGCGTGGCGCGCGCTGAGCTCGAGCGTCGACCCGCCCACCTCCAGCAGGGCGCGGTCGCGGCCGAGGATGCGCAGCAGCGCCCGCGACGGAGCCGAGCGTCTCGGGGGAGGAGCCTGCTGCGCGCGCAGCCGCGCGACGAGCAGTTCGCTCTCGATCGCCCGGGCCGTGGCATCCACGAGAAGCTGAGCCTGCGGAGTGACGGCCTCGGGACCTCCCGTGACGTCGATCACGCCGAGCAGCCGCCGTGTCTCCGGATCGTGCACGGGCGCCGCCGTGCACGACCAGGGCTGCACGAGCCGGTTGAAATGCTCGGCGCCGCGGATCTGCACCGACCGGTCGAGCATCAGGGCCGTTCCCGGGGCCGAGGTGCCCACGGCATCCTCCGCCCAGTTCGCCCCCGCGACGAAGCCCATGTCGCCCGTCAGCGAGCGGATGTGGCGGTCGCCCTCCACCCACAGCAGGCGACCCGCCGCGTCGCCCACGGCCACGACGACCCCCGATTCCTCCGCGGTTCCGGGCAGCAGGAGCGAGCGGACCATGTCCATGACCCCCGCCAACGGATGAGTGCGTCGGTACGCCTCGAGCTCGTCACTGGCGAATTCCAGGTGGGGGAGACCTTCGGGTCCGACGAGGGATGCCAGCGACCGCCGCCAGGACTCCTGCACGAGCGGCCGCACGTCGGCGAGCCGCCGGTCCTCGTTTCCGGCGAGCAGTTCGTCGTGGGCGCGCGCGATCAGCAGCCCCGAGGTCTCGGGGGAGATCGCGGGTCGCGACCAGGGAGAAGGCACGGAACTCCCATCGACGGTGACGGCAGGTGCGACCAGTGTAGGGCGACGACTGCTCCGCGGGCAGGCCTCGCGGCGGGCTCGCAGCAATCGGCGCCGCGCTGCCCGTGAGATGCGTTCCCCATCAGCGGAAAACGCCGTCAACCCCCGCGCGCGACACTACAGCGTGGAGGCACGGTGGAAGGAACGAGAGAAAGGGATGCCATGAAGGCAGTGCAGTATCGCGAGATCGGCAAGGGCCCCGAGGTCGTCGAGATCGAGGAACCCCACGCGGGTCCGGGGCAGGTACGGCTCAAGGTGACGGCCGCGGGCCTGTGCCACTCCGACTGGTTCGTGATGGACCTCCCCGAAGACCAGTACACCTACGGTCTGCCGCTCACCCTCGGCCACGAGGGCGCCGGTGTCGTCGACGAGCTCGGCGAGGGCGTCGAGGGCGTCGAGATCGGTGCGGCCTACGCGATCTACGGTCCGTGGGGGTGCGGCCGCTGCCACGCGTGCGCGCAGGGAGCCGAGAACTACTGCCCGTACGCGGCGGAGATGGGCATCACCCCTCCCGGTCTCGGCAGCCCCGGGGCCATGGCCGAGTACGTGATCGTCGACGATCCGCGCCACCTCGCCCCTCTCGGCGACCTCGACCCCGTCGAGACCGTGTCGCTCACCGACGCCGGACTCACGCCGTATCACGCGATCGTCGCCGCGAAGGAGAAGCTGTACCCCGGTGCGACGGCGGTCGTGATCGGCGTCGGCGGACTCGGCCACGTGGGCGTGCAGATCCTCCGCGCGATCACGCAGGCCACCGTCATCGCCGTCGACCTCGGCGACGACAAGCTCGCCCTCGCCCGCGAGGTCGGTGCGCACCACGCGGTGACCTCCGACGAGCACGCCGCGGAACGCATCCGGGAGCTGACGAACGGCCTCGGGGCGACCGCCGTGTTCGACTTCGTGGGCGTGCAGCCCACCATCGACCTCGCCCGCGCCGTGGCCGGCATGGACAGCTTCATCCACATCGTCGGCATCGGCGGCGGGATCATGCCCGCCGGCTTCTTCTCGACGCCGATGGGTGCGGCCGTCCGCGCGCCGTACTGGGGCACGCGCAGCGAGCTGATCGAGGTCCTCGACCTCGCGCGCAGTGGCGCCGTGGGCGTGCACGTCGAGCGCTACGGCTTCGACGGCGCCGTCGAGGCGTACGCGAAGCTGCACAAGGGCGCCGTCCGGGGCCGGGCGGTCGTCGTCCCCTGAGAAATGCGGTGAGGGGTGGCGTCCGGATGGTGGATGCCACCCCTCACCGCGCATGCCGAATCCGGCATACGTTGACGGCGGGAGCGACGCGGACGTCGATCGCCGTCTGCACACAAGGTCTCACGCGCAGGAGGGAGCACCTTCCGACGGGGGCGCCGCCAGTGCAACGGGACGGTCGTTGGACACCCCACTGCACGAATCACGCCCCACTACGGCGCAACCTCCCACGGCAGGCACCACGCAAGGCCACCGGCGCCTCAGCTACGCGCCGCCCACCACTCTCGCAGCCTCTTCTCGGCCTCGTCCTCGCCCAGCACGCCTTCGTCGAGGCGCAGATCGAGCAGGAACCGATAGGCCTCGCCGACCTCGCGTCCCGGCTTCAGACCCAGCACCTCCTGGATGCGGTTGCCGTCGAGCTCGGGGCGGATCGCGTCGATCTCCTCCTGCTCGCGCAGCGCGGCGATGCGGGCCTCGATGTCGTCGTAGGCGGATGCCAGGCGCTGCGCCTTGCGCTTGTTGCGCGTGGTCACATCGGCGCGCGTGAGGATGTGCAGGCGTTCCAGCTCGTCGCCGGCGTCGCGCACGTAGCGACGCACAGCGGCATCCGTCCACGCTCCCTCGGCGTAGCCGAAGAACCGCAGGTGCAGCTCGACGAGGCGCGACACAACGGTGGTCGTGTGGGCGTCGAAGCGCAGCGCCTGCAGGCGCTTACGGGCCATGCGCGCGCCCTTGATGTCGTGGTGGTGGAAGGTCACGCCGCCGCCCGACTCGAGGCGACGGGTGGCGGGCTTGCCGATGTCGTGCAGAAGCGCCGCCAGGCGCAGAGGCACGTCGGGCGCGGCATCCGGGTGCCGACTCTTCTCGAGAGAGATGGCCTGACGCAGCACCGTGAGCGAGTGCTCGTAGACGTCTTTGTGATGGTGGTGCTCGTCGACCTCGAGACGGAGCGCGGGCACCTCGGGCAGGAACTCCTCGATCAGACCGGTCTCGACGAGCACGCGGACGCCGCGCACCGGGTCGTCGGTCTGCAGCAGCCGCACGAGCTCGGCCTGCACGCGCTCGGGGCTGACGATCTCGAGCGACGCCCGCAGCTCGCTGATGGCGTCGAGCGTCGCGGGATCGACGGCGAAGTCGAGCTGCGACGAGAACCGCGCCGCGCGCAGCATGCGCAGCGGATCGTCGCCGAAGCTGACGGCGGGATCGATCGGGGTGCGCAGGCGCCCGGCCAGGAGGTCTTCGACGCCACCCGTGGGGTCGACGAGGGTCCGGGCCGGAACCCGCAGCGCCATGGCGTTGACGGTGAAGTCGCGACGGCTGAGGTCGGCCTCGAGGGTGTCGCCGAATTCGACCGTGGGCTTGCGGGTGACGCCGTCGTAGCTGTCGGCGCGGTACGTCGTGATCTCGACCTGCTCGCCCTTGACGCGGGCGCCGATCGTTCCGAAGGCGCGCCCGACGTCCCACTGCACCGAGGAGATCGGCTTGATCAGCGCGAGGATCTCGTCGGGACGAGCGTCGGTGGTGAAGTCGAAGTCGTGGGTGATGCGACCCAGGAGGGCGTCGCGGACCGGGCCGCCGACGATCGCCAGATCGCGGCCCGCATCGGCGAAGGCGCGGGCGACGGCGGCGACGACGGGGTGCGCGGCGAGCTCCTCGAGGCGCGCGAGACCCTCGGCCATGTTCAGCATGCCTTCGAGCCTAACCGGGGCCGCTGACAGCGCTCAGCGGGGCTGTGGACGGCGACGCCCGCACCGGAACGGCCGCGACCCGGCGTCACTCACTCCTCGAACGACAGGAAGCCGGTCACCAGCAGCTCGCGCACGCGCGGAAGCAGGTCGGCGCGCAGGTGCGCGGCATCCACCTCCATCAGCTGGGCGATCGCGTCGACGAGGGTCCCGACGGGAAGGTCGCCGTCGCACGCGCCCACGAGGGCCGCCATCGCCGGATCGACCTCGATCGTGCTCGCGAAACCGCCGCCCTGCCGCAGCTCGATCACCGACGGGTCGCCCTCGCCCGGCCGGTGGTGGCGCGCCTCGGTCACGTCGGGCGCCACGCGCAGCAGGCTGTCGGCGAGGTCGTCGTCGTCGAGCAGAGCGGCGCGGTCGTGCGCGGCCAGACAGTCCGCGAGGTGCGGACCGAAACCCGCCTCGCCGCCGCCCGCCACGCGTTCATATCGCGCGAGGGTCGGGGCGCCCGCGAGCGGCCGGCGCACCAGGACGTAGCCGAAGCCGACCCCGGTCACGCCGCGCCGGGCGAAGTCGTCGAGCCACGCCTCGATGAGCCGGGCGTAGGCGGGGGTGCCGGGAACCGTCCCCCCGTCGCGCACCCACAGCTCCGCGTAGGCCAGCGGGTCCAGCACCTCGCGCTCGACGACCCACGCGTCGAGGGCGTCACCGACCCATCCGCGCACGCGGTCGAGGCCCGACTCGCCCTCGTGGTACTCCCAGTTGCCGAGCGACTGCGCCACACCGCCCGGCGACAGGTGCGCCCCGACCTCGCGGATCACGGTGGCCACCAGGGCGTCGCCCTCCATGCCGCCGTCGCGGTACTCGTACGCGGGAACCCCCTCGACGCGTGGGGTGATGACGAACGGCGGGTTGGATGCCACCCGGTCGAACGTCTCGCCCGCCACCGGTTCGAAGAGCGAGCCGTGCCGCGTCTCGATGCCGTCCACACCGTTCAGCAGGGCGTTCAGTCGGGTGAAGCGCAGCGCGCGCTCCGAGATGTCGGTGGCGACGACGCGGTCCACCAGGCGTCGCAGACGCAGAGCCTGGATGCCGCAGCCCGTGCCCAGATCGAGAGCGGTCCCGCCCCGACGCGTGAGCTGGAGACGGGCCAGGGTCTGCGACGCTCCGCCGACCCCCAGCACGTGATCCTCGGGAAGGGGTCCGCCGAGCGCTGCCTCGTCGAGATCGCTCGCGATCCACCATTCCACCTCGCCCGCGTCGTCGGCGAAGGCCTGCGGACGGACGAGCACCGCGGGGCGCGCCTGCTGGTCGGTCAGGGTGAGCAGGCCCAACGCCACGGCTCCCTCGACACCGAGCGCGGGCAATGCCGCCGCGACCTCGCTCTGCAGAACCTCGAGGCCCAGCCCCCACAGGCGCCCCAGAGTCGCGAGAGCGTCGTCGCGAGAGCCGAGCGCCCGCTCCGCCGGCCCGCGCAGACCTCGGGCCACGGCGTCATCCGCCTGCTCACCCCACGCCTCTCGCAGCGCCGCGCTGGTGTAACCCGCCGCGCGAAGGTCGGAGGCGAGCGCGTCGCAGAGCTGGGCATCGGGTTCAGGGAGCACCGGTCCATTCAATCGTCTGCGCGAGGCTATCGGCGGGCGTGAAGGGACGCGGCCTAGACTCGTCGCAATGCGAGGCCTGCCCCCTCGTGACACCGACGCTCGTATGACCGTGACTTCTCCGCCTTCGGGCTCACCCGTGCCGCGGCGCCTCCGCACGCGCCGGCTCCTTGCGACCCTCGCGGCATTCGCCGTGGCCCTCGGCGTCGCGCTCCCGGCCTCGGCGGCGGTCGCCGACGCCACCCCGTCGCCCTCGGCGTCCACCACGCCGGCGACGCTGTCCGCAGCGCCGGCCGCGAACGGCATCCTCCGATCCGGTGAAACCCTGTCGGTCGTCACCACCCTCACCGCGGGATCCTCGGGCGCCGTGGCGACCCCCGTCGCCCTGGGCCTCGGTCGCGACCCGCTCGCCGACGACGCGGCACTCGAGCGCTGGCTCAGCGGAGACGCGACAGGAGTGACCCTCCAGCAGGTGGCGACCGGATCGATGGATGCCACCACTGCCGGCGCCCAGAGCACCACCACCCTCTCCGCACCGGCGACCGATCCCGCCCTGGCCGGCCGCGCCGCGGGCGTCTATCCCGTGCAGGTGAGCGCGACGACCGTCGGTCTTTCGGCGCCGAGCGTCGTCGTCGTCCCCACCGACACCGGCGCTCAGACGCCGATCGCCCTCGTCGTCCCCATCACCGCGGCGCCGCTGACCCGCGGCCTGCTGACGGCGAACGAGCTCGCCGAGCTCACCGCCGTCGATGGCGCCCTCTCGGCGCAACTCGACGCGGTCGACGGAACCGGGGCGACCCTTGCCATCGACCCCGCGGTCCCTGCCGCCATCCGCGTGCTGGGCTCCTCCGCGCCCCCCACGGCGGTGGCCTGGCTCCAGCGACTGCTCGCTCTGCCGAACGACCGCTTCGCCCTGCAGTTCGGCGATTCCGACGTCGCCGCCCAGCTGCGCGCCGGCCTCTCGAGTCCCCTCGCACCCACCTCGCTGCAGACCTACATGGCGGCCGCCGACTTCACGGAGCCCGCCCCGGCCGTCTCCGCCGTCTCGACCCCCGACCCCTCGCCCGCGTCGACACCCGGGCAGCCGACGTATCCCTCCACCGCGACGCTGCTCGACATCGGCACGGCGACGCCCAATGTGTACTGGCCGTCCACCGGTTCCGCGGGGTCCGACACCGTCGCCGCCCTCGGCGCCCTGGGAACCTCCGACGATCCCGCCCACGTCCTGGTCCCGTCGACGAGCGTGACCGGAGGAGCGCGCCAGGCCGCCGCCTCGGTCGGGGGAGTGTCGACGCCCGTCTACGACGCCGAGGTGTCGCGAGCCCTCGCCGACGCCGCCGGACAGAACGACGCCACTCTCCGCGGGGCCTCGCTCGCCGCCGCGCAGGGATACCTCGCCATCGCCCGCGCGGCCACCGGTGATCAGCCCGTCCTCGCCGTCCTCGACCGGGGGACGGATCGCTCACGCGTGAGTCTGCGCGCCACACTCGGGCTCATCGCCACCGCGCCGGGATTCGCCGGCTCGCGCCTCGCGACGATCGCGGCACTCCCGGCATCCGCGGTCACCCTCTCCGATCCCACCGTCGACGACGCGCGCGTGGCCGAGGTGAGCGCTCTGCTCGGAGACGAGCAGGTGATCGACCGTTTCGCCACGATCCTCGACCAGCCCGAGCTGCTCACCGGTCGCGAGCGCGCCGAGGTGCTGCAGGTCACCAGCACGTCCTGGACGGGGGATGCCGCCCGCAAGGCCGTCTCCGACCACCGCGCCGCGACCTCCACGACGCTCGACTCCGTCGGCATCCTGTCGTCCGATTTCCGGCTCGTCAGTTCGAGCGCTCCGCTTCGGCCCTGGGTGCGCAACGACCTGCCGTGGCCGGTGACGGTCGTCCTCTCGGTGCGCCCCGACGACGCCCGCCTCCGCGTGCAGGACCACACGACCGTCGACGCTCAGGCTTCGGCCAACACCCGCGTCGAGGTTCCGGTCGAGGCGCGCATCGCCAACGGCGAGGTCAGCGTCGATCTGCAGCTGTTCAGCCCCAGCGGTGAGCCGATCGGTCAACCGCAGGCCGTCGACGTCGAGGTCCGCGCCGAGTGGGAGAGCATCGGCCTCATCGTCATCATCGTGCTGGTGGTGGCGTTCCTGAGCCTCGGCGTCATCCGCACCATCACCCGCCGCCGCCGCGCCACCGCCGCACCCCCCGAGGGCGACCCCGACGCCGTGGACGGCGTGGGGAACAAGGATCCGGATGCCGACGGCCGAAGCGAAGCCGATCCCGACGACGCCCAGAGCACCGACACCGACCAGGAGACGCACCCGTGAGCAGTATCGGACGGGCGAGCGTGCTCATCGGGGCGGGCACGATCGTGTCGCGCGTCAGCGGGTTGCTGCGGACGGTGGTTCTCGTCGCCGCCATCGGCTCGATCAGCAGCGCCGGGGATGCCTTCGCGGTCGCCAATCAGCTGCCGAACAACATCTACGCCATCATCTCGACGGGTCTGTTGACCGCTGTCGTGGTTCCCCAGATCGTGAAGGCCGCCGCCCACGCCGACGCGGGACAGGCCTTCATCTCGAAGTTGTTCACGCTGGGCACCGTCGGCCTGCTGGGCGCCACCGCTCTCGCGATGATCGCCGCGCCGCTTCTCGTGCAGGTGTACGCCGGCAAGTTCACCGAGGACCAGATCGCGCTGTCGACGGCGTTCGCCTACTGGTGCCTGCCGCAGATCTTCTTCTACGGTCTCTACGCCCTCCTCGGCGAGATCTTGAACGCCCGCCGTGTCTTCGGTCCCTACACGTGGGCGCCCATCGTCAACAACATCGTCTCGATCGCCGGCTTCGGGGCGTTCATCCTGCTCTTCGGGGGGCCGCAGAAGAACGTCGAGGCATGGACGCCGAGCATGATCGCCGTGCTCGCGGCCACGGCGACAGCGGGAATCGTCGTGCAGACGGCGGTGCTCATGTTCTTCTGGCGTCGCGCCGGTCTCACTCTCCGGCCGGACTTCCAGTGGAAGGGCGTGGGGCTGCGACACATCAGCCGCCTGGCCGGGTGGACGTTCCTCATGGTCGTGGCCGGGCAGCTCGCGGGAATCGTGCAGTCCAACGTCCTGTCCGGGGCTTCGGGCGACGACCCCGCGATCTTCGCCTCGCAGAACGCCTGGCTGCTGTTCATGCTGCCGTACTCGATCATCGTGCTGTCCATCGGAACCCCCTACTTCACGCAGCTCAGCGAGCACGCCGCCGCGGGACGCCACGACGAGGTGCGGGCGGACATCTCCCGCAGCATCCGCACGCTCGGATTCTTCATCGTCGCGGCCACCGCCGCCCTCGCGGTGGCCGCCGTCCCCGCCAGCCGGATCTTCACGAACGGCCCGGATCAGGCCGCCGCAGCCGCACCCGTGCTGTGGTGCTTCCTGGTCTGCCTCGTGCCGCTCGCCGTGCTCTTCGTCATCCAGCGCACGTTCTACGCCTACAACGACACCCGGACCCCCTTCTTCTTCACGCTCTTGCAGTGCGTGCTCGTCGCGGGTGGCGCTCTCCTGGCCGGAGCTCTGCTCGGACGGTCCGAGTTGGCCGCGGGCGTCGCCCTGACGCAGTCCATCGCCAGCATCGTGCAGGTCGTCGTCGCCACGGTTCTGCTGCGTCGTCGCCTTTCCGGTATCGGCACGGGCTCGTGGCTCCTCGCCCTGGGTCGATTCGCCCTGGCCGCCGTTCCGGCCGCCGCAGCGGGATGGGGCGTTCTCCTGCTCCTCGGCGGAACGACGGGATGGATGACGACGAGCGCTCTCGCCGGCGCCGCCGGCGCCGCGGTGCTCGGCATCGTCGTCCTGGTCGTCTACATCGGCATCCTGGCTCTGTTCCGCACCCCCGAGCTGGCTCCGGCCCTCGCGCTCGGCCGACGGTTCCTCCCCAAGCGCTAGCCCCCCGCTCCCGGAATACCCCAGGGCTAGCATGGGTTTCATCCGGCGGAATCAACGAAGGGAACGCGCTACCGTGCGTCACGTCATCATCATCGGATCCGGCCCCGCCGGCTACACGGCCGCCATCTACGCGGCTCGCGCCAACCTCGAGCCCCTTGTCGTCGCGAGCTCGGTCGAAGCCGGCGGCGACCTCATGAACACCACCGAGGTCGAGAACTTCCCGGGCTTCCCCGACGGCATCCAGGGGCCCGACCTCATGGCCAAGATGCAGGCCCAGGCCGAACGGTTCGGCGCGCAGGTGCTCTACGACGACGTCGTGTCGCTCGAACTCGAGGGACCGGTCAAGAAGGTCACGCTCGGCAGCGGCAAGGTCGAAGAGGCCGTCTCGGTCATCTACGCCACCGGTTCGGCTTACCGCAAGCTCGGCCTCGAGGGCGAAGACCGCCTCTCCGGCCGCGGCGTCTCGTGGTGCGCCACGTGCGACGGCTTCTTCTTCCGCGACCGCACGATCGCCGTGGTCGGCGGCGGCGACTCGGCCATGGAAGAGGCGAACTTCCTCACCAAGTTCGCGTCGAAGGTCTACGTCATCCACCGCAAAGACACCCTGCGTGCGTCGAAGATCATGCAGGAGCGCGCGTTCGCGAACCCCAAGATCGAGTTCATCTGGAACAGCGCGGTCGACGAGATCCTCGGCGACGAGGCAGTGAACGGCGTCCGTCTGCGCTCGACCGTCGACGACACCACCCGCGAGCTCCCGCTCGACGGCCTCTTCGTCGCGATCGGCAACGACCCGCGCACGCACCTCGTGCACGACAAGCTCCAGCTCACCGACCAGGGCACCATCTGGGTCGACGGCCGTTCGTCGCGCACGTCCGTCGACGGCGTGTTCGCCGCCGGTGATGTGATCGACCCGACCTACCGCCAGGCCATCACGGCCGCCGGCAGCGGAACGGTGGCCGCTCTCGACGTCGAGCACTTCCTCGCCGCGCGCGGTGAGGCCGGCGAGCCCGCTGTCGCCGAGAGCCCGATCGAGGGCCTCCCCGACGCGGCCGTCGTCTGAGGAACAAATCAACCCTCACCGGCGTTTTCACTAACTGACGCTTCCATCTAAGGAGAAATCACATGACCGCCAAGGCGACGACCTCTGCGACCTTCGAGCAGGACGTCCTGCAGGCCGACGGACCCGTTCTCGTGGACTTCTGGGCCGAGTGGTGCGGACCGTGTCGTATGGTCGCCCCCGTCCTCGACGAGATCCAGAACGAGAACTCGGGCAAGATCACGATCCTCAAGCTCAACGTCGACGAGAACCCCGATCTGGCCATGAAGTACCAGATCACCTCGATCCCCGCGATGAAGGTCTTCCAGGGCGGTGAGGTCAAGACGACCATCATCGGCGCGAAGCCCAAGTACGCGCTCGAGCAGGACCTCGCCCCGTTCATCGGCTGAGTCTTCTCACAGACGACAGAGCCCCGGCACCTCGGTGTCGGGGCTCTTCTCGTTCCGGCGACCCGGCAGGGGTATTCCGGATGCCGTGTACGCGGCAGAGGAAGAGGACCTGGGCCCCCTTCCTCGTCGACTTCTCGGGGGCGCGCCGTCGTGACGACTACCGGCGTCGCAGCGCATCGCGGCTCGGGGGTAGTGACGAGTACGCATTCCCGGTCTCAGCTCGGGTCGACGGGATCAGAGACGATCACGCGGCCCGAGCGAAGAGGTCCGTTCGCGAATCGTTCGATCCCGGGAGCGATACTGCGCTGAGACGGCGTGTGTGCCCCTCAGGACGCGTCGAGCCGCACCGAGGCGTCCCAGCGCCGGTGGGGCTCCTCATCGCCCAGAATGCGCCACACAGCGCGCGTGAGGGCGGGATAGTCGAGGGCGATCTGTCGCAGGACACGGTAGTTGCGCGCCTTGTTCGGACGGACGCCCCCGTTCTCGGCGATGTTGTCCGCGCGGAGAGTGAGCACGACGAGTTCGTCGACGCTGGGCAGGTCTTCCATGAAGTCCCACGGATCCTCGCCGCCACGAAGGCGCTCGTGGATCAGGACGGCCAATTCGTCGGACGCCTCGGCGCGCAGAAGCTCGAGGCTGGCGCGACGGCGCAGGTTGTCATCGTTCGCAGTCACCATTCCAGCGTACGTCGCACCGCCGACACGAAGGCCCGGAACCGTTCGCTCCCCGCGGATGCGGGACGAGGATCAGCCCGCGTAACCCTCTTCACCGAGCGCCGCGAGGATGCGATTGAGATCCCGAATGGTCGCGAAATCAATACTGATCTGGCCTTTTTTCGCGCTGAGAGAAACGCGGACCTTGGTGTCGAGTCGGTCACCGAGCCGCTCGGCGACGTCGTCGAGGCCCGAACGACGCGAGCCGGCCGTCGGCTTCTGGCGGACCGGGGCGACCCCGGGCATCTTCGCGGCCGCCTCGGCGGCTCGAACCGACAGGTCCTCGTTGACGATCTTGTCGGCGAGTTTCTGCATCTCCTTCGCGTCGTCGAGGGAGAGGATCGCGCGAGCATGGCCCGCGCTCAACACGCCGGCCGCGACGCGCTGCTGCACCGGGACCGGCAGTTTCAGAAGGCGGATGGTGTTGCTGATCTGCGGGCGGGAGCGCCCGATGCGCGTCGCGAGCTCCTCCTGAGTGATACCGAAGTCTTCGAGCAACTGCTGGTAGGCGGAGGCCTCTTCCAGCGGGTTGAGCTGCGACCGGTGCAGGTTCTCCAGCAGCGCGTCGCGCAACAGGTACTCGTCATCCGTCTCACGCACGACGGCGGGAATGGTCTCGAGGCCGGCCTCGCGCGAGGCACGCGTACGTCGCTCTCCCATGATGAGCTCATACGTGCCGTCGCCCTTGTCGCGGACGACGACGGGCTGGAGCACTCCGAATTCGCGAACGGAGTGAATGAGTTCCGCAAGATCATCGGGATCGAAGTGGGTGCGCGGCTGACGCGGATTGGGCACGATCGACTTCGGATCGATGTGCACGAGACGGGCGCCAGGAACGGTAACGAGAGCGTCCTCGGTGGAAGGAGCTTCCGTGGGGGAGTCGCTCTTCGACGCTGCATTCCCTTCGGGGAAGAACACGTCGACCGGGCGAGCCTCCGAGGGTTCCGCCGTGGGGATGAGGGCGCCGATGCCGCGACCCAGTCCGGTCCTCTTCGCCATCAGGAACCCTTCTTCGTGGTGTCTCGGGCGACGATCTCTACCGCTGCTTCGCGGTAGGCGATGGCGCCCGCTGACTGGCCATCGTACGCGATGACCGTCTGCCCGAAGCTCGGCGCCTCGGATACGCGGACCGAACGCGGAATGACGGTGTCGAGCACCTCGCTCGTGAAGTGCGACCGAACTTCTTCCGCCACCTGCTGCGCCAGGCGCGTGCGCCCGTCGTACATCGTCAGGAGGATCGTCGAGACGTGCAGGGTCGGGTTGAGGTGCTTCTGGATCATCTGCACACTGCCCAGCAGCTGGCTCAGGCCTTCCAGCGCGTAGTACTCGCACTGGATGGGGATCATGACTTCGTCAGCAGCAGTGAATGCGTTGATCGTCAGCAGCCCCAGAGAGGGCGGACAGTCGATGATGACGAAGTCGAGCTGATTGTCCTCGATCGCCAGGTAGTCGCGCAGGGCTCCACGGAGACGATGTTCACGCGCCACCTGGGAAACGAGCTCGATCTCCGCTCCCGCCAGATGGATGGTGCTGGGGGCACAGAGGAGGTTCGGTGACTCCGGGCTCGTCTGAACGATATCGACGAGAGGGAACTCGTCGATGAGAACGTCGTAAATGCTGGGCGTCTCGGCGTTGTGCGCGACGCCGAGCGCCGTCGATGCGTTTCCCTGAGGATCCAGATCGATGACGAGGACACGCGCTCCCACCGATGCGAGAGCCGCGGCGACATTGACGGCGGTCGTCGTCTTGCCGACTCCGCCCTTCTGATTCGAGACGGTGAACACGCGGGTTCGACCCGAGAGTTCCACCTTCGCGGCTTCCAACGCACGACGACGGGCAGACAGATCGGCGATCTCGCGAGCGATGGGGGAGTCGTCGAGCGAAAACGACGACGTGGACGCCTCATCGGACTGTTTCACGTGAAACACACCTCTCCGTCGCGAACTCGCCCAGTCTACCCGCGTGGTGCGTCCTTGATGATGACTTCTGCACATGGTGAACAGGGACCGTCTTGAGAAGTGCCTCGTATCGCGGTTCCCCGACATCAGGTAGCTGAGTCCGAGGCAAACCTGCCGGTCGGACTGAGCAGTGCGGTGCACACAGGCGACGCGGTCATTTGGGCGAGGAGGCTGATCGGGCCGAACCCGCCACCCGACGCTCGATGCGCCATTCGATCGTTCCGCGTCGTTGAACGTTGCGGGCATTTTGACATCGATTCCGGTACCAGCTGGATGAGCCTTTGGGGCCGCTTCCACCCCCGCATCGACGGGACTCACCCCCGTCACACGCCCGAGTCGAACGATCGGCGGGATCGTCGGGTTCCGAGGTCACGATCATCGCGGGCTCAGCCGTCGTCAGCGCTCCCGGAAGGGCCCCGTTCATCCCCAACAACCGGACATTCAGACTTGGGCCGACGCATGCTCGCATGCACGCTGAACCCCCTCCGGTGGTTAACGAAGAACACCTCAGCGCGCACCCCCTAGAGGGCAGACTTCGACGGCTCATGGCCCTAGCCACGAACTGCTCGCGCTCCATGCGTTCCAAGAAGTGCTCTATCCAGAGTTCTCATCGCGACAGACCAGCAGGCCTGGCGAGCTGGCACGGAGAGCTAGTCGTGTAGTTCAGCGAGCTGGGGATGGCAGGTGTATGCAGACCCCTTAACGACGCGAGACCCATTCGCATCGGCGCATCATCTTCTTCCGACCGTCACGTGAGGACTCGTCCACCCATCGAATCGCGCGACGTCTTTATGCGAGCCCCGGGCGTATCGAACCCGCGATAAGCAACTCCCTCTTCAAGGCGACCGATGAGGTGGGCGCAGCGACATTGCCGGCAACAGCACCACGGCTGCGATGGCCTGGGTCCCTTAGGCCATTGCATGCTGGCGCGCGTTTCTGGCGCGACTACTGAATGGCCCTTGCGGGTCCGACGACGTCGACATTTGTGGCTGCGCAGTGATGACACCTCGATGTTTCACGTGAAACACGCACACGTGTTTGCGTCACGTCAATCCGAATCAAGCCGTGAACGCTCGCGGTTCTCTCAACTGAGCCCGGACAGGAGGCCGCCGAGAACCTGGTCGCTCTCCTGACCGTGAATACTCCCTCACTGCCGGGCGTCCAAAAAGCAACAGGCTCCTATGGGTTCCGCGGTAGAAAACGACGCTCCGGAGTCTTACGGTGATCACAGTGCTCCGATGTTTCACGTGAACGCGCGCTTTGGCATGCTGAACGTACACGTGTCTTCGGTGGACCCAGGGAGTCGAACGCGATCCGCCCGGTCGAGTGTGTGCCCACGTCTGCACCCGGACGGGAGCGCGGCGCGTCATGGCAATGCGGCGACTGTTCGACTAGGCAACGGTCACTTGAGACTCCGGGCCAACATGCCAAGCACGGCCAAGACGTTCGCGGGTGAGCGTTTGGTGGATCCCGTAGAACCCGCGCCGCGCCTCAGAACAGGAGCAACCGCCACGACGACGGGGAACGACAATCGACCGAGGAGCCGTTCGAGATCGATAGTGGGCAGCGGCAAGGCTCGAAACGGCACACCTCGACCGTGTCAGGTGGGATCACCAACGAACGAAGCGCACAGCGAGACCGGCTCTGATCGGCGACCCCAAGGATCGGAAATGCTCGTCCGTGTCGTGTGAAGCCGGGAATGCGCGGTACGGCACCCCTCGGCCGTGTGATACGAAATCGCTGCCGAACGAAGCGAACAGCGAGAATGACTTGCGCAACAGCACGGCACAGGACGGACTCTGCTCAAGCGCGTCACGCGACCCCGGGAACCGTCGACCATTTCATTCGGAGCCAGCACCGAGCGACCTCCTTTATCCGAGCCGCTCTTCGTGGGCCATCTCCTGCCCCGTGCGAATGGCCATTCTCGTGTGACGACTCAACTAGGCAGGACTCTGCGCACAGTGCGCCTCGGAGGCGCTGAGGAGACCGAATACCCACACTCCCAACCGCGTCGGTCACCCTTTCGCTTGGCCTAGCGCCCAAGTTCAGACACAGTTGCAGTGCGATCCAAAACTCATTCACGTCTCAGCGGGATGCTTCTCGACACGCTGACCACGGACAACGCCACGCACTCCGGCACTCGCGCCCGTGATTCGACACATGTGGATCTCTGTTCGAAATCTCCCGTCGTGCTCACTTCTCGGCACCCTGCTGCTGTCTCGACACCACCGCTCCTCTCAAGCAGAACTCGCAGCGAGAGGCGTGACGACAATGATCATCGTCCCGCCCACCCAGGCATCCTGGCAACGCCCGCTGAACGAAGGGCAGGACGCCCGACGGTTAAGGGGGAGGGAGGGGGGAGGGTTCAGCTCCCACAGTCGGTCCTGTTGGTGCCTCCCCGGTTCCCATGCCCAATAGTCGGCGATGTTGACGACATCGTCGTGCGGGGCGTGGGTGTTTACGATGGGACTCCGTTCCTCACCGGCGGAGTAGCTCCTCGACCAGAACGTGCAGCAACTCCTGACCGGACCTATCTACACCGACTCCTCCTGCGTTCCATGAGCGCCGCGAGGGGAAATCAGTGAAGCGGCGTGAGCCTCGCGACGCTCCTTGCGTGACGGGTTCTCGTGCCTCCCCCTCACAGTGGGTGGACCCGTCCCTGCTGTGGACCCGTCCCTGCTGGCTCCACCCGGCGATTCTGTGACACCCACTGGAGTGTCACAGCCGGATACGGGAATCCACCCGCAGGTTTCAACCGCACCCGCCCCACCGAATCCTCAAGAGCGCGTCGTGTCAGACATCGTCAGTCGCACACGCACATGCCCGGCCAAGGCCCGCTCTGCCCATATGTGTCCCTCCCGAGGCGCGCACCTCGGGTGCCTATCAATCCTGCTCCAATAGCCGCGAAACGAAGGCAGCAGCGATGTCCTCCCGTTTCACGTGAAACATCCTCACTGTCAGCTGATGTCTCAAAGCCGCACCGACAACGGATGCGGTGTTGTCGCCTCAGAGCGCACAGCATGTCGCCTGCGCACCAACTTCTGCGAAGCCGTCACACCCGCCCCATCCGTGTGTCGTACAGCGCCACTCGGTTATCGGCGTCCCGCCGCCGGCTTGCGAGTGGGCACCGAGGCCACGCGAGTGATCCGACAGCGGGTTGACGACCATCAGATGCACGTGTCGACGGCACACGAGGAGGGGCAACGGCACCTACTCGACACGCCAGCAATTCGCACCCACGAAGCGCCGTTATATCGAGCTCGGTCGCGTGTCGGTGTCCTGACGTGCAGCGTTGGAGAGTCGCGTGTTCGGAGTGACGACACAGCTGCGCACCACGCAAACGGCGATCGTTTCACGTGAAACACGCACCCGAAGATCGCGGCTACCCCCGCGCTGTGCTGTGTGCAAACAAGTTGCATGCACAGACGACTGATCCGTCCCCTCCATCACTCGAGGCCGGCTCACCCGACATAGATCTCGCCTATTGCGCCTCAGATGGCTGCTCTCGCCCACATCACCCGCGGTCTCTGCCCGGAGCGTGGCAGGGGAGCACCCGTGTGCACCGCTGCGGTGCCCCTGGGGCCGATGATCTACCGCCCCGCACTGCAGACCGACACCTCCTCTCAGCACATCGATCCCGTCGGAAAAATCTCATGGCCCTCGGGGGCATCAGGTCGAAGCGGACGAACGCTCCCACCCGTCGAGTGACACCCATGTTCAGCCCTCCTCACCGGAAGAGCCGAACGAGGAGGCGAAACGAGCCAGGACAATATTGGGCGAGTTCGACCGGTCTCGAGCGCTTGTCATCTACGGGTGCTCAGGATGTCTCCAGACATCGACCACGGGGGCGGTAATGCGGTCAGCCGTAGCCTCGTCGGTCAGACCGGCGGCAAAACGACCATCAGACCTACCCACGCGGACGGGAGGGCCTTCTCTGACCACTGAGTGTGAACCTCCCAGGGACGCCATGCGACGCTGCCGCATCGCTCAGAGAGTGCACTATCGCTTGCTCGAGCAGCGCGGCCGCAAGTAGAAGCTGACGGAAGCGTCGAATCCATCCACTCGCCCGTTCCTGTCCAGCCACCCCGCCAAGGGCGGCGAGCCGATGACACAGGTGCTCACCTGCGTCGCACTTCGCGTCGCGCGGGCAATCTCCTCGCAATCCTCACGTCAACGACTCCGAACCACCGAGCGGCCCGTGAAAGATCATGGGGGAGACCCGCGCAAGAACCGACGGAAGGCACACAGGACCTGAAGGCACCTCTCCCCAGCATCAGCCTCAACCCGCCTCTGCGATCTCCGTCGTTTCACGTGAAACATTGCCCGCCGTTCTCAACCCGCAGGATGGGGACGAGGTGACGAGACGCGCATGGTGATCGCGAGCTCACACTCGACAACCCATTATCGGAAACGGCGTCGTCCGAATGACTTGTCGCCGCGCATCGAACCTGAACTACGCACATGCGCCAGATTCATCGGAACCCTCACCAGTACCTTGCAACACGCGACCAACCATCCGTCAGCTGATCGCGCCTAGACGACGACCGGTTCTCCGTCAGAGAACGCTCCATGGCAGGAGGAACAACGCGGAACAGGCTCACCACCCGCGCGTTCGCCATCTACGGACACCGAAGGTGATGCTCCGGTCCCATCCCTCGTACGTCGCCATCGGTCCACAGTCCGAAGCACCCGCTATGACGTCTTGGGGGAGGAGCCCCGTGGACTCTCAGCCGTCGACGACGTCTCACCGCCTCGACGGGGATCTGATCGGCGGCCCCTCGCCGAGAAACAGCCGGCCCGGTCGTCAGCTACGCGCTGGGGCGTTCCCCATCCTCGAGCGGACACGCGGACGGCGACATGGCCCGCCGGCACAAACGGGTCGG
This sequence comes from Microbacterium phycohabitans, assembly GCF_032464935.1. Taxonomy (NCBI): domain Bacteria; kingdom Bacillati; phylum Actinomycetota; class Actinomycetes; order Micrococcales; family Microbacteriaceae; genus Microbacterium; species Microbacterium phycohabitans. The sequence continues at coordinate 592,008 of NZ_JAWDIT010000002.1, forward strand.
TTTCGGCGGGCCATACCGGCGGAGCCTCTCACCTCTCAGAGCGGGTGGATGGATGACGAACCAGCACGAGGGAGCGAACCGTCGTGTCGCGCGACCCGACCCGCATCTGCGAGACGATTCGTGTCCCCAACGGAACGGCTGGGTGGTATCCCCTCTCGAGCAGACCCATCGTGACCCTTGCAGGGACGCGGCTCGCCGACCACAGCCCCGTCCCCCCGCGCACAGCCGCCCCCCCCACATCGCGGGTCGATCTGCTTGTCGATGCACTGTCTACGTGCGCTGCGAAGAACCGCAGCAATCGCCATCTCTAGAGCTCGTTGAGCGCCGGCCGAACGGCATCCTCGATCCGAACACATGGACCATGGCCGATCAGTCTCCGAATCATCGCCGAGAAAACGCGGGCCAGTGCGCGACCGGTCTCAGGCGTCAACACGTGACTCCCGGAAGCACCCCGTGCTGACCCTCAGGCGCATTCCGCCTCAGAGCCACGCTGCGACACCGAGCCGCGATCACGACTGACAGCTCTCCAGGCAAATGGCTGATCAGAGGACTTTTTGAAAGGGCAACTCGATATCAGCGCGCCACGGTCGCCACGAAGACCCGCGTCGGCTCATCGAGAACGCCGTCGCCGACGACCTCGATCGACACGTCCTCCAGAGCGAACTTCCGTACCTGCTTCGACGCCGCTTCCAGCTCCGCGCCCACGTTGGCACCCTTGAGGAACACCAGACGACCCTGCGGGCGCACGAGCGGTGCGGTGAAGGGGAGCAGGGTGCGCAGCGCGCTCACCGCGCGAGCGGTGGCGACGTCGAACACGCGACCTCCGGTCCACTCCTCACCGCGCATACGCGCCACGGTGACGTTGGAGAGGGACAGCTCCGCGACTTGCTCCGACAGCCACGCCGTGCGACGCTCCATGGGCTCGATCAGCGTCCACTCCACGTCGGGCCGGGCGATCGCCAGCACCAGCCCCGGAAGACCCGCCCCCGACCCCACGTCGACAGCTCGGCCGTGGAAGTAGGGCGCCGCGATCGCGCTGTTGAGGATGTGGCGCGTCCACAGTCGAGGGACCTCGAGCGGGCCGATCAGACCGCGTTCTTCGCCGTGCCGCGCCAGGTTCTCCGTGAACCGGCGAGCACGGTCGATGTTCTCGCCGAAGATCGACGCGGCGACAGCCGGCTCGGTTTCGAGCTGTTCCGGCATCTCCGGCCTCAGCCGCGACGCAGCACGGTGTGACGATCGGCTCCTTCGCCGAACGACTCCGAGACGTACCCGCGGTCCGCGGCGATGTCGTGCACGAGCTTGCGCTCGTAGCTCGACATCGCGGGCAGCGATGCCTGCGATGCTCCCTCGTCCAACCGGGCGATGGCGCGGTCGACCAGGGTCTCAAGCTGGCGCTGTCGTGCGTCTCGAGATCCACCGATGTCGAGGATGAGTCGCGAGAAACGGCCCGTCGAGTTCTGCACGGCCAACCGCGTCAGCTCCTGCAACGCCTGAACCGTGTCAGGGTGGGACAGGCTCCCGAGGGCCGCGGCATCCTCGGCTTCGACGGACACGTATGCGCGCCCGCCACGGACATCCATCGCCAGGTCGCCGTCGATGTCGGCGATGTCGAGGAGCCCCTCGAGGTAGTCGGCGGCGATGTCGCCTTCCTGCTCGAGCTGCTCTTCCGTGGCGGCGGTCTGGTCGGGGGCGATCTGATCGGACGTCGTCATCGTGATCTCCGGATGTCAGGAGGCGGGGGAGGAGCCGGGGCTGCCGGCGGACCCGCCCGCGGCACCGGTGTTCTTGGCGGACTGCTGCTTTTTCGCGCGCTGCTTGCCGACGGGCTGCTGACGCTTGGGGGCCGCGGCGCGGGCACGCTCGGCCTCCTCGAGGAGACGCTGCTGCTCGGCTTCGTACTTCTCGATCGGCACGACCTTGCCCGACGAATCGATCGCCTTGCCCTTGCGCGCGAGTCGCTCTTCGCGGGCCTTCGCTGCATCCGAGCCCGGCGTGGGCATCTCACGGATGACGACGAACTGCTGCACCATCGTCCACAGGTTGCTGACGAACCAGTAGATGACGACACCGAGCGGGAAGAAGACACCCGAGAAGATGAAGGCCAGCGGCAGGATGTAGAGCATGATCTTCTGCATCTGGTACGCCTGACCGGTCTTGGCCTCGGGCGACAGGTTCTTCGAGATGATCTGCAGCTGGGTGAAGAACTGCGAGCCGATCATCAGCACGACCAGCGTCAGGAGGATCGCGACGGTGACCTGACCGTCGGGCTGGGTCCACGCGGTGACCAGGTTCACGTGCATGGATGCCACGTCGAAGAGGCGTGCGTCGTAGAACTCGGTCGTGAGCTCGGGCGTGAGCAGACCCACACCACCGACGCCGCTCGCCGCGTGCTTCGACACGTCGTTCAGCACGCTGAAAAGAGCGAAGAAGATCGGCATCTGCACCAGCAGGGGCAGACAGCTGGACACGGGGGTGGTGCCGTGCTTCTTGTAGAGCGCCATCGTCTCGCGGCTCATCGCCTCACGCGAGAGCTGGTCCCGCTTGCCGCGGTACTTCTCCTGCACCTTGCGGAGCTCGGGGGCGATCTCCATCATCTTGCGCTGGCTCTTGATCTGCCTCACGAAGAGCGGGATGAGAGCCGCGCGGACGATGAGGACCAGGCCGATGATCGACAGCACCCACGTCAGACCGGCTGCCGGCGGCATGCCGAGGGCCGTGAACAATGCGTGCCAGCCCACCAGCACGAGCTCGACCGCCCATTTCAGCGGCCAGAGGATGGTCCCAATGAGATCGAATTGCACGATCAGTCCTTTCGGGCGGGCACGACGAATCCGTGCCGAGTGAGTTCGTGGCGGAAGGCCCGATGAGGACGGACGTCGTCGATGCCACCCTGAGCCCAGGGATGACACCGTGCGAGACGGGCCGCGGTGAACGCGATGCCCTTCACGAGTCCGTGCTGCTGGACGGCGCCCACCGAATAGGCGGAGCAGGACGGGTAGTACTTGCACACGTCGCCGTAGACGTGCGAGATCGTCGCTCGGTAGGCGTGCAGCAGCGCGAGCCCCGCATTACGCGGGAGGAGCGGGACGGATGCCAGGACGGCATCCGCTCGAAGGCGACCGGTCCCCGTGGAGGACGTCGGGAGTGTCGAAGCGCTCATGCTGACGCTTTTCGTTCGAGGCACCTCACCACGTCGGCGCGAAGGGTCGCGTAGTCGATCGTGGCGGCGGAGGGAAGTGCGCGGATGACGATCGAGGCGCCCCCGCGGATGGACGGGAGCGCCTCGGCGCACACCGCTTTGAGGCGGCGGCGGATGGTGTTGCGGGTGACAGCGGAGCCGACCTGTCGGCTCACGATGAAGCCGAAGCGAGGCGAATCGGTCTCGGCCGACGAGCCGACGTAGGTGATCGTGTGCGCTCCGGCACAACGAGAGCCCCGTCGGACTGTGGCTTTGTAGTCCGATCCGCGGGTGAGTCGGTTCGGCTTCGCGAGCACCGGGTCTATCAGGCCGAGAGCTCGGTGCGGCCCTTGGCGCGACGCGCCGAAAGGATGCCGCGGCCGGCACGCGTGCGCATGCGGGCGCGGAAGCCGTGCTTCTTGGCGCGGCGGCGGTTGTTGGGCTGGAAGGTGCGCTTGCTCATGGGTCACTCCGGAGGTGGTGTCGCCCGATGCTCTTCTGCCGGGGACGGGGTCGGGACTGCCGTATAGGCATAAGTCAACCGACTAAGGCTACGTCGCGCGCGCCGTTAACTCAAACCGAGGAGCCGACCGGCCATTATCCCCAGGCGTTGTCCACAAGCGTGGCAAAGACACGCGGCCGGGTCTTACAGTGGATTTTGCTCCGCGAGAGCCGCGAACTAGCGTGGCCCCGGAAGTTATCCACAGGTTCGGCGCGACACGTCGATCACCCGTCGCGTCTAGACCCCGGAGGGGACATGTCTCTGCACGAAGTACCGGATGTCCCCGTCTGGTCAGCTGTGCTGGACCATCTTCTCACCGACGATCGCGTCACCCCGCAGCTGCACGGCTTTCTCAACCTCGCGGTTCCGCAGGGCGTGATGGGAGGGACGCTGTATCTCGACGTCCCCAACGACCTGACCGCGGCCCAGTTCAACAAGCGCATGCGAGCCCCCATCATGGAGGCGCTCGCCCAGGTGCAGGGAGAAGACCCGTCGGTCGGGACGTTCCGCGTCGTCGTGAACCCGGACCTCGTCGACGCCCCGCGGCCGTCGACCTCACCGGCGATGACGACTCCCGACCGTTCGCCGGCGAACTCCGGCTCGCACGGGCCGTCGATCGAGCAGACCCCCGAGCCGATCGTTCCGGCCTCGCGCAACGACACACGACTGAACCCGAAGTACACCTTCGACAACTTCGTGATCGGTCAGTCCAACCGCTTCGCTCACGCCGCCGCCGTCGCGGTCGCCGAGGCGCCCGCCAAGGCCTACAACCCCCTCTTCATCTACGGCGATTCCGGCCTGGGCAAGACGCACCTGCTGCACGCCATCGGCGATTACGCCGCGAGCATGTACGCCGGCATCCGGGTTCGCTACGTCTCGAGCGAAGAGTTCACGAACGACTTCATCAACTCGATCGCCAACAACCGCGGTTCGGCCTTCCAAGCCCGCTACCGCGACGTCGACATCCTTCTCATCGACGACATCCAATTCCTTCAGGGTCGCGCCGAGACCCAGGAGGCGTTCTTCCACACCTTCAACACGCTGCACGATCACGACAAGCAGGTCGTCATCACGAGCGACCTGCCTCCGAAGCAACTGACCGGTTTCGAAGACCGCATGCGAAGCCGCTTCGAATGGGGTCTGATCACCGACGTCCAGGCACCCGACCTCGAGACGCGCATCGCGATCCTCCGCAAGAAGGCGCAGAGCGAGCGTCTGCTCATCCCCGACGACGTCCTCGAATACATCGCCACCGTCGTCTCGTCGAACATCCGCGAACTCGAGGGCGCCCTCATCCGTGTCTCCGCGTTCGCGAGCCTGAACCGCTCGACGCTCGACATGTCGCTGGCGCAGACGGTGCTCCGCGACATCATCGACCAGGACGACGCGAACGTGATCTCGCCGACCGACATCATCACCGCGACCGCGCAGTACTTCAAACTCTCCGTCGACGATCTCTACGGATCGAGCCGGTCGCAGGCCGTGGCGACGGCCCGACAGATCGCCATGTACCTCTGCCGGGAGCGCACGAGTCTGTCGTTGCCGAAGATCGGGCAGCTCTTCGGCAACCGCGACCACACCACGGTCATGTACGCCTACAAGAAGATCAGCGACCTCATGAAGGAGCGCCGTTCCATCTTCAACCAGGTCTCCGAGATCACGAGCCAGCTCGGCCGCATGCGCTGAGCGCTCCTCTCGCCGAGGGGTCCGTCCGAGGTTTCGGACGGACCCCTCGGTCGTTTTCGCGCGCCAGCTCGCCGCGAAACGCCGCTGAGCGATATCTTTCAGCCGGTTCTACACAGTGTGGAAAACCTGTGGATAACTCTGATTTGCTGCGGATGAGATGTGCACGAACGCGTTAACACTGTGGATGACGCCGAGGGGGCCGCATCCGCGATCGCTGTTAACTGCCCAGGGTCTCCGCAAAGCGTCCACAGCCCACCGACGCTTCGATCCCTTGTGTTAACACGCGTGTCGAGAGTTATCCACAGTCTCCACAGCGGTTAACAAGATGAAGATCGTTTATCCGTGTTAAGAGATATCCGATGACCTTGCCGTGCAAGCGGCGCACGACGGGGACTGCGGGAGCAGGGCACTAGCATGGGTAAGCCATACCCGCCGTCAAGGGAGCGCCCGTGAAGTTCCACGTCAATCGCGATGTGTTCAGCGAAGCCGTCTCGTTCGTGGTCAAGCTCCTGCCCCAGCGCAATCCGCAGCCGATCCTGGCCGGTGTGCTGATCGAGGCGGGGGAGCAGGGACTCACGCTCGCGGCCTTCGACTACGAGGCATCCGCCCGCACCACCATCGAGGCGACGGTCGACGAGCCGGGCACGATCCTCGTCCACGGCCGACTGCTCAGCGACATCGCGAGCCGCCTGCCGAACGCTCCGATCCAGATCGCGGTCGACGATGACGGCGGCATCCTGCTCACGTGCGGCTCGGCCCGATTCACCCTGGCATCCATGCCCGTGCAGGAATACCCCGCCATCCCCGAGGTCACGGGGGAGTCGGGCCTCGTACCCGCAGACGAGTTCGCGACCGCGATCGCCCAGGTGGCGTTTGCCGCCTCCCGTGACGACGTCACGCCCGTCCTCACCGGTGTCCAGCTCGAGGTCACGGGCACGCAGCTCAGCCTCGTCGCGACCGACCGCTATCGCGTCGCGCTGCGCGAGATCCCCTGGGACGGCGGCGCCGCGGCATCTGACGAGCCGACCTCGGCGCTCGTGCCGGCACGCACCCTCCAGGAGGTCGGCAAGACCTTCGCCCACGGCGGCGATATCTCGATCGCCTTCTCCGGGTCGGGAGACCGCGAGATCATTGCTTTCTCGTCGGGCAACAAGACCGTCACGTCCCTGCTCATCAAGGGCAACTTCCCGCCCGTGCGTCGCCTCTTCCCGGCCCAGACCGAGCACCACAGCGTCGTGAACACCGCCGAGCTCGCCGAGGCGGTCCGCCGTGTCGCGCTGGTGCTCGATCGTTCCGCGCCCCTGCGTTTCACCTTCGGTCCCGAGGGCGTGTCCATGGACGCGTCGGGCACCGAGCAGGCGCGCGCGACGGAGTCCGTTGACGCGACCCTGGTGGGCGACGAGGTGACCCTCGGTCTGAACCCCCAGTACCTGCTGGAGTCGCTCGGGGCGGTGCGCAGCGAGTTCACGCGCATCACGTTCACCTCGAGCGACAACGCGAACAAGCTCAGCCCCGTGCTCGTCACCCCGCAGACCTCGGTCGACAAGGGCGGCGAGGGGTCGTTCAAGTACCTTCTGCAGCCCAACCTGCTGCTGCGCTGACGCACGGAGCGCGACCCGTCCGCCATCGCCGTGTCGGAGGCGGCGGGTAGTCTGACTCGGTGATCGTCGAGCAGTTGGGACTGAAGGACTTCCGCAATTACGCGGGTGCCGACGTCTCGCTCTCCGCGGGCGCCAATCTCTTCGTCGGACGCAACGGACAGGGCAAGACGAACCTCGTCGAGGCCGTCGCGTACCTTGCCACCCTCGGCTCGCACCGAGTGTCGAACGACGCCCCGATGGTGCGCGACGGAACGGATGCCGCGATCGTCCGCGCGCGGCTCGCCCACGGTGAGCGCACCGTGCTGCTCGAGCTGCAGCTCAATCGCCAGGGGGCGAACAAGGCGCGCGTCAACGGGGTGAACGTCCGCACCTCCGAACTCCCGCGGTACGCCCAGGTCGTGCTGTTCGCCCCGGAAGACCTCCAGATCGTGCGGGGCGACCCCTCGTCGCGTCGTCGCTTCGCCGACCAGCTGATCGTGCAGCGCAGCCCGCGCATGTCGGCCGTGCTCTCCGACTACGACCGGGTGCTGCGCCAGCGCAGCGCCCTGCTGAAGTCCGCGCGCGCACGCGGAGTGCGCGGTGACGCGCTGAGCACCCTCGACGTCTGGGACGAGAAGCTTGTGTCCCTCGGCACCGAAGTGATCGAGGCGCGCCTCGCCCTGGCATCCGATCTCTCGGCCCCGGTCGCCAGCGCGTACGCCTCGATCGCCGGCGACGACCACGGGCCCCGCTTGTCGTGGGCGCTGTCGGTGGGCGGCGGCGACCCCGAAGAGGGTGACGCCGGGGCGGCAGAAGGGCCGGCCGGCCCGCTCGCGGACCAGTTCCGCGCCGCCCTCGCCGCCCGGCGCTCCGCAGAGCTCGAGCGGGGGCTGACCCTCGTCGGACCGCACCGCGACGACCTCGTGCTCGAGGTGCGCGGCCTCCCGGTCAAGGGCTACGCGTCGCACGGCGAATCCTGGTCGGTCGCGCTCGCCCTGCGGTTGGCCTCCGCGGAACTCCTGCGGGCCGAATCCCGCTTGGGCGACCCCGTCCTCATCCTCGACGACGTCTTCGCCGAGCTCGACGCCGGTCGCCGCACGCGCCTGGCCGAGCTGGCGGGCGGCTTCGAGCAGGTCATCGTCACCTCCGCCGTCGAAGAAGACGTGCCCGACGCCCTCCGAGCCCACGTCGTGCGGGTCGAGGCCGGTCGCATCCGGGAGAGCGCCGATGACTGAGGAGCCGGAACTCCCCGAGACCATGGCCACCTACCTGCGGCTCCGCGGGCTCGAACCGTCGCCCTATCGGAAGAGGAAGCGTCGGCGTCGCGCCGACGACGGCGAGAACGCGCCTTTCACCCCCGGACGCGACCCGCACGGCCTCGGCGACGTCCTCTCCACGCTCACGCGATCGGCGGGGTGGGAGCCGCAGCTCTCGCGTGAGGACCTCGTGCGCACCTGGGACGAGGTGGCCGGCGCCGAGACGGCCGCCCACACCCGGCCGGTGGCGTTGGACAACGGCACGCTGACGGTGCAGGCCGACTCGACGGCGTGGGCGAAGCAACTGCAGCTCATGCGCGCGCACATCCTCTCGGAGATCGTCCGGCGCTTCCCCGAGGCGGGGGTCGAGGCGATCCGCTTCGTCGGGCCCGACGTCCCCTCTTGGAAATGGGGGCCCAGAGCCGTTCCAGGCCGCGGTCCGCGCGATACCTACGGTTAGGCCATGGTCGGTCCCGGTTCGACACGATTTCTCCCCGCGTAGAGGCGTACACGCCATTTCGGCGGGCCCCGCGCGGTAAGATGGAGATTCCGACGAATCGATCTGGAGCGCGTTTACTCATGACGTCCGAGAACCCCGACAACGTTTCCGAGGAACCCGAAGCGACCACCCCCGCGAAGGTTCCCAACGAGTACGGGGCAGACGCCATCCAGGTGCTCGAAGGGCTCGAGGCCGTTCGCAAGCGCCCCGGCATGTACATCGGGTCCACCGGTGAGCGAGGACTCCACCACCTCGTGCAGGAGATCGTCGACAACTCCGTCGATGAGGCGCTCGCCGGTTACTGCGACACCATCGACGTGACGATCATGAGCGACGGTGCCGTCCGCGTGATCGACAACGGCCGCGGCATCCCGGTCGACATGCACCGCACCGAGGGCAAGTCGACCGTCGAGGTCGTGCTCACCGTGCTGCACGCCGGTGGCAAGTTCGGCGGTGGCGGCTACGCGGTCTCCGGCGGTCTCCACGGCGTCGGCTCCTCGGTCGTGAACGCGCTGTCGACCCGGCTCGAGGTCGAGGTGAAGCGCCAGGGTCACGTCTGGCGTCAGTCGTTCCGCGACGGCGGCGTTCCCCAGGCCCCGCTCGCGCAGGGCGAGGCCAGCGAAGACACCGGCACCTCGATTACGTTCTGGCCGGATGCCACGATCTTCGACACCGTCGACTTCGACTACGACACGCTGCGCACGCGCTTCCAGCAGATGGCGTTCCTGAACAAGGGCCTGCGCATCAGCCTGCGCGACGAGCGCCCGCAGGCGGTCGTCACCGAGGGCGAGCCCGGAGAAGAGGTCACCGAGGCGCGTCACGACTCGTTCCTCTACGAGCGCGGTCTGGTCGACTACGTCGAGCACCTCAACCGCGTGCGCAAGGCCGACGTGGTCAACGACGAGATCATCGAGGTCGAGTCCGAGGACACCGATCGCAAGATCGCGCTCGAGCTGGCGATGCAGTGGACGACCGCCTACACCGAGAACGTCTTCACCTACGCCAACACCATCAACACGCACGAGGGCGGCACGCACGAAGAGGGCTTCCGTGCCGCTCTGACCACCCTCGTCAACCGCTACGCCCGCGCGAACAACCTCCTCAAGGAGAAGGACGACAACCTCACCGGTGACGACATCCGCGAGGGTCTCACCGCGGTCATCTCCGTGAAGCTGTCGGAGCCGCAGTTCGAGGGTCAGACCAAGACCAAGCTCGGCAACACCGAGGCGCGCGCCTTCGTGCAGAAGGTCGTGGGAGACAAGCTGGGCGACTGGTTCGACCGCAACCCGGGTCAGGCGAAGAACATCATCCGCAAGGCGATCGATGCCGCGACCGCCCGTCTGGCCGCTCGCAAGGCCCGTGAGACCGCTCGCCGCAAGAGCGTGTTCGAGTCGGCGGCCATGCCCGACAAGCTCAAGGACTGCACGTCGAAGGATCCCTCGATCAGCGAGATCTTCCTCGTCGAGGGTGACTCCGCCGGCGGCTCGGCCGTGCAGGGGCGCGATCCCCACACGCAGGCGATCCTCGCGCTGCGCGGCAAGATCCTGAACGTCGAGCGTGCGCGTCTGGACCGCGCCCTGGGCAACAAGGAAGTCCAGGCGATGATCCAGGCCTTCGGCACGGGCATCGGCGAAGACTTCGACATGGCCAAGGCGCGCTACCACAAGATCGTCCTGATGGCGGATGCCGACGTCGACGGCCAGCACATCACGACGCTGCTGCTCACGCTGCTGTTCCGCTACATGCGCGGGCTGATCGAGGCCGGATTCGTCTACCTCGCCCAGCCGCCGCTCTACCGTCTGAAGTGGTCGAACCACGCGCACGAGTACGCCTACAGCGACCGTGAGCGCGATGCGATGCTCGTCGACGGCCAGGCCTCCGGCCGGCGCATCCCGAAGGACAACGGCATCCAGCGTTACAAGGGTCTCGGTGAGATGAACGACCACGAGCTGTGGGAGACCACGATGGACCCGGAGACCCGCACGCTGAAGCAGGTCACGATCGACGACGCGGCCGCGGCCGATGAGATCTTCTCGGTCCTGATGGGCGAAGACGTCGAGTCGCGACGCAGCTTCATCCAGCGCAACGCCAAAGACGTCCGCTTCCTCGACATCTGAGTCCGGCCCGGCCGACGACGAACGACGACACGAAACTGAGAACCCATGGCTGACGAAAACACTCCCGAGCCCGGTGACGTCCGCGACGTGGCCGCACACAACCACGGCAGGATCGACCAGGTCGACCTGCAGCTCGAGATGCAGCGGAGCTACCTCGACTACGCGATGAGCGTCATCGTCGGGCGCGCGCTTCCCGACGTCCGCGACGGTCTGAAGCCGGTGCACCGCCGTGTGATCTACGGCATGTACGACGGGGGTTTCCGCCCCGACAAGTCGTTCTCGAAGTGCGCCCGTGTGGTCGGCGAGGTCATGGGGCACTACCACCCGCACGGTGACGCGCCGATCTACGACGCCCTCGTGCGTCTCGTGCAGCCGTGGTCGCTGCGCTACCCCCTGGCCCTCGGCCAGGGCAACTTCGGCTCCCCCGGAAACCAGGGCGCCGCCGCCCCGCGGTACACCGAGACCAAGATGGCTCCGCTCGCGCTCGAGATGGTGCGCGACATCGAAGAGGAGACCGTCGACTTCGAGGACAACTACGACGGTCAGACGCAGGAGCCGACGGTCCTCCCGTCGCGGTTCCCGAACCTGCTCGTCAACGGCTCGGTCGGCATTGCGGTCGGCATGGCGACAAACATCCCGCCGCACAACCTCCGCGAGGTCTCCGCCGGAGCGCTCTGGGCTCTCGAACACCCGGATGCCACCCGCGAGGAACTGCTCGAAGCCCTCATGGACCGCATCCCGGGTCCCGATTTCCCGACCGCGGCCCAGATCCTCGGCACCCGCGGCATCAAGGACGCCTACCGCACCGGCCGCGGGTCGATCACGATGCGCGCGGTGGTCAACATCGAGGAGATCCAGGGCCGGACGTGCCTGGTGATCACCGAGCTGCCGTACCAGGTGAACCCCGACAACGTCGCCGTCAAGATCGGCGACCTCGCGCGCGAGGGCAAGATCACCGGTATCGCCGACATCCGCGATGAGACCTCGGGCCGCACCGGTCAGCGACTCGTCATCGTCCTCAAGCGCGACGCGGTCGCCAAGGTCGTGCTGAACAACCTGTACAAGCACACGCAACTGCAGGAGAACTTCGGCGCCAACATGCTGGCGATCGTCGACGGCGTGCCCCGCACCCTCCCGCTCGACGGCTTCATCAGCCTGTGGATCGACCACCAGGTCGAGGTCATCGTCCGTCGCACGCGCTACCGCCTGCGCAAGGCCGAAGAGCGCATGCACATCCTGCGCGGCTACCTCAAGGCTCTCGACGCCCTCGACGACGTCATCGCGCTCATCCGCCGGTCGCCCACGGCCCAGGATGCCAACGAGGGACTGCAGAAGCTCCTCGACATCGACGACGTGCAGGCTCAGGCCATCCTCGACATGCAGCTGCGCCGTCTCGCGGCCCTCGAGCGCCAGAAGATCGTCGACGAGGCCACCGAGCTCGAAGCGCGCATCGCCGACTACAACGACATCCTCGCCACTCCCGGTCGTCAGCGCACGATCATCCGCGACGAGCTCACGGCCATCGTCGACCGCTTCGGCGACGACCGTCGCACCGAGATCCTGCACGGATTCGACGGCGACGTGTCGATCGAAGACCTCATCGCCGAGGAGGAGATGGTCGTCACCGTCACCCGTGACGGCTACATCAAGCGCACGCGCAGCGACAACTACCGCTCGCAGCACCGCGGCGGCAAGGGTGTGAAGGGCGCACAGCTGCGCGCCGACGACGTGGTGGAGCACTTCTTCGTCACGACGACGCACCACTGGCTGCTGTTCTTCACGAACAAGGGCCGGGTCTACCGCTCGAAGGCGTACGAGGTTCCCGAGGCCGGTCGGGATGCCAAGGGCCAGCATGTCGCGAACCTGCTCGCCCTGCAGCCCGACGAGGAGATCGCACAGATCCTCGACATCCGCGACTATCAGGTGGCGACGTACCTCGTTCTCGCCACCCGTGGCGGTCTGGTGAAGAAGACCCGCCTCGAGGAGTACGACACCAACCGTCAGGGCGGTGTGATCGCGATCAAGCTGCGCGGTCAGGCCTCCGACGAGGGCGACGACGCCGAGCAGGGCGGCGCTGACGAGCTCGTCAGCGCGCTGCTGGTCGACGAGGGCGACGACATCCTCCTCATCAGTCGCCTGGGCATGTCGCTGCGCTTCTCCGCCACCGACAGCGCGCTGCGACCGATGGGCCGCTCCACGTCGGGCGTGAAGGGCATGGACTTCCGCGAGGGCGACAGCCTGCTCTCGGCATCCGTCGCGAAGGACGACGAGTACGTGTTCGTCGTCACCGAGGGCGGCTACGCCAAGCGCACGGCGGTGACCGAATACCGCATGCAGAACCGCGGCGGATTGGGCATCAAGGTGGCCCGTCTGACCGACGATCGCGGCGTGCTCGCGGGCGGAATGATGGTGTCCGAGACCGACGAGGTCCTTGTGGTTCTTGCCAGCGGCAAGGTGGTACGCTCCTCCGTGGCCGAGGTGCCCGCCAAGGGACGCGACACGATGGGTGTCGTTTTCGCCCGCGCAGGCGGCGACGACAAGATCATCGCGATCGCCCGCAACGCCGAGCGCAACCTGACCGAGACGACGGAGACACCCGCGGAGCCCACCGCAGATGATGCGGACGAGGCCAGCGCCTCCACTCCCGAGACCCCCGAGGAAAGTACTGACGCATGAGCACGGTAGCCGACAAGCTCGCCAAGAAGTCGACTCACAAGACCCCCGCCAAGCAGGTGCGGCTGCGCCTGGTGTACATCGACTTCTGGTCGGCCGTGAAGCTGTCGTTCCTCGTGGCGGTCGCTCTCGCGATCGTGACCGTCGTGTCGTACTTCCTGATCTACCTGGTGGTCTCGGCGACGCTGCTCACGAAGCTCGACGAGTTCTTCACCAGCTTCACCGACGGCGGGGCGACGCTCTCGCAGTACATCGGACTGCCGCAGGTGATGGCGTTCGCGGCGATCGTGGCCATCCTCAATCTGGTCGTCGTTACCGTTCTCGGCGCCGTGATGGCCGGCATCTACAACCTCGCGGTGAAGGTGACCGGCGGTCTGCTCGTCGGTTTCACCTCGAACTGACGTCGATTCGTCAAAACCTCGCGAGTCCGGTAAAGTCTTCGAGGTTGACATCACGTCAGCGAGACGGGGCTATAGCTCAGGCGGTTAGAGCGCTTCACTGATAATGAAGAGGTCCCAGGTTCAAGTCCTGGTAGCCCCACCCCTTCCCTCGCGGGGCCTTAGCTCAGCTGGTAGAGCGCCTGCTTTGCAAGCAGGATGTCAGGAGTTCGAATCTCCTAGGCTCCACTCTCGCGGAACGAGAAGCCGACCTTCGGGTCGGCTTTTCGCATATCCGCCGCCGCATCCGCCCGAGGGGGCGCGACGGGATCGTCCGGGCGGAGGTCGTACGCTGGACCCATGACGGCGGTGCGACTGGTGGGCCTGCGGCGGACGCCCGTGCCACGGAGGACCACCCGGTGAGCCGCCGGAAATCCCTGGTGAACACCGTGGCCGACGATCTGTTCGACCGGATCGTGGCGGGGGAGTTCGGACCCGGCGATCCGCTACCGAGCGAGGCCGAGATCGGGGAGCAGTTCGACGTCAGCCGGGTCACCGTGCGGGAGGCCCTGCGCACGCTCACGACGCGGGGCATCGTGCGCGTGGTGTCCGGCATCGGTTCCCGGGTGGCTCCGGTCGAGGCATGGCGCTCGGTACCGGATGCGCTGCGCTACCGGGCCGCTCACGGCGACGACGCGACCGTGTCGGAGCAGCTGATCTCCACGCGCCGCCTCATCGAGTGCGAAGCGGCCGCGCTCGCGGCCCCCCTGATCTCGGATTCGGCGCTCGAGGACTGCGAGGCCTGCATCACGGCGATGGAGGACGCGTCGAAGGCCGCGGACGTGGATGCTTTCGTGGCATCCGATCTGCGATTCCACAGTGTCATCCTCGAGGCGTCGGGCAATCTCTTCCTCGCGGTCCTGCTGGCCCCGCTGACCGAGGTGCTCGCCGATCGCCGCACCGAGACGTCGCGGGTGCCGGAGATCCAACGGCACGCGATCCACGAGCACCGCGCGATCGTCGCGGCGCTGCGTTCGCGGGACAGCGCCGCATCACGCGCCGCCATGGAGCATCACCTGCAGCAGACGCTCGACGATCTGCGCCACTACGTCCTCCACTGAGCTGGGCGTCGTCGATCGCCCGCTTGACTCCTGACGACTCTCTGCTGCATGCTGTCATACACCTGACAGCAGAGCGGCACGGGAGCCGCTCACTCGATGACGAGGAGTGAACGTGGCATCCATCGATCTGCACGCGCTGCCGCCGGCCGCCGAACCCGACGTCGACGCCCTCGCCGCTCGCGTCGCGCGCAGCGGGCGCGTGTTCGTCGTGCTCGACGACGATCCCACCGGCACGCAGTCGGTCGCCGACCTCCCCGTCCTCGGTGCGTGGGACGTCGACGACTTCGCGTGGGCCTTCGCCTCGGGCGCCCCGGCGGTCTACGTGCTGACGAACTCGCGGAGCCTCGATCCGGAATCCGCGGAGCGGGTCAACCGCGAGGTCGTGCGCAACGCGATGGAAGCCGCGACCACGGCGGACCTGCGGGTCGCGTTCGTCAGCCGGAGCGACTCCACCCTGCGCGGTCACTACCCGCTCGAGCCCGACGTCATCTCGTCGGAGGTCGCGAACGCGGGAGGGGCTCCCATCGCGAACGTGGTCATCGTCCCCGCCTTCCCGGATGCCGGGCGCATCACGGTGTGCGGAACGCACGGGATGCTCGACGCCGGCGACTTCACCCCCATCGGCGAGACCGAGTTCGCGAAGGACTCGACCTTCGGGTTCGCCTCTTCGCGCCTGGCGGACTGGGTCGAGGAGAAGTCGCACGGGCGCTTCGCGGCGTCCGAGGTCGTCGAGGTGCACATCGACGTGCTGCGGGACAGCGAGGAAGCCGTCGCCGACGCCCTGCGATCGGCCCCCGAGGGTGCGCCCATCGTCGTCGACGCCGTCGTCGAAGAGGACCTCGTGCAGCTGGCGCTCGGACTCGAGATCGTCGAGGCCGAGGGGCGCGCGTTCGTGTACCGCGTCGGACCTCCGTTCCTCCGTGCGCGCATCGGACAGCGCCGGCGCGAACCCATCGCCACCGACCGGGCGGGCGAGGGCGGAGCCACCCGCGGCGGCCTCATCGTCGTCGGGTCCCACGTCGGACTCACCAGCCGTCAGCTCGCCCACCTCACCGCGAACCGCGACCTCGCGGCGGTCGTGGAGATCGACGTCCCCCGTCTGCTCGACCCCGAGACCGGGACGCAGGAGGTGTCGCGCGCCGTCGCCGCCGTCTCCGATGCGCTCCTGCGCGGCGACGTCGTGCTGCACACCAGCAGGACCCTCGTGCGGACGGAGGATCCCGACGAGAGCCTCCGGATCTCGCGCCGCGTGTCCCAGGCGGTCGTCGACAGCGTGCACGCCGTCGCCGAACGACGCACCCCGCGTTTCGTCATCGCCAAGGGCGGGATCACCTCCAGCGACGTCGCGACGCGAGGTCTCGACATCCGTCGCGCCCACGTGAAGGGCTCGCTGTTCCCGGGCATCGTCTCGGTCTGGGAAGCCGTCGACGGTCTCGCCGCGGGCATCCCGTACGTCGTCTTCGCGGGCAACGTCGGCGACGACACCTCGCTGACCGCAGCCGTCGAGCGGCTCTCCGCCACGCCCTGACCGCGGCACTCGTCGCCGCACCTCCCCCTTCCGTCGTCCGCAAAGGAGCACCCCATGACAATCGTCCCCGCACCCACCGTCGCCGTCCTCGGACTCGGAGCGATGGGCCTTCCGATGGCCGCCCGCCTCGCCGAGACCCTGCCCGTACGCGGCTTCGACATCGCCGACGCGCGTCTCGCCCTCGCGGAGAAGGAGGGGGTCGTCCCCACCCCGTCGGCCCAGGATGCCGCGACCGGCGCCCAGGTCGTCCTCGTGGCGGTGCGCGACTCGGCGCAGCTGACCGACCTGCTCTTCGGGGCCGCGGGAATCGCGGAGGTCCTCACCGCGGGGGCGGTCGTCGTGCTCACGAGCACCGTCGGAACCGACGGAGTCACGGACGTGGCATCCGCCCTCGCCGAGAGGGGGATCGGCCTCGTCGATGCGCCGTTGAGCGGGGGGCCCGTCCGCGCCCGCCAGGGCGACCTCCTCATCGTCGTCGGTGCCGCACCCGCCGACCTCGAGATCGCTCGACCGGTGCTCGAGGCCCTCGCGTCGACGCTGACGGTCGTGGGAGAGCGCGCCGGCGACGGGCAGGCGTTGAAGACCGTGAACCAGCTGCTGTGCGGGGTGCACATCGCGGCCGCGGCCGAGGCGCTCGCTCTCGCCGACCGGTTGGGGCTGGACCTCGAGCGAACCCTCGAGGCCCTGCAGGCCGGAGCCGCAGCCTCGTTCATGCTCGGCAACCGCGGACCGCGGATGCTGCAGGCCTGGGACGACGAGGGCGCAGAGGTCCTCAGTCGTCTCGACATCTTCGTCAAGGACATGGGGATCGTCGGCGCGGCCGCCCGTCGCGTGGGACTGCCCGCACCGCTGGCGGCCGCTGCGGAGCAGAGCTACCTCGTCGCGCAGACCCAGGGCCTCGGCGAGGTCGACGACTCCGCGGTGATCCGCATCTCCGCCCCGACCCGTCGGTCCTGACACCTCACCCCGCCCACCCGCACCGTCAAGGGAGACCCCGCGAAATGAGCACGCCCGTCCTTCTGGCCATCGGAGTCGGAGGCATCCTCCTTCTCCTCCTCCTGATCATCAGGCTGAAGCTGAACGCCTTCCTCGCGCTGCTGATCGTCAGCATCATCGTGGGGTTGGCAGCGGGGCTGCCGTTGGCCACCGTGCCCGCGACGGAGGACACCCCCGAGAAGCTCGGCGTGGTGCCCGCCATCGTGGCGGGTCTCGGCAGCACCGTCGGCTCCATCGCGATCCTCATCACGCTGGGGGCCATGCTCGGCCGCATCATCGAACTGTCGGGCGGGGCCTCGAGCCTGGCAGGGCGCTTCACCGAGATCCTCGGCCCGAAGCGCGTGGGCGCCGCACTGACCGGTGCCGCCCTCGTGCTGGCGATCCCCGTCTTCTTCGACGTCGGATTCATCATCCTCGTGCCGATCGTGTACGGCTTCGCCCAGGCGGCGGGACTCAAGCCCCTGCGGTTCGGTCTTCCCGTGGCGGGGATCATGCTCGCCGTGCACGTGTCGGTTCCGCCCCACCCGGGCGTCGTCGGCGGAGCCGCCCTCCTCGGAGCCGACATCGGATGGCTCACCATCGTCGGAATCCTCATCGCCATCCCGCTGGCGTTCGTCAGCCACCTGCTGTCGAAGCGTCTGACGCGTCGCGAGTTCGACATGCTGGCCTCCACGGAGGAGATGTTCGAGCAGGCGGGCCGCGGGGGCGTGCAGACGACGGTCACGGGCACGGTCACCTCCACCATCGCACCGCCCTCGGCGGGGATGGTGCTCACCCTCATCGTGACGCCCCTCATCATGATCGGGATCGGCACCACGGCCGCCACGGTGCTGCCGTCGGGCGACCCCGTGCGCAACATCGCCCAGTTCATCGGTGCCCCTCTCTTCGCGCTGCTGGTCACCGTGCTGCTCGCGATCTACTTCCTCGGCGTGCGCCGCAAATGGGGCCGCGACAAGATCAGCGATGTGCTCGAATCGGCTCTGCCGCCGACGGCGGCGATCATCCTGGTCAGCGGTGCGGGCGGTGCATTCGCGCGGGTCCTCACCGAGAGCGGCATCGGTTCGGCGCTGTCGAGCGTGCTCCTGCAGACCGGGCTGCCGGTCCTCGTCCTGGCTTTCGTGGTCTCCCTCGCTCTGCGCGCCGCGCAGGGATCGGCGACCGTCGCCATCCTCACCACGGCCGGCCTGCTCACCGACACCGTCGCGAACGGCGGCTTCTCGATGCTCCAGATCGTCGCGATCACCCTGGCGATCGCCTTCGGCGCGCTCGGCCTGTCGCACGTGAACGACTCGGGCTTCTGGGTGGTCACCCGTTACCTCGGCCTCAGCGTCGGAGACGGCCTGCGCACCTGGACCGTCTTGACCACCGTGCTGGGTGTGTGCGGATTCGCCCTGGTCGCCGTGTTCTGGGGCATCGCCACCGCGGTCGGCTGACCCGCGCCCGCCCGCTCGCGTCCGCCTCCCGAGCGGACCGGGCGGGTTCGCGCGTACCCCGCGTCCTCGCGACCCGGTGGAGGTGGCTAGAGTCTGGTCATGGACATGCGGGTCGCCGCGTACGCCGTCATCACCGACGCCGACGACCGCGTGCTGCTCGCGCACTGGATCGACGGCCGCCGGGCCGCGTGGACGCTCCCGGGTGGGGGGCTCGAGCCCGGAGAGGATCCCGTGCAGGCGGTGCGCCGCGAGGTGCGCGAAGAGACCGGGTTCCGGGTGGTCGTCGGCGACCTGCTCGGCATCCATTCGCGGGTGATCCCGGCCGAGTCGCGGCTCGCGGAGGGGGCCACCGATCCGCTGCACGCGTTGCGGATCGTCTACCGTGCCCGGATCGTGGGCGGCCGGCTCCGCTTCGAGACCGACGGCTCCACCGACCGGGCGGCGTGGTTCACGCTCGCGGCCGCACGGAAGGTGCGGAGGGTGCAGCTCGTCGACATCGCGTTCCGGATGGCGGATCTGCCCCGTCCGTGAACGCTGTCAGGGACGCTCGGTGGTGATGTCGGCCACGGTGGCGCCGTAGGCGGCGATCAGGTCGTCGGCCTCGACGAAGAGGCTGAAGCCGTGCGCGCCCGCGCCCATGGCGATACGGGTGCCCACGATGCGTTCGTCGGCGTAGACGGGCCATGCGGTGGAGCTGCCGATCGGCACGATCGTGCCGCGTTCGTAGCCCGTCGCCGCGAGAGCGAGCTCGGGCTCGGGGAGGCGGAGCTTGTTCACGCCGACGACGGCCCGCAGCTTCGGCCACGAGATGGCCCGGTCGCCGGGAACCAGGGCGAAGAGGTACGTGTCGTCCGACCTCTTCACGACGAGGGTCTTGACGATGGATGCCGGCGGGATGCCGAGCAGGGCGGCCGCTTCGTCGAGGCTCGATGCCGCCGGGCGCTCCCGCACATCGACGGAGAGGCCGCGCTCGCGCGCGGCCTCTCTGACTCTGATGGTGGGATCGCTCACGCGTCCGGCGCGCGCAGCGGGTCGTCGGCCACCCACAGCTCGTCGTCCGCACGCAGCGTCTGCCACGCGGCGTACGCGACGCCCGCCGCCGCGACGACGCCGAGGATGATGGCGATGACGCCACCGGCGCCGATCCCGTCGTGCTGCGAGGGGAGCTTCTTGGAGAGGCGCTTCGAGGCCTGCTTGCCGTACTTCTCGGCACGCTTGGCGTACTTGTGGGCGTCGAGCTCGAAGCCCTTGCCCTTGGCGAGACGGTCACGGGTGTCGCCCGCGGCGTCCCACACCGAGAGTGCGCCGCCGACGACAGCACCGGCGGCCGGAACGACCTTGTTGCTGAGGAAGCGGTTGCTGTACTTCACGCTCTTGTCGACGTACGGTGCGGCGTACTTGTTGTAGCCGTCCTGCACGGCGGGGACGAGATCTTCGCGGCTGAAGCGACCGAGCTGGTGGCCGGCTTCACGAGCGACCTTCCCGCTCTCGCCCAGCAGCACCTGCTGCGACTCCCACACCTTGGCGGCGTGCTTCTGGAGCTTGCGCAGTTCCTTCTTGCTCTTGCGGCTGAGGCCCACGGCTCATCCTCCCTATCGATGGGATGTACGTTGCCCTCATCTTGCCAGAACGGGCTGTCCGCGCCGCCGACCCTTGCAGATAACTCTGAGAGAATGTACCCATGGCCAACCACACCGCCGTCGCGACCCTGCACACCAACCACGGCGACATCGTCGTCAACCTCTTCGGTGACCACGCTCCGCGCACCGTCCGCAACTTCATCGGTCTGTCCGACGGGACGCAGGAGTGGACCAACCCGGCCACCGGCGCCAAGGGCGAGGGTCCCCTCTACTCCGACGTCATCTTCCACCGCATCATCCCCAACTTCATGATCCAGGGCGGCGACCCGCTCGGTCAGGGGATCGGCGGCCCCGGGTACACGTTCAACGACGAGATCCACCCCGAGCTCGACTTCACCGCGCCGTACAAGCTCGCCATGGCCAACGCCGGCCTCCGCCGCAACGCCATCACCGGCCAGGCCGAGGGCACGAACGGCTCGCAGTTCTTCATCACCACCGACCCCACCCCGTGGCTCCAGGGCAAGCACACGATCTTCGGCGAGGTGGCGGACGACGCCTCCAAGGCCGTGGTCGACGCCATCGCGGCCGTCCCCACCGGTGCCCAGGATCGACCGAAGGCAGACGTCGTGCTGCAGTCGGTCGACATCGTCTCGGTCTGACCCCGGACGGCGGCGGGTGTCCACCACCGACGAGTTCCGTCGCAACAGCGACAACTTCTGTTACCGGCATCCCGACCGGCAGAGCTTCGTGCTGTGCCAGCGGTGCATGCGCACCGTGTGCTCGGAGTGCCGGACGCCCGCCGCCGTCGGAGTGATCTGCCCCGAGTGCATGGCGCAGCAACGCGCCGCGCAGACGCCTTCCCAGAAGAAGGCGGAGCGTCGCTGGGCGTCTCGTCCCATGTCGGTGGTGTCGTCCGGTCGTCCGACCATGACGCTCGGCATCATCGCCGTGACCGGCCTGGTCTACATCATCGGGCTGATCCCGGGCGTCGGGGGCGTGCTGTCCGACCTGCTGGCGTTCAACAGCTTCTTCCTGCTCCCGCAGGCGGGGCTGTTGCAGCCGTGGCGCCTGTTGACCGTGGCCCTCGTGCACGGCAGCTTCCTGCACATGGCGCTGAACATGCTCGCCCTGTGGTTCATCGGGCGCAGCCTCGAGCCCTTGCTCGGGCGCGCGCGTTTCCTCATCCTGTATCTGCTGGGGGCGCTGGGCGGTTCGGTGGCCGTCGCGCTGCTGGCGCCGGGAGTGTGGACGGTCGGTGCGTCGGGAGCCATCTTCGCGCTCTTCGGCGCGCTGCTGGTGATCGGGCGGCACCTCGGCGCCGACATCCGCGTGATCGCGATCCTCATCGGCATCAACTTCGCGTGGCCGTTCGTCCTCGCGGGGATCAACGCGATCGGATCCGGCGACTTCGCGTCGTCGCTCTCGGCGATCGGCATCTCGTGGCAGGCGCACCTCGGCGGCCTGGTCACGGGCGCGGTGGTCGGCGTGATCTACTCGCGCACGCGCGCTCAACGACAGCGAGGTCTGCAAATCGGTCTGCTCGTGGCGTTCACGGTGGTGCTCATCGCCCTGCTGGCGATACCCGCCGTGGCCTACCTCTGAGACTTATCCACAGCCCCATCCACAGGTGGGGATGAATTACACGGGTGTAAGTCAGCGCCACCGGGTGGTCATGAGGAAACCGACGAAGGCGATGCCGAACCCGATGACGAGGTTCCACGGGCCGATCCCCGGGATGGGGAACTGCGAGTTGCTGAGGTAGAACACCAGCACCCAGACGAGGCCGATCAGCATCAGGCCGATCATGATGGGCAGGAACCACACCGGGTTCGGGGCGGATCCACCGTCGTTGCGTTCGGCGATCGGGTCTTCGCCTTTGCCAGTTCGAGCCATGCGGCACAGTCTAATGCTCCGGTGTCCGCGAACCCACGGAACTAGACTCGCCTCGTGCACACCGTCACGCAGCCGCAGACCCGACGGGCGAGGCGGCGCACGACGGCCCCCCGCCGCGGGCTCTCGGTCGTCGGCGTCATCGGTGACCTCCTCGTCACGGCCGGTGTGCTGGTGCTCCTCTTCGTCGTGTGGCAGTTGTGGATCGGCGACGTGATCATCGGGTCGCAGTTCAAGAACGAGGCGCGCGATATCACCGAGTCCTGGGCGGCCGACCCGCCGCCACCGGCCCCCGGCGACACCTCGACCCCCGGCATCCCGCCTACGGCCGATCCGCCCGAGATGACGCAGCCCGACGACGCGCAGATCTTCGGCGTCGTCCGCATCCCACGTCTGGGTCCCGACTACCAGTTCCGCCTCGCCGGCGGAGTGAGCGCGTCGCGCACGCTCGACCCGATCGGCCTCGGGCACTACCCCGACACCGCCATGCCCGGTCAACTCGGCAACTTCGCGATCGCCGGTCACCGCGGGAGCCACGGGGCCCCGTTCGCGGACCTTCCGTCGCTGCACATCGGGGATGCCATCGTGGTGGAGACCGAGACGGGGTGGTACACCTACCGCTACCGCAACCTCGAGTACGTGCGTCCGGATGCCGTCGACGTGCTGCTGCCCTTCCCGCAGCAGCCCGAGATCGAGGCGACGGACCGCATCATCACGATGACGACCTGCAGCCCGCGCTACGGCTTCTCGGAGCGCGCGATCGCCTACGGCGTCTTCGAGTCGTACACCCCTCGTACCGAGGCGGGCCCGCCGCTCGCCCTCACCTCTGGAGCCGCCTGATGTACGGAGCCCTGTGGCGCGTCCTCCCCGGCCCCTGGTGGGTGCGACTGCTGATCGTGCTCGTGCTGTTGGCGGCCGTGCTATACGGACTGTTCTTCTACGTCTTCCCGTGGGTCAGCGACATCGTCTACCCGCAGGAGGTCACGGTCGAGTGAAGCCCTGGCGCGTCGTCGTCGTCGACAACCGCGACAGTTTCGTCCACACCCTCGCCGGCTACCTCCGCGACCTGGGCGCGGAGACCGTGCTCGTGGCGGCCGACGACGTCCGGTTGACGGCCCTGGTCCGGGACACCGCCCGCGCCGTCCTCGTCTCTCCGGGTCCGGGCCACCCCGCCGACGCCGGCCAGTCCGAGCGAGTGGTCCTCGAGGCGGCGGAGCTCGGCATCCCCCTGCTCGGCGTGTGCCTCGGGCACCAGGCCATCGCGACGGCGTTCGGTGCTCGCGTGGGCCACGCCCCGGAGCTGCTCCACGGAATCACCAGTGTCGTCCGACACGACGGTACGGGTGTCTTCGCCGACCTTCCGGACGGATTCGCGGCGACCCGCTACCACTCCCTCGCGGTGGACCCGGCGTCTGTCCCGGACGAGCTCGAGGTGACGGCGCGCACGGATCACGGCGTCATCATGGGGATCCGCCACCGATCGGCGCCCATCGAGGGAGTGCAATTTCACCCCGAGAGCGTTCTGACCGAGGGAGGTCACGCCCTCCTGGGCCGGTGGCTCGAGGACGCCGGCATGCCGGGCGCGGTGGAACGCGCCGCCCGCCTGCGCCCGCGTGGGCTCAGGAGCCCGAGCAGACCGTCAGCGTAATCTCGCTGTGCACGGGCACCTCGCCGGGCGCGAGCGACTGACCGCTCACCGTCGGCGGGGTCGTGGCACGGCATCCGGGATCTTCCGTGGCGATGACCGTCAGCTGCTTGCTGTCGGACTCGAGCTCGCGCTTGGCGCCATCGAGGGTGTACCCGGTGTAGTTGACGATGACGACCTGACCACTGGCGACCACGAGGTTGACGGCGGTCCCCTTGGCGAGCTGCGTCTCGGCCTCGGCGCTCGCGGAGATCACGGTGCCCGCGGCGAGGGCGGGGTCGGTGGTGCGGCGTATCGATCCCACCGAGAGTCCCGCCCCCTCCAGTGCACTGCGGGCGGCGGTCTCGGAGAGGCCCTCCAGTGCGGGCACCGACGCGGTGTCGGGTCCGGTCGAGACGTAGACGGTGACCTGCTGACCGGATGCCACCGTGGTCCCCGCAGCGGGGGTGGTGCGCGTGACGTTCCCCGCGGCGATGCTCGCGTCGGGTTCGTTGACGCGGCTCGCCGTGAGCTCCTGCGCCTCGAGCGTCTCGACCGCCCGGTCGTACGACATGTCGACGACGTTGGGGACCGTGAACGAGTTCGTGGGGACGTCGTCGTTCGGCTGGATCTGCATCACCCAGATGAGCACCGCGACGAGGAGGACGGCGAGGACGGTGACGCCGGCCCAGATCCAGGCCACGGGAGGACCGGGTTGGGTGCGACGCATGGTCGTGTCGGTGCTGAGCTGCCGCAGTGAACGGGCGGTCTCCGCGGCCTGGCGGGGATTGGGCCCGTAGAGCTCGTTCGACAGTGCCGACATCTGACGCTTCGTCGGCGCCTTGCCGTCGGCGGTCTCGTCGAGCGCCTCGCGGAAGCCCGCGGCATCCTGCGGACGCTGGAACGGATCCTTCGCGAGGGCGCGCAGCACGATCGCGTCGAGTGCGCGGGGGATGCTCTCGACGATCTCGCTCGGCGGCAGCGGCGCCTCGCTCACGTGCTGGTAGGCGACGGCCACGGGTGTCTCGCCGCGGAAGGGAGGGCGACCGGTGAGCAGTTCGTAGAGAACGACACCGGTCGAGTACAGGTCGGCGCGGGCGTCGACCGATTCGCCCTTGGCCTGCTCCGGTGAGAAGTACGCCGCCGTGCCCACGATCGCGGTGGTCTCGGCGACGGTGGAGGACGAGTCGGACACGGCGCGCGCGATGCCGAAGTCCATGACCTTCACGCGCCCGGCATCCGTGATCATGACGTTGCCGGGCTTGATGTCGCGGTGCACGACTCCCGCGCGGTGGGAGTATTCGAGGGCTTCGAGGATGCCGTCGACGTAGCGCAGGGCGTCGTCGACCGGCACGGAGCCCTCGGCGATGATCTCCTTCAGCAGGCGACCGTGCACCAGCTCCATGACAATGTACGGAACGGGGCGCTCCTGGCCATCGACGCCCACCTCGACGTCTTCTCCCGCGTCGAAGACCCGGACGATGGTCGGGTGCGCCATGCGCGACGCCGCCTGAGCCTCGAGACGGAACCGCGTGCGGAATGCGGCGTCGCCCGCCAGATCGGCCTTGAGGATCTTGATGGCCACCGTGCGCCCGAGCGTCTGGTCGTAGCCGCGATAGACGCTCGCCATGCCGCCGCGACCGATGAGGTCGTCGACACGGTAGCGCCCGGACAGGACGCGCGTCTCAATGGTCACGAAAAGACTCCCGGAGAGGCTGGATCGAAGCTCAGGGCTTGGTGGTGGGGACGGCGGCGCTCGTCGGGGTCGGGCTGGGCGAGTTGCCCCCCGTGATCGACGCGGACGCCTCGCCCGACGGACCGGCCGTGCGGTCGGTCCCCGAGCAGCTGACGGTGTACGTGACGCGCAGCGACTGTCCGGCTGCGTTGCTCACCTTCAGCTGCGCATTGCGCTCGTCGGGCGAGAACGACGCCGTGGACTGGCCGTTCGTGTCGAACGTGCCGTTGGTCGCGGTGAAGTCGTACGACGTCACGCTGCCGGTGCCGGCCGGGCAGGAGTACTGCTGCCACGACACCTGGACGTCGCTGCCGGCCGTGACCGACGTTCCCGGCAGGGTGGGCGTGCCGGGCTGCTGCAGAGGCGTCTCTTCGCCGTAGACGGTCACGGTGATGTTGGTGCCCTCGGGGTTACGTCCCGTGGGGTCGACGATGTAGACGAGGCCGATCTGATCGGCGTTCGCGGCAGCCGTGCCGGTGGTGCACGTCGCGCCGAGCTTCGCCCCGCCCAGGATGCTGCGCGCTTCGTCGCAGGTCTTGCCGATGAGATCGAGGGCGTCGACGTCGACCAACTGCGTGGTCTGCGTGGGGGTGGGACTGGCCGACGGCGATGCGGGGGCGCTGGGCGTCGCGGAGCTCGGAGGGGTGCTGGACGCCACCGCGTCGGGCTCGTTCTGGTTCGCCAGCAGAGTGAAGAGGGTTCCGCCGAGCACCAGGGCCAGCAGCACGATGAGCGCGACCAGCGGCCAGGTCCACGGGCTGCGCTTCTTCTTCTGCGCCGTGGCGTCTTCTTCGGTGTGCTCCTCGGTGAGGAGGGAGGTGGCACCCGCTGCGGCGCCGGCCGCGGGCAGGAGGCGCGTGGTGGCCGAGGTCTGCCCCGACGTCAGCAGCTGCGTGGCGTCGTCGACGACGGCGGTCCCGGCGGCGATCGCCGGGACGGCAGCCGCGGCGGCGGCGAGGTCGCCGCGACGGAGGGCTGCGGCCGCGCGCGAGACCGCGGCGGACGACGCCGGGCGATCCTCGGGCTTCTTGGCGATCATCGCCATCACGAGGTTCTGCACCGGGACGGCGACCGTCGGCGGCAGCGGAGCGGGCTGCTCGTTGATCTGCGCCATCGCGATGGCCACCTGGGACTCGCCCGTGAACGGACGCTTGCCCGCGAGGCACTCGTACGCGACGATGCCGAGCGAATACGTGTCGGTGGCCGGCGACGCCGGGTGCCCCGACGCCTGCTCGGGGGAGAGGTACTGCACCGTGCCCATGACCTGGCCGGTCGCGGTGAGCGGGACCTGGTCGGCGATGCGCGCGATACCGAAGTCGGTGATCTTGACGCGGCCGTCGGGGGTGATGAGCAGGTTGCCGGGCTTGATGTCGCGGTGCACGAGGCCCGCGGCGTGAGCGGCCTGGAGAGCGGCAGCGGTCTGCGCGACGATGTCGAGGGTCTTGTCGCTCGACAGCGACCCCTCGCGTTCGAGGATCGTGGACAGGGCCTCGCCGGGGACGAGCTCCATGACGAGGAAGGCGCTGCCGTCTTCCTCGCCGTAGTCGAAGACGCTCGCGATGCCCTCGTGGTTGACGAGAGCGGCGTGTCGGGCCTCGGCGCGGAAGCGCTCGAGGAAGCCCGGGTCGCCCATGTACTCGTCTTTGAGGATCTTGATGGCGACGGTTCGTCCGATGACGTGGTCGGTCGCTTCCCAGACCTCGCCCATGCCGCCGATCGCGATCCGCGAATCGAGCTCGTACCGCCCGCCGAAGGTCACACCCTGTGTCGGTCTCATTTACCCAGCACCGCCTCCATGACCTTCTTCGCTATCGGGGCGGCGATCTCGTTGCCGCTCCCGCTCTGCCCCTGGCCTCCACCGTTTTCGACGACCACGGCGACGGCGACCTGGGGGTCGTCCGCCGGTGCGAAGCCGGTGAACCAGAGAGTGTAGGGGCGGGAATCGTTCTCCGCGGTGCCGGTCTTACCCGCCACCTGGACCCCGTCTATTCTTGCATTCGATGCCGCGCCGTCCTGGACGTTCGCCGTCATCATCGACACCATCTGCGCTGCGACGTCGGACTCGATGGCGCGACCGAACTCGCTGCTGGTGCCCTCGTCGGTGACCGACAGGTTGGGCTCGATCACCCGATCGACCATCCGCGGGTTCATCACCACACCGTCGTTCGCGATGCCGGCCGAGACCATCGCCATCTGCAGCGGCGTCGCCCGCACGTCGCCCTGGCCGAAGCCGCTCAGCGCGGTCTGCGGGGCGTTGGGGCTGGCGGGGTACGTGGAGGCCGTGGACTGGAGCGGCATCGTGAACGACGTGTCGAAGCCGTACTTCTCGGCCTCCGCACGGATCGCGTCGTCGCCCAGTTCGACGGCGAGCTCGGCGAACGGGATGTTGCAGCTCAGGCGCAGGGCCGTGGCGATGGTGACGGTGTCGCCGCCGCCGCACGTTCCGCCTCCCGCGTTGCTGACGACGTTGGTCGACTGCGGCAGCGTGTAGGCGGCGAGGTTGGGGAACGCCGAGTCGGGCGTGTACTTGCCGGATGCCAGGGCGGCCGAGGCCACGACGAGCTTGAACGTCGAGCCCGGGGGGTTGAGGTTGCCCGCGATCGCGCGGTTGTCGAGCGGCTTCGCGGTGTCGGCGACCAGCTGGTCGTACGCCGCGTTCACGGCATCCGAGTCGTGGGAGGCGAGGGTGTTCGTGTCGTAGCTCGGCTTCGAGACCATGGCGAGGATGCGGCCGGTCGAGGGCTCGATCGCCACGACGGCCCCCTGCTGGTCGCCGAGGGCGTCCCACGCCGCCTTCTGCACGCTCGCGTCGAGCGAGAGCTCGACGTTCGAGCCGCGCGGGGCCTGACCGGTGATGGCGCGGTCGATGCGCGAGAAGAACTGATTCGAGTCGGAGCCGCTGAGCACACTGTTCTCGGCGGCCTCGATGTTGGTCTTCGCGTCGAGCACGGGGTTCATGTAGCCGGTCACCGGCGCCCACATGGCGGCATCCGTGTACTGGCGCTGCCAGCTGTAGACGTCGTCGGACGGGACCGATTGGGCGATCGGCGTGCCGCTGACGATGATCGATCCGCGCTGGATCTCGAAGGAGTCGTAGAGGGCGCGGGTGTTGCCCTGGGTGTTGGTCAGGGCGTTCGCCTGGACGACCTGGATGACGCTGGTCGAGGCGAACAGCGCCAGGAACATGGCGAGCATGACGATGCTGAGGCGTCGGAGCTCTTTGGTCACGGTGCCTCCTCGAGTCGGGGGGCGGCGGGGGTGCGGCGCATCAGCCGATCACCACCCGGGGGCGGGAGCGGACGGCGTCGGAGATGCGCAGGAGGAACGCCACGATGATCCAGTTCGCGATCAGCGAGGATCCTCCGGCGGCGAGGAAGGGGGTGGTCAGACCGGTCAGCGGGATGACCCGGGTGACGCCGCCGACCATGATGAACACCTGCAGCGCGATCGTGAACGAGAACCCGGTCGCGAGAAGCTTGCCGAAGTCGTCCTGACCGGCGAGTCCCACACGGATGCCGCGGCTGGTGAACACCATGTACAGCGCGAGGATCGCGAAGATCCCGACGAGGCCGAGCTCCTCTCCGAGGCTGGGGACGATGTAGTCGCTCTGCGACAGGGGCGTGATGTACGGGCGACCCTGGCCGAGCCCGGTGCCGAACAGTCCGCCGTGCGAGAGGCCGAAGATGCCCTGCACCAGCTGATAGCTGCCGCCGTCGCGGTCGATCACGTCCTGATCGAACGCGTTGAGCCAGTTGGCGAATCGACCCTGCACGTAGGGCAGGACACGGGATGCCAGGAACGCACCGCTCGCGACGAGGATGAGGCCGATGACGACCCAGCTCGTCTTGCCGGTCGCGGCGTACAGCATCGCGACGAACATGCCGAAGATGAGCAGGCCCGTACCGAGGTCGCGCTGCAGCACGATGATGCCGAGCGAGACGAGCCAGATGATCAGCACCGGCCCGAGCTCGCGCGCCCGCGGCCAGGTCATGAAGAGGAACCGCGTGCCGGTGGAGGTCAGGCTCTCGCGCGTGCGCACGAGGTAGCCGGCGAAGAAGATCGCGAGGCAGATCTTCGCCAGCTCGCCGGGCTGGAACGACACGAAACCGAGCGAGACCCACACGTCGGCGTTCTGATCGGTGCCCAGTCCCGGCACGAACGGCAGGAGCAGCAGCAGGATGCCGACCAGGCCCGAGAGGTACGTGTACCGGAAGAGCACGCGGTAGTTGCGCACGAAGATCAGCACGGCCAGCGCGCAGACCATCGCGATGGCGGCCCACGCGATCTGGCGGTGGCCCGTGGCATCCCATCCGCTGCTCTGGTCGGCGAGATCGATGCGGTAGATCATCGCGATCCCGAGGCCCGTGAGCACGGTGGCGATGGGGAGGACGAACGGATCGGCGTCGCGCACACGCAGGCGCAGCACGACGTGGATGACGAGACCGAGCACGGCCGGCACCGCCGCGAGCGTGAGGAAGCCGGTGTCGATCGCGCCGGTGGCCCCGAGCTGCACGAGGGCGACCGCTGAGCCGTAGACGGCGATCGCGAAGACGAGCAGGCCCAGCTCGCGGTTGCGCTGCGTCGCCGGGACGCGGATCTTCTTCAGGGCGCGCATGACGGCCGTGTCGGTCGACACGGCGTCGGGCGAACGCGTCTGCTTCTGGTCGGTCATCCGCTTCCCTCCGCCGCCGGTCGCAGGCGGTCGACGATCAGCTCCGCATCGGAGAGCGAGCGGGCCGAGATCGTGGCCTCGACGGTCTGACGGTCGAAGTCCGACAGGTCGGCGAGGACGATGTTCGTGTCCGCGTAGACGGTGGACAGCGAGATCGGCCCGATGGACTGCTGGATGCCGCGGTAGATGACCACCGAGTTCTCGTCGGCGCCGACGTAATACCGCGTCTGCGTCCAGTTGTATCCGGCGAACAGGGCGAGACCGATGCCGGCCAGCACGACCAGCAGCGCCGCGAGCCACCCGAAGCGGCGTCGGCGTGCGCGTCGGCGGTCTTCTTCGATGAGCTCCTCGAGGAACTCGGCGGCGGGCTCGAAGTGGGTGGGTTCGTTCGCGACCTGGCGGGCGTGGTGCAGCCAGGTGGGCCGGCTGGGCCGAGCCGCGGGCACCACGACACCACTCGGGTTGGAGGCGGAACCGACGATCGCCGGCGTGCCGATGAACACCGGATGCTGGCCGCCCACGTCGACGAGCACCACGGTGACGTTGTCGGGGGCGCCGCCGTCGAGCGCCTGCTTGAGCAGAGCGTCGGCCGTACGCGCCGGGGGCATGCCGAGGGCGAGCGTCTTGGCCGTGTGCGCGTCGTCGACGACGCCGGACAGTCCGTCGGAGCACAGCAGCCAGCGGTCGCCGTCCTGCGTCGGCATGATGAAGCTGTCGACCTCGGGGTCGGGGTCCATGTCGCCGAGCACGCGCATGAGGACGGAACGACGAGGGTGGTACCGCGCCTCTTCGGGCGTGATGCGACCCGAATCCACCAGACGCTGCACGAACGTGTGGTCGGCCGTGATCTGCGTGAGGGTGTCGTCGCGGTAGAGGTAGATGCGCGAATCGCCGATGTGCCCGATCACGGCGTAGTCGTCGACCATCACCAGGGCGCTGACGGTGGTGCCCATTCCGGCGAGCTCGGGGCGTCGCGCGACGGTGTCGATCAGCTCGGCCGCGGTGTCGGCGAGGGCGTCGCGGATCGCGTGCTCCGCCTGCGCGGGGGTCGAGTAGGGCTGATCGAGCTCGGTCAGACGCTGGATCGCCAGACTCGAGGCGACGTCACCTCCGGCGTGCCCGCCCATGCCGTCGGCGACCACGAAGAGATTGGACCCGGCATAGCCGGAGTCCTGGTTGTTGGAGCGCACCTTGCCCGTGTGCGAGATGGCGGCGCTCGAGCCCTGGAAGACCATGGAGGTGGCTTACGTCCTCAACTCGAACGTGGTCGCGCCGACCTTGATGGGCGCTCCCACCTTGACCTGCACGGGTGAGGCGACGCGGACGCCGTCGTGGGTGGTGCCGTTGGTGGAGTCGAGGTCCTGCAGCATCCACTGGTCGCCCCACAGCACGAGACGCGCATGGTGGCTGGAGGTGTAGTCGTCGCGGATGACGAGACCCGACTCGCTCGAGCGGCCGATCGTGAGCGGCTCGGTGCCCAGCGGGAGCTCGAGACCCGCCTTGGGGCCGCTCGTGATGACGATGCGCGAGACCGCCGAGGTCGTCGCGAGTCCGCCGACCGGGGCGGGAGCGGGAGGCGCAGCCGGCCGCTTGACCTGCGTGGTCACGGCGTCGGGAGACGCGGTCGGTGCGGCCACCGCGGGGGCGGGGGAGGCCGCGGGCTCGGGGAGCTTGCGCACCTTGACGCCGAAGAGGTCGGCGCGCAGGGAGTACACGACGCCGAACACGAAGAACCACAGCAGCACGAGGAACCCGCCCTGCAGAAGAAGAAGAGTCAGCTGACTCATGACAGGGGTCCCCGTTCCCGGACGTCGAAGATGCTCGTGGCGTCGGGCGCCTGCGGGCGCCGCGGCGGCTGCGCCTGCGCGACCACACGGAACACGATATTGGTGCGGCCGATCGAGATCGTCGAATCCGGCGGCAGCGCGGCCTCGGAGACCTTGCGGCCGTTCAGGGTGGTGCCGTTGGTCGAACCCAGGTCGCGGACCATGGCGCGCTCGCCGTCCCACAGGATCTCGACGTGCTTGCGGCTGGTGCCGGCGTCGGGGATGGTGATGTCGGCGTCGCTTCCGCGCCCGATCACCGTGCGCGAGCTCGTGAGCGGATGACGCTTCCCGTCGATGTCGACGACCCCGCGCCAGGCGACGCGACCCTCGGTGGTCTGCGAGTCCACCCGGAGCGTGCCCGTCGACAGTGAGGCGTCGCGCTCGATCGTGATGGCCACGGGACCGGCGAACGAGTACCCCTGCGTGCGGGCGTGCTTCTTCACGAGCGTGTCGAGCTCGGTGAGCAGCGTCGAGCCCAGGGCGCCCATCTTCTCGTCATCGGCGGGCGAGAGGCGGACCGTGAACGCGTTCGGGGCGAGGATGCGCTCGCGGGTGACCACCACGGCCTTCTTGTCGAGCTCGCTGCGCAGCGCGGAGGCGATCTCCACCGGCTGGATGCCGCTGCGGAAGGTCTTCGCGAACGCACCATTGACGGCGCGTTCGAGACCTTTCTCGAAACTGTCGAGTAGTCCCACGAGACTCCTTCGGGCAGGCAAACCAGTAGGCACATCGTAGCCAGGGCTGCTGGACAGGTCATGGAAGCGCCCTGCGACGGCCGCGTTTCGTCACGCGGACGCCGCCGTGATATTGTCGGGAAGTTGAGTTCGCGGCATCCGTGCCGCATCTCGCGCGAGTGGCGGAATAGGTAGACGCGCTGGCTTCAGGTGCCAGTGCCCGCAAGGGCGTGGGGGTTCAAGTCCCCCCTCGCGCACAGAACGAGAAAGGCCCCGGGGTTCATCCCCGGGGCCTTTCTCGTTGTCTGCGGGAGTGGGAGGGCTTGAACGCGTGTGGGGTTGGGCCCACGCCGCCGGCCGCAGGGGAAGCGGAGACGCGCGCCGGCCGCCATCGGTGAGAAAGTTATCCACAGTTTCCACCCCTTGTGAACGAAGTTCTCCCCAGCGCGCTTGCTGTCTCGATCAACGGACCCGTCCCGCAGAATTACGCGGATGTAATTCGCCTGCAACCCCGGAAAGACGCGTTGAAGAGCGGCGTCGATCAGGCTGCGCCGCAGCGTCCATCCGAACTTCCCACAGGGTTATCCACATGACTTTTTCGATTGTGCACAGAGTTGTCCACAGTTGGGGGATCGGGGTTCGGCGGCGAAGCGGCGAGTCGCGCTTCACTGCCGTGAGAAGGCGTACCGCCGCCGCGGGACGGGCGTTCGCGCGTCGCGCGAACCAGACAAACCCCTCCGACGCAACCCACCCCTCGAAACGCTTACCTGGGAGGAACCTGGAAGCAATGAGAGTCCCGCCTCCCGCGGGCTTCGATTCTCACTCGCGAAAGGAACGACAACATGGGATTCTTCGGATTTCTCCTCCTCGGCCTGTTGGCCGGCGCCATCGCCAAGCTGATCCTCCCCGGGAAGCAGGGCGGCGGATGGCTCGTCACGCTGCTGCTCGGTGTCGTGGGCGCGCTCCTCGGCGGATTCCTCGGTGGCCTGCTGTTCAACGCTCCGCTCCAGGACTTCTTCTCGATCCAGACGTGGCTGCTGGCCATCGGCGGATCGATCATCGTGCTGCTGATCTACGGCCTCATCGTGGGTCGTCGCGCCGCGCGCTGATCACTGACCCGAGGGCCCGGGGCGCGAAACCGCGTCCCGGGCCCTCGCACGTCGTGCCGACGACGATCCGACAGTCCCGCGGTGCCTCCGCATCGGGGGAATGTCGTACGAGGTCATGACGGGCGCGGTTTACTGATCAGGATGCCGACCAGACCCCGCCCCTCGTTCGTGATCGCGCTGCTGTTCGGTGCGGTCGCGGCGACCGTCGCGATCTGGCCCCAGGGGATCGGCATCCATCGTCTGCCGCTCGTCGCCAACGCCATCTCGTTCCGGGCCCTGCTGGCGATCGGCCTCACGGTGGCGGCCCTCGTGTTCGCTGCGGTCGCGGCGCGACGCCGACGCTGGGGAGTGTCGGCGGCCCTCGCCCTGTCGCTCCTCGTGGCATCGGTGGGCAACGGCGTCGTGCTCGCGGTGCGTGGTCCGGGTTCGGTGGTGCCCGACGGAGACCTCACCGTCATGGCCTGGAACACCTACGGGGGATCGGTCCCTCCGGAGCGGATCGCTCGAGCGGTGCGGGAGACGGGCGCCGACGTCGTGAGCCTGCCCGAGACGGATGCCTTCGCCGCAGCCGAGGTGACCGCCATCCTGGAGGCGGACGGTGTCTCGATGCACCACGACACGGTGTGGGCGGCGGAGGGCGGGGAGATGATCCCCACCTCGATCCTCATCTCCGACGAGCTCGGCGCGTACCGGCGGGACACCCTCGCGGGGTCGACGCCCGGACTGCCGAGCGGAGTGTGGCGCCCGGCCGATGGCTCAGGTCCCACGCTGGTCGCCGCACACCCGATGCCGCCTTTCCCCGAGGTCCTCGCGCAGTGGAACGCCGGGCTGGGCTGGATCGCCGACGTCTGCACCGATGACGACGTGATCGTCGCGGGCGACCTCAACGCGACCCTCGATCACTTCGCCGGGTACGGCACCGACGGAGGGGATCTGGGCGGATGCCGTGATGCCGCAGCCGTCGCGGGCGCCGCCGCGGTGGGGACCTGGCCCGTGCGGCTACCGTCGCTCCTGGGGGCGCCCATCGATCACGTGCTCGTCGGCTCGGGATGGGTCGTCGACGGGTTCGCCGTCGTCACCGGGTCCGACGACGCGGGAAGCGATCACCGGCCGATCGTGGCGAAGCTGTCCCGACGCTGAGTCTTACCGACGCTGAGGTGAGGAGCGCCCGCGCGGGCCGGTGGCCGCGCGGGGCCGCCCCCAAACTCCCGGCCCCGCGCGGACCAGCGGCGAAGCCCTGCCGCTGTGAGCAGCATTCTGGCGCGTTCGCGGCGGGCCGTGCGCATCATTCCTGCGGGGTGCTTCGCGTGCTCCCTCGCGTGGCGCGGAAATCGGGCTCGGGGACCGGCCGCGATTTCATCCGTTCGGACTACGGGTTGCGGCGATCGAGGCCGTTCCGGGCGCCCCAGAGGGCGAGCTGCGTCCGATCGTCGAGATGGAGCTTGCGGAGGGCGGCCGCCGTCTGAGTCCGCACGGTGTTGACCGAGACGCAGAGGTGACGGGCGATGTCGTCGTTGGAGGTCACGCCACTGCTCAGCAGTCCCACCACCCGCCGTTCGGCGGCGGTGAGCAGCTCGAGCTGCGCGGGATCCGCCGGTGCCGGCCGCGCCTCGCGGAGTTCGCGGAGCAGCCGCGGGGCGACCAGAGGCGAGATCGTCGCGGTGCCGGCCGCGGCGCCGCGGATCACCGGCAGCAGCTGATCGCTGTCGTGCCCCTTCACCAGATACCCGCTGGCACCGGCCTCGAGGGCGTCGACGAGGAAGGCGTCGGACACCTCGCTGGTGAGGAGGACGACACGACAGCGGTCGCCACGATCAGCCGTGATCCGACGGGTGGCCTCGATGCCGTCCATTCCGGGCATGTGGAGATCCATGAGCACGACGTCGACCCGCTCTGCGCGCGCGAGGACCACGGCATCCTGGCCATTCGATGCCTCCCCGGCGACACGGATCCCCCGCGCGTTCTCGAGTCGGAGGCGGATGCCGCGGCGCACCGTGCGGTTGTCGTCGACGATGAGGACGCTGACCTCCGGGTCGTCGGCCGTCACGGCGAGACCGAGTCGAAGACGCCGACGGGCGCGCGGAGAACCACGGACCACCCGCCGTCTTCGCGGGGGCCCGCGGTGAGGGCGCCGTGGATGAGGTCCACCCGCTCGGCCATGCCGGTCAGTCCCCACCCGAGACCCCCGGCATCCGGCGCGGCGCGGGGGACGAGGGCGGCGTCGTTCTGCACGGAGACCCGCAGTATCGCGGGGGAGGCCTCGACGTCGACCCTCGTCACTGCTCCCGGCGCGTGCTTGCTCGCATTCGTGAGGGCCTCCTGCACGACGCGGTACGCCGTCGTGGAGACCATCGCGGGAAGGTCGGCGATGGACCCGCGCACGTCGACGTCGATGCTCATGCCGCGCGCCGCCCAGAAGTCGCGCAGTGCGTCGAGGGAGCGCAGGTCGAGGGTCGGTTCGACGCGGGAGCCGTTCTGGATGCGCAGGTCTCGCAGGGCGGCGTACAGGCTGGCCGAGGCGAAGCGGCCCTCGGCCCGCATCTCCGCGATCAGCTCGGTCGCCTGCGCGGTGTCGAGGACGTCGATGTCGACCGCCGCGTCGGCCAGGGAGAGCAGCCCGGCGAGGTGCTGACCCGCCACGTCGTGCAGCTCCTGTGCGATGCGCGCGCGTTCGAGGGCGGTGACGCGCTCCATCTCGGCGGCATGACGTTCGGCGGCGGCGGCGAGCTCGTCGCGCGTTCGTCGCAGGACGCGCATGCGCCGCGCCCACCAGACGCCCAGGGCCACCGCTCCCGCGACCGGGGTGCCGAAAGCGAGGAGGGTCTCGAAGACGAAGCTCGCCACGATCCCGGGGGTGGCGCCCGTCGACATCGCCCAGGCGAACAGCGACAGACTCACCGCGCCGACGACCGCGACGGACCAGACGATCGCGACGAGCGGTCGCCTGCCCGCGGCGAGGAGGAACACGGCGACCGCCACCACCAGGGGAAGAGCCGTGAGCCAGCGGGGGATGGACAGGCCGACGACGAGGGCGACGTAGCAGCCCGCGGTGCCGACGACCGCGATCACCGGCGCGCGGGCGCCCAGGAAGAGGAATGCGCTCTGGGCCGCGCAGCCGAGGACCACGAGGGCCACGACGGCGGGAAGGGGCACGGGTCCCTCCCACGGGAACTCGCCCTCCAGCAGGCCCGCGAGGGGG
This sequence comes from Microbacterium phycohabitans, assembly GCF_032464935.1. Lineage (NCBI taxonomy): Bacteria > Bacillati > Actinomycetota > Actinomycetes > Micrococcales > Microbacteriaceae > Microbacterium > Microbacterium phycohabitans. The sequence goes on from NZ_JAWDIT010000002.1 coordinate 629,266, forward strand.
TTGATGAGCGACTGCACCGTGGTGACGACGAAGACGATCGCGACGAAGACCGCCATCGAGCGGGGGCGCGTCAGGACGCGGGTGAAGTCGTCGTTCGTCGGCACCGCGTCACTCTAGCGTCGGCGGCAACACGTAGACCACGTCGGCCCCGTCGTGCTCGTGCTCGACGAAACCGATGCGCGCGAGCATGTCGTGGGCGGGCTCGTCGTCGGCCGATACGCAGGCGTAGAGCGGACGCTCGGCCTCGCGCACCGTCAGTTGACGCAGCGCCTCCGTCGGTGCGGTGTCATCCGCCTCCGGCGAGACGGCCAGCAGGATCTCCCGGTCGCCGTCGACGTCCATTGCGGCAGCGACGCCGGTGACCCGGTCGTCCTGGGAGATCGTGAAGACCTCGACATCGGAACGTTCCACCCAGGCATCGAACGACGCCCGGCCGTCGAAGACGCCGCGGGGCCAGGACGATGTGCTGTCCCGCACGGCGTCGAACGCGGCGTCCCGGTTGTCGTCGGTGAGGGGGCGCAGCTCGATGTGGGGCATGGCGTCACGCTAGCGCCGTGCGGCGGCGGCGCGTCAGACCTTGTGCGGTCAGGCGAAACCGTGCAGCGTCAGGAACGTCCAGCTGGCGCCGTTGGCATCGCGTCGCGCGATCTGTTCGTGCAGATGCCGGAAGAGCGGTTCGCGGGTGTCGTCGTCGATGCTCGCCCACCCGTCGAGATTGCGGCGGAGGACGAGATCGGTCTGTTCGTAGGCCTTCCGGAAGACGACATTGCGCGAATCGGCCACCAGTTGCGAATACAAGGTCATCGCGGCCTCGACGTAGGCGCTCGAGGACGGGGCCTGGCGGAGGGCGTCGACGATGCTCAGCAATCGGACGATCTCCTCGTCGTCGGCGCGAGCGAGGGCGACGTGCATCACGCCGGCGATCGTGTGCGCGGCGTACTCGCGCATGTCCGTCCGGGCGCGGTCGGTGAGCGCGGCCACGCGCGTGTACCTGTTGGCGGCGACCTCGACGAGACCGATTCTCTCGAGACGCTGCAACGCCTCGCGGACGGGGGTGCGGGAGATACCCATGAGCGCGGCCAATTCCACGTCGCGCAGACGGTCGCCCGGCTGCAGGCGACCGTCGACGATGGCCTCGCCGAGAGAGCGATATGCCTCATCGACGAGGGCCGAAGCACGCCGCCGACCATCCATGAGGCGGATTTTACGGCCCATCTTTAGCACAGAACATCGTCATAACTGACTGATTCTTCGTTTTCGTGTCGCGCGCACGCTTCCGCGACGGTAAAGTGATCGCCGTCACGCATCGCGTGGCATATCCGGGGGGATCCGTCGACGCCCGGGCTTCGAGCTCTGCTCAGCCCGGGCGTCGTATGGGCTCAGGGCATTTCCACCGGCCATTCCGCCGCATTCTGCCGACCGCAACGTTTATGTCACGGAGCCGTGCATCGGACGATTCCGGCCATTACCGTGGGGGCACAGACCGGCGCGCTCGGCGTCGGCTCAAGCGGAAAACGGCATGACGATGAGCACGCAGGGCACGGTCAAGTGGTTCAACTCGGAGAAGGGCTTCGGCTTCATCGCCCCGGATGACGGTGGGCAGGACGTCTTCGCGCACTACAGCGCCATCCAATCGGGCGGTTACCGCTCGCTCGAGGAGAACCAGCGCGTGGAGTTCGAGATCGCCCAGGGCCCCAAGGGCCTGCAGGCCGAGAACATCCGCGCGCTCTGACGCGTCCGGCTGCGGCCGGTGCCGCTCCGCCCGCGCGCACTCGCGCCGGTCGGGGCGATCAGCGTTCCTGGCGCACGAGGTCCACGCCGGCGGCCGCGAACTGCCGGAGCGTGGCGTGGGGCAGGAACGCGCGCGTCAGCGCCGCACCGATCCGCGTGAGGTCGGCTTCGTCGCGGTAGAGCAGGTACATCGTCTCGTACCGCGGGTGGAACTTCTGCTTGAAGCGGTGCAGTGACGCGAAGCCGTAGACCGGCTCGAGCATGTCGGCCATGCGCGTCTGCAGGTCGGCGATGGCGCCGGCATCCGGGGGATACTCGTGCGCCAGCGGAGCGCCCGACAGCGACATGACCTGAGCGCCCTCGGCCGAGAACTGCTGTGCCGACGATCCGATCAGGTATTCCATGACGGGACCGAAGCCACCGTCACGCCGTCGCATGAGATCGAGGGTCCACCCCCGCACCTCCCCCTCGCCGTAGACCGGCAGCCACGAGAGGAATCCGTCGACGTCGCCGTCGGGGGAGACCGCCAGGGCCAGCCGCACCTCGGGGTCGGAGGCCTCGTGCAGTGTGCCGAGGGTGAAGCCCATCTCGGGGAGACCCTTGTCGCCGACCCAGCTCTCGGAGATCGCCCGCAACTGCTGGCGCACTCCCCACGGTTCATCGCCGAGGCGCGTGAGCCGGAACGTCATGCCCTCTCTCTGCGCGCGGTTCAGCGAGGTTCGCACGGCGCCCCAGGCCTTGCCGGTGAACTGCAGACCCGGCAGATCGACCACGGTGTCGTCGGCGACGACGATCCGACGCCAATCCGCGGGCACGGCGGCGCTCGTCGCCTCGCCGGCGCTGAAGAAGCAGGGGGCGAGGCCCGCAGCCTCGGACCGCTCGATGAAGCGGCGCACGGTGGCGGCGCGATCGGCATCCGGCCCGAGCGGATCGCCGAGCGCGAGGGCGACCCCGGACCGGCGTTGGTAGGCGACGATCCCGCGACCGAACCGCGCGTACGACATGCCGTCCCAGGTCGTCATCCATGACAGCGTCCCCCCACCGGTGGCGCGCAGCTCGGCCTTCACGTCGTCGACAGCCGGTGCGGGCCCGTCGCCGAGGGCGGCGCGCGGACGAGCGTGGAACGCGCCGCGCACCAGCACGAAGTAGGCGGATGCCACGATCCACAGCACCGACGAGGCCAGGATGCTCGTGACGTCGGTGTCGATCTCGGCCTCGACACCGGACAGGCCGACGGCGACCAGGATGCCGATGACCGCCACGACGAGCAGGACGTTGAGGAGGCAGTACAGCAGGACGAGGACCCACGCCCACCGGCGACCCCGGCGCAGGGACGTGGCGACGACCAGCACGACCGCGGTGTTGATCGCCACGTCGACCCAGGAGCCGGAGGTCGCGGCCGAGGTGCCGAACGGGCCGGTCATCGGCGCGACGTACCCGAGGATCTCGATGGCACCCAGGCCGCACACGACGACGAAGGCGATGAGGCGCTGCTCGCGCACGCTCACGCGCTGCGGTCGGAGCGAGCGGTCGACCGCGAGCACCAGGCCCACCGCGAGCACGTGCTCGAGATCGGGGAGCGAGCCGTAGTAGACGAACGTCACGGCCAGGATCGCGATGAACACGGTCCACGCGCGGAGTCGCCACGGGGAGGGCAGGAGCGCGAGCGCTCCGGCGATGCACGCGAAGACACCTCCCGAGGGGCCGACGTCGAGGACGACGGCCTGCTCCTGCGCCCACGACCACGGCAACAACGACGCGAGGGCGAGGAACCCCGCCGCCGCCAGGACGGAGAAGAGCTGGCCTCCGGCGAAGTAGATCGCGGCGACGCGGCTCCCCCGGCGGTGCTCGAAGAAGGCCATCACCGCCAGGGCGGGGATGCCGGCGAGATACACCCAGGGCGCCGAGACGAAGAAGGTGCCGGTGACGGGGGTCCACCACCGCCCCTCGGCGAGGGCGGGCAGCCCGTAGGCGACGTCGGCCCACATCGGGGAGGCCGAGAACGGCGACCACAGGCCGCCTCCGACGACTCCGACGACGAGGAGGACGGCGACCAGCCCGAGGGTGACCGGGATGCGCCGTGCGGCATTCGTGAGGTGTGCGATGCGGGAGGAGTCCGCCGTGCCACTCACCATCATGCCGCTCACCATATTGCACGGTGCGGCGACGCCGCCTCAGCCGCGGGCGGCGGGAACCGCGTGCCATGCCGCCCGGGCGTTGGCCAGGGCTTCGGCGGCGTCGGTGGCCGCGCGGGCGGCGGCGAGCTCGTGGCGCGCCCGAGCGAGTCGCCGGCGGTCGGCGATGGGCGGGGCGTCGTCGCGCGCCTCCGCCGCAGCGACGGCGGCTCGCGCGCACGCGAGCGTGCCGGGAAGAGCGGCGCGAGCGGCTTCGAGTCGCTGGCGCGCGTTGACAGCGGTGCCCAGGGCGTGATCGCGAGTCTCTCGGACGCGCGCCACGGTCGCGATCGCCTCGCGCGGGCGACGAACGGCGGCGGCGGCCGCGGCGTCGAGCTCTTCGAGAGCCGCGCGCAGCGTCTCTTCGGCGGACGGCGCGCAGTCCGCGGGGCGGGCCACGGCGATCGCCAGCGCCGCATCGAGCTCGTCGCGGGCGGCCGCGAGTTCTTCCTCGGCGTTGTCGGCCGCCTGGAGAGCGATGCGGTGGGCGTCCTCGACGGCACGTCCGTGCCGCTCGGCGCGTCGCAGCGCTGCGGTCGCGCGTCGGAGGACGGCGGGAGAAGGATCGGTCTCGGCGTCGCGCAGCGCCTCGTCGGCGTCGGAGAGCGCCGCGGCAGCGGCATCGGCCGCTCGCTGCGCGTCGATCCAGTCGGATGCATCGAAGCGCTGCCGGAGAGCCGCGAGGAGGGGTTCCGGGTCGCCCGTCGCGGAGAGGATCGCGTCGCGGCGCGCTCGTGCGGCGTCACGCAGGGCGGAGGGGGAGCGACCGGCGGCAGCCCATTCGTCGAGGCGTTCTCCGAGAGCGTCGACCCGCGCCCGGCTCGCGTCGAGCTCCTCGCCGACACGTCGAGCCTGATCGCGCCGACGCGCCGGGACGGCGGAGCGGTCGTCCAGCGCGTCCAGGTCGATGAATCCGCGGTCGCGGGCGCGGTGCACGGCGGAGCGTCCGCGCCGCAGCTCCGTCGGGGCGTCCGGCGCGTCGAGCGCGTCGACGGACTCGAAGGCCACGTCGAGCTCCTCCACGGCGTCGTCGAGCCGGCGCAGCGCCTCCGCCGCACCGGCCACGGCCTCGTCGGCCGCGCTGCGGGCGCGCGGAGAGCGCCCCGCCGCCCGCACGACGAGCACGATCACGAGGGCGACGACGACCGCCGCGACGAGGGCGATGACGAACGGCACCGCCGCGGCGAGGTCAGGCACCGGCGGGATCCTCCAGGAGCAGCAGAGAGCGCAGCTGCGCGACGTCATCGACGACCGCCTGGGCGCCGTCTGCCTCGTGGGGCCAGCTGAAGCCCCACCGCACGAAGATCACCGGCACCCCGGCATCCGCCCCGCCTTCGACGTCGTGATGCCGGTCGCCGATCAGGACGGGGCGCGAGACGTCGACTCCGGTGGCGGCGAGACGACGAAGCGCCTCGCGGACGATGTCGGCCTTCGAGCTGAGGGTGCGTTCGTCGAGGGTCGCCCCCACGATGGCCTCGAGGTCGGGGGCCAGGCCGAAGTGGTCCATGAGGGCCACGACCTGGACCTCGGGCTTCGAGCTCGCGGTGGACTGCGGCACTCCGGCCGCGTGCACGTCGTGCAGGAGGTCGGCCACGCCGGGATAGAGCTGCGCGCTGACCGTGTAGCCCTCGCTCTTGTTGAGCTGGCGGTAGAACACCACCGCTTCGGTCGCCTGCTCGGGCGTCATCCCGACGTTGGCCTGGAACGACTCGAACATCGGCGGGCCGATCCAGTGCGACAGCTCACCGCGCGTGGGCGCCCGGTGGCCGAAATGCTCGAGCGTGGTGGTCAGGCGGCGGAGGATCCCCTCCGATGCGTCGACGAGAGTGCCGTCGACGTCCCACAGGACGCAGGAGAAGGGAGAGCGTACGCGCATACGACCACGCTACCGGCGGAGTCGTGCGGCCCGGGTCCCACGGGTGGGCGGGCCTCGAGGCGTGTCCGCTCAGAACAATCGCGGAGCCCCGGACTGCACGCCCTTCATCTCGTCGTAGTCGAGGGTGAGGCAGCGGATGCCGCGGTCGGTGGCGAGGACACGCGCCTGCGGCTTGATCTCCTGCGCCGCGAACACGCCGGTCACGGGCGCCAGGAGCGGGTCGCGGTTCAGCAGCTCGAGGTAGCGCGTGAGCTGCTCGACACCGTCGATGTCGCCGCGGCGCTTGACCTCGATGGCGACCGTGCCGGGTCCGTCGTCGTTGCGCAGCAGCAGGTCGACCGGGCCGATCGCGGTGGGGTACTCGCGGCGCACGAGGGTGAGGTTCTCACCGACCACCGAGACCTGCTCGGCCAGGAGGCGCTGCAGGTCGGCCTCGACGCCGTCTTTGATGAGCCCGGGATCGACGCCGAGGTCGTGCGCGGTGTCGTGCATGATCTCGTGGATGCGCACGAGGAGCGCGTCGCCGGTCTTCGCGTGCGTCACCCGCCACCGCTCGATCACGCCGTCTTCGAGGTCGACCTCGTCGGGGTCCTCGCGCGTCAGGCTGCACGGAGGGCTCATCCAGTTCAGCGGCTTGTAGGAGCCGCCGTCGGAGTGCACCAGCAGACTGCCGTCGTTCTTGTGCACGAGCAGGCGGGTGGCGAGGGGCAGATGCGCGTTGAGTCGGCCGGTGTAATCGACGGAGCAACGGGCGATGACGAGACGCACCCGACGAGCCTAATCGCGCTCGCCGGCGACACCGACCCCGAAGTCGGCCGCCCGCGCACCCGGCCGGCCTCAGCGGCGCGCGGCCTCGTCGACCTTCGCCTCGGCGGTCACGAGCGGCTTCGCCGCGCCGGAGAAGAGCCCGGATGCCACGATCAGCCCGACCACGATCAACAGGGTGTTCAGCAGACCGATGTGATCGCCGATCCAGCCCAGGATGGGCGGGCCGCACAGGAACGCGACGTAGCCGATGGTCGCGGCCGCCGCCACGCGGGAGGCGGCTTTGGCGGGGTCGTCGGCGGCCGCCGACATGCCGATCGGGAATCCGAGCGAGGCCCCGAGGCCCCACAGCGCCGCCCCGATGAACACGAGCGGTCCGTACGGCGCCAGGATGAACAGCAGCAGACCCGCCGCCGCCGTGCCGGCGAGCACGCGCAGCACGAGCACGCGGCCGAGGCGGTCGACGATCGGGCCGCCGGCGATGCGGCCGACGGTCATCGCCACGGAGAACACCGCGAGCACCGCGGGGCCCGCTTCTTCCGGTGCGCCGTGGCCGTAGACCACCGCGGAGGGCAGCCAGTCGTTCGCGCTGCCCTCGGCGAAGGCCATGCCGAGCATGATGACGCCGAGCGTGTAGGTGCGCGGTTCGCGCCAGGCCTGCAGCGAGGTGGCGAGCCGCTCGCGCCAGTGCGCGCGCTCCTCGTCGGCGGGGGCGTCCATCGCGACCTCGGCGCGGGGCACGTTCGCCACCGAGACGAAGGCGACGACGAGGATGACGACGGCCATCGCGACGCTGTGCGCGAGCACGGGGATGCCCGCGCTGACGGCGACGAAGCCCAGGCCGGCGCCGATGACCGTGCCGAAGCTGAAGAACGCGTGCAGCAACGGCATGATCGTGCGGCCGGTCGCCTTCTCGAGGGCGGCTCCCTCGACGTTCATCATCACGTCGACGGCGCCGTTGCCGAAGCCGAACAGGGCGAGGCCGACGAGGGCGATCCCGAAGGTCTGCAGGGTGTCGGCCCCGAATCCGATGATCGCGAGTCCGACCCCCACGAGGACGAGGGCGACGAGCATGCCCGAGCGGGCACCGAGCCGCGCGATCACGGCCGGGGCGATGGAGAGACCGATGATGGATGCCACGCCCATGCCGAGAAGCAGCAGGCCGACGCCGGAGTTCTCGATGCCGAGCGACTCGCGGATCGCGGGCACCCGCGACGCCCAGGTCGAGATGCTCAGTCCGCTCGCCAGGAAGATGGCGCAGATGGCGATGTGCCAGCGCACGAGCTGGGAGCGGGTCAGCGAGGTGGGCATGGGGACACTGTACCGAATCGATTCGACATCGATCGAATCGATTCGGCGCCCGGGGTGCGGCGCGGGTACGATCGGGCCGTGAGCACCCGTCGCGCCACCATCAGCGACGTCGCCCGTGAGGCCGGCGTCTCCGCGTCGACCGCCTCGGTGGTGTTCAGCGGCAAGACCCCCACCTCCGAGGCGACCCGGGCCCGCGTGCTCGCGGCCGCCGAAGCCCTCGGCTACACGGGGCCCGACCCGCGCGCGGCGTCGCTGCGTCGCGGTCGCAGCGGGATCGTCGGCGTGGTGTTCGACACGCACCTCGGCACGGCGTTCCTCGACCCGGTCACCACGCACATGATGGACGGCCTGGCCGACGGCGTCTCGCGTCTCGGCGCGGCGTTGCTGCTGCTGCGCGACGACGGCGAGACCGTCAGCGAACCCTCGCTGCACACCGCCCCCATCGACGCGGCCGTGCTGATCGGGTGCAGCCCGCGCATGCGCGATTCCCTCGAGATCGTGCGGGGGCGCGGCATCCCGGTCGTGGTCGTCGAGGGCGACGCGGGCGAGGGGGTCCCCCGGGTGCTGCTCGACAACGCCGAGGCTCAGCGCGCCGCGGCGCAGCACGTCGCCGACCTCGGCCACCGCGACGTCGTGCTCGTGACCCTGCCGATCGACACCTCGCGGCGACGCGGGTGGGTCGCCGCCGACGAGCCCGTCCGCGTCGACGTGACCGCCGATCGTCTGGCGGGGGCGCGTGAGGTGTTCCCCCACGCGCCGATGCTCGCGGCCGCGACCAGCTCGATCGACGAGGGCACGATCGCGGGCCGCACGATCTTCGCCGATCCGTCGCGCCGACCCACCGCGGTGATCGCGCAGAGCGACCTGCTCGCCGCCGGTGTCATCCGCGCGGCGGAGGAGGCCGGGCTGCGCGTTCCGCACGACGTCAGCGTCACGGGCTTCGACGGCGTGGTGGTCGACGGCCTCGCCCCTCACTTGCTCACGACGCTTGTCCAGCCCGCGACCGCGAAGGGGCGTGCGGCGGGGGAGGCGGTCGCGGCGATGCTGGAGGATGCCGAACCCTCCGGTCTCGACCTGAAGTGCACGTTCCGCGCCGGCACGACGACCGCCCCGCCGCCTACCACATGAGGATTCGTGGTCCGCGAACTCTCATGCTCCGCATAGAATAGGTCCGACACCCCGAGAGCCCGGGCATTCGCCCGTCGACCCCGAGGAGGCCCGAACATGTTGATGTTCCTCGGCGCCTTCGCGGTCCTGCCCTTGGCGCTCCCGTGGCTCGTTTCGCGGATCGGGGCTCGCGCCTTCTACATCGCCGCGGTCCTTCCGGCGCTCGCTTTCGCGCACGCGATCGTCCTCGCCCCCGCGGTGTTCGCCGGTGACATTCCGTTCGAGGAATACCAATGGATCCCGGCGATCGACGTCTCGCTGTCGATGCGCATGGACGTGCTCGGGTGGCTCCTGACCCTGGTGGTCACGGGTGTCGGAGCGCTCGTGATGCTCTACTGCCGCTGGTATTTCCGTGACAAGACGCGGGGCGTCGGACAGTTCTCCGCGGTTCTCCTCGCATTCGCGGGAGCGATGTACGGTCTCGTCCTCACCGACGACATCGTCGTGCTGGTCATGCTGTGGGAAGCGACGAGCGTGCTGTCGTACCTCCTGATCGGCTACTACCACGCCCGTGCAGCGAGTCGTCGAGCGGCACTGCAGGCGCTGCTGGTCACCACACTCGGTGGACTCGTGATGCTGATCGGTGTCGTGCTGATGGTCGTGCAGGCGGGAACGTCGAGCCTGTCGGCGATCCTCGCCGACCCGCCCACGGGCACGGTCGTCGACATCGCGGTCCTCCTCCTGCTGGTCGGCGCGCTCAGCAAGTCCGCGATCTTCCCCTTCCACTTCTGGCTGCCCGGAGCGATGGCCGCGCCGACCCCGGTCAGCGCCTACCTGCACGCGGCGGCCATGGTGAAGGCCGGCATCTACCTCATCGCGCGCCTGGCGCCTGGCTTCGCGGAGACGCCGTTCTGGCGCCCGACCCTCATCGCGCTCGGCGTGTTCACGATGCTGTTGGGCGGGTTCCAGGCCCTGCGCGAGCGAGACCTCAAGCGCATCCTCGCCTTCGGCACGGTCAGCCAACTGGGTTTCCTCACCGTCATGCTGGGCTACGGCACGAGGGATGCCGCCCTCGCGGGCGTCGCGATCCTGCTCAGCCACGCGCTGTTCAAGTCGTGCCTGTTCCTCGTGGTGGGCGTCATCGACCGTCAGCTCAACACGCGAGACATCGGGCAGCTGTCGGGCCTCGGCCGGCAGGCGCCGGTGATGGCGACCGCGTCGTTCATCGCGATCGGGTCGATGGCCGGCGTCATCCCCACGCTGGGATTCGTCGCGAAGGAGACCGCGCTGACGGCGCTCCTGCACGAGGCCGAGGCCGGAGCGCCCTGGGGTCTCGTGGCCCTGATCGGCATCGTGCTGGGCTCCGCCCTGACGGCGGGGTACGGCATCCGGTTCCTGTGGGGCGCGTACTGGACCAAGCGCGACGTCGAGACGACCGACTGGCCCGATCCGCCCATCGGCTTCCTGTCGGCTCCCGTCCTGCTGGCCGCGGCATCCCTGGCCCTCGGCCTCCTCGCCCCGATCGTCGACCACTGGCTCGCGCCCTATGCCGACGGTCTTCCCGAGGCGACGCCCGGCGTTCCCGCTCCCGACTACCCCTACCACCTGGCTCTCTGGCACGGTCTCGAGCCCGCGCTGTTCATCTCGCTCGGCACCCTCGCGCTCGGCGCGGGCGTGTTCTGGCTGGTGCGCAAGACGCAGCTGCACAAGCGACCCCGGGTGCTCCCCTTCACCGCGAACGACGCCTACAACGTCACTCTGCGCGCGATCGATCACTCGTCCGAGTGGGTCACGGCGCGGTTCCAGCGCGGGTCGCTGCCGTTCTACGTGGGCACGATCTTCGTGGTCTTCGTCGTCGCCGAGGGCACCGCTCTGCTGGCCTCGAGCGAGTGGCGCGCCCAACTCGATGCGTGGCAGTCTCCGACGCAGCTCATCGCCGCCCCGCTCATGATCGCCGCCGGCATCCTGGCCGTCCGCGCCCGCAAGCGGTACACGGGTGTCGCGCTGGTCTCGGTGACGGGGCTGGGACTCGTGGTGCTCTTCGCGACCAGTGGCGCCCCCGACCTCGCGCTCACGCAGGTGCTCGTCGAGACCGTGACGCTGGTGGTGTTCGCCCTCGTGCTGCGGCGACTGCCGGCGCGCATGGGGGAGCACAACGAGTCCGTCGCCCCGATCGCCCGGGCCGTGCTGGGCGCGGGCGTGGGTCTGATGATGGCGCTCGTGGCCATCGTCGCCACCGGCGCGCGCCAGGACCTGCCCATCTCGCTCGAGTGGCCTGCGCTGGCGTACGAGATCGGCCACGGCCGCAATGTCGTGAACGTCGCCCTGGTCGATCTGCGAGGCTGGGACACGATGGGCGAGCTGTCGGTGCTCATCCTCGCGGCCACCGGCGTGGCATCCCTCGTCTTCATCACCGACCGCAGCGACAACCTCAACCGTCGCTCGGGGACGGCGCGCAGTCGGGTCGGACTCGGCCGACGTCGTCCGCTCATCGAGACCGATGCCGGAGTGCGCGCTCAGCGCGTGGGCGAGTCCGGGGCTCCGCGCGCGTGGCTCATCTCGGGGTCGAAGGTGCAGCCCGAGAACCGGTCGATCCTGCTCGAGATCATCATCCGCGTGCTGTTCCACTCGATCATGGTCATCTCGCTCTACCTGCTCTTCGCCGGTCACAACCTGCCCGGCGGCGGTTTCGCGGGTGGGCTCGTGGCAGGCATGGGCCTCGTCATGCGCTACATCGCCGGTGGTCGCTGGGAGCTGGGTGCCGCGGCGCCGACCGACGCGGGCCGCCTGCTCGGAGCGGGCATGGCGATCGCGGTGCTGTGCGCCCTCGTGCCGATGGTCTCCGGCTTCGCTCCGCTGCAGAGCTTCACGTTCGAGGGTGAGCTGCCGATCATCGGGCACTGGGAGTTCGTCACCAGCACGATCTTCGACATCGGGGTGTACCTGGTGGTCATCGGTCTGGTGCTCGACGTTCTGCGCAGTCTCGGTGCCGAGGTCGATCGGCAGTCGCAACTGCCCGAGGACGCGGAGGTGGGCAGCTCGTGAGCATCTCCCTCGTGCTGGTCATCGTGATGGCCGTGCTCTTCGCGTGCGGCGTGTACGCGATGCTCGAGCGCAGCCTGACGCGCGTGCTCATCGGATTCCTGCTGCTGGGCAACGCGGCCAACCTCCTGCTGCTCGTCGTGATGGGCGCGCCGGGCCGGGCGCCCTTCTACGACGGCGGGGAGACGGATGCCGCCGACATGTCGGACGCGCTCCCGCAGGCGCTGACGCTCACGGCGATCGTCATCACGTTCAGCATCTCCGCGTTCCTGCTGGCCCTGATCTACCGGTCGTGGCAGCTGGGGCAGGCGGACACCGTCATCGACGACGCCGACGACGTGGCCCTGCGCACGCGCACCGCCGAAGAGGTCGAGGACGCGATGGACGAGGAGTCGCGCTCCGACGACGAGGACGTCACCACCGACTTCGTCGGCGACGTCGCCAACCCCATCCGCGTGCTGCACCAGGGCGACCTCTCGCAGCTCGTCGACGACGCCCCGGTCGATCGGGTCGCGGTTCGCCGAGAGACGGACGATGCGGGAGCCGACTCCCGCGACCCCCAGGACGGTGATCGCTCGTGAGCGCCCTCGTGCCCCTGCTCGTCGGCATCCCACTCATCGGTGCCGCGATCAACCTCATCTTCGGCCGCCGCAAGCGGACGCAGATCGTCGTGTCGGTCGCCGCCCTCGCGACCGTGCTCGTGCTCGGCGCGATCCTGCTCGTCACGGTCGACACCAGCGGCCCCATCGCGGTGGCCATCGCGGCGTGGCAGATCCCGCTGGGGATCGTGCTCTACGTCGACGTGCTGGCCGCCCTCCTGGTGGTGGTAACGAGCATCGTGCTCCTCGCGGTGCTGCTCTTCTCGATCGGCCAGGGGGCCGCCGACAACGACGCCGACACCCCGGTCTCGATCTTCTATCCGGCGTATCTGATCCTGGGCGCGGGCATCTTCAACGCCTTCATCGCCGGCGACCTGTTCAACCTCTACGTCGGTTTCGAGATCCTGCTCGTGGCCTCGTACGTGCTCATCACGCTCGGCGGCACCGAGTCCCGCATCCGCACCGGCGTCGTCTACATCGTCGTCTCGCTGGTGTCGTCGATCCTCTTCCTCGCCGCGATCGCCATGGTCTACGGCGCCCTGGGCACCGTGAACATGGTGCAGATCAGCGAGCGCATGGCACTGCTGCCGCAGGACACCCAGACGATCCTGCACCTCATGCTGCTGCTGGCCTTCGCCATCAAGGCCGCCGTGTTCCCCCTGTCGTTCTGGCTGCCTGACTCGTACCCGACGGCTCCGGCCCCGGTCACGGCGGTGTTCGCGGGTCTGCTGACGAAGGTCGGCGTCTACGCGATCATCCGCACCGAGACGCAGCTCTTCGTCGACAACGACATCAACTTCCTGCTGATGATGGTCGCGCTCGCCACGATGATCGTCGGGGTGCTCGGGGCGGTCGCGCAGGCCGAGCTCAAACGCATCCTGTCGTTCACGCTCGTGAGCCACATCGGGTACATGATCTTCGGACTCGCGATCAACACCCCGCTCGCGATCGGCGCGACGATCTACTACATCGTCCACCACATCATCGTGCAGACGACGCTGTTCCTGGCGGTGGGGTTGATCGAGCGCAAGGCCGGCAGCACCTCGATCTTGAAGGTCAAGGGCCTCATGCGCGGAGCGCCCCTGCTCGCGGTGCTGTACTTCATCCCGGCGATCAACCTGGGCGGACTCCCGCCGTTCTCGGGCTTCATCGGCAAGTACGCGCTCTTCGACGCGGCCGCCCAGGTGGGCACCCCGGTGATGATGGTGCTGATCGTCGGTGGCATCGTCACCTCGGTGCTGACCCTCTACGCCCTGATGCGCGCATGGAACCTCTCGTTCTGGCGCGAGGACGACGACTCCGCCGAGACGAGCGAGCGCATCGCCTACCTCGGCAACGCCCCCGCCGCCGCGATCTCGACCGAGCGCCGGACCATTCCGAAGATCATGACCCTGGCCACGGCCGGCATGGTGATCGTCACGATCTCGCTGACGGTGTTCGCCGGCCCCCTGCTCGACATGTGCCTTCGTGCGGGGGAGCGCGTCGCCGACGGCGTCACCCTCGTGCAGCTGCAGGAACAGGCGGGTCAACGATGAGCCCGACGCGTCGCTCGCAGGTGTCGCTCTTCCTGCATCAGCTGCCCCTGCTGGTGTGGCTGGTCGCGCTGTGGATGCTGCTGTGGGGCCAGTTCACCTGGCTCGGCCTGCTCACGGGCCTGGTCATGGCGGTCTTCGTCACCCGCGTGTTCCGCCTGCCCCCGGTCGAGCTGTCGGGCCGGATCAACCTCTGGTACGGCCTCATCTTCGTCGTCACCTTCCTCGGCGCCGTCATCAAGGGCTCCCTCATCGTGGCGTGGCAGGTGCTCGACCTCCGACGCCAGCCGGGGGCTGCGATCATCGCCGTTCCGCTGCGGGTCGACGACGACGTCATCATGGCGCACACCGCGGTCACGGCATCCCTCATCCCGGGTTCGCTCATCGTCGACGTCGATCGCGAGAACCGCACGCTCTACCTGCACACCATCGGGGTGCGAAGCGACGAGGATGCCGAGCACCAGCGTCGCATCGTGCTCGGCTGGGAGGCTCGCATCACGCGTGCCGTGGGCTCGAAGGAGGAGCTGCAGGAACTGCGTGCGCGCATCGCCGACAGCTCGACGCACCACCACGAGTCCATCGAATCGCCGCGCGAGGGGAGGACCCCGCTGTGAACACCGCTCTCGTCCTCGTGATCCTGGTCGTCTTCGCTGCGGCCGCCGTGCTCGCCCTGATCCGACTGGTCATCGGGCCCTCTATCCTCGACCGCGCGGTCGCCGCCGACGTGCTGCTGACCGAGGTGGTCTGCATCCTGGGCGCCGACATGGTGATCAACCACCACACGCGCTCGCTCCCGGCGATGCTGATCATCGCCGCGGTGGGCGTGTTCGGCTCGATCGCGGTCGCCCGCTTCGTCGCGCGGAAGGAGAACCCGCGGTGAGCCTCGAATCCGTGCTCGACACCGTCGCCCTCGTCCTCGTGCTGATCGGCGCCGTGCTGTGCCTGACGGCGACGATGGGGCTCCTCCGCTGGCGCGACGTGCCCACGCGCCTGCACGCCGCCACCAAGCCCCAGGTGCTGGGCGTGCTGCTGATCGTCATCGCCGTGGCACTGTCGGTGCGCACGTGGGAGGTGGTGGCCTTCGGCATCCCGATCGTGCTCATCCAGTTCGCCACGGCTCCTCTCGCCGCGCACATGGTGGGGCGGGCGGCGTACCGCAACCGCACGACCGACGAAGAGAACCTCTACATCGACGAGCTGCAGCACCGTACCGAGCAGCCCGGGTCGACGGGCGCCCAGGAGCGACCCGAGCGCTGAGAGCCGCAGCGGTCACAGCGCGTCCGCGAGCGTCCGCCCCCACTTCTTCGCCCATTCGTCCTCCCCGTGCGGGCCGTCGAGCCGGTCCCACCCGGCCGAGCCCTGCCAGTCCTGCCAGGCGAGATCGAACGAGTCGCGCACGCCGAGGCGACGCTGCATGGGGGAGTCGACGAGGAGGATTCCTCCGAACGACCAGAACGCCTGCCCACCGAGGTTCGCGGCGTTCTCCTGGTCGACGAGGATCACGCGTCGGCCCGCCCGCACGAGCTCGTTGCTCGCGACCAGGCCGGCCAGCCCCGCGCCCACGACGATGACGTCGGCATCCATCGGTTTCTCCCTTCGCGCGTCGGCGGTGACGGGCGTTCTTCGCATCATCTCCCGGAGCGGTGGGGACCGCGGGCGTGCGACGGTGCGTTTCCCCGGGACGAGGCGTTCGGCGTCAGACGCCGGCTTCCCGCACGTCCTCCTCCGCCTGCGGCGACGGGGTTCCCTCGGCGGGATCGGGTGTCTCGGTGCGGTGGTCGAGCTCGCGCGCCTCGCGCTCGTCGCGGCGCCCCTCGGCGAGGAACGCCAAGCGGTTCAGGCACTCGTGATTGCGCGCCACGAGCATCGGCTTCCACAGCAGCGAGGGCAGGAGGGCGGCGGCGCCCGACACGGGTTCCTCGACGATCGTCACGGCGATCCCGTCGCCGCGCGGGCGCACATCGATGCGGATCACTCCGCGACCGAGCAGACCGGCTTCCGGCCGCAGGCGGAGTCGACGCGGAGGGTCCCACTCGACGATCTCGGTCTCGTCGTGGATCATCACGGGCCAGACACCGAGCGAATGGTGGATTCGACTGCCCTCGCGCGGCCACTGCGCGTCGACGTCTCGCATGCGGGCCGCGCCGACCACCCACACGGGGTACAGCCACCCGTCCGACAGCACCGCGAAGAGGTCGTCGGGCGTGCAGCGCATGAGTCGGGTGTTGCGGGCGGCCATGGCATCCCATCCCTCGGTTTCGACGTGCTTCGACTGTAGGGGGTGGATGCCGCGGCCGCGGCGGGACTTGACGGCTCGGGTGGTCGGAGGGGTCCGGGTGGAGGCGGCTGAGCTTGTCGAAGCCTCCGGGCGCGGCGCGGCGCGGATCGGGGCGGAGGTGGCTGAGCTTGTCGAAGCCTCCGGGGTCGGGGCGGGGTCCGGAGCCTTCGACAGGCTCAGGGTCCTACCGGTCTCGATGAGCTCGGGGTCGGGGCGGGGTCCGGACCCTTCGACAGGCTCAGGGTCCTCGCGTTCTCGCAGGCTCAGGGTCCTCGCGTTCTCGACAGGATCCGGGCCTCGCGGCTGCGACGGAGGGGGTGGCCCGGTGCCCCGGACCACCCCTCCCCGGGTCAGCCGTTCGTGATGTCGGTCACCACGCCCTTCGCCAGACGCAGGCGGCGGCGGGCCCGGCGCGCCACGGCGGAGTCGTGCGTCACGACCACCAGCGTCAGCCCCTCGGCGTTGAGCGTCTCGAGCACGTCGAGGATCTCGTCGCGCATGCTCTCGTCGAGGTTGCCGGTCGGCTCGTCGGCGAGCAGCACGCGGGGCTGCTTCGCAACGGCACGCGCGATCGCGACGCGCTGCTGCTGACCGCCCGAGAGCTCGCCCGGGCGGTGGTCGGCACGATCGGCCAGGCCGACGCGCGTGAGGGCCTCGGTCACCCGCCGGTCGCGCTCGCCGCGGTCGAGGTGCAACGGCTCGAGCCCCATGTCGACGTTCTCCGCCGCGGTCAGGGTGGGGATGAGGTTGAAGCCCTGGAACACGAAGCCGATCTCCTCGGCGCGCAAGCGGCTCAGCTGCGCGTTCGACGCGCTCGCGATGTCGACCTCGCCGAGCGTCACCGACCCGCTCGAGGGGCGGTCGAGCGCGCCGAGCATCTGCAGCAGCGTCGACTTGCCGCCACCGGTCGGGCCCTGGATGGTCACGAAGTCGCCCGCGGCGATCTCGAGGTCGATGCCGGCGAGGGCCTGCACGGTGCGCTCGCGCTGTCGGTAGGTGCGCGTGACCTTCGAGAGGCGATACGCGGTGGCGGTGGTGGTGGGAACGGTGAGGGTCATGATGTCTCCTTCGAAGGACGGGGGATGCCGCTCACGCGACCGAACGGAGGGCGGCGGCGGGGCTGAGGCGAGCGGCGCGCCATCCACCGAACGCTCCGGCGAGCACGCCGCCGAGCACCGCGATGCCGACCGCGGCCAGGACGACGACCGGAGTGACGGGGGCGCTCAGCACGATGTCGGTGGCCTGCGCCGCCGCCTGACCGAAACCGCCGCCGGGACCACCGGCGCCGGGCCCGCCCTGGCCTCCGGAGCCGCCCGAGCTGCTCGCCGCGACCGAGATGGTCGGCGAGATGACGTTGACCAGCAGGATGCCGCCGAGCCCGAGGATCAGACCCGCGACGCCGCCGAGCAGGCCTTGCACGAGCGACTCGCCCGCGACCTGCCGCACGATGCGCGCGTTCGACCACCCGATGGCCTTGAGCGTGCCGAACTCGCGCGTGCGGCGGGCGACGCCGGAGATCGTGAAGAGGACCGCGAGGGCCAGGGCCACCAGCAGCACGACGAGGCTGAGCCAGGTGCCGAGGTTCGAGATCATCGTCGAGGCGCTCGAGAGCGAACCCGAGACGGTGGAGGCGAGCTCGGACTGCGAGCTCACGGTGGCGTCGGGGAGTGCGGCGGCGATCTCGCTCTGCACCTGGTCGATGGCATCCGCCGAATCGGCCTGCACGTAGACGGTCGACACCACGTCGCCGACCCCGGCGAGGGACTGGGCCACGTCGAGGGGGAGGTAGACGTTCGCGGCGGTGTCGGCGTCGGCCGAGGCCGAGGCGACGATGCCGACGATCTGCATCGCGGTGCCGCCCACGTCGACGGTCCCGCCGACGCTGAGGCCGGCGCTCGCCGCATAGGTCGCGTCGATGACGGCGACGTCGGTGCCGGCATCCGCGGCATCGAGAGCGCGGCCCTCGCTGACCGTGACGGAGGAGAGGGGGCCGACGGATGCCGAGGGGTCGACGCCGAGGACGCTGAAGGAGTCGACGCCGAAGGCGCTGCCGCCGTCGCCGCCGGGGCCGCCGGCCGGGGGCTCGCCCATGCCCTGGCCCTGCGCGGAGCCGCTGCCCGTGCTGCCGTCGGTGGTGGCGCTGCGGTCGGGGATCTGGCCCGAGAACGTGGTGTTGGTCAGCGCGAGTGCGCCGGTCGCGGCCGAGACGCCGTCGAGACCGGTGACCGTCGTCACGGTGGACGCGTCGAGCGTTCCGCGCATCATGTCGGTCATGAGGCGCGACTGGCTGAGCGTGGTCGTCCCGTCGCTGGTGGCGCCGTCCTCGGCGCCGAAGTCGAACCGCGGACCCCCGCCGTCCTCGCCGGGCTGGGTCTGCGCGCCCGTGACGGTGAGGTCGGTGCCGACGCCGTAGACCGACGACAGCGCCTGCGACTGCGCGTCGCGCACTCCCGCCGACAGGGCGTTGACCACGATGACGAGAGCGATCGCGATCGCGAGTCCGACCGCGACGATCACGGTCTGCTTGGTGCGGCCGGCGAGTTCGCGCCGCAGGTAGGTGCCGTACATGCTTCTCCTTCCGGACGCGAGGTGCGGCCGTCGCAGCGAACGTAGGAACGGCACCCTCACCGCCGCCTCACGGTTTCTATGAAGCGCGTATGTCGCGGTGACACGGCGGCTGTGGGCGGGCATGCTGGCATCCATGACCTCCCGCCCCGCCCCCCTCCTGCGCCCCGACGGCACGCCGATCCGCGCGCTCGTCGTCGACGACGAGGCCAACCTGAGCGAGCTCCTGCGCATGGCGCTGCAGAACGAGGGGTGGGAGGCGCGCACCGCCGCCGATGGGCAGGAGGCGCTCGGCGTCATCCGCGAGTTCGACCCCGACCTGCTCGTGCTCGACATCATGATGCCGGGGCTCGACGGCATGGCGCTGCTCGCCCGCGTGCGCGCGGCCGGGAACGACGCTCCCGTGCTGTTCCTGACGGCGAAGGATGCCGTCGAAGACCGCATCGCCGGCATCTCGGCGGGAGCCGACGACTACGTCACGAAGCCCTTCAACCTCGAGGAGGTCGTCGTGCGCCTGCGCGGCATGGCCCGACGCCACGTCGCCGCGGTCGCCGACGCCGATCCGCGGCTGCGCGTGGGCGATCTGACGCTCGACGAGGAGGCGTACGAGGTCGAGCGCGGCGGCATCCCGATCAAGCTCACCGCCCGCGAGTTCGAGCTGCTGCGCTACCTCATGCAGAATCCGCGCCGCGTGCTGAGCAAGGCGCAGATCCTCGACCAGGTGTGGAGCTACGACTTCGGCGGAGACGGCAGCGTCGTGGAGATCTACATCTCGTACCTGCGCAAGAAGATCGACACCCTCGGCGAACCGCTCATCCATACGGTGCGCGGCGTCGGCTACACGATCAAGGCGTCATGACCGCGTCCGCCGTGTCGCGGTCCTCGTCGTCGTCGCATTCGTCGTCGCGGCAGCCGGCCGATCGGCGCTCGCCGGGGCGGCGGTGGACGCTGCGCCGCACCCTCGTCGTCGGCACCAGCCTTCTGGTCGCGCTCGCCTTCGTCGTCATGAGCCTCGCGACGATCGTGTCGCTGCGCTCCTTCACCCTCGATCGGCTCGATCAGCAGGTGACCGAGGGGCTGTCGTTCGCATCCGGTCGCGGGTCGTTCGAGAACCGCGGCGGATCCCAGCCCCCGCCGGGCCAGGATCAGGATCAGGGCCAGAATGCGGACCGCCCGGCGCCGCGGATCGGTTCGCTGCAGGCGGTCGTCGCCTCCGACGGCACCGTGCGCACGTCGGACTACACGCGCAGCGACGGCACGCAGGTGCAGCTGACGGCGGACCAGGTCGCGTTGCTGCAGGCGGACGTGCCCACCGACCGCACCCCGGTCACGATCGACCTCGGCGGCGACCTGGGGTCGTTCCGGGTCGCCGCGGCCGAGGTCGACGGCACGACGGTGTTCGCCGGCAACTCGGATGCCGACGTCTCGGCGACCACGACAGCCCTGACGGTGATCCTCCTCGCGGTCAGCGCGGCGACCCTGCTGATCGCCGTGATCGGCCTCTCGCTCTTCGTGCGTCGGAGTCTGCGGCCCCTCGATCGCGTCGCCGCGGTCGCTCAGCGGGTGTCGACGCTCTCTCTGGCCGCGGGGAGCGTGGAGATCCCCGATCGCGTGGGTGACGCCGACACCGACCCGACCACCGAGGTGGGCCGCGTCGGGGCTTCGCTGAACGGACTCCTGGGGCACGTGCAGACCTCGCTCGCGGCGCGCCAGCACAGCGAGGACCAGCTCCGCCGGTTCATCGCCGACGCGAGCCACGAGCTGCGCACCCCGCTGTCGAGCATCCGCGGCTACGCGCAGTTGTCGCTCGGCGAAGATGCCCCGATGACGCCGACGCAGGCGCGCTCGTTCGACCGGATCGAGTCGGAGGCCACGCGCATGGCATCACTCGTCGACGACCTGCTGCTGCTGGCGCGCCTGGATGCCGGTCAGCCCCTGCGCCGCGACGAGGTGGAGCTCACGCTGCTCGCCGTCGACGCCGTGAGCGACGCGCAGGCGGCGGATGCCACGCACGCCTGGCGCCTCGACGTCACCGACGACCTGATCTCGGTGACCGGCGACGAGAACCGCCTGCGGCAGGTGGTGGCCAACCTGCTGCGCAACGCCCAGGTGCACACGCCGCCCGGCACGACGGTGACCCTCTCGCTCGCCCGCGACGGGGCGGAGGCGGTGCTGCGCGTCGTCGACGACGGGCCGGGCATCGACCCGGGGGTCGCCGGGCGGCTGTTCGACCGGTTCGCGCGGGCCGACGATTCCCGCAACCGGGATGCCGGCAGCACGGGGCTCGGACTTTCGATCGCGCAGGCGATCACCGAGGCCCACGGCGGGAGCATCGCGGTCGAGAGCGAACCGGGGCGCACGGTGTTCGCGGTGCGTCTGCCGACGTGACCCGTCGCTCCTGCGTGAGTCGCCAGAAATTGTCGCCTGGGAGACTGGCGAAGCGACGAAATCTGGCGACTCGCGCGAGGTGGGGGCGCCGCGTCAGCCGATCAGGCTCGGCTGCAGGTCGCGCAGGGTGCGGTGATGCGTCATCCGCGTCACCCCGATCGCGGCGAGCAGCACGCCACCGGCCATCCACGCGCCGAGCACGAGCAGATCGGGTCCGACCCGCGAGACGTCGCCGCCGTACATGACCTGCCGCATGGCGTCCACGACGTATCCCATCGGCAACACGTGGTGCAGCGCCGCGAGGGGGGCGGGCAGGGTCTGCCACGGGAACGTCCCGCCGGCGGTGACGAGCTGCAGCACCATCAGCACCAGGCCGAGGAACTGCCCCACCGAGCCGAGCCACACGTTCAGCGCGAGCACGATCGCCGCATAGGTGGCCGACGCGAACAGCAGGATGCCGAGGGCCGCCCATGGGTTCGCGAACGAGAACTGCAGGGCGATGGCGAGCACCGTGAACAGCCCCACCATCTGCAGGGCCCCGAGGCCCGCCGGCGTGAGCCACCCGGCGAGGGTCACGCGCACGGGGGAGCGCAGCGCCGTGATGGCGCGCTTGGACACGGGCTTCACGATGAGGAAGAGGGCGTAGATGCCGATCCATCCCGCCAGCGCGGCGAAGAACGGGGCGAGGCCGGCGCCGTAGTTCTGCGCCTTGGTGACGGCGCTCGTGCCGACCGCGACGGGATCGCTGATGGCCGCCGCCTGCGCCTGCCGTGTGGCGTCGTCGGAGTCGGGGATCTGCTCGACCCCCGCGGCCAGGCCGTCGCGCAGCTGGGTCGCACCGTCGGAGAGCTGAGCGATGCCGCTGTCGAGCTGAGCGGCGCCGTCGCGGAGCTGGGCGGATCCGTCGCGCAGCTGTGCGGCCCCGGATGCCGCGGAGGCGGCGCCGTCGGCCAGGGCCGAGGCTCCGTCGGCGGCCGTCGCTGCCCCCGAGGCCACCGAGGCGCTGCCATCGGCGACCTGGCGGGCGCCGTCGTCGAGTTGGTCGATCTGGGCGACGGTGCTCTGCACGCGATCGTTCGCGGCGGTCAGGCGGTCACCGACGGGGTCGAGGCGGGCGAGGATCTCGTCGATGCGCGCCTGGTCGAGCCCGGCGTCGGCCAGGGCCGTGGCGATGTCGCTCCGCGCCTGCGGCAGCTGAGCCGCCGCGTCGGCGGAGATCGAGCCGACCTGTCGGGCGGCGGCATCGATGCGATCGACGCCACCGGCGACCTGCTGGGCGCCGTCGGCGACGCGCGCCGACCCGTCACGCAATTGCGCCGTCCCGTCGCGCAGCTGGTTCGCTCCGGCC
Source organism: Microbacterium phycohabitans (assembly GCF_032464935.1). Classification (NCBI taxonomy): domain Bacteria; kingdom Bacillati; phylum Actinomycetota; class Actinomycetes; order Micrococcales; family Microbacteriaceae; genus Microbacterium; species Microbacterium phycohabitans. The sequence continues at coordinate 651,982 of NZ_JAWDIT010000002.1, forward strand.
GAGAGCTGCGACGTTCCGTCGGCCAGCTGAGAGGAACCGTCGGCGAGCGTGACCGAGCCGCTCGCCAGCTGGGAGGAGCCGTCCTTCGCGGTCGCGAGACCGTCGACCAGCTGTGTGGCCCCGGTCGTGGCATCCACGAGCTTCACGCGGATGGTGTGCAGGGCGTCGAGCAGGGTCCCACCGGCCTCGTCGATCACCTTCTGCGCGACGGAGGTCTGGATCTTCGCGACCGCCTGCGTGCCGATCGTCGAGGCGAGGTAGTTGTTGGCGTCGTTCGTGCGCAGCTCGATGTCGGCCTGGCGGGGACTGTCGCTCGAGAGCGAGGCGACGGCCTCCGTGAAATCGGCCGGCAGGGTGACGATGAAGTCGAAATCGCCCGCCTGCAGGCCGGCGTCGGCCTGATCCGCCGAGACCCGGTGCCACTCGAAGGTGCCGTCGTCGAGCAGCTGCTCGGCGGCCTCGTCTCCGAGGTCGCGCTGCTCGCCGTTCACCTCGGCACCCCGGTCGTCGACGACGAGGGCCACGGGAACGTTGGAGAGGTTGCCGTAGGGGTCCTGGTTGGCCCAGAGGTACAGGCCGCCGTAGAGGATCGGCACCGCGAGCAGCGCGATCAGGGCCAGCACCGACATGCGGGTGGAGGTGAGGCGGCGCAGCTCGGCCGTGATCATCTGGGGGATCTTCATCGCGTCGCCTCCTCGGCGTCGTCGAACCGGTCGATCGCGGTGCGCGACGCGCTCCCCGCGATCACGAGCACGGCGTAGCCGCGCTCGGCGAACTCGCGCGCGATGCGCCACCACCCGAGTGGTTCGCCCCCGTGGCGGTCGGGAGCGACGAGCACGAGGCCCTCGACGTCTTTGCGCAGGGCGGCGAGCTCGAGCAGCAGGCGTACGCGCGCGGCGGGGTCGATGTTCCCCACGGGCAGCGACGCGATCGCCTCGAGCCCGATCTGCTCGAGCCAGCGCGCGGCCGCGAAGGGGGTCGGCGCGCGGCCTGCGAACATCAGTTCTTCGGCGACGACGCCGGTCACGGTGACGTTCGGCTCCGGCTCCGACACGATGGGCGCGTCGACGAGGGCGACACGACGGCGGATCGCGCCGCGGTCGGCCCGTCCGTCGATCGTCACGCTGCCGGCGTCGACCTTCATGCGACCGGATGCCACGAGACCCAACACCGTGGGACGCTGCTCCGTCTCGGCGACCACGAGGGTGGCGGTGCCGGTCTCGTAGGCCGTCGTGGTTGCGGGCAGCTCGCTGCGGCCCTTCGCGACGGCGTCGACGACGATTCTCATTGCGCCTCCAGCTCGGGGTGCTGCGCGAGGATCTCGCGCGCCTCGGTCCACGACAGTCCCGCCATGCCCAGCACGGCGCACACCGCGATGGCGCGCGCGGTGGAGGACTCGGCATCCACCCGGGAGACGACCATGCGACCGGTCTCCTCGAGCAGACGAGCCAGGGTCGGCGCGGGGAGGTCGGTGCGCAGCTCGCCCGCCTCCTGACCGCGGCGGACGATCGCATCGATGCGGCGGCGCAGCGGCGCGAGCGCCGCCGAGGTCTCGGGCAGGTGCGCGTCGTCGAGGGCGAGGGCGGCGGCGGCCTGCACGTGGGCGGCTTCGCGCCAGAGCTCGGATGCCAAGCGGGCGAGCGCGACGCGGGAGTCGGCGTCGTCGACGTCGTCGGCGATGGCGTTGAAACGGGCGGCGCCGGCGGCGATGACCTCGCGCACGATCGCGTTGCGGTCGTCGAAGTGGCCGTACAGCGCGCGGCGCGAGAGGCCGGCGCGGCGCGCGATCGTGTCGATCGAGGCGCGGGGGTCGTGGCCGATCGCGGCGGTGGCCGCGTCGAGGATGCCGGCGCGGTTCTCGACGGCGTCACGGCGGGTGGGGATGGTCACGGGTCGAGTGTACGCCTAAAGTGCACACTGGTGTGCAAGTTATAGTCGACGGCCCTCTGGATCCCATGAGGACAGGCGATCGTTCCGGAACAGGGCGGGGTGGTGGCAGTCGGTCCTGTTCTCGCGTGATGTCCTGTGCTCGCCCGTCGCGACGCCGGCGCGCCCGGCCGGACACGACGAAGCCGGTGGCCCGACGGACCACCGGCTTCGCGAAAACGCGCGTCAGCTCGTCACGCGCGCGTGTCAGTCGGTGCCGCTGTCGAACGCGGCGCCCTCGCCCGCGGCATCCGTCGCCTCGGCGAGACGCTCGCCGTCGGCCGTCAGGGGAGCGGCGGGCTCGATGATCTCCTGCGCGCCACCGGCGGCGACGTCGCCGACGAGCTCGCCGGTCGGTCCGCCGATGAGGCCGAGGGCCGCGTACTGCTCGAGGCGGGCACGCGAGTCGGCGATGTCGAGGTTGCGCATGGTGAGCTGGCCGATGCGGTCGACGGGCCCGAACGCGGCGTCGCCGACGCGCTCCATCGACAGCTTCTCGGGCGAGTACGACATGCCGGATGCCACGGTGTCGAGGATCGTGTAGTCCTCGCCACGGCGCAGGCGCACGGTGACCGAGCCGGTGATGGTCGATCCGACCCACTTCTGGATCGACTCGCGCAGCATGAGCGACTGCGGCTCGAGCCAGCGGCCCTCGTACATGAGGCGACCGAGGCGACGACCCTGCTCGTGGTACGTGGCGAGGGTGTCTTCGTTCAGGATGCTGTTGACCAGGCGCTCGTAGGTCAGGAACAGCAGCGCCATGCCCGGGGCCTCGTAGATGCCGCGCGACTTGGCCTCGATGATGCGATTCTCGATCTGGTCGCTCATGCCGAGGCCGTGGCGACCGCCGATCGTGTTCGCCTCGCGCACCAGGGCCACCGGGTCGTCGAAGCGCGTGCCGTTGATCGCGACCGGGCGACCGGCCTCGAAGGCGACGGTGACGTCTTCGGTCTCGATCTCGACCGCGGGGTCCCAGAAGCGCACGCCCATGATGGGCTCGACGATCTCGAGCGAGACGTCGAGGTGCTCGAGCGTCTTCGCCTCGTGCGTGGCGCCCCAGATGTTGGCATCCGTCGAATAGGCCTTCTCGGCGCTGTCGCGGTAGGGGAAGTCGTGGGCGACGAGCCACTCGCTCATCTCTTTGCGGCCGCCGAGCTCGGTGACGAAGTCGGCGTCGAGCCACGGCTTGTAGATGCGCAGCGCGGGGTTGGCGAGCAGGCCGTAGCGGTAGAACCGCTCGATGTCGTTGCCCTTGTAGGTGGAGCCGTCGCCCCAGATGTCGACGCCGTCTTCTTTCATGGCGCGCACGAGCAGCGTGCCGGTGACGGCGCGGCCCAGGGGCGTGGTGTTGAAGTAGGTGCGACCGCCCGAGCGGATGTGGAACGCGCCGCACGCCAGCGCGACGAAGCCCTCTTCGACGAGCGCGGTCTTGCAGTCGACCAGGCGCGAGATCTCGGCGCCGTACTGCGTGGCGCGGCCGGGGATCGAGGCGATGTCGTCTTCGTCGTACTGCCCGAGGTCGCCCGTGTAGGTGCAGGGCACGGCACCCTTGTCGCGCATCCACGCGACGGCCACGGAGGTGTCGAGACCACCCGAGAAGGCGATGCCGACGCGCTCGCCGACGGGAAGGGACTGCAGGACCTTGGACATGCCCTCGATTCTAGGGCGGAGGGATGCCGTGGCCCGACTCCGGGGGACGAGCGTGGCCGTCGAGCGGCTTGGGGAGGAGCCTCAGCCGACCACGACGTCGGTGATCGTGACGGGCGTCGCCGGGCGGCCGTCGGCGGCCCCGCCCTCGGCGCCGGCCGCGGCGATGCCCTGCACGACGGCGAGGCCCTCGGGCGACATCCGACCGAAGACGGTGTAGTCGGGCTGCAGCTGCGTGTCCTCGTAGACGAGGAAGAACTGCGACCCGTTGGTGCCCGGACCGGCGTTGGCCATCGCGACCGTCCCGGCGGGATAGGTCTCGCTGCCGTCGAGCTCGTCGGCGAAGCGGTAGCCCGGTCCGCCCCGGCCGGTGCCGGTGGGGTCGCCGCACTGCAGCACGAAGATGCCCGAGGTGGTGAGGCGGTGGCACTCGGTGTTCGAGAAGTACTGCTGCTGCGCGAGCGAGACGAAGCTCTCGACGGTGCACGGGGTGCGCTCGCCGGTGAGGGTGATCGGGATGTCTCCCGCCGAGGTCTTCAGCACCGCCTCGACGTCGCCGCTCGGTCGGTCGGTGCCCGCGGCGGGCGGGGTGACGTCGACGGCGGGCTGACCCGAAGCCGGGTACGCGCACTCCGCGCTGCCGGCGCTGGCCGAGGCACCCGCGTCGGGTGCCCTGTCGGGAGTGGTGCCCCCGGCGCAGCCGGCGAGCAGGAGCAGGGCGGAGGCGGCCAGGGCCGCGGACATCAGTCGCGTGCGCACGCGTTCCAGGGTAGGGCGCTCAGGTCTTGCGCAGCGCCACAGGGTCGGCGCTCATCAGGTGAGCACGGCCCGGCGCTCACGCCGGGCGTTCGCTGAGAGCGGCCTGGTCGGCGATCTCCCCGGGGAGGAGGGCGACCCGAGTCCCGCACCGACGATGCCCGGCTGCGCCCGAGCAAGGCCCCCGGCTCGGCTCAGATCGCGCGCCGCCCCCGCACACGGCCGATCGCGACGACGCCGTAGGCGAGTCCCACGATCACGACCGCGATGACGACGATGTAGACGACCACGCTGCCCCAGCCGCCGCCCTCGTTGGGGTTGAGGAACGGGTAGGGGTACCAGAACGGCGCCCCCGTGGTGGGGTTGGTGATGAGCGGCGCGCGCACCAGCGTGTAGACGATCCACACGACGGGGAAGATCGCCGCGCCCAGGGCCGCCGTCCAGGGCAGGCGCCGACGCCCCGATCCGAGGAGCACGTCGAGGAGGAGGAAGAGCGGACCCCAGACGTGCATGATCTCGTTGGACCAGCCGACGGTCTCGGGCTGGAGGGGGAGGCCGCGCAGAAGCAGGTTGTAGACGATGCCGGTGACGATCATGTAGGTCGACACCCACGCGAGCACGGTCGCGAGGGCGGGTGGATCGACGTCGAGACTCCGCCGCCGGAGGAACCGCACGGCGAGGAGCAGCAGCACGATCGAGGCCGACACGTTCGAGAGGATCGTGAAGAAGCTGAAGAAGTTGGCGACGGTCGTGACGACGTCGCGCCCCTTGTCGATGGCGCCGGCGACGGAGGACACGAGCTGCGCCACCACGGCGACGATGATGCTCACGGCCGCGACCGCGCGCGCGATATTCCAGCCGGTGGTCCACCGCGTCGACGTCGTCATCCGTTCAGAGTAGTGACCGGGCATTGCGTGCGGCAGGCCGACGGGCGTTGTCGCACGTGCTCGGTAGGATGGGGTGTTCCGCCGGACAACATGCGAGGAGCACTCATGCCCGGAATCGTGATCGTCGGCGTCCAGTGGGGCGACGAGGGCAAGGGCAAGGCCACCGACCTGCTCGGTGAGCGCACCGACTGGGTGGTGAAGTTCAACGGCGGCAACAACGCCGGGCACACCGTCGTCATCGGTGACGAGAAGTACGCCCTGCACCTGCTGCCCAGCGGCATCCTGTCTCCGGGGGTCACACCCGTGATCGGCAACGGCGTCGTCGTCGACCTCGAGGTGCTCTTCAACGAGCTCGAGGCGCTCAACGCCCGCGGCCTCGACACCAGCCGGCTCAAGATCAGCGCCAACGCGCACATCATCACGCAGTACCACCGCACGCTCGACAAGGTCACCGAGCGCTTCCTCGGCAAGCGCATGATCGGCACCACCGGTCGCGGCATCGGCCCCGCCTACGCCGACAAGATCAACCGCGTCGGCATCCGCGTGCAAGACCTCTTCGACGAGAACATCCTGCGGCAGAAGGTCGAGGGCGCCCTCGATCAGAAGAACCACCTCCTGGTGAAGATCTTCAACCGCAGATCGATCACGGCCGACGAGATCGTCGACGACCTGCTGGCCTACGCCGAGCGCGTGCGCCCGATGGTCGCCGACACCTCCCTGCTGCTCAACGACGCCCTCGAGGCGGGTGACGTCGTCGTCTTCGAGGGCGGCCAGGCCACCATGCTCGACGTCGACCACGGCACCTACCCCTTCGTCACCTCGTCGTCGGCGACCGCCGGTGGGGCCGCGACCGGCTCCGGGGTCGGCCCGAACCGCCTCGACCGCATCGTCGGCATCGTCAAGGCCTACACGACCCGCGTCGGCTCGGGGCCCTTCCCGACCGAGCTGTTCGACGAGAGCGGCGACTGGCTGCGCTCGCGCGGCTTCGAGTTCGGCACGACCACCGGCCGCCCGCGCCGGGTGGGCTGGTACGACGCCCCCATCACGCGCTACGCGACCCGCATCAACGGCATCACCGACCTCGTGCTGACCAAGCTCGACATCCTCGGGGGTCTCGAGCAGATCCCCGTGTGCGTCGCCTACGACGTCGACGGTGAGCGGTACGACGACCTCCCGGTCAACCAGACCGACTTCCACCACGCGAAGCCGATCCTGGAGTACTACCCGGGGTGGAGCGAAGACATCTCCTCGGCCCGCACGTTCGACGACCTGCCGCAGACCGCGCAGGACTACGTGCTCGCCCTCGAGAAGATGAGCGGCACGCGCATCTCGGTGATCGGCGTGGGCCCCGCCCGCGATCAGGTCATCGTGCGCCACGACCTCATCGACTGATGCGCCTCTGGGTCGGCGCGTACGCTGCGGATGCCGGCTCCGCGGAAGGCATCGGCATCCTGCAGGCCGGGGAGGCCGATGATGCGGGGGCCGGCGGGCCGCTCGGCATGGTCGGCACGGCCGTCGCCGCGCCCGGATCGCCCTCGTGGATCGCGCCGCACCCCTCGGGTGAGATCCTCTACGCCGCCCTGGAGTCCGACGGGGTGGTGCAGGCCTACCGCCGCGTCTCCGACACGCGGCTGGCTCCGCTCGGGGCGCCGATCGATGCGGGTGCGGCCGTGTGCCACGTGGCCGTCGCCCCCGACACGTCGTTCCTCGTCGCCAGCTGTTGGGGCGACGGGCGCGTGGTGCGCATGGACCTGGATGCCGCGGGCCGCCCCTCACGACCGGTGATCGCCGCCGCGGCCACCGACCCCTACGAATCGTCGGCGGAGGAGGGAACGCTCTCCACCGGCGCTCGGGTGTCGGGCGCCGTCGTCCCCGACCTCGCGGCCGCGGCCCGCGCTCTGCGCGAGGCGGCCGGCGAGGAGTACGCCCACCTCATCCCGGCGTACGACGACGTGCCCGAGACGGATGCCGAATCGGAGGAGGCCGTCGCCGGCGCCCGCGTCTCGCGCGCACACCAGGCCACGTTCCTCCCCGGGGGTCTCGTCGCGACCACCGACATGGGCCTCGACCTCGTGCGGATCTGGCGCACCGTTCCCGGCGGGCTGCGACCCGTGCAAGATGTGGTGCTCCCGAAGGGCAGCGGTCCGCGGCACGGGCTCTGGCATCCCTCCGGGCACTTCTACGTCGTCACCGAGCTCAGTCGCGAGGTGTTCGTGCTCGCCACCGACCGCGAGGGGCGTTGGCACGTGCGCTCCGGGGAGCAGCTGCTGGGCACGCTCGAGACCGACACCGCGGCTGAGCTGAGCATGGGACGTGACGGATCGGCGCTGTACGCCGGTGTGCGCGGGAGCGACACGGTCGGCGTGCTCGCCGTGCGCGGCGCGGGCGAGAGCCTGCAGCTGACCGCGCTCGCCGAGACCGGTACGCACTGGCCGCGTCACCATCTCGTGGTCGACGACACCCTGCTCGTGGCCGGCCAGCTCGCCGACGAGATCGTGTCTCTGCCGCTCGACGCGCGGACGGGTGTGCCGGGCCGCGTGCGCCATCGCACCGTCTCGCCGTCGCCCACGAGGCTGCTCGCGAGGCGCTGAGCGGCTCGGCGGCCACGGCCCGGCACGGAGCCCGCGTGCGACACCCGCGATGACTCGACGGGATCTGGTCGTCTGCTTGCGCGCGCACGAAGGCGGCGACGGCTCTCCGAAGGGGAGGGCGAGCCGACGCCGCCGGGTGCGTCGAGGTCAGACGGTGGGAATCCACACGCGCATGGTCGAAGGTCCCCGGTTACCCCAGTCGTGGTAGGTCACGAGGGGCACCGGCACGGCGGCGACGGTCGCCGGTTCGGTCGCGGGGGCATAGGGCCAGTCCTGCGGCGGACTCACGAGTGGCGCGACGCGCGCCCAGACGCGCCCGTCGCGCTCCTCCAGGGGGGCATCGCCCAGCAGACGGACCTCGCCGACGTCGTCGATGCCGACGAGGTCGACCGACTCCAGGGCGAGCACCTCCGGGCCGCGCTCGACGGCCACGCATCCGCGAACGGCATCGATCCGGGGGTCGGGGGTCACCACTCGCGGTGCCATGGGCAGGTCGAGGTGCACGAGGTCACCGGATCGGAAGGCACGGCGCACCCGCGCCGTGCCGGGCGCGACCGCCTCGCTGAGCGCGATCGTCCCGTCGGCGTTCTCGACACTCAGCCGCGTCCCCTCGGCCCAGTGCGGTACCCGCAGCGACAGCGTCCACTCTCCCTCGACCTCGTCGTTCACGCGGATCTGCACGCGGCCGTCCGCCGGGTAGGCGGTGTCGACGTCGAGTGAGACGTGTCGGCCGTCGTCGAGCGCCGTGCGGATCTCGGCGGGCGCGTATTGATGCAGCTGGATGCCGTCGGCATCCGCCGTCGCGATGTAGGCGTCGAGGCTGGCGAGCGTCCGGGCGACGTTGGGGGGACAGCACGACACCTCGAACCACGGTGCGCGAAGCGACGACGAGGCGCGCGGAGACGTGCCGTCCGGGTCGGCCTCGACGCCGGGCACGCGCTGGTGCAGCGGGTTGGCGTAGAAGAAGCTCTTCCCGTCGGCGGCCGGGGAGGTGGCGACGACGTTGAACAGGGCGCGTTCGATCGAGTCGCCGTAGGCCGCCCCGCCGTCGTTGAGCAGCAGTCGCCACGAGAACATGACCGAGGCGATGGCCGCACACGTTTCGGAGTACGCGCGATCCGGCGGCAGCTCCCAGTCGACTCCGAACGCCTCGTCTTGGTGGTGCGACCCCTGGCCACCCGTGATGTACGTGCGCCGAGCACGCGTTCGCGCCCACTGCCCGCGCAGTGCCTGCAGCAGTGCCTCGTCCTCGGTGTCGACCGCCACGTCGACCGCGCCGGCCGCCAGGTAATTGGCACGCACCGCGTGTCCGCTGAGCGCCGTGGCCTCGCGCACGGGCACGTCGTCCTGGAAGTAGGTACGACCCCACTCGATGTCGGCGAGGGTCTCGTGTCCGCGGCGGGCGACGAACAGCTCCGCCTGACGCGTGTAGCGCGGCTCACCCGTGACGCGACCGAGTTCGGCCAGGGCGGTCTCGACCTCGGGGTGGCCGCAGAAGGCGGCGATCCCGGCGGGGCCGAACACCTCGCACACCAGATCCGCGGAACGACGCGCGATCCCGAGGAGGCCGTCGTCGGCGCCCGGCCGCGTGCGCTCCCGCGCCACGGCGGCCTGAAAGAGGTGGCCCAGGCAGTACAGCTCGTGGCCCCACTCCAGGTCGGACCACCGGGGCTGCTGGCCCGGGCGGCCGAACTGCGTGTTGAGATAGCCGTCCGGCTCCTGCGCGGCCGCGACCCGGCGCACGACGGCACGGAAGGTCGCCTCAAGCTCGAGGTCATCGCCGCGACCGATCTCCCAGGCGACGGCCTCGAGGTATTTGTAGATCTCGGAATCGGCGAACTCGCGTCCGCGGCGCCCCTCCGGGAGGGTCCCCGCGGCGGCGCGGTCGAAATTGGGCAGCCAGCCCTCGGACTCGAGTCGCCCGAGCACGTGGGCGAGGGTGTGCCGGGCGTTGACGCTCTGACGTTCGCCCCAGAACCCGCCGGTGATCCGCACCTCCGAGAGCCCGAGGGGGCGGAGGGCGGATCGTCGGGGGACGACGGGGGCGACGGCGTCGGAGACGTCGGCGGTGTTCTGCGGACGGGTGGGGAGGGTGGTGGACATGGTCATCCCTTGAAGGCGCCCGACATGAAGCCGCGCACGTAGTGGCGTTGAAGGATCAGGAACAGCACGATGCAGGGCAGTGCGAGCACGACGACGCCCGCCTCGGTGACGCCGTAGTCGATCACGCCCATGGTCTGACCGCGGAGGTTGGCGACGGCCAGGGGGAGGGTGATCTTGGACTGGTCGTTGATGAGGATCAGGGGCGCGATGAAGTCGTTCCAGGCGGTCAGGAACGCGAACAGGCCCACCGTGATCAGGCCGGGCTTGACCGCCGGCAGGAGCACGCGCCAAAGGGCGGTGAGGCTCGTGCACCCGTCGACGAGGGCGGCCTCGTCGAGCTCGCGCGGCACTGACTCGAACGAGATGCGCATCATGAACATCGAGAACGGGAGCTGGAACATCGTCAGCACGAGGGCGACACCGACGAGGGAGTTCTGCAGGCCGATCGCGTTGAGGATCACGTAGAGCGGGATCAGGAGCGTCGCGTAGGGCACCATCAGGATGGCGAGGACCGAGAGGAAGAGGACGTTCTTGCCCGGAAACGTGAATCGCGCGAAGGCGTACCCGCCCAGGAACGACACGAGCAGCGTCAGGAACACCGTCAGCAGCGACACGAAGAGCGAGTTGCCGATGTAGACCCAGATCCCCGCCTGGAAGTTCGCCAGCTTGGCGTAATTGCCGAGCCCGAAGCCGTCGGTCTGGCTGGTGCCGGCCTGCGGGCTGACGGAGGCGACCCCGGTCCATACCAGCGGATAGAGGAAGATGATCGCGAGCGCGCCCGTGAAGATCCTCGACGGGATGCCCCACAGGAGGCGGTCGCTGGGACGACGACGGTCGCGGAAGCCCGGTGCGACGATCGTTCGCGTGGTGTCGGTGGCGGCGGGGGTGGGTGCCGTGGTCAGGGCCATGTCAGGCCTCCTCGGTGCGACGGAACGCGCGCAGTTGCACGACGTTGATGACCACCAGGGCGAGCAGGACGATGACCGAGAGCGCGGCCGCGATCCCGAGGCTGTTCTGGCCCTGGAAGGCGATGTTGTAGATGAGCTGGACGACGGTCATGGTGCTGTTGTCGGGCCCGCCCTTGGTGAGGATGTAGAACTGGTCGAACGCCAGCAACGAGCCCGTGACGCACATGACCGTGGTGAGGGCGAAGGTGGGACGCAGCAGGGGCACCGTGATGTCGCGGAAGATCTGCCACCGGCTACCACCGTCGATGCGTGCGGCTTCGTAGATCTCCTCGGGAATGCCCTGGAGGCCCACGAGCAGCAGCAGCATGTAGAACCCGGCGAAGCGCCAGACGATGAGGAACACCGTCGACCACAGCGCACCCTCGGGGGATCCGAGGAAGGTGATCCCCCACGACTCCATGAGCCCCGCGAAGGGACCGGCGATGGGGGAGTAGAGCACGTAGAAGAGCAGCGACGCGGATGCCAGGCCCAGCGCGCTCGGGAGGAGGAAGGCGGTTCGGAGGAACCCCTTCCATGCCGTGGACTCCTGGACGAGCAGCGCCAGGCCGAGACCGAGGCCGATGAGCAGGACGGTCGTGATGACCGTGTAGAGCACGGTGAAACGCACCGAGTCCCAGAACAGGCGGTGGTCGAGGGCATCGACGAAGTTCTGGGGGAAGTTCGGCCCCATGTTGCCGCGCAGGAGCGGCCATTCGGATCCGGACATCTGCAGCACCAGCAGCAGCGGGACGATGAAGAGGGCGGCCACGAAGAGGGCCGTCGGGGCCGCGTACAGCCAGCCCTGGATGGGCCCGCCGAGCGCGGACCGCGCATACCGACGCGGGCGTCGGATCGAGGAGGAGAGAGCCACGGTGTTCCTTCCGGGAGGAGTGGGGGCGCCGACTTGAGCCGGCGCCCCCACGGGGGATTACTGCGACAGGACGGCGGTGATCTCGTCGTTGTCGGCGTCGACCGTGTCGCCGTCGCCCAGGACGGCGTTGCGCACCAGCGAGAGCCAGGGGCTGCCCGGCGCGTTGAACGCCTGCTGGAAGTTCAGGGCGACCGGGGTCTTGCCCTTGCCGGCCACCTCGTTGATGGCGACCTGACGGGGATCCTTGGCGGCGTACTCGTTGTCAGCGAGGTCGGAGCGCGAGACCGTGCTGCCGTCCTTGGCGAGGACGCCGACCTGCGCGTCCTCGGAAGTGAGCCACGACAGGAAATTCCACGCCTGCGGGGACTGCTTCGAGTCCTTCGAGATGCCGACGCCGTCGCCGCCGACGAACGTCGACTCGCCGCCGTCCACCCCGGGAATGCCGGAGACGCCGGCGTCGAAGCTCAGACCGGACAGCAGGGTGGCTGGGAACGGCATGATGCCGACGTTGCCCTCCTGGAAGCCGGCGACCCAGGTGGCGCCGGTCTCGTCTGCGGAACCGGGAGCGACGGCCCCCGACGCCTCGAGGTCCTTCCACGTGGAGTAGACGTCCTTGGCCGCGCTGTTGTTCAGCAGCGACTCGGTGCCGTCGGCGTTGAGCACGTCTTCACCCGAGGCCCAGATGGACGGGAACCAGGTGAACAACAGGCACCCGCCGCAGTTCAGGCCGGTGGAGGTGCCGGAGACACCGGACTTGCCGAGGGCCTGCACGGCCTTGGCGGTCTTGGCGAAGTCGGAGATGGTGGCGGGGGCCTTCTCGGGGTCGAGGCCGGCCTCCTTGACGAGGTCCTTGTTCCACATCATGACCGAGAGGTCGAGGACGAACGGAAGGACGTACTCCTGCCCGTCGAGCGTGCCCGCGTCGAGGTGGCCCTGGTTGATGCTGTCCTTGTACGACAGGCCGTCGATCTGCGTGGTGATGTCTTGGAACAGGCCCTGCTGCACCCAGTTCGGAACGTAGACGATGTCGGCCGCGAAGAGGTCGGGCAGCCCGCCCGAACCGGCGGCGGCGCCGACCTTGGCGACGTAGTCGTCGTTGGGGACGACGGTCAGCTCGACCTGGTTCTTGTGCGAGGCGTTGTATGCCTCCACGAGGAGCTTCGCCTGCTTCTCGAGGGGGGCGCGCGTCCACAGGGTCAGCGTGGCGCCGTCGTCCACGCCCTCCGCGGGGATGTCCTGAGGGGCGGTGCTGGTGCCGCCGCTACCGGAGCACGCGGCGAGAGAGCCCGCGATCACTCCTGCCGTGACGACCGCCGCCACCGTGCGCAACACGGTTCGGGTCCGGAATCGCTTCATGGGTAACTCCTCTTGCTCTTCGTCGAGTCGCGCCGCGGCTTCGGTGCCGGGTCGCACATGTGATTGGGGCTCTCGAAACTTCGAAACCCGTTTCGGGACACTATCGATCATCTGGGCTATGGTCAACTACCATCGATAAGGTTTTCGGAGAGGAGTGCCGGTGACGACCAACGGAAGCACCCGTGCCGTCACGCTGGGCGACGTGGCCCGGCGCGCGAAGGTCTCCATCGCGACGGCGTCCAAGGCGCTCAACGGCCGGGAGGACGTCGCCGATGCGACGAGGCGTCGCGTGCTGCTCGCGGCCGACGAGCTCTCGTTCACCCCGAACGCGATGGCGCGGGGGTTGGTCGCCGGTCGGACCGGCACCGTCGGCCTGCTCACCAGCGATCTCGAGGGTCGCTTCATGCTCCCGATCCTGATGGGCGCCGAAGACGCCTTCGGTGCCGGCCAGGTGAACGTCTTCCTCTGCGACGCGCGCGGCGACGCGATTCGCGAGCAGCACCACCTGCGGGCTCTGCTCAGCCGTCGCGTCGACGGCATCATCGTCGTCGGTCGTCAGACCGATCCCCGCCCCTCCCTCGGCCCCGACATCCCCGTGCCGGTCGTCTACGCCTACTCGCCCTCCGACGACCCGCGCGATCTCTCACTGACGCCCGACAATCGCGCGGGCGGTCGCTTGGCGGTCGAACACCTGATCGCCTGCGGTCGCACGCGCATCGCCCACATCTCCGGCGACCCCACCTACGCGGCCGCTCAAGACCGCCTGCAGGGCGCCCGAGAGGGATTGGCCGCGGCGGGTCTGTCGTTCGTCGGCGAGCCGATGTTCTCGGAATGGACGGAGAACTGGGGCCGCAACGCGGCCGCCATGCTCCTGGCGAAGCACCCCGACATCGACGGCGTGTTCGCCGCCTCCGACCAGATCGCGCGAGGCGTGCTCGACACGGCGCGCGATCTGGGGCGCTCCGTGCCGGGCGATCTCGCGGTCGTCGGTTACGACAACTGGGAGATCCTCGCCACCAACTCCCGTCCGGAACTGACGACGGTCGACGCCAATCTGCAGCACCTGGGGCGCGTCGCCGCACAGCGCGTGTTCGAGGCGATCGACGGCGCGCGCCTGGAGTCGGGCACGACGCAGCTCCCCGTGCGGCTCATCATCCGCGGATCGACCATCGCCCGTCGCTAGCTCGATTTCGATCCGTTCGAAATTATCGAAAAGGATTGCGAAGACGTAAAGGTTTGCTTAGCGTCCCCTGAGGCGCCCCTCGGAGTTGAGGCGGGCCCGAAAGGACGAGACAGAGTGGACTCCCTCAACGGCGTCATCCCCCGCGCCTGCCGCGCCGTCGCCGCGACCATCGGCGCCACCGCCGTCGTCGCGACGATCGTGGTCGCGGCCCCGGCGCAGGCAGCCAACACAGACATCGGCTATCCGACTTTCTCGGGCAGCCCCCAACCCGTGCCGGCGACGGGGGTGGCCTACACGCCCGGCAATCAGCTGCAGAAGATCTTCGATGCCGACGTCGCCGCCGGCGCGGGCACGAGCGTCGACAACGACTTCTGGATGGACCGCATGCTTGCCCGCACGGGCGACGCGGGCAGCTTCGGCGACAACAACCAGTGGCTCTTCACCCGCGGGCGCGCCGCTTTCATGAAGGAGCACAACCCCGCCGCTCTCGGCTTCGGCGGGCAGCTGGCGTACTGGGAGGCCATCGACGGCCGCTCCGGCTACACGATCACCGCCCGGGTCGGCGGCGCCGACGTGGCCCTGACCGAGGACGTCGCGCAGCGCAAGCAGACGCCCAGCTACTGGCGCAGCGTCCATCGCGGCGGCGGCATCGAGGTCGTGCAGACGAAGTTCATCACGGATGCCAACGTGCTCGTGACCGACCTCGAGGTGCGCTCCAGGGGCGGGGCCGTCGATGTCGAACTCGTGGCATCCTCGCCCTACGCCACCACCGTCGACGGCGACGAGCTCGTCGGCCACGTCACGGCGCTGAACGACCTGACGAAGCTGTCGCCCCGCTTCTCGGGCGACGGATTCTCGCCCGCGGGCGCGACCCTCTCGCGCACCCTGTCGATCCCGGCCGGCGGCAGTGCGAGCGCCAAGGTGCAGCTGGGGCTGGTGACCGACGAGATCGCCGAGTCGCGCACCGAGTACGACGCCACCCGCGCGCAGTCGCCGGCCGAGGCGTACACGACCCACGTGACGGCCTACAACCGGTGGTGGGCCGAGAACGTGCCGTACCTCGACACCCCCGAGGACAACATCGACAAGTCGTTGTTCTACCGGTGGTGGCTCATGCGGTTCAACTTCCTCGACGCCGACATGCCGGGCAACACCTATCAGTTCCCGGTCGCCATGGAGGGCGTCCTCGGGTACAACAACTCGATCGTGCTGACCACCGGCATGTTCATCGACGACCTGAAGTACTTCCGCGATCCGATCTACTCGTACGGGCCGTGGGTCTCCACCGGCGAGACGAGCAAGAGCTACAAGTTCGTCGACAACCCCGGCGACCCCGCGAACTGGTCGAACAGCTACACCCAGTACATCTCCGAGGCGGCGTGGCGCTCGTACGAGCTGCACGGTGGCCCGACCGCGATCGCGGGGAAGCTCGCCACCTACGCCGAAGACGACGTCAAGGGTCTGCAGGACGCGTACGACTTCAACAAGAACGGCCTCATCGAGTACAACTGGGGCGCGATGACCGGCAACGACGCGGATGCCGTGTCGTTCCACTGGAAGGGCGGATACCAGGACCGCGCCGAGAACGCCTACCTGTACTCCAACGCCCTCGCCTCGGCCGAGGCCTACCGGACGGCCGGCAACACCGCCAAGGCCGACGAGATGGAGGCGTTCGCCCAGAACATCAAGACCCAGGTCATGAAGGTGCTGTGGAACCCCGACACCAAGCTCCTCGAGCACGCCATGGCCAATAACGGCGAGCACGTGCCGTGGAAGGAGATCAACAACTACTACCCGTTCTCGGTGGGCCTGGTGCCAAAGCCCGGCGACGCCGACTACAACGACGACTACGTCCAGGCGCTGCGGCTCTTCGCCGACGACAAGCAGTACCCGATCTTTCCCTTCTACACCGCAAACCAGGCCGATCAGGCCGCGTACAACGCCACCGGCGGCCAGGGCAGCAACAACTTCTCGGTCATCAACTCGACCGTGACCTTCCGGATGCTCTCGAAGGTGCTGCGCGACTACCCCACCGACGCGATCAACGCGGAGTGGTACAAGAAGCTCCTGTACTGGAACGCGTGGGCGCACTATCAGAACGGCGGTGACAACCGCCTGCCCGACCAGAACGAGTTCTGGGCCAACGGCTCGGCGAACCCGCAGAAGATCGACTACCGCTCCTGGATCCACCACACGATCCTGGGCGCGACGAACTTCACCATGATCGAGGACGCGATGGGCGTGCGCACCCGCGACGACGCCAAGATCGAACTCGACCCGATCGACATCGGCTGGGACCACTTCACCGCGAACAACATCCGGTACCGCGACCGCGACCTGACGGTCACGTGGGACGCCCCCGGTGGCACGCGGTACTACGGCGACGACGTCCCCGAGGGGTACTCCGTCTTCCTCGACGGAAAGCTCGCCTTCACCGTCGACAAGCTCTCGCACGTGGTCTACGACCCCGCGTCGGGAACCGTCGAGGTCGTCAAGGGCGACGCGAAGGTCACCACGGCCACGGCCTCCGCGGTCAAGGCCCCGCAGGACGTGCGCTTCGCCGACGACGCCCGCGTCGTCGATCTGTTCGCCAAGGCGGGTGCCGACGTCCGCACCGCCAGCACGGGCAGCGCGAACCTGGCGACCTCGGCCACCGCGACCTTCTCGGCATCCGGACGTGCGCCCTCGGGCGCCGTGGACGGGACCACGATCAACGAGCCCTTCTGGGGCACCGCGGGCTCGCCCAACGCGAAGGACTCCCTCACCGTCGAACTCGGCGGCGAGAAGACGTTCGACGACATCCGCCCCTACTTCTACGACAGCTCGTCGTCGGCGACCGCGCCGGGGTACGCCGAGCCGTCGGTGTACACCCTCGAGGTGCGTCGTGGCGGGCAGTGGTCGGTGATCCCGCAGCAGGCCCGCACGCCGGCGTATCCTCGCGCGAACTACAACCACGTGCAGTTCCCCGAGGTGACCGGTGACGCCGTACGTCTGACGGTGACCCACGCCAGTGGTTTCAAGACCGGCGTCAAGGAGCTGCAGGTCTTCCGCACGGGCGTGGCCGCTCCGGCATCCACGAACCAGGCTCCGCTGGTGACGGCGTGGCAGAACCTCCAGGGATCGGTCGGTGGCGCAGCGGCGCTGGTCGGCACGGTCAAGGACGACGGGCTGCCCGCGGGCACGGTGTCGTCGAAGTGGAGCGTAGTGAGCGCGCCCGAGGGGGCGACGGTGCTCTTCGACGACCCCGCGGCCGCCTCGACCACCGCGCGCTTCTCGGACAAGGGCCAATACGTGCTGCGCCTGACCGCCGACGACGGCGAGAAGACGTCGCAGACCGACGTCACCGTTCAGGGCGAGCCGGTCACCGCGGGCACGAACGTCGCCCCCGAGGCCACCCCGACCGCCGAGTACACGGCGGGCTGGAACAACGTCAAGGCCGTCAACGACGGCAAGGTGTTCTTCACCGGCGGCAGCCAGAGCGACATCTGGGGCACCTGGTCGGGCAATCACCCGGCGAGCCGTTGGCTGCAGTATGAGTGGAAGACGCCGCAGCGCATCGCCGGAGCCGAGATCGGTTTCTGGCGCGATCAGGACGACGTGAACTCCGCCAACGGCGTCAATGTCCCGAAGGGCTGGAAGGCGCAGTACTGGACCGGTTCGGACTGGGCCGACGTCGCCAATCCGTCCGACTACACCGTCGAGCGCGACGAGACGAACTCCGTCACCTTCGACGCCGTGACCACCACGCGGCTCCGCGTCGTGCTGCAGGCGGCGGGCAACGGGCCGTACGCGGCGGTCGCCGTCAGCGAGCTGAAGGTGTTCGCCGACGCGCCCACCTCCATCGAGCCGATCGACGTGCGCACGGCCGTCGGCACCAAGCCGGAGCTTCCGGCGACAGTGGATGCCACCTACTCCGACGGCAGCCACGCCGACCTCCCCGTGACGTGGGCCGAGGTCAGCGACGCGCAGGTCGCCGGCGAGGGCAGCTTCACGGTGTCGGGGATCGTTCCGGGCTCGCCGGTGTCGGCCAAGGCCACGGTCTGGGTCCGCGCGACGGCTCCCGGGCAGATCAACCAGGTGGATGCCGTCACAAGCCGCACCCAGCCGGGTGTCGCGCCGGTGCTGCCGAAGGCCGTGGGCGTGTTGTTCAACGACGGCTCGCGCCAGGACCTGCCGGTCACGTGGAACGCGGTCGCGGCGGAGTCCTACGCGGCTCCCGGGCAGTTCACGGTCGCCGGCACGGTGCAGAGCGACCTGCCCGGCACCAAGGCCGCCTCGGCCGCGGTGACCGTCGGTGACGGCGGCGACGACACGAAGGCGCCCACGGTGGCGTTCCAGGTGTCGCCGGCCGCGCCGGGGTCGGGGTGGTACACCCAGGCCGTCGCCGTCGATGTGACGGCGCGCGACGACCAGGACGCCTCTCCGCGCATCGAGGTGCGGGTGGATGCCGGCACCTGGGCCGCCTACACCGGCACCGTCTCGGTGACCGGCGACGGATCCCACGTCGTGCAGGCGCGGGCCACGGACGCGGCGGGCAACATCTCGCCGGTGGCGGAGCAGACCGTGCGCATCGACACCACGGCCCCGGCCGTCGAGGTCGTGACCGATGCGGTGGCCCGCACGGTCAAGGCTTCGGCGACGGATGCCGGCTCGGGTGTCGCGTCGATCGAGTACCGCCTGGGCGACTCCGGCGACTGGAAGGCGCTGACGGGCTCCGTGCTGATCGGTCTCGACGAGACGACGGTGCAGGTGCGCTCCACCGACACGGCCGGAAACGTCTCGGCGGTCGTCGAGCGGACGGTGCCGAAGGCCGACGGCTCGCAGCGGCGCAATGTCGCGCTGCTGGCCACGCCCACGGCATCCGGGACCGCCGGGTGGAACAAGGTGACCGGTCTGAACGACAACGTCCAGCCCACGTCGTCGGGAGATGTGACGCCCAACGACAACGCGAACGTGTGGGGCGTCTGGCCGGCAGTGACCGACCAGTGGGTGCAGTACGACTGGACCGAGCCGGTGACCGTCGGGGAGCTGGGCGTGTACTTCGTGTCGAACATCGACGCGCAGGGCCTGGGCATCGACGTTCCGGCGACCTGGAAGGCCGAATACTGGGATGCCGCGACGAGCGCGTGGGTGCCGGTGACGAACACGGGGCCCTACGGCACCGCGAAGGACGCGTACAACACGGTGTCGTTCGACCCCGTGGCCACCACGAAGCTCCGCCTCACCCTCGACCCCGCCGGGACCGAGCAGGGCAAGGGCAGCGTCGGCATCAAGGAATGGCAGGTGTGGGAGCAGCCGGAGACCCCGGTCCCCGACACACAGGCGCCTGTCGTGACCACCTCGGTCGACCCCGCCGCTCCGGCGAGCGGCTGGTACACCGGCACCGTCAAGGTCGCGGCATCCGCCATCGACGACCGCGACGATTCCCCGATGATCGAGGTGCGCGTCGGCGACGGCGCGTGGGCGGCCTACACCGCGCCCGTCGAGGTCGCGACCGACGGGACGACAACCGTGTCGTTCCGGGCGAAGGATGCCGCCAGCAACACCTCGGAACCCGTGGGTGTCGAGGTGAAGCGGGATTCCGCGAAGCCGACCGCTGACGTCGACTGGAACGCTGCCTCGCGCACGGTCACGCCGACCGGAACCGACGGTGGGTCGGGTGTGGCTGTCGTCGAGTACCAGCTGGGTGAGGGCCCGTGGACCGCGGCCGCGGGCGCGACCGCTGTCGGCGACGCCGCAACCACGGTGCGCGTGCGGGTGACCGACGTCGCCGGCAACATCTCGGACGTCGCCGAGGTCGCGGTGCCCGTCAAGACGACCGACCCCGGCACCGACCCCGGCACCACCCCCGGTGGCGGTGGCGGCACCGATCCGGGATCGGAGCCGACGGGTTCGCTCACCGGCAACGAGGCCGTGCGGATCGGCGTCACGCAGGTGGCCCCCGGCGGGCAGCTGCCCATCTCCGTCAGCGGGGCGGCACCGGGAACGGTGTTCGCGGTGGAGTTCCGCTCCACCCCGGCACGCCTCGGCACCCTCACGGTCGGCGCCGACGGCACCGCCAGCGGAGTGTTCACCGTTCCGGCCTACGCCGAGGCGGGCGTGCACACCCTGGCGCTGATGGTGCCCGGCGGTGAGCTCACCGCGCAGGTGACGGTCGTCGTCCCGGGAGCGTCATCGCCGCAGACGCCGCCGCTTGCCGTGACAGGTCAGGACGATCGCGCCGTCCGCGTCGGACTGTGGGTGGGCTCGACAGTGCTAGTGCTCGGATTGCTCGCGATGGGCGTGTCGCTCTACCGCCGGCGTCGCTCGCTCTGACCGGGACCGGAAAGGCCGGGGTGCGTATCCGCATCCCGGCCTTTCCGGTCTGCCCCAGAGGGGCTGCACCGCGTTTGCGTTGTCGCTTCGGCGCGACAAGGCAGTGATCGCTACTTCTTGGCATCCTGTCGAGGGATGACGATCTGCTTGATGATCAGCAGGACCGAGGCCGTCACGGGGATCGCCACGAGCGCGCCGAGCAGGCCCAGCAGCGTGCCGCCGACGAGAGCGCCGATCACCACGAGGGCACCGGGGACCGAGATCGTGCGGTTCATGACGCGGGGCGTGAGGATGTATGCCTCGATCTGCATGTACACGAGGTAGACGATGGCGAAGATGAGCCCGGCGGTCGGGCTGACGATGAGGGTGAACAGCGTCGCGGTCGCCCAGAACAGCACGGAACCCACGAGGGGGATGAGCGTGATGCCGAACGCGAGCGCCGCGAGCAGGGCGGCGAACGGCTGCTGCAGGATCGTCAGCACGATGAACGCGAAGACCGCGTTGCACAGCGCGAGCACGACCATGCCGGCGAGGTAGCCACCGACGGAGTCGGTGATCTGGCCGGTCATGTCGGAGACCGTCTCGCGGCTGCGCGCGGGGGTGAGGCGAACGAGGCTGTTCTTCATCTTCGGCAGAGAGGCCAGGAAGTACAGGCTCAGCACGAGCACGATGATCGCGCCCGAGACGAACTCGCCGATGCTGATACCCACCTGCAGCAGCCCCCCGCCGATCGCGGCGATGTTGGCCGGGTTCGTGACGAAGCTCTGCACCTCTTTCAGCACGTCGCCCAGGCTGTCGCCGAAGTTCTGCTCCACCCACCGCACCGCATCGCTGTCGATGACGTCGTTGACGAACGTGGGGATGTCGCCGACGAACTGCTCGACCTGACGGACGACCGGCGGGATGAGCAGCCAGAGCGCTCCGGCGAGGATGACCGCGAGCCCTCCGAACACGATGACGATGCCCCACGCCCGCGACAGGCCTCGGCGCACGAGCATGCGCACCAGGGGGTCGAGGGCGAGGGCGACGAAGAGCGCGATCGCGATGTAGATGAGAACCGTCGACAGCTTGCCCAGCGCGAGCGCCAGAAGGAAGGCGGTGAGCCCGCCGAGCGTGAGGAAGAACCCCGCCGCGTAGGGGCGGGAGATCGCCGACCACACCGGCTTGTCGCGGGAGGTGGAGGCCCCGGCGTCGGCGCCAACGGCGGTCGGGTCGGGGCGCGTCGATCGGCTCATGCTCACACTGTAGGACTCGGCCCGGGCGAACGACCGCGCACCGCACGGGGCTGCGCGGCGCGATAGGGTCGGAGCGATGTGGGAGGACTCATGACCGACGCCGATCCCTCGACGATCCTTCAGGGGCTGCGCGGCAGCATCGACAACATCGACGCCGCGCTCATCTTCCTGCTCGCCGAACGTTTCCGCTGCACCAAGCAGGTCGGTGTGCTGAAGGCGAAGCACGGGATGCCGGCATCCGACCCCGCACGCGAGGAGCAGCAGATCGCGCGGCTGATGCGTCTGGCCGAGGACGCCGATCTCGATCCGGCGTTCGCGGAGAAGTGGTTCAACTTCGTCGTGGCAGAGGTCATCCGCCACCACCGAACGGCCGCCGCGCAGCCGCACGACTGAGTCGCTGACACACCCCGCCCCGCCGCGCAAGGGCCCCACGACACGCCCGGGATGATCCCCGGCCGAGTCGATCCGCCTCACGGCGTCCGCGGAATTCAAGCGCGCGCGCGTGCCACACGGCATCCGATTCCGCAAGGAGCGGGACGATTTGCCAGCCGATCCATCACCGTGAAACGTTGGATGAGGCCCGTCAAGGGCCGTTCACCCGACCAGTCCGCGGTCGCCGGTGTCTTCTCGGGGGAGGGGACGCCGCGAGCGTACGGTCGGCGGCCAGGACGCCGGACCCGATGTCCGGCATCGACGTGCTCCACCCCCCGGAGAGCGCCGACGGCTGCCACCCGGGCGTGACCTGCGCGGCCACCCGAAGGCCGCTGAGGTGCACCAGTGACACATCCGCATGCCCCGACGGCGCCCGATTCGGCGGCGCCCGCGAGCGAGACGCCCGCCCTCGCCGCCAAGAACCTCTTCAAGGTCTTCGGCCGCGCGCCCCAGGCCGCCGTCGACAAGCTCCGCTCCG
Organism: Microbacterium phycohabitans; assembly: GCF_032464935.1. Taxonomy (NCBI): domain Bacteria; kingdom Bacillati; phylum Actinomycetota; class Actinomycetes; order Micrococcales; family Microbacteriaceae; genus Microbacterium; species Microbacterium phycohabitans. Next base: position 674,709 of record NZ_JAWDIT010000002.1, read on the forward strand.
GTTCGTCGCGCGACGAGATCGCCGATCACGGAACGGCCGCCGTCATCGACGCGAGCTTCGACGTCCGCCCCGGCGAGATCTTCGTCATCATGGGCCTCTCGGGCTCGGGCAAGTCGACCATCATCCGCATGCTCAACGGCCTGCACGAGGCCACCGCGGGAACCGTCGAGGTGCAGGGCGACGCCCTCACCGGCGTCGGCGCGGCGCGACTGCGCGGCCTCCGCCGCGACCGCCTCGCCATGGTGTTCCAGCACTTCGCGCTGCTGCCGCACCGCACGGTGGCGGCCAACGTCGCCTACCCCCTCGAGCTCCGCGGAGTCGCGACGGCCGAACGTCTCGCGAAGGCGAACGAGATCCTCGCCCTCGTCGGCCTCGAGGGATGGGGCGAGAAGCTCCCCTCGGCGCTGTCGGGCGGGATGCAGCAGCGCGTCGGCATCGCCCGCGCGCTCGCCGCCGACACCGACATCCTGCTCATGGACGAGGCGTTCAGCGCGCTCGACCCGCTCATCCGTCGCGAGATGCAGGAGCAGCTCCTCGAGCTGCAGCGGACGCTGAAGAAGACCATCGTCTTCATCACCCACGACCTCAACGAGGCGATGTTCCTCGGCGACCGCATCGCGGTCATGCGCGACGGGCGCATCGTGCAGATCGGCACCCCCGAAGACATCCTCACCGACCCCGCGAACGACTACGTCGAGCAGTTCGTGCAGGACGTCGACCGCGCGCGCGTCCTCACCGCCGGCAACGTCATGGAGCGCCCGCGTCCGCGCGTCGACGCCTCGGCGGGCCCGCGCACCGCGCTTCGCCAGATGCGCGACGCGTACATGTCGGCGGTCTACGTCACCGATCGCGACCGCAAGCCGCTCGGCATCATCACCGACCGGGATGCCATCAAGCTCGTGCGGGCGGGAGAGAGCTCCCTGCTCAGCCGGCTCAAGCCGCTGCCCCAGGCGGTGCGCGAGGACGACGTGCTCATGAACCTCTTCGTGCCGTCGGTCGAATCGCCGCTTCCCCTGGCCGTGCTCGACGCGGAGGGCCGGCTCGCCGGCGTCATCCCGCGCGTCACGCTGCTCGCCGCCCTCGGGCCCGGGCCCACCTCCACCGAGGAGATCACCGTGCTGCCCCAGCCCCTGCCCTCCGCCGAGATCGACGCGGTGCTCGACACCCCGGTCGCCGCCTCCGAGACCGAGGGGGTGCGCTGATGGATGGCTTCCGCATCCCCGTCGGCTCGTGGGTCGACTCCGCCGTGGACTGGCTCCGCGACAACCTCTCGGGCCTGTTCGACGTGATCGCCGTGACCGTCCGCTTCCTCGTCGGCGGGCTCAGCGACGTGCTGCTGTCGGCACCTATCGTCGTGGTGGTCGTCGTCGCAGCGCTCCTGGCCTGGCTGCTGCGCTCGTGGAAGCTCGCGCTCGGCACGGTGATCGGTTTCGCGCTCATCCTCGCGATGGGTCAGTGGGTCACCGCGATGCAGACCCTCGCGCTCGTGCTCGTGGCGACGATCGTCGCCGTCGCGATCTCGGTGCCGCTGGGCATCTGGTCGGCGCGCAACAGCACCGTGCGTGCGGTGCTGAAGCCGATCCTCGACTTCATGCAGACGATGCCCGCCTTCGTCTACCTGATCCCCGCGATCACCTTCTTCAGCATCGGCGTCGTGCCCGGCGTCGTCTCGACGGTCATCTTCGCGCTGCCCCCGGGCGTGCGTCTGACCGAGCTCGGCATCCGCGGCGTGGACTCCGAGACGGTCGAGGCCGGCCACGCCTTCGGCGCCACGCCGTGGCAGATCCTGCGCGGCATCCAGCTGCCGCTCGCGATGCCCACCATCATGGCGGGCGTCAACCAGGTGATCATGCTCGCCCTGTCGATGGCGGTCGTCGCCGGCATCGTGGGCGCCGACGGCCTCGGCAAGGAGGTCGTGCAGTCGATCTCGACGGTCAACCTGCCCAAGGGCGTGGAGGCCGGTCTCAGCGTGGTGATCCTCGCGGTCTACCTCGATCGCCTCACCGCCGCCCTCGGCAACCGCGCCGACAACACCTCGTCGCTGCTCGGCGTGCTCGCCCGTCGGCGGGCCGCCCGTCCCGCGGCGGTCGTCGCGGCCGGTGCCACTGCGGCGCCGCACGTCGACACGGCGTCGGCGGATGCCGCGGCCGAGGCCGATCGCGAGAAGCCCTCCCCGCGCCGCGCCCCCATCTCGACGGGTCGCTGAGTCCCCGTCCCCCCGCGTGAGTCGCCAAGATTCGTCGCTTCATCACGAGCCGTGGCGACAAATCTTGGCACCTCGCGCGAGGGTCACACGGAAATCACGGACGAAAAGGAAGAGAACACAGCAATGAAGACACGACACCTCACCAGCGCCCTCGCCCTCGGCGCCGTCGGCGCGCTCGCGCTCGCCGGCTGCGCGAGCGGCAACCAGGCCGAAGGCGGAGCGGGCGACGGCGGCGACAAGGGCACCATCACCCTCGGCTTCCTCCCCTCGTGGACCGACGGCCTCAGCACCGCGTACCTGCTCGAGGACCAGCTCGGAAAGCTCGGTTACACCGTCGAGATGCAGACGCTCACCGAGGCGGGGCCGCTGTACGCCGGCCTGGCCCAGGGCGACGTCGACATCTACCCCTCGGCCTGGCCCGAGCTGACGCACGCCGACTACATGAAGACGTACGGCGACTCGATCGAAGACCTCGGCGACTACTACGAGAACGCCAAGCTCACGATCGCGGTGCCCAGCTACGTCGACATCGACTCGATCGACCAGCTCCAGGCGAACGCCGCGCGCTTCGACGGCAAGATCTACGGCATCGAGCCCGGCGCGGGTCTGACCAAGCAGACCCAGGAGGTCGCGATGCCGGGTTACGGCCTCGACGGCTACGAGCTCGTCACCTCGTCGACCGCCGCGATGCTGACCGAGCTCGACAACGCCATCGCCGCCCAGAAGGACATCGCGGTGACCCTGTGGCGCCCGTTCTGGGCCAACGACGCCTACGACGTCAAGGACCTCGAAGACCCCCAGGGCCTGATGGGCGAGCCCGAGGCGCTGCACTTCCTCGGTACCGCCGGCTTCGCGGAGAAGTACCCGGATGCCGCCGAGCTCATCGCCGGCATCACGCTCGACGACGCGCAGTACGGCTCGCTCGAAGACCTCGTCGTCAACGAGTACGGCGAGGGCAAGGAAGCCGACGCGGTCGACGCGTGGCTCGAGCAGAACCCCGACGCGTTCTCGACGCAGCGCAACTGACCTCCCGCGCGACAACGGCCCCCTCCGGTGCGGAGGGGGCCGTCGTCGCGTGGGCGAGGGCGCGTCAGCCGATCACGACGGCGTCATCGGTGAACGACCGGTCGACGAAGAGCGCCGCGAGATGGCCCACGACCTGGATGCCGACGACCAGGCCAATCACGACGACGACCGTTGCGGCGACGGAGCGCGCCGGCCGCCCCCGGACGATGCACAGCACAACGATTCCGAAGATCAAGACACCCATCTGCACGATGAGGGTCGATCCCTCCGGCAGGGGGAGAACCAGCACGAGGGCGGCGGCGGCCGCCGCCCACCAATGCAGGGTGGGCGACTGTGAAGAGTTGCGGGGGTCCGCTGTCCTCGTCATGCCGTGTCGGCGCGGTTGGGGGCGACGGCTCGCGCGGTCGCTACGCACAACATCGCGAACGGACGGACGATCATGGCTTCTCCCGGGGCGGACGTGTGGTGACGGATGCCTCGATGCACTTCCTCTTTAAGCTACGCCCGGTGATGCAGGCGCAAGAAGATGAAATCTGGTGGCCTCCGGGTGAAGGGTCTTGGAGCTTCCCTCGTCGTGCTGGCGGCCGCGTCGGTCGCTTGGCCGCGCCCGACGGTGTGCGGCCCCGAACGGGTGCCCTAGCCCGCAACAGCGCGGGGATATCGCAGGTTTTCGCGAGGAATCTGCGAGGCGCGCGACGTTCTGCGAGATCGGTGCTGCCTGCTTCGGCGCGGGCCCGAGGCAGGCTCCGGACCCGTCGGGCGGTGTCAGGCGATCGCGTGGGCGGCAGTGAACCGCGTGACGAAGCCCGGGTGGTCGGCGGGCATCGCGAGCACCGAGTCGGGGGTTCGTCCCGAGAGCTGCGGGAAACCGGCATCCGTCACGAGCTCGTCGTCGAGGGCCTCGAGCTCGGCGGTGACGAGCGGCCAGGGCTCGTGGCTGTTCGCAGCCCAGATCGTGCGCCCGAGGTGACGCTCGTGGAAGCCCCATCGGGCGGTGAGGAAGCGCGAGAGGTCGTCGTCGACGGTCCGGGTGCCGAGCTTCGCGCGGATCCGCGTTCCCGGATGCCGGCGCCCGTGGCGTCGCGAACGGTATTCGATGCGATCGTCTTCGGCGCGCACACCGGCGCGCGCCCAGCGGTAGGGGAGGCCGAACAGAGCCTGGGCCGCGAGGACCGGGGCGAGGTGCTCCGCCTCGAGCGTACGGAAGACGACACCCCGACGGCCTTCGTCGTCCACGGCGTAGGTGCGGACGTTGATCTCGGTGAAGGTGCCCACGAACGGCACCGGCGGCAACGGCAGGAACCGGAACTCGCTCAGCACGAACGGCACGAGCCCGACCCAGGCCGACCCGTCGTGGACGTCGGGGCGGGTGCCCGGGGGCAGCAGAGGGGCGACCTCGGCCGGGTCGATGCGCCAGTGCACGAACACGGCGCGGTTCCAGCGCTGTGCGATGACGGCGCGACCGGGCAGGTCGGGGGCGTGGCGGTCGGTGATCATCGGGTCATTCTGACCCCGACACCGAGCCGCGGAGGGACACTGGACAGATGACCCCGTCGTCTGGTGCGGATCCTCGACTCGTGGCATCCATTCGCGAACTCCTCGCCGCGCGCGACGCCGGGAAGACGATCTGCCCCTCGGAGGCCGCGCGCGCCGTGGGCGGCGAGGACTGGCGCGACCTCATGCAGCCGGCGCGCGATGCGGCGCACGAGCTGGTCGGCCTCGGCGAGGTGGAGGTCACCCAGAAGGGCGAGGTGGTCGACGTGACCCGCGCGCGGGGGCCGGTGCGGATTCGCCGGAAGGGCTGAGCGCCCGGTTTCTCGGAGTGGATGGCGACGGCGGACCGGTGCTCCGGCGCCTCTGTCTCGCGCGACCCGGTGCGCGAGACGGGGCGGACGTGACGCGAAGCGACGGCCTCAGGCCGAGGGCTCGGGCGGGGTGGTGGACGTGCGGGGCTCGGTCGCGCCGCGCGGGAGTTCGAGCGCGACCTTGCGCTCGAGTTCGTCGACGGCCTCGTCGCTCAGCCAGATGAGGCCGTCGAGCTCCTCGCGAACGCGCTTGTAGGCGAGCTGGCGCTCGTTCGGCGTCGCCGCCTGGTCGGTCGCGACGGTGAGCAGTTGCTTCGCGGTGTCGAGGCGCTTGCGTTCGTCGGCGGTGAACGCCGCGTCTTTCACGCGCCGCGCGTCGCGTTCGGCGACGTCGAACGCGACCTCGTAATCGGTGACGGCGTCACGATACTCCCGCAGGCGCTCAGCCGACAGGGTCTCGCCCTCGGCGGGGCGGAGGTTGTCGGCGACCTTCTTCGCGCGCAGGAACGCCGCGGTGAGCGGCTGACGGCCGTCGCTCATCGCGGGGTAGGAGATCAGCTTCGCGGCATCGAGCTCGTACTCCAGCCAGCGGTGGGTGACCGCATCGTGCGCGGACGTGAGGCGCGCGCGGGCGTCGTCGCCCGGAGCCGTGATCGCCGCCGGGGCGGGGGCCCCGGCATCCGTCGCCAGACCCCGCGCCTGCAGGAGCTCCAGCTGCTCCTTGTGGCGACGGCGGGCGGTCATCTCGCGGTGCTTCGCGCGGGCGTTCACGGCACCCATCGCCATTCCGAAGAAGGGGAAGGCGAGCCACCAGTACTGGCCGGCGAAGTTCAGGAGCTCTTGCACCTGCGCCATGCTACGCCGCCCGGCTCGGCCGTTTTCAGGATGCCGGGGGGCGCGGACGATCCCGTGCGGGAGGCGGCCAGACCGGGCCGTCTTGCGGCCGAGACCCGGCGGCATCCGGGTGCCTGGCCGAAGCACGCCGGGCGCTGCGCTCGCTCCAGGAGCGGGCGGCGGCGCGGCCCATCGACTCCATGGAGCGGGCGAGCGCTCGCTGTGCCGTTTCGGCGAGATCGGATGCCACGCGGCTCCACGCATCGGGGCCCTCGACCCCGGGCTGATCCGCGCCCTGGCGGGCCGCGCGCTCGGCACGGTCGAACGCCTGGGCGGTGCGACGCACGGCGTCGCGGTAGGCGAGGTAGTCGGCGGGCTCGAGGCGCGTCTGCACCGACGCGGGACGCAGCCACTGCGCCCGCTCGTGGGCGCGCAGGAAGTCGGCGAGCAGGGGCGAGCGGGAATCGCTCATCTGCGGATAGTCGATCGCGAGTCCGGGGTCGGTCTCGTAGGCCATCCAGCGCGCGAGGATCGCGTCGTGCTCGGCGAGCAGACGGGCGACCGGCAGCGGGGCACTGCCCGCACGGATGGCGGGGAGCATCGCCTTCGCGGCCCTCACCCCGGCACGGCGGGCGCGCACCTCGGCCATCGCGGCGCGCAGGTCGCGCTGCGCGTCGGTGAGGCGTCCCCGCGCGGCGGAGACGACGTCGGACGAGACACGGGATGCCGCCCGCTCGGCCTGAGCGCGAACCACCTCGGCGTCGGCGATCTTGACGTCGGCGCGTCCGCGGGTGACGGCGTGCCGCGCGGTCTGCAGATCGAGCAGAGCGGCGTCGAGTTCGAGGCGGCGCGCCGCGGCCTTGCCCATCGGCCGGGAGGCCCAGGCCCGCGCGGCGCGATCGCCGGTCGTCGTGGTGCCCGCGGGAAGCGCGCGGCGCCGTGTGCGGCGCACGCCGACCCAGCCGACGGTGCCCGCACCGGCCGCCGCAGGGCCGATCCACCACCACTCGGCCAGAAAGACCATCAGCGGTTCCACGTGCCCATGCTATGCCGGGCTCCCGACAGCGGGCTGGGCGGTGGGCCGGAATGCGCACGGGGTGAGCCGCCGAGTGTGAGATCGTAGGCCGGTGACTCGGCGAACCCCTGCGGCCCTCGTCCCCGGGTTCGCCCGACGGCGCGTGGTGCTCACGCCCGGGCGGGTCATCGCCCTCGCGTTCGGGGGAGTGCTCGCCCTGGGCACGGCACTGCTCTCGTTGCCCGTGGCGACCCAGGGGCGGCCGGCCACCTTCATGGAGGCGCTCTTCACGGCGACGAGCGCCGTCTGCGTGACGGGACACATCGTCGTCGACACCCCGACCTTCTGGTCGCCGTTCGGCCAGGTCGTGATCATGGTGCTCATCCAGATCGGCGGCTTCGGGGTCATGTCGCTCGCGACGCTGCTCGGCCTGCTCGTCGCGCGACGCCTCGGGCTGCGCACGCGCCTCACGGCCGTGAGCGAGACCCACACCGTCGCCGTCGGCGACGTGCGCCGCGTGCTCCTCGGCGTGGCGATCATCGCGCTGATCACCGAGGCCGTGGTCGCGGCGATGCTCGCCGGGCGCTTCTGGCTCGGCTACGGCGAGTCCTTCGGCCACGCCCTCTGGCTGGGCGTGTTCCACGCGGTGTCGTCGTTCAACAACGCGGGCTTCGCGCTCTTCAGCGACAGCCTCATCTCGTTCGCGACCGACCCGCTGATCTGCCTTCCGATCTGCGCCGCGATCATCCTCGGCGGCCTCGGCTTCCCGGTCATCATGGAGCTCTGGCGCCAGTACCGCTTCCCGCGGCGATGGACGCTCAACACCGTCACCGTGCTCGTCGGCAGCGCCGTGCTGCTCGTGGCGGGCACGATCGCCCTCACCGCGCTGGAGTGGTCGAACCCCGCGACCCTCGGGGCGATGGATCCGGCCGGCCGGCTGCTCGCCGGGTTCACGATGTCGGTGATGCCGCGCACGGCCGGATTCAACTCGATCGACGTCTCGCAGATGCTGCCCGAGAGCTGGTTCGTCACCGACATCCTCATGTTCATCGGCGGTGGCCCCGCCGGCACCGCGGGAGGCGTGAAGATCACGACGTTCGCGGTGCTGTTGTTCATCGTGCTCGCCGAGCTGCGCGGTGACACCGCGGTGAACATGTTCGGCAAACGCCTCCCCCGATCGACCCACCGCGAAGCGCTCACGGTCGCGCTGCTGTCGGTCGCCCTGGTGGTCGGATCGACCCTGGCGATCATGGTGGTGAGCCCGTTCGGCTTCGACCGGGTCTTCTTCGAGGTCATCTCGGCGTTCGCCACCGTCGGTCTGTCGACCGGCATCACGGCGGATCTGCCGACGCTGGCCCAGCTGATCCTGATCGTGCTGATGTTCATCGGCCGACTCGGTCCCGTCCTGCTCGGCGCCGCCCTGGCGCTGACGCGGGAGAAGCGCATGTACGAACTCCCGAAGGAGCGTCCGATCATTGGATAACAACACGTTCTTCAGCCGGCGCCGGATGCGCGGGAACGCGGCGACCTCGATCGCGGTGATCGGCCTCGGACGCTTCGGCGGCTCGCTCGCGACCGAGCTCGCCCGCAGCGGCAGCGAGGTGCTCGGCGTCGACACCGACGAAGACATCGTGCAGTCGCTCAACGGCGTCCTCACGCACGTCGTCCGCGCCGACTCGACGAAGCAGGCGGCCCTGGAGCAGCTCGGGATCGCCGAGTTCGACCGCGTCGTCGTCGGCATTGGTTCGGACATCCAGGCGAGCATCCTCACGACGTCGCTGCTCAAGCGCATGGGGACGCGCTCGATCTGGGCGAAGGCGATCAGCGAGCAGCACGGCCTGATCCTCGAGCAGCTCGGCATCGAGCACGTCGTCTACCCCGAGGCCGACATGGGCCGTCGGGTCGCGCACCTCGTCCGCGGCTCGATGCTCGACTACGTCGAGTTCGACCGCGACCTCGTCGTCGCGAAGACCGTGGCCCCGCGTGAGCTCGTCGGCCAGACTCTCGAGCAGGCCGCCGTCCGTCGGCGCCACGGGGTGACGATCGTGAAGATCCGGCACGCCGACGGCGAGTGGCACGCTGCGGGAGCGGCATCCGTCGTCGACGAGGGAGACCTGCTCATCGTGATCGGCCCGGTGGAGAAGACCGAGCGGTTCGCCGCCCTGGCGTGATCGGACGTCAGGCGGGCGGAGTGCTCGCGATGTGCGTCTGCATCGGGATGAGGTTGCGCAGCGGCGCCATATAGCCCTGCCCGGGCAGGTCGAACACGACGCCGGTGACGCCCTGCTGCGCGAACTCGGCCAGCCACGCGACAGCGCCCGGGAGCGGAACGCTCAGCACGCGTGAGGCGGCCTCCTCGTCGAGTCCGTTCGCGAGGGCTCCGTCGTGTGCCCGCTGTCGCGTGGTGAAGGCGAAGACCATCGGCCCGTTCGGGAGCTGACCGATGAACGGCGACGGGGCGTCGTCGGGCCCGCGGGCGATGAACGACCAGTGCGGCAGCGCGTAGACGGCCCGCCAGAGGGCGTCCATCGCCGCGAAGCTGTCGGGCTGGGCGCCTGCCGCGTCGGAGAGGGCGTCGAGCGTGGCGACGGTCTCGGAGGTCGGGTCGATCAGGGACATGCGCAACCGCCTCTCGTCGTCAGCCCAGGATGAGCGAGATCACCGTCGCGCCCCCACCGGTGAGGACGAGCGCCCCGATCACGATCCAGGCGGTGATCTTCACGCGCTTCTGACGCTTGTCACTGAACACGGTCATGTCGTCGTCGTCTGTCACGGCGCGTCTCCTCTCGGGCGGGGTGTCGTGTCGGGGATCTCGGCCCCGCCGGGGGACCGAGGCCGCCGACGCCGCGCGGGCGGGAACCCGCGCGGCGACCGGCTCAGGCCACCGGCTCGGCGACGGTCGGTCCGAAGACGGCGGGCAGGGTCTCGGTCGACAGGCGGCGCAGCTCCGACACCGGGACGGTGAAGACGTCCTGGATCTCGAGCGCGGCCTCGGTCCCCGGCTCGACGTCGGTCACGCCGATGCGCAGCACCGGGTAGCCGCGGCCGTCGCAGAGCCCCCGGAACTTCACGTCTTCCTCGCGGGGGACGCTGACCAGCACGCGGCCGGTGGACTCGCTGAACAGGGCGGCGGTGGCATCCACCCCGTCGCGCTCCATCAGCTCGGTCAGCCACACGCGGGCGCCGATGCCGAAGCGCATGACGCCCTCAGCGAGGGCCTGCGCGAGACCGCCCGACGACAGGTCGTGCGCGCTCGAGACGAGCGACTGCGATCCCGCGGCCTGCAGCAGTTCGGCGAGCTTGCGCTCCTGCGCGAGGTCGACCTTGGGCGGGCGACCGCCGAGGTGGTCGTGGATCGTGCCGGCCCACTGCGAACCGTCGAGCTCGTCGGCGGTGGTGCCGAGCAGGTAGAGGTTCTCACCGGCATCCTGCCAGCCGCTCGGGATGCGCGCGGCGACGTCGCCGATGATGCCCAGGACGCCCACGACGGGGGTCGGGTGGATCGGCTGGTCGCCGGTCTGGTTGTAGAACGAGACGTTGCCGCCGGTGACCGGGATGCCGAGCTCGAGGCAGCCGTCGGAGAGGCCCTCGACGGCCTGGCTGAACTGCCACATGACCTCGGGGTTCTCGGGGCTGCCGAAGTTGAGGCAGTCGGTGACGGCCGTGGGCACGGCTCCCGTGACGGCGACGTTGCGGTAGGCCTCGGCCAGTGCCAGCTTCGCGCCGTTGTAGGGGTCGAGCTGGTTGTAGCGGCCGTTGCAGTCGGTCGCGATGGCGAAGCCGAGACCGGTCTCTTCGTCGACGCGGATCATGCCGGCGTCGTCGGGGAAGCTCAGCGCGGTGTTGCCCAGCACGTAGTAGTCGTACTGGTTGGTGATCCACGACGTGTCGGCGAGGTTGGGGCTCGCCACCAGCGTGGTGAACTGCTCGCGGAGGGTGTCGGCATCCGTCGCCCGTTCGAGCTTCGTCGCGGAATCGGCCTGCAGGGCGTCGATCCACGAGGGGTAGGCGACCGGCCGCTCGTAGACGGGGCCGTCGACCGCGACGGTCGAGGGGTCGACGTCGACGATGCGCTCGCCGTACCAGTCGATGACGAGGCGGCCGTCGCCGGTGACCTCGCCGAGGACGCTCGTCTCGACGTCCCACTTGCCGACGACGGCGAGGAACGCGTCGAGCTTCTCGGGCGCGACGATCGCCATCATGCGCTCCTGGCTCTCGCTCATGAGGATCTCCTCCGGCGTAAGCGAGGGGTCGCGCAGCAGCACCTTCGACAGCTCGACCTTCATGCCGCTGTCGCCGTTGGCGGCCAGCTCGCTCGTGGCGCACGAGATGCCCGCCGCCCCGAGGTCTTGGATGGCCTCGACGAGGTCGTCGCGGTAGAGCTCGAGGCAGCACTCGATGAGCACCTTCTCGGCGAAGGGGTCGCCCACCTGCACCGCAGGGCGCTTCGTGGGTCCGCCGTCGGCGAAGGTGTCGGATGCCAGGATGCTCGCGCCGCCGATGCCGTCGCCGCCCGTGCGGGCACCGAACAGCACGACCTTATTGCCCACGCCCGTGGCGTTGGCGAGCTTGATGTCTTCGTGGCGCATGACGCCGACCGCGAGGGCGTTCACGAGCGGGTTGCCCTGGTAGACGGCGTCGAAGACCGTCTCGCCGCCGATGTTGGGTAGGCCCAGGCAGTTGCCGTAGAACGAGATGCCGCTGGTGACGCCGTGCACCACGCGGGGGGTGTCGGGGTGGTCGATCGCGCCGAAGCGCAGCTGGTCCATGACGGCGACCGGGCGCGCGCCCATCGAGATGATGTCGCGCACGATGCCGCCGACGCCCGTGGCCGCACCCTGGAAGGGCTCGATGTAGCTGGGGTGGTTGTGCGACTCGACCTTGAAGGTGACCGCCCAGCCGTCGCCCACGTCGACCACGCCGGCGTTCTGGCCCATACCGACCATGAGGCGGGTCTTCATCTCGTCGCTGACCTTCTGGCCGAACTGGCGCAGATAGATCTTGCTCGACTTGTACGAGCAGTGCTCGCTCCACATGACCGAGTACATCGCCAGCTCACCACTGGTGGGACGGCGGCCCAGGATCTCGCGGATCTGGGCGTACTCGTCGCTCTTGAGGCCGAGGGCGCCGTACGGCTGCTCTTTCTCGGGCGTGGCGATCGCGTTCTCGACGGTATCGGCGAGAGCGGTACGGGCGGCGGGGTTCGGGGTGGTCACGCGGCTGAGCTCCAAGAATCGCAGGGGCCGGACGGGAGTCAGTCTAGTTGGGCGGGCCGACATGCCCGGGCGTCATTCCCGGCCGGTGGACGGGCCGGGGGATGGGGAGGAGCGGCGGGACGAACCGAGGTTGTGCAGATGTCGGGCGACGCGCCAGGCTGGGCCGCACCGGACCGAAAGGCGTACGCGCATGGCCATCTTGAACTTCCACCTCGTCGTCTCGGGCGACCTCGCCGCGGCCCAGCAGGCTACGCGGACCGCCCTCGACGCCGCGGGCTTCACCGTAACCGAGCAGGCGGACCACTGGAAGGCCGCGCACGGCAGCGTCGCCAAGACGATGTTCCTCGGGCTGCGCGCGCACGAGGCCGACGTGCGCGAGGTGCTCGACGTGCGCTTCGCCGACCTCGGCGGCACCGTGCGCGTCGACCTGCACCGCCCGATCTTCCAGCCGGCCGGCGGGAGCGACGACGGACTCGAGCAGCTCAAGCTGCACAAGGCGTATCAAGACGTCGTCGCCGAGGTCGAGGCCGACCTGCAGCGCCAGGGCGTGCTCGTCAGCGCCGACGTCTGACGCCGTCGCATGCGTGTGGTCGTCGCCCCCGACAAGTTCAAGGGCACGCTCAGCGCGCGCGAGGCGGCGGAGGCGATGGCCCTCGCGGTGCGCGACCGCTGGCCCGGGGCGCAGGTCGAGGTCGTCCCCATCGCCGACGGGGGTGACGGAACGCTCGACGCCCTGGGCGGCGCGAACCGCGACGACGAGGTCACCGGACCGCTCGGTGCGCCCGTGCGCGCACCGTGGCGCCTCGACGCCGAGCGGGCCGTGATCGAGTCGGCCGCGGCATCCGGGCTCGTGCTCGCCGGAGGCGCGGCGCTGAACGATCCGTGGGCTGCGACGAGCCGGGGCGTGGGGGAGCTCCTCGCCCTCGCGCTCGACGCCGGCGCCCCGCGCATCATCGTCGGCATGGGCGGCTCGGCGATGACCGACGGCGGACGCGGAGCGCTGGAGGCGCTCGGCGATCGCGTCCCCTTCGAGCCCGGCCGGGTCGTGGTGCTGACCGACACCACGGCCGCCTTCGGTGACGCGGCGCGGGTGTTCGCGCCGCAGAAGGGGGCGGACGCCGCGATGGTGCGACGCCTCTCGGCGCGGCTCGAGACGGATGCCGACGAGTGGGCCGCGCGATTCGGGCGCGACGTGCGCCGCGTTCCCCGCACGGGTGCCGCGGGAGGCCTCTCGGGGGCGCTCTGCGCGGCGGGGGCGGAGCTGGTCGACGGAGCCGCCGCCGTCGCCGACGCGCTCGGACTCGAGACGGCGATCGCCGGGGCCGACCTCGTCGTCACGGGCGAGGGCGCGTTCGATGAGACGAGCCTCTCGGGCAAGGGTCCGGGGCATGTGCTCGCGCTCGCCGCGGCTCATGGGGTGCCGGCCGCGGTGGTCGCGGGCGTCATCCATCCGGACGTGGCGGGCGAGGGCGTGGTCTCGCTCGTCGACGCCGTGGGCGTGGAGCGGGCGCGGAACGAGCCCGCCGCCGCCGTCCGGATCGCGACCGCGGCGATGTTGGAGCGCTGGGGCGACGGCATCCCTTCGTGACCGCGGGCCGGATGCCGCGTCGCCCCGCCGGGGGACGTCGCGCGGCGACGCAGGCTCGCCGGCATTCGTCCGGGCCCTCGTCGCGAGACGGCACGCGCCGCGATCCGTGGACATGGCGGTGACGGCATCCCGCTGACGCTCGTGAAGGATGCCGCGGCCGGCGTCGTGCGAGGAGGGGGCCGCGCGCGTCGATGGGCGTAGCCTCGTCTCGTGACGTCGCGCCCCGCCGAGATCGCCTCGGGCCCGCCCCTGCGGTGGTCGGCTCTGAGCGCGACGGGTCGTCGGGTGCTCTTGGACCTGCTGGTGCACGGTCCCCGCTCGCGCATCCGCATCGCCGAGCGCCTCGGGCTCTCGCGGGCGAGTCTCACGCGGGTGGCGCGCGAACTCGTCGACGGCGGTCTCGTCCTGCCGGGAGACATGCTCGCGAGCGCGTCGCGCGGACGACCGGCCGAGGAGCTGCACCTGCGCCCCGGCGCGGCGCACTTCGTCGGCGTCAAGGTGACCGCGGAGCGGGTGTACGCGGTGGTCACCGACCTCGCGGCGACCGTCGTCGACGAGCTCGAGATCGCCCTCGCCTCGCCGGCCGAGGGCGAGGTCGTCGACGCGATCGTCGAAGCGACCCGGACGCTGGGAGCCCGGCACGGCACGATGTCGGCGCTGGGCGTCGGGCTCGCGGCCGACGTGCTGCGGCGCGAGGGGGAGCCGCTCGTGGCGAGCTCGCCCCTGCTCGGGTGGAGCGCTCCCGTTCCGCTGGCGCGGCTGCTGGCCGCGCGGGTGGGGATGCCCGTCACCATCGCGAACGACGTGCACGCGTTGACCGCGGCCCATCACTGGTTCGGCAGTGGCGTCGACCATCGCTCCGTGGTGGTCTACGGCGTGGGTGCCGGCATCGGGTGCGGGGTCGTGATCGACGACGAGCTGGTGCAGGGTTCCCACGGGCGCAGCGGCCGGGTGGGGCACACCCGCATCGCGCGGACGGGGCGCCTGTGCACGAACGGGCACCCGGACTGCGTGCACAGCTTCGTGAGCATGCCGGCCATCGAGGCCAACGCGGGCGTGGCGCCCGGCGACTACGCCTCCGCGCTCGAGCGGGCGCGAGTGGCGGACGGGCGCGAGCGGGAGGCGTTCGCCTCCGCGGCCTACGCCCTGGGGGCGGCGGTGGCCGAGACGGTGAACCTCCTCGACCCGGAGCTGGTCTCGCTGATGGGCGAGGGTCTCGACATGCTCGACCTCGCACCCGCCGCGTTCGACGACGGGCTGGTCGAGCATCTCGAGCAGGTTCCGCGGGCGAGCGTCCGCATCGATCGACCGCAGTTCGCCTTCGGCCTGTACGCGCGCGGTGCCGCGGCGACGGCGATCCGCGAGCTGCTCTCGGTCTGACCCCGCAGACGCCACCCCGGGCGCGGGGTGTCCTTCGCGTGCGCGCGACGATGTTTTGTTTCACAGGTTGACAAAATAAGGCGCGGCAGCGAGGGTAGGACGCGAGCACCCGGGGGTCGGCCCCGGGAAGCATCGGCCGCACCGTCGCCCGGAGCCGGTCGCACCTACAAAGGAGTAGTTCGTGAAGCGCAGCAGTCTCTTCCGCGTCGGCGCCCTCGCCGGAGCGTTCGCCGTCGTCCTCACCACAGCCGGCTGCGCCGGTGATGCGGGGCAGTCGTCGGGTCCGGTGACCCTCGAGTACTGGGCATGGGCGCCCGGCATCGGCGACGTCGTCGCCGTGTGGAACGAGGAGCACCCCGACATCCAAGTGAAGGTGGTCGAGGCCGCGGGCGCCGACGACATGATCGCGAAGCTGCTCGCGGCGCAGCGCGCGGGCGAAGGGCCCGACCTCGCACAGGCCGAGTATCAGAAGCTGCCCAACATGGTCGTCAGCGACGTCGCGCTCGACATCAGCGAGTACTCCGACACGTTCGCCGACGGGTTCTCGGAGGGCGCCCTGAGCCTGGTGACCGTCGGAGACGGCGTCTACGCCGTGCCGCAGGACACGGGCCCCATGATCTTCATGTACCGCAAGGACATCTTCGACCAGAACGGGTGGGCCCCTCCGTCCACCTGGGACGAGTACGCCGCTCTCGCGCAGACGGTGAAGACCACGCTCCCCGGGACGCTGCTCGGCGGCTACCCCGACGACGCATCGACGATGGCGGCGTACGCGCAGCCCCTCGGCGCCGAGTGGTGGGCCACCGAGGGCGACGCCTGGAAGGTCGGCATCGACGAGGCGCCCACCCAGCGCGTCGTCGACTTCTGGCAGCCGCTGGTCGAGCAGGGCCTCGTCGACACCACGCACTTCTTCACCCCCGAATGGGGCACGAAGATGAACGACGGCAGCATCCTCAGCTGGACCGCGGGAGCGTGGGCGCCCGCCGCCGCGTTCTCGGTGGCTCCCGACACGGCGGGCCTCTGGGCCGCCGCCAAGATGCCCACGTGGGACGGCGAGAGCGGAACCGGGTTCATGGGCGGCTCCTCGGTCATGGTGACCAAGAACACCGAGCACCCGAAGGAGGCGGTCGAGTTCCTCCAGTGGCTCAACTCGAGCGACGACGGAACGCGGGGTCTCATCGACATCGGTCTGTTCCCGGCCTCCTCGGCCGGCCAGTCGCAGCTCGCGGATCAGCCCGTGCCCGACCTGGTGAGCGATCAGGCCGACTTCTGGGACCTCGCCGTCGGCATCGCCGAGAACAGCGCTCCCTTCACCTGGGGCCCGAACGTGCAGGTGGCCTTCGACGCCTGGTCCGACGGGGTGAAGGCCGCCACGCAGAACGGCGGTTCCTACACCGCCGTGTTGAAGACGGCTCAGGATGCCGTGGTCGCCGACCTCGAGAAGTCCGGTTTCACGGTCCAGTGATCGCCCCGCGGTGGGAGGGCGCACGCCCTCCCACCGCCCACCCAGGAGAACCAACCGTGACCACCACCGTCCCGCGCGCGGCCCCCCGGCGCACCTCCCTCCGGCCCCGTGTGGCCCCGTGGGCATTCCTCGCCCCCGCCCTCGCGCTCTTCACGATGTTCCTCGTCGTGCCCATCGGGTACGCGATCTACCTCAGCGTCATGCAGCTGCGCTCCAGCGGCGGAGCATTCGGCATCCGTCGGCAGACCTTCGTCGGTTTCGACAACTACGTCGCCTCGCTCACCGATCCCGAGCTCGTGGCATCCCTGGGTCGACTCGGGATCTTCGCCCTGATCTCGGTGCCGCTGACCCTCGGTCTCGCGCTGACGTTCGCGCTGCTGCTGGATCTGCCCGGGGTGCGCCTCGCCCGCTTCTCGCGCCTGGCAATCTTCCTCCCCTACGCGGTTCCCGGGGTGATCGGCGCGCTGCTCTGGGGCTTCCTCTACCTGCCCCGCACGAGTCCCGCGACCTACCTGCTGGAGGCCGTGGGGCTGCCCTCGGTCGACTTCCTCAACGGCTCCTGGCTCTACCTGTCGCTGTCGAACATCGCCGTCTGGGCGGGCGTCGGCTTCAACATGATCGTGATGTACACGGCGCTGCGGTCGATCCCGACCGAGCTCTACGAGGCGGCCAAGATCGACGGCGCCTCGGAATGGCAGATCGCCTGGCGCATCAAGGTGCCCCTGCTCACGCCCGCGCTCGTACTGACGTTCCTGTTCTCGATCATCGCCACACTCCAGGCCTACGGCGAACCGACGACGCTGCGGTCGATGTCGAACTCGATCTCGTTCAATTTCTTCCCGCTGATGAAGATCTACCGCGACGCCTTCAACCTCGACAACACCTCGGGGGCGGCGGCCGCCTCGGTCGTGCTGGCCCTGGGCACCCTGATCATCTCGCTCGGGCTCCTCCGCCTTCTGCAGCGCCGCACCTTCGGAGAGAACTGATGGCCACCCTCACCGCCGACGTCCCGACGACGACCGCGCCGCGTCCGCCCGCGCGCCGCCCGCGCCCCGCCGCCCGGGGCCGCGTCATCCCCAGCCTCGTGCTGCTGATGGGCGCGATCTACACGCTCATCCCGATCGTCTGGGTGATCACGGCCTCGACGAAGTCGCGCGGAGAGCTGTTCAGCACCTTCTCGTTCCTGCCCGGGACCGGGTTCTGGCAGAACCTCGTCGACCTGTCCACCTACGGCGGCGGCGTGTACTGGAAGTGGGCGGGCAACAGCCTGCTCTACGCCGGGGGCGGTGCGGTGCTGTCGACCCTCGTGTCGGCTGCCGCCGGATACGCGCTCGCCCGCTACCGCTTCCGGGGGCGCGCGGTGGTGTTCAACGTTCTGCTGGCGGGCGTGATGCTGCCCCAGATCACCCTCGCCATCCCGCAGTACTTCCTCATGGCCGAGCTGGGCCTCGCGAACACCTACTGGGCCGTGCTGCTGCCGAGCATCATCAACCCGTTCGGCATCTACCTGGCCACGATCTACGCGCAGTCGTCGGTGCCGGAAGAGACGGTCGAGGCTGCACGGCTCGACGGCGCCAGCGAGTTCCGCATCTTCCTGTCGATCGCGATGCCCGTGATGGTCCCGGGCCTGATCACCGTGTTCATGCTGCAGTTCGTCGGAATCTGGAACAACTTCCTGCTGCCGTTCATCATGCTCAGCAACGAACAGCTCTACCCCCTGACGACGGGCCTCTACCTCCTGCTGAACCGCGGAACCGGAACACCGGCGCTGTACTCGCTCGCGATCGTCGGCGCCCTGCTCGCCATCGTGCCGCTGCTGCTCCTGATGATCTTCCTGCAGCGGTTCTGGCGACTCGACCTCGTCAGCGGCAGCCTCAAGGGCTGACCTCCCCCCGCTCGCGCCTTCCCCTCACGAAAGAACCATGAACGACTTCTCTTCGCACGCCGCCGACCTGCCCGCCCCCACCCGCTTCGGCTGGATCGCCGACGGCATCGCCTTCGGGGCCGACTACAACCCCGAGCAATGGCCCGAGGAGCTCTGGCCCGAGGACATCGCCCTGATGCAGCTCGCGGGGGTCACCTCGGTGTCGCTCGGGATCTTCTCGTGGGGTCTGCTCGAAACCGCCGACGGGGTCTGGGACTGGGGGTGGCTCGACCGCATCATGGACCTGCTGCACGCCGGCGGCATCGGGGTGAACCTGGCCACCCCGACCGCGGCGCCGCCGATCTGGCTCCTGCGGGCGCACCCCGAGATCGCGACGGTGGATGCCGACGGCCACCGCACCGCGCAGGGCGGGCGCCTCGCCTGGTCGCCGAGCTCGGCGGTGTTCCGCCGCTACGCGCTGCGCGTCGTGCGCGCGGTCGCCGAGCGGTACGGCTCGCACCCGGCGCTGCGCATGTGGCACGTCAGCAACGAGATCGGCAACGAGAACGGGCGGTGCTACAGCGAGGAGACGGGCGCGGCGTTCCGCGTCTGGCTCGCCGAACGCTTCGGCGACGTCTCGCGCCTGAACGCCGCGTGGGGCACGGCGTTCTGGGGACACCACTACACCTCGTTCGACCAGGTCGAGCCCCCGCGCGGTGCGCGGACGGGGCACAACCCCGGTCTCCTGCTCGATTTCGAGCGCTTCACCTCCGACGCGTTGATCGCCCACTACCGCGCCGAGCGCGACGAACTGCGACGGATCACCCCCGGGATCCCGATCACGACCAACTTCATGGTGATGAACACCCCGGGCGCCACCGATCACGAGGTGTGGGCGCGCGAGGTCGACATCGTCGCGAACGACCACTACACGATCGGCGCCGACCCGTTCCGCCACAGCGAGCTGGCCTTCAGCGCCGACCGCGTGCGCGGCCTCGTCGACGGGCGCCCGTGGATGCTCATGGAGCACTCGACGGCGGCGGTGAACTGGCAGGGGGTGAACCGTGCGAAGTCCGCCGGCGAGATGGCGCGCGACTCCCTCGCCCACGTCGCTCGGGGCTCCGACGGCATCCTGTTCTTCCAGTGGCGGGCGTCGTCGGCGGGCGCCGAGCAGTACCACTCGGCGATGCTGCCCCACGCCGGGGCGGACTCGACGATCTTCCGCGACGTCGAACGGCTCGGCGCGACGCTCAAGGCCCTCGCGCCCGTGCGGGGGACGCGGGTCGAGAAGGCGCGCGTCGCCCTGCTGTTCGACCACGACATGGTCGCGGCCCTGCGCAGCGGCCGCAAGCCCAGCGACCTCGTCGACCCGATGGACATGCCCATCGCCGTGCACCGCGCCCTCACCCTGCGCGGTGTCGCGGTCGACGTGCTGCCGTCGTCGGCCGACCTCGACGGGTACGCGGTGGTGATCGTGCCGACGCTCTACCTCGTCGACGACGCGCTGCCCGCACGCCTCGAGCGGCTCGCGCACGACGGTGCCCACGTGCTCGTGACCTACCTCTCCGGCATCGTCGATCCCGAGAACCGCGTGCGCACCGGCGGGTATCCGGGCGCCTTCCGCGATCTGCTCGGCATCCGCGTCGACGAGTTCTTCCCGCTGATGCCCGGGGAGAGCGTGACTCTCGACACCGGCCACTCGGCGTCGGTGTGGCTCGAGAACGTCGACGCCCACGACGCCGAGGTGCGGGCTCGCGCGACGAGCGGCGAACGCGCCGGCGTTCCCGTCTTCACCCGCCGCACGATCGGCCGGGGCACCGCGTCCTACCTGGCCACCCGGCCCGACCCCGAAGGCCTCGACGCCGTTCTCGCTGAGGTGCTCGCCGCCGCGGGGGTCGTCCCCGTGGTCGCATCCGAGCCGGGGCTCGACGTCGTCCGACGCGTCGGAGAGGGCCGTTCCTACCTCTTCCTCATCAACCACACGGATGCCGAGCGCACGGCGTCGGCGTCGGGACGCGACCTCCTGACGGGGGAGCGGCACGACGGCACCGTGCGGGTGGCATCCGGAGCCGTCGTCGTCGTGGAGGAGGAGCGATGAAGTTCACCGACGGGTTCTGGCAGCTGCGGCCGGGGGTGCGCGCGCTGTACGCGCAGGAGGCGGTCGACATCCGCGAGGTCGAGACGATCGACGGTCCGGGCCTGCGCGTGCTGGCTCCGACCAAGGTGATCGAGCGCCGTGGCGACACGCTGAACCGGCCCGTGCTGACCACGACCCTGTCGTCGCCGGCGGAGGGGGTCGTGCGCGTGCGGATCGAGCATCACACCGGTCGGGGGCGCGGCTGCTCCTTCCCACTGCCCGGCGCGGGGACCGAGGCGGGGTCGGTCGATGCGGATGCCGGCATCCTGCGCTCCGGGACGCTCGAGGCGCGGGTGGCCGGCGGCGCGCCGTGGTCGCTGAGCTTCCGCTCGGGCGGTCGCACGCTGACATCCAGCGGCGCGAAGGCGCAGGCCTACGTCACGCTCGACGAAGGGGCGCAGGTCGACCGGGCGATCGTCGACCCGGCGGGATCGAGCCCTCCGCGCACCTTCGTCCACGAGCAGCTCGACCTCGGCGTCGGCGAGCTCGTCTACGGCCTCGGCGAGAGGTTCGGGCCGCTGGTGAAGAACGGCCAGTCCGTCGACATCTGGAACGCCGACGGCGGCACCTCGAGCGAGCAGGCCTACAAGAACGTGCCGCTGTACGTGTCGAACCGCGGGTACGGCGTGCTCGTCAACGACCCGGGTCACGTGTCGTTCGAGGTGGGCTCCGAAGCGGTCGAGCGCGTGCAGTTCTCGGTCGCCGGCGAGGCTCTCGAGTACTTCGTCTTCGACGGCCCCACCCCCGCCGACGTGCTCTCGCGCTACACCGCTCTCACCGGCCGACCCCCGGTCGTACCGGCCTGGTCGTACGGCCTGTGGCTGTCGACGAGCTTCACCACCGACTACGACGAGGCGACCGTCACCTCGTTCATCGACGAGATGGCCCGCCGCGAACTGCCGGTGTCGGTGTTCCACTTCGACTGCTTCTGGATGCGCGAGTTCCAGTGGTGCGACTTCGAGTGGGACCCCCGCGTCTTCCCCGACCCCGACGGCATGCTCCGACGCCTGCACGAGCGCGACCTGCGCGTGTGCGTCTGGATCAACCCGTACATCGGCCAGGCGTCGCCCCTGTTCGCCGAGGCGGCGGAAGCGGGCTATCTCGTGCGCCGGGCCGACGGCTCGGTGTGGCAGTGGGACCTCTGGCAGGCCGGCATGGGCCTGGTCGATTTCACCGACCCGGATGCCACCCGCTGGTTCCAGGAGCACCTGCGCCGTCTCGTGCGACAGGGCGTGGACTGCTTCAAGACCGACTTCGGGGAGCGCATCCCCCTCGACGTGGTCTACGCCGACGGCAGCGCCCCCGATCGCATGCACAACCTCTACACCGAGCTGTACAACCGGGCCGTCTACGACGTGCTGGTCGAGGAGCGCGGCGAAGGCGACGCGGTGCTGTTCGCCCGGTCGGCGACGGCGGGAGGGCAGAGCATGCCCGTGCACTGGGGCGGCGACTCGACGTCGACGTTCGCCTCAATGGCCGAGACCCTGCGCGGCGGGTTGTCGCTCGCGATGAGCGGCTTCGCGCACTGGAGCCACGACATCGGCGGCTTCGAGGGGCTCCCGGATGCCGCCGTGTTCAAGCGCTGGACCGCGTTCGGCCTGCTCGGCACCCACAGCCGCTTCCACGGCTCGGAGTCGTACCGCGTGCCGTGGCAGTTCGACGAGGAGGCGGTCGAGATCACGCGCCTGTTCACGAACCTCAAGATGCGGTTGATGCCGTACCTCTTCCAGCTCGGCCTCTCGGCGGCCGCCAACGGGGTACCGGTCATGCGGCCGATGATGCTGGAGTTCCCCGACGACCCCGCCGTCGCCCACCTCGACCGGCAGTACATGCTCGGACCCGACCTCCTCGTCGCCCCCGTGTTCTCGGCCGAGGGGGAGGTGGAGTTCTACCTCCCCGCGGGGCGATGGACGCACCTGCTGAGCGGCGAGACGGTCGAGGGAGGGCGATGGCGGCGCGAACGCCACGGCTTCGACAGCCTTCCGCTCTACGCTCGGCCGGGAGCCGTCATCCCCTGGGGTGCGCGGGTCGACCGGCCCGACTACGACTACCTCGACGGCCTCGAGTTGCGCGTCTTCCCCGGCGGCAGCGGCACGCGCGAGATCATCGTCACGACCCCCGACGGACGTGCGTCCGTCTTCCCCGTCGACCTCGAGGAGGCCCCCCGATGACCCTTCCTCCCACGGTCGGCGCCGCCGACTACCGCGACAGCGGACTCGTCTTCCCCGAGGGCTTCACGTTCGGCTCGGCCACGGCGTCGTACCAGGTCGAGGGGGCGGCGGCACAGGACGGCCGCCTCCCCTCCATCTGGGACACCTTCAGCAAGACCCCGGGCCGCGTCTGGAACGGCGACACCGGAGATGTGGCCTGCGACCACTACCACCGCTGGGAGGCCGACCTCGATCTCATGGCGGAGCTGGGGCTCGGCGCCTACCGCTTCTCGATCGCGTGGCCGCGCATCGTCCCCGAGGGCACCGGTGCGGTCAACCAGGCCGGGATCGACTTCTACTCGCGCCTCGTCGACGGCCTCCTCGACCGGGGCATCCATCCCGTCGCGACGCTGTACCACTGGGACCTGCCGCAGGCCCTGGAGGATGCCGGCGGCTGGCCCGTGCGCGCGACCGCCGACGCCTTCGAGCGCTACGCCGAGATCATGGGGGCGGCCCTGGGCGATCGCATCCACACCTGGACGACGCTCAATGAACCGTGGTGCTCGGCCTACCTCGGCTACGGCCAGGGCGGGCACGCGCCCGGTCGGCACGAACCGGCGGCCGCGCTCGCCGCGGTGCACCACCTGAACCTCGCCCACGGCCGCGCCGTGCAGGCGCTGCGGGCCACCTCGACCGGCGACCCGGCGTATTCGGTGACGCTGAACTTCCACGTGCCGCGGGGCCGCGGCGAGCAGGCGGGCGAGGCCGTGCGGCGCGTGGACGCCCTCGCCAACCGCGCCTTCACCGGCCCGATGCTGCGGGGGGCCTATCCCGACGACCTGCTCGCCGACACGGCATCCGTCACCGACTGGTCTTTCGTTCATGACGGCGATCTGGATGCCATCCGCCAACCCCTCGACGTGCTGGGCGTGAACTACTACTCCACCGTCACCGCGCAGATCTGGGACGGGGTGTCGCCGAAGCAGAGTAACGACGGACACAAGGCCGCCGCGGGAGGCACGGCGTGGCCCGGAAGCGACGAGGTGCTCGAGTTCCTGCCGCAGCCGGGGCCGTCGACCGCGATGGGGTGGAACATCGCTCCCGAGGGACTCGAGGAGCTTCTGCTGTCGCTGCATGAGCAGTTTCCGCAGCAGCCGCTCATGGTGACCGAGAACGGCGCCGCGTTCGACGACGTCGTGGCCGCCAACGGCTCCGTCCCCGACCCGGAACGGCTCGACTACCTCCGCCGCCACTTCACCGCCGCCCACCGCGCGCTCGAGCAGGGCGTCGACCTGCGCGGGTTCTTCGTGTGGTCGCTGATGGACAACTTCGAGTGGGGCTACGGCTACGCGAAGCGCTTCGGCATCGTGCGCGTCGACTTCGACACGCTCGAGCGCACCGTGAAGGACAGCGGTCGCTGGTACGCCGAACTCGCCCGCACGGGGGTGCTGCCGGCCTGAGGCGGGGGCGGATGCCGCGGCGTCGAGCGCGGTGGCCGTGCACAACGGCGGGTGGCGCGGTCGACACGCCGCCGCACGCGCGCCGGGAGACGGTGTGTCGGTGATCGGCCCGCCGTTGTGCACACGGGCGGGGGCCGCAGCGCGGCGTCGCTCCGGGCCGGAGCCGAGGCGCGACGGCCCGGCTCCGGCCGCAGCGTCAGGCCGTCTTCGCGATGCGCACCCGGATGTCCTTCATCAGCGGCTGGTCGCTCTGGCGGCTGTAGTCGTCGGGACCGAGCAGCACGTTCAGCTCCGGGAAGTAGCCGGCGGCGCTCCCCCGCGGAGTGTCGTACTCCAGGGCGCGGAAGGCGGTGACGCTGCGCACCGAACCGTCGCGCGAGGTCGCGACGATGTCGACGAGGTCGCCCTCGGCGATGCCGCGTTCTTTCATGTCGCGCCGGTTCATGAACACGAGCTCGCGGATGTTGCGCACCCCGCGGTAGCGGTCGTCGGCCGAGTAGATGGTCGTGTTCCACTGATCGTGCGAGCGCATGGTCTGCAGCACCAGCACGTCGGCCTCTTCGGGGATGACGTTGGGGAGGTCGGCCTGCGAGAACTCGGCCTTGCCGGAGGGGGTGCGGAAGTCGCGCTCGCGCGCGGGCTGCGGGATGCGGAAGCCGTACTGCTGCCGCACGAGCTCGTTGAAGCCCTCGAAGCCGGGCAGCGCCTTGGCCATCGTGTCGCGGATGCGGTCGTAGTCGCCCACGTACCACTCCCACGGGGTGGCCGAGTCGGGCATCGTCGCCCGCGCGATGCGGGCGATGATCTCGGGCTCGCTGAGCAGGTGCGGCGACGCGGGCTTGCGGGAGCCGAGCGAGAGCATGACCGAGCTCATGGCATCCTCGGTCGAGATCGACTGGGGGCCCGCCTCCTGCACGTCGCGCTCCGTCCGGCCGAGGCAGGGGAGGATAAGCGCCTCCTTGCCGTGGGTGAGGTGACTGCGGTTGAGCTTCGTGCTGACGTGCGCGGTCAGACCGACCCGACCCATTCCCTCAGCGGTGAGCTTCGTGTCGGGAGCAGCCCGCACGAAGTTGCCGCCCATGCCGAGGAACACCTTGAGGTCGCCGCGGTGCAGGGCCGCGACCGTGTGGACGGTGTCGAGTCCCGGCTCACGGGGCGAGGTGATGCCGCACACCTCGTCGAGCTTCGCGAGCCATTCCTCGGTGGGCTTGTGGTTGATGCCGCACGTGCGGTTGCCCTGCACGTTGCTGTGTCCGCGCACGGGGGAGGGGCCGGTGCCCTTGCGTCCCACGTTCCCGCGCAGCAGGAGCAGGTTGACGATCTCGCGCACGGTGTCGACGCCGTGCTGGTGCTGGCTCACGCCGAGGCACCAGCTGATGACGCACGCCTTCGAGGCGAGGTAGACGGCGGCGGCGGAGCGGATCTCGGCCTCGGTGAGTCCCGCCTGCTCGACGAGCTCGTCCCACGACGTCGCCTCGACGAGGGCGCGGTAGTCGTCGAGACCGCTGGTGTACCGGTCGAGGAAGGCCTGGTCGAGGGCGGTGGGGTCGGTCTCCGACGCCTCGAACACGACCTTCGCCATTCCGCGGACGAGCGCGAGGTCGCCGCCCGGGCGCACCTGCAGGTTCATCGTGCTGGTCGGCGTGGAGTGGAAGGTCGCCATGTCGACGATCTCGTGCGGCACGATCGTGCGGGTGCCCGCGACCTCGCGGAGCGGGTTGACGTGCACGACCTGAGCACCGCGGTCGATGGCCTCGGCGAGGCTCGTGAGCATGCGCGGGGCGTTGGAGGCCGCGTTGACGCCGAGCACGAAGAGGGCGTCGCACGCCTCCCAGTCCTCGAGGTCGGCAGTGCCCTTACCCGTGGCGAGGGATGCCGTGAGCCCACGGCCCGAGCCCTCGTGGCACATGTTCGAGCAGTCGGGGAGGTTGTTCGTCCCGAGCTCCCGCGCGAACAGCTGGTAGAGGAACGACGCCTCGTTGCTCAGTCGGCCGGAGGTGTAGAACGCCGCCTGATCGGGAGAGTCCAGGGCGGTGAGGTGCTGGGCGATCATGCGGAACGCGTCGTTCCAGGAGATCGGCACGTAGTGGTCGGTCGCGGCGTCGTACGCCATCGGCCCCACCAGGCGCCCGGCATCCTCGAGCTCGAAATCGCTCCACTGCGACAGCTCGCTCACCGAGTGCTCGGCGAAGAACTCCTTGCCCACGCGCTTGTGGGTCATCTCCCACGTGACGTGCTTGATGCCGTTCTCGCAGATGTCGAGCGTGACGCCCTTGTCGTCGGGCCACGCGCACCCCGGGCAGTCGAAGCCGCTCTTGGGGTGGTTCATGGTGAACATCGCCTTGGTGCCGGCGAGGGGCTGACGCTGTTCGTAGAGCACCTTGCCCACGGTGAGGGCGGCGCCCCACCCGGCGGCGGGGTGCTCGTAGGGGCCGGTGCTCGACCACTCGCCGTCGACCTGCGGCCCGAGGCCTCCCTGGCGCGGTTCCTCGGTCATCAGCCCGAACGACTCACCCATGCTTACCCTCCGTGGTTTCCGGCGCCGAGTCGGTGGCATCCACACACCGCGCGCACGTTCGTCAGCGTACGCCCGCGACCTCTTCGGTCACGGGGGTTGTGGACGGGGCCATGATGCGATCCATCCGCGTGTACAGGTTCATGCTCGAGCCGCGCACGAAGGCGGCGAGCGTCAGGCCCGCGCGCTCGGCCAGCTCGACGGCGAGCGACGACGGCGCCGACACGGCCGAGAGCATCGGGATGCCGGCCATCACGGCCTTCTGCACGAGCTCGAAGCTCACGCGGCCCGACACCTGCAGCACCGTGCCGCGCAGGGGCAGGCGGTCGTTCAGCAGCGCCCAGCCGACGACCTTGTCGACGGCGTTGTGCCGACCGACGTCTTCGCGTGCGACGAGCAGCTCGCCCGTGGTGCCGTCGAAGAGGGCGGCGCCGTGCAGGCCGCCGGTCTTGTCGAAGGTCTTCTGCTGTTCGCGCAGCCGGTCGGGGAAGGCCGCGACGTCGTGCGCGGACACCGTCAGCTCGTCGCTCGAGACGTCGTAGGTCGACACCTTCTCGACCGCCTCGATCGAGGCCGTGCCGCAGACCCCGCACGAGCTCGTCGTGTAGAAGGAGCGTGCGATGTCGGGGGAGGGCAGGGCGACGCCCGGCGCGAGCGTCAGGTCGAGCACGTTGTAGGTGTTGCCGTCGGCGCCCCCCGTACCCGGGCCCCCGCAGTGGATCGCGCGGGCGAACTGGTCGCCGCGGCTGATCACGCCCTCCGAGACGAGGAAGCCGGCCGCGAGCTCGACGTCGTGGCCCGGCGTGCGCATCGTGACGGCGAGCGGCGATCCCGCGACGCGGATCTCGAGCGGCTCTTCGACCGCGATGGCATCCGGTCGCTGGCGGTTCGCGCCCTCGAGGGTGATGCGCGTCACCCGGCGCGACGTAGTGAGGCGGCCCATGTCAGGACCGCGCCGACGGAAGCAGGGGGGACATGGGTCGAGCGTACGCCCGGCAGACGCGGACCGGCCCGGGAACCCCACGTTCCCGGGCCGGCGCCGAAGCGCCCGCGATCAGACGGTGACGGTGCGACGACCCAGCACGCGCACCACGGCTCCGGCCACGAGGGCTCCGGCGATCGGGGCGAGGATGAAGACCCACAGCTGGCTCAGCGGCAGCGCGCCGCCGTAGACGGCGGTGGCGATCGAGCGCGCGGGGTTCACGCTCGTGTTGCTGATCGGGATGCTGATGAGGTGGATGAGCGTCAGCGTGAGGCCGATCCCGATCGGCGCGAACGCCTGGTACTCGGCCTTGGCGGTGACCGAGAGGATCACCGCGAGGAAGATGCCGGTGAGCACGGCCTCGGCCACGAAGACCGCCGCCAGACCGTATCCGCCCGGGCTGCCCTCGCCGAAGCCGTTCGAGGCGAAGCCCGCCTCCTGTGCGGCCGCGAAGCCGTCGGGACCCCCGGCGAGCACGAGGGCGATGACGCTGGAGGCCAGGATGCCGCCGATCAGCTGCGCGAGGATGTACCCCGGCACGTGGCGGGCGTCGGTGCGACCGGCAGCCAGCAGGCCGAGGGTCACGGCGGGGTTGAAGTGGCCTCCGCTGATGTGGCCCACCGCGGCGATGCCCGCGACCAGGGTCAGGCCGAAGGCGAGGGCCACACCGAGGAAGCCCACGCCGGCCTGGTTGTCGTCGGCGCTGGGGAAGTTCGCCGCGAACAGCGCTGTGCCCACTCCGCCCAGCACCAGCAGGAAGGTGCCGAACAGCTCCGCGGCGTATCGCGCGGGCGACGACCAGCTGCCCGCCTTCTGCCGCTGCTGCTCCGAGGTGGAGTCCGCGATGTCGACCGGCTCGTTGCGCTTCTTGTCCTTCTTGCCCATGATGCTCCGTTCTGTCTGTTCCCACGGGTGTGTCGGGGGGATGACGTTGCGAGCAGGGCGAGTGTCACACCCGAGTTCTCCGGATGCCGCCGCAACCTCCGAATCATGGCGACGTGAAACGAACGGATCGTGCCGCTTGACCGGCCCGCCAGGACAGCGATATACGGCGTAAGCGCATTCGCTCACATACACAACGCGAAAGGAATTTCAATCCCGGCGTGACGATTCCGAAAGCCGGTACGTCTTAGTGGTGTAGGCCGAAGCGCCCACCCCGAAACATCGGGTCACGACATCGAAAGGCACGGACATGGCTGAGAACGCCCCCACCACCCCCGCTGCGCAGAACGTCCCCCAGGCGGCGTCGCGTGTGAACCGTCCCCTCGCCGCACGCGGTCAGGAGACCCACACCGAGGGCAAGACCACGATCGCCGAGGGCGTCGTCGCGAAGGTCGCCGGTATCGCGGCCCGTGAGGTCAACGGCGTGTACGCGCTCGGTGGCGGCGGAGCCCGCGCCCTCGGCGCCATCCGCGACGCCATCAACGCCACCGACCTAACGCAGGGCGTCAAGGTCGAGGTCGGCGAGACCCAGGCCGCCGCCGACGTCACGATCGTCGTCGAGTACGGCGCCCCGATCCAGGAGGTCGCCGACCAGGTCCGCGGCCGCGTGGCCGGTGCGATCAGCCGTCTCGTCGGTCTCGAGGTCGTCGAGGTCAACGTCGATGTGAACGACGTCCACATCCCGGGCGACGACAACAACGACGCCGAGTCCGAGAAGCGCGTCCAGTGAGCGCCACGACGAAGGGCGCTCTCGCCGGTCTCGTGCTGGCCCTCAGCGCCCTGATCTTCGGCTTCTGGGGATTCATCCTCGTCGCCCTCTTCATGGCGATCGGTGTGGTCGTCGCCCGTATCACCGCGGGTGAGATCGACTTCCGCAACGTCGTCAACGCCTTCAAGGGTCGGAGCACATCGTGACCACCGTCACCGCTTCCCCCGGGGTCGGCAGCCGCAGCGCGGTTGCCGGCCCCGGCCTCCCGGCCGGCCGGGTGAACATCGCCGACCGCGTGCTGCAGAAGACGGCCGAGCGGGCCGCCGCCGACATCATCGGGGTGGATGCCAAGGGCGTCCACGTCGAGATCGTCTCGGCCCGCGACACCGCCGCCGTGCGCGTGACGTCGCCGTTCCCGGTGCCGCGCCTCGACGACACCGCGGCCGTGCAGGCCGCCACCCCCGTGCTCGAAGCGGCCGCCGCCGCCCAGAGCGAACTGCGCACGCGCCTGTCGCGGCTGTTCGGCCGCGAGATCTCGCGCGTCGACCTGACCATCTCGGGCGCCACCGCCCCCCAGCGAAAGCGAGTGCTGTGATGCTTGACGCCGTGCTCCGCACCGTCGTGCGTCGCGAGACGCACTCCCCGCGCACCGTGGCCATGCTCGTCGTGGTCGTGCTGCTGCTGCTCGTCCTGGCGTATGCCGCCGTCGAGATCATCCTCGCCCTCACCGGCGCCCAGCCGCTGCTGGTCTCGCCCGGCGAGGCGCTCAACGCCGTCGTCGCGGCCCCCACCGCTCTCATGCCGGTCGCGTTCATCTTCGGCGGCGTCGTGCTCGCGATCCTCGGACTCATCGTCCTCGTGATCGCGCTGAAGCCCGGACGCCTGTCGCGCCACGAGATGGAGTGGGGCCAGCGTGCCGTCGTCGTCGACAACGGCGTCGTGGCATCCGCCCTCGCTCAGCACCTGAGCAACGAGTCCGGCATCGCCCGTGACGACATCGTCGTGGGCGTCGCCCACCGCTCCGTCGACGTGACGGTGCGGCCCCCGGTCGGCATCCCGGTCGACGAGGCGCAGCTGCGTCGCATCGTCGATGACGAGGTCGCCGCCTACAAGCTCACCCCCGCCGTGCGCACCCACCTGCGCGTCGAGCGTCCCGACACCAAGGAGTCCTGATGAACGCCACGCGTCGCGGTCTGAACCGCTTCATCCTGTTCCTGGTCGCCCTCGTGCTGCTGGGCCTGGGCGCTCTCGCGCTCGCCGTCGGGCTGCTGCCCGGTGGCACCGACACCTGGACCTCCGTCATGGGCGGGTTCCAGGGCTGGCTCGAGTCGCTCGGCCGTGAGTCGGCGGGCTGGGGCGCCGTCGCCGCCTTCGTGGTGCTGGCGATCATCCTCATCGTCATCGCGTCGGCCGCCGTGCGCGGACGCCGTCAGGCGCCGCTGCAGTCCACGGGCAGCGCGAGCGACGCCGGTCGCATCACCGTCACCGACGGATTCGCCTCGGAGGCGCTGAAGAACGCCCTCGCCGAGCGCGACGAGATCCTCTCCTCGCGCATCACGGCCGGCGAGATCAAGAACGAGTCGGTGCTCCACGTCGCGGTCACCCCGCGACAGAACACCTCGCCGCGCCAGGTGGCCGAGCACGTCGACACGCTCGTGACCAACCTCGCCGCCCTGACGGGCCAGAACCTGCGCGCCTACATCTCCATCCACTCGGGCCTGCGCGCGAAGCTCGCACGCGACAACACCCGCGTGCACTGACCCCCACGAGGAGCCGTCATGACCACCATCGATGCCACCATCGACCCGCCCGACCTGGATGCCGCGGCGAGCCTCGCCGCCACCGCGGCCGGTTCGGTCCCGGGCGTCCACGCCCTGGGCAGCCTGCTGGGCCGCGCGTCGGACGCCGTCCGTGAGCGCGTGGGCCTCGCCAGTACCGCCCCCGGCGTCAAGATCGACACCGACCGCGCCGACTCGGTCACGGCCACGATCTCGCTGGTCGTCGACTATCCGCACAAGCTGCACGAGGTGTCGGATGCCGTGCGCACCGCCGTCCGTACGGCCCTCGAGCCCCTCGGGCGGGGACGAATCGACGTCGACGTGGTGGTGACCGGTGTCTTCGGCCCCTTCGACCGCGACGTCGTCGAGGAGGCGGAGCAGAAGGCGGATGCCGCCGGCGACCGCGCTCGCGAGATCGCTGGTGACGTCAAGGAGAAGGCGGATGCCGCCGGCGACCGCGCTCGCGAGATCGCCGGAGACGTCAAGGAGCGGACGGATGCCGCGTCGGCGACCGTCCGCGAGAGGACGGCCGACGCTGCCGCCGTCGTGCGCGAGAAGGCCGACGACGCCGCGAAGGCCCTCGGCGACGCGAAGGACGCCGCCTCCGACCTCGCCGCCGGAGCGGCCGCCGCGGCCGGCGAGTTCGGTCGTCAGAACGCGGAGGCCGCGCGCCGCGAGCAGGCGGAGGCCGACACCGAGCGCGCAGCGCGCGAGCTCGAGCCGACCGACGAGGGCTCGGCCCTCGACGCCCCCGCACCGGCGGCGGACGACGACCGCGGCGATGTGCGAGACGTCGTCGCCGAGGCGCTCGAGGATGCAGCGGTCGACATCGCGATCGCGGCCGACGAGGTGCGTGCCGACGACGAGACGCCGGCCACCGACAGCGTGCAGTCGGTCGTGGAGGACGAGCGGCCGCAGAACTGACGGTTCGAAGACAGGGCCCCGCTTCGGCGGGGCCTTGTGCTGTCTCACCCCGCGCGCGCACAACTCCTGAAACTCAGGGCGGGGCCGCTTCCGCAGCCCCGGATCGACGCGGCCCGCCCGGCTTCGCCGGTCGATTTCTCCGGAGTTGTGCACGACGGAGCGGACACCGCGCCGGGGCGAGCGATAGCCCGAGGCGCGCGCACAACTCCTGCAAAACCGAGCTGGGCCGGTTCCGCGGCCCCGGAATGACGCGGACGGCCGGACCTTCGCGATCGGTTCTTCCGGAGTTGTGCGAACGGCGGAGCCGACACCGCGCCGGGGACGAGCGATCGGTGTGATCGCGCGGTGACCTCGGCGCGTGCTCCCCCGGATCGTGGCACTTCGGCCGGGCCCCCCGGCGCCCCGGGCGGCGTCAGAGCGCGCGGAGATACCGCCGCGTCATCCACGCCTGCACGCGGCGCCCGAGTGGAGCGCCGACACGCGTGAACCACCGGCCGGGGCGGGAGAACGCGGCGATGTCGAACGCGACCTCGCCCGACGGCTCCAACGTGAGCGTGAACCTCTCCTCGCCGCGCTCGGGATGCCCGGGCAGCGTGCCGTAGGCGAACCCCGCCACGGTCTCGGTGCGTTCGGCCCACACCACCAGACACGGGATGCGGAAGCTCAGGATGCCGACCCCCAGCCGCATCGTCACGCGGGTGCCCTCGCGCATCGGGGTCTCGCTCAGCTCGACGCGCGCTCCCGCGCGGCGCTGCGCCTCGCCAGCGAGGAGGGCGTCGGCGGCCCGCGCGAAGACCTCGGGGCCGCGGCCGATCACCCGGCGGGCGCGTACGTGGTGGTAGCCCGCGGGCATCTCGCCGGCGGTCGCGCCGACCTCGGCGTAGGTCAGGGCATCCATGCGCACACGGTAGCCAAGGTGCGGTGCCGTGACGCACGGCTTGCGCCGCGGCGCCACGCCCGTCCGAGCCGTTGCCGCCGCGCCTACGCTGAGCACATGCCCCTGTCCCGTCCCCGGTTCCTCGCGTGATCGACGTCAGCGAGCACCTCGCGGCGATCCTCGAGGCGGTACGGCCCCTCATCCCTGAGTCGCGCGACGTCGCCGCCGCGCGCGGCCGGGTGCTCCGGTATCCGGTCTCGGCCGCCGTGGACGTGCCGGGCTTCGACTCCTCCGCGATGGACGGCTTCGCCGTGCGCGACCTCGACGCCCCGGCCACCCTGCGCGTGGTCGCCGACCTCCCCGCCGGCACCGACCTCGACCCGCCGATGGATGCCGGTGACGCCGCCCGCATCATGACCGGGGCGCCCGTGCCCACCGACGCCACCGCCGTCGTCCCCTTCGAGGAGACCGCGCGGGGGCTGGCCGGGGGCCTCGAGCCCGTCGAGGTCGTCGTCGCCCCGCGGGCGCCGGGGGCGCACATCCGCCGCCGCGGCTCGGACGTGCGGCAGGGGGATCTCGTCGTCGAGGCCGGCGTGCGCCTGACCGCCGCCCGGATCGGCGCGATCGCGGCATCCGGAGTCGGCACCGTCGAGGTGTCGCGCGCCGCCCGGGTGGCCGTGGTGTCGACCGGCTCCGAGCTCGTCGCGCCGGGCACCGAGCTGCGTCGTGGCCGGATCCCCGAGTCGAACAGCGTGCTGCTCGCCGGTCTCGCCGAGGAGGCCGGGGCCGACGTCGTGCTGCGAACGAGCGTCGACGACGAGGGCGACGGTCCGCGCCGGGCGATCGCGGCCGCGGAGGCAGCGGGGGCCGACGTCGTCGTCTTCTCCGGGGGCGTGAGCGCCGGGGCGTACGAGGTGGTGAAGAACACGCTCGGCGACCTCATGCGCTTCGACCGCGTGCGCATGCAGCCCGGAAAACCGCAGGGCTTCGGGCGCACCCCCGCCGGCACCCTGCTGTTCGGGCTGCCGGGCAATCCCGTGAGCGCCGCGGTGTCGTTCGAGCTGTTCGTGCGTCCGGCACTGCGTGCGCTGGAGGGCGACGTCGAGCTCGGGCGCGCGCAGGTGCGGGTGGCGCTCGCCGGGGGGTGGCGGGCGCGCCCGGGCAGAACGCAGTACGTGCCGGTGTCGCTCGACCGCTCCGATCCGCAACGCTGGCGGGCGACCCCGACGCCGCGCGGCACGCGGGGCCTCGGTCAGGCCGAGGGACTGGCCGTGATCCCCTCGCGCGACGACGACCTCGCCCCCGATGCCCTCGTGACGGTCGCCCTGTGGTGAGCGTCGACGCGATCCTGCTCGCCGGCGGTCGCGGGTCGCGGGTGGGCGGCGCCGTGAAGCCGCTGTTCGAGGTCGGGGGATCGACGCTGCTCGCCGCGGCGATCGACGCCGTGCGGGCCGGCGGGACGGGACGCGTCGTCGTGGTCGCACCGGTGCTCGACGCCGCGCTCGACGTCGATTGGGTACGCGAGGATCCGCCCTTCGGCGGCCCGGTCGCCGCCGTCGTCGCTGCGCTGCCGGCGGTGGATGCCGACGAGGTCTACGTCATCGCCTGCGACCTCGCCGCACCGGCCGCGGCCGTCCACCGGCTCACCGCCCCCATCCCGCCCGGGGCCGACGGGGTGTGTCTCGACGACGGCCGACGACAGTGGCTCATCGGCCGGTACCGCACCGGGGCGCTGCGGGCAGCGGCATCCGGTCTCCCCGGTGCGGGCCGCGATGCGTCGATGCGGGCGCTGCTCGGCGGCCTGTCCATCGCCGCGATCGCGGCCTCCGCGACGGAGACGCGCGACATCGACACGTGGGACGATCTCCGGAGAGCCCGAGGAGGAGCCATGACCGAGAACCGCACCCTGCCGCCCGAGGCGCTGAACGAGTGGAGTGCCGCGCTCGCCGAGCGCTTCGGCCTCGACGACGGCGACATCCCCATCTCGCTCATCCTCGACCTCGCCCGCGACGTCGCCAACGGCGTCGCGCGCCCCGCGGCTCCGCTCAGCGCCTTCGTGGCGGGTCTCGTCGCGGGTCGGGCCGGGGGCTCCGTGGCCGACACCGAGGCCGCCGTCGCCGCCGTCGTCGAGATGGCGCGCGAGTGGGAGAACCGCTGAGCCCGATTCCGGAAGGGCTCGTTGTCGTGCTCGGCGTCGTCGCCGG
This sequence comes from Microbacterium phycohabitans, assembly GCF_032464935.1. NCBI lineage: Bacteria > Bacillati > Actinomycetota > Actinomycetes > Micrococcales > Microbacteriaceae > Microbacterium > Microbacterium phycohabitans. The sequence goes on from NZ_JAWDIT010000002.1 coordinate 709,786, forward strand.
ACTCGTCATCCTGTGGCTCGCGCTCGTGGTGGTGCTGTGGGTGCAGCAGAAGATTCGACGTCGGCGATCAGCCGCGACAGGTTGTTGCGCGCCTCCACGACGTTGTACATCACGGCGGCACCCTAGCCACCTACCTGGCTAGATCGACCTCATCGCCCCACGTATTCACCCCGCGGGCGAAGCCGCATGGCGGGCTCGGCGTACTCCGCGGCGATGTGCGCGATCCACCCCGCCAGCCGGCCGATGACGAAGATCGTGCTGGCGGCGTCCTCGGGCAGGCGTGCCCCGGATGCCAACGCGGCCAGCGCCAGATCCACGTTGGGCCGCAGCCGCGCCCGCGCGCCGACGACCTCCGAGAGCCGGTGCACGGCATCCATCGTCCCCGCCCCGTCGGGAAGCGCCGCGATGAACGGGAACAGGGCGTCGGCGCGGTCGTCGACGCCGCGATAGAGCGGATGGCCGAAGCCCGGGATGCCGTTGCCGTCCTGCAGTGCTTCGGCCAGGGCCCGTTCGGGGTCGAGGCCTCGTCGCACGCGCGTGAGAAGGCGCGCGGTGCGGGTGGCCGCCGAGATGTGCAGGGGGGAGTCGGCGGCGCCGAGCGCGGCGCTGACGGCGGCGTATCCGTCGGCGCGCGCCGAGGCGGCCACGCGCGCGGCGAAGGTCGACACGGCGAGGTCGTGATCGATGAGCAGCACCAGAGCCGCGTTGACGGCGGGACCGACGGATGCCGGGGCGTTCCACGCGCGCGTCAGCGACAGCGCGATGTCGGGGTCGGGGTCTCCGCCGAGGGCCACCGGGAGTCCGGTCAGCAGCGTCCATCCGATGCGGTGCAGCGTGGCCGGTGATGCGTCGTGCCGCAGGGGATCGTCGGCTGCGAAGCCGGTGAGGGCGGCGCGGAGGCGGTCCATGGCCCCGGCGTGCGGAGGCAGCGCCGCCACCATCTCCCGGGCGCTCCCGATGGCGGGGTCGGGGGCGTCGACGCGCTCGGCGTCCCAGAGCCACGCGACGATCTCGGCGAACGGACGCTCGACGAGGTCGCGGGCGCGGCGCCCCCGGTAGAGCAGCTCGTCGTCCTCGATGTCGGCGATGTCGGTGTGCACGACCCCCAGCGGCATCCCGGTGGTGGGGTGGGTCGGTGCCTGCGCGGCCGCGCGTCGCCTCCCGGTCGCGAAGGCCTCGACCTCGAGGGCGTCGAAGGTCGAGCCGCGCGCGTCGCGCTCGCGGCCGAGCAGCCCGCGGGAGACGTAGGCGTAGACCGTCTCGGGCTTCACGCCGAGTCGGGCGGCGGCCTGCGCGGCGGTGAGGCGGGGGAGGGGCGCTGTCATCTTGATCCGATCAACGTTGACGCTTTCGACGTCATGTTCGCACACTGAGCGCATGAGCGACCTGATCGATGTGCCCCGCGGACTCAACGGCGTCGTGGCGGCCGAAACCGCCATCAGCGACGTCGACGGCGACGCCGGTTTCTACCACTACCGCGGCCACTCCGCGGTCGACCTCGCGCGCACGCGCCGCTTCGAAGACGTCTGGCACCTCCTCGTCGTCGGCGCCATGCCCGACGATCCGGGCGCCTTCGCCGAGCGGATCGCCACCGCGCAGTCCGATGACCGGCTGGCGCCCCTTCTCTCCGCCGTGCGCGCGCAGAGCGACCAGCCGCTCGCGGTGCTGCGCGCGGTGTGGACGCTCGCGGCATCCCTCCGTCGCTGCCCATCGCTGTACGACCTCGACGAGGCCGGGAGGCTCGACGAGGCGATCGCCTTCGCCGCGATGGCACCGCTCGCCCTCGCACCGTCAGCGGAACGGATGCCGGCGGGCCGCGGCGTCGTGTCCGACTACCTCGAGCGGGTCACGGGGGCCACCCCCCACGAGGCGCACGTCCGCGCTTTGTCGGCCTACCTCGTCGCGGCGATGGACCACGGCTTCAACGCCTCGACGTTCACGGCCCGGGTCATCGCCTCGACCGGGGCCGACATGGCATCCTGCCTCACCGGTGCGCTCGGCGCGCTCTCGGGACCGCTGCACGGGGGAGCCCCGGCGCGGGCCCTCGACAGCCTCGACGCCGCCGGCGACGACCCCGCCGCGTGGATCGCGGGCGAACTCTCCGCCGGGCGACGCCTCATGGGCTTCGGGCACGCGGTGTACCGCACGGCCGATCCGCGGTCGGAACTGCTCCGCGAAGTCGCCCGGGGCCTCGGCGGCGACCGGGTGGTGCAGGCGCTGGCGTTCCAGGCGGAGGCGGAGCGGCAGCTCGCCGTCCGGCATCCCGAGCGCCCCCTCCGGGCCAACGTCGAGTTCTACGCCGCGGTCGTGTTGGAGCAGTGCGGCATCCCGCGCGAGATGTTCACCCCGACCTTCGCGCTGGCCCGCACGATCGGCTGGACGGCGCACGTGCTCGAACAGGCGCGGGACCCGAAGATCATCCGACCCGCGGCGCGGTACGTGGGGCCGGGGTCAACCCGCTGACGCGGGGCCGCCGGGCCCGCGGCGCGGCCGTGCGGCGGGCGGTGGCCTCGAGCGGCCGTGTGGCGGGCGGGGTCCTCGTCGGGGCCTTGCGCCATGCGGTGGCCCCGACGCGGTCGTGTTCCGTCGTGCGGAGTCGACCGGCGACGCGCCGAGCGCTGCCGCCGCGCGGCGGCGTGTCGGAGCGCGGCTCCGCTTGACGGTACGGTCCCTCGACGCACGGCTCGCCTCCGCACGACGGCACGGTTCCTCGACGTACGGCTCGTCTCCGCACGACGGCACGGTCCCTCGACGCACGGCTCGCCTCCGCACGACGGCACGGCCCCTCGGCGCCCGGCCCGCCTCCCCGGACGATCGGTCGGATGCCACGGACGAACGGCCCGGCGCGAACCGCGGTCGCCCGCGAGCATCGGAGGATGACCACCACCGCTCCCGTTCCCACGCCCGTCGTCGGGCCGTCCACGATGCGCTACGGCGGCCTCATCGTCGTCATGCTGCTGAGCTTCCTGCTCGTCACCGCGGAGTTCCTCCCCAACGGCGTCCTCACCGAGATGGCCGCCTCACTGGGCGTCACGGCGGGGCAGGCCGGTCAGACGGTCACCGTCACCGCGCTCGCGGGGCTCCTCTTCGCACCGACCGTGGGGCTGCTGCTCCCGCGTCTCGACCGCCGCACGCTGCTGATCGGAGCGGCCGCGTCGGCCACCGTCTCGAGCCTCGTCGTGGCCGTCGCGCCGAGCCTGCCGGCGATCCTCGTCGCGCGCTTCCTGCTCGGAGCCGCGATCAGTGCGTTCTGGTCCATGTCGATCACGGTCGCCGCCCGCCTGTCGAGCCCCGACCGCATCGGTCGCGCGATGATGTTCGGCTCGGCCGGACTCTCGCTGGCCACGGTCGCGGGCGTGCCGATCGGGGTGGCACTGAGCGAGGCGCTCGACTGGCGCCTGGCCTTCCTGCTCATCGCCGTCGCCACCGCGGCCGTGGGTATCGGCGTGCGCGTGGCGCTGCCCCCGGTGCCGCCGGCCGCGGCGTCGAGCCTCGGCATCCTGTTCGACACCCTCCGGCGGCCCGGCAACATCGGAGGCATGGTGGGGCACGTGCTCGTCGTGCTGGGGCACTTCGTCGCGTACACCTACGTGCGCCTGTCGCTCGAGCGCATCCCCGACGTCGGCGCGGGCACGATCGTACTGCTGCTCGCGCTGTTCGGGGTGGGCGGATTCGTGGGCAACATCCTTGTCGGCCTCGTCGTCGACCGCGCCTTCGCCCGTCTCTCCGTCGTCGGACCGCTCGCCATCGCCCTCGCGATCGCTGCGGTCATGCTGCTGCCCGGGTCGCTCGTGGTCGTCGCGATCGCCGTCTCGGTGTGGGGCTTCTTCTTCTCGTCGTGGCTGATCATCGTCAACACGTGGGTCGGACACCGCATGCCCGACCGCCTCGAGGCCGGGGGCAGCCTCGTCGTCACGGGGTTCCAGCTCGCGATCACCATCGCGGCGGGTGTGGGCGGCATCCTCGTCGACGCCACGAGCGTGCAGACGGTGGATGCCATCGGCATCGCGCTCCTCGTCATCGGCGCCGTGCTGTTCGGCGTCTCGCTGCGCGAGCGGCGGTCCGTCCGGGGCTGAGCCGCGGGCGGGGCGGGGTTTGGGGCGCGTTCCTTCGTTCGGGGCGGCAGTTTGGCGCCCCAAACGCCGGAATGCGCCCCGAACCCGGCCGGGGCTGGCGGGATCGCACGAACCCCGCCAGGGACGCGGGATCGCGTCCCGAACCCCGCCGGGTCCGCGGAACGCGCCCCGAACCGGCCCGGGGTCGCGGCCGCGTGGGGGCCGCCGGGAGGGCCGCAGCGACGTCCTGGGTTTGGGGCGCGTTCCTTCGTTCGGGGCGGCAGTTTCGCGCCCCACACGCCGGAATGCGCCCCGAACCCGGCCGGGGCTTGCGGGATCGCGCCCCGGACCCCGCCGGGTCCGCGGAATGCGCCCCAAACCCGGCCGGGGCTTGCGGGATCGCGCCCCGAACCCCACCGCTCGTCCCGCGCGGGTCAGACCGCGAGCTCGCGCCGACCCGCCCGCCACGCCGACGGGGCGACACCGACGTGACGCCGGAACGCGCGCCGGAAGCCCTCGTCGGAGGCGTAGCCCAGTGCGCGGGAGGTCTCGGAGACGCCGGTCCCGGCATCCAGCAGCTCTTTCGCCCGCCGCATGCGCACCTCGGTCACGTACGACGCGGGCGAGGTGCCGAAGACCTGTCGGAACCGCGCCGCGAACACCGACCGCGACATCGCGCCCAGGGCTGCGAGGTGATCGATGGTCCACTCGCGGCCGGGGTCGTCGATGACCGCCGAGACCACCCGAGCGAGGAAGGGGTCGTCGGTGCGGGGCGGCCAGGTCTGCTCGCGCGCGGTCGCCGCCCACGCGCGCAGGGCCGAGAGCAGCACCGTCGTGACCATGAGCTTGCAGATCGTGGTGTCGCCGCCCCGCGGACCCATCGCTCCGGGAGCCGGGATGCCGAGATGCGCGGCCAGGCCGGCGGCGGCGGGCTCGGCGCGCGCGAACTCGCTCACGAAAACGACGGGCGGCAGCGCCCGGGTGTCGCTCGTGGGGGTCAGAGTGAGGGGCACCACGGTGACCTCGGCTCCGGACTGCGACGTCAGGGTGAGGGCGTGGCATCCGAGCGCGACGACGGCGTCGCCGGCGAGGAGCGTGCGGTCGCCCTCGATGGCCGCCGCTGAGCCGGAGGGGGCGTCGACCGCGCAGACCGACCGCTGGGAGGCGCGGCCCGTGAGCTCGCCGGCGCGCAGGTAGACCAGGGCGGCGTCGCCGCGGGCCAGGGTGAGACGTTCTCCGGCGTCGAGGCGTTGCCGCCGGGCGTGACCGGGCGACACGTCGATGCGCGAGAAAGCGCGTTCGAGAGCGTGCGACGGCGTCATGTCACGGTCGAACCCCGAGCCCGGTTCGGCTATTCCACGGCGACGCGCGCCTCACCCGACTGGCACCCCGAAGCCACCTGTCCGAGGATGGACGCATGCGATCCCCCCGCCCGCTGCTTCTCGCCACGCTCCTCGGCGCCGGTCTCGTGCTGTCCGCCTGCACGGGTCCGACGGCATCCGAGACCGGTCCCGTCGACGCCGCTTCGGCGGCCCCCGCTTCGCCGACCGCGGTCCCCACTCCCACCGCCACCGCCTCGGCATCCCCCGAACCCGGCCCCGTCGAACGGTTCGAGTCGTGGTGGACGGCGGTGCGCGCCGCCGACACGGTGGCCGCCTGCGGCGCCCTCGCCGAGCCCCTGCAGCAGCGCATGATCCAGGAGTACAACGACACCGTCGGTGCCGGGATCACCGACTGCGCCACGCTCATCGCGCAGACCTCGGCGCTGTATGCCGCGACCGGAATGTCTGCCGACGTCGATGTGCAGGTCGTCTCCGAGACGGCGTCGGACGCGGTGCTCGACGTCACCTACGCCGGTGGCGATTGCGGCACGGTCCACCTCGACCGCTCGAGCGGGTCGTGGATGCTGACCGAGCTCAGCATGGAGTGCGCCGGCTGACGCCTCAGTTGAGCAGTTCGCTGAAGAAGCCGATCGAGATCGAGAGCAGACCCGCCGCGACCCCGGCGATGAAGCCCGCCGCGGCGAGCTCGCGCGCCATGCGCGCATTCAGACTCAGGATGCCGCACACGAACGACACCGCGGCGAGCACCCACATGCCGATCTGGATCCACGGCATCTCGTCGACCTTCGAGATGGTCTGCACCGTGGCGATGAACAGGTACCAGGCGATGACGATCGCACCGGTGACGATCGCGATGATCGACACGGCCCGCAGGTCGCCCTTCGGGGTGGGCGGCGGGGCGGGTTCGTCGCGCGGCGGGACGTCGGTCGCCGGTTCGAGCGAATCGGGGAGATCCTCGTCTGCCATGCGTCGATCCTCCCAGGTCGAGGGGTGAATCGGGGATGCCTTGTCGCGCCGTCGTTCTCGTGCGACGCGCTCGCTCACGCGGGTCGCGCCGTACTCCCGCCGCGCGAGGCGGCCTAGGCTCGACGCGATGAGAACCGTCGGGATCGACCTCGCCGCGGGAGCGCCCGGCACCGCCCTCGCCGAGCTGGAGTGGGCGGACGGCCGCGCGGTGCTCACGCGCCTCGAGATCGGCATCCAGGATGCCGACATCGTGGCATCCGTCGCCTCCGGTGACGCGTGGCTCGGGGTGGACTGCCCGCTCGGCTGGCCCGACGCCTTCGTCGACTTCGTGCGCGCGCACCACGGCGCCGTCGAGCCCGAGCTGGGGCCCGTCGAGGGTCACGCCGACTGGCGTCGACCGCTCGTCTACCGCCGAACCGACCACGTCGTGCGCGAGCGCATCGGGCGCTGGCCGCTGAGCGTGTCGACCGATCGGCTCGGCGTCACGGCTCTTCGCGGGGCGGGGCTGCTCCGGCGCCTCGCCGCCGTGGGCTTCCCCGTCGATCGCGCGGCCGAGGGACGCCTGTTCGAGGTGTACCCCGGCGGGTCGCTGCGGCTGTGGGGCTTCGACACGACGGGGTATCGGGTGGATGCCGCCCGCCGCGCCGTCCTGCTCGACACCCTGACCGCGCGAGCGCCGTGGCTCGACGTGGGGCCCTTCGCCCCGCTCGCGGTCGCGAAAGCGGACGCCTTCGATGCCGTCATCGCGGCGCTGGCGACGCGCGCCGGGGCACTCGGGCTGTTCGAGGCGCCGGACCACGAAGCCCTCGACGTCGCGCGGCGGGAGGGGTGGGTCGTGTTGCCGGACGGTCCCCTGGAGGGGCTGATCGCCGGCGCGTGAGCGCGCGTCGTGGGCGTCTCAGGCGAGCATCTGAAGCTTCACGTGCGCCCCCGTCGGGCGCGCGCGGCGAACGCGTCCACGGCATCCAGGATCTCGAATGCCTGCCAGATGCGGTTGCGGCTTCCGCCGCCGACCTGGGTCAGCACTCCTGCTGCGGCGAGCTTGCTGATCGCCGTGCTCGCGGCGACCGTGCTGATGACGAGGGTGGAAGCGACCGACGCCGCAAAGGATAGGACCGTAGCCTTTGCTTGGGGCTCTCCAATCCTGCCCTTCCGGCCGATCGGAGAACCCGTCACGCGGCGGACAAGCTCGCGATCAGCCCCTCGACGCGACCCTTGATCTCGTCGCGGATGCGCCGCACGGCGTCGAGGTCTTGACCTGCGGGGTCGTCGAGCTCCCAGTCCTCGTAGCGCTTGCCCGGGAAGATGGGGCACGCGTCGCCGCAGCCCATCGTGATGACCACGTCGGACGTCTTCACGGCGTCGACCGTGAGCACCTTGGGCTGGTTCGCCGAGATGTCGATGCCCTCTTCCGCCATCGCGTCGATCGCGGTGGGGTTGATGGCGTCTTTCGGCGCGGATCCGGCGGAGAGCACGTCGATTCGGTCGCCGGCGAGCTGCTGCAGGTAGCCGGCGGCCATCTGCGAGCGTCCGGCGTTGTGGACGCAGACGAAGAGGACGGTGGGGCGGGTCATGATCTCGCTATCTTTCTCGGTCGAGGTGAACGGTTGGTGACGTACGGGGTGAAGGGTCATCCGCGCCCGTTCATCGCGCTGCGCCGCTCGATCAGCACGGTGTCCCGCCACTGCCCGGCCCACGGACCCACGAGGGAGCGCGCGATCCGCTCGCGTCGGCCCACCTCGCGGAAGCCGAGGCCCTCGTGCAGGCGGAGGGATGCCGTGTTCTCCGGGAACACGCTGGACTGGATCGTCCAGACCCCGTTCATCTCGGCCGAGGCGATGAACGCCCGCACGAGAGCGGCACCGATGCCCCGCCCCTGTGCGCGAGCGGCGACGTACACGGAGTGCTCGACGACACCGCGGTACGCGGCGCGGGCCGATACCGGCGACGCCGCCACCCACCCGACGACCGCGTGCGCGTCATCGACGGCGACCAGTCGACCGAACCGGGCCTTGGCCTGGTCGAACGCGTCCCAGGTCGGCGTCTCGGTCTCGAAGGTGGCGTTGCCGCCCTCGATGCCCTCACGGTAGATGTCCTCCACCGCGGCCCAGTCCGCTCGTTCGAGCGCGCGCACGAGCGTCATGTCAGCAGCACCCACCGGCATCCGTCGAGCACACGCCCGTGGCCGGCAGCGTCAGCTCGACGCGAGAAGCCGAGGACATGTCGCCCGCGAGCCATGCCACGATCGAGCGCACCTGCTCGTACCCGGTGGCCAGTAGGAACGTGGGCGCGCGGCCGTACGACTTCATCCCGACGAGGAAGAAGCCGTGCTCGGGGTGCGTCAGTTCCCGGAATCCGTGCGGCTCGACGGTGCCGCACGAGTGCACGTTCGGGTCGATGAGCGGGGCGAGCAGGCGCGGCGCCTCGACGACGGCATCCAGATCGGTGCGGATCTCGCGCAGCGGGGCGAGGTCGGGCCGGAACCCGGTCGCGTTGACCACGACGTCGGCGGTCACCTCGGCGAGTTCGCCGCGTCGTGTTCCGGAGAGGTGGATGCCATCCGGTCGGGCCTCGACACGGCCGATCTCGAAGGAGTCGATCTTGTCGACGGCGCCGGCCTCGACGTACCGGTCCACGCGCGCGCCGAGCTGCGCGCGGCCGACGAGCTCGTCGTCGGCCGACGACGACACGCGCACGGCGCCGGCGTTGCGGATGAGCCAGGTGATGCGCGTGCCGGGGGCGTCGCGCTGCAGGCGGACGAGCGAGATGAGGGTGTTCGCGGCGGAGTGCCCGGCGCCGACGACGATCGTGTGCCGGCCCGCGAAGCGTTCGCGCTCGCGGCCGAGCACGTCGGGCAGGGCGTGCGAGATCCGCGCGTCGTCGATGGTGGGCAGGCCCGTCGACAGCAGTGAGTTGGGCGAGTCGTACGTTCCCGAGGCGTCGAGTACGGCCCGGGCGAGAAGCTCTCCCTTCGGGGTGCGCACGAGGAACGGGGTGTTCTCGCGGTCGGCGGAGCGCGTGCGGTCCATCCCCTCACGCGCGACTCCGGTCACCCGCGCGCCGTAGCGGATGTGGGCCGCGATGGCGGGCAGCTCCGCGAGCGGGCGCAGGTAGTCGTCGACGAGCTCTCGGCCCGTCGGAGCGCGACCCTCGGCCGGCATGGTCCAGCCGGCGGCCTCGAGCAGGCGGCGGGCGACGGGGTCGACGACCTCGCGCCAGGCCGAGAACAGGCGGGTGTGGCCCCACTGCTGCACGGCGGCCGCGGGAGTGGATGCCGCCTCCACGATGACGAAGGCGATCCCCCGGTCGGCGAGGTGCGCGGCGGCAGCGAGGCCCACGGGCCCCGCGCCGATGACGACCACGGGAAGGGCCGCGAGGCGGTCCGTCGTCCGGGGTCGCGGAGTGAGGGTGAGCGTCGACATGGGACTCCTCGTGCATCGATGACTGTCGATGCCCCATCGTGCCCGCATCCATCGATGGATGTCAATATCGACTACTATCGATGTATGACCACGCTGCCACTCCTGCCGTCCGCTGCCTGCTGCGTGTCCAGCGGGGGCGCCCCGATGTCGGTCGCCGACGCCGAAGGGCTCGCCGGGCGGCTGAAGGCCCTCGGGGACCCGACTCGGCTGCGCCTGCTGTCGATCGTCGCGAGCGCTGCCGAGCAGGAGGCCTGCGTGTGCGACCTCACCGAGCCTGTCGGGCTGTCGCAGCCCACGGTGTCGCACCACCTCAAGGTGCTGACCGAGGCGGGATTCCTCACGCGCTCGAAGCGCGGAACGTGGGCGTACTACCGGCTCGTGCCCGGTGCGCTCGACGCCGTCGCCGGGGCGCTGCGCATCGACGCCTGAGTCGACTCAGCGCCCGAACAGCCGGGAGAAGAACCCGCCGCCCTCGGCGGCGGCCTGCTTCTCGTGCCCCTCGCAGCGGTCGCGCCGGGGAACGCCGGCCATCACCTGATCGACGTGCTGACCGCACCCGGCCCACGTCGCTTTCCCACACGTCTTGCACGTCGCCTGTCGGCACATCTTCGGCATCCTTCCGTTCTCGGCCGCGGTCGCGACCGGCTCGACTATACCCCCGGGGGTATAAGGTAGAGGACATGAAGACGGTCATCATCGGCGGGGTCGCGGCGGGAATGAGTGCGGCGACGAGGTTGCGGCGACTCGACGAGACCCGCGAGATCACGGTCTACGAGCGCGGCGCGTACGTGTCGTTCGCGAACTGCGGACTGCCGTACCACGTGGGCGGGGTGATCGCGGAGCGCTCGTCGCTCCTTCTGCAGACGCCGGAATCGCTCGCATCCCGCTTCGCCCTCGACGTGCGCGTGCGGCACGAGGTGGTCGCCATCGACACGGCCACCCGAACGGTGACCGTGCGCGATATCGATGCGGCCACCGAGAGCGTCGAGACGTACGACGACCTCGTGATCGCCACGGGGGCCGCGGCTGCTCCGGGGCCGTCCGCGGGGGCCGTTCCCACGCACACGCTGCGCAGTGTCGACGACGTCGACCGCGTGCTCGAGGTGCTCGCCGACGCCGGTCCGCAACCGAGCGTCGTCGTGGCGGGAGCCGGCTTCATCGGGCTCGAGGCGGTCGAGAACCTCGTCGCGCGCGGCGCGCGAGTGACCCTGGTGACGCGCGGTCGGCAGGTGCTGTCGCCCCTGGATGCCGAGATGGCCGCGCCGCTGCTGGCCCTCCTCCGTGAGCACGGCGTCGACGTACGGCTCGGCTCGACCATCGTCGGTGCGGAGCCGGGGCGCGTCCTCCTGGATGACGGCGGGACCGTCGAGGCGGTGCTCGTCGTCGAGGCGAGCGGAGTGCGCCCCGATCGCGGCCTCGCCGAGGCCGCCGGTCTCGAGGTCGGTCCGACCGGCGGGATCGCCGTCGACGCACGGCAACGGACCTCCGCCCCGCACGTCTGGGCCGTGGGCGACGGCGTCGAGAAGCGCGACCACGTCGACGGCGAGCCTGCGCTGGTGACCATGGCGGGCCTGGCCAACCGCCACGGCCGGGCGGTGGCCGACGACATCGCGGGCCTCGAGCCGGCCCCGGCGCGTCCCGCGCTCGGCACCGCCGTGCTGGGACTGTTCGGCGCGACCGTCGCCTTCGTCGGGTGGAGCGAACGCCGACTCATCGCCGACGGGCGGGCGCACCGCGTCATCCACACGCACCCGGCCTCACACGCGACCTACTACCCGGGGGCGCAGGCGATGGCGATGAAGCTGCTCGTCGATCCCGCGTCCGACCTCATTCTCGGCGCCCAGATCGTCGGTGGCGACGGCGTCGACAAGCGCATCGACGTGATCGCCGTGGCCATGGCGGCCGGGCTGACGGCATCCGCTCTCTCGCAGCTCGAACTCGCCTACGCTCCGCAGTACGGCTCGGCGAAGGACCCCGTCAACATGATCGGGTACGTCGCGCAGAACCTCGCCGAGGGGACGACGGATGCCGTGCAGTGGCACGAGCTGCCGGCGGCGCTCGACGCCGGGGCCGCCCTCGTCGACGTGCGCACCCCCGCGGAGTTCGCCGCGGGGGCCATCCCGGGGGCGGTCAACCTGCCGCTCGACGATCTCCGCGCCCGCCACGGTGAGATCCCCGACGGCCCGGTGATCGTGCACTGCCAGGTCGGGCAGCGCGGACACACGGCCGCGCGGCTGCTCACACAGCTCGGGTACGACGTGCGTAATCTCGACGGCGGATACCGCACCTGGCTCGCCGGCCGCGAGGCAATGTCCTCGACCCTCGCTGAAGGAGAACACGCATGAGTGACCGCAGCCTCCACGATCCCCAGGCCGTCAAGAAGGTCGCCAACCGCCTCCGCCGCGCGCAAGGGCAGCTCGCCGCGGTGATCGCTGCCGTCGAGGGCGGCGGTGACTGTCGCGAGGTCGTCACGCAGCTCGCCGCGGTGAGCAGCGCGATCGACCGCGCGGGTTTCGCGATCATCTCCACGGCGATGAAGCAGTGCATCACGGACACGGATGCCGATGATGCCGACGCCGCGGGCGACGCCGACGCCCCCGGCCGACTCACGGTCGAGGAGCTCGAGAAGCTGTTCCTCACGCTCGCCTGAGCGGGGGAGCGGGACCGGAGCGCCGCGATGCTCCGGTCCCGCCGCCGCTCACAGGGAGGCGAGCAGGTCTTTCATCGTGGCGATCTCGGCCGTCTGGCTGTCGACGATCGAGCGGGCCAGGTCGACGACCTCGCTGTCCTGTCCGTCGTCGATCTCGTCCTGGGCCATGTCGACGGCACCCTCGTGGTGCTCGATCATCTGCTCGAGGTACAGACGGGCGGCGTCGCCGCCCTCGGCATCCGCGAGTTCCTGCATGTCGGACTCCGACATCATCCCGCCGTGATCCATGCCGCTCATGCCCCCGCTCATCGACACGCCCCAGTCCGAGAGCCAGCCCTTCATCGTCTCGATCTCGGGGCCCTGGGCGGCCTTGATCTGCTCGGCGAGGGCGGTGACGCGGTCGTCGACACCCGCCTTGGCGAGCACGGTGTCCGACATCTCGATGGCCTGCTCGTGGTGCGGGATCATCATCGTGACGAACATGATGTCGGTCTCCGACGCCTCGGCGGCCGTGGTGGCCGTCGCCATCGGGCCGGAGCCGTGATCCATGCCGGGCATGGACCCGGATCCGCTCGTGCCGGAGCATCCCGCGAGGGCGAGCGCGGCGGCCAGAGGGAGGGCGGCTGCAGCCGCGAATCGGGTCTTCATTGGGTTCTCCTTGTCTTTCGCCCGCGTGCGGGCGCTGTGGGGTGAGGGGTCGCGCGGTGTCGCGCGCAGCTCACGTCCGACAGACGCAGAGGGAGATCAACGAGGGGGGTCGGCCGGGGGCGGAACGCGCGCGGCGTCGCGTGCCCTCGGGAGTCAGGAGGTCGCGCAGGGCGAGCCGGCGGAGCACCGACGTCGCCGCGAAGACGAGGAGGGCCGCCGCCACGAGCGCGAGGATGCAGCCCATCTCGGACATGGCGTGGTCGCCGCCGCAGTCCTCGCAGACCGGATCCGCGGCATCCGTCGCCTGTGCGCTCATCGTTGCCAGGCTCGTGTCGACCGGGTGGACATGATCCGACGCCGCCGAGGCGTCGATCGCGGCGGTGCCGTGATGACCGGTCATCGTGGCCCGGTCGTTGAGGACGTGCATCGCGAGCAGGCCGACGATGAGCGCGGCCGCGACCATCGCCAACACGGCGACGAGCGCCGGTCGCCGTGCATGGGCGTCGCGTAGAACCGATGTCCCTGCGAGCATCGTCCTCCTCCTCTCTTCCAGGCTAGGCGGTGACTCAGCGCCCGGGGTCGTCCGCCGGCCTCAGGTCGAGCCTCCGGAGCAGCTGCGCGTTGACGGCGACGACGATGGTCGACAGCGACATCAGGATCGCCCCGATCGACATCGGCAGCACGAACCCGATCGGTGCGAGCACGCCCGCCGCCAGCGGCACCGAGAGCAGGTTGTATCCCGCGGCCCACCACAGGTTCTGCGTCATCTTGCTGTAGGCGGCACGCGACAGGTCGATCGCGGACAGGACGGCGCGGGGGTCGTCGTGCGCCAGGATCACGCCGGCGGAGGCGATCGCCACGTCGGTCCCCGCCCCGATGGCGATGCCCACGTCGGCCTGAGCGAGAGCCGGGGCGTCGTTCACGCCGTCGCCGACCATCGCCACCGTCCTCCCCTCGCGCTGCAACTGCTCGACCTTCGACGACTTGTCCTCGGGGCGCACGCCCGCGAAGTACCGGTCGATCTCGACGGCCTCGGCCACGGACGCGGCGACGGCCTCGGCATCGCCCGTGATCATCACCACCCCGACGCCCCGATCGCGCAGCGACCGCACGGCGCTGATCGACTCGGGGCGCACCTCGTCAGCGAGTCGCAGGGCACCGGCGACCGCACCGTCGACCACGACGTGCAGGATGATCGCACCCTCATCGCGCCACGATCGCGTCTCGTCGATCTCGTCGAGACCCTTCTCCTCGAGCAGGTGCGGTCCGCCGACCTCGACGACTCTGCCCTCGACCCGGGCGCGCACGCCGACGGCGGGAGCGGAGGAGAAATCGTCGGCGCGGGGCACCGTGAGCGCCTCGGCCTCCGCGGCGGCGACGATCGCCCGGGCCAGCGGGTGCTCGGAATCGGATTCCGCCGCGGCTGCCCACGCGAGCACGCGGTCCGCGTCGGCGTCGGAGGTGGGAGCGACGGCCGTCACCGCGGGGGCGCCCGCGGTGAGCGTTCCCGTCTTGTCGAAAAGCACGGTGTCGACGGCCCGCATGCTCTCGAGCGCGAGACGGTCCTTCACGAGCACACCGGCCCGCGCGGCCCGCTCCGTCGCGATGGACACCACCAGCGGGATGGCGAGGCCGAGCGCGTGAGGGCACGCGATCACGAGCACGGTGATCGTGCGCACCACCGCTTCGTCGGGCAGGCCGATGAGCGTCCAGGCCACCGCCGTGATGACGGCGGAGCCGAGCGCGAACCAGAACAGCCACGCGGCCGCACGGTCGGCGATGCGCTGCGCGCGCGACGACGAATTCTGCGCGTCCGACACGAGCTTCTGGATGCCGGCGAGGGCGGTGTCGTCGCCGACCGCGGTGATGCGGACCCGTACGCCCGAGTCGGTGGCCACCGTGCCCGCGACGACGGCATCGCCCTCGGCGCGGCGGACCGGGCGCGATTCGCCCGTGATCATCGACTCGTCCATGCTCGCCGAGCCCTGGACGATCTGTCCGTCAGCGGGCACCCGCGCCCCCGGACGCACCACGACGACGTCGTCGACGCGGAGCTCCGCCGGCGCAACGGTGACCGTGGCGTCGTCCTCGACGCGTTCGGCCTCGTCGGGAAGGAGCGCCGCGAGCGAGTCGAGCGCGGAGGTCGTCTGCGCGAGCGACCGCATCTCGATCCAGTGCCCGAGCAGCATGATCACGATCAGGAGGGCGAGCTCCCACCAGAAGTCGAGTTCGTGATCCAGGATGCCGAGACTCGCCCCCCACGATGCGACGAAGGCGACGGTGATGGCCAGCGCGATGAGCAGCATCATGCCCGGCGCGCGGGAGCGCACCTCCGACACGGCGCCGGTCAGGAACGGCGATCCGCCCCAGACGTACATCACGGTGCCCAGAGCCGGCGAGATCCACCCGAGCCACGCGGCATCCGGCAGCGGATAGCCCAGCAGCATCGCGAACATCGGCGAGAACGCGACGACCGGCACGGCCAGCACGAGCATGATCCAGAACAGTCGTCGGAAAGCGGCAACGTGATCGCCGTGCCCTCCGTGCCCTCCGTGCCCTCCGTGCCCGCCGTGCCCGGTATGGGCGGCATGTTCCTGGTGGTGCCCGTGCTCCGCGTGGTCTCCGGGTGCGGAACGCATCGACTCGTGCTGTCCCGCGCGTCCCTGGTCGGAGGGCGCAGCGTGGACGTGATGATCGCTCATGAGTCCTCCTCTCGTGCCGACCCGGCGAGCGTATACCCCATGGGGGTATAGAGGGGCCGCCTTGCGCCAGGACTCTCCCCCGGTTAGCGAATCCGGGCGGCCGGCTGTCTGAGAGTCGCTGCGGCGCGCCGTCATGAGCCCCTTGCCGCACGGGTCGATCACCGCTAACGTGCAACCAAATGGTTGAACAACAGAGCGACGCCGACATCGACCGGGTGTTCCACGCCCTCGCCGATGCCACGCGGCGCGACATCGTGCGGCGCACGCTGGTCTCCGAGCAGTCGGTGACTCAGCTCGCGGCGGCCTACGCGATGTCGTTCGCGGCGGTGTCGAAGCACATCGCCGTGCTCGCCGAGGCGCGGCTCATCACCAAGCGCGCGGAGGGGAGGGTGAGGCTCGTGCGTGCCGATCCGTCCGCGATCGCCCGGGCGCAGCAGCTGCTCCGCTCGTACGAAGACCTCTGGCGCGGGCGCGTCGACCGGCTCGACGCGCTGCTGTCCGAAGAGGCGGATGCCGCGGCATCCACAGCGGTCCCGCCCACAGAGCCACCGGGTGGAGCGGCATCCACCCCTCGACCCGCCGCAGTTCCGACCACAGGGACGCCGCCCGCCACGGCATCCGCCCCCGAAACCCCCGCGCCCTGACCCGACGAAGGAGTCCGTCATGCCCGTCACATCCGTCGAGAGCGACACCGAAGCGCTCACCATGACCCTGATCGCCGACTTCGCCGTCGGCCCGGACCGCCTCTGGGCGGCGTTCACCGACCCGCGTCAGCTCGAACGCTTCTGGGGTCCTCCCGGGTGGCCGGCGACGTTCGACGCGTTCGACTTCACGGTCGGCGGGCACGCGAAGTACTACATGACGTCTCCGCAGGGCGAGCGCGCGGGCGGAGCATGGGAGTTCACCGCGATCGACGAACCCCGCGGGTTCGAGGTCATCGACTCCTTCGCCGACGAGAACGGCGAGCCCCTCGAGGGGATGCCGTCGATGCGCATGGTCTTCTCGTTCGAGGCCACGCCCGAGGGCTCGCGGATGACGAACGTCAGCCGCTTCGACTCCCTCGAGGCGCTCGAACAGGTCGTCGCGATGGGCGCCGTCGAGGGCTCGACCCTCGCGATGAACCAGCTCGACGCCGTGCTGCAGGGCCTTCGCGAGTTCGCCCAGGGCAAGGGGACGCGGCTCGAGGTCCTGAGCGACCAGCACGTGCGCATCACACGCCTGATCGACGGCCCGCGCGAGCTGGTGTGGCGCGCGCACGTCGACCCCGACCTGATGCGGCAGTGGATGCTCGGCCCCGACGGCTGGCGCATGACCACGCACGAGGTCGATCGGCGCGTCGGGGGTGGATACCGCATCGCCTGGGCCCCCGAACCCGGCACCGAGGGGGAGCCCTTCGGTTTCGACGGCGAGATCCTGCTGCTCGACGATCCCCGGCGCATGGTGCAGACCGAGCACATGACCGGCACCGACTTCCCCTCGACGGTCAACGACCTTTCGCTCTACGAAGAGGACGGGGCGACGCTGCTGACGCTGCTGATCGAGTATCCGGATGCCACGACCCGCGACATGGTCCTGGCCACCGGCATGATCGACGGCATGGAGGAGAGCTACCGCCGTATGGAGCGCGTGGTCATGGGGTGAGGGGGGATGCCGCGGCGCCGAGGCCGTGGCATCCGGCCCTCGATCGGGCCCCTGTCGAAGCTCGAAGTCGCACGCGGTGCTCGCAGACTCCGCCGGGAGATCTGCGAGCACCGCGCCGTTCTGCGAGCTCCGGGGCGAGCGTCAGCTCGAGATGTACCCGTTCGGGTTCAGCACGTACTTGCGCGGGGCGCCCTTGTCGAAGTCGGCGTAGCCCTGCGGGGCCTCGTCAAGGCTGATGGGCGTCGCGTTGACGGCCTTCGCGATCTGCACCTTGTCGTGCAGGATCGCCATCATCAGCTGCCGGTTGTACTTCATCACGGGGCACTGACCGGTCGTGAACGACAGCGACTTCGCCCAGCCGAGCCCGAGTCGCAGCGACAGCGACCCGACCTTCGCCGCCTCGTCGACTCCACCGGGGTCGCCCGTGACGTACAGGCCCGGGATGCCGACCCCGCCGCCCGCCGCGGTCACCGTGAACAGCGAGTTGAGCACCGTCGCCGGGGCTTCATGACCCGCATCGGCCCCGTGGCCGCGTGCCTCGAACCCGACCGCGTCAACCGCGGCATCCACTTCGGGGACGCCGAGGATCTGCTCGATCTGCTCTCCCGGGTCGCCCTTCGACACGTCGACGCTCTCGAACCCGAGTGAGCGCACCTGCGCGAGGCGCTCCGGGTTGAGGTCGCCGACGAGCACCGCGGCCGCACCCAGCAGCTGCGCGCCGACGGCGGCGGCGATGCCCACCGGTCCCGCGCCGGCGATGTAGACCGTCGATCCGGGGCGGACGCCCGCGGTGTACGCGCCGTGGAAGCCCGTGGGGAAGATGTCGGACAGCATCGTCAGATCGAGGATCTTCTCGAGCGCCTGCTCGCGGTCGGGGAAGACCAGCAGGTTCCAGTCGGCGTAGGGCACGAGCACGTACTCGGCCTGACCGCCGACCCAGCCGCCCATGTCGACGTACCCGTAGGCACTGCCGGGGCGGTCGGGGTTCACGTTGAGGCAGATGCCGGTCTTGCCCTCCTTGCAGTTGCGGCAGCGGCCGCACGCGATGTTGAAGGGGACCGAGACGATGTCGCCGACCTTGACGAACTCGACGCCGGGTCCGACCTCGACCACCTCGCCGGTGATCTCGTGACCGAGCACGAGCCCGGCCGGAGCCGTGGTGCGCCCGCGCACCATGTGCTGGTCGGAGCCGCAGATGTTGGTGGAGACGGTGCGCAGGATCGCACCGTGGGGGACCTTGCGGCCCACGTTCGCCGGGTTGACGCCCGGCCCGTCCTTCAGCTCGAACTCGGGGTAGTCGGTGTCGATGACCTCGACGACTCCGGGCTCCTTGTACGCGACTGCTCTGTTCCCTGACATCTTCGTCCTCTCCGGCCGGTCACCCGACCGATCGTGTCGTGCAGGCGGGATCCGTGGATCCCCGCCGCGCGGCATCCGGTGGGGATGCATCGACGCGGCGTCTGCCTCCAGACAACGCCGAGGTCGAGCGTCGGACAAGACGGGTGCGGCTTCGCGCCGCGAGGCGTAAGGTGCAGGGCTTCGAGCGTCAGGCCGCCGGAGCCGCCCTGCGCACGAGAGCGCGGATCGTCTCCTCGACCTCGGGCGTGACCTCGACCACCGCGTACGACACCGGCCACATCGGGCCGTCGTCGAGCTGGGCCGAGTCGTCGAAGCTCACCGTGCCGTAGCGGGTCTTGAACTTGGATGCCGGCTGGTAGAACACCACGACCTTGCCGTCCTTGGCGTAGGCGGGGAAGCCGTAGTACGTCTTGGGCGTCAGGTGCGGCGCTTCGGCGAGCACGATGACGTGCAGCCGTTCGGCGACCGCACGGTCGACGCCGTCGAGCTTGTCGATGGCCTCGAGGCAGGCCTCGTTCTCCTTCTCGAGCTTCGCTGCGCCCTTGAGACCCTTCATCGCCTTGAGTTCCTCGGCGCGCTGTTTCATCGCCGCGCGTTCTTCGTCGCTGAATCCCGCTCCACCTGTGGCCATGGCATCCGCCCTCTCGTCGGTCTGGGGGCAGGATAGCGCCGCGGTCGGCGCGAACACAGGGCCGTGCCGTGGGTCAGGCCTGCCGCAGCCCCTCTTCCAGCGCGACCCACGCGAGCATCGCGCACTTCACTCGCGCGGTGTACTTCGACACCCCCGACAGGGCGGCGGCATCCGCGAAGGTCTCTTCGTCGAGGGGGATCTTGCCGCGCGAGCGCAGCGACTCGCGGAACCGCTCGATCAGGGCCCGGACGTCGGCGGTCGGCATCCCGTCTTCTCCCCCGTCTTCCTGCAGCAGGGCCACGAGCATGGATGCCGACGACTGCGAGATCGAGCAGCCCGCGCCCTCCCAGGTGACGGATGCCACGCGGTCGCCGTCGACGTCGACGCGGAGCGTGATCTCGTCGCCGCAGATCGGGTTGCGCTGGTGCACGGTGGCGCTGTGCGCTCCGGGCTCGGCGAGACCGAAGCCGCGGCGGTTCTTCGCGTGGTCGAGGATGAGCTCCTGGTACAGCGACTCGAGCCCGCTCATGCGCGTGCTCCCGCCGCGCCGACGCCGAAGAACCCGCGAACGCCCGAGACGGCGTCGAGGAATGTGTCGATCTCGGCCTCGGTCGTATGGATCGCGGCGCTCGCGCGCACCGACGCCGTCGCACCGAAGCGGCGGTGCAGGGGCTGCGCGCAGTGGTGTCCCACGCGGACGGCGACCCCGCGGGAGTCGAGGAACTGCCCCACGTCGTGCGCGTGGACCCCCTCGACGACGAAGGCCTGCAGGGCGACGCGCTCCGCGGCATCCGTGTCTCCGAGCAGCCGGATGCCGTCGATCGAGCGGAGCCCCTCGCGCATGCGCTTCTCGAGCGCGGCCTCGTGCGCGTGCGCGGCGGCGAGGTCGTGCTCGCCGAGCCAGCGCACCGCGGCGGCCAGGGCCACGGCCTGCGACACCGGCTGCGTCCCGGCCTCGAAACGCTGCGGCGGCGGGAGGTACTCGGCCTCGTCGAGGGTGACGGTGGTGATCATCGACCCGCCCGTGGTGAACGGCGGCAGGGACTCGAGCACCTCGTCGCGACCCCAGAGCGCGCCGATGCCATAAGAGCCGTAGACCTTGTGTCCCGAGAACACGGCGAGGTCGACCCCGGATGCCGGCAGGTCGAGCGCGAGGTGCGGAGCCGACTGGCACGCGTCGAGCACGGTCAGAGCGCCGACGGCGCGGGCGAGGGTGACGAGCTTGGCGACCGGGTTCACGATGCCGAGGACGTTGGAGACGTGCGGGAAGGCGACGACCTTCGTGCGCTCGCCGATGAGGTCGGCCGCGGCGTGCATGTCGAGCATGCCGTCGTCGAGCACGGGGATGTGACGCAGGCGCGCGCCGGTGCGCCGGGCGAGCTCCTGCCACGGGATCAGGTTGGCGTGGTGCTCGGCCTCGGTGACGACGATCTCGTCGCCCTCGCGCAGGCGCCCCGCGTATCCGAGCGAACCTGCGACGAGGTTGAGGCCGCCCGTGGCCCCGCTCGTCCAGACGAGCTGCTCGGGCTCGGCGCCCACGAAGTCGGCGACCGTGATGCGCGCGTCTTCGAACAGCTCCGTCGCCTCGGCGGCGAGCGTGTGGGCGCCGCGGTGCACGGCCGCGTTCGCCCGCTCGAGGAAGTCGCGCTCGGCGTCGAGCACGGCGCGCGGCTTCTGGCTCGTCGCGCCGGAGTCGAGATAGACGAGCGGGTAGCCGTCGACCTCGGTCTCGAGGATCGGGAAGTCGGCGCGCACGGCGTCGACGTCGAAGGCAGGGGTCACTCTTCTAGGCTACGCGGCGGCGGATGGCCGGGCGCGTTCCGTCAGGGTCGTCGGGCTCCCCGCATGGAAAGCGTCAGGGCCCCACATCCCGGGACGGCGGGGGCGTAGACCGGATGCCATGACCCTCACGGCCTTGCTCCCGACCCTCCGCTCCAGCATCCCGGCGCCCTTCGACGCCGCGGCGTGGCCCGCCGGCTCCGCCCCGACGCTCGACGACGTCACCGTGCGCGCGATGTCGGTCGGCTGCTTCGCCGAGATCTGCGGCACGCCCTGCGTGTGCACGGGCCCGGCGGTGATCCCGGCGTCGGGCGGGGTGGCATCCGCGGTCCAGTCGACGACGGTGGTGGTCGCGACGGTGGTGGATGCCGCGTCCGACACCGTGCGGCTCGACGCGTGCGTCGCGGGTCTCGACGTGACCTGGCGCGAGGCGCGACTGATCGGCCGGGTGTCCCGCGCGTACGACGAGCGGTACGCCGTGGTCGACGCGCACGGCGACTCGTGCGGAGCGGTCGTGCTGCCGGGGGACCTGCGCGTCGGCGATCGCGTGGCCGTCCCCTGCCCCGGATGCCACACCGTCGGCGAGGTGCGCTGATGCTGCTGCACTCGATCGTCTACGCGTGCCGCTGCGCGCGGGTTCAGGCGGAGTTCGAGGCCTGCGGGGTCGACGACGCCGCCGAGGCCGAGCCGAGCTCCTGATCGTCCGTCCGTCGGCGGCCCGGATCAGCGGGGATCCGGCCCCGCATCGGCGGTTCTTCCGGAGTCCGGCTCACCGTCTGCTCCCCATCGGTGCCTGCCCGCGCGGGCCGCGGTGTTCGCCCTACGCCGTGTGCCCGTCGGCGGTTCACCCCGCCTCCCGCGAGCGGGACGCGCCACGCCCCTCACACCACCAGCCGATACCCCATCCCCTGCTCTGTGAGCAGGTGCGCCGGGTTCGACGGGTCGGCCTCGAGCTTCTTGCGCAGTTGCGACATGTACAGCCGCAGGTAGCCGCTGTCGGCGACCTGCTCGCTCGCCCAGATCTCTTTGAGCAGCGTCTGGCGCGTCACGAGCGAGCCGGGGTTGCGGGCCAGGAACTCCAGCATCCGCCACTCCGTCGGGGTCATGTGCACCCGGGCGCCGCCGCGCAGCACCGCCTTCGCCGACAGGTCGACCTCGACGTCGCCGAAGCGCACGACCGCGTCTCCGGATGCCGGGACCGACCGCCGCGCGTGCACCCGCAGACGCGCCAGCAGCTCGTCGATCTGGAACGGCTTGGTGACGTAGTCGTCGGCACCGGCGTCGAGGGCCTCGACCTTGTCGGCTGAGCCCGTACGGCCCGAGACGACGATGATCGGCGCCGTGGTCCAGCCGCGCAGGGCCTCGATCACCTGCACGCCGTCGAGGTGCGGCATCCCGAGGTCGAGCAGCACGATGTCGGGATGCGCCTGGGCGGCCAGCGTGATCGCCGCGGCGCCGTCGGCGGCGGCGACCACGTCGTAGCCGTGGGCGGCGAGGGTGATGCGCAGGGCGCGGACGAGCTGCGGGTCGTCGTCGGCGATCAGGACCTTCACGGGGCGTCCTCTCGGGTTCCGGATGCCGCGGGCCGCGCGGCGGGGAGGAACGGGGGGCGCACGGAGGTCGCGGGCGGGGATGCCGCGGAGCGGGCGCTCGCCGCGGGCGCGGGCTCGGCGACGCCGGTGTACGGGTCGTCGGCGGGGCCCTCGTCGGAGACCGGCAGCGCGATGACCATCGTGAGGCCGCCGCCGGGGGTGTCCTCGGGGGTGAGGGTTCCGCCCATGCCTTCGGCGAAGCCGCGGGAGAGGGCGAGGCCCAGGCCGAGGCCCGCGGTGTTGTCGGTGTCGCCGAGGCGCTGGAACGGCGAGAACATGTCCTCGCGGCGCTCGGCGGCGATGCCCGGGCCATGGTCGATCACGCGGATCTCGGCGGTGCCGCCCAGACGGCTCGTCGCGATGCGCACGCGTCGACCCTCGGGCGTGTAGCGCTCGGCGTTGGTCAGCACGTTCACGAGCACGCGCTGCAGCAGCACCGGGTCGGCGCGCAGGGCGGGGAGATCGGGATCGAGGGCGAGCTCCACGGCATCCGGGCCCAGGTCGAGCTCGTCGAGTGCGGTGAGCACGACCCCGGCGGCATCCACCGCCGTGAGCGACACCGCGAGCACGCCGGCCTGCACGCGACTGACGTCGAGCAGGTCGGTCACGAGCACCGACAGGGTCGCGAGGCTCTCGTCGGCGGTCTCGAGCAGCTCGCGGCGGTCGTCGGCCGAGAGGTTGTCGCCCGCGGCGCGCAGGCCCCCGAGGCTGGCGACGGCGGCGGCGAGCGGGCGGCGCAGGTCGTGGCTGACGGCCGAGAGCAGGGCGCTGCGCACCTGGTCGGTCTCGGCGAGGGCCCCGGCCTCGGCGGCGGTCTCGGCCAGGTCGGTGCGCTCGAGGGCGGCGGCGAGCTGTGCGACGACGACGTCGAGCAGGCGCCTCTCGCCGGCATCCAGGTCGCTGCCGTGGAGCTCGAGGCGCGCGCGGTCGTTGCCCACGGACACGATGGTCGAGCGGCCGTCGCGGACGGGTTCGCCGTCGGTGGCCAGCGTCGACCCATCGGATGCCACGAGCCGCACCCCCGCGAGCCCGAACGCCTCGCGGGCGCGGCTCACCAGAGCCGGCACGGCGCTCTCGCCGCGCAGGACGCTACCGGCCACGGTGGCGAGCAGCTCCGCCTCGGCGGCGGCACGGCGGGCCGCGCGGGCGCGCCGGGCGGCCTGATCCACGACGACGCTCACGAGTGTCGCGATGATCACGTAGAGCGCGAGGGCGATCGCGTTGGCCGGATTGCTGATGGTCACGGTGTACAGCGGCTCGATGAAGAGGAAGTTCAACGTGACACCCGACAGCACGGCCGCGAACACCGCGGGCCAGATCCCGCCGATCAGCGCCACGATCACGACGAGCAACTGATAGACGAGCACGTCGGCGGCGACGGAGTCGTCGGTACCGGTCGACAGCAGCAGCAGGGAGATGAGCGGTCCGCCCACGAGCGCGGTGACGAAGCCCAGGATGCGACGCTTCGCGCTGAGCGCGGGACCGGTGAGGCGGGGGAGGGCGAAGCGGCCGCCGGCGCGCGCGTGGTTGACGATGTGCACGTCGATGTCGCCGGAGAGACGGATGACGGTCGCGCCGATGCCGGGACCGGTGAGGGCGGCCGCCACCCGACCGCGGCGGCTCACGCCGATGACGAGCTGCGAGGCGTTGACCGATCGGGCGAAGTCGACGAGCGCGGTGGCGGGGTCGTCGCCGACCACCTGGTGATACGTGCCGCCGAGCGTCTCGACGAGCGCGCGCTGCTCGGCGAGGGCCCCGGGGGCGCTCGCGCGCAGGCCGTCCTGCGTCGACACGTGCACGGCGAGCAGCTCGCCGCCCGCCGACCGCGCGGCGATGCGCGCGCCGCGGCGCAGCAGCGTCTCGCCCTCCGGTCCGCCGGTGAGGGCCACGACCACGCGCTCGCGCGCCTGCCACGACCCCTCGATGCCGTGCTCCGAGCGGTAGCGCTGCAGAGCGGAGTCGACCTCGTCGGCCAGCCACAGCAGGGCGAGCTCGCGCAGTGCCGTGAGGTTGCCGAGGCGGAAGTAGTTCGACAGGGCCGCGTCGATGCGCTCGGCGGGGTACACGGAGCCCGCGGCCAGGCGATCGCGCAGCGATTGGGGTGCGAGGTCGACAACCTCGATCTGGTCGGCCGCGCGCACCACGGCATCCGGGACCGTCTCGCGTTGCACGACGCCCGTGATCTTTTCGACGACGTCGTTGAGGGAGGCGATGTGCTGCACGTTGACGGTCGTGATGACGTCGACGCCCGCCGCGAGCAGCTCCTCGACGTCGATCCAGCGCTTGTCGTTGCGCGAGCCGGGCGCATTGGTGTGCGCGAGCTCGTCGACGAGGGCGATCTGCGGATGCCGGTCGAGCACGGCATCCAGGTCCATCTCGTCCAGCGCGACCCCGCGGTGGGCGACGGTTCGCCGGGCGACGACCTCGAGCCCCTCGGCCTGGGCGGCGGTGGCGGCGCGTCCGTGCGTCTCGACGACGGCGATCACGACGTCGCGTCCCTCGTCGCGGAGCCGGCGGCCCTCCTCGAGCATCTCGTACGTCTTGCCGACGCCCGGGGCCATGCCCAGCAGCACGCGCAGCCGCCCGCGCTTCACGATGCGCCTTCCACCCGCGAGGGCGACCCCGCGCGGCGTGAGGTCCCTGAGCCTGTCGGAGGGACCGGCGTGGCTGGGGTCGCGGTGGTTTCGACGGGCTCAGCCACCTGGTGGGCAGTCGGCTCGATCGGAACCCAGGTCCCTGAGCCTGTCGAAGGGACCGTGGCCCCCGCGGCCGCGTCGACGCGCTCCGCGCTCGCTTCCGGCGCACGGCGCCGCCGCCGCGCGAGAGGCGCGACGGCGGCGGGTGACAGACGCATGTCCCTGATTCTCGTCGTCAGAGCGCGTCGAGCGCGCGATTGAGCTCGAGCACGTTCACGCGGGCCTCGCCCAGGTAGCCCAGGTCGCGGGACTGCACGTGCTGCTGCACGAGCGCCTCGACGTCGGAGACCGGGATGCCGCGGGCCTCGGCGACCCGCGCCGCCTGGCGCTGCGCGTTCGCGACGGAGATGTCGGGGTCGAGGCCCGAGCCCGAGGCGGTCAGGGCGTCGGCGGGGATCGACCCGGAGCCGTCGAGCTCGCGGGACGCCGCCTGACGCTCCTCGATCGAGGAGATGAGGTCGTCGTTCTCGGGGCCGAGGTTCGATCCGCTCGAGGCGGCGGAGTCGTAGCCGTCGCCGGCGGCGGAGGGACGCGACTGGAAGTACTCCGGCAGCGCCGCGCCGTCGGCATCCGTGAAGGACTGACCGATCAGCTGCGAGCCCGCGACCTGCCCGTCGGCCGAGCGTACGAGCGAGCCGTTGGCTTGGAAGGGGAGGGCGACCTGTCCGACGGCGGTGATGACGAGCATGTAGCCGACGCCGAGCAGGACGGTGAAGACGAGCATCGCGCGGACGGCGACGCCGGCGGTACGCAGGGTGGTGCGCATGAGGGGGCCTTTCAGAAGCCGGGGAGCAGGCTCACGACGAGGTCGATGAGCTTGATGCCGATGAAGGGGACGATGACGCCGCCGAGCCCGTAGACGAGCAGGTTGCGGCTGAGGATGCTCGACGCGCTCGCGGCGCGGTACTTCACGCCGCGCAGGGCGAGGGGGATGAGCACGATGATGACGATCGCGTTGAAGATGATCGCGCTGGTGACGGCGGATGCCGGCGAGTGCAGGCCCATGACGTTCAGCACGGCGAGTCCGGGGAACACGCCCATGAACATCGCCGGGATGATCGCGAAGTACTTCGCGATGTCGTTCGCGAGCGAGAACGTCGTCAGCGCGCCGCGCGTGATGAGCAGCTGCTTGCCGATGCGCACGATGTCGATGAGCTTGGTCGGGTCGGAATCGAGGTCGACCATGTTGCCGGCCTCCTTCGCGGCCGAGGTGCCCGTGTTCATCGCCACGCCCACGTCGGCCTGCGCCAGGGCGGGGGCGTCGTTGGTGCCGTCGCCGGTCATCGCGACGAGATTGCCGCCCTCCTGCTCGCGCTGGATGAGGGCGAGCTTGTCTTCGGGGGTGGCCTCGGCGAGGAAGTCGTCGACTCCGGCCTCGGCGGCGATCGCCTTGGCGGTGAGCGGGTTGTCGCCCGTGATCATCACGGTGCGGATGCCCATGGCCCGCAGTTCGCCGAAGCGCTCGCGCAGCCCGTCTTTGACGACGTCCTTGAGGTGGATGACGCCGAGCACGCGGCCGACGCCGGCGGAGGTGGCTGAGCCCGTCGAAGCCACCGGGAGCTGCGGGGTGCCGGTCCCTTCGACAGGCTCAGGGACCTCGGTTGCAGGGGAGGTGGCTGAGCCCGTCGAAGCCACCGGGAGCTGCGGGGTGCCGGTCCCTTCGACAGGCTCAGGGACCTCGGTTGCAGGGGAGGTGGCTGAGCCCGTCGAAGCCACCGGGCGTCCCGCCGGAGTCCAGGTCGCGACGACCAGGGGCGTGCCGCCCGACTGCGAGATGGCATCCGTCGCGCTCTGCAGCTGCGCCCGCAGCGCCTCGGGGACGGGGGAACCAGATGCCGCGAGCCACGCCACCACGGCAGACGCGGCGCCCTTGCGCACCTGCGTGCCGTCGACGAGGTCGAGCCCCGACATGCGCGTCTGCGCCGTGAACGGAACCGGCTCGGCCCCGCGGGGCATCTCGGCGACGATGCCCTGCGCGGCCGCCAGCTCGACCACCGACACGCCCTCGGGCGTGGGGTCGGCCTGCGACGACAGCGAGGCGTACTCCGCGAGCTCCGGGCCGCCGACGCCCTTCATGGCGACGAAGGCGGAGGCGCGGCGGTTGCCGTAGGTGATCGTTCCGGTCTTATCCAGCAGCAGAGTGGTGACGTCTCCCGCGGCCTCGACCGCGCGGCCCGACATGGCCAGGACGTTGCGCTGCACGAGCCGGTCCATGCCCGCGATGCCGATCGCGCTGAGCAGCGCGCCGATCGTCGTCGGGATGAGGCACACGAGCAGCGCCACGAGCACGGGGATCGAGACGGGCGATGCCGCGTACGAGGCGATCGGGTTCAGCACGAGCACCACGACCACGAACACGATCGACAGGCTCGCCAGCAGGATGTTCAGCGCGATCTCGTTGGGCGTGCGCTGGCGCGAGGCGCCCTCGACGAGGGCGATCATGCGATCGACGAACGTTTCACCGGGCTTCGACGTGATCGTCACGACGATGCGGTCGCTGAGCACGCGCGTGCCGCCGGTCACGGCGCTGCGGTCGCCGCCCGACTCGCGCACGACCGGGGCCGATTCGCCGGTGATGGCCGACTCATCGACGGTCGCGATGCCGTGCACGATGTCGCCGTCGCCGGGGATGAGCTCCCCGGTCTCCACCAGCACGATGTCGCCGACGCGGAGGTCGCCCGAGGGCACGTCCTCGGTGGAGGCTCCGGATGCCGCGGGGTCGGCCGTGGCGTCGTACGACACGACGCGGCGGGCCGAGGTGGTCGTGCGGGTCTTGCGCAGGGTCGCGGCTTGCGCTTTGCCGCGGCCCTCGGCGACCGACTCGGCGATGTTCGCGAAGAACACCGTGAGCCACAGCCAGACGGCGATGCCCCAGGTGAACCCGAACGGCAGCTGCTGGTCGGACGCTGAGCCCGTCGAAGCGTCCCCGAGGAACGGCTCGGCGATCGCGATGAGCGTGGTCAGCGCCGCGCCCACCCACACGAGGAACATGACGGGGTTGCGCCACTGGGCGGCGGGGTTGAGCTTCTTCGCCGCGCCCGGGAGGGCGGCGACGATCTGCGCGGCGCTGAACGCGCGGCGCGGGGCGGGGGCGCCGGACCCTTCGACGGGCTCGGGGGCCGACGACCCTTCGACGGGCTCAGGGATCGTGGAAAGGGAAGTGGACATCAGCGGGTCAGTCCTTCAGCGAGGGGTCCGAGAGTGAGGACGGGGAAGTAGGTCAGGGCGGTGACGATCACGGCGACACCGGCGAGCAGGCCCGCGAACTGCGGGCGGTGCGTCGGCAGCGTGCCGACCGTCGCGGGCACGGCGTCCTGGGCTGCGAGGGCACCGGCCAGGGCCAGCACGAACACGATCGGCAGGAACCGGCCGAGCAGCATCGCCACCCCGAGCGCGGTGTTGAACCACGGGGTGTTGGCGGTGAGGCCTGCGAAGGCGGAGCCGTTGTTGTTCGCCGCCGAGGTAAAGGCGTAGAGCACCTCGCTGAGTCCGTGCACACCGGGGTTCCATATCGACGTCGACTCGACGTCGGAGCGGATGGCGGGGATGCCGAAGCTCAGCGCGGTGCCGGCGAGCACCAGGGTGGGCGTGACGAGGATGTAGAGGCTCGCGAGTTTGATCTCGCGCGGCCCGATCTTCTTGCCGAGGTACTCGGGCGTGCGGCCGATCAGCAGTCCGCCGACGAACACGGCGATCACGGCGAGGATCAGCATGCCGTACAGGCCCGAGCCGACGCCGCCGGGGGCGACCTCGCCGAGCATCATGTTGATCATCGGCATCATGCCGCCCAACGCCGTGTAGCTGTCGTGCATCGAGTTGACGGCGCCGGTCGAGGTGAGCGTGCTCGTCGAGCCGAACAGCGTCGAGCCGAAGATGCCGAAGCGCACCTCCTTGCCCTCCATCGCCGCGCCGGCCAGCCCCGGCGCGGTTCCCGCGCCGACCGTCTCGGCCCACGTGAGCAGCGCGGTGGATGCCACGAAGATCGCCGCCATCACGCCGAGGATCGTGTAGCCCTGGCGGTCGTCGCCGACCATGCGGCCGAAGGCGCGGGGGAGCGAGAACGGGATCACCAGCATGAGGAAGATCTCGAAGAGGTTCGTCCACGGGGTCGGGTTCTCGAACGGGTGCGCGGAGTTGACGTTGAAGAAGCCGCCACCGTTGGTGCCGAGCAGCTTGATCGCCTCCTGGGATGCCACCGGCCCGCCCGGGATCGACTGGGCCGCACCCGTGAGGGTCGTGGCATCCGTGAATCCGGTGAGGTTCTGCACGACGCCGCCCGCGAGTAGCACGACGGCCGCGATGACCGCGAACGGCAGCAGCAGGCGGAACGTGCCGCGCACGAGATCGACCCAGAAGTTGCCGATCACGCCGCTGCGGCGGTACGCGAAGCCGCGCACCAGGGCGACCGCGACGGCGATGCCGACGGCGGCCGAGACGAAGTTCTGCACCGTGAGCGCGGCGAACTGCACCGTGTAGCCCAGGGTGGACTCGCCCGCGTACGACTGCCAGTTGGTGTTGGTGACGAACGAGACGGCGGTGTTGAACGACAGGGCTTCGCTCGGGGCCTCGATCCCCAGCGCGAACGGCAGCACCGGCTGCAGGCGCATCAGCGCGTAGACGAAGACCACGCCGACGACCGAGAACAGCAGGACGGAGCGCAGGTAGGCCTGCCACGTCTGGGCGCTGCGCGCGTCGACGCCGATCAGGCGGTAGAGCCCGCGCTCGACGGCGAGATCGCGCTCGCCGGTGTAGATGCGGGCGATGTGGTCACCGAGGGGGCGGTAGGCCAGGCCCAGGGCGACGATGAGGGTGAGGCTGGTCAGGACGATCGACCAGAGGGTTCCGGCATCCATGGGTCAGAACTTCTCGGGACGGACGAGGGCGACCACGAGGTACACCACGGCGGCGACCGCGAGGACCGCGGCGAGGATGGAGAAGAAGATCACGGCCGGTCGCCCCCTCGCGTCCGAGTGCGGGGCGCCGAGGAACGGGCGTCGGGGCCCAGCTTCTCGACCCCCTTGGCGACGAGGGCGAACAGCGCGAACAGCGCGACGGTCGCGGCGAGGAAGACGGCATCGAGCACGACGACTCCAGGTTCGGATACACAACCGCGGCAGCACCGCGGGCGCCGCGGGGCGGCACGTGTGTCGATACAACTCCGCCGGGGCGCGGCATCCTCGGGCCCTAACGCTTTCCCTACGGGTCGCTGACGGACGCATACGGAGTGCTTACGGGGTCGCTGGAACCGCGGGCCGCGCGGGTCGCGGTGCACAACTCCTGCATGGCGTGCCTCCACGGGAGCCGAAACCGTCGGGACGCCGATTCTGCAGGAGTTGCGCGCCGACCGCGCATGATGGAGGCATGGCCGACATGGACGTGCGCGTGACCGCGGGACTCACCATCCCGGCGGCCGAGCTGTCGTGGCGGTTCTCGCGCTCGTCGGGTCCGGGCGGTCAGGGCGTGAACACCGCGGACTCCCGGGTGGAGTTGATGTGGGATGCCGCGGCATCCGCCGTCCTGTCGACGGTGCAGCGCGAGCGTGTCTTCGAACGGCTCGGCCATCGCCTGGTCGACGGCGTGATCACGATCGCGGCGTCGGAGGAGCGCGCTCAGCTGCGCAACCGCGACGCCGCACGTGCCCGCCTCGCCGCCCTCGTGGCCGAGGCGGTGCGGCCGCCGGCGCCGCCGCGTCGCGCGACGAAGCCCACCCGCGGGTCGCAGGAGCGGCGCCTGAAGGCCAAGCAGCGCCGCACCGACGTGAAGCGGATGCGGCGGCGGCCGACCGACTGACGCGCGCCCTCTCCATCCCACAGCCGAGTGTCCAGAACACCCGGACGTTTTTCGAACGCGTCCGGGTGTTCTGGACACTCGACGGCGCTCCGGTCCACCGGATGCCGAAGGCCCGCGTCGCGGAACGCCGAACGCCCCCGCCGCGCGGGCGAGGGCGTTCGGACGGGGCTCAGGATGCCGAACCCGGCGGCGTCTTCTTCGACTTGGTCGCCGGCACCTCGGCGACTGGCCGACCACTGCGCTGCTGGCCGGGCAGGGGCCGCGAGCGGCGGCCGTAGATGAGCTCCGAGGAGTCCAGCAGCCACGGCACCAGCGTGATCGAGACGCCGTGCACCAGCATGAGCTGCTGCGCGAGGCGGCGGGAGCGTCGGTTGTGCAGGATCGACTCCCACCAGTGCCCGACGATGAACTGCGGCAGGTACACCGTCACGACGGCCGAGCCGTTGTTCTCGCGGTACTTCTTGATGAAGGTCGACACCGGCGAGCTGTAGGTGCGATACGGCGAGTCGATGATCACGAGGGGCAGGGGGAGGTCGTGCTCCGCCCACTCTTTCTGGAGCTTCGCGGCATCCTCGTCGGTGATCGCGACGTGCACGGCGAGGGTCTTGTCGTGGTTGGCCGCCAGGGCGTAGTCGATCGCCTTCATGACGGGCTTCTGCAGGCGGTTGACCAGCACGATGGCCACGTCGCCCGACGAGCCGAAGTGCACGTCGTCGTCCATGCGGATCTCGTGCTCGACGTCGCGGTAGTAGCGATTCACGCCGATCATCAGCACCGCGAGGATCGGGATGGCGATGAAGACCAGCCACGCGCCGTGCGTGAACTTCGTGATGGTCACGATGAGCAGTACGAGCACGGTCATGCCGGCGCCGACGGAGTTGATCCACAGGCCCGAGATGGCCGAGCGGCGCTCGATCGCCGCGGACTGCTGCTTCGCGGCCTCGGGCGAGAGCGTCTTCAGCCCCCGCAGCGCGCGGCGCCAGTGCCGGACCATGCCGATCTGGCCGAGCGAGAACGACACGAAGACGCCGATGATGTAGAGCTGGATCAGCGTGGTGAGGTTCGCCTGGTAGACCACGAGCACGCCGATGGCGACGATGCCGAGGATGATCATGCCGTTCGAGTACACGAGGCGGTCGCCGCGGGTGTTGAGGGCCTTCGGGGCGTAGCCGTCGCGCGCGAGCACCGACCCCAGCAGGGGGAAGCCGTTGAAGGCGGTGTTGGCCGCGAGCAGCAGCACGCACGCGGTGGCGGCCTGGATGACGAAGAACGGGATGCTGCCCATGCCGAAGGTCGCGGCGGCGACCTGCGCCATCAGGCTCGGCTGCGGGTTGTTGGCGCAGTCGAAGCCGATGAGGTTGCAGGGGTTCTCGGCGTAGTGCACGCCCGAGATGAGCGCGAGAGCGGTGAGGCCGACGAACAGGACGATGGCGATGCCGCCCATCATCGTCAGCGTCGTCTGGGCGTTGCGGATCTTCGGCATCCGGAACGCGGGCACGCCGTTCGACACGGCCTCGACGCCCGTGAGGGCGGAACAGCCGCTCGAGAACGCGCGCAGCACGAGCAGGATCAGCGCGGCCTGCGTCAGCGATTCGGCCTGCACCTCGTACTGGGCGCTCGAGGCGACGGGGGCGAATCCGAGGAAGGTGCGGCCGAGGCCCACGACGATCATCAGTCCGACCGACCCGATGAAGAGGTAGGTGGGGATCGCGAAGACGCTCGAGGCCTCGCGCACGCCGCGGAGGTTGACGATGACGATGAGGATGACGAAGCCGACCGCGATCTCCACCCGGAAGGGGTTGAGCTCGGGGAGCGCCGAGATGATGTTGTCGACTCCGGATGCCACCGACACGGCGACCGTGAGCACGTAGTCGACGAGCAGGGCCGCCGCCACGACGACACCCGGTACTTCGCCGAGGTTCTTGCTGGCGACCTCGTAGTCGCCACCGCCCGAGGGGTAGGCCTTGATGAGCTGACGGTAGCTGAGCACCACCACGACCAGCAGCACCACGACCGCCACCGCGACCCACGGGCTGAGGGTCAGCAGAGCCGTCCCGCCGATGAGGAGGATCATCAGCAACTCCTGCGGGGCGTAGGCCACGGAGGAGAGGGCGTCGGAGGCGAAGATGGGCAACGCCATCTTCTTGGGGAGGAGCTGCTCGTCGAGTTTCTCGGAGGTGAGGGGCTCGCCGATCAGGATGCGTTTCGCGATCGGCGTCTCTTCGCCGTCAACGCGACTTTCGTCAGTCACGGCGCGCGACACTACGCGCACTCGGGCCGCTGCGCAATCTGACGCGCAGGTCGTTCAACCACTGGTCGCTGGAACGTGACCAACGAATGCCTCGGATGCCGCATTCCCGATATCCGGAAAATGATTCATCGGGCAGCGATCCGGGCGATGAAGGCGGCCACGGCGTCCGCGCCAGCGTGGTCGTCGGCGGAGATCGTGACGACGGCATCGTCGACGAAGACGACCAGCTGTCCGTAGGCGCCGTGCAGGCGCCACGCGCCGCCCGGACCCTCCCAGCCGGAGAGGGCGTAGAGGCGGTACCCGTCGCCGGCGCTGCCGGTGTCGATCCACCCGGAGTGCATGGCATCCACGGTTCCGGGCGAGACGAGGACGCGCCCGTTCCAGACTCCTCGATCGCGGATGAGCAGGCCCAGGCGCGCCATCTCCTCGGTGCGCAGGGCGATCCCCTCGCCGCCGAGCACCCGCCCGTTCGGGCACCTCCGCCAGGAGACGTCGGCAAGGCCCAGGGGGATGAACAGGCGCGGGCGCAGGTAATCCTCGACGTCACCGGTGCGCTGCGACAGGGCATGCATGGCCGTGTACGTGCTGGCGTTGGAGTACTGGAAGACGCGACCCCGTGAGGGGCGCGAGAGGAACTCGGCGGACAGGTCGGGCCAGTCGGTCATCATCGTCTCCGACCACGGCAGGTCGATCCCGCTCGACATCGACAGCAGGTGACGCAGGGTCACGTCGTCGGCCGCCGTGCCGGGGAGGAGACACGCGACCGGCTCGTCGAGCGACACGAGCCCCTCGTCGGCCGCGATACCCGCGGCCAGCACCGCGACCGCCTTGGCGACCGAGTGGATCTCCTCGCGCACGTCGGGCGCCCAGCGGTGGGTGGCGACGTCGTCTCCGACACGGACGTGCAGGCCGTGGGCGTCGAAGTCGACCCCGGCGATGTGGTCGACGAGGGCGTCGCGGAGGTCGTCGGCCTGGAGCATGTGCACAGGGTACGCGGGGCGTAGTGGCATCCCTCTGGCGTGCGTTCCGAACCCCGAGAAGATGCGGAGGCGGGGAGCATCGCGTGATGCCCCCCGCTTCCCCTGCGTCGGATCCCTACTTCGCGAGCTGCGGGTACAGCGCCTCGAGGGGCGCCGACAGCGCCGCCTTCACCTGGACCGAGGTCTCATCGGCCAGCACCTCGTACTCTCCCGCCTCGGTGGCGTCGAACACCTTCGCGACGAGCACGGCGGGGTCGAGCTTCGGGTCGGTCGATCCCGCGGCCATCGCCGTGTCGACCCAGCCGACGTGCACGCCTACGACCTGCACGCCGGCGGGGTGCAGCTCGAGGCGCATCGAGTTCGTCGCCGACCAGAGGGCCGCCTTCGTCGCCGAGTAGATGCCGCCGACGGCGTACCAGGCCATTGCGGAGTGGATGTCGATGATCGCGGTCTCGCCGGCCCTGGCCGACAGCAACGGGGCGTAGGCGCGCGCGAGCATCAGGGGCCCGACGAAGTTCGTCTCGATGTTGCTGCGGATCTCTTCGTCGGTGTGATTCAGGATGCCGAAGCTCGAGGGCGACGCGCCGGCGTTGTTGATCAGGATCGTGACGTCGGGGGCTGCGGCGACGGCGGCCTCGATCGATGCGGCATCCGTCACGTCGAGCGGCAGGGGGAAGATGCGCTCGTCGACCCAGGTGCGGGGGGTGCGGGCGGTGGCGTAGACCTTCGCCGCGCCGCGGGCGAGCGCCTCGCGCACGAACTGGGTGCCGATGCCCCCGTTCGCGCCGGTGACGAGGACGGTTGCTCCGTCGAGTGAGGTCATGAGGGTGTTTCTCTTCCTTGTCGGGGTCAGGCGTGGGTCGTCGGACAGGTCGTCACCGGGCCGAGGGTGGGAGAATCGAGAAGGCCTTCGACGTTAGTGACTACGCTCATAACCGGGGCTACTCAGCATTAATTCCCGGAGGAGCGAAGATGTCACCGACCTCACCGCCCGTGGGCCGTCGCGAGCGCAACAAGCAGGAGAAGCTCGAGCGCATCATGGCCGCCGCGGGTGCACTCTTCGCCGAGCGCGGCGTCGACGACGTCACGACGCAGGAGATCGCCGACGCCGCCGACATCGGCACCGGCACCCTCTTCCTCTATGCAAAGACCAAGGGGGAGCTGCTCCTCCTCGTGCAGAACGCGCACTACTCCCGCGCCCTCGACGAAGGTCGCAGCGCCGCGGCGGCGGCATCCGGGGCGGTCGACGGTGTCCTCGCGCTGCTGGCGCCGGTCGTCGCGTGCAACCGGGCGCAGGTCGACAACGGCCGCACGTACCTGAGGGAGATGATCTTCGGTGACGCGGCGGAGCCGCACCACGCGGAGGCGCTCCGGGTCGTCGGCGAGAGCGAGCAGACCCTCATCGATCTGATCGTCACGCGCGCCGGACGCAGCGAGGGCGATGCGGCGGTGTTGGCGCGGGTCATCTCTTCCGGGCTGTTGGTCGCGATGGCCTCGGCGCCGACGGCGGAGACGAGCGTCGACGAGATCCTCGCGGTCGTCCGCGCCCAGGTCGAGGCGATCCTCCGCGGCGTCGAGGACGATGAGCGGGTGCCGGCCACGTAGCCCGTACCCGCCTCGTGATCGCGCCGCGTCAGTCGTCCTCGCCGGAGATCCCGACGGGCGCTTCGCTGAGGGTGTCCGCGGTGTCAGCTCTCCGGATGCCGGAGGATCACGCTGCCCGACACGGGTCAGGCGCGGACGTCGTCGAGGAATTTCGCCGCGACCGGCGCGAACTCCTCCCAGTACTGGAAGATGCCACCGTGCCCGGAGTTCGGGTAGATGATCAGCTCGGAACCGGCGATGCGGCGGTGTAGGTCCTCGGAGAGGATGCTGGGGACCATGCGGTCGTTGTCGCCGTTGGCGATGAGCGTGGGGGACGTGATCACCGAGAGGTCGGACGGCGCGGAGCGGCCGAACGCCACGATTGCCTTCAGCTGCGTGCTGAACGCCCTGGTGGAGATCTTCTCGTCACGGTCGACGGTGCGCTCCGTGAGTCGCTCGACGAACGCCTTCCCGGCCCTCTTGCCCTCGGCGTCGCGGTTAAAGAACAGGAACTCCTTCGGGTCCGAGCGTGTGATGACCGACCGGAAGATATCCCCGTAGGTCGTGCCGACGACCTTGTCCATGTCTTTGCCGCCGCGGGGGCCCGTGCCGGTGAGGATGAGACCGCGAACGAGGTCGGGGTGCGTTACCACGAGGTCCTGGGCGATCATCCCGCCCATCGAGAACGAGAACACGTCGATCTTCTCCAGGCCGAGACCCCGGGTGATGAACCGGTAGGCGTCATCGGCGGCGGTGTCGATGGTGTCGGGCACGCGGCCGCTGGAGGCTCCGACGCCGAGCTGGTCGAACGTGATGACGTGACGGGTCTTCGCGATCGCGTCGATGATGCGGGGGTCCCAGTTGTCGAGGGTTGCGGCGAGGTGGACGAAGAAGACGACGGGGATCTCCTCCCTCGGACCGAGTTCGCGGTAGGCGAAGGTGTCCGGGCCGACCGTGACGGTCTTCGCGGGGGCCTGGGCGTACGAGGTGATGACCTTTTCGTTCATGGGAAGACGTCCTTGGGTTCAGTGATGAGTGCGAGGGATGCCGGAGCGCGGGGGGAGGGGGTCACGCGCCGAGGAGGACGGACTTTCCGCGGATGCCACCGCGGTGCAGTGACTCGAGAGCCTTCGGCGCGTCGTCGAAGGGCGACGTGGCGCCGACGATCGGGCGGATCGCCCCGGCATCCACGAGGTCGGCGATCTTCCGTAGCTGCTCGCCGTCGGAGCGCATGAAGAGGAATTCGTAGGTGACGCCGAGCTTCTTCGCCTGCGCGTTGACCTTCCTGCTCAGCGCGCCGGTCACGAGACGCAGAACCGGGTTCAGGCCGATCTGCCGGGCGAACGCGGGCGTCGGCGGGCCGGCGATGCCGACGGCCATACCGCCGGGGCGCAGCGCCCGCAGCGACTTCGCCAGGTTCTCACCGCCGAGGCTGTCGAGCACGAAGTCGTACCCCGACAGCTCCGCCGAGAAGTCCTGGCGGGCGTAGTCGATCACGACGTCGGCGCCGAGGGAGCGTACGAACTCCGCGTTCTTCGCCGAGGTGGTCGTCGCCACCTCTGCGCCGAGGTGCTTCGCCAGCTGGATGGCGATCGTCCCGACACCCCCGGCCCCACCGTGGATGATTACCTTCTGCCCGCCCTTCACCCGGCCCTTCTCGACGAGGGCCTGCCACGCGGTCAGGGCGACGAGGGGAAGGGATGCCGCCTCGACGAGATCGATCGAGGAGGGGACGCGGGCGACATCCGCCTGGTCGACCGCGATGCGCTCGGCAAAGGTGCCAATCCGGTGATCGCGCGGCCGGGAGAACACCTCGTCGCCGGGCGAGAAGGAGCGCACCTGCGCACCCACCCGGATCACCGTCCCCGCCACGTCGTGGCCGAGCGTGAACGGCGGTCGGTAGGGGAGGAACGCTTTGAAGTCGCCGACGCGGATCCGCTCGTCCAGGCCGTTGAGCCCGGCCGCCGCCACCGCGATGAGGACGTCGTTCGGGCCGACGGTGGGCTCGGGGACGTCTGCTTCGTGGAGGGGCTTCTTGTAGCCGTCGATGACGAATGCACGCATTCCGGTATTCCTTTTCTGGGAGAGGGGTTCGGGTCCTGCGTCAGGCGCGCAGGAAAGATCGGATCCGGCCGGTGACGGCGGCCGGGTGCTGCGAGACCGCGCCATGCCCGGCATCCGGGAAGCTTCCCGCTTTGCGAGTAGACTCATTATTGACTCAACTCAGTCAAGAGTCAAGGAGGCGACATGAAACCGCAATCCGGTTCGGTCGGACGACGTGAGAAAGCGATGGCCGACAAGCGGAAGCGCATCCTGGATGCGGCGCGGTCCCTCTTCGCGGAGCGCGGGGTCAGCCGCGTCACCACCCAGGAGGTTTCCGAACGCGCGGACATCGCGATCGGGACGCTGTTCCGGTACGCGGCGACCAAGGCGGAGCTGCTCATCATGGTGCAGAACGAGAAGTTCCGCGCCGCCATCGACGACGGCCTCGCGGCATCCGGATCACCATCGCTGAGCGGCGCGTCGACGGAGGACCAGGTCATGGCTCTCCTCTCGCCCGTCATCGACTGCGTGCGCGAACAGCCCGAGAACGGTCGTCAGTACCTGCACGAGTTGGTCTTCGGCGACCCGCGGGAGCAGCATCGGAGCGCGGGCCTGGCCGAGGCCTGGCGGCTGGAGGCATCCATCGTCGACCTCCTGCGCATGCTCCCCGACGTCGATCAGCACGCGCACACCGCCCTGGCGCGGGTCATCACGGCGATCATCCACGTCACGATGACGGCGACCCTCCACCTCGACGACACCCCGGAAGAGGTGAAGGCCGTCGTGCGGTCACAGCTCACCGCCGTGCTGCGGTCGCCCGCAAGAACCGGGGGGTGAACGTGGACGTCTGCCCGCATTCCCTATGCTCGCGGAGTGCACAACATCGTCGGGTCGGGCCTGCTCGCCATCTTCGCGGGCGCGGTCGTCGCGGTGCTGGCGTTCGTGCCGTTCGTCGCCCTCAGCTACCGCCGCCGCGGGGGACTGACGCTGTGGCGCACGACGCTGTGGGCGGGCGCCGCGGTGTACTTCTGGGCGATCTGGACCTACACGCTCATCCCCCTGCCGGATGCCGAGGTCTACCGCTGCGCGGGCGTCAACCTCCGGCCGTTCGAGTTCGTCGACGAGATCCGCTCCGCCGTCGCCGTCTCGGGGCGCTACCTCACCGATCCCGTCGTGCTGCAGGTGGCGCTGAACGTGCTCCTCTTCCTCCCGCTGGGCTTCTTCCTGCGGGTGCTCGGCGGGCGCGGCATCCTGATCGCGGGGCTGGCGGGTCTGGTCGTCTCGGGGATCATCGAGACGACGCAGCTCACCGGCGTCTGGGGGATCTTCCCGTGCGCGTACCGCGTCTTCGACGTCGACGACCTGATCGCCAACACGTCGGGGGCCTTGCTGGGTTCGCTCCTCGCCTTCGCGGTGCCCACGCATCATCGGGGAGCGCAGAAGACCCCGGATGCCGAGCACCCCCGTCCGGTGACCCGTCGCCGTCGGCTGCTGGGCATCGCGTGCGACGTCGTGGGCGTGTGGCTCGTGGGCTTCGCCGTTTCGGTGACCGTGCAGGCGGTGATCGCCCTCGCCCTGGGCGATGCCGCGACCTTCTCG
Source organism: Microbacterium phycohabitans (assembly GCF_032464935.1). Taxonomy (NCBI): domain Bacteria; kingdom Bacillati; phylum Actinomycetota; class Actinomycetes; order Micrococcales; family Microbacteriaceae; genus Microbacterium; species Microbacterium phycohabitans. The sequence continues at coordinate 749,517 of NZ_JAWDIT010000002.1, forward strand.
ACCGACGAGGTGGCCTCGCTCGCGGGAACCGTCTCGTCGGCCGCGGTGTGGCTGGTGACCGTGCTCGCGACGGGCCGCTCCGTCGGCGACCTGGCCACGCGCGTGCGCTTCACGAACGGGGTGCTCCCGGCCTGGGTGGCGAGGCCGCTGCGGTTCCTCACGGGGGCCGGGTTCTACGTCGTGCTCGCCGGGCTCCCCGCCCCGTGGTCTCTGTCGGCCTTCGCGCTGGCTCTGGCCACCGGAGCCCTCGTGGTCGTGTGGCCCGACGGACGCGGCCTCACCGGGTGGATCGGGCGCCGTCGCCTGGTCGACGATCGCGCGGGGGTGGTGAGTCCGTCGGTCGACGGGGCGTCGCCGACTCGGGGGAACCTCCGCCCATGACAAAGATTGCCATGCGTGGATAAACTGGCTTCGTGGCCACCATGAACATCTCGCTCCCCGACGACTTGCGGGCTTTCGCCGATGCTCAGGTGAGTTCGCACTCGTTCGCGTCCAGCAGCGAGTACGTGCGGGAACTCATCCGCCGGGACCGAGAGAACGCCGTCGTTCGCGAGGCGGTCCTGGAGGGGATGCGGTCCGGTGAGGGCTCGGAGATGAACGCCGACTACTTCCGGACGCTTCGAGCGCGCGTGAACGACCCGTCGTGACCCGGGTCGTCACGTCTCGCGCAGCCGACGTCGACATCGCTCGAGCCGTCGAGCACTATCGGGACCAGGCCGATCTCGAGACGGCGTCTCGCTTCATCGACGCCCTGGAGCAGGCGACTCGCCGCCTCGCAACATTCCCCTTATCCGGGTCGGCGACGGCCGAGGTGCGCACCGGCATCCCCGGCCTTCGCGCCATCGGAGCGGAGGGCTTCCCCTTCCTCCTCTTCTACACCTGCGACGACGATGCCGTCCGCGTCCACCGCGTGTTGCACGAGCGGCGCGACATCGACACCGAGTTGCGGCCCTGGATCTGACGATCCCGATGGACGTCACCGGTTCGCGGCGAACTCCTCGGCCAGCACGCCCATCAGCACCTCGTCGTGGAAGCGGCCCCCGTGGAACGCCACGGCTCGGCGCAGTCCCTCACGCACGAACCCCGCCTTCTCGTAGGCCCGGATCGCCCGCGTGTTGAAGGCCCACACCCGCAGCTCGACCTTGTGCAGGCCCAGCTCGTCGAAGGCGTAGCGGAGCATCGTGCGGGTGGCATCCGTCCCGTAGCCGCGGCCGACCGCGTCGGGGCCGAGGATGATCGCGAAGGTCGCGACGCGTGCCGGCAGGCTCCCTCCCCACAGCGTGGCGTGGCCGATGAGGTGACCGTCCTCGTCGTCGACGCTGAAGCCCGCGCCGCCGGCGGAGTCGTTGCGGCTCCACGCCTGGAACATCTCCCGCACGGATGCCACGGGCCGGTGCTGCACGCCGCCCTGCTGCAGGACGGCGGAATCATCTCGGCGCCACCAATCGACGAGAGGGTCGAGGTCGGCATCCGTGGTCGCCCTCAGCCGTACGCGCTCGCCGCGCAGGATCCCGCCGCCGTAGGCGAGGGCCGAATCGGTGTCGTGCAGATCGTCCATGCGTCGACCGTAGCCAGCCGCCGACGCCGCAGCGGGGAGGAGGGTCAGGCGAACATCTGGCGGAGAGCACGAAGATCCCCGTCGTCGAGAGCGCGGGCGATCACGTCGGCATCGTCGGCCACGGGGAAGAGTCCCGCCAGATCGTCGCGGAAGATCACGCGCATCGCGTCGAGATCGTCGGCATGGGCGGCGACTCTCATCGCCTCGACGGCCCGCTGATACGGGATCTGCTGGTACCCCCCGGGGGCATCGGGCGGGCTGAAGAAGGGGATCCACGGAAGGGATTCGTCGGGGTGCAGGAGCAGCACATCGCCGGGCTGGATCACGCGCGTGTGGTTGAGATCGGCGATGGCCAGGGGGTTGGCGATGCAGAAACGGTCACCGATCGCATAGAGGGAGTCGCCCGGTTCGACGGTGTAGGCCCTGACGACCCCGTCGTCGTCGACTGCTACGGGGCCCGCGGCGAGCTCGCGCGGGCCGCGGTCGGTCAGGTCGCCGTTGAGGCTCGCACTCATCCTGCCGAAGTGGAGCCACCGCGGGGCGTCGCATCCCTCGGGGTCGTTCCGCGGGATGCTGACGCCGTTGCCGACGTCCACGTAGTCGTCTCCGAGCCCGGCGGGACCGGCGCCGGTGTCGGCGTCCTGCGAATCGGATGCCGTGATCCCGGTCGGAGACGGGGCGGCCACCGCCGCGGCGATCGATGTCACCTGCGCGACTGCGGCTGACACGGCGGGGGCGGCCAGGGCGACGAGCCCTCCCACGACGAGGAGCGACACCCCGGTCGCGATCGCCGTTGCCCTCCTCATGCGATCACCCTACGGGAGAGCCTCGGCGGATGCCGGGGTCCTGCGCACGCGGTCCGCAACCGTGCGGGGACGCCGTCTCCGATTGCCGGTGACCGAGGGGAGGGGTACCGCCAGCCCCGCGGAGACGGCCCGCCCGACGAGGGGGCCCCGCCGCATCACCCGTCGCGCTAGCGTGACCGCATGAGAGAGCCGCTGTCGCCGGCGGACGCCCGCATCCTGGCGCTGGAGTCCGACGTGGTGCGCGGCCACGCCCTCAAGCTGCTCGTGCTCGAGCCGGGCGAGGCGGTCGATCTCGCGGCGCTTCGCGCGAGCGTCGCCGAGCGCCTGCCGGCCTTCCCCCGCGGTCGCCAGGTCGTGGTCGACGACGACGACGGCCCGACGTGGGTCGACGTGGGCGAGGTCGAGGTCGCGGAGCACGTCCGACGATACGCGGCCGACGACCCGGCGGCCCTGCGCGCGGTCGTCGGGCGACTCATGTCGGAGCCCCTCGACCGCTCGCGACCACTGTGGACGATCGACCTCATCGGCCCGCTCGACGACGGACGCGAGGCCGTCGCAGTGCGCCTGCACCACGCGCTCGCCGACGGGCTGACCGCCGTGCGCTTCCTCGAGACGGTGGTCTTCGAGCCCCACGACGCCCCGGCGCACGAGGTCGGCATCCGCGATCCCGCTGCGCGCCCGACGCGCTGGAGTGAATGGGAGCGGATGCCGGTGACCCTGGCCCGCGAGCTCGGGCACCCCGGCTCGCACTCGCCGTTCGATCGCCCGCTCACCGCGCGCCGCGCCCTGGCCTTCGTCGACGTGCCCCTCGCGGAGGCACGGGCCGTCGGCGCCTCGCGCTCCACGCACGCGACGGTTAATGACGTGCTCCTCGCCGTGATCGCGGGGGCGCTGCGGCGGCGGCTCCTCCACCACGGCCACACGCCGCGCGTGAACGCCCAGGTTCCCGTGAGCCTGCACGAGGAGGGGGAGGATGCCGCGGCATCCGGCAATCGCGACTCGTTCGTCGACGTGGGCCTGCACCTGCACGAGCCCGACGACCTGCGGCGTCTCGACCTGCTGAGCGCCGAGATGCGCGCGCGCAAGAAGGGCCGCGACGCCCGGGCGCTCGACGAACTCTTCCAGGCGCTCGCGTCGGCGGGACCCCTCGGAACCCTGGCGCGCGGCCTCGCCGACGACCCGCGCGAGTTCGCCCTCGCGATCTCGAACGTTCCCGGTCCGCGGGTGGCGGTGGCCGTCGCGGGTCGCCGCGTGGGACACGTCTACACGTCGTCGGAGCCGGGCCCCCGGCACGCGCTGCGCGTCGCCGCGATCTCGAATGACCGGTGGCTCGGCGTGGGGTTCTGCGTCGATCCGGCCGCCGTGCCCGACGTCGACCTGCTCGCCGACGCCGCGCACGACGCGTGGGAGGCGTTGCGCTCCGGCTCGACGTGACCTGCGCGGCCTCGCGCGTGCATAACGGCGGGGATCTCGTCTGACACGCCGTTCCCGGATGCCGTCACCCGGCGCGTCGCGATGGCAACCCGCCGTTGTGCTCGGCCGCGGCGCCCGCGCGCCCACCGACCTGTCTCGATGACGGACCACCCCCGTCGAACCGCGCCGCGCGCCGAATAGGGTGGGTGAGAAGGAGTCGCATGTCGTCGAGAGCAGGGCGCGCCCAGCGCGCGGGACGCGGTATCGCCGCGGCCGCTGTCGCGACCTTCATCGCGACCGTCTCCCACGCCTCGGTCGGCGCGGCGCTGCCGCCCGCACTGAACGTCGCGATCGCGCTGTGCCTCGCCGCCCCCGTGTGCGTCATGCTCGCGGGGCGCTCGATGTCGTGGTGGCGCCTGTCGATCGCCGTCGTGCTGAGCCAGGCGCTGTTCCACGGCATCCTGGCGCTCGATCTGCGCGGGGACGGGGTGGCGGCGACCGGCGGGCATCACGGGGGAGCCGCGCTGCTGCTCGATGCCTCGGCGTCCGCGCACCTGCCTGCGGCCCACGCGGCGCACTCGCCGTGGATGTGGGCTGCGCACGCTCTCGCCGCGGTCGTCACGATCCTCGCGCTGGGGCGCGGGGAGCAGGCGGCGCGCGCGATCGTGCGATTCCTCGTGGCGGCCGTCCGGGCCCTGCGGCCTGTGCTCGGCCTCGGGCCGGAGACGGATGCCGTGCTCCCCGCGCCCGCCGCTCCGCTTCTGACGAGGGCGATGACGGTGTTGTCGCCGATGAGGCACCGGGGTCCGCCGCGCGCGGCGTGATCCTCGACACCCTCATCTTCGGCGCGTCCGTCTGATCGGCACGCCCTTTTCAGAAAGCAGCATCCATGTCTCGCAAGACCACTCTTCGTCGTGCCCTCATCGGGCTCACCGCCGGCGCGGCACTCGCCGTCGCCGTCCCCCTGGCGGCCTCGGCGCACGTCACCGTCAACCCCAACACGGCCACTCCCGGCAGCTACGCGACGGTGAACTTCCGTGTTCCCACCGAGTCCGAGACGGCATCCACCGTCAAGGTCGAGGTCGCCCTGCCCACCGACACCCCGCTGAGCGCGGTGCTCGTCGAGCCCGTCCCCGGCTGGACCGCCACGGTCGAGAAGGGCGCCCTGCCCGCGCCGGTCGAGGTCGACGGCAACACCATCTCGGATGCGGCGTTGAAGATCGTCTGGCAGGCCGACCCCGGGGTCGGCATCGGTCAGGACCAGTTCCAGATCTTCTCGGCCGTGCTCGGACCGGTGCCCGACACCGGCCACCTGCTGCTGCCGGCGACCCAGACCTACTCCGACGGGGAGGTCGTCGACTGGGCCGCGACGCCCGACGAGGTCGCGGCCGACGACACGCTCGAGCCCGCGCCGGTGCTCTACATCAACGACACCCCGCCGACCGCCGAGCACAGCCACGGCACCTCGACGTCGACGTCGTCCGCAACGGACGATCACTCGAGCGAGGCGAGCGCCACGACGAGCGATCCCTCGTCGGGCGTCGCCCTGGGCCTCAGCATCGCCGCCCTGGTGGTCGCCGCGGCCGGTGCCGTGCTCGGCGCCCTCGCCTTCGCGCGTCGTCCGAAGCGCGCGTGAGCATGCGCTCCCGCAACGCGCTGCGTCGCGTTCTCGCCGGGGCGGCGGTGATCGCTGCGGCGATGACCGCCGCCCTGGGCGGGGCCACGGCCGCCTCGGCGCACGACAGCCTCGTCTCCTCGACGCCCGCCGAGGGCGACAGCGTTTCGTCGCTGTCGGAGGTCACCCTCGATTTCAGCGCCAACCTGCTCGGTACCGACGGCGGCAACCTCGTCATCGTGGTGGGCCCCGACGGGCGGCACTACGAGAGCGCGTGCGCGGAGCTCGCCGGTCCCACGCTGACGACCTCGGTCGCGCTCGGCGCCCCCGGCGACTATCAGGTCGAGTGGCGCGCGGTGTCGTCCGACGGTCACCCCGTCTCGGGCGTCATCCCGTTCACCTACACCGGCGAGAGCGTCTCGTCGGGGGCGGAGGAGTCCCCGTGCGCCGCCGCCGTCGGTGCGGGGGAGGCCGCGCCTTCGACCGACACCCCGACCTCGGCCGGTATGTCGGGCCTGACGATCGGACTTCTCGCGGGCGGCGGTGCCGTGGTCATCGTCGGCATCCTGATCGTCATCATCTTGCGCACGCGGAGCCGCGAGGACTGAGGCGGTTCCGCCCGCCGACGGGCGTCCGCGGCGGGCGGGCCGTCACGCGGAGGTCGACTGTGACGCGCCGGGTGGTGGCATCCGGATGCCGGGGTGTCGGTGTCGGAGTCCGCGCGACGGTTCGCGGGGTCCGTGTGGCGGGTGTGCTCGTCGTTCCGTGGCTTCGGGGGCGTGCCGTCGTGCGGAGTTCGGTCACGACGCGCCGGGTGGTGGCATCCGGATGCCGGGGTGTCGGCGTCGGAGTCCGCGCGACGGTTCGCGGCGCAGTGCGACACGGCCCGGATGCCGCGGCCTACAGGCTCCCGCCGGGCACCGAGAACGTGTCGCAGGCGTTCACTCCGCCCTGCCTGCCGGCGTCGAACCACCGCGTGCGCTGCTCGCTCGAGCCGTGCGTGAAGCTCTCGGGATTGGTCACCTGGCCGGCCTCGGCCTGGATGTGGTCGTCGCCCACCGCGGCCGCCGCCGACAGGGCGTCGGTGATCTGCTGGTCGGTCGGGGGCTGCAGGTAGGGCGTGCCGTTCTCGTCGACCTGTTCGCCGGCCGCGGCGACCCAGGCGCCGGCGTAGCAATCGGCTTGCAGCTCCGTGCGCACGCCGTTGCTGTCGGGCCCGGTGCCGTTGTTCGGGTACTGGTCCATCACCCCGGTCAGGTTCTGCACGTGGTGGCCGTACTCGTGCGCGAGCACGTAGAGCTGGGCCAGGGGCCCGGCGGTGGTGTCGTACTGCTCCCGCAGAATCGAGAAGAACGTCGGGTCGACGTACACGGTCTCATCGGGCGGGCAGTAGAACGGCCCCGTCGCGTTCGACGCCGTCCCGCACGAGCTCGAGGTCGCCTGGTCGACGATGATCAGCTGCGGCTGGCGGTAGCCGTCGAGGCGTTCCTGCCAGAACTGGTCGATGCTGAGGGTCGCGGCCGCGAGGCGGCAGGTGTCGTCGTTGTTGGCATCCTGTCCGGTCGAGCAGTTCGCGATGGACTCGCCACCGCTCTGCGGGGCGGCGGGCGCCCCTCCACCGAGCAGCCCGGTGAGATCGGTGCCGGTGAACGCCGAGATCAGGAGCACCACGATCGCGCCGAGGCCCACCGCGCCGCCGCCGACGGCCGCGACCGTGCCGCCGCGCCGCTTGGCCGAATTCCCGCCGACGCGGGCATTGTCGTTGAACGTCACGACGGTCACGGTACGCGCGCCCGCGGTCGCGGATACAGGGCTGGACTTCCCGCCGGAGACCGCTCCGACCAGGACTTCACCGATTCCGCAACCCCCTGAAACCCGCTGACCGGGAGCGTACCGTCGCCCCCGAGTAGCAGCGCAGCCCCGGCGTCCGCTCCTCGTTGCGAACCAACGATCGGAGTCCGTCATGCCCGTCACCCGCCGTACCTTCCTCGCCGGATCGGGGGCGCTCGCGCTGCCCCTGCTTCTCGCCGGCTGCGGCTTCGTCCAGTCCGCGCCCGCCGAGAAACGGCAGGGCACCCTCACCTTCACCACCTGGGGGACGGATGCCGAGCTCGCCGGCTTCCGTGCCGCGATCGCCGCCTTCGAGGCCGCGAACGACGGTGCCACGGTGGAATTGAACGCTGTGCCCTACGAGCAGATGTTCACGAACATCGACGCGCAGCTGCAGGCGGGCAACCCGCCCGACATCTTCCGCGTGCCGTATTACACGTTCGGCGCGTACGCCGGTCGCGGGCAGCTGCTCGACCTGAAGCCGCTGCTCTCCGCCGACCGCCAGGGCCAGTTCACCCCGCAGGCCTGGGCGGCCGTGCAGAACGGCGACGGCACCTTCGGCCTGCCGCACCACACCGACACCTCGGCGATCCTGGTCAACCTCGACCTGTTCCGCCAGGCGGGGATCGACCCGTCGGAGATCCCCACCTCGGCGGAAGATGCGTGGACGTGGGAGCAGCTCGACGCCCTCGGCGAGCGGCTCCGCAGCGGACTCTCCGCCGACCGCTGGCCGTGGGCGTACAACTGGCAGGGCAACGGCGTGACCCGCTGGCTCAGCCTGCTGTTCCAGTCCGACGGCGCGTTCCTGGAGTCCGACCAGAAGACCCCGGCGATCGATTCCGACGCGGCGCGTGAGGCGGTGGAGTTCTCGAGCTCCTTCTTCACGAAGAACTACGTGCCCGCCAACAACACCATCGCCTCCTCGAGCTACGCCGCCGAGTCGTGGTTCTCGCAGTCGGTCGCGATGGTGTGGTCGGGGGCCTTCCAGATCCCGGATGCCGACACCACCGCCGACTTCGAATGGACGGCGACCTACGCTCCGCGCAACGTCCGCGCGGGCAGCGACTTCGGCGGTAACGCGCTCGTCGCGACCGCGAACACGCAGCAGCCCGAACTGGCCGCGGCCTTCCTCGAGTTCGTGACCGACGCCGATCCCATGCGGGACTTCTGCCGCGCGGCATCCCTGCTCCCCACGCGCGCCGATCTGCTGAACGACCAGCTCGAGTTCGACGTGCGTCCCGAGCTCGCGCCCGTCTTCGCGGGTCAGGCGGCCCTCGTGCAGCCGCAGGACGTCGCCCAGGTGGCGAGCCCATCGATGTCGGCGATCATCCCGGTGCTCAAGCAGCAGCTCGACCTCGCCTTCACCGGAGCACAGGATGCCGCGACCACGGTGACGAACCTGCAGTCGGGCATCGGGGCGGCCACCGGTGGCTGAGACCGCGCTCGCGCGGCCGGGCCTCTCGAGACCGGACCGCCCGGAGCGGGGGGAGCGTCCGCGCACCCGCCGCCCCGGCGCCGGGCGCGAGGCCCTCGCGGCCTACGGATTCCTCGCGCCGAACTACCTGCTGCTGCTGGTGTTCGTGCTCGTGCCCCTCGTGGGCGCGTTCCTGGTGAGCCTGCAGCGCACCGACGGATTCGGCGCGGGCACCTTCACCGGTCTCGACAACTACGCTCGGCTCGCCGGCGACCCGCTGTTCTGGCGGGCACTGGGCAATACCGTGCTGTTCACGGCGCTCGTCACCCCCCTGTCGATGCTCCTGGGGCTGATCGCGGCGACGCTGCTGAACTCGGCGCTGCCGGCCCGACCGCTCTGGCGGTCGATGCTGATCCTTCCGATGGCGGTGTCGGGTGTGGCGACGGCGCTCATCGGGGTGCTCGTGTTCGATCAGAACTCCGGCATTTTGAATCGCATCCTGACCGCGGTGGGGCTCTCGCCGGTCACCTGGCAATCCGATGCCGTTCCGGCCTTCGCGACCATCGTGCTGGCGACCGTGTGGTGGCGCACGGGGTTCAACATGCTGATCTACCTCGCGGGACTCCAGGGCATCGGCCCCGACCTCTACGAGGCGGCGACCCTCGACGGGGCGGATCGGCTGCAGCGCTTCCGCAACGTGACGGTGCCGCTGCTGGGACCGACGTCGTTCTTCCTCGTCGTGCTGAACGTCATCTTCTCGTTCCAGGTGTTCGACATCGTGTTCGTGCTCACCGGCGGGGGCCCCGGTGGGGCCACGTCGGTGCTGGTCACCTACGCGTACGAGACCGGCTTCGTCACGCGTGACCAGGGCTACGCCGCCGCGATCGGCATGGTGCTGTTCGTCTTCGCCCTCGTGTTCGCCGCGGCGCAGTACCGCGCCTCCCGCACGAAGGACGTGGTCGAGTGAGCGTCGACGAGCGGATGCCGTCCGTGTCTCCCGTCGCACCGCCCACAGCGAGCGCCGGCCGGCGGGCCGCCACCCGGTCGCGTCGCGGCGGGATGCTGGTGCGCACGCTCATCGTGGCGGTGATCGGGCTGGCCGCCATCTCGCCGCTGTACTGGATGCTGGCCGTGGCGTTCTCGTCGCGCGCCGAGCTGCTGGGCGGTCGCGAGCTGCGCCTGTGGCCGCGCGAGGTCACTCTCGAGAACTTCGAGCGGGTGTTCGCATCGTTCCCGGTGGCGACCTGGTTCGGCAACTCCGTCGCGATCGCGGTGGTGGTCACCCTCATCTCGGTGACGACGAGCCTGCTCGCCGGGTACGCCTTCGCGCAGCTGCGCTTCCGCGGGTCGACGGCGCTGTTCTTCCTCGCGCTTGCGACCCTCGTGCTGCCGGTGCAGGTGATCATGGTGTCGCTGTTCCGCATCGTCACGGCGACGGGCCTGTACGGCACCTACTGGGCGGTGATCCTGCCGGTGTCGGCATCCGCGTTCGGACTCTTCCTCGCGCGGCAGTTCATGCTCGGCATCCCGCGGGAGCTCATCGAGGCCGCCCGCCTGGACGGTGCCGGTCACCTGCAGACGTTCACCCGGGTGGTGCTGCCGCTGTCGAAGCCGCTGATCGCGGTGCTGGTGTTCATGAGTCTGCTGTCGTCGTGGAACGACTTCGCCTGGCCCCTGATCGCCCTGCGCGAGAACCGCCTGTTCACCCTGCCGATCGGCCTGCTGTACCTGCAGGGGCAGTTCGGCAGTGACTACGGAGCGACGATGGCCTACGCGCTGCTGAACGTGGTGCCGATCGCGATCGTCTTCCTGGTGTTCCAGCGGTACTTCGTGGCGGGCTTCGCGCGCAGCGGCATCAAATGACCGGGCGAGTGTCCAAGACACGCCGCATCGCGCGAGACCCCTGCGGCGTGTTTTGGACACTCGACGGATACGACCGCGGGGACTCAGCCCAGGAACTCCCGCGCCGCCACCACGAGGTTCTCGACCCCGCGGTCGATCGTGGGCTGCATCACCGGGGCGAAGAACGGCGAGTGGTTGGTGGGGATGTCGCGCTCGATCGTGCCGCCGGCCAAGGCATCCGCGAACTTCTGCGGGTCGACGCCGCCCCAGAACCAGAACACCAGGGGCGCGCCCGACTCGCGGGCGAACCACGACACGTCCTCGCTGCCGGTGAACATGCCCGGGTCGACCACGCCGCCCTCGCCGAACGCCCGTCGGAACGCGGCCGTCAGGCGGGAGGTGGCATCCGGGTCGTTGATGGTGGGCGGGAGGGTGTGGTCGGTGCTGATCGTGGGTTCCTGCTCGGCCCCGGATGCCGCGGCCTCGGCGCGGATGATGCGCTCGACCTTCGTCATCACGCGCTCGCGCGCCGCGTCGTCGGGATAGCGCAGGCTCAGCTCGAGCTTCGCCTCGGCCGGGATGATGTTGTTCTTCAGCCCCGCGTGGATCGAGCCGACCGTGACGACGGCGACGTCGCGCGGGTCGACCTCGCGCGACACGACGGTCTGCAGGCGCATCACGGTGGCGGCGGCCATGACGACCGGATCGATGGTCGAGTGCGGACGCGAGCCGTGACCGCCGCGACCGTGCAGCACGACGGTGAGCCCGTCGGATGCCGCCATCTGGGTGCCCGGGCGCACGCCGATGACGCCCGCGGGCAGGGGCGTGACGTGCTGGCCGAGCACGATGTCGGGCTTCGGGTAGCGCTCGAGCACGCCGTCGGCGATCATCGCCTGCGAGCCCGCGCCGTACTCTTCGGCGGGCTGGAACACCGCAACGACCGTCCCCGACCACTCCGACGTGGTGGCGACGAGCCGCTCCAGGGCGCCGATGAGCGCGGTGACGTGCATGTCGTGCCCGCACGCGTGCATGACGGGCACGGCGTTTCCGGCGGGGTCGGTGCCCCGGGCGGTGCTGGCGTACGCGAGGCCGGTCTGCTCCTCGACGGGGAGGCCGTCCATGTCGGCGCGCAGCCACACGACGGGACCGGGACCGTTGTCGATCTTCGTGACCACGCCGGTGCGTCCGACGCCCTCCTCGACCTCGAGGCCGAGATCGGCGAGGTGGCGCGCGATGACGCCCGCCGTCCTCGTCTCTTGGAACGACAGCTCCGGGTGGGTGTGCAGGTCGGTGTAGAGGCTTTCGAGGTCGACGCTCATGCCCCGAGCCTAGTTCGGGGCATGAGCGTGCGCCGGGGAGGTTCCGCTGTTCAGTCTTCGATATCGGGTTGCCGCCGAATGAACCGGTCCATATTCGGGACGGTGAAACTGACGTAGCCGCGGCGCTCGGCGTAGATGATTCCCTTCTCGATGAGAGATTGCCTCGCGGGGCTGAGGGAGGCGGGAGCCACGTGCAAGTGGTCGGCGATGGCGGCGGTGCTGGCGACCTCGCCGCCGACCGCGACGATGGTGCGGAGGTATTGCCGTTCCGAGGGCGTTGTTCGATCCCACCGGGCGGGAAAGAACCCTTGGTCGAGGTCGGCGTTCCCCTCAGCGATTCCCGCGCGCGCGATCTCGAGGTCGATGTGCCGGTCGGGCGTGAGGTCCCACACGGCTTTGCCATACGTCTGGAGGAAGAAGGGATACCCCTGCGCTTCGTCCACGATCGCGGCGACAGCCTCCGAGGAGAATCTGGCCCCCAATTGCTCCGCTGGTCGGATGACTGCCTCTGTCGCGGATGAGGGCGAGAGTGCGCCCACCTCATGGAGGGCGAACCGCTCGGAGTACGACCGTGCTTCGGCCAGGGTGCGCCGCAGGGTGGGGAGGCCTGCACCGATGACGTAGAAGGGCCAATCCGCCTGCGTCGCTTTGTGCTGGACCGCGAGAAGGGCCGTCAGGAGGTCGCCGTCGAGGTCTTGCATCTCGTCGACGAAGATTGCCAGCGCGCTGTGGTTCTTCTGCAACGGTTCGGCGAGATCCGCGACGAGCTCTTCGAGGTCGACCTCGATGAGCCCCGAGTTGGCGCGGTGGTCTGACGGCTCTACCCCCAGGTTCACAGACACTCCCGCCACGGTCAGCGCGAATGAGGAAACAGTCGACACAGCCGCTCTGACGTCGGCCACCGCCGTCCGGAAACGCGCCATTTTGCGACCCGCCATCGCGACGCCTCGCGCGAGGGACTGGCGCGATACGAGCTTGCCGGCGGCCCCGGGGCGAGCTTCGAACTGCACCGTCACCCAGCCGGCCTGATCGACATTTCTGTGCAGTTCGTTCAAGAGCACGGTCTTGCCCACCCCGCGCAGCCCGTAGGTGATCAGACCGCCGTCGTTCCGACGCGCGCGACTTTTCGCGACCATGAGATCGACGAGATCGATTTCCGCTTGCCGGCCGACCAATTCAGGTGGGCGCACTCCTGCGCCGGGACGGAAGGGATTCAGCTCGTGAAGCACGACGCAACTCTAGAACTCTCTACCTAATATCTAGCTCGATCGCTAGATATTTCACCCGCCACCCACCCACCCATCGGGTGACGGAACCGACGTCAGGCTGTCGTGAGGCGCGGCCCAGGTCGGCTCGCGACGGGGTCCACCTCGCCCGACCCGGTCAGGCGGTGCCCGACCCACCGGAGACCCGAGACGCACCGCGCTACCGGATGCCGCCGACGCTCGCAAGCCGTCCGGTGCGGTCAGGTCCGGCGGCGACGCTAGGCGCATGACGACGACACACTTCGACTACCTCATCGTCGGCGGCGGGATGGTCGCCGACACCGCCGCGCGCGGCATCCGCGAGATCGACGCCGACGGATCGATCGGCATCCTGAGCGACGACGTCGACGAGCCGTACACGCGCCCCGCGCTCAGCAAGAAGCTGTGGACCGACGACGAGTTCACGTGGGACAAGGTGCCGCTGGGCACCGCCTCCGACACGGGCGCCGACATCCGTCTGCGCACGCGCGCCACGGCCATCCGCCCCGACGCGCACGAAGTGGATGCCGACGGCGAGACCTTCTCGTACGGCAAGCTCCTGCTCGCGACCGGGGGCAAGCCCGTGCCCCTCCCCATCGACGACAGCTCGAACGGGGAGCGGGCGCTGTCGTTCCGCACCGCCGAGGACTATCGGCGACTGCGCTCCCTCGCTGAAGACGTCGATCGCATCGCGGTCGTCGGCGGCGGGTACATCGGCTCCGAGCTCGCGGCGGCACTCGTGCAGAACGGCGTCGACACGGTGCTCATCCACACCGGCGCGGTGCTGGGCGACGCGGTCTTCCCCGCCGCGCTCGCGGAGCGTTTCGAGAAGCTCTTCCGCGACGCGGGCGTCGAGATCGTGGCGGGGTCGAAGGTCGAGGGCGGAACGGCGGATGCCGACGGCGTCACGCTCGCGCTCGAGAACGGCGACGAGGTGCGCGCCGACGCCGTCGTGAGCGGTCTCGGCATCGAGGTGGCCACCGACCTGGCCGACAAGGCCGGCCTCGCGGTCGACGACGGGGTGCACGTGGACGCGCAGCTGCGCACCTCGGGTGACGACGTGTACGCCGCGGGCGACGTCGCGAGCTATCCGGACCGCCTGCTCGGACGCCGCCGGGTCGAGCACGTCGACAACGCCAACGAGCAGGGCAAGGCGGCGGGCCGCAACCTCGCCGGTGCCGCCGAGCCGTACACGCACACGCCGTACTACTACTCCGCGGTCTTCGGCATCCGGTACGAGGCCGTCGGAACGCTCGACTCCTCGCTCGAGACGGTGGAGGACTGGATCGACGCCGACCGCGGCGTCGTCTACTACCTCGACGACGACCGTGTCGTGGGCGTGCTGCTGTGGAACGTCGAAGAGGCCCGGGATGCCGCCCGCTCGGTGCTGGCGGAGGCCGACACCCTGACGCGCGACGACCTGGTGGGTCGCATCCGCTGACGCGGGCTCGGGCCGGGCCGGCGACGGCCCGGCCCCGTCCCGTCGTTCCTCGGCGGGGGTCGGCGGTGTCGCGTCATCGCTCGACGGGTCTAGCCTGGACGCGCGCTGTGAGTCTCACGGTGCGTGACACCCGGGAGCACCCCACATGGCCACAGCCGAGCTTCGTCTCACCCTGCCCGTCGACCGTGCCCGCGATGCGGTCGCGGCCGCCCTCACGGAGCAGGGCTTTTCCGTGCAGTCGACCCCGAGCGGATCGCTCGACGTCTCACGGGGCAGCCTGGGCACGACGCTCGTCGCGGGGGCGTTCGCCGGTCAGGACATGCACGTGCGGTTCGACGTGCACGTCACGGAGACCGCCGAGGGCGCGCTCGCCTCGTTCGAGCACTCGGCCGCCGGCGGATTCCTCAAGGGAGGGGCGGTCGGCGCCGCGAAGGTGGGAGACGTCGTCCGCGAAGCCGCACACCTCGCCGGCGCGCGCCTCGCATCCCAGGGGTTCCTCGTCGGCGCCGAGGGAGTCTCGACTCCCGCCGGCCCCACCGGGCCGGAGGCACGGGATGCCGCGGCTCCTCCCTCCGGCGACGCCACCGGAGCGCCCACCCCGAGCTGGCCCGCAGCGGCCGCCCCGACGGCTCCCGCCGACTCGGGGGCACCCGTGCCGCCGGCAGCTCCCGCCCCGCCCTACACCGCGGCGGAACCCGCATCCCAGAACGGATACCCCGGCTACCCGGGCTACCCCGGAGCTCCCGCGCCGTCGGGCTCGGCCTACGCTCCCGCAATGCCGCCCTCCACAGCGGGAATATCGCCGTACGCCCCGGGCGCGGCATCCGGGAATCCCGAACGGACGAACGGCGTGGCAATCGCCGCGATCATCATGGGCTTCGTACTGCCGATCGGGGGGATCATCGCCGGTGCCGTCGCCCTCGCGCAGATCAAGCGCACGGGTGAGAAAGGCCGCGGTCTCGCGATCGGCGGGATCATCGCGGGCGGCGTCATCACGGTCCTCACGATCCTCGCCACGGTCGCCTTCGTGCTGTTCGCGATCCTCGGCGCGGGTGTCGCCGCTTCGTCGGCCGACCCGTTCGACCTGCCCGCGGAGCCGGGGGACGGCGGCGTGACCATCGGCCCGAGCGAGCAGGCGCCCGGCGACCTCTACACGCTCGCCGTGGGCGCGTGCCTCGACGACATCCCGAGCGGCTTCATCTCGCCCTCCAACCTCGTCGACTGCGCGCAGCCGCACACCTACGAAGTGTTCGGCAGCTTCTTCCTCGACGACGGCGCCTTCCCGGGTGACGACGCGATCGAGTCCTCGGCGTACGAGGGATGCGACGCCGCCTACCCCGACTACGTCGGCGTCACGTGGGACCAGTCCGCGCTCGCCTACTCCTTCGTCTCGCCGAGCGAAGAGACGTGGGCCGAGGGCGATCGCGAGATCTCGTGCCTGCTGTACGACCCCGCGGTCGATCAGACCACCGGATCGTTGCGGGGCGCCGCGCGCTGAGGCGAGCCGGCTCGGTGTGCAGTGCTGGGTGCCTCGCTCTGGCGGGCGGAACTACGCGGGCCTTCATCTCGGCTCGCGCATGTCGCGTGTGGGCGTGCTGACCACCGCGAGAAAGGATCTGCCGACGTGGTGACCGTGGTCGAGTGGGCGACGATCGTTCGTCCCGTCGGACGATTCCCCTGGGCGGCCTACCTCTTTCCCTTTGTCGCGATCGTGGGGATGTCCGCGTGGGGCGCCCAGTCCGCCGTCGCGCTCTCGAAGGGGTTCCTCGAGATGGCCTTCTGGATCTCCCTCGGGGTGATCCCCGTGGTCGGCGCGGGTCTCCTCCTGTCACGCAAGCTCGCGGCCGTTCGCAGCGAGGCCCGCGCGGCGACCGACCGCGTCCCGGATTCCGAGATCCGTCTGTTCTCTTCCTCCGCCATCGGCGACGGGATCTCCGGGTGGCGGGACTGGCGGAAGAGCGATGTGACGGGAGAGGGCTTCCTGCAGATCGGACAGCACGACCTGCGGATCTGGACCGCGAGGGACGGTCTCGAACGCATCTCTGCCTGGGACCGTGTCGGGTACGTCGAGGACGTCCGGCTGTGGGGGAGAGGGGTGTGGTCGCCCCAGCTGCGGGTGTGCTTCACCGACGGTTCGCAGTTCATCGCCTCCCTCGACCACGCGGGTCTGGCGAGCGTCCTCGGGGTCAGCGGTTCGGAGATGCGACGCCTGGGCGAGGTCTTCGAGAGCCGAGTTCCCGGGCTCTGCGCGCGGGTGCGAACGGCCTAGACCCGTGCGCCGCTGGACGCTCCTGGCGCTCGGGGCCCGCAATGCCCGGCGCCCCGATCGTCGCGGAATCCCGGTCCTACGGTGACCGACGTCCCGGGTCTGCGGCATTCATCCTCCGGGCGACCGCTCGCCGGAACCACACGCCTGCACCTCCGCCGGCCGCTCGCAGCGGCGCTTGAGGCGGTCGCCGCCACCCCGCAGGAACGGGAATGCGCCGTCCGCCGGATCAGCGCGACGGCGGCGCCGTCGAGCCGCGGTCGACCAGCTCGAACGGCAGGGTTCCGCGACCTCGAGCGGGCTCGGCGCCGTCGAGCTCGGCCAGAACGGCGTCGGCGGCGCGTTCGCCCTGACCCCGGGCGAACTGATCGACGGTGGTCAACCCGAACCAGCGGCCCAGCTCGTGACCGTCGACGCCGATGACCGAGACGTCTTCCGGCACGCGCAGCCCGCGCCCACGCGCGGCGAGAATCGCACCGATGGCCATCTCATCGGATGCCGCGAAGATCGCCGTCGGCGCGGCGGGCGACGAGAGCGCCCGGTCCGCGGCATCCGATCCGCCCTCGATCGTGAAGTCGGCGGGCTCGAACAGCGCTCGCTCGATCCCGGCCTCGGCGAGGGCCTCCTCGAAGCCCCGACGACGGAGCCCCGGCACCGTCGCCCCGGCATCCCTCACGGCATCCGCCCCGATGTGCGCGAGTCGGCGGTGCCCCAGTTCGAGCAGGTGCGTGGTCGCGAGGCGTCCGACGGCCAGGTCGTCGACCGTCAGGGTGGTCAGCAGGGGATTGGGGCCGGCGATCGCGACGATCGGAACACCGAGGCCGCGCAGCGACGCCGACTCCTCGGCATCCAATTCGAGGGCGATCGTGATGACCGCGTCGATGCGGCGGCGGCGCAGGTGGTCGTCGAAGACGCGGCGGCGTCCGGTCGCATCGGTGCTGACGCTGTAGAGCGTGATGTCGTACCCCTGGCGCACGAGGGCGTCGGAGATACCCGCCAGCACGGTGCTGAAGAACCACCGGTCGAGGAAGGGCACGACCACCCCGACCGCTCGCGTGCGCCCCGAAGCGAGGCTCGACGCGGCAGCCGACACCACGTAACCGAGCCGGTCGGCCGCCGCGAGCACGCGGTCCCGCGCGGCGGCCGAGACGGGCCCGCGCCCGCTCAACGCCCGCGAGACCGTGGCCGTCGAGACCCCCGCCGCGCGGGCGACGTCATCGATACCGGCCACGGTCTCGCGCGTTGTCGAACGGACGGATGCCGCGGCTCAGGCCGCCGCGATCCAGACGGTCGTGTCGGTGGGCAGGCGCTCGCCGTCGAGGGGGCCGCTCGCGACGAGCACCTCTCCGGCGGGCAGCTCGACGGCGTCCTCGCCGAGGTTGGCGACCACGAGCAGCGAGCCGTTGCGGAACGCCACGACGTCGTCGCCGAAGCCGTCGACCCACTCCAGGTCGCCGGCGCCGAGGTTCCGCGCGCGACGCTCGGAGAGCAGCGCGCGGTAGAGCGTCAGCGTGGACGAGGGGTCGTCGACCTGCTGGTCGAACGCGAGTTCCGCCCACTCGGCGGGCTGGGGGAGCCACGATTCGCCCGTGCCGTTGAAGCCGTACGCGGGCGCGTCGGCGGTCCAGGGCAGGGGCACGCGGCATCCGTCGCGGCCGTAGCGCTCGCCGTTCGTGCGGAACCACGTCGGGTCCTGACGGGCGTCGTCGGGCAGGTCGATGACCTCGGGGAGGCCCAGCTCCTCGCCCTGGTAGAGGTACGACGAACCGGGGAGGGCCAGCATGAGCGAGGTCGCGGCGCGGGCGCGGCGCAGACCCTTCACGGGGTCGGGCTTGCCGGGTGACTTCGGGCCGATGCCGGCGCCCTGCGGGTTCTCGGCGGTCAGCGCGAGGCGCGAGGCGTGGCGCACGACGTCGTGGTTCGACAGCACCCAGGTGCTGGGGGCGCCGACGGCGCCGTACTCGTCGAGCGAGTCCGTGATCACGGCGCGCAGGGCCGCGGCATCCCAGTCGGTCTCGAGGTAGTGGAAGTTGAACGCCTGGTGCATCTCGTCGGGCCGCACCCACAGCGCCGTCTGCGCGACGGTCGGCAGCCACGCCTCGGCGCACAGCGCGCGGTCGCCGTCGTACTGGGCGAGCACCTCGTGCCACTCGCGCCACACCTCGTGCACGCCCGACTGGCCCCAGTACGGCACCTCGGCGGCGTCGCCGCCCATCGATCCGCCGTCGGGGTCGGGGGTGTAGTCGGGCAGGCCCTCGGCCTTGATGAGGCCGTGCGCGACGTCGACGCGGAACCCGTCGACCCCGCGGTCGAGCCAGAAGCGCAGCACGTCGCGGAACTCCGCGCGCACCTCGTCGTTGGTCCAGTCGAAGTCGGGCTGGCTCTCGTCGAAGATGTGGAGGTACCACTGCCCCGGCGTGCCGTCGGCCTCGGTGACGCGCTTCCACATGCCACCGCCGAACACGCTCTCCCAGTTGTTCGGGGGGAGCTCGCCGTTCTCGCCCTTGCCGTCGCGGAAGATGTACCGCGCGCGCTCGGGGCTGCCGGGGGCGGCCTTCAGCGCCTCCTGGAACCACACGTGCTGATCGCTGGAGTGATTCGGCACGAGGTCGACGATGACCCGGATGCCGCGCTCGTGCGCGCCCGCCAGCATCGCGTCGAAGTCGGCCAGGGTGCCGAAGATCGGGTCGACATCGCGGTAGTCGGCGACGTCGTAGCCCGCGTCCTTCTGCGGCGAGGTCTGGAAGGGGCTCAGCCAGATGGCATCCACCCCGAGGTCGCGCAGGTCGTCGAGGTGAGCGGTGACGCCGGGCAGGTCGCCCAGGCCGTCGCCCGAGGCGTCGGCGAAGGAGCGGGGGTAGATCTGATAGATGACGGCGGTGCGCCACCACTCGGAGCCCGGGGCCGAGACGAGATCGGCGCGCGCGCCCTCCTGCGTGAAAGTCATGGCGTACAGGCTACTGCAAGCGCTTACAGTCGCGTCAAGCGCGCGGTCGGATTGCTCCGGTGAGCCATCGAGTGTCCATGACATCCGGATGGTCTGCGGAAACGTCCGGGTGTTCTGGACGCTGGGGCGCGGGGCGCGGGGCGCGGGGCGCGGGGCGTGGGGCGCGGGGCGCGGGGCGCGGGGCGTGGGCGCGGGGTGCGAGCGCAGGGAGGGGGTGACGGGATGCCGCGATTAGGCTGGAACCCGTGCCCGACGCCTCCGCCCTCACCCGCGCTGAATCGCTGATCACCAGCATCCCCGACTATCCGAAGCCGGGGATCGTGTTCCGCGACATCACCCCGCTGCTGACGGATGCCGCGGCCCTGCGCACCGTCGTCGAGGCGCTCATCGAGCCCTTCGCGGGCCGCTTCGACGCCGTCGCGGGAGTCGAGGCGCGCGGGTTCCTGCTCGCCGGGGCCGCCGCGATCGCCGCGGACGTGGGGCTCATGCCGATCCGCAAGGCGGGCAAGCTGCCTCGCCCCGCGGCGTCGATGTCGTACGACCTCGAATACGGCTCGGCGCAGATCGAGATGCACGACGACAACGCCGCGGGCGCCCGCGTCCTGCTGCTCGACGACGTGCTCGCCACCGGCGGCACCCTGCGCGCCGGACGCGACCTGCTCCAGGCGGTGGGCAGCGAGGTCGTCGGGATCGCGACGCTGCTCGAGATCGACGGCCTCGGCGGCCGCGAGGTGCTCGGCGACGACGTGCACGCGGTCTTCCGCGTCTGAGGCGCCCCTATCGAGGTGCGGTCGCCGTTCGGCGACGTGCGCAACTCCTGAGATTCCGGGTGTTGCGGGGCGGGATGCCGCGCATTTGCGCGGTCGCCGGGTGCGCGGCTCTCGAATCTTCCGGAGTTTGGCTCGGCCACGGGCGCGGAAGCCGCGAGCGCATCGCGCGGACTCAGCCCCCGCGCGCCGCGGAGCCCCTCAGCCCAGGACGCTCGCGCCCAGCTCCACCGGGCTGCCCTCGATGTTGCCGACGATCCCGCGGATGACGCCCGTTCCGTCTTCGCGGCGGAGGCCGTCGTACCACGCCTGGGTCGCGGCGACGTCGAAGGCGTGCGTCTCGTGCGCGCGCTTGCGGGCGCGCAGCACCAGGTCGCCTGCCCGCTCGGTGCGGATGCGCTCGTAGCGCTTCAGCGAGTCCTCGATGCCGAGGGTCGACGTGGCGAAGACGATCCCGAGCGCGAAGCTGTCCTCCAGCGCCGAGCAGGCGCCCTGGCCGATGTCGGGGGCGGTGTTGTGCGCGGCGTCTCCGAGGATCGCCACGCGCCCGCGCACCCAGGTATCGAAGGGGTCGATGTCCCAGATCTCGACGCGGTTCAGCGATTCGTCGGGGTCGATGCCGTCGAGCAGCGCCCGCACGCCGGGGGCGCCCCACTGCCCGAACGCGTGCTCGAGCGCGGCCATGCGGTCCTCGACCACGCCCGAGGGTCCGGGCACGTCGACGAAGAAGTAGAAGCGATCGCCGGCGACGGGCATGACGGCGCAGCGCTTGCCGTCGCCGACGTAGGTGGTCCACTGGTCCAGGGGACCGATCCGCTCGTCGGCGGCGACGAGGCCGTTGTAGTTGACGTACCCCGAGTAGCGGCGTTCCGGGCGGATGCCGGTGAGCTCGGTGACGTAGTCGCGCACGAGCGAGCGCGCCCCGTCGGCGCCGATCAGCAGGTCGGCGGTGTCGGTCGAGCCGTCGGCGAAAGTCGCGGTGACCGTCTCGCCGTCGTCGGCGACGGCGACCAGCTGACGGCCGAGGTGGATGTTCGCCGGGCCGACGGCATCCATCATCAGCGCCTGCAGGTCGGCGCGGGCGACGGGGTAGGGGCGTTGGCCCGTCCGCTCGGTGACGGGGGACAGACTGAAGCGGCAGAGCTCGTCGCCGGTGTGGCCGTCGTAGTACGCCATGTCGTCCATGCGGCCGCCGAGGGCGGCGACCTGCGGGCCGAGACCCAGCCAATTGAGCACCTTGACGCCGTTCGACCACAGCGACAGGGCGGCGCCGACCGGGCGGTTCTCGCGCATGCGGTCGTAGACCACGACCTCGTGACCCAGCTTCTGCAGGGCGAGGGCGGCGGAGGTCCCGCCGACCCCCGCGCCGATGACGATGACCTTCATGACTCTCCTCAGCTGCCGCGGTAGGTCGAGTAGGCGAACGGACTCAGCAGCAGCGGCACGTGCAGGTGGGCCTCGCCGCTCACGGTGAACGCGACCGTCGCCACGGGGTGGAACGACGCGACCCCGCGCGCGCGGAAGTACGCGCCGGTGGCGAACGTCAGCGCGTAGTCGCCGTCGGCCAGGAGCTCGGGGCCGAGCGCGAGGCGGCCGTCGGCGTCGGTGATCGCCTCGGCGATGAGCGCGCCGTCTAGGTGGGCCAGCGTGACGGCGACTCCGGCTGCGGGCGTGCCGGCCGTGGCATCCAGGACGTGGGTGGTGAGGTGCGTCATCGCGCGACTCCTCGGGCGCAGGTGAGGGCGGTGGCTCCGCGGGCGCAGCCCCGGGCGACGGGTGCGCGGAGGGGAGCGGGGGTGCGGCGCGTCATTCCGCCGCCTCCGGCTCGTCGGGGGCGTCGTCGGCGAAGGCGGTGCGCAGGCGCAGCAGGGCGATCTCGGCGAGCTGTCGCGTCGCCTCGATCGTCTCGGCGTCGGGGTCGTTGGCGAGCCGTCGTTCGAGCTCGGCGCGCATCTCGCCCGGCGTGCGTCCGGCTGCGCGGATGAGGAAGACGCGGCCGAAACGCTCCTCGTATGCGGCGTTCCCGGCGGCGATCGCGGCGACGTCGTCGTCGGCGGCGGATGCCATGGATCCCTGTTCGCGACGGGATGCCGCCGCCTCGGCGCCGGTGCCCGACACCCTCGCGCCGATGCGGGGGTGCGCGTGCAGGGCGGCGGCGAGGTCTTCCGGCGACCAGGTCGAGGCGAGGTCGCCGGCGTAGGCGACGAGGGCGTCGACGCTCGTGTACGGCCGACCGGCCACGACGGCGTCGACCCAGCCCGGGATGTCGGCCCACACGCGCACGACGGCCGTGGCCTCCGCGTCGTCGAGGGCATGGAAGTCGTGCAGGTGCATGCCGGTCAGGCTAGGCGGCGCGCGTTACGGGGCTGTGGCGCGATGTGTCGGCGATGTTGCTGTGGGGAACATTCCGGGGTCAGGCATCTCCGCGCAGTCCGCGGGCGAAGGCCTGAACGACAGCCGTTCGTCGTGCGCCGTCTTCCGGTAGCCCGAGGAGCTCTCGGGCGAGGTGACGCGAGTCGAGCTGAGCGAAACGCGCGGCCAGATCATCTGCATCCTCAGGATCCAGTTGTCGGCGCACGTCGCCGCCGAGGAGGGCTGCGGCGCCTTGGGCCAGATCGAAACCGTAGAGCTCGGCGACGTCGATGTCGTCGCCGTAAAGGCGATCGAGGACGTCGTCGCTTTCCGCATACCAGTCGAGCGCGACGGCCAGGTCCTTCGCATCTTTGTCGTCGGGCGACCGGTCTGCCCAGGCGCGAACCTTGAGGAGCGTGTATCCCTCGGGCTGAGGGAGGCGGATCGATTCGCCGCTCGCGAGCTCCAGCGACGCAGCCCGATCGAAGACTTCGCGGAACCCGAAGACGACGATGTCCTCCTCCCGTGGTGCGGGCCGGGTGAGGCCGCGAGGGTCTTCGGCGACGGTCCCGAAGGGCACGATGTCGACGGGGAGATCGGCGATTCGGTAGGCGATGTCGTTGTCTCGGATCGAGGGAAACGTTTCGCCGATTCGCTCGAACTGCTGCCAGGACGCGATCGCGATCGCCAGGTCCAGGTCATCGGTCTGTCGAGTCGGGGTCGTTCTTCCCAGCGCGGAGTGGATGGCGTCACGACACCGCGCCCCGACGAGCATGATTCCGGCGGGATCCACGCCCGCCCTGCTCACCAGCTGATGGACTGCCTCCGCGACGTCATCGAGGAGGCGGTGATCAAGCCGCGCGAAGTCGAGCATTGTTGCCGCGGAGGTGGTGAGCCGCTTCTCGTTCCCGGGAATCGCCGGACGCGAGGAGATCGGCGTAGACGAGAAGTGGGGGCGCGACGAGTACTCGTGTACCTGCGAAGGTTTCCGCGGGCACCGGCTCGGTCCAGAACTTCTGCCGTACGAAGATCGTGGGCTCGAGATCGTCGCTCGCCCACCGGCCCGTCCGTGCGGCGTCTCGGGGGATGCCGTCCGTGTAGATGGTCCAGGTCATGTGCCTTCTGATCCACGGTGCTACGGCCTCTCCACTGAGATACAGCGGCGGCCCGTCGTCGGGGAGAGCGGATGGGTCGAATTCGCCGCGGAAAGTTCGCGTGTTCTCTCGTGACCCGAGGCCGCTCGAGAACGCTGCTGACCACCCGTCGATCAGTGAGTCGATGTTTCGGAGTGACCCCGAATCGCGCGGGCCGAAGGTGTCGAGGTAGTTGGCCGTTTCGAGTGCAACGAGTGTCTTCTGCGTGAAGCTCACCGAAACCCCGGCGGCGCGGGCGAGGTCTTGCAGCCGTCCGGAGAGAAGGTCGGGCCAGCTGATCGCCGCGAGAATGACCTGCGATCGTTTCTCGGTGAAGAGCGAGGCGCTCTTCGTCGGCTTGCGGAGTTCTCCCGGTGTGCGGGGGGTCCGCCCGCGCACGTCGATGAGGGTATCTCCGAACGCGAGATAGCCGTTGCCTGCCTCGTCGAAGTAGTTGATGCCGGCGCCGCGCAGGTGATCGGCGTTGCGCGGAGTGATGCGGGCGCCGAGCGCGAGGACGGGGGCTCCGAAATCGAGGGGCATTACCCGCTCCACGTCGTCGAGGGTGAGGGGTGAGGCCCCAATGGCCGTCATCGCCTGATGCTGAGCCCCGCGGGTCACGATGAGTGAGGTCACGGGATTGTCGGCGGAGGGGATCTCCCCGACCAGGTCGACGCCGTACTCCTGCACCCTGCTCCGAATCTTCTCGCTGTCCACTTTTCCTCCCAGGAGAATTCTCTCAGGAGGAAATTTTTCTCGCAAGGAGAAATTTCCTACCGGAAAATCAGGCGTGCACGATCAGCCAGTGCGCCACGGCATCCGCGGTGCCGGTGTTGTGCAGGCGGTGAGGGACCGAACAGGGGTAGCTGATCGCGTCGCCGGCGCGGAGGATCACGCGCTCGGCCTCAAAGTCGATGGTGAGCTCGCCCGCGACGACCGTGCCGACCTCGTACCCCTCGTGGTGGAACAGGCCGTCGGCGCCGTGGGCGGAGGCGCCGGGCGGGTAGATCGACTCGAAGTAGTCGACGCCGGGGGAGGAGCCGGGGGTGAGCCGGCGGAACGACACCCCGCTGTCGAGCACGATGTCGGGAGACTGCCCCGCGCGCTGCAGGGTGAAGCCCGACGGGCCGGCGGGTTCGACGGGGCGGTCGGATGCCGGGTCGAAGGCCGCGACCAGGGGAACGCCGAGGGCGTCGGTGATGGCGATCAGGCGCGAGACGCTCGGCTGCATCACGCCGCGCTCGATCTGCGAGACGGCGCTGGGGGAGATGCCCAGCGACTTCGCCAGCGCTCGGGCCGAGATCCCGCGCGCCTGCCGCAGGTCGCGGACCCGCGCCCCGACGGATGCCGAGGGCTCGGTCGTCGTGGTGCCCGCGGGCGAGGAGCCGGTCGTCGCGGCGTCGTGATCGACGGCGTCGGCGAGGGGCGGCTGCGTCATGCCCCGAGTCTAGGGAGCCTCTCGACGTGAAGGAGCGACTTCACATGCTCGTTACATGAGCGAAACCGGCCGCGCCGTGTGAACCCATAACTTCACATCAGAGCTCCACTCCGGCCGCGGACTCCACGTCGTGGCATCCATCGCCCTGAGAGGAATGACATGACATCGACCCCGCTCACCGGTCCCCACGATCTCGTGGAGGCCGCCGGCCACCCCCACGGGGGCGGCAACATGAAGCCCCACTACGACGACCGCCTCGCCAACGAGGACCTCGCGCCGCTGCGGAAGCAGAAGTGGTCGAGCTACAACATCTTCGCGTTCTGGATGAGCGACGTGCACTCGGTCGGCGGCTACGTCACCGCCGGTTCGCTGTTCGCCCTCGGCCTGCAGTCGTGGCAGGTGCTGGTGGCGCTGATCGTCGGCATCGTCATCGTGCAGGTCTTCGCGAACATGGTCGCCAAGCCCAGCCAGAAGACCGGCGTGCCCTACCCCGTGATCAACCGCGTGGTGTTCGGCATCCGCGGGGCCAACATCCCCGCGATCATCCGCGGCCTCATCGCCATCGCCTGGTACGGCGTGCAGACGTTCCTCGCGGCGGAGTCGCTGAACATCGTGTTCCTGAAGTTCATCCCGGGCTCGGCCGCCCTGCTCGACGTGTCGTTCGCGGGACTGTCGGCACTCGGCTGGATCTCGTACGCGATCCTCTGGACGGCGCAGTTCCTGCTCTTCTGGAACGGCATGGAGGTCATCCGCCGCTTCATCGACTGGGCGGGACCGGCGGTCTACCTCGTGATGATCGTGCTCGCGGTCTACCTCGTGTCGCAGGCCGGCATCCAGAACATCTCGTTCACCCTGTCGACCACGCAGCTGGACTTCTGGGCCTCGATCCCGGTGATGTTCGCCGCGATCGCGCTGGTGGTGTCGTACTTCTCCGGCCCGATGCTGAACTTCGGCGACTTCGCCCGCTACGGCAAGAGCTTCCGCGCGGTGAAGAAGGGCAACTTCTGGGGCCTGCCCGTCAACTTCCTCTTCTTCTCGCTGCTGACCGTCATCACGGCATCCGCCACCGTCCCGGTGTTCGGCGACCTCATCACCGACCCGATCGCGACCGTCGAGCGCATCGACACGCCCTTCGCGATCCTGCTCGGCGGCCTCACGTTCGTCACCGCGACGGTCGGCATCAACATCGTCGCCAACTTCATCTCGCCCGCGTTCGACTTCTCCAACGTCGCTCCGAAGAAGATCTCGTGGCGCGCGGGCGGCATGATCGCCGCCGTCGGCTCGACGTTCCTGATGCCGTGGAACTGGTACTCCAACGCCGACGCCATCCATTACTCGCTCGGCGTGCTGGGTGCGCTGATCGGCCCCCTGTTCGGCATCCTGATCGCCGGGTACTACATCGCCGCCCGCCAGCGCGTGAAGGTCGACGCGATGTTCACGATGGATGCCGCCGGGCCCTACTGGTACCGCAACGGCTTCAACCCGAACGCGGTCAAGGCCGTCATCGCCGCGGGCGTTCCGACGGTCGCGATCGCGATCTTCCCGAAGCTCTTCGCCGACCTGGGCCTGTTCGACGTCTCGGCGATCAGCGACTACAGCTGGTTCATCGGCTGCGGCCTGGGATACGTGCTGTTCCTCCTGTTCGAGCGCCGGGATCCCCGCATCCCCACCTTCGACGGCGAGACGGAGGGCATCTCCGACGGCACGCTCGACCAGACCGACACCGTGGCCGCGCCCGCCTCGGTCGCCTCGCCCCCCGCTCCCGCCGAGGTTCCGGTGCTCGCGATCGAGACCCCGGATGCCGTGCCCGGGGCGGGTCCGCTGCCCCGATCGGCCGGGGGATCCGCGCGGGAGGCGCTCGCGTGAGGATCCTGCTCATCAACCCGAACACCTCCCGGGCGATGACCGCGAAGATCGCGGCCGCCGCCCGGGGGGTGGCCGGGCCCGGCGTCGAGATCGAGGCGGTGTGCCCGACGAACGGGGCCGCCGCGATCGAGAGCCACACCGACGAGATCGCCGCCGCCGCCGCCGTGGTCGAGCTGGTGGTCGCCGACCGCGACGGACCGACCCCGGCCGACGCGTACGTCGTGGCGTGCTTCGGGGATCCGGGACTCGACGCGGCCCGCGAGCTCGTCGCCGCGCCCGTGGTCGGCATCGCCGAGGCGGCGATGCACCTGGCCGCGATCTCGGGGCGGCACTTCGGCGTCGTGACGACGCTCAGCCGCACCCTCGGGCGGGCGCACGACCTCGTCGCCCGGTACGGCATGGAGCGGTCGTGCGTGTCGCTCGCGGCCACCGGCATCCCGGTGCTCGATCTCGAGGACACCGGATCGGAGGCGGTTGCGACGATCGAGCGCCTCAGCGCCGACGCGGCCGCGGGCGGGGCCGACGTGATCGTGCTCGGCTGCGCCGGGATGGCCGACCTGTGCGCCGAGCTGACGGCCCGCGTGGGCGTGCCCGTGGTCGACGGGGTCGCGGCCGCCGTGGGCATGGCATCCGGGATGGTGCGCATGGGCCTCGGTACGAGCAAACGCGACGAGTACGCGCTGCCGCCGCGGGTGCCGGTTGCGGGCGCGGGTTCGGCTTCGGGTGCCTCGGGTGCCCCGGGTGACCCGGGTGCGGGAACGGCGTCTGCGAGGGCGGCTTCGGGAGCTGCGACCGCTTCGAGGTCCGGAACTCTGGGGTTCGGGGCGCGATCCGCCGTTCGGGGCGAGTCTCTCGCGCCCCGAGGTGCGGAATCCGCCCCGAACGGTGCGTCGCGGGCGGCGGGCTCCGCTACGAACGGTGAGGCGCCCGCGGCTCCTCCCCAGACGAGCGATTTCGCGGTGTTCGCGTGAATGTTGATGACGGTTACATTCGCGAAACGCGGGGCCCCTAGCGTGAACGGCATGAGCACTCGGATCGCCGCCCGTCGGGTCTATCTCGACGGCGCCTTCGCGCCCGCCACCGTCGTGATCGACGACGGCCTCATCGTCGCGATCGAGGAGTTCGACGCCGCCGCCGACACCGTCCTGCCGCAAGACGCGACGCTGTTGCCCGGCCTCGTCGACTCCCACGTGCACTTCGACGAGCCCGGCCGCACCGAGTGGGAGGGCTTCGCCACCGGCACCGCGGCCGCCGCGGCGGGCGGGGTCACGACGGTCGTCGACATGCCCCTGAACAGCGTGCCGGTCACCACCACCGTCGAGGCCCTGGGGGCCAAGCGCGCGGCATCCCGCGGAAAGCTCGCCGTCGACGTCGCGTACTGGGGCGGAGCCGTGCCCGAGAACCTCGGGTCGCTGCGTGCGCTCGCCGACGCCGGCGTGGTCGGGTTCAAGTGCTTCCTCTCGCCCAGCGGCATCGACGAGTTCGGCCATCTCGACGCCGACCAGCTCGAGCGCTGCCTCGCCGAGCTCGCGGAGTTCGACGGGCTCCTCATCGTGCACGCCGAAGACCCCGCCCACCTGCACGCCGACGGAGCCCTGGGGCCGCGCTATCGCGACTTCGAGCGGAGCCGGCCCCCGCTCAGCGAGCGTGCCGCGATCGAACGGGTCATCGAGGCCGCCCGTCGCACCGGAGCCCGCGCGCACATCGTGCACGTGTCCGACGGAGGGGCGCTCGACGCCGTGCGGGCGGCGAAGGCCGAGGGCGTGCGCCTGAGCGTCGAGACGTGTCCGCACTACCTCACGCTCGACGCCGAGCGGGTGCCCGACGGCGCGGCCGCCTTCAAGTGCTGCCCGCCCATCCGCGGCGGCGTCAACCGCGACCTGCTCTGGGCGGGGGTCGTCGACGGCACGATCGACGCGATCGTCAGCGACCACTCCCCGGCGACGGTCGATCTGAAGAGCAACCCCGACTTCGGCCTCGCGTGGGGCGGGATCGCGGGTCTGCAGACGGGCCTGTCGGCCGTGCACACCACGGCGCGCGAGCGGGGCCTGGCCTTCGAGACCCTGCTGCCGCTGATGACGACCGGCCCCGCGCGCATCGCCGGGCTCGCCGGTCTCGGCGTCATCGAGCCGGGCGCCCCCGCGCACCTGGTCGCCTTCGCCCCCGACGAGGAGTTCGTCGTGGATGCCGCCCACCTCGAGTACCGCAACCCCGTGTCGCCGTGGCACGGGGCGACGCTGACGGGGGTGGTTCGCGAGACCTGGCTACGCGGAGTCTCGACCTACCGCCGCGGGGCGCCGGTGACCGAGCGCGAGGGGCGCGAGATCCTCCGCGCGACCGCGACGGTGCAGGCGTGAGCGCCGTGACCGAGGCCTCGGGGCCCGTGCCGATCCTGCAGCCCGGTGTCGGCGCGATCCCCGGCGATCACTACGTCGCCGCCACCCCCGCGACGGTGCTGTGGGGGCGCCTCCCGTGCGCGACCGACGCGGCCGTGCTCGAGATCTCCTCGGGCGAGAGCGTCACCTTCGACACGGTCAGCCACGAGGGCATCCTCGACGACCAGGGCAAAGACCCCCGCGCCTACTTCGCGACCCACGGGGTTCCCGCCGAAGAGGTGCTCGACGACGCCGTCGAGATCGCGGCATCCGTCGCCCGAGACCCCTTCGCCGACGGACCGCACGTGGTGGTCGGGCCCGTGCACGTGCGCGGGGCGCACCCCGGTGATCTGCTCAAGATCACCGTCGAGACCCTCGCGCCGCGCGTGCCCTACGGCGTCATCTCGAACCGCCACGGCAAGGGCGCCCTCGTGGGGGAGCTGCCCCGCGGCGAGCACAACGTGAGCGTCTTCGCGGCGGTGTCGGAGCGCGACGGCGTCCTGCACGGCACCCTCCCGATCGTCGACGGTGGCGAGCCGGTGGTGGCCTTCCCGCTGGCGCCGTTCCTGGGCACCATGGGCGTGGCCGTGGCCGCCGAGGAACGGCCGCACTCCGTCCCGCCGGGCCCGAACGGCGGCAACATCGACATCAACCTCCTCGTCGAGGGGACGACCCTCTTCCTGCCGGTGCAGGTCGAGGGAGCGCTCGCCTACGTCGGCGACCCGCATTTCGCGCAGGGCGACGGCGAGGTGGCGCTCACCGCCCTCGAGGCCTCGCTGCGCGCCACGCTGCGCTTCGAGGTGATCCCCGCGGATGCCGCCCGCGCGGCGTTCGGCGAGGTCACGGGCCCGCTGGTGCGCACGCCCGAATACCTCGTGCCGACCGGCATGGATCCCGACCTCGACGCGGCGATGCGCGCGTGCGTGCGTGCCTCCCTGGCGCTCATCGAGGGGCGGTGGGGCATGGCCGAGCACCTCGCCTACGCCTACCTGAGCGCCGCGACCGACTTCGACATCTCCCAGGTGGTCGACATCGTCTCGGGTGTGCACGCGCGAATCCGCGAGGCGGACTTCGCGGGCGTCGCGGCCGTCGAGCCCGAGGCCATGGCATCCGAATCCGCATCCGCATCCGGATCCGCATCCGTCCCCGAGGGAGACACCCCGTGACCCCTGCTCTGGCCGCCGCCCTCGCCCGCGTCGAGGCGCCCGCCCGTCCGGATCCCGACCGCGTGTCCCCGACACGCGTCGCGGCGGGGCGACCGCTCGGCGTGTTCCGGTCGCTCGGCGCACGCCGGTCATTCGACGCACGCCGGTCGCTCGGCGCACGCCGGGCGCGAGGGGAGGAGAAGCGATGACCGAGACCGTCCCCGCCGACCTGCGCGCGGCGTTCGACGCCTACGAGAGCGCGATCGTGACGAACGACCTCGACGCGCTGGATGCGTTCTTCGCTCCCGGGCCCGACACGCTCCGCGGCGACACCGCCGGGCTGCTGGTGGGGCACGACGCGATCAGCGGCTTCCGCGCGCTGCGCGGCGGCGTTCCGCCCCGCGACATCAGCGAGGTGCATTACCGCCCCCTCGGCGACGACGTGGCCCTTCTGATGTCGGTCTCGGCCTTCCGCGGGGGAGGCCGCGGGCTGCAGACGCAGGTGTGGCAGCGGATCGACGGACGCTGGCTCATCACCGCGGCCCACGTCACCCCGCGCACCCCCGCCCTCGACCGCACGATCTGGCGCAGCGTCGGCGATCCCTTCCTCCAGGGCGCCTGGGAGGGCCCGCTCGAAGGACTCACCGTCGCGGTCAAAGACCTCTTCGCCATCGCCGGATTCCGCATCGGTGCGGGCAACCCGACCTACCTCGAACAGGCGCGGCCCGAGAAGGCCACGGCTCCCGCCGTCGCCGACCTGCTGCGGGGTGGGGCGTCGCTGCGCGGCATCGCGCGCACCGACGAGTTCGCCTACTCGATCGCCGGCGACAACGCGCACTACGGCACCCCGCCGAACGGCGCCGTCGTCGGGGCCCTGCCGGGAGGTTCGTCGAGCGGACCGGCCTCCGCCGTCGCCCTCGGCCACGCCGACATCGGCCTCGCGACCGACACGGCCGGTTCCATCCGGGTGCCCGCCTCGTACCAGGGGCTGTGGGGGCTCCGCACGACCCACGACCTCGTGCCGCGCCAGGGCATGCTCCCGCTCGCGCAGTCGTTCGACACGATCGGCTGGCTCACGCGCGACGGCGAGACCCTCGAGCGCGTGGCCGACTGGTGCCTCAGCTACGACGGCTCGGCCTCGACCGAGAACGTCTACGGCGCATCGGGCGCCGACCTCCCCTGGCGTTTCCTCGTGCCCGAGGAGATCCTCGACTGCGTCGACGCCTCGACCCGCGAGGCCTTCTCGAAGCTGCTGGCCGCCCTGGCGGCATCCGACGATCCGCCGCCCTTCCGGGCGGTGCACGCGGGCGACCTGGATGCCGCCTTCACCGCGTTCCGCACGGTGCAAGGCGCCGAGGCGTGGCGCAACGACGGGGAGTGGATGCGCGCGCACCCCGGGGCCGTGGGCGCCGCCGTCGCGGAGCGCTTCCGCGTCGCCGCGCGGATCACCGCCGATCAGGAGCGCGCCGCTCGCGCCGAGCTCGAACCGATCGCCGCCGACCTCGCCGAGCTCGTCGACGACGCCGTGCTGATCTTCCCCACGGTGCCGGGGCCCGCGCCGCAGCGCACCGCCGACGTCGACGCCGTCCGCGCGGCGACTCTGCGCATGACGGCCCCCGCCGCGATCGCCGGGCTCCCCGCCGTGTCGGTGCCGCTGCTGAGCGTGGAGGGGGCGCCGGTCGGCGTCTGCCTCGTGTCGCGCGCGGGCACCGACCTCGCCCTCGTCCGCCTCGCCCGTCGTCTGGCCGCCCTCGCCGCCGTCCCGCCCCACCCCACGGAGTCCTGATGTCCCACCTCCCCGGCCCGATCGACCCGCCCGCGCGCCTGCTCATGGGCCCCGGGCCCATCTCGGCCTACCCGAGCGTGCTGCGCGCGATGGGCGCCCCGCTCGTCGGGCAGTACGACCCGTTCATGACCGCGACGATGACCGAGACGCAGGAGCTGTACCGCCGGGTCTGGGGCACCGACAACGACGCGACCCTCCTCGTCGACGGCACGAGCCGTGCAGGCATCGAGGCCGCCATGGTCTCGCTCATCCGCCCCGGCGACCGCGTGCTCGTGCCCGTGTTCGGGCGTTTCGGGCACCTCCTCGCCGAGATCGCCGAGCGCGCCCTCGCCGACGTGCACACGATCGAGGTGCCCTGGGGACAGGTGTTCCCGGTCTCGGCGATCCGCGAGGCGATCGCGCGCGTGAAGCCGCACCTCGTCGCGTGCGTGCAAGGCGACACCTCCACCACGATGCTCCAGCCGCTGGAGGAGATCGGCGAGATCTGCCGCGCCCACGGCGCCCTGTTCTACACCGACGCGACGGCCTCGCTCGGCGGGAACCCGTTCGAGATGGACGCCTGGGGGCTCGATGCCGCGACCGCGGGCCTGCAGAAGTGCCTCGGCGGGCCCTCCGGCTCGGCGCCGATCAGCCTGTCCGACCGCGCCGTCGAGGTGGTGCGCTCGCGCGCCCGCGTCGAGGCCGGCATCCGCGAGGAGGGCGACGCCTCGGCATCCGACTTCATCCGTTCGAACTACTTCGATCTCGCGATGATCCTCGACTACTGGGGACCGCGGCGCCTGAACCACCACACCGAGGCGACCACGATGCTCTACGGCGCGCGCGAGTGCGCGCGCGTGCTGCTGCTCGAGGGCCGGGATGCCGTGATCGAACGACACCGGCTGCACGGCGACGCGATGCTCGCGGGCGTCGAGGGCCTCGGCCTCACGGTCTTCGGCGATGTCGCGCACAAGATGACCAACGTCGTCGCGGTGGAGATCCCCGAGGGGGTGGTCGGCGACGCGGTGCGCGCGGAGCTGCTCGGCGACTTCGGCATCGAGATCGGCACCTCGTTCGGTCCCCTGCACGGCCGCGTCTGGCGGATCGGGACGATGGGGTACAACGCCCGGAAGGATGCCGTGCTCACCACGCTCGCGGCGCTCGAGGCGGTGCTGCGCCGTCACGGCGCCGCGGTGGCCGCGGGCGGGGGAGTGGAGGCGGCGCAGGGCGTGTACGCCGGAGCCGGATCGTGACCGCCGCCGCACGCGTCCCCGCCGCGGGGGCAGCCGCCGGTCCGGTGCTCGCCGCCGTTTCCGCCGCGCCCGTCGGCACCTGCGGTCCCGCCGAGCGGCGAGGCCCCGCATGACCCTCGCGACGCGCCTGCAGGTCGCTCCGGAGCGCCTCGCGGCCGCGGCCCGCCGCGTGATGGGCCGCTGCGAGGAGCTCGCCCGCGTCACGGCGACCCCCGGGAGCATCACGCGCGTCTACCTCTCGCCCGAGCACGCCCGGGTCAACCGCCTCGCCGCCGAGTGGATGCGCGAGCTCGGCATGACGACCCGGCAGGATGCCGCCGGCAACCAGGTCGGGCGGCTCGCCCCGACCGGCGCCCTCGACGCGCCCGCGCTGCTCCTCGGCTCGCACCTCGACACGGTTCCCGACGCTGGACGCTTCGACGGCATCGTCGGGGTGCTGATGGCGCTCGAGGTCGTCCGGCTGTTGCGCGACGTCGACGCCGAGGGGGCGGCATCCAGTCCCTTCCCGTTCGCGCTCGAGGTCATCGCGTTCAGCGACGAGGAGGGCACGCGGTTCGGCAAGGCCCTGCTGGGGTCGTCGGCGGTGGCCGGGCAGTGGGATGCCGCCTGGTGGGACCTCGCCGACGCCGACGGCACCACGCTGCGAGAGGCCTTCCGCGAGTTCGGCCTCGATCCCGGTCGTATCGGCGAGGCAGCCCGCCGACCCGACGAACTCGTCGCCTACCTCGAGGCGCACATCGAGCAGGGGCCCGAGCTGCACCGCAGCGGGCAGGCGCTCGCCGCGGTGTCGTCGATCGCGTCGGCCCGGCGCTTCCAGCTCGTCGTCGAGGGGGAGGCCCGGCACGCCGGCGGCACGCCCTACGACATGCGGCGCGACGCGCTGCTCGGCGCGAGCGAGGCCGCCCTCGCCGTCGAACGCATCTGCCGCGGCGAGCACCACATCATCGGCACGGTCGGCCAGCTCGAGGCCTTCCCGGGCGCCGTGAACGTCGTGCCGGGGGAGGCGCACTTCTCGCTCGACCTGCGCGGCGAGTTCGACGACACGCGCGACCACACCTGGGACGAGATCTCGAACGAGCTCGATGCGATCATGGGGCGCCGCGGCCTGCGCTGGCACGCCCGCGAGGTGCACAGCGCCCCCGCGGTGTTCTGCGCGCCGCTGCTGCAGGACGTCGTGCGCGCGGGCATCGGGGGCGAAGCGCCCACGCTGTTCAGCCGCGCCGGACACGACGCGATGTCGATCGGCGCGATCACCGGCGTCGGCATGCTCTTCCTCCGCAACCCCGACGGCATCAGCCACCACCCCGACGAGGCGGTGACCGGCGCCGACGTGGCGGCGGGGCTTCGCGCTCTCGCCGAGGCTGTGCTGCACCTGGGCGCGGAGGTGCGCTGAGCGGGCGGACGCGCCGATAGTGCGGGAGTGCGGGCGCTCCGGTGCCGCGTGCACGGTGGCGGGCGGGAACGCCGACACCCGTCCTCGCGGCGGGGCTGCCCGGCGTGTCGGGGTCGGGGCCCGCGGTCGTGCACGCCGGTCGGACGCAGCGGGCAATGCGGCCACGGCTGCCGGGGTGCGAGTGAGGGGCCACTCGCGGCGAAGTGGCCCGCACCTCTCCCATCGAGGTTCGGCGAGGATGGTGCCATGACCGAGACTCCCGGCATCCTGCAGCTGCTCGCCTTCGCCGCCGAACCCGGCGGCGGCAATCCGGCCGGAGTGGTCCTGGATGCCACGGCCCTCGACGAGGCGCGGATGCAGCGCATCGCGGCCGACCTGGGCCACCCCGAGACGGCCTTCGTGGGTCGCCGCGACGGCCGTCGCGCGGCGGTGCGCTACTTCTCGCCCGGGGCCGAGGTCCCCTTCTGCGGGCACGCCACCATCGCCACGGCGGTCGCGCTCGCCGAGGCGGAGGGCACCGGCCCCTTCACGTTCGACACCGCGGCCGGCGTCGTCGAGGTCTCGACCGACCGCGACGCCGAGGGGCGCATCCGTGCCGGGTTCACCAGCGTCGAGCCATACACGATCGACCTCGAACCCGACGTCGCCGACCGACTCCTCGGCATCCTGGGCCTTCGCCGCGCCGATCTCGACGAGCGGATGCCGTTCGCCCAGACCTTCGCCGGCAACCTGCACCCGGTGGTCGCGATCGCGTCGCGCGAGGTGTTTGACGCCTTCACGTTCGACCCCGCACGGCTGCGGACGCTCATGGACGAGCGCGGATGGAAGGGAACCGTCATCACCGTGCACGTCGCGGGCGACCTCGCCGACGGCCTCGTCGCGGAGGCCCGCAACCTCTTCCCGGTCGGCGACATCACCGAAGACCCCGCCACCGGCTCCGCTGCCGGTTCGCTCGGCGCCTACCTGCGCGAACGTATCGGTGTACCCGCGCCGTTCGCCTTCACCGTGCGGCAGGGTCGCCACATCGGGCGGCCGAGCGTGCTCGAGGTCGAGGTTCCGGCATCCGGTGGCATCCGGGTCTCCGGAACGGCTGTGCCCCTGGAGGGCTGAGCCTGGCGCGCCGGGCATGTCCCACTTGTGGACGGTTGAGCCTGGCCGCACCGGCCATATGTGGGACATGCACCAGCCATGGGTGGGACGAGGGTGCGGCCCCCCGCTGACGCTTGCGCCTGTCGTCTGCGCTCCGCTCGCCGCCTGCGCTCCGCCCGCAGCCTGCGCTCCGCCTGCCGCGCCGGGCATGTCCCACTTATGGTCGGTTCAGTCCGCGTGCACCGGCCATATGTGGGACATGCACCAGCCGTAAGTGGGACGAGGGTGCGCCCGCCCCGCCTGCCGCCTGCGCCTCGCTTGCCGCCTGCGCTCCGCCCACCTCCTGTGCCCCGCCCGCCACGCCGGGCATGTCCCACTTCTGGTCGGTTGAGCCTGGCCGCACCGGCCATGTGTGGGACATGCACCAGCCATAAGTGGGACAAGGGTGCGCCCGCCCCGTCCGCCGCCCCATGTCCCCGGCCTCGCCTGCCGTTCCCGCCCCGTCCGGCGCCCCATGTCCCACTTATGGTCAGTTGAGCGCGCGCGCACTCGCCATAAGTGGGACATGCACCGCCATTTTCGGGACGAGGCCTCGACCCCCTCCACGCACAGCCCCGCCCCCCGCCGCGCGCGCACAGTTCTGCCCCACGCCGCGCGCGCACAGTTCTGCCCCACGACGCACGCGCACAGCCCCGCCCCACGCCGCACGCGAAGCCCCCGCCCCCACGTGACGCGCGAGCGCGGTCAGCTTCCGCCCGTGAGCCTCCACACCCGGTCGCGCGAGAACGGCAACTCGTACCCGCGGCGGCCGACCGCGCGTGACACGGCGTTGCCGATCGCTGCTCCCACGGGGTTGTACGGCGACTCGCTCATCGACTTCGCCCCGAAGGGGCCGAGGCTGTCGTCGGTCTCGGTGAAATACACCTCGGTGTCGGGCACGTCGGCGAACTGCGGGACGCGATACGTGCGGAACACCGGGTTCTGCACCACGCCGTCCTCGAGCAGCACCTCCTCGTACAGCGCTCCGCCCAGAGCCTGCGCGGCTCCGCCCTCGATCTGTCCGCGGCACTGCGCGGGGTTGATGACGACGCCGGCATCCGCCGACTGCACCGACTGCAGCACCTTGACGGTCCCCGTCTCGGGATCGACCGCGACGCGCGCCGCGTGCACGTTGAATGCGAGCGAGCGCAGATCGCCGAATTCCGCGCCATCCGCCGTGAGCCCCTCGTCGTCTTCGCCGGCTCCGGCCGCGACGATCCGCTCCCACGTGACGACCGCGTCGCCCACCCGGATCCCGGATGCCGTGAACTCGACGTGCGCGGCATCCTCCTCCGCACCGTGCTTCGGCGAGGCGCCGGTCCCTCCCGACGCCCCCGCGAGCGCGCCGGTGGGCGGGACGTCTCCCCGGAAACCCGCCTCGGTCTGCCCGCGGCCTGCCGCCTCGAGTCCCCGCGAGGCTCCTGCCCCGCGGCCTGCCGCCTCGAGTCCCCGCGAGGCCCCTGCCCCGCGGCCTGCCGCCTCGAGTCCCCGCGAGGCCCCTGCCCCGCCGCCCGCCGCCTCGAGTCCCGACGGAGCCCCCGCCCCGACGAGCACCTGCTCCCCGCTCGCGAGCTCGGTCGCGATCGCGACCATGCGTCGCCGCAGCGCCGTGCACGCAGCGAACAGGGCCTTGCCCGCGACCACCGTTCCGGCCGAGGCGAAGGCGCCCGTGTCATGACGGACGGCGTCGGTGTCGGCGGCCCACAGCTCGAGGCGCTCGAGCGGCGCGTCGAGCACGGTGGCGGCGATCTGCCGGTGCACGGTCGAGGTGCCGTTGCCGAACTCGGCGGTGCCCACGCGCAGCAGGTAGGTGCCGTCGGCGCGCAGGGTCGCGGTGGTGTGCGCGATGTGCCCGCGCGGCGCCATCGTGGCGATCATGGCCGCCGCCATCCCCTCGCCGACGAGCCACCCCTCGGGAGCCTCGACGTCGTTGCCGCGGCGCAGCGCCTCCTGGGCGAGGTCGAGGCACTGGTCGAGCCCGTAGCTGCCCCAGATCAGGTCTTCCTCGTACTTCTCGTCGTCGTCGGGGTGCAGCGGATCGCCCTCGCGGACGGCGTTGATCCGGCGGAGGTCGAAGGGGTCGAGGCCGAGTTCCTGGGCGAGGGCGTCCATCGCCGACTCGACGGCGAACACCACCTGCCCGAGCCCGTACCCGCGGAACGCCCCCGACGGCGGATTGTTCGTGTAGACCGCTTCCGCGTCGATCCACTTCGTCGGCACGCGGTACAGCGTCGTCGACTCGGCGCACGAGTGGAACAGCACGCCGATCGCGTGATTGCCGTAGGCGCCGGTGTCGCTCAGCACGTCGAGCTTCATCGCCGTGAGGGTGCCGTCGGCATCCGCCCCCAGGGTCGCGCGCACGCGCATCGGATGCCGCAGCGACGCCCGCACGAACTGGTCGGTGCGCGAGAACTCGTAGGCCACCGGACGCCCGAGCTTCAGCACGGCCAGAGCCGTGAGGTCTTCGGTGAACAGCTCCTGCTTGCCGCCGAATCCGCCGCCGACCCGTGTCGCGTAGACGCGCACGCGGTCACGCTCGAGGCCGAACACGTGCGCGAGCTCGTTGCGGGCGAGGAACGGCACCTGCGTCGACGAGCGGATGACGAGCCGTCCGTCGTCGTCGAGCCAGCCGACCGCGCCGTGCGTCTCGAGAGCGGCGTGGGTCACGCGCGAGGAACGCCATTCGCCGGTCACCGTCGCGTGGCTCGCGGCCAGGGCCGCGTCGATGTCACCGCCGTGACCGGTGTGGAAACCGGCGACCACGTTGCGTTCGGCCGCCATCACCCGCTCCTGGGGCGTGCGGTCGGGGTGCAGCAGCGGTGCCCCCGGTCGGCGGGCCTCCTCGGGGTCGAACACCGCGGGCAGCACCTCGTAGTCGATGTGCACCGCGCGGCAGCCGGCATCCGCCGCCTCCGCCGTCTCGGCCACGACCGCCACCACACGCTGGCCCACGTGCCGCACGACGTCGTCGAGCATGCGGGTGTCGTCGGGGTCATCGGTGCGGTGCTCGTGTCGGCCGGTCGAGTAGCGCACGTCGGGAACGTCGGCGTGGGTGAACACGGTGACCACTCCGGGGACGGCGAGGGCGGCCGCGGTGTCGATGGCCACGACGCGCGCGTGCGCGTGCGGAGACGTCACGACGCGCAGCACGAGCGGGGGTCCGCCGGGCACCGGCTCGTCGAACGTGAACGGCTCGCGGCCCTGCACGATGCGCCGCGCCGCCTCGGGCACCGTCGAGCTGCCGACGCGTCCGGTCGTCGCAGCGGGGGATGCCGGGGCGTCGCCGTGACCGGGGCAGGTACCGCCGCAGCCATCAGCCGGGGCGGGGGCGGTGGCCCCCGTCTCGCGCACGGGGCCGAGCACCGAGGCTCGGATGGCCTCGCGGATCGGGCGGTATCCGGTGCACCGGCACAGGTTGCCCTTCATGCGGCGGTCGAGGTCGTCGAGATCATCGGCGGTGAGGGTGGATGCCGTGACGCTCATGCCGGGGGAGCAGAAGCCGCACTGGAACCCGAAGCCCGTCGCGAGCGCCTCCTGCACGGGGTGCAGCTCGTCGCCGGGGGCGAGGCCCGCGGCGGTGGTGATCGCGCGTCCCTCCAGCCGCATGGCCGGGATGATGCACGAGTGCGTCGGCATCCCGTCGAGCAGCACCGAGCACGCGCCGCAGTCGCCCGCGTCGCAGCCCTTCTTCACCTCGACATGGCCCGTCTCGCGCAGCAGCGTGCGGGCGCTCTGGCCCGGCCGCGGCTCCGCCTCGAGGGGGGAGCCGTTGACGTGGAACTTCATGCGACGGCCTCCCCGGCGGTGCTGTTCCGGCGCCCCCGCGCCGCGGGTCGCCGTCCGACGAGCGATGCCGCCGTCATGCCGCACCCCGCTGCGACGCGCGCGCGAAATCCGCCCGCAGCCGCTCCGCGAGCACGACGCTCACCCCGCGGCGCCAGTCGGCGCTGCCGAGCGGGTCGGTGTAGAAATCGGTCGCGCCTGCCACGGCATCCCGCAGCTCGCCCGCACCGGGCACGCGCGCGAAGCGCAGCACGCGCGGGCGACGCACCGCCGCCGTCACGACGAACACGCTCGATCCGTCCGGATCGACGCGGGCGGTGACCACCGCACCCGAGCGACCGAGTTCGGCCAGGGCGATCTTGCGCAGTCCGACCTGCGCGGTGAGGGCGCGCAGCGGGACGTCGAGGGCGCGCACGATCTCCCCGGGCGCGAGCGAGGTCGCGGCGTTGTCGATGACGAGGTCGGCCACCGCGATGCGGCGCTCGCCGCCGTCGGGCGTCCACACCAGGGCCGTGGCATCCAGGGTCGACAGGAGGGCGATCATCGCCCCGGCAGCGAACGCCTGGCACACGTTGCCACCGACGGTCGCGGTGTTCCAGATCTTGAACGACGCCAGCAGGGCGTCGGCGGCGGGGCGCGCGAGCGCGAGGGAGGTCCACGCCGGCGGGGCCTCGTGCTCGACCCACGCCAGCAGACGCGCGATCGTGCAGGTCGCGCCGATCCGCAGGCCCTCCTCGCTCACCTCGAGGTCGGGCCAGTCGAGGCCCGTGAGGTCGACGAAACCCGTCGTGCCCGGCTGCGGCTCGCTCATGAGCCACGTGCCGCCGGCGATCACGACCTCGCCGTCGCGCAGGGCGAGGTCGGCGCGCGAACGGGCGACGCGGTACGAGGTGACGCTGGTGATGTCCATGCTCAGCCCGCCTTGATCCGGCCGATCCAACGCCCGTCGGTGAGCGTGTAGTGCTGGCGCGTGCTCTGGCCGAGGGCGTCGCCCCGCCAGAAGGTGAGCGTCACGGGGCGGACGCGGAAGCCCACCCAGCGCTCGGGCGGCTCGAGCTCGGGATGCGCGGCGTCGAACTCCGCCCACAGGTGACGGCGTTCGAGCACGTGCAGGTGGGCGTTCTCGTCGGTGTTCAGCCACGCGAGCAGCTGCAGGTAGCGCGAACGCTGGCGGTACACCTCGGCGGCGTCGGCGGTGCTGACCCGCTCGACGATCCCGCGCACGACGAGCTGGCGCCCCACCTCGGGCCAGGCGACCGACATCGCCGCGACGGGATTCGCGGCGATCTGCGCGACCTTCGCGCTCGCGGCGTCGGTGTGGAAGTACAGCCCCGTGAGGTCGCGGTCGCTGACCAGCACGTGCCGCAGCGAGGGCAGGCCGTCGCGGCCCATCGTGGCCAGGGCGGCGAGGGGTCGCAGCTCGCTGTCGTGCGGCGGCAACCACCGCACGAGCAGCGCGAGCGGGTCGTCGACGAGCGTGTCGACGTCGTCGACGTCGGAACCGAACGTGGTGCCGGCCGTGATCATGGCGACCTCCGGGGATGCTGCGGGTATCGACGAGCGTAGGCAGCGCGCGTTTCCGCGATGTTGCCGCCATGAACATTCGTCGAAACACGGCGTTCGTACACTCCCCGCATGAGCGTGCTGCCCCTCATCGACTCCTGCCCCAAGCGCATGGAATACGGCCCCTGCGGCGGGGTGGGCTTCGACGGCTCCTGCGAGGTCGACGCCGCGCACCGCTGCGCGTTCGTCCACCGCCCGACCGTGCCGTGGTCGGGGCTCGATCGCACCACGGCGGTGGGGCCCGGACCGCGCACCGCCGCCGCCACCGCGACCCTCGCGGCCCTCGGCACGCGCCCGTGGATCGTGGCCGACCTCCCGGCGCGGGCGCTGAGCGTGGCATCCATCGACGGGTGCGCCGCGATCCTGAGCGGAGAGGTGGATGCCGTCCTGGCCGGCGACGCGGGGAGTGCGCGGGTGCAGTTCCCTCCCGCCTATCGGGCGCACCTGCTGCAGCGGCGGGGCCTGCGCGTGTGGACCGGACTGAACATGCGCGACCGCAACCGGGTGGCGATCGAGGGCGAGCTCGCGGCCCTCGCGGTCGAAGGCGTCGCCGGGGTGCACTGCGTGACCGGCGACCACACGCGCACCGGTCACCGACCCGACGCGGCGCCCGTGTTCGACCTCGACTCGACGGAGGCGACGGCCCTGGCTCGCGCAGCCGGACACGTGGTGTCGGTCGCCGCGTCGCCCGCTGCCCCGCCGGTGGACCGGCGCGCGGCCCGCCTGCGGGAGAAGCAGCGCGCCGGTGCCGACGTGTGCTTCGTCAACCACGCCGGAGGGGCGGCGCCGGTGCGCCATTTCATCGACGAGGCGGGCGACGGCATCCGCTTCATCCCCTGCATCCCGGTCGTGGTCGACCACGCCTCGGCCGACCTGTTGGAGTCGTTCACGACGCTCGTGCTGCCCGCGGGCTTCCTCGCGCGGGTGCGCTCGGCCCGCGACCCGCGCGCCGAGGGGATCGCCCTCGCGGTGGAGATGGCGCAGGAGATGCTCGCGCTTCCCGGCGTCGTGGGCGTGAACCTGTCGGGCGGTCGCGAGGGAGCCGAGGAGTCGTTCGCCGAGGCGCTCGCCGAGATCGCGCGCCGCGTGCGCTGAGCCCGCGCGAAAGTCGTCGAGTGTCCAGGAAACGCCGTGCCGCACCCCCGAGAGCCGGCGTGTCTCGGACACTCGACAGTCGATCGAGGCGTGGTGGGAGGTCGCGCGCTTCGTTCGCCGCGCCGTCCCCGCGCGGGTAGACCGGCGCGGTGGAGGCCGTCGAGTGTCCAGGAAACGCCGTGCCGCACCCTCGAGAGGCGGCGTGTCTTGGACACTCGACGGGTCGGCGCGGCGCGGCGTCAGCGCGTGACGGCGGGGGAGAGCTCCGCCGCGACCGCGACCAGGTGCCCGCCCTTGCGCTCCGCGCGGGCGATGCGACGCGGATCGGCGGCGTCGCGTTCGAGCAGACGCCACGGGTGAGCGTCGATGTCGGCGCCGCCCGTCGCGCACGCCAGCAGGGCGAGGGGCTCGAGGACCCGCCACCGGCCCCGCGGGCGCTGCATGTCGACGATGCCGGCGCGTCCACCCGGACGCACCGCGGCGCACACGCGTCGCCAGGCCTCGTCGCGTGCGGGGATGACGCTCAGCGCATAGGTCGAGAACACGGCATCCACCCCGCGCCCTCCGTTCGCGTCGAGCAGGACGGAGGGGTCGAGGGTCCCGGCGTCCGCCGACACCAGGGTCACCGTCTCGGACCATCCCGACGCGGCGATGCGGCGGCGGGCGACGGCGAGCATGTCGGGGCTGCGGTCCACGCCGATCACGCGTCCGGTGGGGCCCACGGCCGCGACGAGACCGGCGAAGTTCAACCCGGTGCCGCAGCCGAGGTCGACCACGGTGTCGCCGGGACGCGGATCGAGAAGACGGATGCCGGCCTCCCGGCCCGCCCGGTAGACCCAGCGCTCGCCCGAGAGCACGTCGTACCAGCGTGCACCGAAGCCGTAGCGGCGCAACGGTGTGGTCATCGCGCCACCTCCTGTTCCGACCACCCTAGGCTTCGGGAATGGCCTCCGTCTCGCGTCGTCGCGCCCGTCCGCTCACCGCCGTCGAAGCGGGTCGGGGGGACTGGGAC
Source organism: Microbacterium phycohabitans (assembly GCF_032464935.1). Lineage (NCBI taxonomy): Bacteria > Bacillati > Actinomycetota > Actinomycetes > Micrococcales > Microbacteriaceae > Microbacterium > Microbacterium phycohabitans. The sequence goes on from NZ_JAWDIT010000002.1 coordinate 793,280, forward strand.
CTCGTCGTGATCGGAGCCGGCAGCGCCGGGCTCGTCGGGGCGCGCACGGCGGCCGTGCTCGGGGCGCGTGTGCTGCTCATCGAGGCGGACGGGTTCGGCGGCGAATGCCTGTTCACCGGGTGCGTTCCCTCGAAAGCGCTCATCGCCGCGGCCGACGCGGCGCAGGACGCACGGGATGCCGGGCGGCTCGGCATCCACGCCGGTGACGTCCGCGTGGATTTCGCCGCCGTGATGGCGCACGTGAAGGGCGCGATCGCCGCGATCGCACCCGTCGACTCGCCCGAGACCCTCGCCGAGACGGGCGTGTACACCCTGCGCGGTCGCGCCCGCTTCGACGGCCCCCGCTCGCTGGTCGTCGAGGGGGTCGGCATCCGTTTCCGTGACGCGCTCGTCGCGACCGGCAGCGCACCGGTCGTGCCCGAGGGGGTCGACGTGCTCACGAACGAGACGCTGTGGGACCTCGAGGAGCTGCCGGAAACGCTGCTCGTGCTCGGGGGAGGAGCGATCGGATGCGAGATGGCGCAGGCCTTCGCTCGCCTCGGCAGTCGCGTGACCCTCGTGCACCGCGGCGATCGTCTGCTGCCGAAGGAGGATCCCGCCGCGAGCGCCCTGGTGCTGTCGGCCCTGCGCGCCGACGGCGTCGAGGTGCGCCTCGGGACGACGCTCTCCGGGGCGGAGCGCGAGCACGGGCGCACCACTGCGCGGCTCGACGACGGCACGACGGCGGTCGCCGATCGGGTCCTGGCCGCTCTCGGCCGCCGCGTCGACACGACGGGACTGGGGCTGGACGCCGCGGGCGTCGACCTCGACGCATCGGGCGCGATCGCGGTCGATCGCACGCTCGCGACGAGCAATCCGCGCGTCCGCGCCGCGGGCGACGTCACCCCCCTCCCGAGGTTCACTCACACCGCGGGGATGTTCGGCAGCGTCGCCGCGACCAACGCCGTGCTCGGTCTGTCGCGTCGCGTGCGTCTCGATGACGTTCCGCGGGTGACGTTCACCTCGCCCGAGGTGGCGGCGGTGGGGGTGTCGACGGCGGATGCCGCGACGCGGGGCCTGCGCGTCGTCGAGACCGCGCACCACGACCTCGATCGCGCGATCGCGGAGGGGCGCACGGACGGGTTCACGCGCCTGGCGGTCGATCGGAAGGGGCGCGTGGTGGGCGCCACGATCGTGGGCCCGCGCGCGGGGGAGTCGCTCGGTGAGTTGTCGACCGCGGTCTCGAGAGGGCTCACGGTGCGCGATCTCGCCGGCGTGCTGCACGCCTATCCCACCTACTCCGACGCCGGGTGGAACGCCGCCGTCCGCGACGCGCAGGGGGCGTTGCGCGCGGGGATCGTCGCTTCGGCGATCCGGCTGCTGCGGCGCGTGCGGCGGCGGCGAGGCTGACGCGGCGGGGCGGATCCGGCGGGCCGAGGCGGCGGCGCTGATCCGGCGGGGCTGATCCGGCGGGGCTGACGCGGCGAGGCCGATGCGCAGCCGAGGGGCGCCGAACCGGCGCCCTTCACCGCAGCAGGCGATACCCCACGACGACGCGCTGCACGGCACTGACCCCGACGAACAGCCCCCACACGAGCGCGATCCACCCCGCCCAGAACGGCAGGATCAGCCACAGCGCGTGCACCACGATCGTCTCGGTGCCCTCGGCGATGCGCCCGAGGAACGACAACGACCGGCCGTCGTCGATCCGACGCCCCGTCCGCTCGGCGATCGAGGAGAACGCCAGGAACGCCGTGCCGTTGACGTAGTAGGCCACCAGCACGAGCAGGAACGGCCACCACGGGATGCCGAACGCCGCCGTCGCCCCCCACGCGACGCCGAAGACGCCCGCGCCGTACGCGATGAAATCGGCCGCGATGTCGAGGAAACCGCCCGCCTCGCTCTCACCGCCGTCGCCGCGCGCCCGTCGCCGCCGGGCGAGCGTGCCGTCGAGACCGTCGGCCACCCGTGACAGCAGCCACAGCACGACCGCCGCGCCCCACCACTGCGCCGCCGCCGCCCCGGCCGAGGCGAGGGCGAGCGCGAGGCCGGCGACGGTGAGTCGATCGGGCGTGATCCCGGGGCGGTCGAGGGCGGCGGCCGCGGTCTCCAGGGGACCGGAGAGCACCGCACGCATCGCGCGGTCAAGCACCGGGCGCCCCCGCCTCGCGACGGCGGCGCACGACGGCCCCCGCGACGAGACCGCCGATCACCAGCACGCCGATCGCGGCCAGGGCGATCCAGAAGCCGGGCCCCAGCTCCCAGCCGAACGCGCCGAGCGCGACGTACGCGGCCGACCCGGGGAGGATGCCCACCGCGGTTCCGATCGCGTAGTCGCGTCGACGCACCGAGGTCAGCCCCGCGCCGTAGTTGATGAGCGTGAACGGGATGACGGGGATCAGGCGCGCACTCAGGACGGCGAGGAGTCCGCGTCGGCCGATCGCGGCATCCAGGCGGGCCACCCGTGCCCCCGTGAAACGTTCGACCGCCTCGCGCCCCAGGGCACGACCGATGACGAAGGAGGCCGCGGCGCCGATCAGTGCACCGACGTAGACCATCGCGAATGCGACGGGGAAGCCCCAGACGATGCCCGCGGCGATACCCAGGACGTTCTTCGGCGCCGGGCTCAGCGTGAGCGCCGCATACAGCAGCGTGAAGAGCGCCGCACCGGTCCATCCGGCCTGGCTCGACCACGTCCTGATCTGTTCGACGTCGTGCGGGACGAACACGAACCCAACCGTTGCGACGACGGCGACGAAGACACCGAGAAGCGCCAACCGGAGGAGGGGGCGACGCATCGCACGGCGCGCAGGCGCGTCGGTTCCGTTCGGCTCCATCGATTCTCCTCCGCTTCCCCATACCCTAAGTCCGCGCGCGACCAGCGGTCGCCGGTCCCGACCGAGGAGCCCCATGACCCCCCTTCGACGCCGACGTCGTCTCGCCGCGATGACCGTGACGACGGCATCCGCCCTGTTCGCCCTCGCCGGATGCGCCGCGCCCGCGGCCCCCGAGACGGCGGAATTCGCCGACTGGGATGCCGTGCTCTCGGCCGCCCAGGGCCAGACCGTGCAGCTGTGGATGTACGGCGGCGACGACCAGGGCAACGCCTACGTCGACGACGTGCTCGCCCCCGCGGTCGCCGAATACGGCGTGACCCTGGAGCGCGTCCCCGTCACCGACACCCGCGATGCGCTGAACCGGGTGTTCACCGAGCTGCAGGCGGGTCGCGAAGACGGCAGCGTCGACCTCGTCTGGGTCAACGGCGACAACTTCCGCACCGGTAAGGAGGCGGGAGCCTGGCGCTGCGGGTGGACCGGCATGCTGCCGTCGATGGCGAACACGTCCGCTGACGACCCGCTGCTGCAGTCCGACTTCGGCACGCCCGTCGACGGGTGCGAGGCGCCGTGGCACAAGGCGCAGTTCACGCTCGCCTACAACGCCGAGGCGATCGCCGACCCGCCGACCACCCTCGCGGGGGTCCTCGACTGGGCCGATGCCCACCCCGGCCGCTTCACCTACCCGGCGCCGCCGGACTTCACCGGATCGGTCTTCGTGCGCGAGGCCCTCGCGAGCGTGTCGGGCGGGGCCGACGAGGTACCCACCGCCTACTCGCAGGACGCCTACGACGACCTCGCACCGGCGCTGTGGGACCGCCTCGACGCCCTCGCGCCGAACCTGTGGCGCGGCGGCGACACCTACCCCGCGAACGAGACCGAGCTCGGCCAGCTCTTCGCCGACCGGCAGGTCGACATGACCATGACCTACGGCCCGGCGACGCTCACGGGCCTCGTGGCCGACGGGACCTACCCCGCCCAGACCAAGGTGCTGACGCTCGAGGACGGCACGGTCGGCAACGCCAGCTTCCTCGGACTGCCGGTGAACTCCGACGCCGCGGCGGGCGCGATGGTCGTCGCCAATGTCGCCCTCTCGGCCGAGCAGCAGGCGAAGAAGGCCGAGCCCGACGTGTGGGGTCAGTTCCCCGTGCTCGACCTGAACGCCTTGTCGGCCGAGGACCGCGCCCTCTTCGATGCTCTGCCGGCCTCGCCGGTCGTGCCCGCGTACGACGAGCTCTCGCGCAACGCGCACGGCGAGCTCGCCGCCGAATGGGTCCCCGCCCTCGACGACGGCTGGCGGCAGAACGTGCTCTCGCGGTGACCTGGGCGCCCGTCGCGCGGCGCCGTGGCTCGCCCCGCGAGAGGCTGCGCGGGGCAGTGCTGGTGCTGCCCGCCGTCGTTCTCGCCCTCGTGGTGCTGGGCGGCGGCATCGGCGCGACGGCGCTGCAGGCGTTCGGTCTGCTGCCGGTGGTGGGACAACCCACGCCCGGGGTGGCGGCCTTCACGGCGCGTCCCGGCGAGCTGCTCGCCGCGGTCGGCGTCTCGGTGAGCGTCGCCGCGGTCAGCACCGTCCTGGCGGTGGTCATCGGCACCCTCGCCGCCGTCGTGATCGTCTCCCGCACGCGCAGCAGCCGCGCGGTGGCGGCTCTCGGCACGCTCACCGTCACCGTCCCGCACCTGATCGCCGCGGCCACCGTGGGCCTGCTGCTGTCGGACGCCGGTGTGCTGCCCCGACTCCTCGGCATCCCCCCGGAGTCGTGGGCGCCGTGGGTCGGCGGTCCGCTCTGGGGGGCCGCGATCGTCGAGCTGGCGTGGAAAGAGTCGGCATTCATCGCGCTGATCGTCACGGGCACGCTCGCGACCCGCATCCAGACCTACGACGAGACCGCGGCCCTGCTCGGGGCCGGCCGCGCGCAGCGGTTCCGCCATGTGCTGCTGCCGCTGACGGCGCCGACGATCCTCATCGGCGCGGCGATCAGCTTTGTCTACGCCCTCGGGTCGTACGAGGTGCTGTGGCTTCTCGGTCGCACCTCGCCCGAGCCGCTCCCGGTCCTGGCCGTGCGCCTGTTCCAGGGCGTGTCGCTCGACTCGCGGCCCGAAGCGGCGGCGGTCGCCCTCGTCACGAGCGTGCTTGCGCTCGCCGCGGTGGCCCTCACCTTCGCCGCCCTCCGACGGACGGCGGCGTGGCGGTGACCGCCGTCGACAGTCCCCTCACCCGCCCCCGCGGCGCCGGCCGGATCGTGCGCCGCACGTTCGCCGTGGTCCTCGCGGTGTGGTTCGCGCTCCCGCTGCTGCCGCTCGTGCTGTGGTCGTTCGCCGATCGCTGGAGCTTCCCGTCCGCGCTCCCCACGGAGTTCGGCATCCGTTCCCTCGACCAGGCGATCGCCTTCGGCGCGGTGCCGGCGCTGGGCCGCTCCCTCGTACTCGGTGTCGTCGTCGCGGTCGCCGCGACCCTGCTGGGCGCCCTCGCCGCTCGAGCGCTCACCTTCGGAGCGGTGCCCGGGGCGCGGTTCGTCTCGGTGCTGCTGTTCGCACCCATCGCCCTTCCCCCCTTCGCCGCCGTGCTCGGCGTCAACATCGTGCTTCTGCGCGCGCACGTGCCCTCGGCCGTCGGGGTGGCGATGGTGCTGACCGTCATGGCGCTGCCGTACACGGCGTTCGTCATGCGCACCGCCTACGGCGCCTACGACCGTTCGTACGAGGAGGAGGCGCGGCTGCTCGGCGCGGGCCGCCTGCAGGTGCTGCGGCGCGTGCAGCTGCCCCTGATCGCGCCGGCTCTCGCGCGCGCCGCGTTCCTGGCGTTCCTCGTGGCGTGGAGCGACTACATCGTCACCCTCATCGTGGGCGGGGGCGAGGTCGTCACCCTGCCGATCGTCGTCGCCTCGGCGGCCGCGGGTCTCGGCAACGACGCCGCCGTGGCTCTGATGTCGCTGTCGGCGGTCGTGCCCCCCGTCCTGCTGCTGATCGGCGTCCTCGCCTGCGGTCGCCGCCGCCCCCGAACCCGGAAAGAGGTGGTCGCGTGAGCGCCGACCTGGTCCTGACGGGACTGACGAAGACGTTCGCCTCGTCGACGGCCCCCGCCCTCGACGACCTGTCGCTGACGGTCGCCGCGGGCACCTGTACGGCGGTGCTCGGACCGAGCGGCTCCGGCAAGTCGACACTGCTCCGCGTGATCGCGGGGCTCGAGAACCCCGACCGCGGCACGGTCTCGATCGCGGGGCGCGATGTCGCCGACGTCGTCGCCGAGCGGCGCGGGGTCGGCATGGTGTTCCAACGGTCCCTGCTGTTCCCGCACCTGTCGGTGCTCGACAACGTCGCCTTCTCGGATCGGGTGTCCGGGATGCCGCGTGCTCGCGCCCGCGAACGCGCCGAGCGTTATCTCGACACCGTGCGTCTCGCCGGATACGGCCGGCGTCGGGTCGGGGAGCTGTCGGGCGGGCAGGAGCAGCGCGTCGCGATCGCCCGGGCCCTGGCCGCCGAGCCCGCCGTGCTGCTGCTCGACGAGCCCTTCAGCGCTTTGGATCCGGCCCTGCGCGCCGACATGCACGATCTGCTCGAGGCGGTGCGCGCCGACGTGGCTCCGACGATCCTGCTGGTTACGCACGACCGAGACGAAGCGGCGCGGGTGGCCGACCGCATCGCGCTGGTCGAGCACGGCCGCCTGCTGCACGAGGGCACGGTCGTCGACGCCTACCGCCGCCCGGAGAGTCTGCGCGCGGCCGAGCTCATGGGCACGCGCAACGCCGTCCCCGGGGAGGTGCGCGGCGGCATGCATCGCAGCGCGCTCGGCGAGGTCGCCGCGGTCGGCGTCGCCGACGGTCGCGCGACGCTCGTGTTCCGCCAGGAGGACGTGCGCGTGGGCGAGGCGGGGGATGCCGCTTCCCTCGGCCTCGTCGGAACGGTCGAGGCGCGGCGGCCGGTGGGTGCGCGCAGCGAGGTCACCGTGCGCGCCGGAGCGCTGACGCTGCACGCGGAGGTGCCGTCGGTCTCGCCCCTGCGGCCGGGCGACGAGATCGCGGTGTCGGTCCCGGTCGAGCTCGCGCACGTCGTCGCGGGCTGAGGCGGCCCGTCGCGCCACGGAACGTTCCGGAGGCCGCGCCGAACGCCGCGGCGCAGTCGCTCCGGCGGCGGGTCACGGCATCCGCACGCGCCTCACGCCGTGCGAGACCCCGTCTCGCGCACCGCGGTCAGCCCCGACGGGCGAGCCGTCACCGTCGCACCCGGGCGCACCGTCGGCAGCGGAAGGATGCGGCGAAGCTCCTCGTTCTCCTTCGGGTCGAGCACCGAGTGCTGCACGCACGCGGGCACGAGACGCCCGTCCTCGGGGTGCGCCATGGCGTACATGCACGCGCCCAGGCGCTCCTGCGTCTCGCGCAGCAGCGGGTCGTCGGCGACGACGCCCTCTTCCATGAGCTTCCACGCGGGCGCGACCTGCTCGGCATCCATGAAGTTGTGGATCACGAACGTCTTGAACGACACCTTGCCGCGGCGCGCGGCCGACACGACCTTTCGCAGACCGCCCGCGCGGTGCAGCACGCGCGACATCAGGCCGATCAGCGGAGGGATGTCGCCGGGGTGCGAGGCGAGGGCGCGCACGACCTTGACCGCCAGGACATGACGCGGGATACCGCCGAAGATCATGCCTCCGAAGTGTGCGAGGAACCGGTCGCGCGCCGCGATGTCCTTGGGGTCCTCGGGGTCGAGAACCGGTGCGAAGGTCTTGCCGACGCGCACGCCCACGGTCGAACGGTTGCAGCGCGGATCGCCGAACTGCGTGGCCTGCCACGGCAGCTTCTGCCCCGCGCCGGCCTCGATGCGCTCCCAGACCGCGTCGATCGTGACCTCTCCGAAGTCCTCGCGCCAGCGGCGGTCGTCGCCGATGAAGGCGGCGGGCTGGAACGACATCATGTCGAAGGGCATCTCGAGCACGTCGCGCGTGACCTGCTCGACTTCGCCGACGTTCGACGGGGTGACCGTCATGTTGTGGGCGAGGTAGCTGCTGACGCCGTGGTCGCGCTTGAGGTCGACGAACATGCGCGCGAACTTCTCGCGGAAGGGGTTCAGCTCGGCTTCGCCGCGCGGGCGGACCGCGCCCCGGCGGCCGCGCATCAGGGAGTCGAAGTGCGCCGCGAACGACACCTTGTCGAAACGCGGCTTGCCCTCCTCGTCGAGGACGACGTCGAGCAGGTAGTCGTAGTCGAAGTCGCCGTGCGTCATCGACATCGGCTCGCGGCCGACGGCGCGCATCGCGAGCAGGGATCGCGCGTGATCGTCCGCGCTGAGAAGGCTGACCTCGCCGCCGATGAGCTGCGCGTGCGCGCGGGGTCCGCGCACCTCGCGCAGGTAGTCCATCTGGCGGGTGACGTTGTCGACGGTGTGCTCCCCGTCGATGCGCACCTTGTTGGCATCCGCCGAGTGGTAGCAGGGCGAGCACGTGAGATTGCACTTCGGGAAGACCCCGTGCGTGCCCTCGCACCCCACCGCGCTGCGCCCCAGGAGCTGGCTGGGCGTCTTGGCGTGCTCGGGCAGCTCCGCCCATCGCCGGTCGAGGGCCCGGCGGGTCTCGGGGTGGATGGGGCGGGTGTCGAGTTCGAACCGCCGGAGGGTCGTCGCCAGTCGCATGTCGTCCTTTCGTGGCGTCGTCGCACTACGAGAAGTGTTCGCCGCGCGCCCGGGTTCGGATTGCGCAGGCCTCCATCCTGCCCTCCTTCCGCCCGATCGGCGCGGGCGAAACGGGCCGGGTCAGCGGATGCCGGCGACGCGGCGGAGGGCGACGGCGCTCGTGACCGCCCCCGCCACGCGGTCCGTGTGCCGCAACGACAGGGCGTTGGAGTTCGGCCGGGTGAAGGCTCCGGCCTCGAGCCCCGCGGTGAACGGGCCCAGTGCGAACAGCGTCGCGTGCGCCGAGCCGTCGCGGCCGATCACCCGCCCGTCGGGGTCGGTGTCGATGCGTCCGAGCGAGCCGCTGAACTGCTCGTCGGACACGTACACCTCCCGCCCGTGCCGGGTGGCGAGCTCGCGCAGGGCCGGGTTGTCGCTCGCGGCCGCCGCGGGTGCGGGCAGCCACGCGTCGACGAGCGCGGAGGCGACGATCTCGCCGCCGTGACGGGGGGAGGTGGCGACGAAGCCTCGGGTCGGGTCGAGGTGCACCGACAGCTCGGGCCCGAGGAAGCGCACGACGCCCGCGTCGGCGAGCGCGAGCAGCTCCTCCAGGCGGTGCGGCGGTGGTCCCGACGCGACGTAGCTGAAGAACGTGTGCCACGTGACGGGCAGGTCGACCGCTCGCGAGCGCGCGCTCCACCGTTCGACCGGGATGTCGCCGAGCGCGAGGAACGAGCCCAGGATCGTCAGGAACAGCGCCTGCGTCGCGCTGTGCTGCGCCGAGGTGCGCAGCAGCAGGTCGTCGGCGATGTGCCGCCGGACGCGCGCGTGAACCGCCCGCTCGTCGGGGAAGGTCTCCTCTCCCAGCGGCACGTCCAGGAGCGGAACGTCGAACCGGTCGAGGGGATCCGGCACCACCTCGGCGACCGCGCGGCGGAGCGCCGCCGTATCGCCGTCGACCGCTCGCAGCGTCGCGCGGAACGCCTCCCAGGTGGTGCCGACGCGTTCGGGGTGCCCGGTGAAGAGCTCGCGGTAGTGCCCCCGCACGAGCTCCCGCGCGATGAGCGGCCACACGTCGTCGAGGAAGTCGATGGTGCCGGGCCGAGCCAGCAGCTCGGCGATGGCCGCGGGCGTCAGGACCTCGCGCTCGGGCGGATCGCCCTGCACCTGCGACGTCACCTTCGATCGGTAGGGCACGCCGCGCCGCGAGCCGAGGTGCAGCCGCGGCTCGCGCCCCGAGGGGGTGTAGACGAGCGTGCCGCGGGCGTTCCGCGAGAAACGGCCTCCGCGCCCCTGGGTCAGCAGCACCACGGCATCCACCGACGCCAGTCCCATCCCGCGCACGATGACGTCGTCGCCGGGGGCGAGGCGCGTCAGGTCGGCGTCGGCGGTGAAGTCCGGCTCGAGGTAGGCGAAGCCGGCGGCGGCGCCCGCGGCGCTCACGTCGAGGGCGGTGCCCTCCGGCTCGCGTCCGTTGTGCCCGACCGCGTAGACGACGACGTCGGCATCCAGGCGGATGCCGTCGGCGAGCGCGACCTCCCACCCCTCGGGGGTCTCGTCGACCCACTGCACGCTGCCCGGATGCCATCGCACCTCGACTCCCGGGGGCGCGATGGCGACCGTGCGGCGCCAGAACCAGTCGAGGTACAGGCTCTGCAGGCGGCGCGTCGGGAAGCTCTCGCCGCGCAGACCGTCCACCTCGTCGGCCAGCTCGGGATCATCGATCCGCACGTCGGGCAGGCGCCCGTCGCGCACGCGTTCCGCCCACTCGATGAGCGAGGGTCCCGAGCGCACCGGACCGGAGATGACGCAGCTGTCGTCGGTGAAGACCGTCACGTCGCGCGCCATCGAGTTGAGCTTCAGCAGCGGCGACTGCGCATACCGCCAGATGCGCCCGCCCCCGGGCGGGAACGGGTCGACGAGCGTGATGCGCAGGGGCACGGCGTCGGCGCGCGTGCGCCGTGCGAGCAGGCGCTCCACGAGCATCACCGCCCGCGGTCCCGCCCCGACGATCACGAGGTCGCTCACGGCGCGGTGACCCGTTCGCGAACCGCCGGCAGCCCCAGCAGGTCGTGCAGGGTGGCGCCCTCGTCGTACGAGCGTCGGTACGACCCGCGCTCCTGCAGCAGCGGCACGACCCGGTCGGCGAATTCGTCGAGGCCGTGCGGGGTGACGTGGCCGACCACGGTGAACCCGTCGGTCGCGCGCTCCTGCACGTAGCGGTCGATCTCGGATGCCACGTGCTCCGGCGTCCCCACGAAGGTGTGGTTCGCGGTCAGACGGATGACGAGCTCGCGGATGCTGAGGTTCTCGGCCGCCGCCTGCTCGCGCAGCTTCCCGACCCGGGCGCGGATGGCCGCGTGCCGACCCGCGAAGCCCTGCGCGGTCTCGACGCCCGTGTCGGGTTCGACGTCGGGCAGCGGTCCGTCGGGGTCGTAGCCGCTGAGGTCGCGGTTCCAGATCTGCTCGAGGTACGTGATCGCCGTCTGCGGGCGCACCTGCGCCAGGGCGATCTCGCGCGAGCGCTCGCGGGCCTCGTCGGCGGTGTCGCCGAGCACGAAGGTCGCGGCGGGGAGGATCTTCAGGGAGTCCTCCTCTCGACCGTGCGCGGCCAGCCGTCCCTTCACGTCGCGGTAGAACTGCTGCGCGTCGGCGAACTCGGTGTGCAGCGAGAAGATGACGTCGGCGTGGGCCGTGGCGAAGTCGCGGCCGTCGGCCGAGTCCCCGGCCTGCACGATCACCGGCCGCCCCTGGGGCGAGCGCGGCACGTCGAACACCGCGTCGACGTCGAACAGGCGCGACGCGTGCCGCACCCGCGCGATCGCTCCCGCCCGCAGGAAGGCCCCGGTCTCGGCATCCGCCTCGATCGCGTCGTCGCGCCACGACGACCACAGCGCCTTCGAGATCTCGGCGAACTCCGACGCCCGTACGTAGCGGTCGGCGTGATCGAGGTATCCGCCGCGGCGGAAGTTCGCGCCGTGGAAGGCGTCGGAGCTGGTCACGGCGTTCCACCCCGCGCGACCGTTCGAGAGCAGGTCGAGGGTGCCGAGCTGCCGGGCGAGCTCGTAGGGCTCGTTGAAGGTGGTGTTCAGCGTCCCGACGAGGCCGATGTGCTCGGTGACCGCGGCGAGGGCCGTGAGGATCGCGAGGGTGTTCGGACGCCCGGCGACGTCGAGGTCGTGCAGTCGTCCACGGTGCTCGCGCAGACGCAGCCCCTCCGCGAGGAACAGGTAGTCGAACAGGCCGCGCTCGGCGGTGCGGGCGAAGTGCTCGAACGACGAGAAGTCGATCTGGCTCCCCGCGGCCGGATCGGTCCACACGGTCGTGTTGTTCACCCCGGGGAAATGGGCGGCGAGGTGGATCTGCCGACGGGTCATGCGCCGACCTCCTGACGGGCGTAGCGACTGGCGGGGCGGGGGAGTCCGAGACGCTCTCGCAGCGTGGCGGCACCGTCGTCGGGACGCAGGATGCCCGCTTCCGCCGCCCGCGGGACCACCCGATCGGCGATCGCCTCGAGGTCGACGGGCACGCGGGCCGGGCGCAGGCGGATGCCGTCGACCCCCGCCGCGGCGAGAGCGCGGATCTCCTCGACGACGTCGTCGGCGGTGCCCACCACGACGCGCGCGTCGGTCGTGAGCGGCGCGCGGTCCTGGAGGCGGCTCCACACGGCGTCGGCGGCCTCGCGCGTCTCCTCCACGAGCACGAGCAGGTCGGCGAAGACGCGAAGCGGCTCCTCGAGCGCGCGCACGGCGTCGGCGGCATCCCGCAGCTCGTTCAGGATGCCGGTGGCCGACGCCGCGTCGGAGGGGGTGACGAACACGAGGTCGGCGTGCTCCGCGGCGAAGAGGTACGGCACGCTCTGATGGGCGAGAGCGGTGATGAGCGGCTGGCCCTGCGGGGAGCGCGGCACGATCGAGGCGCCGGTGATCGAGAAGAACTCGCCCGCGAAGTCGGCGTTGTGCACGCGGTCCCGGTCGAGGAACCTCCCCGAGGCGACGTCGCGCACGATCGCGTCGTCCTCCCACGAGTCGGCGAGGCGTCGGATCACCTCGGCGACCTCGCCCGCCTCGCGGAATGCGGCGAGCAGCGCCGGGTCGTCCTCGACGCGGCCCGAGGCGGGAAGGCCGGTGGGTCCGTCGGCGCGGCGGCCGAAGTTCGCCCGCTCCTGCTCCGTGGATCCGGCCACGAGCCGCACGCCGCCGCGTCCCCGGCTCGCGTGGTCGAGCGTCTGCAGGCCCGTCGCGAGGTGGAAGGGCTCCGGGTGCGCGGTCGTCGCCGTGGGCACGAGGCCGATCCGTCCCGTGGCAGGTGCCAGGAACGACGCCAGCAGCACCGCGTCGAGACGCCCGCGCACGCGGTCGCGCCGGGTCTCGGCATCCGGTTCGCCCGATCGTCCGCCGAGGCTGAGCGCATCCTCGATCGTGGCGAACAGGAGGCTCGCGTCCTCGGCGGTGCGGATGAGGTCGCGCCAGTAGCCGGCCGACGTCAGCTCGGCGGGGCGCGCGCCGGGCTCGCGCCACGCGGCGGGATGCCAGCCGGCCCCGTCCAGGGCGACGGCGAGGTGGATGCGGTCGGGCATCGGGGCTCCTTGTTCTGCGGGTGGCGGGGTCGTCATCACTGTCGCGCGAGGGCGGCGCGGGGCTCAATCGATGACGTAACGCAACGCCTCGCAGCGACACGTTCGCGCGAGTGCGGCGCAACATAACGGCTCCGGAGGGACGTCGCACGCCGCAGCGCTCTCCGTGACGTTTCACGACTCCGCGTTTCCTCCCATGACGTGTGACGACTCCGCGTTTCGGTCGAGATGAGCGCGCCCGCTCCGGCCTCTAACTTCGGCCGGAGCCCCGCCGTCCAGCCTGGTCCCACCGTCATCGAGAGAGGCCCGTCCATGAGCGCTCCCACCGCCCTCGCCCCGCTCACGGGCGTATCCGCCCTCCTCGATGCCGTGGGCGCGGATGCCCCGCACCTCGACGTGCGCGCGCCGTCGGCCGCCACGGCGTCGTTCGCCTGGGACGCGGGCACGGCCCCGCGACAGGGTGAACCGGCCGGCGACGGGCCCGCCGTGGCCGTGCCGAGGACGGTCGCCGAGGTGCAGGAGCTCGTGCGACTCGCCGCGCGGTACGGAGTGAGCGTCGTCCCGCGCGGGGCGGGGACCGGGCTGTCCGGCGGCGCCGGCGCACAGGCCGACCAGCTGGTGATCTCGACCGACCGCCTCGACCGGATCGTGGAGGTCTCGCCGGCCGACGAGGTCGCGGTGGTCGAGCCCGGCGTCCTCAACGCCGCCCTGAACGACAGGCTCGCCCCGCTCGGCCTCTTCTACGCCCCCGACCCGGCGAGCTGGCGCATCTCCACGATCGGCGGCAACATCGCCACGAACGCCGGGGGCCTGCGCTGCGCGAAGTACGGAGTGACCCGCGAGTCGGTGCTCGCCCTCGACATCGTCCTCGCCGACGGCAGCCTCGTCTCGGTGGGCCACCGCTCGATCAAGGGCGTCACCGGTCTCGACCTCGTCTCGCTCTTCGTCGGGTCCGAGGGCGTGCTGGGCATCGTAGTCGGCGCGACCGTCCGCATCCGTCCGCTCCCCGTCGCGCGCCGCACCGTGACGGCGTTCTTCGCTTCCACGGCGGAGGGGGTCACGGCGATCGGAGCGATCACGGCGTCGCGCGTGCGTCCGAGCGTCGTCGAATTCCTCGACGAGCCCACGCTGGTCGGCATCGACGCAGCGCAGAACTCGGACCTGCGTGCTCGCGGCGCGGCGCTGCTGCTCATCGAACTCGACGGCTTCGGCATCGACGAGCAGACCGCCGAACTGACCGCCGCGCTCGAGGCGGCCGGCGCCCGTGTGCGGGTGGAGAGCGAGACGGATGCCGAGGTGTTCTGGGAACTGCGACGATCGGGGCGCAGGTTCGACGAGCGTTCCTGGTTCGCGGGCGGCGACGTCGCCGTGCCGAAATCACGCATCGCGGAGATGTTCGCGGGGTTCTCGGCCATCGAGTCCCGTCACGGCGTCGAGATCAGCGCGGTCGCCCACGCCGGCGACGGGAACCTCCACCCGGTGGTGACGCTCCCGATCCCCGCGGGGGCCGACCCCGCGAACCCGCCTGCCGCGCTGCACCACGCCGTCGACGACATCGTGCGTGCCGCCCTCGCCCTCGGCGGCACGGTCAGCGGCGAGCACGGCATCGGCACCGTCAAGCGGGCGCTCGCCGCCGAAGAGCTCGCCGACCGGGTGCGCGCGGCGCAGTTCGCGATCAAATCGGCGCTCGATCCCGTCGGACTGTTCAACCCCGGCAAAGCCCTGTAACCCTCCCCACAGTCAAGGAACGTCACGTCATGACCATTCGCCTCCGTCGCCTCACCGGCGTCGCCTCCGTCCTCGCCGCCGGCGCCCTCGTGCTCAGCGGGTGCGGCGCCGGTTCCTCCTCCGCCCCGGCCGAGAGCTCGACCCCGCAGACCGGGGGAGACCTCGTGTTCCTCATCGATTCGCTCGGCGCCACCTGGATCCCCAACAACAGCTCGATCTCCAGCTATCAGGGACAGATCTGGGGAAACGTCACCGACAAGCTCGTCTACGTCGACGCGGAGGGCGCGCTGAGCCCGTGGATCGCCGAGAGCTGGGACGAGAACGCCGACAAGACGCAGTTCACGCTCCACCTGAAGGAGGGGGTGACGTTCTCCGACGGCACCCCGCTCGATGCGGCCGCGGTCGTGGCGAACATCGACATCTGGGCGAAGGGGCGGCCCGACGAGGGCATCAACCGCATCGGCCTGTTCCCCTCGGCCAACTACCTCGGCGCCGAGGCGGTGGATGCCACGACGGTGACCGTGTCGTTCTCGGCACCCACGCTCAGCTTCATCCCCACGCTGGCTTACCACGGCTCGATCCTGCTCTCGCCGGCCACCCTCGCCCTCCCCTCCGACCAGCAGGCCGATCTGACCAAGGACATCGGCAGCGGGCCGTTCGTCGTCGAGACGGTCGCCGACGGCGACAGCGTCGTGCTGAAGAAGCGCGACGACTACGACTGGGGTCCCGAGGCGCTCGGGCACGACGGTCCGGCGTACCTCGACACGATCACGTACAAGCAGGTCGCCGAGCCCTCGCTGCGCACGGCCTCGGTCGAGTCGGGCCAGGCGCAGGTGGCCTACAACGCCAGCCCGCAGGACCTGGACGCCCTGAAGCAGGAGGGGCTCACCGTCGAGACGCCGCGCTACCTCGGCTTCGTGAACGGATACGCGCTGAACACCGCGGTCGCTCCGTTCGACGACATCCGCGTGCGCCAGGCGGTGCAGCACGGCATCGATCGCGACGAGATCCTCTCGACCGTCTACACCGCGGACTGGCACGCCGCCGAGTCGTTCATCCAGAGCACCGTGCCCGAGGCGACCGATCACGGTGCCGACTTCGCGTACGACCCCGACGAGGCCGCCGCCCTGCTCGACGCGGCGGGCTGGGTGAAGGGCGCCGACGGCACACGCACGAAGGGCGGGCAGAAGCTGACGTTCACGCTCTACCCCAACCCCTACCTCCAGGCCTCGCAGGCCGTCGACGAGCTCGTCGATCAGCAGCTGTCCGCATTGGGCTTCGAGGTGAACCTCGAGACCTACGACGTGCCCACCTACGGGCAGAAGGTCATCGGCAACGCCACGGTGCCCGCGACCGAGATCACGCGCAGCTTCGTCGACGTCGGCACGGTGGCCGGGGTGCTCACGGCGCAGAAGAAGGGAGACGAGGACTGGTTCAAGCTCGGGACCTCGGATGCCACCCTCAACGACCTGTCGACGCGTATCGCCACGGCCACCGACCGCGAGGCGCGAGCCGCCGTGGCCGACGAGCTGCAGGGCTACGTGCTGAAGCAGGCGTACTTCGTCCCCCTGACGCAGATCGTGCAGCGCATCTACGTGCAGGCCCCCGAGGTGAGCGGCGTCGCCTACAACGGTCTCGCCTACGCGTACTACCTCGACGCCTGGCTGAACGACTGACCGCGGTCGGGGGCGCGTGCGCGGCATCCGTCCCCGATCCTCGTCCCGAGAAAGGAGCGCGCATGCTTCGCACCTACGGCCGTTTCGCGCTGCGGCGCACCGGTCAGGCGATCGTCGTCGTGCTGCTGGCGTACCTGTTCACGTTCGCCGTGATCAGCGTCCTGCCCGGCGACCCCGTCACCAGCACCCTCCGCAACCCCGACAACGGCTTCACGGAAGACGACATCGCCCGCATCGTCGCCTACTACGGGCTCGATCAGCCGTGGTGGGTGCAGCTGTCGTCGTCGCTCGGCCGCTTCGTGGTGGGCGACCTCGGCGTCTCGCTGCGATCCAACCTGCCCGTCGGTTCGCTCGTCGTCGACGCCCTCGGCTCGACCCTGAGCCTCGCCGCGGTCGCCCTGCTCGTCGCCGTCGTGCTGGCGGTCGTCATCGCGTACGGCACCCAGTTCCTCCCCCCTCGCCTGGGACAGGGCGTGCTGCGGTCGCTGCCCTCGCTGTTCCTCTCGGTGCCGAACTTCGTCATCGGCCTCCTGCTCATCCACGTGTTCGCCTTCGGCCTCGGGCTGTTCAGCATGATCGACACCGAGACGCCGTGGGGGACCTTCTTCGCGGCCGTGGCACTCGGCATCCCGGTGTCCGCCCAGCTCGCGGAGGTGCTCATCGCCTCGCTCGACCACGAGTCGCGGCAGGAGTACGTCGCCGTGGCGCGCTCGCGCGGACTGCGATCGGGGGCGCTGTTCCTGCGGCACCTCGCGAAACCATCGGCGCTGCCGACTGTGACGGTGCTCGCACTGATCGTGGGCGAGCTGCTCGGCGGGGCGCTCATCACCGAGGCGAT
This sequence comes from Microbacterium phycohabitans, assembly GCF_032464935.1. Taxonomy (NCBI): domain Bacteria; kingdom Bacillati; phylum Actinomycetota; class Actinomycetes; order Micrococcales; family Microbacteriaceae; genus Microbacterium; species Microbacterium phycohabitans. The sequence continues at coordinate 810,512 of NZ_JAWDIT010000002.1, forward strand.
CTTCGGACGCGTGGGTGTGGGCACCCTCGTGGAATCGGCCGTCGCGAGCCAGGACCTGCCGGTGCTGCAGGCGGTGGTCTCGCTCGCCGCGCTGGTCTTCGTGGTCGTGAACCTCCTCGCCGACCTCGCCTATCCGCTGCTCGATCCGCGCGTGTCGATCGCTTCCCGCGGTCGCGCTGCCGGCGGCGCGTCCAGCTCGGACGGGCCCGCGGCCTCACCGGAGGCGTCGACTCGGTCGCGGCGCGAGGAGGTGGGCGTCGCATGACCGCCGTCTCCGCCCTCGTGCCGCGCTTCTCGATCGCCCGCGTCCGCGGCATCCGTCCGCGCGTTCCGGTGAGCGTCGTCGTGTCGTTCCTCGTCGTGGCGGTGGTGCTCGGCTGGTCGCTCGCCCCGACGCTGTTCACCTCGCAGAATCCCGCGCTCGGGGTGCCGGCCGACAAGCTCCAGGCCCCCGGCGCCGCGCACCCGCTCGGCACGGACCACCTGGGTCGCGACCTGTTCGCCCGCATCGTCTTCGGTGCCCAGTCGTCGGTGACGAGCGCCCTGGTCGCCGTGGCGATCGGCGTGATCGTGGGCGGCGTGATCGGTCTGCTCGCGGGCTTCCTCGGATCGTGGATCGACGTGGTGCTCGCGCGCTTCGTCGACGTGCTGCTGGCGATCCCCGCCTTCCTCCTCGCGGTCGTGATCGTCAGCTCGCTCGGCTTCCAGACCATCAACGCCGCGATCGCCACGGGGGTCTCCGCCGTGGCCGTGTTCGCCCGCGTCATGCGGGCGGAGGTGCTGCGGGTGCGCTCCGCGGTGTTCGTCGAGGCGGCACGGCTGCAGGGAGGCTCGCGCCTGCACGTGCTGTTCCGCCACGTGCTGCCCAACGCCTCGCGCTCGCTCGTGCCGCTCGCGGTGCTGCAGTTCGGACTGTCGATCCTCGTCATCGCGGGGCTCGCGTTCCTCGGCTACGGCGACCCGCCCCCGGCATCCGATTGGGGATTGCTCATCTCGGCGGGCAAGGACTACCCGCGCGCGCCGTGGCTCGTGCTGTGGCCGGCCCTGGTCACGGTGGCGACGGTGCTGTCCATCAACCGCATCAGCCGGTGGCTTCGGAGGACCTCATGACCATCGCACTTCCTTCCGCTCGGAAGGCGACTGTTCCGGCCCCCGCCCTCCTGCGGGTGCACGATCTGTCGGTCTCTTATGCGCGCACGACGGTGGTGCACGAGGTGTCGTTCGCGATCCCGCGCGGGGGCAGTCTCGCGCTCATCGGGGAGTCGGGTTCGGGCAAGTCGACGATCGCGCGGTCGGTGCTGCGGCTGCTGCCGCGCGGTGTCGGGCGGGCGGAGGGACGCGTCGAGCTCGACGGCACGGAGGTGCTGGGCCTGTCCGAGGGGGCGTTCCGGCCGCTGCGCGGGCGTCGGATCGGTTTCGTGCCGCAGGACCCCTCGCACGCGCTCAACCCCGTCCGCACGGTCGGCGCGCAGGCGCACGAGGCGGCTGCGCTCGCCGGTCTCCGCGACGCGCGGGAGCAGCGCGAGGCGATCCTCGACGTCTTCTCGCGCGTCGGCCTGCCCGACCCGCGTCGCGCGTACGACTCCTACCCGCACCAGCTCTCGGGCGGCATGCTCCAGCGCGTACTCATCGGCCTCGCCGTGCTGCCGCGTCCCGACCTGCTCGTCGCCGACGAGCCGACGAGCGCCCTCGATGTGACGATCCAGAAGCGCATCCTCGACCTGCTCGCAGACCTGCGCGCCGACCTCGGCATCGGGTTGCTGCTCATCACCCACGACCTCGCGATCGCCGCCGAGCGCACCGACGAGATCGTCGTGCTCAAGGACGGTCGCGTGCAGGAGGCCGGGGCGACCCGCGCCGTGTTCGCCGCGCCGACCTCGCCCTACACGGTGCAGCTGCAGGCCGACGCGCCCGCACTGAACCCCGACCGCTACCGACGCGATCTCGACGACCGCGGGGTCGACGCGTGGACCACCGACACCGCGTCGGCCCGCATCGACGTGAGTGGGATCTCGAAGAGCTTCGTCGTCGACGGCACGGCGCGGCCCGCCGTGTCGGGGGTGTCTTTCCGCGTTCCCCCCGGCACCACGCACGCCCTCGTGGGGGAGTCGGGGTCGGGGAAGACGACGACGGTGCGGTTGCTGCTCGGCCTCGAGACGCCCGACGCCGGGCGCATCCTCGTCGACGGACAGGCGGTCACGGGGCGCCCCGACGCGGAGCTGCACGGCATCCGACGCCACCTGCAGCTGGTGTATCAGAACCCCTTCACCTCCCTCGATCCCACGTGGAGCGTCGGGCGCATCGTCCGCGAACCCCTCGACCGGTATCGCGTGGGCACGCGGCGGGAGCGATCGACGAGAGTGACCGAGGCGCTGGATGCCGTGGGCCTGCCGCCCCACCTGGCCCGTCGTCGCCCCGACGCCCTGTCGGGCGGCCAGCGTCAACGCGTCGCGATCGCGCGCGCCCTCGTGCTCGAGCCCGATGTGATCGTGCTCGACGAGCCCACCTCGGCGCTCGACGTGACGGTACAGGCGGGGGTGTTCGACGTGCTGCGCCGCCTGCAGCGCGAGCGCGGTCTCACCTACCTCTTCGTCTCGCACGACCTCGCGCTCGTGCGGCAGATCGCCGACACCGTCTCGGTGCTCAAAGACGGTCGCGTCGTCGAGGCCGGTCGGGTGGACGACGTGCTCTCGCATCCGCGTGAGGAGTACACCCGCGCCCTCGTCGACGCCATCCCGTCCCCCGACCTCCGGAGCTCCCGATGACCGTGCTGTCCCCTCCCCGTTCCCGTCCCGCGCTCATCGAGGCGTTCACCGCGCCGAAGGGATTCGGCGATCAGACCCTGCGCGATCGCCGCGTGGATGCGATCGAGCTGCTCGGCGGCATCCCGGATCCGTCGGTGCTGCCGACCGCCGAGCTCGCGGAGGCGACCGCACGCGTGCTCGCCCGGCCGGGAGCGTCGTCGCTGCAGTACTCCCGCACGGAGGGGATCCCGGGGCTGCGCGAGTGGATCGCCGCGCGCGAGGGCGTCGACGTCGCGCGCGTACTCGTCACCAACGGCGGCTTCCACGGGCTCGCGCTCGCCGTGCAGGCCGTGCTCGAACGCGGCGACCTCGTCGCCGTCGACAACCCCGTGTTCCCGCTCTTCCTGCGCGGGCTGGAGCTGGCCGACGCGCGGGTGCTGCCGATCCGCGTGGGTGCCGAGGGCCTCGACATCGACGAGCTCGCCGCGCGCCTGCGCGAGGGGGCGCGCCCCGCCGCGGTGTACACCGTGCCCGAGTTCCACAACCCCTCGCAGTCGTCACTGCCGACCGCGCGACGGCGTGAGCTGGTCGCTCTGGCCGAGAAGTACGGCTTCGTCGTGTTCGCCGACGACCCCTACCGCGAGCTGCGATTCCGCGGGGAGCCCGAGTCGCTGACCCCCTTCCACGACTCCGACCACGTCATCCACGTCAACACGTTCACCAAGACGCTCGGCCCGGGGCTTCGGCTGGGGTGGATCGTGCTGCCGCCGCGTCTGGTCCCGGATGCCGTGGCCCTGCGCAGTCGCCAGGACTCGCATTCGTCGACCTTCGTCCAGGCCGTGATCGCGGAGCTGCTCACGAGCGACGCGGAGCTGTTCGACCGGGTGCTGGGTCGGGCGCGGGCGTTGTACCGCTCCCGCGCACACGCGCTGGCGGACGCGCTGGAGGCGGAGGCGCCCGGGGCGTTCGAGGTCACGGTGCCCGACGGTGGGCTGTTCCTCTGGCCGCGCGTGAACGACGACGCGATCGACGCCGACCGCCTCGCCGCCGACGCGAGCGCCGAGGGCGTTGAGTACCAGCGCGGCGCCTTCTTCCCCTCGGGACCGGGGACGGATGCCGACCGCCACCTGCGCCTGGCCTATGGCGACACCGATGAGGAACGGCTGCGCGAGGCCGCACGCCGACTGGGGCGGGCGGTGGCGCGGCAGCGCTGAGCCGCGGCTCGTGCGCGCCCGCTCGGCGCTGCGCGTGAAGTCGGTGATGTGCGCAACCTCGGTCCGAACGGGCGGATGCCGGCGGAGGATGTGCGCATCGCGGAGGTTGTGCGCGCGGGCCGTGCCGGTGGGTGCCGCACGCAGGGTCAGGGGTTCGCGCTACGTCAGTCCGGGCTGCCGGCCGAGGTCGGGCCGCCGACCTGCGGCGAGTCACTCGCCCGGCGCCCACCCCAGGAGCGGGCCGAGTCGGCCCGCGATGTCCTCGAGGATCTGCACGTAGTCGTCGGCGGCGAAGTCGAAGGGCAGGGCGAACGCCACCTCGTCGACCTCGGGGAACGCCCGCGACGACAGCAGTCGCTCGGCGATCTGCTCCGACGTGCCGACGAGATCTTCGGCGAACAGCAGTCCGCGCGGGCCGTGGGGGATGCCGATGCGCCCGCGCCGCGCCTCGGCGTACGCCTCGTACCGCCGGCGCTGTTCGGGTGACGCCGTGTCGGTCGGGACCACCACCAGCCCCTGCGAGACGCGGGCACGCTCACCGGCGTGGTGCGTCTCGCGGTAGAGCAGGATCTGCGCGTGCTGCTCCCGGTCGAAGTCGGTGGTCTCTCCCGCCTGAACGACGCTGCTCGTCAGGAGGTGGAAGTCGTTCTCGGCCGCCCACGCCGCCGATCGGGCGCTGCCCGCCCCGTACCAGAGGCGTTCCGCCAGGCCGGGCGAGTGCGGCTCCACGCGCTCGGAGAACTCCTCGATGCCCTCGGTGCCGGCCCGGGCGCTGATCGCATCCCCGGCGATGAACCTTCGCAGCCGCGCGAGGCGTTCGTATCCGAAGTCCTCGTGCTCGACGGTGTCGGGGTACAGCGCCGCGGCGACGTCGTCGAGGCGAGGCGGCGGCCCCACCGAGAACCCCGGCTCGAGGCGCCCGCCCGAGAGCACGTCGACCGTGGCCAGGTCTTCCGCCAGTCGCAACGGGTTCTCCCACCCGAGCGGGATGACCGCGGTGCCGAGGCGGATGCGGCTCGTGCGCTGGGTAGCCGCGGCGAGCACGGCCACGGGCGAGGAGATGCCGTACTGCAGGTGCCGATCGCGCAGCCACGCGCTGTCGAAACCGAGGCGCTCGCCGCGCTCGATGATCGACAGGGTCGTCTCGTGTCCGGCCCGCGGATCGTCGCGATCGAACAGGCCGATGGTGAGGAAGCCGAGGGAGCGAAGGCGGCGGGTCACGGCATCGACGATAGAGGGCGCGGCCTTCGACGCGCTTCGTTCTCCGTCACCACGCGCAATATGCGCATATCGCGCGACTTGCACATCTAGTTGCGCAAATTGCGCGACTCGCTTAGTCTCGGATCACGAGGTCACCCGACCCACCTTCCCGCGTTCGACGCGGCATGTGGCGCGACGCGGCATCGACGACGAGGTCGCGAGGGAGTGGCACAGGAATGAGCGAGACGCTGTCGGGCGACGACCTCCGCACGGTCGACGAGGCGCGAGCGAAGTACGCCGCCGTCCTCGGCGAACTCGACGGGCTCGTGCGGACCGCGCCGCTGATCGGGACCGGATTCTCCGTCTGCAACGACCACATCTGCTCCGTCGGCGAGGCCGAGTTCGCGGCGATCGTCGAGGCGCAGGACGACGACGACCAGGAAGTGCGCGACCTCGCCCGATGGCTGCACGATCGTATCCTCAACGGTCGCGGAGGCGAGGTCCTCGCAGCGCGTCGGGGATTCGACTGGATCGCGCGCACGTTCCGGGGCACGCCCACGATGGGCGGGACCGGCGCGCAGGTCTCCCGCGTGCTGGCATCCCTCGGTGTGCAGAGCGTGCTCGCGCTGACGGATCGGACCGCCGTGCAGCTCGAGACGATGGACGACGGGCTCCGCGTCGTCGGCGACGACGGCGACCTGCACTCGCCCCGCGAGATCACGCCGTCGACCGAGCGACCGAACGACCCGATCTTCGTCTTCCAGTTCACGCAGGGCGTGCGGCTGCGCGCAGCCACCGACGATGCCGACGAGGTGACGACGCGCCGCTCGACCCGCATCATCCTGCGTGCCCCGGCACGCACCCTCGATCTGGACGATGCCTTCGCCGCATACGTCGAGGGACAGGGGGTGACGACGGTCCTGCTGTCCGGCTTCCAGACGGCTGCGCCGTCCGCCGTCGAGCCCACGCGTGCGTGGTTCGAAGACCGGTTCGCGGGGCTCGCCGAGCGCCGCCGCCTCGTGCACTTCGAGATCGCCGAGTACGAGAGCCACGAGCACGCCCGCTCCACCGTCACGGCGCTGGCCGGGTTCGTCAACAGTCTCGGCATGTCGCTCTCGGAGCTCGATCAACTGGCATCCACGTCCGATCCGGTCGAGGCGGCGGTCGCCATCGCGAACGAGCTCGGACTGGACCGTCTGAGCGTGCACGCCGACGATTTCGCCTTCGTCGTGACCACCGGCGATCCCGCGCTCGAAGAGAAGGCGCTGCTGACCGGGTGTCTGCTCGCCGCGACCCGCGCGGTCACCGGAGCCCCCGTGCTGCCGCGCGAGATGCCGGCCGGGACCGCTCTCGGCTCCCTCCCGGCGTCGCTACACCGCGAGTCGCCGGATCCGCGCTACCGCCTCGTCGCGGTGCCCTCTCCGTACACGCCCTCGCCCCGCGTGACGCTCGGCCTCGGCGACACGTTCGTCGCCGGGATGCTGCTCGCGCTCGCGCCCCGCTGATCCCGCCCCTGACCTCGACAGACCACCCACGAGAAGAAGGTCCCTCCGTGTCTCACTCCACCTCTGCTCCGCTGCCCCACGACGTGGGCAAGGTCCGATCGCTGCGCCGGTCGACGACCGCCGACGGGTTCTTCACGCTGTGCGCGATCGACCACCTCTCCGACTTCCAGATCCTCATCGATGACGACCCCTCGAAGGTCACGTACGAACAGACGGTCGAGGGGAAGCACCGGGTGATCGCCGGCCTGCGCGAATCGGTGAGCGGCTTCCTCGTCGACCCGCAGTACTCCTACGCCCAGTCGGTGCTGTCGGATGCCATCGGGAGCGACATCGGCGTCATGGTCAGCCTCGAGGACGACGGCTATCTCGGCGACGCCACCGAGCGGGCCACGCGGATGCGCGAGACGTGGAGCGTCCGCCAGGCGAAGCTCGCCGGGGCCGACGTCGCGAAGCTCCTGTGGTTCTACCGCCCCGAGTCCCCGTACGCCGCGCAGCAGCGCGATCTGGTCTCCGCGCTGGCGGAGGAGGCCGCCGACTGGGCGATGCCCCTCGTGGTCGAGCCCATCTGGCATCCGCTCGCCGGGGAGGACCCCACGTCGTCGGCGTGGAAGCAGGCGCGCATCGACGGGATCGTCGAGTCGGGCCGGCTGGCCGTGGAGCTCGGTGCCGACGTGCTCAAGACGGAGTTCCCGGGCTACCTCGGCGCCGGTGGCGACGTTTCGCGCGCCGAGGACGCCCTCGCGCAGTTGGATGCCGCGATCGACGTCCCCTGGGTCATCCTCTCGGCGGGCGTGGACTTCGCCGAATTCGCCGACCAGGTCGAGCTGTCGTCGAAGGCGGGCTCCAGCGGGTGGCTCGCGGGCCGCTCCATCTGGCGCGAGGCCGGAACGGCGACCACCGACGAAGCCTGGAACGTCGGCATCGAGCTGGCGCGGCAGCGCCTGCAGGACCTGACGAACATCACCCGCACCCACGCGCGGCCCTTCCGCCCCTCGCTCTCCGCGGAGGGCGTCTCGAGCGGGTGGTACGAGACGTACCACGCCGAGGCCGCACGCTCCTGATCCGACGACGTCCGAAGAAGAACGCAAAGAGGTCATCATGTCGAACGCCATCACCACTGATCTGCTCATCGCCGGCGAGCTCACCGCCGGTCACGGCGCGCCGCGCGAGGTGCGCAACCCGGCGACGGAAGAAGTCGTCGCCGTCGTGCACGACGGCAGCACCGACGACCTCGAGCGCGCGCTGGCCGCCGCCGACCGCGCGTGGGGGCCCTGGGCGGCGACGCCGCCGGGGGAGCGGGCCGCGATCCTGCGCCGCATCGCCGATCTGCTCGACGAGCACGCCGAGGAGCTCGCGCAGCTGTTGGTCGCCGAGGTGGGCAAGCCCATCTCGGAGGCTCGGGGGGAGACCGGCGCCACATCGGGGTACTTCCGCTACACGGCCTCGTTGCTCGAGACCCTGACCGACGAGATGGGCTACACCCCCAACAGGGGCGAGAGCCTGTGGGTCCGTCGCCGACCGCACGGCGTGGTCGGGGCGATCATCCCGTGGAACTACCCCTCGGCGCTGACCTCGCGCAAGATCGCCCCCGCGATCGCCGCGGGCAACGCCATCGTGGTCAAGCCCGACGAGAAGACGCCGCTGTCGGCGCTCGCGGTCGCCCGGATCATCCATGAGAGCGGCCTGCTGCCTGACGGCCTCGTCAACGTGGTGACCGGACCGGGCGAGGTCATCGGATCGGCCCTCGTCACGAGCCGGACCACGCAGATGATCTCGATGACCGGCAGCACGTTCGCCGGCAAGGCGATCCTGGCGGCTGCGGCATCCCAGGTGAAGCCCGTCTCGCTCGAGCTGGGAGGCAACGCCCCTCTGATCGTCATGCCCGACGCCGACCTCGATCACGCGGTGGCCGAGACCGTCGCGTCGCGGCACGCGAACAACGGGCAGGTCTGCATCTGCGCCGAGCGCATCTACGTCCATCGCGACGTGTACGACGACTTCGTCCAGCGCTACGTCGCCGCCGTCGGCGAGCTCGTCGTCGGCGATCCGCTGTCCGAGTCCACGCAGCTCGGCCCCAAGGTCAGCCGCGCCGAGCTCGAGAAGACGCAGGCCCTGGTCGAGGAGTCCGTCGCGCAGGGCGCGCGGGTCGTGCTCGGCGCGGACCTTCCGGATGCCGAGGCGTTCCGGGCCGGCTACTGGATGAACCCCGTCGTGCTCGCCGACGTCACCGACGAGATGGCGGTGTTCACGCACGAGGTGTTCGGGCCCGTCTCGCCCATCAGCTCGTTCGACACGTGGGACGAGGTCGTGGCCCGGGCGAACGACACGAACTACGGGCTGTCGGCCTACGTCTTCACCTCGAGCCTCGACACGGCTTTCCGCGCGAGCGACGACCTCAGCTTCGGCGAGGTGTACGTCAACCGCACGGGCCCCGAGGAGATGAACGGGTTCCACATCGGCTTCCGCGAGAGCGGACTGGGCGGCGACGACGGCCCGCACGGGTTCGATCAGTTCTTCCGCCGTCAGACCACCTACGTCCGACACACCTCGCAACGCCCCTGATGTCGATGCACATCGACGGCGAGCCGGAGACGCGGCGAGGGGTGGCGGTGATCGCCGACGACCTCACCGGGGCTCTCGACGCGGCCGCCCCCTTCTCCGCACACGGCTTCACGACCCAGGTCATCCCGTCGTCCGCCATCGACGCCCGCTCCGGTCACGGGGCCGACGTGCGCATCCTGTGCTCCGACACCCGCGACCTCTCGCCGTTCGCCGCCGCGGACAAGAGGGATCGCTGCATCGATCTCGTGCTCGAGGCCCCGGCGATGCGCCTCGGCCTGAAGATCGACTCGCTCCTGCGCGGCTCCATCGCGGCCGACATCCGGGCGGTCGTGTCGCGGCTCGAGCAGCCCGGGCCGGTCTTCCTCGCGCCGGCGCTGCCGGAGCAGGGCCGGGTCACCCGGGAGTCCCGCGTCGTCGTCGACGGGGTCGACCTCGACGACACGGAGAGCTACGTGCGATTCGCGGCACCGACCGCGCGCCTGCTCGCCGAGCAGACGGGTTTCGCGGTCCGCGTCGTGGGCCTCGACGAGCTGCGCTCCGACGCCTTCGGCAGCGCGGTCGTCGGGGTTCCGCATCCGCGCCCGGTCATCTACGTCTTCGACGCGGAGACGGATGCCGACCTCCGCCGCATCGTCGAGATCGGGGTCGCATCGTCCGTCGCCCTGTGGGTCGGTTCGGCCGGACTGTTCCGACAACTGGCGATCGAGCTGTCCGGGTCGGACACCGCGACGCGGGACGACGGATCCGCTCCGACTCTCCCCGCGCTCACCACCCAGCGCGATCCGCGCATCCTCGTCGTGTCGGGGAGCGCCTCCGCGCGGTCGTCGGCCCAGCTCGAGGCGCTCGTGGCCGACGGGGCGGTCGCGTGCTACGCCGAGGATCCCAGCGACGTCTCCCGTCTCATCCGCGAGTTGCGCGCGGCGCTCGCCACCGGAGCCGTCGCGGCGATCGGGGTGCAGCGCCCCGTCGACGACACACTCCCGCTCGATCCGAAGCACGCCCGTGTCATCGCCGCCGTCGTCGCGGAGCTGCGCGGGTACGTCGATGGGATCGTGGTCGTCGGCGGCGAGACCTCCCGCCAGAGCTTCAAGCAACTGGGCGTCCTCACGCTCCACGTGACGGCATCCCTCGACGGCGGCATGGCCGCGGGTCTCGCCGAGCCCGGGCTGAACGCTCCGCAGGCGGCCTTCCCCTTCGTCTCGAAAGCCGGATCCTTCGGCGACGACGAAGCCCTCATCCGCGCCGTCACCCATCTGCAGCGGCAACTCGAAGGAGCACAATGACCAGTCCACGCATCGCCATCACCATGGGAGACCCCGCGGGCGTCGGCCCGGAGATCATCGTGAAGGCCCTCGGGGACCCCGCCGTGCGCGAGACGACCCACGCCGTCGTCATCGGCGACCTGGCCTGGCTGCGCGAGGTCGCCGGCATGCTCGGCTCCGACGTGGAGTTCACGGCGGTCGAGCACCCCGACGAGGCGGACTTCGACGGTGCGGCCGTGCCGGTCGTCGATCTCGCCAACGTGACCCCCGAGGTCGCCTTCGGCCAGCTCTCGGCCGCCGCGGGCGACGCCGCCTACCGCTACATCGCGCGCGCCGTCGACCTGGCCGTCGACGGATCCGTGGATGCCATCTGCACGGCGCCCCTGAACAAGCAGGCGCTGCACCTCGCGGGGCACATCTACCCGGGGCACACCGAACTACTCGCCGATCTGACCGGTACCGAGGAGGTGTCGATGATGCTCAGCGCGCGGTCGCTGCGCGTCATCCACGTGACGACCCACCTCGGCCTCATCGACGCGATCGACCGCATCGAGCCGGGCCTGGTGACCCGCACCATCGAGCGTGCCCACCGGACCCTCGTCGACGCGGGGGTCGAGAAGCCCCGCATCGCGGTCTGCGCGATCAATCCCCACGGCGGTGAGAACGGCCTCTTCGGGTACGCCGAGGAGGAGCTGAAGATCGCGCCCGGGATTGACAAGGCGCGCGAACAGGGCATCGACGCCCAGGGCCCCGTGCCCGCCGACACGGCGTTCTTCCGCGCGGTCCGCGGCGACTTCGACATCGTCGTGGCGATGTACCACGACCAGGGGCACTGCCCCGTGAAGGTGCTCGGCATCGATGCCGGGGTCAACATCACCGTGGGGCTCCCCGTGGTGCGCACCTCGGTGGACCACGGAACCGCTTTCGACATCGCCGGCACGGGGATCGCCGACGGGGCGGGCATGACCGAGGCGCTTCGCCAGGCTGTGCTGCTCGCCCGAGTGCGATAGACACGTTCTCATGCGACACAGCGCGTCACCGTCGTCCGCCGACGCCGTCCCGGCCTCGCCGGGTGCCCGCGGCGCCACCCGGGCACGCCGCGAACGCATCGTCGCCATGGTGCAGTCGGGCGAGACGGCGGTCGAGAGCCTCAGCGCCGTCCTCGCCGTCTCGCCGTCGACGATCCGGCGCGACCTGGCCGAGCTGCGACGCGACGGGCGCATCACCCGCACCTACGGCGGAGCCCTGCTCACGGGCCACGGACACGAGAGCACGGTCGACGAACGCGACGGCCAGGCGTGGGAGCAGAAGCACGCGATCGCGCGGCGCGCCCTCGAACTCGTCGCCGACGGCGACACCGTCTTCCTCGACGGCGGCACCACGGTCGGTCAGCTCGTGCCCGGGCTGACGTCGTTCCGCAACCTGACGGTCATCACGAACTCCCTGACCGAGCTGCCCACGCTCATGGAGGCGCCGTTCACGGTGATCTTCCTCGGCGGTGAACTGCGCCGACCGAGCCAGAGCACGGTGGGACCGCTTTCCGAGGAGGCGCTGCGCCGGGTGAGCGCCGACCACGCGTTCCTCGGGGCCGACGGCATCGTCGCGGGCCGCGGCATCTGCGAAGCCGACCTGACGCAGACGATCATCAAGGAGTCGATGTCGCGCAACGCCCTGCGCACGCACGTGCTCGCCGACTCGTCCAAGCTCGGCAACGCGCCCTTCACGGCATGGGCCGTGTTGTCCGGGGGCTACACGCTCATCACCGACGACGGGGCCTCGCCCGAGCAGCTGCGTCCGTTCGAGCAGGACTCCGGCGTCGAGGTGATCGTCGTTCCCGCCGGTGCGGCGAAGCGACCCACCGGCCCCTCCGTCTGAGCGGCGTGACGGGGGATCCCCGTTCCGCCGCGGTCCGAGCCGCATCGCGAGCCTCGGCCTCCCGTCCTCCGTGCTTCACGGTCGGGGGACAGCCCCCGCCCATCCGAGGCGTCGCGCTGGTGATCGCATCGGCGCGCCCGTCGGACGCGCCTCGGGCCGGGCTGCACCGCCGGGGCCCGGCATCCCGCCCGCCCGTCGGTGCGACGACGACGCCCCCGGCCACCGCGGAACGGGTATTCCGCGGCAGCCGGGGGCGTCCTCGCCTCGGTCAGTCGACGAGACGGATCACGCGATCGGCGTGGCGCGCGGTCGAGTGGATGAGGTCGGCGTTGATCTGGTCCGAACCGAGGGTCCAGAACCGCGCGTCGTCGATGGATTTCCCGAATGCCTGATGGCGCCGGATGAGGCGCTCGTGGCGCAGGTCCTCCGCCGGGGCGAGGAACCAGACGGCATCCACGGCCGCCCGGGCCTTCGGCCACGCGTCCTTGTCGAGCAGCAGGTAGTTGCCCTCCGTGACGACCAGGGGCGTTTCGGGACGGATGCCGATGCTCGAGCCGATCGGCTCCTCGATCTCGCGCCGGAAGACCGGGGCGTAGATGACGGCATCCGTCGGCTTCTGCGCGTGGATGCGCTCGATCAGGTGGGCGTAGCCGTCGTCGTCGAAGGTGTCGTGAGCACCTTTGCGATCACGTCGTCCGAGCGCGAGAAGGACCTCGTTCGCGAGGTGGAAACCGTCCATCGGGACGAGGACGGCGCTCTCGGAGCCCAGGGCGTCCACGATGTGCGCCGCCACCGTCGACTTGCCGGCTCCCGGAGCGCCGGTGAAGCCGAGGATGCGGCGCGTGCCGGGCACGGCGAGCGAGCGGGCCTGGGCGACGACCTCGTCGAGGGTGAGCTCTTCGACGGTCGGGGTGAAGGGCGTGGTCATGGTCGAACCTGTTTCTCGGCCTCGGAGGATGACGGGCCGGACGGAGAGGGGGCGGAGGGGGAGGGGGCGGCGGTCGACGGGGTACCGAGGGTGGCGAGCCACTCCCGGGGTCCCATCGTCGCCACTCGCCGCCCGGCGATGCGGGCGGCGAAGCCGATGCGCTCGCGGATGTCGGTGTCGGCGGCGGCGACGGCGAAGGCGTAGGCGCCGTGGAAGACGTCGCCGGCCCCGAGCGTATCGACCGCGTCCACGGGCGGCACCTCGACCTGGCCCGCAGACCGGTCGCGCTCCGCGTAGTCGACGGCGCCCGCTCCGTGGGTCGTCACGACCACACCGACCCGGCGGCGCAGCTCCTGCGCGCTGCCGTCGGCGGTGTCGGTGCCGGGCATGCGGAAGTCGTCCGAGCAGAGCATGTGCGGATCGAGGTCGATGAGATCGTCCATCACCGGTTTCCACCGTCCGGCGTCGACGACGACCGGCACCCCGACCGTTTGCGCGGCTCCGGCGACGGCTACCGCGAGGGCGGGGTGGTGCCCATCGATCAGCACGACGTCGGCGTCCCCGACGAGAGCCTGCGCGTCGGCCTGCGCGGGGGCGGCGACGTTCGCGCCGGTCGCGTCGATCGACACCACGCTGCGCTGAGCTTCGGCGGGGTTGACGCTGACGGCCGACACCGCCGCGCGATCCCGGTCATCGGGCGTCAGATCGACGATCCGCACACCGTGACCCTCGAGGTCTGCGACGATGACCTCCGCGACCGGGCCGCGCCCGATCGCCGTGACCAGGGTCGCCTCCCCGCCCAGCGCGGCGAAGGTCACCGCCGCGTTCGCCGCAGGTCCCCCCGCCGCGAGGAACTGCGCCGTGGCGGTGACCTTCTCGTTCGGCGCCGGAGCGCGGTCCACGACGTGGACCACGTCCAGCGTCGTCAGTCCGACGAAGACGCCTCGTGGCTCAGACACGTCCCGCGCGCTCGTCGTCGGTGGGCCGCTCGGCACCGGTCATCAGGGCGACGACCTCCGACATGCTGCGCTGCTTCGGATCGACCACGCCCGCCCGCTGGCCGAGGCGGTGCACGTGGATGCGATCCGCGATCTCGAACACGTGCGGCATGTCGTGACTGATGAGGATCACGGGGATGCCACGGTCCTTGATCGAGCGGATGAGGTCGATGACCTGTCCGGACTCCTTGACGCCGAGAGCGGCCGTCGGCTCGTCCATGATGATGACGCCGCGCCCGAAGGCGGCGGCGCGGACGACGGCGACGCCCTGTCGCTGACCTCCGGACAACGTCTCGACGGCCTGGTTGACGGACTTGATCCCGATCTTCAGATCGGCCAGGTGCGCCGACGACTCCTTGCGCATCCGCGGCATGTCGAGCTGGCGGAACAGCGACCCCCGGATGCCCTTGCGCCGCACCTCGCGGCCGAGGAACACGTTCGAGGCGATGTCGAGCGCCGGGATGACCGCGAGGTCCTGGTAGACCGTCTCGATGCCCTTGGCCCGGGCGTCGCGGGTGTTGTGGAACACCACGCGCTCGCCGTTCATGCGGATCTCTCCGGCATCGGGGACGATGGCGCCCGCGAGGGCCTTGATGAGGCTCGACTTGCCGGCGCCGTTGTCGCCGACGACCGCGAGGATCTCGCCGTGACGCAGCTCGAAGTCCGCTCCGTTGATGGCGGTGACGCTGCCGTACCGCTTGACGAGGCCGCGCGCCTCGAGCGCGTACGGCGAGGGGGTCTGCCCCTGTGCAGAACCGGTCATGAGGTCCTCCTACGTGCGAACTGGTCGACGGCGACAGCGATGATGACCAGGATTCCGGTGGCGATGTTCTGGTAGAGGCTGTCGACGCCGGCCTGGGTGAGGCCGTTGCGCAGCACGCCGACGATGAGCGTT
This sequence comes from Microbacterium phycohabitans, assembly GCF_032464935.1. Lineage (NCBI taxonomy): Bacteria > Bacillati > Actinomycetota > Actinomycetes > Micrococcales > Microbacteriaceae > Microbacterium > Microbacterium phycohabitans. The sequence goes on from NZ_JAWDIT010000002.1 coordinate 825,695, forward strand.
CCGATGAGCGTTCCGATGACGCTGCCGCGTCCGCCGAAGAGGCTCGTTCCGCCGATCACCACGGCCGTGATGGTCTCGAGGTTGGCGTTCTGGTAGGCGTTCGGGTCGGCATTGGGGATGCGCCCGAGGGCGGCCCACGCGGCGATCATGGCGATGATGCCGGTGACGAGGTAGACCGAGAAGAGCGTGCGGTCGGACTTGATGCCCGACAGCTTCGCGGCGGTCATGTTGCCGCCGACGGCGTAGACGTGCTTGCCCCACGCGGTCTGCGAGAGCGCGTACCAGACCAGCGCGTAGACCAGCAGCATCGCCACGACGCCGTAGGTGGTGGAGAAGGAGCCGATGCGGAACGACGTGCCGAGGAAGGTCAGCGGACCTTCGGGCACCTGGTAGGTCTGCGAGCCCGCGAACAGACGTGTCGCCGCTTGGATGGCGGTGAACGTGCCGAGCGTCACGATGAACGGGGGCAGGCGCAGGACGGTCACCAGACCGCCGTTGACGGCGCCGAGCGCCATACACACCAGCAGGGTGGCGCCGAGGGCGACGAAGGGGCCGGTGGTGCCGAGGGCCTGGGCGGCGACGAGGGTGCCGAGCACCGCGACGGAACCGATCGACAGGTCGATGCCCGACGTCAGGATGATGAGCGTCTGGCCGACGGCGAGGATGCCGACGACCACCGACTGCTGAAGGATCAGCGAGACGTTGTTCGGGTTGAGGAAGGTCGGGGTGATGATGCTGAAGATGAGGATGGCCAGCAGGAGCGCGCCGATGGGGCCCAGCAGGGGCTCGCGGATGACGCGCTCGAGCAGTGAGCGCGACTTCTGCCCCGGGGTGACGACCGCAGAGGTCGGGGTGGAATTCATGATGTCCTTCACGTGTCGAACGTGGCTGTTAAGGGGGAACGTGGCCAGGGGGCGATCAGCGCAGGCGATCGCCCCCGGCACGTGTGCTCGTCAGCGGAGGCCGATCAGCCCCAGCAGTTCTCGGCTCCCCAGGTGGTGTCCTTCGACTCGACGCCGTCGACGGGCTTGTCGGTGACCAGCTGCGACCCGGTGTCGTTGAAGCCGGACGGCTTGGTGCCGTCCTTGGCGTACTGCACGACCGCCTGCACGCCCTGCTCGGCCATCTTGGCCGGGAACTGCAGGACCGTCGCGCCGATGATGCCCTTCTTCACGTTCTCGATACCCGTGCAGCTGCCGTCGATCGAGCCGATCGTGACCTGGTCGGTGAGGCCTGCCGACTTGATGGCCTCGTAGCCGCCGGCTGCGGCGGGCTCGTTGATCGTGTAGAGAGCGTTGATCCCCGGCGCGCGCTGGAGGAGGTTCTCCATCGCGGTCTGCGCCTTGGTCTGGTCGCCGTTGGTGTCGGCCTGGCCGACGATCTCGCTCGATCCCTCGGTGATGCCCGCGCCCTCGAGGAAGCCGTCGTGACGGAATGTGTCGACGGTGCCGCCGGGGGTGCCGTCGAGCATCGCGAGCTGCGGGGTCTTGTCGCCGAGGGCGGCACGCACCCACTTGCCCTGCAGGACGCCGGCCTGCTTGTTGTCGGTCGCGAAGGTCGCGTCGACCGCGTCCTCCGGGTCGGTCGCGGTGTCGAGCGCGATGACGATGACGCCCGCGTCGCGCGCCTGCTTGATCGCGTTCAGGATGCCGGACGACGAGTTGGGCGTGATGAGGATGCCCTTCACACCCTGACCGACGAGGTTCTCGATCGCGGCGACCTGACCCTCGTTGTCGCCGTCGAAGGCGCCGGCGAGGGCGATGAGCTCGGCACCCTCGGACTCCGCGGCGGCCTTCGCCGACTCGCGGATCTTGACGAAGAAGGGGTTGGAATCGGTCTTGGTGACGACGCCGATCTTGATGGCGTCGCCGCCACCCGAACCACCGCTGCCGGAACCGCCGCTGCAGGCGGTGAAGATCATGGAACCGGCGATGACGGCGGCTCCGAGCGCCACCATCCTCTTGGATCGCTTGAACATCTCGGGGACTCCCTTGGCCTCTGTGAACCGGGCAACTTTGTCCGGCTCGGCTACCGTAAGGCCGCGCAAGGGCTTGCGCAAGCGCTTGCTATTTATTTCTGCCACGCTATCGTGGGCGGTACGGTTGGGCGGATCCCGCCGAGCAGCACACCCGGTGTCAGGCGCTCGGGACGGATTCGAAGACGATGGAGTTACCCGATGGCAACCATGGACGATGTCGCCGCGCGTGCCGGCGTCTCGGGGACGACGGTCTCGCACGTTCTCAACGGCACGCGCTATGTGAGCGACGCCACACGGGCGAAGGTCGAGGCGGCCATCGCCGAACTCGGGTACCGCCACAACATGGCCGCGCGCGCCCTCGCGGCTGGCCGCAGCCAGACCATCGGGCTGTCGATCTCCGCGCTGACCAACCCCTACTTCGGCTCCCTCGTGCACGCCATCGAGAAGCAGGTGACCGAGGCCGGCTACATGCTCGTGTCCGGTGACTCGCACGACGACGCCACCATGGAGAAGCGCGTCGTGGAGTCGTTCCTCGATCGCCGGGTCGACGGCATCATCATGGCCCCCTCGGTCGGCGCGGAATATCGGACGATTCCGCAGATCACCGCCTCGAACACCCCGCTGATCCTCATCGACCGCAACGCGCCGGTCGACTGCGACCAGATCACGCCGGAGAACATCGATTCGTCGTACCTGCTGACCCGTCACCTCCTGGAGAAGGGGCACCGTCAGGTCGCGGTCGTCACCGGTCTGGCGGGCCTCGGGTCGACCTCCGAGCGGTATCAGGGCTACGTCCGTGCCCTGGCCGACTTCGAGATCGAGGTCGACGAGACCCTCGTGCTCAACGGAGCGTCGAAGGCCGACGTGGCGCAGGAGGCCGTCGTCCGCCGGTTCCGCGAACCGCACGGACGTCCGACCGCCCTCGTCGTGATGAACAACGCCATGTCGATCGGAGCCATCCGCGGTCTGCGTTCGCTCCACCTCGCCATCCCCGATGACGTGGCGTTCTGCGGGTACGACGACTTCGAATGGGCCGACCTGTTCGAACCCCAGCTGACCACGGTCGCTCAGAACGTCGAGGAGATGGGCTCAAGAGCCGTCGAGCTGCTCTTCCAGCGCATCTCCGGCAACGATGCTCCCGCGCGACGCCTTCAGGTGCCCACGACCTTCCGTCACCGTCATTCGTGCGGATGCCGCTAGCGCGCGGCCGCCCCCTTCCCTCCGCGGCGCTGCCCAGCGCCTGCACCCCCGACCATCGTTTCGAAGGAGAACCCGATGCCCATCGCCACCCCCGACGTCTACCGCGACATGCTCGACCGGGCGCGTGAGGGCGGGTTCGCGTACCCGTCGATCAACGTCACGAGCTCGCAGACCCTCAACGCCGCTCTGCAGGGGTTCGCCGAGGCGGAGAGCGACGGCATCATCCAGGTGTCGGTCGGCACCGCGCTCTACCTCTCCGGAAATCGCGTGCAGAACCGCGCCCGCGGGTCCAAGGCGCTCGCCCTGTACGCGCACGAGGTGGCGGCCGACTACGGCGTCAACGTCGCGCTGCACACCGATCACTGCGCCTCCGAGAACCTCGACGACTGGGTGCGCCCGCTCCTGCGCGATTCGATCGAGCGGCGTTCCCGCGGCCTCGAGCCGCTCTACCAGTCGCACATGTGGGACGGTTCGGCCCTGCCGCTGGCGCAGAATCTCGCCGTGGCGCGGGAGCTGCTCGACGAGTCGGTGCGGGCGAACACGCTCCTCGAGATCGAGGTCGGCGTCGTCGGCGGCGAGGAGGACGGCGTCGAGCACGAGATCGACGACAAGCTGTACAGCACCGTCGACGACGCGCGCGAGACGGTCGCCGCCCTGGGGGCGGGAGAGGCCGGTCGCTACCTGACCGCGTTGACCTTCGGCAACGTGCACGGCGTCTACAACCCCGCCTCGGTGCACCTGCGCCCCGAGATCCTCGGCGAGATCCAGTCGGTGATCGGCGGCGAGGTCGGGCGGGAGAAGCCGTTCGACCTCGTGTTCCACGGCGGATCGGGGTCGTCCGACGCCGACATCGCCACCGCGGTCGCCCACGGTGTCGTCAAGATGAACATCGACACCGACACCCAGTACGCCTTCACCCGTTCGATCGCCGGCCACATGATCGGCAACTACGACAAGGTCCTGAAGATCGACGGCCGCTACGGCGACAAGAAGGCCTACGACCCGCGCAGCTGGGGCAAGACCGCCGAGACGGCGATGGCCCGACGCGTGGTCGAGGCCGCCGTCAGCCTGGGCTCCGCCGGTCGCACCGCGCGCTGAGCGGAGGCGGGTCGGGCACCCTATGCCGGCGTCCGCACCGCCGCGAAGCGGTTGCGCCGCCGCAGCGCGAAGCCCAGCTTCTCGTACGCCGCGATCGCGTTCACGTTTCCCGCGGCGGCGTGCATCATCGCTCGGTCGCCGCGCTGCTGGATGTGGAAGGCCACATCGAGCACGAGACGCGAGGCGAGCCCGTGACGCCGGTGGTCGGCATCCACCGCGACCGCGCTGATCTCGGTCCAGCCGGTGGGGTGCAGGCGCTCGCCCGCCATCGCGACGAGCCGACCTTCGCGACGGATGCCGATGTACCGGCCCAGCTCGTACGTGCGGGGCCGGAACGGGCCGGGCTGATTGCGCTCGACGATCGCGATCATGTCCGCGGCGTCGGCGGCTCCGAGCTCGATCGCCTCCTCGAAGGGGCGTGTCTGCAGGGCGTCGGTCTCGACGAGCTGCACACCCTCGCCGCCACCCAGGAACTCCCAGCCCGCCGGGAGCTCTCCCTCGTAGCCCGACAGGCCCACTTCGGCGCCGGGTCCGACGAGGTCGCGCAGGGCGTCCCACACTCCGGGCTCGTCCCACGAGCGCACGGCGACGAAGGGGGCGACGTCCTCGGGATATCGACGCACGAGATCGCCGCCGATGGCGAACGAGGCGTGCGGGCCGGCGAGGGAATGCCACGCGGCGTTGTCGAGGACGGTGGCGTCGGCGTGCGGGGTGTCGAGGGCGGGAGCGGAGGTCACCGGGACACTCTGCGCCGGTCGAGCTGGGCGTGCAAGTCGGGAGTCACTCGGCGCAACTCGGGGACGGGCATGTGACGGAGCGTGAAGACAGACGTCGATCGGTGACGGTCCACGACACCGCGTTTCGCGCGGCTCGCCTGCGCGTTGCCTCGGGCTGCATCCTCGGTCCACGGCATCGACGATCAGCGTTCGAGCCGATGTTCACGACACGAGAGAGAGGACGCCGAGTGAGCGAGACACCCGGGCCCCGCGGTCTGCTCGCGCGTTACGTCGGCGCGCGTCTCGGGCAGGCCCTTCTCGTGCTGTGGGCGGCGTACACCCTGTCCTTCCTCGTGCTCTACGCGCTGCCGAGCGATCCCGTCGCACTGCTGGCGGGCGGGGACGCCACCGACATCTCCTCGGCTCAGCTCGACGATCTGCGTCAGCGCTACGGGCTCGACCAGCCGCTGTGGGTGCAGTATCTGGTGCACCTGCGAGGCGTGATGACGGGTGATTTCGGCACGTCGATCTCGACGGGGCGTCCCGTGTCGGCGGTCATCGGCGAGGCCATCCCCCCGACCGCCCAGCTCGCGGGTCTCGCGCTGGTGGTGGCGGTGCTCCTGGGCGTCGGTATCGCCGTCGCGGCGACCTTCACCCGCGCACGGCGACTCTCGTCGTTCCTGCTCGGGCTGCCGTCGCTCGGCGTCGCCGTGCCCTCCTTCTGGCTCGGACTGGTGCTGATCCAATGGCTCTCGTTCCAGCTCCCCCTCTTCCCCGCGATGGGCGGCAAGGGCTTCGCCTCGCTGGTCCTGCCGGCGGTCACTCTCGCGGTCCCGACGAGCGCCGCGATCGCTCAGGTGCTTTCGAAGAGCCTGGCCGTCACGGTCGATGAGCCGTACATCGACACGGCGTGGGCGAAGGGGGCGGGGCGGGTGCGGGTGCACCTGGCGCACGCGCTGCGCAACGCCGCCCTGCCCGCGCTCACGGTCGCCGGTCTCGTGATCGGTCAGCTGCTGTCGGGGACCGTCGTGACCGAGACGGTGTTCTCCCGCCCGGGCATCGGTCGCGTCACCGCGCAGGCGGTGCAGCAGCAGGACGTCCCCGTCGTGCAGGGGATCGTGCTCTTCGCTGCGGCGGTCTTCGTGCTGGCCACCCTCGCCGTCGACCTCGTCTACCCGCTCCTCGACCCGCGCATCAGGCTGAGCGCCGGGTCCGCGCGCCGCGGACGACGGCGGCGGATGGGTGCGGCGCCCGAGCGGGCTGTCCCCGCGGACGCCGCGCTCGAGCGGGCTGTCCCCGCGGACGCCGCGCCCGCGCCGGCCCGCACCGCCGACGCCGAGGACGCTGTGCTCCTCCCCTCAGATGCCGATGAGCCCGAGTCCCTCGAAAAGGTGGTGACCTGATGTCCGAAACCGCAGCCCTCGTCCCCGGCCGATCTCAGCAGTCGGCGGATGTGTTCGCTGCGACCGCCGACGATCGCTTCGAGGACGCCGTCGTCGCGCGACGGACCGGCGAACCGGCATCCCGCGCTCGACGGTTCTCCGCGGTCCTCCGGCACCCGCTCGTGGCGGCCGCGCTTCTCTGGCTGCTCGTCATCGTGATCGCGGCCGTATGGCCCGCGCTGCTCGCCCCCGGCGATCCTCTCGGTGGCACACCTGCCGATAACCTGCAGGCCCCGTCATGGGCGCACTGGTTCGGCACCGATCAGCTCGGCCGCGACCTCTACACCCGCGTCGTCCACGGCACGGCCCTGACCGTCTCCGCCGCGGCGATCGCTGTCGCCGTCGGCGTCGTCGGAGGCACGACCCTGGGGCTGATCAGCGGGTTCGTGGGCGGTCGCGCGGATGCCGTCATCATGCGCGTCGCCGATGTCCTGCTGGCGATACCCGGCCTGCTGCTGTCGCTCGCCCTCATCACGGCAGTCGGTTTCGGCACGGTCAACGTCGCGATCGCGGTCGGAATCGCCAGCGTCGCCTCGGTCGCCCGCGTTCTGCGTTCCGAGGTGCTGAGGGTGCGTACTGCGTCCTACATCGAGGCGGCGCGCGCCTCCGGCAACGGGTGGACCGCGATCCTGCTGCGCCACGTGCTGCCGAACGCGATCGCGCCGGTCGTCGTGCTGGCGGTGCTCGAGTTCGGTTCGGCGATCCTCGCCGTCTCGGCGCTGAGCTTCCTCGGCTACGGAGCGCCCCCACCCGCGCCCGAGTGGGGGGCTCTCGTCTCGGGGGGCCGCGACTACCTCCGCACCGCATGGTGGCTCACGGCCTTGCCGGGTCTGACCATCGCGGTGACCGTCCTGGCCGCCAATCGCCTCTCCCGGGGCCTCGACAGAAACGGACGGGCACCCCGATGAACCTCCTCGAGATCGACGGCCTCGCGGTTGCGTACCGCACGCCGGACGGAGCGATCAATGCGGTGCGTGAGGTGAGCCTCGCGGTGGCCGCGGGCGAGACCGTCGCGATCGTGGGTGAGTCCGGGTCGGGCAAGTCCACGACCGTGCACGCCCTCGTCCGGTTGTTGCCCGCCGCGGCGCGTATACGCGCGGGGGCAGTGCGTTTCGACGGTCAAGATCTCGTCGCGGCGTCCGATCGCGAGCTGCGAGCCGTGCGTGGGCGCCGCATCGGCTTCGTCCCGCAAGACCCGTCGGTCAGCCTCAATCCGGTGGTGCGCATCGGCGACCAGGTGGCCGAAACGCTGCGCGTGCACGGCCTCGCCGACCGTCGCACGGCCGCAACGCGCGCCGTCGAGGCGCTCGAGCACGCGGGGTTGCCCGACGCGGCGCTGCGCGCGCGGCAGTATCCGCACGAGCTATCGGGCGGCATGCGTCAGCGCGTGCTCATCGCGATCGCCATCATCGGCGACCCCGCTCTGATCATCGCCGACGAGCCGACGAGCGCCCTCGACGTCACCGTGCAGCGGCAGATCCTCGACCACCTCGACGCGCTCAAGCGCGAGCGCGGGGCGAGCCTTCTCCTCATCACCCACGACCTCGGCGTCGCGGCCGACCGCGCCGACCGCATCGTCGTGATGACCGACGGACGCATCGTCGAGCAGGGGACGCCCGCCGAGGTGCTGGGCTCTCCGCGGCATCCGTACACGCGCCGACTGATCGCCGCGGCCTCGAGCCTGAACACGGCGGCACCGGATGCCGCGAGCCCGCGCCGGGATGCAGCCGACGGCGGCTCGGACTCTCCGGCATCCGTCGTTCCCGTGCTCGAGGTGGACGGCCTCGTGAAGGAGTTCCGCCTCCCCGGCGGCGGAGCGGTGCAGCGCGCCGTGGACGGCGTCGGCTTCCGTCTCGAGCGGGGCCGCACCCTCGCCCTCGTCGGCGAGTCGGGTTCGGGCAAGACCACGACGGCGCGTCTGGCCCTGCGCCTGACCGACCCCACCGCGGGGAGGGTACGCGTGGGCGGCGTCGACGTGACCGCGCTCACCGGTCGGCCGCTGCGCGAACTCCGGCGCCGGGTGCAACTCGTGCAGCAGAACCCCTACGCGGCGCTGAACCCGCGGTGGAGCGTCGAGACGATCGTCAGCGATCCACTCCGCGCGTTCGGCGTCGGCACGCGGGCCGAGCGGCGCGCGCGTGCCGCGGAACTGCTCGACCTCGTCGCGCTGCCCGGGTCCGCGATGCGACGGCAGCCGGCCGACCTCTCCGGCGGGCAGCGCCAGCGCGTTGCGATTGCGCGGGCCCTCGCGATCGAGCCCGAACTGCTCGTGCTGGATGAGCCGGTGTCGGCGCTCGACGTGTCGATCCAGCACCAGATCCTCACCCTTCTCGCCGAGATCCAGCGCGAGAAGAGGCTCAGCTACCTGTTCATCTCGCACGACCTCGCGGTGGTGCGCCAGATCGCCCACACCGTGGGCGTCATGCGCCGCGGCCGCCTCGTCGAGATCGGCGAGGTCGACGACGTCTTCATTTCACCCGCCCACGACTACACCCGCTCGCTCCTGGATGCCATTCCGGGACGCGCTCTCCCGTCACTCACCCCTTTCGCCTGAGGAGCACCATGACCACCCGACGCACCACCCTCGCGGCGGCCCTCGCCGTGACCGCGGCCCTCGTCCTGACCGCGTGCGGGAGCACCGCCGCCGGCCCCGGCGCCGTGGCATCCACCGAGCCCGTCCAGGGTGGCGAGCTGACCTTCGCCATCGCGAACGACCCCATCTCGCTGAACCCCTCCGGGACCGGCTCCGGCAACGACACCCTGTACGTCACCCGTCAGCTCGTGGACTCGCTGCTCTACCAGAACCCCGAGACCGGGGCCCTCGACCCGTGGCTGGCGACCTCCTACACCTCCAACGCCGACGCGACGGAGTTCACCTTCGCCCTGCGCGACGACGTCACGTTCTCCGACGGCACGCCGTTCACCGCCGCCAACGTGAAGGCGACGTTCGACGACATCATCGCGGCGGGAGCGCTCAGCCAGGCGGTCAGCAGCTTCGTCGGGTACGCCGGGACCGACGTGGTCGACGACCACACGGCCCGCGTCCGGTTCTCGACGCCGAACGCCGCGTTCCCCAACTCCACGGCATCCGTGGCCCTGGGCATCGTCGGGGACGCGACGCTGAAGGTCCCGTACGACCAGCGCGCCGACGGGGCGGCTCTGGTCGGCACCGGTCCCTTCACGCTGAAGATCTACACGAAGGACACCGCCACGGTGCTGACCGCGCGCACCGACTACGCCTGGGGCCCGACGGCGCTCGGCAACGACGGTCGCGCGCGACTGGACACCGTGACTTTCCAGATCGTGCCCGAAGCGGGCGTGCGCACCGGCAGCCTCACATCCGACCAGGTGGATGTGGCCGGGGGCATCCAGCCGAACGACGTGGCCTCGATCGAGCAGGCGGGGTATCCGCTGGTGTCGCGGGGCAACCCCGGCGTCACGTTCGGCATCTCGTTCAACGTCTCGCACCCGGTCGTCGCCGACCTGTCCGTCCGGCAGGCGATCGCCGCCGCGATCGACGCGAGGACCGTCCGTGACACCGCGCTCAACGACTCATTCGCGGTCGCCACCAGCGTCCTGGCGAAGAACACGCCCGGCTACGCCGACCAGAGCGCCGCGTTCGCGTACGACCCTGCGCGCGCCGGGAAGCTGCTGGATGCCGCGGGCTGGAAGGCCGGAGCCGACGGCATCCGCGAGAAGGACGGCGCGAAGCTGCGGCTGAAGCTCTGGTGGATCACCAACTTCGGACCCAACCAGACCTCGCTCGAGCTGATCCAGCAGGAGCTCAAGGCCGTCGGCGTCGACCTGCAGCTGCAGAGCGGCCCGGTGCCCGACTTCCTCGAGGCGCAGAAGAACGGCGATTTCGACCTCGTGTGGGGAAACCTCTCCCGCGCCGACGGCGATGTGCTGCGCACCACTTTCTCGAAGGCGACCACGCGGTACCGCATCGACGACCCCGCCCTCGAGACGCTCCTGCAGCAGCAACTCGCCACGAGCGACCCGACCGCACGCGACGCCGTGCTCGCCCAGGCGCAGGCGCGGATCGCGAGCCAGGTGTACCAGATCCCGGTGCACGAACTCACCTCCATCCTCGGCACCCAGGAGTCGGTGCACGCGGTGACCCTCGGTGCGGACTCGCGCCTGGACTCGCTCGTGGCCGCCTGGAAGAACGACTGACCCCGTCCATCTGCAAGGAGCGCCTCACATGACGTCATCGACCCCCTTCCACCTCGGCGTCGCCCTCGAGGGCACCGGCTGGCATCCCGCCGCGTGGCGCGAGCCCTCCGCACGGCCCGACGCCCTCTTCACCGCCGAGTACTGGATCGACCTCGTCCGCACCGCCGAGCGGGGCGACCTCGACTTCGCCACGATCGAGGATTCGCTCGCCCTTCAGTCCGAGCGGTTCCTGGTCGCCGACGAGCGCACCGACGAGGTGCGCGGGCGTCTCGACGCGGTGCTCATCGCGTCGCGGGTGGCCCCGCTGACCTCGAGGATCGGGCTGATCCCGGTCGCCACCGTCACGCACACCGAACCGTTCCACGTGTCGAAGGCCATCGCCACGCTCGACTACGTCAGCGAAGGACGCGCGGGTTTCCAGGTGAAGGTCTCGGCTCGGGCCGACGAAGCGGCGCACATCGGCCGTCGACCCCACCCGGGCGACGTCGCCGTCGATGACCCGGCCTTCCGCGCCTTCGTCGAGGAGGCGTTCGACGAGGCCGCCGATGCGGTCGAGGTCGTGCGCCGGCTCTGGGACAGTTGGGAGGACGACGCCGAGATCCGCGACGCCGCGACCGACCGGTTCCTGGATGCCGACAAGGTGCACACCATCGACTTCGAGGGTCGCTTCTTCTCGGTGCGCGGCCCCTCGATCACCCCGCGACCGCCGCAGGGGCAGCCGGTGGTCGCCGCCCTCGCCCATGCCGCGGTGCCCTACCGTCTGGCCGCACGAGCCGCCGATCTCGTCTTCGTCACTCCCGCCGACGCGGTGCACGCCCGCGGCATCCTCGATGAGGTGCGCGCGGCCGAGCGGGAGGCCGGTCGCGAGGGCGAACCCCTGCGCGTCATCGCCGACCTCGTCGTGCTGCTCGACGCGCCCGATGAGACGGGTGCGGCCCGCCTCGCCCGCCTCGACGGCCTCGGCCGGTCGCTCGTCTCCGACGCACGCATCGTCACCGGCTCGGCATCCACCGTCGCCGACGTGATCGACGATCTCGTCGCCGCCGGCTACGCCGGGGTGCGGCTGCGCCCGGGCGTCGTCACCGACGACCTGCCCCGCATCGCTGACGACCTCGTACCCGAGCTGCGCCGCCGCGGGCTCGCCGAACCCTCGACGCACACATCCCTGCGTGGCCGTCTCGGACTGCCCGTGGGCTTCCCCAGCCGCTACGCCGCTCCCGTCGCCTGAAAGGACGAGACCACCATGACCGCGCGCAAGCAGATCATCCTCGCCGCCTACGTGGGCGGCGTGAACGAGCACACCGCCTGGGAGCACCCGGATGCCGGGAGCCAGATCGCGTTCTCGACCTTCCGCCACGTGGCGCAGACCGCCGAGCGCGGCCGCTTCGACTACTTCTTCCTCGCCGAGGGCCTCGCCCTGCGTGCCCGTGACGGGCGCATCTTCGACCACGACATCGCCGGCCGCCCCGACACCCTGCCGGTGCTCGCCGCGATCGCCGCGGTGACCGAGCACCTTGGTCTGGTCGGCACGCTCAACGCCACCTTCAACGAGCCGTATGAGCTGGCCCGTCAGATCGCGAGCCTCGACCATCTCTCCGGGGGCCGTGCCGGGTGGAACGTGGTCACCTCGTTCGACGCCTACACGGGGGCGAACTTCCGCCGCGGCGGATTCCTCCCGCACGCCGACCGATACGTCCGCGCCGAGGAGACGGTGGCCACCGTGCGCGAGCTGTGGGACTCGTGGGCCGCCGACGCCATCGCGGCCGACAAGGACGCCGGGGTCTTCCTCCGCGATCCTCGCGCCGGCGAGTTCTCGCACCACGGCACCCAGTTCGACATCGAGGGGCGTTTCACCGTGTCGCGCAGCCCCCAGGGTCGCCCGGTCATCGTGCAGGCGGGGGTGTCCCCGCAGGGCCGCGATTTCGCGGCATCCACCGCCGACGCGATCTTCTCGCCGTACTCGAGCCTCTCGGAGGGGCGGGCGTTCCGCGACGACATCCGCGAGCGTGCGGCACGGTTCGGCCGCGACCCCGAGCACGTCAAGATCCTTCCGTCCGCCGGGTTCGTGCTGGGCGACAGTCGGGCAGATGCGGAGGAGAAGGCGCGTCACATTCTCGAGCAGCAGCTGAGCGACCGCACGATCCAGGTGACGTTCGAGCAGGTGTGGAACCGCGACCTCTCGGGCTACGACCTCGACGGTCCGGTGCCCGACATCGATCCCGATCCCGAGGCGCCTGCGTTCATCCAAGGCCGCGCGTTCATCTTCCAGGATCGTTTCCGGACCGTGCGCACGTGGCGAGAGCTCGCCGAGCAGAAGGGTCTCACGCTCCGCGGGCTCGCGCACGAGGTCGCGCGCGCACCCGGGTACATCGGCACGCCCGAGCAGGTCGCCGACCAGCTCGACACGTTCGTGCAGGAGGGCGGCGCCGACGGTGTCGTTCTCGGCTCTCACGTCGTGCCATCGGGTCTCGACGAGTTCGTCGACCGCGTCGTCCCGCTCCTGCAGGAGCGCGGGTCGCTGCGCACCGAGTACGAGGGCACGACGCTGCGCGAGAATCTCGGACTCCCTCTTCCCTCGGCCGCCCTGGCCGCGGCCCTCTGAGCGACGGGACGATCATGAGCATCACGACGCAGGCGCCCCTCGACCGCGCGCAGTTCGCCCGCGAGTGGGAGGGCTGGCACCGCGCCCACGAGGAGCACCGCGCCGACCCGCACGGCTTCCTCGCCGTGACCGCGCTGTTCTGGATCCCCGAGGTTCCGGCGTTCCTGCCGGGGATCCCGGGCCGCTGGCACACCTCGCCCGACGGTCCGGTGGTCGAGCTCGGCGACGGCGAGTCCCTCCGCGTGGAGGGAGTGGATGTGACCGGTCGCCACGCCTTCGGGCCGATCCCCGAGCGCGGGGGACTGACCGTCGGGTTCGACGAGGGCGTGATCGAGGTCGCGCGACGCGGAGGCCGCGACATCCTGCGCCCCCGCCGGCCCGACTTCCCGTACCTCGGCTCGTACGCGGGCACGCCCACCTACGTCCCGAACCCGCGCTGGCGCGTCGACGCCCGGTTCGTGCGGTACGCGGCACCTCGACCGCACGAGGTGGGAGCCGCCGTCGACGGGCTCTCGCACGTGTACGAGTCCCCGGGGTACCTCGAGTTCGACCTGCGGGGCGAGACGTTCCGCCTGGTCGCCTTTCCCGGCCACGCTCCGGGCACCCTGAACGTGCTCTTCACGGATGCCACGAGCGGGCTCACCACGTACGCCGCGAACCGCTCGCTCTCGGTTGCCGAACCGGATGCCGACGGCCGGACGGTCGTGGACTTCAACCGCGCCGTCAATCTGCCGTGCGCGTACACCGACTTCGCCACCTGCCCGCTGCCGCCCGCGGAGAACCGCCTGCCCATCGGTATCGAGGCGGGGGAGAAGACGCCCCTGGCGCGGACGCACGGTGTGGTCACGGCGCACGGCATCGAGCCGGCGGGAGCCTCCTCGTGAAGTTTCAGCTTCTCGACATCATCCCGTTCTACGCCAACCCCCTTCACCGGTGTGCAGGTCAGCCCCGCCGACCGCTTCGCACAGACGGTCGAGGCGGCCGTGCGGGCCGAACAGCTCGGCTTCGACGCGGTGAGCGTCGGCGAACGGCACGCCGGACGGTTCTTGTCGTCGTCGCCCACCGTCGTGCTCGGCGCCATCGCCGCGCGCACGTCGCGCGTGCGGCTGAACTCCGGGGTGACGGTGCTCTCGGTGCTCGACCCCGTTCGGGTGGCTGAGGACTACGCCACGATCGACCAACTCTCGCGCGGGCGCGTGGAGCTCACGATCGGCAAGGGCAACGAGGTCGCGCAGTTCCCGCTGTTCGGTCTCGAGATCGACGACCAGTGGGAACTGCTCGCCGAGAAGTACGAGCTGTTGCGCGCCCTGTGGCGCACCGAGGAGCTCGACTGGTCGGGCGGCGAGTTCACCCGCCCGTTGCGGGCCACGACCACCCTGCCCCGACCCTTCGCCGGGCCGCCGCGGGTGTGGCACGGGTCGGCGACGACGCTCTTCTCGGCGGCGCTGGCGGCGCGTCACGGCGACCCTCTGTTCAGCGCGAACGCCATCCAACCGCTGCAGAACTACGGCGTGCTCGTTGATCACTACCGCGACGAGTACGCCAGACATGGTCACGATCCGCGCACGGCGTACGTCGGCGCCGGTGCGGGCGCGCTGTTCCTCGCCGACACGAGCCAGGAGGCGGTCGAGCAGTACGGCCCGGTGTACGAGGCGATCGTGGCGGCGACCAACGTCCCGGGCAACAACACCCCCTTCCGCGACATGCAACACGCCGTCGCGGAGGGCCCGGCGCTGGTCGGTACGGCGCAGCAGGTCATCGACAAGATCGCGACGTTCCACGGCAGGCTCGGCCACGACCTGCAGTCGATCAGCCTTCCCACGACGGTCCCGTTCGCGCAGCAGCTCGAGATCCTGGAGCGCTTCGCGACCGAGGTGATCCCGGTGCTGCGCCGCGAGCTGCCGACGACCCTGTGGACAGACGCCGACCCCGCGGGGCTCCGGCCGGACATTCCGGCATCCCCTCCGGCGGGGACCGAGGGTGCCGTCGGCCGGGCTCCCACCTTGGCGGGCGCGGCGTCGTGAGTCCGGCGGCGGCCGAGTCGCGCGGCGCGGATCCTGTCGATGCGCGGACAGCGCTCGCGTGCTGCCTCGCCGCGGGCTTCGCGACCCTGCTGGACGCGACCGTGGTCGCCTACACCGCGCCCACGGTCGCGTCGTCGCTGGATGCCGCGACCTCGGGCGTGCAGTGGTTCCTCGCCGCGTACTCCCTCACGTTCGGGTTGGGGCTCGTGCCCGCGGGGCGTCTGGGCGACGCCTTCGGGCGACGGGAGCTGTTCGTGGGCGGACTGCTGGCGTTCATGGTCGGCGCGGTCGCGTCGGCTCTGGCGCCGTCGGTCGCGCCCCTCGTCGTGGGGCGTCTCGCCCAGGGGCTCGGGGCGGGGTTCATCAGCGCGCAGGTGCTCGGGATCATCCAGGACACCGCTCACGGTTCGGCGCGCGTGCGCGCGCTCGGCGCCTACAGTGCCGTCGGCGCGCTCGCCGCGATCGTGGGGCCCCTGGTGGCGGGCGTCCTGCTGTGGGTGCTGCCTTCCGACCTGGGATGGCGTCTGGTGCTGGTGGCACCGGTTCCGTTCGCGGCCGTCGCCGCCTGGCGCGGTCTACGGTCCCTTCCCCGCTCGAGCCCCGCACGCCTTGCGACGGGGCTCGACGTGCCCGGCATCGTCCTGCTCGGTGCGATCGTCGTGGCGGTGACCCTCCCGGTCATCGACCCGGGGATGCCAGGCCCCCTCGTTGTCGGCACGCTCGGGGTGGTCGCCATCCTCGTGGTCGCCCTGATGCTCTGGGAACGCGGGTATGCGCGCCGTAGCCGACTGCCCCTCTTCGCTCCGGCGCTGTTACGCTCCGCGGGGTTCGTGGCGGGCAACGTCGTCGCGCTGCTGTGGTTCGGGAGCCTCCTCGCGCTGTCGACGGTCATCGCCGTCTTCTTCCTGCAGGCGGACCAGCTGCCGGCGTTCGTCATCGCCGCAGGTCTGGTTCCCGCCTCGCTCGCCCGACTCTTCACGTCGCGGGCGAGTTCGGCGATCTTCGCGCGCTTCGGGCCCGCGGTGGTCGCGGCGGGCCTCGCGATCGAGCTCGTCTGCTTGCTCGCTCTCGTGGCCGCGACCCTCGTGTGGGACGGAGGCGCGCTCTTCGCCGCGATCGTCGTGATCCAGATCGCGATGGGGTTCGCCGGCGGCCTCGTCGAGCCGGCCCTGCGCGCGGTCACGCTCGGGTTCGCCCCGGCGACGCTGCACGGTGTCGCGGCATCCTTCCTCCAGTTGACGCAGCGGCTCTCGGCGACCTTCTTCGTCGCTCTCGCCACCGGCATCGTGCTGGGCGTGGGCGCCGCGCCGACGACGGGATCCCTGCGGGTGGCCGTGGTGGTGTGCGCGGGGGCCGTATCGGTTGCGCTCGGGGTGGCGTGGTGGTCGCGACGGGGGCGCGTGGCTGGCAGCGGCGCCCGGACGGACGAGCGCCCCGTGTTACCGGCGGTTTCGCCGCCCTCCGCGGGTCTCGGCGGGTCCGGTGATACTGGCGTCATGACGGTGGCGCGAACCGAATGGCTGATCGAGCGGGTCGACTGGTCCGACGAACGCGCCGTGGCTCTGCGCGCCGCGATGGACGACGAGATCGCCCCGCGCTACGCGGAGGTGTTCGCCTCGTTCGACGACGAGACCGCGGCCCTCCTCGCCCAGGACTTCGCGGTCGACCCGACCACGATCGTCGAGGTCGTGCTCGTGCTCGACGACGACGGCGAGGCGGTCGGCCACGCGGCGCTGCGCGCTCTGGGCGACGAGCTCGAGGTCAAGCGCGTCTTCGTGCACCGCCGCGCGCGAGGCCACGGAGCCAGCCGTGCCCTCATGGCCGCCCTCGAAGAGCTCGCCCGCGCGCGAGGGGCCGGGCGCCTGATCCTGCAGACCGGTGACCGCCAGCCCGAGGCGATCGCCCTGTACGAGCGAATCGGATACCACCCGATCGAGACCTTCCCGCCGTACGTGCGTTTCGCGGGGTCGCGGTGCTTCGCCAAGACGCTGACGCCCGCCCGCGTATGAGCATCGACTCGATGGACGTCGCCGTCATCGGCGCGGGCGCGATGGGTGCGGCGACCGCCTGGCAGCTCGCGCGTCGCGGCGTGTCGGTCGAGGTGTTCGAGCAGTTCGAACCGGGTCACGTGCGCGGTGCCTCTCATGGCGCCTCCCGCAACTTCAACGTCGCCTACGACGAGCCCGGCTATCTCTCCTGGCTGCGCGAGGCGCGGGCGCTCTGGCGGGAACTCGAGCGCGAGAGCGCGACCGCCCTGCTGCAGGTGACGGGCATCGTGAACCACGGCGGTGGCCGCGATCTCGTGCGTGCGGCGCTGGCGATCCGCGCCGGCGGGTTCGGCGCCGACCTGCTCGACGCTCGCGAGGCGGGTCGGCGGTGGCCCGGCATCCGCTTCGACGGGCCGGTGCTGCACACCCCCGACGCGGGACGCCTGGATGCCGATGCGGCGGTCGCTGCGCTCCTCTCTGGCGCGGTGGCGGCCGGTGGCCATGTGCACTGGCGAACCCGGGTCGACGACCTCGCCGTGCGGGACGACGACGGTGTGGAGTTCCGGGCAATCGGCGACGCGGGGGAGCGCGTGGTCCGCGCCCGGCGGGTCGTCGTGACCGCCGGCGCATGGACCACACGGGTGCTGAAGTCGACGGATGCCGCGGGCGTCCTGCCCCGGCTCCGGGTCACGCAGGAGCAGCCGGCGCATTTCGCGCCGCACGATGCGTCGACGCCGTGGCCGGGGTTCAACCACCTGCCGGCCCCCGATGCGGCGGAGACAATGTGGTTCCCCGCGGGGATCTACGGCATGCTCACCCCCGGCGAGGGCGTGAAGGCCGGATGGCACGCCGCCGGCCCCGAGATCGACCCCGATCGGCGCAGCTTCACCCCCGATCCTGCGCTGACCGCCGCGCTCGTGCGATACGCCCGTGAGTGGCTGCCCGGCGTCGACCCCGGCGCCTTCACCGAGGTCACCTGCACATACACGTCCACGCCTGACGCGCGCTTCGTGCTCGAGCGGGTGGGGCCGGTCGTGATCGGCGCGGGCTTCTCCGGCCACGGCTTCAAGTTCACCCCGGTGATCGGCCGGATCCTTGCCGACGCGGTCGGCCGGGACTGACGTATCGGCGGCGACACCGAGGCCGGAGTCCGTCAGTTCCTCGTTGCGGACCCCGATGGATACCTCATCCGGTTCCAGGAATCCGTCGGGCGGAGGGACGTGTGGTGACCGCCCGGCGACCATCCGAGATCCCGTGGTGACCACGTCCTCCGCCCCTGTCGCGCAAGAAGGCGTGCCAGGCTCCTGCCCGCCGAGCGCCCACTCCGGAGACCCTCGCGCGGCTGTGTCGGCGCCTCAGGCGAGCGGGGCGGTGGGCCCGCGCCGGGGGAGCGTCTCGGTGTACACGATGCTCGTGGTGGTGTCACCGAATCGCGCGAGGTCGTCGACGAACTGCTGCAGCTGGGGCATCGACGTGGCGACGAGCCTGATGATGTAGCAGTCCTCGCCCGTGATGCGAAGGCACTCCAGCACGTGCGAGCTGGCTTCGAGATGGTCGAAGAACGGCTGGTGGTGATTTCCGAAGTACTTCAGACGGACGACGGCCTGCAACGGGATCCCCACCGCGGCGATGTCGATCTGCGCACGGTAGCCCACTAGGACGCCCTCGGATTCGAGTCGCCGGACGCGCTCGGTGGTCGCCGACGCGCTCAGTCGGGCCCGGCGCGCGAGCTCTGTGAACGTCACACGTCCGTCGCGCTGCAGCTCGCGGATGAGGACCCAGTCAATGTCATCCAGATCAACGGCCATGAGGGCAACCTAGCGTTGATTTCACGGTCTCAAACCCCGAACGCCGTGGTCTCTGCCTTCACCTCCTCGCCCGCTCGGGTCAGGCTTGTCGTATCGGGTTCGAACGAGGAGAGTACGGATGACGGTGCGGCAGGTTCGGTTCTTCTTCGTGGATGTCTTCGCGGCTCGACCGCTCACGGGCAACCCGCTCGCGCTCGTGCC
Organism: Microbacterium phycohabitans; assembly: GCF_032464935.1. NCBI lineage: Bacteria > Bacillati > Actinomycetota > Actinomycetes > Micrococcales > Microbacteriaceae > Microbacterium > Microbacterium phycohabitans. The sequence goes on from NZ_JAWDIT010000002.1 coordinate 844,928, forward strand.
CGACGCGGACGGGTTGGAGGAGTCGGCGATGAAGGCGCTCGCTCGCGAGTTCCATCAGTCCGAGACCACCTTCGTGTTGCGGCCCACGCGCGACGATGCGCGTTGGCGGTTGCGATCGTTCACGCCCGCGGGATTCGAGGTCGGCGGGGCGGGGCACAACGCGCTCGGCGCGTGGCTGTGGCTGGCCGATGCGGGACGGGTCGACGACGGCGATCACGTGCAGCAGATCGGTGACGAGCTGCTGCCGGTGACGGTCTCCCGCCGGCCCGATGGAATCCATGTCGCGATGACGCAGGGGTCGCCGCGGGTGAGCGAGCCCGTGGCAGATGCCCCCGCGGTCGCGGAGGCCCTCGGCATCGGCGCCTCCGCCATCGATGCCGAGCTGGCCGTGCGGGTGGGCTCGACGGGTGTTCCCCACCTCCTCGTTCCCGTGCACGGGGCCGAGGTCGTCGACGCTGTTCGGCCCGACGCCCGCGCGCTGCTGTCGGTCCTGAGGGCGGCGGGAGCCGAGGGATGCTACGTGTACAGCATCGACTCCCGCGGCGACGCCGGTGAGGGAACGGACGCGGACGCGTACGCGCGGTTCTTCAACCCCACCGTGGGCATCGTGGAGGACCCCGCGACCGGCACCGCCGCCGGACCTCTCGCCGCGCATCTCGTGCGGGCGGGACGCCTCCCCGACGGCGCGGACGTGCGTATCGACCAGGGCCACGCCCTGGAGCGGCCGAGCCGGCTCGTGGTGAACGTCGCCGGCGATGCCGTCACCCTCCGCGGCTCGGGTGTCGTGTCGGGAGAGGGGCTGATGCGGCTGTGACCGCATCGGAGGCCGACCGCGATGAGGACCGCAGGCTCGCGGAGGCGGTCGAGATGGCTCTGGATGCCGCGCGCGCGGGCGAGCTGCCCTACGCCTCGCTGCTCGTCGACGCCGAGGGAACGGTCGTGGCGCGGGCGTGCAACACCGTACGCAGCACGGGCGACATCACGAACCACCCCGAACTGATCCTCGCGCGCCACGCGGCGCTCACCCGCTCTGCGGAGGCCTGTCGTGCCCTGACCCTTTACACCAGTTGCGAACCCTGCGTGATGTGCCGCAACGTCATCGCCCGCGCCGGCATCGGCCGCGTCGTGTTCGCCCTCTCCACCGAGCAGCTCCACCGACTGCAGCCGCCGGGTGAGCCGCGCCCCGACGCCGCGCGCGTCGAGTACCGGGGCCCGAGCATGTTCGACCGAGCCCAGACGCCCGTCCGCGTCTTCTACGACTCCGTGTGACGGCCAGCGCGCCGCCTCTGCCACGTTGCGGCCATCGTCGCCACGGGACACGGTCGCGGCATCCCCCTTCGACGCGGCGACAATCGTGGAGTGGAGGGATCAGACCGCCAGGCTGACCCGCCGCCCGCTGCGTCTCACGAGAACAGCTCGTCGGCACCCCCCTGCCGCCGGCTCGTCACGTTCCGCAGAACGTCACGAACGGTGTCGCGGTGTCGGGCGGGATCGCCGAGAGTCGCTGGGCGAGCGGGGTGCCGTGCGCGGTGAAGGGGGAGCGCACCAGATCGACCAGCTCCCCGAACGGGCCGAGATCCCCCTCCACCGCCGCGGCCAACACCTCGTCCACGATGTGATTGCGCGGGATGATCGCGGGGTTGGCGGCATCCAGGCGTCCGGCATCGGGTCGGAGCGACTGCCATCCGTCGAGCCACGCCTCCACGGCGGGTCGCGCGGGGGGAGGGAACAACCCGCGCACGCCGGACCGGTCGTCGCGCGCGGTTGCGCCGAGCGCCCGCCAGAACCGCGGGAAGTCCGTCCGGTGCGCCGCCAGGAGTGCCAGCGCCGTCCGGGCGGTCTGCTCCACCGTCACGTCGGCGACCGTCGGGGCGAGGCCGAGCTTCGCGCGCAAGACGGCGATCCACCGGTCGCGGTAGCTCTCGTCGAAGCGCGCGACGATGTCCGCCGCGATCGCCCGCCCCTGCGCACCGTCACGGGCGAGCAGCGGGGCGAACGCCTCGCCCAGCCGCTCGAGATTCCACCGCATGATCTCGGGCTGGCGCCCATAGGCGTAGCGGCCGTGGTGATCGATCGAGCTGAAGACGGCGTCGGGGTCGTAGGCATCCAAGAATGCGCACGGTCCGTAGTCGATCGTCTCGCCGCTCACGAGCACGTTGTCGGTGCTCAGCACGCCGTGGACGAAGCCCGCGCCCATCCATCCGGCCGTCTGCCCGGCGACCGCGTCGACGATGCGGGTCAGCACGCCGCGGTACGGGTGGCTGTCGTCGGAGGCGTCGGGGTGGTGGCGGGAGATGGCCAGGTCCGCGAGGCGCCCGAGCACCGAACGGTCGTCCAGGACGGCGGCGTACTCGAACGACCCGTAGCGGATGTGACTGCGGGCCGTTCGAACGAGCACCGCACCGGGGAGCGTCACCCCGTCGAGCGAACGCGGCGAGCCCGTGGCGACGACGGCCAGCGCCCGGGTGCTCGGCAGGCCGAGGGCGTGCATGGCCTCGCCCAGGAGGAACTCCCGCAGCATCGGGCCGACGGTGGCGAACCCGTCGACTCTCGACATCGAGGTGGGGCCGATGCCCTTCGCGTGGATGTCGCGGAGCTGCCCCGACGCGTCCCGCCGTTCGCCGAGCAGGGCGGCGCGCCCGTCCCCGAGGATCGGGCGGAACCGGCCCCACTGGTGCCCCGCGTACACCTGCGCGACGGGGTGGGAACCGGGCGCGCGGACACCGCCGGTGAGGAACCGCAGACCTTCCTCGGTCTCCAGCGTCCGCGGGTCGATCTTTAACTCCCGCGCGAGAGCGTCGTTCAGAGCCAGCAGACGCGGGTGCGGCGCGAGCCGCGGGTCTACCGGACGTGACAGCTCCGGCAGGCTCCGGGCCCACACGGACTCGAGTCGGGGGAGTGCGGCGGCGACCACCGTGCGGGGGAGCACGTGGTCACTCAGAGGTCGAGGCCGAAGGCGCGCAGGTCGATCACGTGCCCCGGCTCCACCTCGATCGGGTGCTCGCGTTCGATCAGGCGGCGGAAGCCGAGCTTGAGGTACAGCGCGTGGGCGCCGAGCATCTCGGGACCGCTGTTCATGACCACGCGCACCGCGCCGCGCGCACGGGCGAGCGCGATCACGTGGTGTGTGAGGGCTTCGCCGACTCCCCGGCCGCGCGCCGCGGGCGCCACCGCGAGCTGGCGGAAGTCCAGCTCGCCGTCGCGGGCGAGTTCCGACAGGCGTTCGCCGGGCCGCGGGACCCACACCGTGCCGACGAGGTCGCCGGCGGCGTCCACGGCCACCCACACCTCGCCCTGCGCGAGCCGTCCTTCGATGTCGGCGAGCGAGGCGAGATACCCCTCGGTGAGCCCGTCGTAGCTGTGGCGGTAGGCGTCGACCGTGACGCTTCCGGCCTCCGCGTACTCGTGCGGTGCGACCGGGCGGATGGTCAGCGCGCGTTCGGCGGGCACGTCGTGGTCGACGTGGGGCGAGGTGGTCATGGCATCCATTCTTGCGAGGCCGGGAGGGGACAGGGGGCGCACGCAACGTGGCCCGGTCGCGGACGACCGGGCCACGCGCGAGGGTCAGGACTTCGGGAGTCCCGGAGGGTTGATCTCGCTCTCGTCGACGCCCTCGGACTCGAGGCCCCAGGCGTCGAGCACCTTGGCGTAGGTTCCGTCGGCGATGTAGGCGTTCAGTACGAGGTTGACCGACTCGATGAGGCCGTTGCCCTTCTTCGTCGCCGCGGCGATGTCGGCCGCGAACGGCCACCCGCCGGGGATGATGCCGACGAGCTTCGTCTCACCGGTCTCACGCGCGGCCCAGGCCGCCGTGGCGTTCGGACCGAACGTGGCGTCGACGCGGCCGGACTGCAGCGCGAGGGTCGCGGCGGCGGTATCGTCGTAGTAGTTCAGCTCGGCGGGGGCCTTGCCGGCGGCGGTGAGCTCCTCGTTCCACTTCAGCAGTACCTTCTCCTGGTTCGTGCCGGAGCCCACGACGATCTTCAGTCCCGAGATGTCGTCGGCCTCCTCGATCTTCGAGATCGAGCTGTCGGAGCGCACGTAGAAGCCGAGCAGGTCTTGGCGGTAGCTGGCGAAGTCGTACAGCTCCTTGCGCTCTTCGGTGACCGTGACGTTCGAGGTGATGAGGTCGTACTTTCCCGACTGAATGCCGAGGGGCCAGTCGGCCCACGCGACCACGACCGGGTTGTACTCGAGGCCGAGGCCATCGGCGATGAGCTCGCCGATGTTCGGCTCGGTGCCGGCGACGTCGGCCGCGGTGGTGGTGCCCTCGGGCTGGTAGCTCAGCGGCGGGACGAAGGCGCCGATCGCCACCGTCAGCTTGCCGGGCTCGATCGGGGTGAACCCGCTCGCCTTCAGCGCAGCGACGGCCTCCGGAACGGCCTCGCCCGTGATGCGGGGAATCTCACCGGTGTCGGGGTTCGCCGACGCGGTGGTGCTGGGGGCGGCGGCGGCCTCCGCCTCGGCGGGGCGGTTGAAGATCGCGAGTGATCCGACGCCGACGAGCGCGGCCACCGCGACGACGGCGACGCCGATCGCGATGCCCTGTTTCTTGCTGAGTGCCATGTTGTGTCTCCTTGGGAGGGTGGGATGCCGCGAGGCCGGGTCGGTCGCGGTGTCTGGTGGGGGTGGCTGAGCGTGTCGAAGCCACCGGGGTGCTGCGGGTGCCGGTCCCTTCGACGGGCTCAGGGACCTCGGGGTGCAGGAGAGGTGGCTGAGCCTGTCGAAGCCACCGGCGGACAGCGGCCGGTCAGCCGAGCACCTTCGCGAGGAACTCGCGCGTGCGCGGGTGCCGCGGTCGAGAGAGCACCTCGTCGGGCGAGCCCTGCTCGATGACCCGGCCGTCGTCGAGGAACACCACGCGATCGGCCACCTCGCGGGCGAAGCCGATCTCGTGCGTCACGATCACGAGCGTCGTCCCGAGCTTCGCCAGATCCCGGATGACGTCGAGCACTTCGCCTACCAATTCGGGATCCAGTGCGCTCGTCGGCTCGTCGAACAGCAGCACCTTCGGTTGAAGGGCGAGCGCGCGGGCGATTGCGACGCGCTGCTGCTGGCCGCCCGACAGCTGCCGCGGATACGCGTCGGCCTTGTGCGCGAGCCCGACACGGTCGAGCAGGCCTCGGGCGAGCTCGAGGGCGTCGCTCTTACTCAGCCGTTTGAGGGCGATCGGCGCCTCGATGACGTTCTCGATCGCGGTCAGGTGCGGGAACAGGTGGAAGTTCTGGAACACGATTCCCACCTGCGTCCGTCGCTGCAGGATCTCGCGCTCGCGGAGCTCGTGCAGCTTGCCGTGGCGCAGCTCGTAGCCGATGAACTCCCCGTCGACCGTGACCGACCCGGCATCCACGGTCTCGAGGTGGTTGATCGTGCGCAGCAGCGTTGACTTGCCCGAACCGCTCGGGCCGAGCAGAGCGACGACCTCACCGGGCTGGACCGTCAGATCGACGCCCCTCAGCACCTCGGTACCGTGGAACGACTTGTGAACGTTGCGGATGTCCACCAGTCCGCGGGTCACGGTCGCGGCGGTCATGCTCCGGCTCCTCGCGTCTCGACGTCGTCGGTGGATGCCGGTGCTTCGGCATCCGTTCGTCTCCGTCGTTGCGGCGGGGCGGTGTCGTCACCCAACCGCGCCCACTGCGCGGCCACCCAGCCGCGGGCCCGCTGCACCGGCGTCGGGGGCAGGGCGCGGGCCGAGCCGCGGGCGTAGTGCCGCTCGATGTAGTACTGCGCGACGCTCAGGATCGTGGTGATGAGCGTGTACCAGACCACCGCCACCAGCAGCAGCGGGATCACGCGGCTGTTGCGGTTGTAGATGACCTGCACCGCGTAGAACAGCTCGGGGATCGCGATGACGAAGACCACCGACGCACCCTTCACGAGACCGATCACCTCGTTCGTGGCGTTGGGGACGATCGATCGCATCGCCTGCGGAAGGATGATGCGGAACAGGCGACGGGATGCCGGGATGCCGAGCGCGGCGGCCGCCTCGTGCTGACCCGGGTCGACCGAGACGAGCCCGCCGCGGATGATCTCCGCCGAGTACGCGGCCTGGTGCAGGCCCAGGCCGAGGATCGCCGCGGCGAAGGCGCTCACGAGCTGCACCGTGGGGAACTCCACGATCCAGAAGTCGGTCGTGAACGGGGTTCCGAGGCCCAGCGTCGGGTAGAGGTAGCCGAGGTTGTACCAGACGATGATCTGCACCACGAGCGGCACCGAGCGGAAGAACCAGATGTAGCCCCACGCGACCGCGTTCAGCAGCGGCGAGGCCGACAGACGCCCGAGGGCCAGGAGCGTGCCGAGCGAGAAGCCGACGACGGCCGAGATCGCCGTGAGCGAGAGCGTGTATCCGATGCCGATCAGCACGGGCTCCGAGAAGAAGTACTCGGCGAACGTCGCCCACATGTACCGGTCGTTCGTCACGAGGCTCCAGGCGAACTGGGCGACGACGAACAGCAGCAGGGCGCTGAGGATCCAGCGCCACCAGTGGCGGACGGGGACGACGGCGATCGTGCCGAGATCGACCGTGGCGGTCGGCCCGGCGGGCGGGGCCGTGCGGTCGGCGGGGGCCGGCGCGGTGGTGGTCATGACGTGCTCCTCGGACTCCGTTTCGGCGCGGGGCGCCGGTGGGTTGCGTCACGGTACGACGGCGTCGGAGGGCGTCGCGAGGTGCCCATTCACACGTCGCAACGGCCCGCCACGCACCGCAATGCGACGCCATGCGCGGTAACACGCTGGACGGCGACTGCGGGGTCGGGTACGTCCGGCTCACGCCGCGCGACCGCCGCGCGGAGCCGTGCACAACTCCTGCATTTCCTGCGGCGGAAGTGGTTACGGGCCTTCGCCCCGCGCTTCTGCAGGAGTTGTGCGTGCCGGGCACCGAGCGTCGGCTCAGGCGCCGCGCGGAGCCGACCGTCGGCTCACGCGCCGCGCGGAGCCGACCGCCGGCTCACGCCTCGCGCAGGATCCGCGCCGTCACCCGCGTACCGAACGCGAGCGCCTCCACCGGCACCCTCTCGTCGGCCGCGTGGAACTGCCCGAACACGTCGAAGTCGGCGGGCACGCGCAACGGCACGAATCCGTAGCCGCGGATGCCGAGCCGGCTCAGGTGCTTGTTGTCGGTGCTCGCCGGCAGCAGGTACGGTACGACCACCCCGTCGGGGTCTTCCGCGGTGATCGCGCGCTGCAGAACGTCGACCAGGGGCGCGTCGACCGACGCCTCGATCGCGGCGATGTCGCGTGCCCAGGTCAGCTCGATGTCGTCGCCGACGACGGCGGCCAGCTCGGACCGCACCACGTCGTGCTGCCCGGGCACGATGCGCACATCGAGCGTCGCGCTCGCCGAAGCGGGGATGACGTTGGCTTTCCCGCCCGCCGCGAGCACCGTCGGGGAGGCGGTGTTGCGCATGCCGGCATCGAGGAGGGATGCCGCGAAACCCAGGTCGTCGATCCGCCCGCCCGCGCGCTCCCAGGTGTCGACGAACCGTTCGAGCGTCGCCGTGCGCACCACGGGGAACGTGTGCGCGCCCACCGCGGCGACGGCCCGCGCGAGCCGGACCACGGCGTTGTCGGCGGTGGGACGCGAACCGTGCGCGGCCCGGCCGCGGGCGGTGAGAGTCGCGGTCGAGACGCCCTTCTCCGCCGTGGCCACCAGGTACGCGCGGCGGTCACCGGGGAGAGGGAGCGAGAATCCGCCCACCTCGCTGAGCGCCTCGGTCGCCCCGGCGAACAGCTCGGGGCGGTGCTGCACGAGCCACCGAGCCCCCCACACGCCCCCGGCCTCTTCGTCGGCGAAGAAGGCGAAGATCAGATCGCGGCGCGGCACGACCCCGTCGCGGCGGAACGCGCGCGCGATCGCGAGCAGCATCCCGGCGAAGTCCTTCATGTCGACCGCTCCGCGGCCGTAGAGCATGCCGTCGTGGATCTCGGCCCCGAAGGGCGGGTGCGTCCAGTCTGCGGCGTCGACCGGCACCACGTCGAGGTGGGCGTGGGCCACGAGGGCACCGGCATCCGGGTCCGAACCGGTCAGGCGGGCGATCACGCTCGCGCGTCCCGGCACGGGTTCGACGAGGGTGGTCGCGTAGCCCGCGTCTTCGAGCTGCGCCTGGACGAATCGCGCCGCGCGCGTCTCGCCGTCGCCGATGGTCGCGGGGTCGCCGGTGTTGACGCTGTCGATGCGGATGAGGGCGCGGACGAACTCCAGCGCCTCGGCCTCCAGGGGCGACACGGGTCAGTGCTCGTGGGGGCGGGCGTCCTCGCCGAGCTTGAATGCGAGGCGGCCGTGCGCGTAGCCGCCGCCCGCGCGGATGGCGGTGGCGACCCATGCCGCCTCGGCGAGCTCGGCCTCGGTCGCTCCGGCCTTGACCGCGTTCTGCGAGTGCCCGTCGATGCAGTAGACGCACTGCGTGGTGATGCCGACGGCGAGGGCGATGAGCTCGCGGTACTTCAGCGGGATCGCCCGGCCCTCGGGGGCGAAGACGGCCTGATCGAACGCGGCGAAGGCGGCGAGGATGTCGGGCGTCTCGTTCTTGTAGACCTTCGTGTAGGTCTTGTCGGCGGTGCGGTCGAAGTAGTCGGACATGTGCTCTCCAGGTCGGGAACGGCGGGCGGATGCCACGCCCCACCGTAATCACCGGGCTCGGATGAGCCGCGGGGCCGCCGTCACGCGCGGTCACACGTCGCGGTCCGCTCCGCCCCGGCGTCAATGCATGATCATCCCGCCGGTGACGTTGATCGCCTGACCGGTGAGGTACCCGCCCGCCGACGAAGCGAGGAAGTGGGTCACCCCGGCGACGTCCTCCGGGATGCCGAGACGGCCGAGCGGCGACTTCGCGCTCCACGCGGCGACGTCGGCCTCCGACCGGGTGTCGGCGCCCATCTCGGTGAGGACGTATCCGGGGCAGACGGCGTTGACGGTGACGCCGTGGCATCCCCATTCCTGGGCGCCCGCGCGGGTGAGTGCGACGACCGCCGCCTTCGACGCCGCGTAGTGGCCCTCGCCGCCGCCACCGTGCTTCGCGGCCATGCTGGCGATGTTGACGATCGCGCCGGCGCGAGCCTCGAGCATGACGGGCGCAACGGCCTGCATCGTGACGAGCGTGGCGCGGGCGTTGATGTCGAGCACGCGGTCCCAGTCGTCGACGGAGATGTCGAGGAGGGCTGCGTGCTGGAAGATACCGGCGCAGTTGACGAGCACGTCGACGCCGCCGAGGGTCTCGACCGCCTCCCCGACGGCGCGGCGCGTGTCGAGGGGGTCGCTCAGGTCGACGGCGACGAAGACGGATGCCGTGCTCTCGGCGGGGGCGCGACGGTCGAGCACCGCGACCCGGGCGCCGTCGTCGAGGAAGCGGCGCACGATCGCTGCGCCGATGCCGCCGGAGCCGCCGGTCACGATGACGCGCTGCGACATGGTTCTCCCTTCGCGAGGCGTCGGGTCGCCTCGAGCGTCACCGTACGCCCGCGCTCGAACGCGCCCGCGACGCGCGCGTTTCCGCGGCGTAACGCTCACCCCGCCAGCATCGCCCACACCTCGGCCGCGTCGACCTCGAGCCGCGCGTCGGTGCCACGCGCGCGCCACGCCTCGCGATCGAACACGAAGGCCCGCTCGACCTCGAGCACATAGAGGCGTTTGGTGGGCACCGCCAGCACGGAAACCGGATCGTCGTCCCCGGCATCGCGGGGCAGCCGCGCGGCCAGGACCGAGCGGATCGCCGAGGCCTCGGCATCCACCTCCCTCGCCGCGAAGGCCAGCTGCACGCCGTCGGCATCGGCAGGTTCGGCCGAGGAGTCGTACACGACCCCGGATGCCAGGCCCGACGCCGCGATCGAGCGCGCGTGGCGCGATGAGACGTCGGACTCGACGTACAGGCCGCGGGGGAGGAGCCGGTACTGCGCGGCGGCGGTCCACGGGCCGTCGGCGTCGGCGGTGCCGATCACGACGAAGCGCTGGGCGCGGAGGATCGCGGCGGCGCGCTGTGCGGGAGAGGCCATGCGGACATCGTCGGGGGCGTGCGCGACGCGGGTGTTTCCACGCCGTAACGCTTGCGCGGCTCGCGCCGTGTCACGTCGCGCGCGCGCCTACGCTCGCATCCGAGGCGCCGCCGCTCGTCGAATGTCCACGACACGCCGCATCCGGCCAGCCTGTCGAGTGTCCAAGACACGCCGCGCGGAACCGGCCGCCAACGGCGTGTCGTGGACACTCGAACCTCATCGAGAACGAACCAGGAGCACCGTGAGCGACAGCGTCCACCCCGCCATCACCGACCCCGACGTGCGTGCGCATCTCGCGCGCCTCGCCGCGCAGGCCGGCACGATCCCCTCAGGGGCCACGGATGCCGACGGCGACGACGCCGCGCGCCTCGCCGAGCTGCGCGCGAACCCGTCGTGGGTGCGGCTGCCCGACGACGAGGCCCTCGAATCGATCGACCTGGATGCCGACGGTCTCGCCCTGCGCCTGTACCGGCCGCGCGGCGGTCACCGCGGGACGCTCGTCTTCGCCCACGGCGGGGGATGGGTCGCCGGCGACCTCGACAACAACGACGCGCTGTGCCGCGCGCTCGCCGCGGCGACCGGGGCCCAGGTGCTGAGCGTCGACTACCGCTTGGCGCCCGAGCATCCGTTCCCGGCCGGACTCGACGACCTCGATCGCGCGCTGCGCTTCGCCGCCGCCGGCGCCGGCGGACTCGTCGACCCGTCGCTGCTCGGCGTCGCGGGCCACAGCGCCGGGGGCAACCTCGCCGCCGCTCTCGCCCTGCGTGCGCGGGAGGGTCGGGCTCCCGGCATCCGGGTCCAGGTGCTGCTGTGCCCCGTGCTCGACGCGCCCGACCCCGACCGGCCGAGCTACCGCGCGCACACCGAGAACCTCCCGCTGACCGCGAAGGGGATGCAGTGGTACTGGGGGCTGTATCTCGGCGGCGCCGCGGGGGCGGCCGCGCCGGCGGGCGCCCCCGCTCCATCGCGAACGGATGCCGCGGATGCGGTGCCCGTCGAGGCGGCGCCGCTCCGTGCGTCGGAGCTCGCCGGTTCGGCTCCGGCCGTGATCGTCGCGGCGGCCGTCGACCCCCTGTCGGACGAAGCAGAGGAGTACGCCGCGCGGCTGGCGGCATCCGGCACCCCCGTCGAGTTCGTGCGACGCGAGGGGGTGCCGCACCTGTTCCTGGTGTTCCCGTCGACGCCCGCGCGCGACGAGGTGCTGGCCGCGGTCGCGCCCGCGGTGCGCGCGGCGTTCGCCTGACCCCCTTGTCCCACTTGTGGTGGGTGCGGCGGTGTGTGACCGGCGTTTTGTGGGACATGCACCGCTAGAGGTGGGGCGAGGTGCGGGGGTGGCGCTGGGCTGCGGACCCTTGTCCCACTTGTGGGGGGTGCGGCGGTGTGTGACCGGCGTTTTGTGGGACATGCACCGCTAGAGGTGGGGCGAGGTGCGGGGGTGGCGTTGGGCTGCGGGCCCTTGTCCCAGTTGTGGTGGGTGCGGCGGTGTGTGACCGGCGTTTTGTGGGACATGCACCGCCAGAAGTGGGACGAGGGGCTGCGGTGGCGCCGACATGCACCGCCAGAAGTGGGACGAGGCCTCTCGCAAACCACTCGCCGCACGCCCGGAACACCGCGGAAACACGCCATTGTTACCGTCATCAACATGTCGCTCCTGGTCACGAACGCACGTCTCATCACGGTCCCCGCGGGCACCGACGACCCCGGCTACATCGAGCGCGGATACATGCTCGTGCAGGACGGACGCATCGCCGCGATCGGCGCCGGCGACCCCGACCCGGGCATCACCGCCGACGAGATCCTCGACGTCGACGGCAAGTTCGTGGCCCCCGGCTTCGTGTCGAGCCACAGCCACCTCTTCACGAGCGGCTCGCGCGGCCTCGGCGTCGACCAGACGCTCTACGGCTGGTGCACCTCGATGTTCAGCGTCCTCAACAACGCCTCGCCCGATCAGATCTACTGGGCGACGCTGCACGGATCGCTCGACTTCCTCGCCAACGGCGTGACCACGGCGTACAACTTCACCGACCCCCTCCTGCCGTGGGAGCCCATGGTCGAGGGCAAGCGCGCCGACGGCGGCGGCATCCTGCGCGACCACGCGTGGCACACCCGGCAGGCCGATGGATGCCTCGACGCCGGGCTCCGCTTCGTCGACTCCATCGCGCTCGATGCCACCGTGGGCACCGACGACGAGATCTTCGCCCGGTTCGAGGCCTCCCTCGACCACGTCCTCGCGATGGACCCCGACATCGCCCTCGGCGCCTCGATCATGGGCCAGGTGCAGTGGTCGACCCGGCCCGACGCCGCCGAGATCGAGGTCGCGGTGATGGACCGGTTCGGCGTCACCAACCAGGCGCACTTCCTCGAGACGTACGAGGCGATCGAGCACCAGCAGACGAAGTTCCAGCTGTACAAGAACGCCGGAGCCCTGCGCCCCGGCATGATGTTCGGCCACTTCATCCAGACGACGCCCGAGATCATCGCGGATGCCGCCGCCGGCGGCGCCAGCATGTCGTGGCAGCCTGCGTCGAACGGGCGTCTCGCGTCGGGCATCGCCCACGTTCCCGAGATGCTCGAGCAGGGGATGAAGGTCGGCATGGGGCTCGACGACCAGGCCTGCACCGACGTCGCCGACCCGTGGCAGAACATGCGCATGGGGATGTTCATGCAGCGCGCCCGTACCCACGACCCGCTGTCGATGATGCCCGAGCGGGTCCTGCGCCTGCATACCCTCGGGGGCGCGGAGATCATGGGCGTCGACGACCGCGTCGGCAGCCTCGAGGTCGGCAAATTCGCCGACTTCGTCGTGGTCGACCCGCGCACGCCCGACGTCGGCCCGCTGTGGAACCCGGTGCGCAGCTACGTGCTCGCGTGCGGCCTGCGCAACCTGCAGCAGGTCTACGTCGGCGGCAAGCTCGTCAACGAGAACGGCGTCTCGACCAACCCTCTCGCGGTCGTGGCATCCCGCGTTCTGCACGAGGAGCTGCCGGCGCTCGCGGAGGAGTTCGGCGTCATCCTGTAGGACTCCGTCTCGTCGCGGCCGCCCCCGTCGATATCCGTCCCGCGAGCACAACGGCGGACGCCGCGGCCGACACGCCGCACTCGACCGTCTGGCGGCGGTGTGTCGTCGCCAATGTCCGCCGCTGTGTACGCCGCGCGGCATGACGTGATGGCGGGCGCGGCGACGGCCGTCGTGCCCGGCGAGGGTCGCGGCGCGTGCTCCGACGCGAGCACAACCGCAGGCGCAATGCCCGACACGCCGCACTCGACCGTCTGGCGGCGGTGTGTCGTCGCCGACGCCCGCCGTTGTATACGCCCGACACCTGGCCGTCGTTCCCCCGACACTGGCCGCCCGTGTGCACGGGGGCCGATCCCGCCGGCGGGTCTCCGATTCCGAGGCTCCGCCGTCAGCCCCGCGCGATCCGCAGCACCCACTCGCCCGCCGCGGCGATCCCCGCCGCCAGCGCCAGCGACACCGCAATCGTCACCAGCGCCGCGGCCGGGCCCGTGGCATCCAGAGCCGCTCCCGCGATCACACCGCCGATCGGCACGCCGAGCGACATCGCGGCGGTGGGGTAGGCGAGGGTCTCGGTCACGCGACCCTGCGGGGCGCGAGCGGATGCCACGAGGATCCCCGACACCATCACCGGCGACACCGCGAGCCCCAGCAGCAGGATCACCCCGAACAGCACCGGAACCGACCCCTGGGCGAAGGGGAGCCCCACGGCGACCACGGCGGCCAGCGCCGCGAAGCCGATGTAGCGGGCGGCGGGCGAGAGCTGCCACGACCGCGCCCCCGTGATGACCGAACCGATCGCGATCGCCACGGCGAGGGCGCTGAACGCCGGCCCCGCGAGCCACGGCCGCTCGCTCAGCTCGGCCCAGCCGACGAGGCTCACGTCGAACGCCCCGAACACCCCGCCCAGGGCGACGCACGCCACCGCGATGGGGATGACGCCCGCGGGCGGGAGGACCAGACCGCGGCGCCGAGGGCCCCGCGGGGTCGGCGGGGGCTGCGTGCCCCGCTGCGCGGCGAGCCAGACGCCGCCGATGACCCCGAGCCCGAGCGAGCCGAGCATCGCCACGGCGGGATCGATCGCCGCGGCGATCGCGGTGATGGCGGGCGGCCCGGCGATGAAGACCATCTGGTCGGCGATCGTCTCGAGGGCGAGAGCGGCGGTGCGCTGCGAGGGCGGGGCGAGCACCGTCCACCGCGCGCGCACGGCCGAGGTCAGATCCGGGGTCGCCGCCCCCGTCACGAACGCCGCGACGAGCCAGGTCCAGAACGGCGCGCCGGTCAGCACGAGGGCGAGGAATGCGGATGCCGCGAGCACGAGGCATCCCAGCGATACGAGGATCACACGGGCCTGGCCGAACCGGTCCATGCGCGACGACCACAGCGGGGCCGCGATCGCCATTCCGCCCACGAGGGGAGCGACCACGAGCCCGGCCGAGGCGAAGCTGCCGGTCGTCGCCGACACGAGCAGGATGATGCCCAGCGACAGCGTCGCCCGGGGGAAGCGGGCGAGGATGCCGGCGGCGACGAAGCTGCGGGCCCCGGGCAGGCGCAGCACCTGACCGTATGCGCGGACGCCCTGGCCGGTCTCGGAGGCCACGCTCACGCGCGCACCGCCGAGACCACGGCATCCGGCATCCGGTCGTGGCCGCGCGCTGCACAACTCCTGCAGGACGAGCCCTCCGAACCGTTCTCGGCGCGAAGAAGTCGGATCTGCAGGAGTCGTGCACGCCCGCGGTGACTCGCGATCCCCGCTCGAGCCGCAGCGTCCGGCGCCCCGTCCGACCCGGCCGCCGCACGACTCCTGCAGGAGCGGCCCGCCGGGAGGGATCCGGCGCGGAATCGTCGGATCTGCAGGAGTCGTGCGCGCCTCGAGCGACTCACGCGGTGTAGTCGAATCGGCTGATCTCCTCGAGCGCCTCGACGACGAACGACACGCTCTGCTCGAACAGCTCCGCACCGTGCGCGGCGTTCGCGCCCGTCGGGTCGCCGAGCACGCCGGTCGGCCCGAAGTCGTTCGAGAGCCACCCGAAGGTCACGGGCTTGCCGTTGAAGCCGATGTGCCGGAAGTCGCCGATGAGCGCCGGAACGGTGGCCTCGAACTGCGTCGCGTCGACCAGCTCGGGGCGCAGGTGCATGATCATGCTCGTCTCGCCGTGCCCGGCGTGGATGCCGGTGCCGTGCTCGTCGGGCCCCCCGTCGGTGCCGTCGAACGAGGGCACGCGCGCGGCGGGCATGAAGAACGTGCGCAGACCGAAGCGGCGCCGGAGCTCCCGGTTCGCGACGTTCAGCAGGGCGACGTTTCCGCCGTGGCCGTTGAGGAACACGAGGGTGCGCGCGCGGGTGGTGAGGATCGATCGGCCGATGTCGACGACCGTCTGCAGCATCGTCTCGGGCGTGAGCCACAGCGTCCCCGGGGCCCACGAGTGCTCGTCCGACTTCGTGATCGACAGGGTCGGCAGCTGCCAGACGTCCAGCCCCTGCGCGGCGGCGCGCGCGACGGCGGCGGTCGCGGAGGCCTCGGCGACGATGGCATCCGTGGCCAGGGGCAGGTGCGGTCCGTGGTGCTCGATCGCGCCCGTGGGGAGCACGAGGATCGAGTCCTCGGTCAGCGCCTCGGCCGCGGCCGGTCCGCTCAGCTCTGCGAGAAGTCGGGTCATGAGATGATCGCTCCCTTGCGCGCGCCGGTGTAGTCGGGGTTGAGCTTGCCGGGGTTCAGCAGCCCGTTCGGGTCGGTGACGCGGGCCGTCTCGATCGTCTGCTCGACGTTGAAGTCGACGTTCCACTGGTGCGGATTGTGCACGCCCACCCCGATCGCGTTGAGCTCGGCGATGCCGCGGTACACGTCGTCCTCGCTCACGTAGGGGGCGGCGAGCATCCCGATCGGGAACGCCTTGGTCGACTCGATGTGCAGCTTCGATCCGGGGAAGACGCTCTCGACGGCCTCGATGTCGTCGGCGAGGGGAGCGCCCGCCACCTCGAGGTGGAACACCTCGTGCGGCTGGCTCTTCTGGTACCACTCGATCGGGTGGTTGTAGCTGAGCATCGACAGGCGGATGCTGGCCTGCGGCCCCTCGCGCACGGCTTCGACCCGGCCGCCGGCGCCCTCGATGATCGCCGTGACGGTGTCGATCTGGGTGGCATCCAGGATCACGCGCAGACTCGACCGCCCCTCCGGGATCGCCTCGTCGGCGGGGAGGGATGCCGAGATCTCGGGCCCGTCGCCCGAGACCAGGCGCGGTGAGGGGTCGAGGGTGCCGATGGTCTGCACCACGGAGAGGGTGCCGGCGAAGTCGGGGAAGCTCGCCCACAGGCCGCGCCACTCGCGCAGCGGTTCGAGGCGGACGGTCGCGCGGACGATGATGCCGGCGGTGCCGTAGTTGTGCACGTATTTCTGAGCGTCGTCGCCCTCGACGTGGATGATCTCGGCGCTGCCGTCGGCGTGCACGACGTCGAGCGCGGCGACGAAGCCGCGGTCGTTGGAGCCGTACGCGATCGATCCGGTCCCGCCCGATCCGCCGGAGAGGAAGCCGCCGATCGTCGACTGCGCGGTCGAGGGGTACATCCACAGCGCCTGGCCCGCGGCCCAGGCGGCCTGCTCGAGCAGCACCATCGGCGTGCCCGCCTCGGCGGTGATGTAGCCGTCGCCCACCTCGACGATCGCCTTGGCGCGGGTGGTGTCGATCACGAGACCGCCGTGCATCGGGATCGCCTGCCCGTAGTTGCCGGTGCCCTTGCCGCGCACGGTGATCGGAACCCCGTGACGGGATGCCGCCGCCACGGCCGTGGCGATCTGCTCGGCGTCGGCGGCGAAGACGACGAGGTCGGCCAGGCCCAGGGGGAGTTTGGCGGCGATGATCGGCGACATCGGCGAACCGTCGACGCTGGCGCGTTCGCGAACGCGCGGTTCGGTGCTGACGGCGGCCGGGCCGAGCAGGTCGAGCAGTTCGTCCTCGAGGGAGAGGACGCGGGTGGCGGTGTCGCTCATGGGTGTTTCTCCGGGTGGAACGGGCGGGGGAGGGATGCCGTGGGGGCGGGGGGCGGCTGAGCCTGTCGAGGCCACCGGGGGTGTCGCAGTGCGGAGGTGGCTGAGCTTGTCGAAGCCACCGGGGGTGTCGCGGGTTCCGGTCCCTTCGACAAGCTCAGGGACCTGGGTCTCGCGGGGTGTCGTGGGTTCCGGTCCCTTCGGCAGGCTCAGGGACCTGGGTGTGGCGGAGGTGGCTGAGCTTGTCGAAGCCACCGGGGGGCCAGTGGGTTCCGGTCCCTTCGACAAGCTCAGGGACCTGGGTCTCGCGGGGTGTCGTGGGTTCCGGTCCCTTCGACAAGCTCAGGGACCTCGGTCCAGCGGGGTTCGGGCCGCCCCGCCGGGCGGCCCGGCCCGCCGAGGCGGACCGGGCCGTCGGGTCAGAACGAGATGCTCGTGTCGATGAACTCGTTCGTGTACAGGTCGGCCGGGGTGTAGCCCGACGCCGGCGGGGTGCCGAGGTCGGTGTAGACCTTGCCGGCCTTGTCGAAGAAGTCCGCGAAGCGGTCGTCGTCGAAGTTGCCGTAGGTGGAGTCGGGGCCGTTGCCGACGAGGCCGAGGTCGACCTGCGTCTTGACGGAGTAGTCGGCCACGCCCTGCGTGTACGTCCAGCCGGTGGCGTACTCGTCGACGAGCTTCAGAATGAGGTCGTTGGCTGCCGACGGGTCCTTGTAGTACGCGACGCCGGCCTTCTGCAGCACGGGGACGAGCTTCGAGAGGCAGGGCGACAGCTCGTCGAACTTGTCGGCCTTGACCGACACCGACGACTGGTAGGTCTGCCATCCGGCGTCGTGGATCAGGGCGAAGTCGACGGGCTTGCCCCACGCCGAGACCTCGTTCTGGTACACGTACGGCTCGGCCGAGGCGAAGCCCTGCTGCATGTCCTTGCCGCCGGCGGCGACGAAGTTCGACGGCGTGCCGTCGTACGAGCCGTCGAGGATCGCCGAGTCGGCGAGGCCGGCGCTCTTGAGGTACTCGATGTACGCGGAGCCGTCGAAGTAGCGCCACACGCCTCCGTTCGCGGACAGGGCGCCCTTGACGTCGTCGATCGTCTTGACGTCGGGGTAGGTCTCCGGGTCCCACATGACCATGGTCGGGCTGATGTCCAGGGGCGCGAAGACGGCCTTGGTGGGGGTGGTGGAGGAGAGCTGGATCGCCTCGTCGGTGCTGATGTAGCCGAGGGTGATGGCGTCATCCTGGTACATCTGCGCCGAGACCGTCTGGAAGCCGATGGCGGGGCCGCCGGCGCGGATCTCGAGGTTGACGCCGGTGTACTCGCCGTCCGACATGAGGGGACCGGTGACCGCCTTGGTGTTGGCGTCGATCTCGTAGTCGTCCTTGATCATCTCGTAGAGGTGACCGTGCTCGGCCTCGGGGTTCCAGTCGGTCTGGACGACGATCGTCGAAGGGCAGTCGGCCGAGAGGTCGACCGAGCCGATCTCCATGTCGGAGGAGGCGGCCGGGGCGCTCTCCGCCGCGCTTCCGGCGCAGGAGGTGAGGGTCAGGGCGATCGCGACGGCGCCGGTGACGGCGGTGCCGCGGAGGAGGGTGGAGCGCTGCATGCTGGTTCGCTTTCTGTGACGTCGGTGGTGCTCGGGTGCGGGAGGGGGAGCTGCGGGTTTTCGGGTACGCCGGATGCCGCCTCCCGTACGGGCGCACGGGAGGGACGGCGCGGCGCTATGGCATCCGGGGGTCTAGAGGGCGCTTTCGTACCAGCGGCCGACGGCCACCTTCGACAGCCAGCCGAAGAAGGCGAAGATCGCGACACCGAGCAGGCACGCCGCGAGGATGGCGGCGAACAGCTCGGCGCTCTGCAGGCGCGACTGGTAATTGGCGATGAGCGAGCCGATGCCCGGCTCGCCGCGGCGGAAGAAGTAGTCGCCGACGATCGCGCCGATGACCGACAGTCCCGCCGAGGTGCGCATGCCGACGAAGATCGAGGGCAGCGCCGCCGGGAGGGTGAGCTTGGTCAGCACCGTCCACTTGTTCGCCTTCTGGAGGCGGAACAGCTCGCGCTGCGACTTGTCGACCGACTGCAGGCCGAACAGCGTGTTCGACACCATCGGGAACAGGGCGATGAGCACGCACACGATGACGCGGGCGGTGAACTCGTACCCGAACCAGAAGCCGACCAGCGGCACGAGCGCGAGGATCGGGATGCACTGCAGCATCACGGCGTAGGCGTAGGTCGAGCGCTCGACCCACCGCGCCAGCGACATCGCGATCGCCCAGCCGATGCCGAGGATCATGGCCACCGCGAGGCCGGTGAGGGCGACGCCGGTGGTGCGGAACAGGGCGATCCAGATGTCGGAGCCGACCTGCGGGTCGAAGAAGCCCATCGTGAACATCTCGTGGGGCATCGGCATGAGGAAGCCCTTGCCCGACGCGGCCAGCGCGATCGACACGCCGTACCAGCCGCCGAGCAGCACGACGAGCACGGCGAGCGGGGGGCCGACGACGCCGAGGCGCGAGGCGAATCCCCGTCGGGGTGCGGCCGCGCGCGGGCGGGGCGGCTCGAGGGGAGGGGTGGATGCCGGGGGTGCCGCCGTCGTGTCGACGACGGGCTCAGCGGAGGTGGTGCTCATGAGTGTCCTTCCCGGAGGGCGTGGGAGACCTCGCCGACGAGCTTCGCGAACTCGGCGGTGTAGCGGATCTCGGGGTCGCGCGGCATGTCGAAGGGGACCTCGAAGGTGTCGACGAGGTGGCCGGGGCGTCCCGACATCACCACGACCTTCGTGGAGAGGTAGATGGCCTCCGAGACCGAGTGGGTGATGAAGAGCCCCCCGAACTTCTGCTCGACGAAGATCTTGATGAGCTCGTCGTTCAGGCGTTCGCGGGTGATCTCGTCGAGCGCGCCGAACGGCTCGTCGAAGAGGAAGAGCTCGGGGTCGAGCGTGAGGGAGCGGGCGAGCGAGGCGCGCATCTTCATGCCGCCCGACATCTGCTTGGGCAGGTGCTTCTCGAAGCCGTTGAGGCCGACCAGGTCGATCGCCCACTTCGCCTTCGGGGTGCGAACGCGCTTGGGCTGCCAGTTGAGCTCGGCGAGGAGCTCGACGTTGGACTGCACGTCGCGCCAGGGCAGGAGCGTCGCATCCTGGAAGACGTAGCCGATGCGATCGGTGTTCACCGTCGCGGTTCCTTCGCTCGCGGATTCGAGACCGGATGCGATGCGCAGCAGCGTCGACTTGCCGCAGCCGGAGGGGCCGACGACGCTGACGAATTCGCCGCGCTGGACGGTGAGGTCGACGCCCGAGAGGGCGGTGGTGCCGTTGGGGAACGTCATGGCGACGTTGCGGAAGTCCAGGATCGGCGCGGTGGGATCCGCGACGGACACCGGGGCGGGGGAGGCCAGGGTCACGGGGGCGCTCTCTTTCGGTGGGGTCGGGTTACGACGCCGTCGCGGGTGCGGCGGTGCGGGTGGGTTCGGACGAGGAGATCGGGGCGGTCTCGGTCGACACGCGGGTGCGGCTGACCAGACGTCCCCGGTGGATGACGACGCGGTCGGCGCTGGCGAAGGCGACGGCCTCGCCGAGCGACTCGGCTCTCACCGCGACGAGGTCGGCCCGCGCTCCGGGGACGGGTCCCGCGAACGGCAGGCCCATGACCTCGCGCGCCCCGACCGTGACGGCTTCGACCGCGTCCTCGGGGGCGAGGTGCCCGGCGCTGACGAGCAGCGAGGCGGTCTCGAGGTGATCGCAGCGGCCCACGGGGTTGAACGGGTCGCGCACGTTGTCGGCTCCCGCGGCGACGCGCACGCCGGCGGCCTTGAGACGGCCGATCGGCGCGATCCCGCGCGGCACGGCGTGCTCGGCATCCCAGCCCTGCAGGTACAGGTTGGTGATGGGCAGCGCGATGATCCCGATCTCGGCCTCGCGCACGGTGTCGGCGAGGGAGGTGAGCTCGGTCGCCGGCATCATGCTCAGGCGCACGCAGTGGCCGGCGGTCCGGGGGCGGTGCCAGCCGGTGACGGCCCGCGCGTAGGCGGCGAGGGTGTCGGCTCCGGCGAGGCTCTCGTCGGTGTGCAGGTCGAGGCCGACGTCGCGGCGCCGGGCGAGGGCGACGAGACGCTCGAGGTCGGCGGTCGGATCCTCGGCGAGGTGCGGGGCGCCGCCCACCAGGTCGACGCCGGCGTCGAGCGCGGCCTCGAAGACCTCGTCGGCGACGGTCGGGCCGCCCAGGGCGACGAGCTCGAGGTCCATGATCCCCGCGAGCTCGGCCCGCAGCCGCACGAGGGCGCGGACGCCGGTGAGGGCGTCCTCCCCGCGCAGGAGGTCGACGTGGGTGCGCACGGAGGTGATCCCGGATGCCAGCATCCGCAGCGCCGTCGATCGCGCCCGGCGCAGCGTGTCGTCTTCGTCGAGGGTCAGGGCGAAGGCGTGCCAGCTCTCGATCGCGCGCTCGAGATCCCCGAACGGCGGCTGGATGGCATCCCACGACTGCGACTTGTCGAGGTGCGCGTGCGGTTCGGCGCCCGCGGCGGTGACGACGTATCCCTCGAGGTCGAGGACGACGCCGTCGGTCTCGGGGAGGGGGCTGCCGGCCGGGACCACCGCGAGCACCTCGTCGCCGTCGAGCGCGATGTCGACGACATCGCCGGAGGCGAGGCGCACACCCCGCAGAGCGGCGATGGAGGCGGGTGGAACGGCGGACACGGAGACCTCCGGGAAGTCGGGATGACGGGAGTCGAGACGGGGCCACGGCGACGGGGCGAGCCGCTCGGGGCGGCTGCGTCAGTGTTGGTGTGAGCAACATCCGGCGATGATCCGATGCTAGGAAGCGTGCGTTTCCGCCGTATTTCTCCCGCGTGACCCTCTCGACAAAGTTGTCGGACAGGCTGAGGCGGACGTCACCCCCGCTCCGACCCGTGCGCTCGCCGCCCCGCGCTCGCCGCTCGCGCCCCCGCGCACTCGCCGCTTGCGCGCTCGCCGCTCGCGCGCGACGAGCCGCGCGAGCACAGGAGATCACGCGAGAACAGGCCGCGTCGGCGCCGGCCGGTCCTGTTCCGACACGATCTCCTGTCTCCGTGGACTGGATGCCGGACCGGATGCCGCCCCGCTTCGCCGCTCCGCATAGCCGGGGGGCGACCGCACCGAATCCCCGCGTCGCGGCGATCGGGCCGAGTCAGAGCTCCAGCGTGATCCGCTCGCACGCCGCGCGCGAGACGCACGGCATCATCGTGCGGTTCGCGTCCTGCTCCTCGGGCGAGAGCACCGAGTCGCGATGCTCGATCTCGCCGTCGACGACGGCGACCTCGCACGTGCCGCACGTGCCCACGCGACAGCTCGAGGGCACGACGATGCCGTTCTCCTCGACCACGTCGAGGATCGACCGCTCGGGCGGGACCGTCACCGTCAGCCCCGACATCATGAGGTCGACCTCGAACGGCTCGCTCCACACCGGCGGGCCGAGCACCTTCGCCTCGAACCGCTCGACGTGCAGGCTCCCGCGCGGCCAGCCCGCCATCGTGGCATCCAGCGCCTCCAGCAGGCGCGCGGGCCCGCAGGCGTACACGACCGCGCGCGCGACGGGGGTGCCCAGGCGCTCGGTCAGGTCGAGGCGGCGCCCCTCGTCGGCCGCGAACATCTCGACGCGCTCGCCGTAGCGGGCCTCGAGCTCGTCGACGAAGGCCATCGTGGAGCGGGACCGTCCGACGTACAGCAGCGTCCAGGTCGCACCGGCGGCCTCGGCCGCCTCGACCATCGGCACGATCGGGGTGATCCCGATGCCGCCGGCCACGAACACGTAGGAGCGACCCGCCGTGGGCGCGAACAGGAAGTGGTTCGCAGGGCCCCGCACCCGCAGCGTCGCGCCGACCCGCGCGTTCTCGTGCAGCCACACCGAACCCTCGCGCTCGCGCAGCACCCCGATGCGCCACGTGCCGCGCTCGGTCGGCGAACCGCAGAGCGAATACTGCCGCTCGAGTCCGTCGGGGAGGATGACGTCGATGTGCGCCCCCGGCGACCAGTGCGGCAGGGTTCCGGTCGCCCGCTCGAGATCGAGCACGACGACCCCGTCGGCGGCATCCCGTCGTTCCCGCACCACGGCGTCGAAGCTCACCCCTGCGCTCACGCGTTCTCCTCTTCCTCAGACGTCGGTCGGATCGTCGGCGCCGTCGCCGTGGACGACCTCCTTGACGATCAGCAGGCGGTACGGCGAGCCGTCGGGCGAATGCCAGCGATGCGGGGTGCCCGAGCGGCAGTAGACGGAGTCGCCGACGTGGAGCGTGCGCTCTCCGAACGCGCCGAACGAGATCACGATCGAGCCCTCGAGCACCGTGAGGAACTCGTCCTCGTCGTGCACGTAGTGATCGCCCGGCTGCGGGTTGCTGCCGGTGAACTCGAGCGGCTCGAAGCGTCGAGGGCCCTCCGCGAGCAGGCGGGCGGTGCCTTCCGCGTACGGACCCGTCACGCCCTCGCCGGCGGCGACGAACGACGGCTGCGCGTCGGCATCGGCGCGCGGCGGCTCCGAGCCCGCGATCAGCTCGACCCGACTCGTGCCCAGGGCCCGCGCCAGGCGCTCGAGGCTCGCCATGCTGGGGCGGGCGAGCCCGCGCTCGAGCTGGCTGAGGAAGGGGTGCGACAGCTCGGCCGCCTCGGCCAGCTGGGTGAGCGTGAGCCCTCGCGCCTTGCGCAGGCCGCGCAGGTGCGCGCCGAGACGCTCGTCGCTCGTGGGGGTCTGCGGGGTGGGGGTCGAGTGCGCGGACGAGAGGGGGATCGCCGGTGGTGCCATGGACGTCATCGTGCCACCCTCTCGAAGAGTCGGGCGACGATCTCGCCCTCGTCGGCCGTGACCAGCCGGCCCTCGTCGACCACGACGCGACCGGCGACGAGAACCGAGCGCGGACGCCGCCCGGGCGAGGCCCACAGCAGGCCCGCGACCGGATCCGCCACGCCCGCGTCGGCCACTCCCGACACGTCCCACAGGCAGAGGTCGCCCGCCGATCCCGGCGTGAGGCGCCCCAGATCGCTCCGTCCGAGGCCGTCGGCGGAGCCCGCCGTGGCCATCGTCAGCACCTCGGATGCCGGCAGCTGGGGCCCCACCAGCGCCGACACCTGCATCGCCAGGCGCGCGTCCGCGAGCAGGTGCCCCGCGTCGTTGCTGCCGCCGCCGCTCGTGCCGAGCCCCACCGGGATCCCGGCGTCGAGGAGGCGCCGGACGGGCGCGACCCCCCACCCCATGGGCACGTCGCAGCCGGGAGCGTGGGTGGCGGTGACCCCGGATGCCGCGAGACGGGCGATCTCGTCGGGCGTGACGTCGCACAGGTGGGCGAGGGTCACGTCGGGCCCCAGCCATCCCCACTCCTCGAGCAGGTCGAGCGGCCGTCGCCCGTATCGCTCGAGGGCGATCTCGACGTCGACCACCTCGTTCGCCTGCGTGCGTCGGCGCAGTCCGTGGCGTCGAGCGACCTCGCCCAGCAGGGCGAAGGTCTCGCGCGGATCGCTGTGCACGCCCGCGGGCCCGACCGCGATCTGGAGCATCCCGTCGGCCGAGACGCCCCCGACGCCGTCGGGCACGAGCGCCGACACGATCGCCTCGGCCGAGATCGCGGCCTCCTGCGGGTCGTCGCGGGCCGCGCCACGGACGAACGCCACGCGTGCGCCGAGGTCGGATGCCGCGGTCGCCGCGCCCCGCGCGATCCCGACCGTGTCCGCGCCGCTCGGCCACGTCAGGTGGTGGTCGGCGACCGTGGTCACCCCGCTCAGCAGGGCCTCGGCGAGACCGGCGCGCGCGGCGAGGAGAGTCAGTTCGGGGTCGACGACCGCGTCGGCGTACGCCGCCGCCATCGCCGGCAGCCAGTCGCGCATCGGGATGCCCCGGGTTCCGGGAAGGGTGCGGAACGCGGTCTGCAGCAGGTGATGGTGGGCGTTCACCAGACCCGGCGTCACGACGCACCCGCTCGCGTCGACGACCCGCGCCCCGGTGAGGTCGGCCGAATCCACGACGCGTCCGTCGGCGATCACGACGTCGCCCGTGCGCACGCGCGCGGAGTCCTCGACGACGGCGACCGCGCCGCGGACGACGACGACGCTCATGCGCTCCTCACGGCGCACGATCCGGCATCCGCCTGCGACGCGTCGCCGCGGTGCAGGCGCCCGGTCAGGCCCTCGCTCAGCGGCCGCGCGTCGGCGGCGTTGCGGGACGAGACGATCTCGGCGATCACCGACAGCGCCGTCTCCTCGGCGGTGGCCCCGCCGAGGTCGAGACCCAGGGGCGAATGCAGGCGTGCGAGCTCGGCATCCGTCACTCCGACCCCGCGCAGCAGGTGCGCCCGCCGCGCGACGGTCGCCCGCGCCCCCATCGCGCCGACGAAGCCGACCGGCATGCGCAGCGCCGTCCGCAGGGCGGGCACGTCGAGTCGCTCGTCGTGCGTCAGCACGCACACCGCGGTGCGCTCGTCGGCGTCGTCGAGGGAGGCGAGGAAGTCGTGAGGCGCGGCGACGACGACCTCGACGGCGTCGGGGAAGCGCTCGCGGGTGGCGAGCAGCGCCCAGTCGTCGCACACCGTCACCGCGAATCCGGCCGCCGCTCCCAGGCGGCACAGGGCCGCGGCATGCTCTCCGGCGCCGAGGATGATCAGGCGCGGGGCGGCGGGCCGCTCGAGAACGAGCGGTTCTCCGTCGAGCTCGAGGCGCACGCGCGCGCCGCGTCCTGCGCGAGCCGCGTCGAGCGCCGGGCGGATGCCGTCGTCGAGCGGGTAGGCGACGACGTCGACCGCGCCGCCGCACGCGAGGCCCGCCGCAATGGGGGTGACGATGCCGTCGTCGGTGAAGCCGAAGCGCGCGCGGCGCACCGACCCGGTGCGCAGGACGTCGAGTCCGAGCATCACGGCATCGTTCTCGACGCAGCCGCCCGAGATCGATCCGATCACGCGCGCGTCGCGCGTCACGACGAGGGTGGCGCCCACGCCGCGCGGTGCGCTGCGCACGACGGCGGTGACCGTGACCGCCGCGAGAGGCACCCCGGCATCCATCAGGGGCACCAGGTCGGCGGCCAGATCGAGCATGGGGGCGACGGTAGTCGGGGCGTGTTTCGCGCACGCTACGCTGTCGTGACCATGCCCGCCGCGCCCCCCGTCGCCGTCTCGGGACTGGTCCTGGCCGCGGGGGCGGGTCGTCGTTTCGGCGGGCCCAAGGCCCTCGCCCGCACCCCGGCGGGAACGCCGTGGGTGGCTCTCACGGTGCGCGCGCTGATCGAGGGCGGATGCCGCGACGTCACCGTCGCGCTCGGGGCCGGCGTCGATGAGGCGGCGGCGCTCGTGCCCGCGGAGGCGTCGATCGTGCGGGTCGAGGACTGGAAATCGGGGATGGCGGCCTCGCTGCGCGCGGGACTGGCCGCCCTGTCGTCGGGGTCGGCGCTCGCGGCCGTCGTCGTCCCCGTCGACACCCCCGAGCTGGTGCCGGCGGCCGTCGCGCGCGTCGCCCGCAGAGCCGCCCCCGACGCCCTCGCCCAGGCCGCCTACGACGGTGCGCCGGGGCATCCGGTGCTGCTCGGACGGGCCCACTGGGCAGCGGTGTCGAGCGCCGCGCGCGGCGACGTCGGCGCGCGTCCCTACCTGATCGCGCAGGGCACGACGCTCGTCGAGTGCGCCGATCTGTGGTCGGGTGCCGACCGCGACGTGCGCTGACGGCTGATCAGGGCGCGTTTTCCGGCAATTCCGGCGGCTCGGTCACGGTCCGATCACGGGCCCGGACAATTTTGACGTGGCTATAGACAAAACCCTCGGCGATGGATATTTTTTCGGAGCCGTCATAATTCGACGGACCAGAGTGCCGGGACGAAGACGTACCCGATCCGACGCCGGGGAGGGCGCGGGTGCGGACCATACGGTCCCTGCTGTTCAGAGAGGAACGCAGATCACATGCTGAAGAAAATCCTGACCGGTGCGGCCATCGCGGCGCTCGCCGTGGGTCTCGGGGCGTGCAGCTCCACGCGCCCTGCCGACGGAGGCGGCGACGCCGCCGGTGCCAGCGGCGACTGCAACGTCGGCATCGCGATGCCGACCCGCAGCCTCGAGCGCTGGATCAACGACGGTGAGCAGCTGCAGAAGAAGCTGCAGGACGCCGGGTGCACCGTCGACCTGCAGTACGCCGACAACAAGACCGACCAGCAGATCAGCCAGATCCAGAACCAGATCTCGGGTGGCGCGAAGATCCTCGTCATCGCCGCGATCGACGGCTCCACGCTCGGCCCGGTCCTCGAAGAGGCCAAGTCGCAGAACGCCACGGTCATCGCCTACGACCGTCTCATCAACGGCAGCGAGAACGTCGACTACTACGCCACGTTCGACAACTACAAGGTCGGCACCCTGCAGGGCCAGTACATCGAGGAGCAGCTGGGCCTGAAGGACGGCAAGGGACCGTTCAACCTCGAGCCCTTCGCCGGCAGCCCCGACGACAACAACGCGAAGTTCTTCTTCGCCGGCGCCTGGGACGTGCTCCAGCCCTACGTGGAGAAGGGCCAGCTGGTCGTCCCCAGCGGCAAGTCGCCCGCGAACGACGACGCGTGGGCGTCGATCGGCATCCAGGGCTGGGCCTCCGACAAGGCCCAGGCCGAGATGGACAACCGTCTGTCGTCGTTCTACGGCGACGGCAAGAAGGTCAACGTGGTGCTCTCGCCCAACGACAGCCTCGCCATCGGTATCGAGGCGTCGCTGAAGTCGGCCGGCTACACCGCCGGAGCCGAGTACCCGATCATCACGGGTCAGGATGCCGACAAGGCCAACGTCAAGGCGATCCTCGACGGCCTGCAGTCGATGACGGTCTGGAAGGACACCCGTGCCCTCGGTGACCGCGTCTTCACGATGATCCAGGAGATCAAGGACGGCAAGGAGGTCGAGGTCAACGACACCAAGACCTACGACAACGGCAAGAAGGTCGTGCCCTCCTACCTGCTGACCCCCGAGGTCGTCGTCAAGGACGACGTGCAGTCCAAGCTCATCGACTCGGGCTTCCTGAAGGCCTCCGACGTCGGGCTCTGAGCCCCACCGGCCGGGGCGGGTCCCTCCCGCCCCGGCCCTCTCGCGGCGGGGCGGGTTCTCCCGTCCCGCCGCTCGATCCTCGCCACCTCGGCGAGGGAGCTGACGGAGGAAACACACCATGACCGAACCGATCCTGCGCATGGCGGGGATCTCGAAGTCGTTCAACGGCGTGCCGGCCCTGGCCGACGTGTCGGTCGACGTGCACCGCGGTGAGGTCCACGCGATCTGCGGCGAGAACGGCGCGGGCAAGTCGACCCTGATGAAGGTTCTCAGCGGCGTCTATCCGACGGGGTCCTTCGAGGGCACGATCACCCTCGAGGGCGAGCGGATGGAGTTCCGCTCGATCAACGACAGCGAGGCCGCCGGCATCGTCATCATCCACCAGGAGCTGGCGCTCAGCCCCTACCTCTCGATCGCCGAGAACATCTTCCTCGGCAACGAGAAGTCCAAGCGCGGCGTGATCGACTGGAACGCCACCAACACCGCCGCCGCCGACCTGCTCAAGCGCGTCGGCCTGCGCGAGAACCCCGCGACGAAGATCTACGAGCTCGGCGTCGGCAAGCAGCAGCTCGTCGAGATCGCCAAGGCGCTGGCCAAGGAGGTCAAGCTCCTCATCCTCGACGAGCCCACGGCCGCCCTCAACGACGACGACTCGGCGCACCTGCTCGACCTCATCGACCAGCTGCGCACGCAGGGGATCACCTGCATCATCATCAGCCACAAGCTCAAAGAGGTGCTGCGCATCGCGGATCGCATCACGATCATCCGCGACGGCCGCACGATCGAGACGATGCACCGCTCCGATCCCGAGACCGACGAGGGGCGCATCATCCGCGCCATGGTCGGCCGCGACCTCAACAGCCTCTTCCCGCCGCGCGAACCCGACATCGGCGAGGAGCTGTTCCGCGTCGAGAACTGGACCGTGCACCACCCCGTCGACACCGAGCGCGTCGTCATCCAGGACGCGTCCTTCATGGTGCGCGCGGGCGAGATCGTCGGCTTCGCGGGTCTTATGGGCGCCGGTCGCACGGAGCTCGCGATGAGCATCTTCGGCCGCATGTACGGCACGGGCATCTCGGGCGAGGTCTACAAGAACGGTCAGCAGATCGACGTCCGCACCGTCGACGCCGCGATCAAGCACGGCATCGCGTACGCCACGGAGGACCGCAAGAAGTACGGCCTCAACCTGATCGGCGACATCCAGGTCAACGTCTCGGCATCCGCCCTCGCCCGGCTCGCCCGGCTCGGGGTGGTCGACCGGTACCGCGAGTACAAGGTCGCCGACTCGTACCGCTACAAGATGAACATCAAGGCGCCCAGCGTCGCCGCGATCACCGGACGCCTCTCCGGCGGCAACCAGCAGAAGGTCGTCCTGTCGAAGTGGATGTTCACCGGACCCGACGTGCTCATCCTCGACGAGCCCACCCGCGGCATCGACGTCGGGGCCAAGTACGAGATCTACGGGATCATCAACGAGCTCGCGGCCCAGGGCAAGGCCGTCATCGTCATCTCGTCGGAGCTGCCCGAGGTCATCGGCCTCTCCGACCGCATCTACACCATCTCCGAGGGGCGCATCACGGCCGAGGTCAGCCGTGACGACGCCACGCAGGAGACCCTCATGCGGCACATGACCGCCGGAAGGAACTGACAGACATGGCCACCGCATCCACCCAGACGGTCGACGCGCCGACGCAACCCGGACCGCGACGTCGCGGCCTGCTCGCGCGCATCAACTTCCGTCAGTTCGGCATCCTCGCCGCCCTCGTCATCATCATCGTGCTGTTCCAGGTGCTCACGGGCGGGCGCCTGCTCATGCCGGGCAACGTCAACAACCTGATCCAGCAGAACGCCTACGTGCTGATCCTCGCGATCGGCATGGTCATGGTGATCATCGCCGGCCACATCGACCTGTCGGTCGGTTCGGTGGTCGCCATGGTCGGCGCGATCGCCGCGATCGCGATGAACCAATGGGGCCTGCCCTGGTTCGTCGCGGTCCTGCTCTCGCTCGTCGTGGGCGCCGTGGTCGGGGCGTGGCAGGGGTTCTGGGTCGCCTTCGTCGGCATCCCCGCGTTCATCGTCACCCTCGCGGGCATGCTGCTCTTCCGCGGCCTCACGCTGGTGCTCCTCACCGGCGGCACGATCAGCGGCCTGCCCGACGGGTTCACCGCGATCGGCGCGGGCTGGCTGCCGCCGTTCCTGGGCTACCTCGGCAACTGGGACGCCCTCACCCTCGTGCTCGGCGCCATCGCGTGCGTCCTGCTGATCGTCCAGCAGCTGCGCACGCGGGCGACGCTCCGCCGCCTCGAGCTGCCCCGCGAACTGGCGTGGTCGTTCTGGCTGAAGAACGCCATCGCGGTCGTCGCGATCATGGCCGTCGCCTTCACGATCGCCGCGTACAACGGCACCCCGATCGTGCTGATCATCCTCGC
This sequence comes from Microbacterium phycohabitans, assembly GCF_032464935.1. NCBI lineage: Bacteria > Bacillati > Actinomycetota > Actinomycetes > Micrococcales > Microbacteriaceae > Microbacterium > Microbacterium phycohabitans. Next base: position 875,362 of record NZ_JAWDIT010000002.1, read on the forward strand.
CGTGCTCGTCCTGGCCTACACGTTCGTGCTCAACCGCACGACCTTCGGCCGGCACATCTACGCGATGGGCGGCAACCTCTTCGCCGCCGTGATGAGCGGGGTGAAGACGAAGTGGGTCAACTTCTTCATCTTCGTCAACATGGGCGTGCTCGCGGGCCTCGCCGCGGTGGTCAGCACCGCACGCGCCGGTGGCGCCGTGGCATCCGCCGGTCAGAACTACGAACTGGATGCCATCGCGGCGGTGTTCATCGGCGGTGCCGCCGTGCAGGGCGGCATCGGCACGGTCGTCGGGGCCGTCGTCGGTGGTCTGGTGATGGGCGTGCTCAACATGGGCCTGTCGATCCTGAGCGTCGACGCCGCGTGGCAGATGGCCATCAAGGGCATCGTGCTGCTCCTGGCCGTCGCGTTCGACATCTTCAACAAGCGCCGCAACGGCGGTGTCTGAGCGGATGGGGAGCGCGGCCTCGCGGCCCGCTCCCCATCTGCTCCGCCCGCTTTTCCGCCCGGACCCCCGCGATGCGATGATGGGGGAGGTGTCTCCCTCATGACTCCTGCCGTGTTCGAGCCCGCAACCCCGCTCGCGCCGCCGGCTGGCCGTACGACGAACGACCTGATCCGTCAGCAGAACCTCGCGTCCGTCCTGTCGCTCCTCCACTCCCGGGGAGCGCTCTCACGCGCCCAGCTCGGGGCGACCACGGGGCTGAACCGCTCCACCGTCACCGGTCTGATCATGGAGCTCACCGAGCTCGGCCTCGTGCGCGAGGCCCCGGGCGGAGAGCGCACCGGCAAGGTCGGCCGCCCCACGCTCGACCTCGAGCCCGAAGACCACGTCGCCGCCCTGAGCGTGCGGGCCGAACCGCACGCGGTCACGGTGGCCCTGGTCGGTCTCGGCGGCGTCGTCCACGCCCGCCTCCGTCACGACACCGCCAGCGCCCCCTCGCCGCGGCGTTTCGTGCAGATCGTCGCCTCGTCGGTCGAGGCCATGCGGGCCGACATCGACCGGCACTATCGCGTCGTGGGCGCGGGTCTCGCCGTGCCGGGCCTGGTCAACGCCAACGGTTCGGTGCTGGTGTCGCCGACCCTCGGGTGGAAGCGCGACCCCGTCTCGGCCCGCTTGAGCGACGAGCTCGGGATGCCGGTGACCGCGGGCAACGACGCCAGCATCGGCGCTCTCGCCGAGTCCCGGTTCGGCGTCGGGGTGGGCGTCGGCAACCTGCTGTACCTCGGCGGCGCGATGCACAGCATCGGCGGCGGCCTCATCATCGACGGGACGCTGCTGCGCGGCACCTCCGGCTACGCCGGCGAGCTGGGGCACACGGTCGTCGACCCGCGCGGCCGGGCCTGCGTCTGCGGACGCCGCGGCTGCCTCGAGGCCGAGGTCAGCCTCGACATCCTCGAGCCGCTGCTCGGCCGTCGCAAGCTCGACGAAGACGAGCTCGACGTCGAACTCGGTGTCGCGCGCAACCCGCGCGTGATGACCGAGGTCACCCGTCAGGTCGAGATGCTGTCGCTGGCGCTCACCAACTTCGTCAATGCGTTCGCCCCCGAGACCGTCGTCCTCTCGGGCTATCTCGGCGCCCTGCTGTCGGTGAGCCGCGAACGTCTGGCCGACGCCGTGCGCGTTCACCCGCTCGGAGCCGAGGGACGCGCGATCCGCCTCGAGCGCGCCCACCTGCGCTCGCGTCTGATGCTCATCGGCCCCGCGGAGCTCGCCTTCGCCGACCTGCTGTCGAACCCGGCGGGCTTCCGCGGCTGACCCCGCGCTCCCGCGAGTCGACGCCGCCCCGCGCTCGCGCGCCACCCGCAGTCTCCGCGATCCGCCCCGCCCCGTCCATCGTGCGATCCACGTCCGAGGTCGGATGCCGTATCCCGAGCGTTCATGCCCGCGTCGAGACCCTCGCCTAGCGTCGCCGGGTGCGCTCGACCCGATGGGCGCCGCCGGGAGGTGCGGGTGGACTCCGAGTTCGTGCGTCGACCGCTGTGGCCGTGGCTGTGCGCGGTGGTCGTCGCGGTGGTCGGTGTGGCGGTGCTGTGCACGCAGGCGCAGGCCATGGCCCGCGATGCCGAACGGCATCCGGCTCCGACTGCTGCGCCGACTGGAGGGGCCGAGGTGGCCGGTGCCCCTCGCGACGTCGATGCGGCGGGGGCCGAGGTGGTGGGTGCCCCTCGCGAGGCCGCTGCGGCGGGGGTGGCTCCGTCCTCATCCGAGATTTCGTCCTCGGCCGACTCGCCCTCCCTGCCGGCCGTCGGAGGATCCGCAGACGTCATCGCCGCGGACCCGACCTGGGTGTCCACGATCGCCGCGCGCACCGGCATCCCCGCCCGCGCGCTGCGCGCCTATGCCACGGCCGCGCTCACCCTCCGTGTCGAGCAGCCCGGGTGCGGCCTCGGATGGAACACCCTCGCGGGTCTCGGTGCGATCGAGTCCGGACACGGAACTCACGCGGGCGGGCGGCTCCGCGACGACGGCTACCCCGATCCGCCCATCCGAGGGATCGCCCTCGACGGATCCGCGAGCGCGTCGATCGCCGACACCGACGGCGGGAGCGTCGACGGGGACGCCACCTGGGATCGCGCCGTGGGGCCCCTGCAGTTCATCCCCTCGACGTGGCGGTCGTGGGGCGTCGACGCGAACGGCGACGGCGTCGCGGATCCGAACCAGATCGACGACGCGGCCCTGGCCGCGGGGCGCTATCTGTGCGCGGCCGGCGAGATGACGAGCCCGGCGGGCTGGCGTCGGGCGGTGTTCTCGTACAACCATCTCGACAGCTACGTCGCCGACGTCGCGGCCACGGCGAACACCGCCGCCCGCCTCGCGGGTTGAGCCCCGACCGCTGCGCGCGGACCTGCTCCGATCGCAGATGGATGCCGGAGCCTTGGCGCGGTCAGCGCGTCGCCGCTCGCGCTCGGCGGCGCGCGGCGATGCGGTGACCCCAGCGGTTCATCGGGGCCTCGACGAAGCGGTACGACGCCCACGCCAGCAGGAGGGCGCCGGTCAGCCCGACGGGATACTGCACCCACGACGGGATGCTCGGCGGGAGTCGCTCGAGGGTGTTGAGCACGAACGCGTGCGTCAAGTACAGCGAGTAGCTCACCGTGCCTACGAACAGCAGGGGCCGTGCGCTGAGCGCGGCCGCCGCGGCTCCGCGCGGTGCGGTGAAGAGCGAGATGATCGTCAGCGCCCACAGCAGTCCGTAGGGCACGTACCACGGCCCGCCCAGCGCGATGTCGGGGGAGAGGACCAGCCCGAGACTGGCCGCGAGCAGGAGCCAGGTCGTCCAGCGACGCCCGAGCATGCGGCCGAGCACGGCGAAGGAGGCACGATGGTGCAGTCCGACGGCGACGAGGACGCCGAAGATGATGTGCGCGTAGGGCTGGACCACCCGGGCGAGGGGCGTGCCGAACCCGACCGCGCTCACGACGCTCGCCGACACCAGCAGGATCGGCACGAGCACGGCCCATCGGCGGCGCAGAAGCAGGAAGCCGACCACCGGCCACACCAGGTAGAACTTGTCCTCGATGCCGATGGACCACGCGCCCGAGAAGGGCGCCTGACTGTCGACCGTGTTGGTGAGCTGGACGATCTCGGGAAAACCGAGCAGGTAGCCCGGGAGGGCGCTGACGAACTCGACGCGGCGATCGGCCTGCGCCCCCACCACGAAGATGAGTGCGCCGTACACGGCCAGCACGAGCACGTACATCGGCAGGATGCGGAAGGCCCGACGGATGTAGAACGCTCCGAAGTCGACGGGACGCTCATCGCTCTCGCGCAGGAGCAGCGTCGTGATGATGAAGCCCGAGATGACGAAGAAGAGCGTGACCCCGACCCCGCCGTGCACGGCCTTCCAGGGCCCGGAGGCCTCGACATGTCCCGTGAAGACGAGCAGGATCGCGATCGCCCGCAGGCCGTCGAGGGGAAGCAGCCGAGTGGTCTGGCGGAACGCGGAGTACGTCGTCTCGACGGCGTGAGTCATCTCGTCCTTTCCGTGCGCAGAGGGGCGCACCTTCGGCGCATCTCGGCGTCGGCGTGATCAGAGGTCGTTCTCCGCGAGGATGCCTCTCGCGCGACCCGGCGCTCGGGGGCGGGTGGCGCGAGGGGCGGATCCACGCGCGATGGCCAGGGCGGATTCACCCCATCCCTCACACGCCGCATGCGACGCGCGCGCTCCCCGAGGGAGCTCTCTCGGAAGCCCGCGTCCTCCCCGCCGCGGGTGCGGGTGACCGAGGAGGTGAAGTGCGGGGTTTCGCGTGCTCTTCCCGGTGGGCGCTCGCGGGCGCGGTGTCTGTCGTCGCCGCCAATGGGACGGGAACGAGGTGGGGAGGCGCGAATGCCGGGCGCTGTGAGATTGGTAGCTTCCCCCGGGAGCCTCGACGATTCCCGCGGCTTCGTTCGAGAGGCCATCGCGAGGAGAAGTCATGCGGATTGCCAGTGTGGTCGCCCACGTCCCGTATTCGGGGATCGCCCACGCGGGTGGACAGTACGTTCTCGCCCACCTCCGCGCCCTTCGTGCTCTTGGGCACGAGGTCACCGTCGTGGCTCCGGGCTGGCGGGGCAACGACGAGGCGGCCGAGCGCCTGCGGGCGGAGCTCGATGTCGAGGTCGTGGTCTGCGCACCGCGCGTCGACGGACGGCTGGCCCAGTGGCTGGACACGCAGCAGATCCGGCTGTTCCCTGTGCGTCCTCCGCGCCGGTTCCGACAGGCGCTCCTGCGTTCCGAGAGGGTGCGCGATGCTTTCCGGCAGGCCGAGCTCATCGAGGCGCACTGGACGGAGATGTCATGGATCAGTCGGGCGGCGCGGACCGCACCTGACGCGCGACGTGTCGTCATCGCTCACGACGTCATCACCCAGACGTTCGAGCGCATCTTCGCCAGGGAGCGCAGGGGGTCGCCGAAATGGATCCTCGGCCTCTGGCGCAACGCCAGCGTGGTGCGTGACGAGGGCCTGCTCTACCGATCGATGGACACCGTGATCGTCTTCAGCGAGAAAGACGCGGGGTACGTGCGCCGCCTCGGTGCGGCGCCGAGCAACTCCCTCGTCCTGCGGCCCCCGTTCGCGGGATCCGATGGTGTCGGCGTCACCGGGATCCCCGCAGACCCGCCGACCGTCCTCTTCGTGGGAGCCTTCTTCCGCGACGTCAACGTGGAAGCAGCGGAGTGGCTCATCGACGAGATCATCCCGCTCGTGCGTGCGGAACGCCCCGACGTCCGGTTCATCCTGGCGGGTGCCGATCCCACCCCCGGCATGATCGCGGCGGGCGAGCGCGACCCGCTCCTCGAGGTGACGGGAGAGGTGGCGACGCTGGACCCCGAGTACGCCCGTGCGACGGCCGTCGTCGTTCCCCTCCGCATGGGGGCAGGGCTGAAGTTCAAGACGGTAGAGGCGATGATGCGCGGCATCCCTGTCGTAGCGACGTCTGTCGGCGCGGAAGGATTGGTCGGTGAGGGCGAGACCTCGGGCCTCGTCGTCGCCGATGATGCCGAAGACCTGGCGGCGGCGCTGCTGCGGGTGCTGAACGACCCCTCGGCGGCCTGGGAGGCTGCTCGCGCCAGCCGGGACTGGGCGCAATCGGTCTTCGGGATCGAGACCTACCCCGCACGCCTCGAGGCGGCGCTCCTGGGTCAGGGGGTCGAGCGATGAGCGTTGCGGTGGTGGTCCCCAACTGGAACGGTCGCGAAGACCTTCGCGTATGCCTGGATGCTCTCCGTCGTCAGACCATGGCGGTGGAGATCGTGGTCGTCGAGAACGGCTCGACGGATGGCTCGACGGAGATGCTGCGTGCGTCCTACCCCGACGTGACGCTCCTGCCCCAGCGGGTCAATCTGGGGTTCGCCGGCGGGGTCAATGTCGGTCTCCGTTACTCCCTGCGTCAGGGGCACGAGCACGTTGCGCTGCTCAACAACGACGCTGTCGCCGACCCGAGCTGGATCGAAGAGCTCGTCGCCGTGATGACGAGCGATGACCGTATCGGGATGGTCGCGAGCAAGTTCGTCACGATCGACGGTGAGCGCCTCGACAGTACCGGGGAGTGCTACTCGAGCTGGGGGCTGCCCTTTCCTCGCGGTCGCGACGAAGAGGACCTCGACGCGTACGACGACGCGGTGCAGATCTTCGGCGCGAGCGGGGGATCGACCCTCTACCGCGCCGAGATGCTGCGTGACATCGGGCTCTTCGACGAGGACTTCTTCGCCTACTTCGAAGACGTCGACATCAGCTGGCGAGCGCAGTTGTGGGGATGGGGTGTCCGTCTCGCGCCGCGTGCGATCGCGCGCCACCGCATCGGCGCCACGAGCTCGCGGATGCCCGGCTTCACGACCCATCAGACCCTGAAGAACCTCGGGTGGCTGATGATCAAGAACGTCCCGATGAGCCTCCTGCCGACGGTCGCGCCCCGACTCCTGCTCGCGACCACCATCACCTTCGTGCGAGCAGTCGTGCGGGGCCAGGGGCCGACGGCGGTGCGGGCGGTGGTGATCGCCGTGCGCAAGACACCCAAGAAACTCCGGGAGCGCGGCGACATTCAGCGCGGGCGCCGTGTCGATGACGCCGTCGTGCGGTCGTTGCTCACGTGGGACCTGCCCCCGCGCTCCCACAACCTTCGGCGCCTGCGGGCTGTGGTGACGAGTCCGGTGCGGGCCTTCCGTCGCGGACGGACGCCGGACTCACCGGTGCAGCAACGGAAGAGTGCCCCGCGCTGATTCACCACGCTGCTCACCCGTTCTGCCGACGCGAAGCGGTGTGAGCATCGGGCTCTGCGTCGCGATGACGAAAAGGGGGACGAGCATCGCGGCGAACAGGTCGTCGGGTGCTTCGACGCGCCACGCCGACTCCGTGATCGAGAGGCCGGCGAGTACGCACAGGAATCCCAGCGCGGCGACGCTCTCTCGCGTGGGGAGGCGTGTCGCGATCCGCGCGCTCCGATAGACGACGAAGCCGAAGGTGGCCACCAGGAGGAGGCCACCGGTCACCGTGTACGTGACGAAGACGTTGTGCCCGTGCCCTGCCGCCGTGGTCAGAGCGTCTTTGAGGACGTCGTAGTTATCGGTGAACCAGGAGTGCCCGAGGCCGTCCAGCCAGCGGACACCGGACAGCTGCGAGAGCGTGAACTGCCAGATGGCACCCCGCAGGGTGAACGCCGTGGGATCCGTGGTCGTGAGCGGGATGACCACGACGGCGGCGCAGAGGCCGAACAGCAGCATCCCGGTGACGGCGCGCCAGGAACGGCGCAGCAGCGTCGCGAGCAGCACGACGACGAACCACACGATGACGCCCGTCACCGCCGTGCGCGACGCCGACCAGAGGATCGCCATGATCAGGACTGCGGCCGTCGACCATCGCAGATACCAGCGCGAGAACAGGTGTGTGAGGGGGAGCGCGAGAGCGAGGAAGAGCCCGTTGCCGTTCGGGTGGGAGAAGAAACCGGCCAGCAGTGGCAGGTCGAGGAGGGCTTTATCGGTGGCGAGGTCGAAGCTCTGGGGCATGTACACGAGCCGGGGAGCCACGGCGGTGAGCACCATCGAGGCCGCCGCGAGCCCCGTGGCGAGGAGGGCGTAGAGCCGCAGGTCGCCGACGCGCACCTGCAGCGCCCAGATCGCGATCGCGATGCCCATGGGCAGCAGCACCTTCTCGGAGACGGGGCGGGCATGCGAGAACTCGTCGAACGCGATCCAGAGCGAAGGCAGAAGAACGACGACAAGCGGGGTGATGTCGGCGCGCACGAACATGACGCGGAAGACGAGGAGGAACAACGTGATGCCCGCAGGGACGAGGAAAGCGACCCACCAGGCGTCGACGACGGCCTGGGCGATCGTGAACTTCACGCCCTCGACCGCCTTGGTCCGATCCATCGTCAGCGTCTGCGCGACCGGGCCCGAGATCGAGACGCCCCACAGCACGAGGAGCGTCAGGTAGGAGGACAGTCGGGAGCTCGAGCTGCGGACGGAGCCGCCGGTTCGGAGTGCGCGCCGTGTCGGAGCCGCGGGGGGCGGGAGCGGTCGCTGCACGGTGACGGCCGAGGAGGTCATCCGCACAGAGTAGGAGCGCGCGGCGCGACGACTCCCCGCCGGCTCAGGGGACTGGGCGGGTGAAAACCCGCGCTCAGAACGGCGGTGACGGGGGAGGCGGTTCCCGCCGCGCATAGGCTGCCCCGGCGCGCGACCCTCCGTGCGCGAGACGAGGAGAGAGACGGACGTGACGCCCGAGGCATCCGCAGGCGCACGAGCCCGGGGGGCGACGCTCCTCCTGTCGACGCAGTGGGTGCGCTACCTCCTCCAGATCGTCAACCTCGTCGTGCTGGCTCGCCTGATCGGTCCCGGCGACTTCGGAGTCGTCAGCCTGGGGCTCGCCCTCGTCGGCATCGCCTCGGTGCTGGGCGACTTCGGTCTCAGTTTGGCCGCGCTGAGGGAGAGTTCGCTCAGTCAGCAGCAGAAGAGCAATCTGCTGTGGATCAACAGCGGAATCGGTGCCGTGTCGGCCCTCGTCGTCGGGCTGTGCGCGGCGCCCATCGCCGCGGCTTTCGACGACGATCGCCTCGTCGTCGTCGTGCTGCTCGCGGCGCCCGCCTATCTCCTGCGGGCGGGGGCGGTGCAGTTCCTCGTCGAGCTGAACCGCCGGGAGCGCTTCTCGCGGTTGGCCGCCGCCGAAGTGGGTGGAGACGCGATCGGTGTGGGAACCGCGGTGGTCCTCGCCCTGGCGGGATCGGGCTACGTCGCCCTCGCCGTACAGGGGACGGTCGCGGCGGCGGTCACCCTGCTGTGGGCCTCGGTCGCCGCGCAGTGGCGCCCGAGCCTCCCGCGACGGGCCGAGATGCGCTCGCTGTTGACCTTCGGCCTGTCGACGCTCGGCGCCCATGCCGCGCAATACGTGACGACCAACGTCGACACGATCATGCTGGGCGCTTGGTATCCGGCGTCGGTGGTCGGCTTCTACTCGCGCGCCTACCAGCTCGTCATGCTGCCGTTGCAGCAGGTGGCGGCGCCGCTGACGAGGGTCGTCCTCCCGCGGCTGGCTCGGGTCGCCGACGACCTCTCGACGCTCAACGACGAACTGCTCCGGGCGCAGCGTCTCGTGAGTCACGTTCTGCTCGGTGTCACGGGTCTGCTGGTCGTCGGGGGTGCGCCGCTGATCGAGGTCGTGCTGGGCGCCGAGTGGCTCCCCGCCATGCAGTTCCTCCCGGTGCTGGCGGTGGGAACGGTCTTCCAGACGATCGCCTACGCCTACTACTGGGGCTTCGCCGCCCTCGGGCGGTCGGGGGCGCTGTTCTTCTCCGAGCTCATCGGACGCGTGCCGATGGTGCTGCTCATCGTGCTGCTCGCCCCCCTCGCCCCCACCGGTGTCGCCTGGGGTGTCGTCGCGGGGCAGGTGCTCATCTGGGCTTCGGGGACCTTCGTCTTCGCTCCGCGTGCGGGCCTGCGGAGAGGCGCGCTGCTGCGGAGCGCCGTCGTGCCGCTTCTGGTCAGCGGCGGAGCGACCCTGGGGTCGTGGGGAATGGATGCCGCGTTCTTCGCCGACCTCCCCGCGATCTTCCGTCTGGCGAGTGTCACCGCGACCTGGGCGGTGGCGGCCGGGCTGCTGATGTTCCTCTGCGGACGCAGCGACGCCCGATTGATGCGCGAGACGCTCCGCACGATGCGTCCGCAGCGGTCGTCCTGACCGCCCTCACCCCCCCCGACGCCCGCCCCGCGCGGCTGCCCACCGCCTCGACACGGTCGAGTGTCCACGACACTCCGCCTCCCCCCGCCGCCGAACGGCGTGTCCTGGACACTCGACGGGACAGACGGACGCGGGGGGGGGGGGAGAGAGAGAGAGAGATCAGCCGTTGAGCACGACGTTCAGCGGCTGCTCGCCGGCGGCGAGGCGATCGATCTGCCGGCGGACGAGACGCGCGATGCGCGGGCGCATGGCATCCGTCGCCCCTCCCACGTGCGGCGCGATGAGCACTCCCGGAAGATCCCACAGCGGGTGGCCCGCGGGCAGCGGCTCGGGGTCGGTGACGTCGAGCGCGGCGCGGAGGCGACCGCGGCGCACGTGGTCGACCAGGGCGTCGGTGTCGATGAGGGGTCCGCGACCGACGTTGACGACGAGCGCGCCGTCGGGCAGCGCCGAGAGCGCCGCGTCGTCGAGGACGTGGCGCGTCGACTCGCCCCCGGGGAGCGAGGCGATGACGATGTCGGTGTCGGCGAGCACCTCGGCGAGCTTGCCGAGGGGGAACACCTCGACGTCGTCCTGCAGCCGGCCGTGCGAGGCGATCGCGCGCAGGTGCACCTCGAAGGGCTTCAGACGCGCGGCGATCGCGCGTCCCACACCGCCGAAGCCGAGCAGGGTGACGCGGGCGTCGGCCAGTCCGGGCGCCCCGCCGCCGGTCCACTCGCCGCGATCCTGGGCGCGGACGACGTCGGGCAGCCGTCGTTGCGCGGCCAGGGTGAGGGCGAGGGCGAGCTCTGAGGTCGCGGTTTCGTGCACGCTCGCCGCGTTGGCGAAGACGATCCCCTCGGGCAGACGCCCCTCGACGTTGTCGTAGCCGATCGACTGGCTCTGCACGAGGCCGACCTCGATCTCCCGCAGGCGCTCGATCACGCCGGTCATCGACATGTACGGCGGAACCACCATGTCGAAGCGTTCTCGAGGGGCGGCATCCTGCATGTCCCACACGATCACCTCGACGCCGTCGGGCAGCTCGCCCAGATCGTCGCGCAGCTGAGCGGTGGGAACGGACACGAGGAGCGGGGTCGAAGTCGTCACCCGATCGACGCTACCCGCGCCGAGGGTGCTCCGGCCCCGGTGGACACGACGCAGGAGTCGTGTGCGCTGTCCGGGCCCGGGTGGATCAGGGCGGTGTCACGCGGCGGCGGTCCGGCGTCGTCCGCGTCTCCCGCCGCCGCGCGACTCAGGCGACGGTGACCGGTGCCGCCGAACGGCGGCCGATCTGCACTCCCACCGGCACGTCGTAGGCGAGGTACTCCGCGAGCAGGCGGTCGGAGTCGTGCTCGAACAGACGGCGCGAGAGGGCGGCGGCGAGCTTCGTCGCGCCGCCGACGAGGCCGGGGATCTGGTGGCTCAGCATGCCCTGGCTGATCCGCGCGCCGTGGTTGAACATGTGGATGCGAGAGAGCGCCGAACGCCCGGGAGCGCTGCGGCTGACGAGACCGAAGTCGTCGTCGAGGTACGGGAACGAGGCGAGTCCCGGGTTCTGCGCCGCATCCGCGGGGGGCAGGCGATCGCGCCACAGCACGGCATCCGCGGCGACGCCGGCCAGCTCGGGGCGCCGAGCCAGGTCGGCCACGATCCCCGTCGCCGCGAGCACGACGTCGTAATGATGGATGCCGTGGGGAGTGGTCACCGCGATCTCCTCGCCCGTCCACGAGACGTCCTCCCACGGCGACGAGGTGAGGAAGCGGAACGCGTCGAACGCATGTGCGCGCCACAGGGCGTTCTGCGTCGCGGGCTGATCGACGGCAGAGAGGTGCACGTTGAACGCCCACTTCTGCGCGTCGGTGAAGGAACCGTAGTTCTCGATGAGCCCGGCGAACTCCATCCAGCGGTACGGGCTCACCTGCGGCATCGACGGGCGACGCATGTGCACATCCACGCTCGCGGCCCCGTGCTCGAGGGCGGTGGCGGCGTTGTCGAACGCCCCGGTGCCGGCCCCCAGGATGCCGATGCGCAGGCCCGCCAGGGCGGCGAAATCGATGTCGTCGTGCGTGTGGTGCACGCGCTCGGCGGGTAGCCCGTCGAGCAGCGCGGGAAGGTGGCGTCCCCCGGCCCCCTCGATGCCCGTGGCGAGCACGACGTGCCGGGCGGGCAACATCCACTCTCCGTCGGGTCCGTCGAGGTGCAGGGTCAGCGGGTCGTCGGCGCCCGCGACGGCGAGGGATCTCACGCGCGTGGAGGCGACGGTGGTCACGGCGGAGGCGTCGCGGTACCAGTGCAGGAATCCCTGCCACGCCACGGTCGGGAAGTACTCGATGGCCTCCCAGGCCGCCTCGCCGTAGACGGCTTCGAACCACGCGCGCGGGCTCACCGCGGGGGTGCCCCACGTCGGCCAGGCGATGTCCTTCGGCGTGCGCAGCGTGTGCATGCGCGCGTAGGTGGTCCACGGCCCGGCCGCCTCGGCGGGTGCCGCATCGACCACGACGACGTCGTCGATGCCCCGGCGCCTCAGGCCCCGGGCGAGCACCAGACCGGCTTGACCGGCGCCGACGACGACCACCGGCCGCACGCCGTCGCGGGCACCGGCCCACGAACGACCGTCGCCCGCGCTCAGCTCCGCCTGATGCGCCGCCTCGCGCTCGAGGGCGGCGAGGCGCGCGGCGGCATCGGGCAGAGGGGTGAGCACTCTCACTCCCCGTCGATCACGACGCGCACGCCGTAGGCGTCGTCGAGACGGTGGTTGTGGTGATCGGAGACGTTGGTGTCGTCGAGCTCGAGGTTGACGAAGTCCATGCTCGGGTCGTCGAAGAAGGGCCCGGCGTGCCAGGTGCCCTTGCGCATCGTGATGGCGGTGCGCGGCGGGATGCGGAAGGCGCGCAGGTCGTCGAGGGTCGGCTCCTCGACCCCGGGGGCCGCCACGGCGATCGTCCACTCGACGTCACCGACCGCCATGAGCGTCTGCGTGGTCTCGAGGTGACGGGTGACCCGCACGAATTCGGCGGGCTTGTCGTCGAGGTGCATGAGGTAGAAGCGCGGGATGCCGCCGGACACGTCGAGCACGGCCTCCTCGGCCGTGAACGGGGTGCCGTCCTCCATGGGCGTCAGGACGACGCCGTAGGCCTCGAAGGCCTCGGCGGAGACGATCTCGGATCGCAGCGGGTGGACGGTCAGGGTGTCGGTCATGACGGCTCGCTTTCGTCGGGTAACCCCGACGTTACGCTTGTCCAACAAGAGTTCGAGACCCTTGTCGGACAAGTTCACCGTGCTGTTACGCGGCCGAAACGCTCAGGCTCGCACGCGCCGGATCAGCGCGTTGCGCAACCCCGGGGGTGCCGGGAGCTGGACCTCCCGCGACCAGTAGCCGATCGCGTCGTCGGCGCCGTAGCCGCAGTAGGTCATCTCGATGACCGGCGTCGCCGGCGCCGTCGACAGCAGCGCCGCGCGCTCGGCATCCAGGCCGCTCGCCTCGATCCACAGCGTCTCCCACGCGACGCGCACGCCGTTCGCCGCTTCCGCGAGGGCGAAGACCGGGCTGTGGGGATCGACCTCGGCCTCGCGCGTGACCGGCACGAGATCCTCGGCGAGGGCGTACGGCTGCCCGTCGACCCGCCACATCTTGACCGTGCGCAGCACGCTCGTGCCGTCGGGAAGGTCGTCGAAGCGGTGGATGCCGGGAGTCAGGGCGACCCGCTCCGACGACACCAGGTCGAGGGTCGCGTCATAGCCCGCCGAGCGGATCGACAGGAGATGGTCGAACTGCTGGTCGATGCGCCGCCCGACGCCCGGTAGGCGGCGGTTCGGCGAAGTGCGCGCCCCCTGCGTGCGATGGACGTACCCCCGCTCCTCGAGGCGGATCAGCGCCTCGCGCACCGAGTTGCGGCTCGCGCCGGTCAGCTCGGCCAGGCGCGGCTCGGAGGGCAGGGTGTCGGCATCCGCTCGCCAGAGGTGCAGGATGCGATCGATGAGCGCGTCCTGATCGGGGGCGCGCTTGTCGGTCACGGCGGGACCGGATCAGGCGGCGGCGTTCACCGCGGCGGCGATCGCCGACGTGAAGAAGCCGAGACCGTCGACGCCCGAGCGCATGGCGGCCGACGTGCCCGGGCCGAAACCGGGCTCGACCGCGTGCTCGGGGTGGGGCATGAGGCCCACGACGTTGCCGCGCTCGTTCGTGAGGCCGGCGATGTCGTCGAGGGAGCCGTTGGGGTTCACGCCCAGGTAGCGGAAGGCGACGAGGCCCTCGCCGTTCACGCGGGCCAGGGTCTCGGCATCCGCGATGTATCCGCCGTCGGCGTTCTTCAGCGGGATGACGATCTCGTCGCCCTCGGTGAAGTCGCTCGTCCACGCGGTGGAGGCGTTCTCGACGCGCAGGCGCTGATCGCGACGGATGAACTGCTGGTGCGCGTTGCGGATGAGGCCGCCGGGGAGCAGGTGCGCCTCGACGAGCATCTGGAAGCCGTTGCAGATGCCGAGCACGGGCATGCCCTTGGCGGCGGCGTCTTTGACCTCGGCCATGATCGGCGCGAAGGCGGCGATGGCACCGGCCCGCAGGTAGTCGCCGTAGCTGAAGCCGCCGGGCAGGACCAGGGCGTCGACGCCCTTGAGGTCGTGCTCGCCGTGCCAGAGGGCCACGGGCTCGCCGCCCGCGAGGCGGATCGCGCGCTGCGCGTCGCGATCGTCGAGGGAGCCGGGGAAGGTGATGACCCCGATGCGTGCGGTCACCGCTCGATGACCTCGACGTTGACGACGTCTTCGATGACGGCGTTCGAGAGCATTTCGTCGGCGAGCTCGCGGGCCCGGGCGAGAGTGGCCTCGTCGACCTCGCCCTCGACGGTGAGCTCGAAGCGCTTGCCGATGCGGACGTCGGAGAAGCGGTTCTCGCCGAGCCGCGACAGGGCGCCGGCGACGGCCTTCCCCTGCGGGTCGAGAAGCTCGGCCTTGGGCATGACGTCGACGACGATGGTGGGCACTGCAGCTCCAGAAGTCGGGTGGCGTTGTGGGAGTCATCTTACGCGAGCGCCCGGTCCGGCGTGGTGCAGGCTGAACGGCCCGGGGCGCCACGCGGTGGGCTCGCAGCGACCTCGACGCGTCGGGGGAGCCCGGCGTTGCGTGCACGGCGAGGTCCACGCTCGCGCTTTCGCCGCGCCGCGGGCTCCTCCCACGCGCATCCCCGCTCCGCCGCGGGGTCATCCTGCTCGATAAACGCCCACCGTGCCGAGAAACGCGCGCCGGGAGCGTTTCGCGGTACGCGCGGCGTTTATCGCGGCCTGGGGTGCGGCGATGGGATGTGGGAGCGCTCTCTTGACGTCGTGGGAGCGATCCCATATTGTCGCTCTCGATCAGTGAGAGCGCTCCCACACCTCGCACGTGGGAGTACGACACCGGTCAGCACCCACCACAAAGGAGTGATCTGTGAACACCCATGCCCTGCGCCGGACCGCGCTCGTCGCCGCGGTCGCGTCCACCTCCGCCCTCGTCCTCGCCGGCTGCTCCGGCGCCGGGGGCTCCGCCTCGGGCGGAGACGGCGACGTGACCCTCACCATCGCCACCTTCAACGACTTCGGGTACACCGATGCGCTCCTGCAGGAGTACATGGACGCGCACCCGAACGTGAAGATCGTGCACAATAAGGCCGCGACCAGCAACGAGGCCCGCGAGAACTACTTCCAGAAGCTCGGCAAGACCGGCCTCGCCGACATCGAGGCCATCGAGGTCGACTGGCTGCCCGAGGTCATGGAGTACGCCGACCTGCTCGCCCCCGTGCCCGACGACCTCAAGAGCCGCTGGCTCGACTACAAGGTCGAGGCCGCGACCAGTGCCGACGGCAAGCTCGTCGGCTACGGCACCGACATCGGACCCGAGGGCGTCTGCTACCGCTCCGACCTGTTCGCCGCGGCGGGCCTGCCCACCGATCGCGCCGAGGTCGCCAAGATGCTCGAGGGCGACTGGTCCACCTACTTCGCCGCGGGCGACAAGTACGTCGCGGCGACCGGCAAGGCGTTCTTCGACTCGGCCGGTGGCAC
The DNA here is from genome assembly GCF_032464935.1 of Microbacterium phycohabitans. Lineage (NCBI taxonomy): Bacteria > Bacillati > Actinomycetota > Actinomycetes > Micrococcales > Microbacteriaceae > Microbacterium > Microbacterium phycohabitans. The sequence goes on from NZ_JAWDIT010000002.1 coordinate 891,030, forward strand.
GTACCAGGGCGCGATCAACCAGGTCGAGGCCGCCTACGAGAACCCGGATGACGGCTCGATCATCGCCACGAGCAACCCCGAGGTCGAGAAGATCTACGACCAGGTGCTCGCCGCCAGCGCGACGCAGTCCGCGCACCTCGGCCAGTGGTCCGACGACTGGTTCGCCGGCCTGTCGAACGGCGCGTTCGCCACGATGCTCTGCCCCGGCTGGATGCTCGGCGTGATCGAGGGCAACGCGCCCGAGGTGACGGGCTGGGACATCGCGAACGTCTTCCCCGGCGGGGCGGGCAACTGGGGAGGGTCGTACCTGACCGTCCCCGGCAACGGCAAGAACGTCGAGGCGGCGCAGGAGCTCGCCGACTGGCTCACCGACCCCGAGACCCAGGTCAAGGCGTTCGAGAACGCGGGCACCTTCCCGAGCCAGACCGACGCGCTGAAGGCCGACGCCCTCACCGGCAGCGTCAACGCCTACTTCAACGACGCCCCCGTCGGCGAGATGCTCTCCGAGCGCGCGCAGGCCGTGAAGGTCTCGCCGTACAAGGGCCAGTTCTACTTCCAGATCAACGACGCGATGCAGAAGGCCTTGACCCGCGTCGAGGACGGCACGCAGAGCGCCGACGAGTCCTGGAAGCAGTGGGCGAGCGAGGTCGACGCCCTGTCCTGACCGCGCGAACGGATGCCAGGGGGTCGCACCCCTGGCATCCGTCGCCCGTCCCCCTTCTCGCGTGAGGGGCTGGTGATCGTCGCCGAGGCATCGTCGCCGGCGACGGATTTCCGCCCCTCACGCGGCAGAAACGGAGCACAAGCCGTGACCAGCACACTCGAGCGACCCACGCCGGTCGCCGCGCCCCGGGCCCGCGAACCGCGGCGCCTCGGCTTCGGCCGGAGCCGCCGCAGCGCGTGGGACCTCAAGCTCTCGCCCTACCTCTACATCTCGCCGTTCTTCATCCTGTTCGCGATCACGGGTCTGTTCCCCATCGCGTACACCGCCGTGATCTCTTTCATGGACTGGGACCTGGTCCGCAACTCCGGCGAGTTCATCGGTTTCGACCAGTACGCGTGGGTGCTGTCGCAGCCCAAGTTCTGGATCGCGCTGCGCAACACCTTCAGCATCTTCCTGCTCTCCAGCGTCCCCCAGCTGATCATCGCGATCTTCATCGCCGCGATGCTCGACCAGAACATCCGCGCCAAGACCTTCTGGCGCATGAGCGTGCTGATCCCCTACGTCATGGCCCCCGTGGCGGTGGCCCTCATCTTCAGCAACATGTTCGGCGACCAGTACGGCGTGGTGAACACCACGCTGCAGAACCTCGGCCTGCCCGCCGTCCCGTGGCACTCCGACGCGTTCGCGAGTCACATCGCCATCGCGACGATGGTCAACTTCCGCTGGACCGGGTACAACACCCTCATCCTGCTCGCCGCGATGCAGGCGATCCCGCGCGAGTACTACGAGGCGGCGACGGTCGACGGTGCCGGCAAGGTCCGCCAGTTCTTCTCCATCACGCTGCCGAGCCTGAAGCCCACGCTGATCTTCGTCATCATCACCGCCACCATCGGCGGCCTGCAGATCTTCGACGAGCCGCGCATGTACGACCAGTACGGCACCGGCGGCGCCGACAACCAATGGCTCACCGTGACCCTGTGGCTCTACAACGTCGGATGGGGAGAGTGGAACTTCGGCCGTGCCGCAGCCCTCGCCTGGATCCTGTTCCTGATCATCCTCGCCATCGGCGCGATCAACATGATCGTCACGCGCGTGCTCGTGCGCGACGACGGCACCCGCGACCCCCGCAGCCGCCGCGAGCGCCGGGTGCAGGCGCGCGCCGCGAGACAACGAATGATGGCGGATGCCGCATCGGTCGGCATCCGCGGAGAGGAGACGCGTCGATGACCGCCGTCAACGCCGCCCCCGTCCCGATCGTGGAGCGCGACGCCTCGTCGCCCGCGCGCCGGCGCCCCCGCGCGGTGCGCGGCTCGCGGCCCGGCTGGATCGTCTACGCCACCCTCGGCGCGGTGCTGCTGGCCAGCGTCTTCCCGTTCTACTGGTCGTTGCTCATCGGCTCGGGCGACTCGTCCACGATCCGCGACGCGAACCGCTCGTGGATCCCCGGGGGGAACTTCTTCGCCAACGCCGCTGCGGTGATCGGCGACCCCGCGGTCAACTTCTGGCCCGCGCTGCTCAACTCGATCATCAGCTCCGGCCTGATCGCGGCATCCGTCGTCTTCTTCTCCACCCTCGCGGGATGGGCGTTCGCGAAGCTGCGCTTCCGTGGCGGCCCGTGGCTGCTGGTGTTCGTCGTGGGAACCATGGCGGTGCCGATGCAGCTGGGGGTGGTTCCGCTCTACATCCTGTTCAGCGAGCTCGGCTGGACCGGGCAGCTCGGCGCGATCATCATCCCGGCCCTCACGAGCGCCTTCGGGGTGTTCTGGATGACGCAGTACCTGCGCCAGGCCGTCCCCGACGAGCTGATCGAAGCGGCACGCGTCGACGGGGCGAGCTCGTTCCGCACCTTCCTCACGGTGGGGGCGCCGGCCGCGCGTCCCGCGGCGGCGATGCTGGGACTGTTCACCTTCGTGAGCGCCTGGAACAACTTCTTCTGGCCGTTCATCGTGCTCGACCGCCAGAACCCGACCCTGCCGGTGGCTCTCTCGCTGCTGCAGTCCAATTACTTCGTCGACTACTCGATCGTGCTCGCGGGAGTGCTGCTGTCGACGATCCCGCTCCTGCTTCTGTTCGTCTTCGCGGGCAAGCAGCTGGTCAGTGGCATCATGCAAGGGGCGGTCAAGGGATGACCCTCGCGCCCACGGAAGGAACCCGAACAATGTCCGACACCCGAGCCTTCCCCGAGGGCTTCCTCTTCGGTGCCGCCACGGCGGCCTACCAGATCGAGGGGGCGGCGTTCGAAGACGGCCGCACCGCCTCGATCTGGGACGCCTTCAGCCGTGTCCCGGATGCCGTGATCAACGCCGACAACGGCGATGTCGCGTGCGATCACTACCACCGCTACGCCGACGACGTGCAGCTGATGAAGCAGCTCGGCCTGCAGACCTACCGCTTCTCGACCTCGTGGTCGCGCGTGCGCCCCGACGGCGGCCCGCTTAACGCGAAGGGCGTCGACTTCTACAAGCGTCTCGTCGACGAGCTGCTGGATGCCGGCATCCTGCCCTGGCTGACCCTGTATCACTGGGACCTCCCGCAGGCGCTGCAGGAGAAGGGCGGGTGGACCGTGCGCGAGACGAGCGACCGGTTCACCGAATACGCGCTCGACATGCACGACGCCCTCGGCGACCGCGTCGACGTGTGGACGACCCTGAACGAGCCGTGGTGCTCGTCGTTCCTCAGCTACACCGCCGGCATCCACGCCCCGGGGCACTACTCGCAGGCCGAGGGCATGCTCGCCGCGCATCACCTGCTGCTCGGGCACGGTCAGACCGTGCGGGAGCTGCGTTCTCGCGACGCCTCGCTCAACCTGGGGCTCACTCTGAACCTCACGGTGGCGGATGCCGTCGACCCGGCCGACCCGGCCGACCTCGACGCCGCGCGCCGCATCGACGGGCAGTTCAACCGCTGGTTCCTCGACCCGATCTTCCGCGGGTCGTACCCGGCCGACATCATCAGGGATTTCCGCGACACCGACGCGGAAGCCGTGGCGCGCTGGCAGGAGGCCGTCCAGCCCGGCGACCTCGAGGTCATCTCGACCCCGATCGACTCGCTCGGCGTGAACTACTACCACGGTGAGCTCGTCGGCGGCACACCGCCCGAGGTCGACCCGCCCGGGGGCGATGCTCCGACGGTCCGCCCGATCGGGGTCCCCTTCCCGGCGCACGAGAAGCTCTACTGGCACGACCGCGGACTCCCGCGCACGAACATGGGCTGGGAGGTTCAGCCCGAGGGCCTCACCCGCCTGCTCGAGCGCGTGAGCGGTGAGTACGTGGCCGAAGCGGGCGTGGCGCTGTACGTCACCGAGAACGGGGCGGCCTACGACGACGAGATGGTCGACGACGACGGCGAGAAGCGCGTGCACGACGTCGACCGCGTCGAGTTCGTCGAGGCCCACCTCGGAGCCGTCCTCGACGCCGTGGACCGCGGTGTCGACGTGCGCGGCTACTTCTACTGGTCGCTCATGGACAACTTCGAGTGGGCCTGGGGCTACGCCAAGCGGTTCGGCATCGTGTACGTCGATTACCCGACGCAGGAGCGCGTGCTCAAGGACTCGGGTCGGCAGTACGCTCGCATCATCGCCGAGCGTGCTCTGGCCGCGGTCCCCGCGGTCTAGAGCTCGCCCGCCGGGTTCGCAGGAGGCAGGGCTATGGAGATCGCTCCCGTTCGCGGTACCGCCACGATCGAAGAAGTCGCGGCGCGGGCCGGTGTCTCCCGCTCGACCGTGTCACGCGTGGTCAACGGTTCCACGGCCGTGTCTCCCTCCGCACTCGAGGCCGTGCGCCGCGCGATCGACGAACTGCAATACGTTCCCAATCGCGCGGCGCGCTCTCTCGCCAGCCGGCAGACGCGGGCGATCGCGTTGGTCATCCCCGAGCAGACCGACCGCTTCTTCGGCGATCCGTTCTTCGCGTCGATCGTCGCCGGCATCGGCGAAGTGATCGGCGAGAGCGACTACATCATGAACATGCTGATCGCCAGCGACGACGCGAGCGCCAAGGCGCTCGGCTACCTCCGAGGGGGCAGCGTCGACGGGGCGATCGTGGCCTCGCACCACACCAGCGACACCTTCCTCGATCGCGTCGCCGACGTGGTGCCCGTCGTCTACGGCGGGCGACCGGCGCGGGTGCGCGCCGACGACTACTACGTCGACGTCGACAACGTCGAGGGCGGTCGAGTCGCCACCGCCTACCTGCTGGCCCGTGGGCACCGCCGCATCGCGACCGTGTCGGGACCGGACGACATGCCCGCCGGCATCGACCGTCTGCAGGGGTTCCGCGACGCGATGGCCGAGGCGGGAGTGGAGCCCGTCGCCGTCGAGAACGGCGACTTCACCGAGATGGGCGGCGCGCTGGCCATGACGCGGGTGCTGGCGTCGGGCGAGCGGCCCGACGCGGTCTTCGTGGCGAGCGACCTCATGGCGCGCGGCGCCTACACGGTGCTGCGCGAGAAGGGCCTGGAGCCCGGTCGCGACATCGCCGTCATGGGCTTCGACGACTCCGCGGTGTCGACCGCCCTCAGTCCCGCCCTGACCACCGTGCGTCAGCCCTCGCTCACGCAGGGGAGGTACATGGCATCCGTTCTGCTCGACATCCTCGCCGGGCGTCCCGCGGCCCACGCCACGATCCTGCCCACCGAGGTCATCGAGCGCGGCTCCGCCTGATCACTCCCACCGCGCGGTGTCGGGGTCGATGCCGTGCGCGCGGGCGCTCGCCTCGATCGCGTCGCGCAGCCAGGCCGCGAGTCCGGGGCGGATGCCGTCGTAGTGCGCCGCGAAGCGGGGGTCGTCGGCGTACATGCGACCGAGGTGCACCTGCATCTGCCGCGTGAGGGGGAAGTACTGCGAGAACACCTCGCGGTGGCGCTCGACGAGCGCCTCGGCCGCCGGATCGCCGGGCCGCACGCCGGCGTCGACAGCGGCCCCCAGCTCGTGGTCGAGGTCGGAGACCAGGCGTGTCACCGCCGCCCAGTCGTCGGCGGAACGGGATGCCGAACGCTCGGCGTACTGCTGCCATTGCCGCGATCCGCCGTAGGCGTCCCGCGCTTCGGCGGGCCAGCCCGTGTCCCAAGCCGGTCCGAACGTCTCGCGCTGCTCGTCCTCGGACAGCAGGATGCCGTGCTCCTGCGCCGCGATCATGCGCTCGAGGTCCTCGTCGAGGACCTGCAGCTGCGCGATGCGCTGAGCGACCTGGGCCCGCTGGACGCGGAGCTGATCGGCCACGTCTCCGCCCGGCTCGTCGAGCACCGCGCGGATGGCATCGAGGTCGAGGCCGAGTTCTCGGTAGACCAGGATGCGACGGAGGCGATCGAGGTCGTCGTCGGTGTAGAGCCGGTAACCGGCGCTCGAGCGCGCAGCCGGTCGCGCGAGTCCGATCTCGTCCCAGTGGTGCAGGGCGCGCACGGTCAGACCGAGTCGTGCGGCCGTCTCGCCCACCGGCATCCCGTGCTCAGCCATGCGACCCATCCTCGTCGATCCCGATGCCGACCGAGCGGAGATTCCGCCCCTCGGCGGACGCGGGGTCGAACACCTTGGCCGCGGTGAACAGCACGCGTGCGTTCTCGGGGGTGACGACCTCGACGTCGCGGGTGTTCCACGGGGTGTCGAGCATCTCGGGGGCGGCGCCGAGGGCACGCAGCGACGACATCAGCGGCTCGATCTGGTCGAGGACGCACGCGAAGCTCACGCGAACGGGCGACGTCTCCGGGGCTGGCTCGCCGACCACGAGGAGGACGTCTTGGAACGCCCATCGGCGCATGTGCACCATCTGGCCCGGGATGCCGAAGAGCTCGATGAATCCGAGACCGCGGGTCCAGAAGTCGACCGATGCCGTCAGGTCGGCGGTCGGCAGGGTGACGAACATGGGCATGCCGTAGATCCCCCGGTACACCGGCGGTGCGACGGCATCCGGCCCCGGAGCGGGGACGGGGCTGATCTTGAAGGCATCGAAAATGTCGTTCATGACCCCAGGGTCGGCCCTCACGTCGCGTGAGGGTCAAGCGTCACGCGGCCCGACCACTCGACTCGGTGAGCACGATGGGCCGCGTCCGCGTCGGAAGCCCCCTCGGGCGAGCGGTCCGCTCTCGATGCGTGTGCGTTCGGGGGCCGCCCGCGCGTCGCCTCGGGGCGGAGGAGGTCAGCGCCGCGGCGACTCCGGCTGCTGGTACACGTCGGGGACGTCGTCGCCGTCGGCATCCACCTCTTCGGCGAGAGCCAGCTGCTTGTAACGGCGGTTCCGTACGAGCAGCACGGCCGAGGCGAAGACGGATGCCAGCAGGGAGGCCGCCATGATCGCGATCTTCGCGTCGTCGGTGTGCGGGGAGCCGGCCGGGAAGCTGAGCTCCGCGATCAGCAGTGACACCGTGAACCCGATGCCGGCGAGCAGACCGACGCCGGCGAGGTCGATCCATTTCAGCGCCGGGTCGAGGCGCACCTTCGTCACGAGGGTGAGCAGGCGCACGCCCAGCAGGATGCCGAGGGGCTTGCCCAGCACGAGACCGGCGACGACGCCGATGGTGACCGGGTCGGTCAGCGCGCGCACGACGCCCTCGCCGCCGCCCACGGCGACACCGGCGGCGAAGAACGCGAAGATCGGCACGGCGATGCCGCTCGAGAGCGGGCGGAAGCGGTGTTCGAACTGCTCGGCCAGGTCCATGCCGTGGTGGTCGGGCTGGCGGCGCGAGGCCGCCACGGGAATCGTGAACGCCAGGGCGACACCGGCGATCGTGGCGTGCACGCCCGAGGCGTGGAGGAACGCCCAGGCGGCGAATCCGATCGGCAGCAGCACGACCCACGCGCCCCACGCGTTGCGCGAGAACCACGCGCGCGCGCGGTGCGCGATGACGCCGTAGACCACGACGAGCGCGGCGAACACGGCGAGAGGGATCAGCGCGATGTCGGTCGTGTAGAAGATGGCGATGATCGCGATCGCGATGAGGTCGTCGACGACCGCGAGCGTCAGCAGGAAGATGCGCAGCGGCCCGGGCAGGTGCGAGCCGACGAGAGCGAGGACGGCCACGGCGAAGGCGATGTCGGTGGCCGTGGGGATCGCCCACCCCGCCAGGAGGCTCGGCTGCGTGTGCACGATGGCGACGTAGATGAGGGCGGGCACGGCCACACCGGCGAACGCCGCGGTCACGGGGACGATGGCGGTGCCGAAGCGACGGAGACTGCCGGAGACGATCTCGCGCTTGAGCTCGAGGCCCACCATGAAGAAGAAGATCGCCAGGAGGCCGTCGGCCGCCCAGGATCCGACGCTGAGCTCGAGGTGCCACGGCTCGTATCCGAAGCGGAAGTCGCGCAGCGCGAAGTAGGCGTCGGCGGCGGGGGAGTTGGCCCAGATGATCGCGATGATCGCGGCGACCACGAGCAGCATCCCGCCGACGGACTCGCGGCGCAGCAACGTGGTCACGCGGTGGACTTCGCGGTAGCCCGGCCAGCTCGGCGCGCGCGTGTGGGTCTCGGTCATGGGGAGTATCCCTTCCGGGGTCGATCGACAGATCGTCGACCAGACTTCCCGACACGCCTCCACCAGTTTACCGGAGGCCGCCTGGGGGACTTCCGAGGGTATGCTGCCGCCCCGGATCCCGCGTTCGTGCCGAGCGCGCACAGTGCAATGCTGCAGCCGCGTGTGCGCTCGACACGAACGGGTGATCTCGGGCCCGGGATGCCGCGAGTCCACCTGCGCGGCGGATCAGGCCGACACAGCCGCCGGCTGCTTCAGGATCAGGCGATCGCCGTTCCAGCCGACCGGCATCGGGTCGGTGATGCCGCCCACGAAAGCCCCGTCGGGGCCGACGTTGCGGAAAGCGAGCAGCTGCCACCGGCCGTCGCGGTCCTGGATCAAGCGACCGACGTAGAGGTCGTCGTCGGTGAGGGGCGTCGCGGTCGAGATGTCGAACGGGCCGAGGACGCTGTCGGCGGCGACCGCCCACACCGCACCGCGCGGGTGGCGCTCGCGCACAGCACCCATCGCCTGGGCGGGCATGCACGAGAACAGCAGCACCGCGCGGCCGTCGACTTCTTCGACCTGGGTCACTTCGAGCTGCCCGAAGCCCTTGTCGCTGGGCTCGCTGACAGGGGCCTGGAGCGTCCACGTCTCGAGATCGGGCGAAGTCGCGTGGGCGACGACGCCGCTGCCGTTGAGCGGTCCCCGAGGCGCCCGGGCCGTGACGTACATGTGCCAGCCGCGGCCGGACGGGTCGGCGAAGACCCATGGGTCGCGGAAGGCTTCGTCGTGCCACTCGGTGGTGGCGAGGCGTTCGTAGGTGTGTCCGTCGGCCTCCAGGACCGGGTTGGTCGGGTTCTTGTGCCAGGTGAAGAGGTCGTCGCTGGTCGCGTAGCCGATGCGTTGCACGTTGCGTCCGTCGTCGCCGAGGCGCGAGCCCGTGTAGAAGAGGAACCAGGTGCCGTCCTCGCGGCGCACGGTCGAGCCGGTCCACGTGGCGAGGGCGTCGAAGTCGTCAGCCCCGCCGCGCACGAGGGCGTCGGCGACGCGGTCCCACGACACGAGGTCGGTCGACACGGCGTGGCCCACCGAGGCGCGGTAGTGACGATCCTCCGGGTCGTGCAGCGCGCGCGAGGCGTAAAGGAAGAACAGGTGGTAGCGGTCACCGTCGTCGGCGAACCAGAAATCCCACACGTAGGAATCGGCGAGATCGAACACGTCAGGCACTCTCTTTCAGCACAGCGGACTGCTGCAGGTCTTCTCGGGTCGGGGGGTCCATGCCCTCTCGCCCGACCGTGATCGCCGCGGCGGCCGCGGCGCGTCGGAGGAGGGGAGGCAGGGTCTTAGCGTCCAGTCCGCGGACGCTCTCGCGCAGCGCGGAGGTGTCGCCGGGGATGTTCAGGATGCCGTCGAGCAGCGTCCCCATGAAGGTGTCGCCGGCACCGACGGTGTCGACCACTCGCGTGGACACGGCGGGGATCTCGACGGTCGCGTGGGCGGTGACGCCGAGGGCACCGGCATCCCCGTCGGTGATGACGCCCAGACCGGCGCCCGACGCGACCCATTCGCGGGCCACGTCGGCGGCGGCGACGCCCGGATAGAGCCACTCGACGTCCTCGGCGCTGGCCTTCACGATGTCGCTCAGGATGACGAGCGCCTCGACGCGGGCGCGGGCGTCGTCGACACCACCGGTGAGAGCGGGGCGGATGTTCGGGTCGTAGCTGACCAGCCCCGTTTCGCGAGCACGCTCGGCGGCCGCACGCACCTCGTCGGCGCCGGGCGCGAGGGTTGCGGCGACCGAACCGGTGTGGAAGATCCGGGCGACCGGGATCTCGAAGCGCGGGGGCAGCGTCCAGTCGATGTCGAAGTCGTAGGTCGCGTTGCCGCGCTCGTCGATCACGACGTGGGCGGTGGCGGTGCGCTCGGGCGACCCCGCGGTTCGAAGATCGACCCCGGATGCCGAGAGCCACGCATTCAGGGCGCGCCCGCGCTCGTCGTCGGCGACGCGGGCCATGAGTGCGGCGTCGCGCCCCAATCGCCCGAGGGCGACGGCGACGTTGGCCGGGCTTCCGCCGGGGCGCTCGGCCGCCCCGGCGGAAGTGGTGACGATGTCGATGAGTGCTTCTCCGAGCACGACGACATCGAGCGGACGGCTCATCCCTTGACCCCGGAGGCGGCGATGCTGCTGACGAACGCGCGCTGGAAGACCAGGAACACGATCAGCACGGGCAAGGTGATGAGGGAGGTGTAGGCCATGACCTCGCCCCACGCGGTGTTGAGCTGGAAGAAGTACTGCATACCGACCATGACCGGGCGCAGTTCCTCCTTCTGCACCACCATGAGCGGCCACAGGTACTGGTTCCATGCCGGCAGGAAGGTCAGGATCGCTACCGTCGCGAACGCCGGTCCCGACAGGGGCACGATGATGCGGCGGTAGATGGTGAACCAGCTCGCCCCGTCGATGCGGGCGGCCTCGTCGAGGGACTGCGGGATCGTCGAGAAATACTGAGCGAACAAGAAGATCGAGAAGGCGTTCGCGATGAACGGCACGATCTGCACCTCGTAGGTGTTCAGCCAGCCGAAGTCGTACTTCAGCACGCCGCCCTCCATGACGAGGGTGGGCAGCTGGTTGACCCAGTAGACCATCGGCACGGCGATCGTCTCGAAGGGGACGATGAGCGTCGCGATGATGAGCGCGAGCACGACGACCCGGCCCTTCCACCGCAAACGGGACAGTGCGAATCCGGCGAGCGAGTTCACGATCAGGCCGAGTCCCACGGTGAGCACCGTCACGAGGATCGAATTGAACAGGAACTGCGCGACCGGTACGCGGTCGAAGACGCCGAAGTAGTTGTCGAGGCTGATCTCGCCGGTGGGCAGGAACGCCGCGGGGGAGTTGATGTCGCGAAGGATCTGCGCGTCGGGCTTCAGGCTCGAGACGAACATGAACACCAGCGGGAAGAGGAAGAACACCGCGAGAATCGACATCGACACGTAGGTGAGGATGCGGCCGTTGCGCCCCTCCGACGAGCGGGTGCGGGTGCGGGTGGGCGGGGACTGACGCGCGGGGCGCGAGGCGCGGGCGGCGCCGCCGGGGCGCTCGAGGGTGCTGGTCATGTCAGTTCTTCTCTCGGGTCAACCAACGCTGGATGAGCGCGATGATGAGCACGGCGACGAAGAACAGCAGTGAGATGGAGGCCGCGTAGCCGATCTCCTGCTGTTCGTACCCCTTGCGCACGGCATGGAACACGACGGTCGACGTCGAGTTGAGGGGACCGCCCTGCGTCATCACGTCGACCTGCACGAACAGGCCGAGAGCGGCGATGGTGATGGTGACGAGGACGAACACCATCGTCGGGCGCAGGCCCGGCCAGGTGACATTGGTGAACTGGCGCCAGCGGCTCGCGCCGTCCATGCGGGCGGCTTCATACAGCTCCTCCGGGATGGTCTGCAACCCCGCGAGCCAGATGATCATGTGGAAGCCGACGGCCTGCCAGATCGACAGCACGATGATCGCGCCGAGCGCCGTGCTCGGATCGTTCAGCCAATCGGCGCCCTTCAACGCCCCGAAGGTGAGCGTGTCGATCATCGAATTGATGAGGCCGTCACTCTGATACATGAATCGCCACAAAATCGACACGACGACGATCGAGGTGACGACGGGAATGAAGAAGACGACGCGGAAGAAGGTCGTGCCGCGAAGGCGCTGGTTCACCAGCACCGCGAGAAGCAGACCGAGACCGGCCTGGACCGGGACGACGACCAGCGCGAACAGGAAGGTGTTCAGCGCCGACTGCAGGAACACGGGGTCCGCGGTGAAGGCCCGGAAGAAATTGTCGAGCCCGACGAAGCGCGGTGGGTTGGGCGAGATCAGGCGGGCGTTGGTGAACGACAGCGTGAAGGCCAGCAGGACGGGGACGATGAGGAAGAGCAGGAGCAGGAGGGCGGCCGGGGCCATCATCGCCAGGCCCGCCCACGTTTCGCGTCCCCGGGAGGAGCGGAAACGGCTGAGGGATCGGCGCGGCTGCTTCGCCGCGGCGACCGGAGGAGACACGGTCATCAGGTTCTTCTTTCGCGGGGCGCGGTGGGGGCCCGAGGCGGACCCCCACCGCTGGTCGCGGCGTTACTTCGCGCCGTAGCCGTCGTTGGACTCGATGTTGGTGTCGATCTCGGTGACCGCGGCATCCAGAGCCGACTGCACATCGGCGCCATTCATGATGTCCTTGGCCGCCGTCTCGAACGTGGTCGAGATCACCGCGTAGGCGGGGGTCTCGGGCCGCAGCACGGCGTACTCTTTCGAGAACTCCGCGAACGGACGCAGAGCGCCGTCGGTGGAGTTGAAGTACTTCGACGCCTCGGTGGCCGCCTCGGTGGCGGGGATCACCAGCTGCTCGTCGGCGAACTGGGTGATGTATTCGTCGTTGAAGCTGAACTCCAGGTACTCGCGCGCACCCTCGGGATCGCTGCACGAGGCCGAGATGCCCCATTGCCACGAGCCGCCGCCGATCTTGGAGCCGTTGCCGAGGTCCGGCGGCGGGAGGATCAGGAGATCATCGCCGACGGCATCCACCGCGGCCAGGCCGTTCCACACACCGGTGTAGCTGAGCGCGACCTTTCCGTCGACGAACTCCTGGTTGCCCACAGTGCCGCCGCTGTTCGCGTATCCCTTCGTGAAGAGGTCCTGGAACCAGGTGCCCCACTTCACGGCGTCGGGCCCGTTGAGGGCACCGTCGGCGGAGAGCATCGTGTCGCGGTCGATCAGGTCTCCGCCGAAGCTCTGCAGGAAGGGGGAGTAGGCGTAGGGCCACCACTCGCCCTTGTCCTCGGCGCCGAGGTCGATGGGCGTCTCGTAGCCGGCGGCCTTGAGGGTCGCGAGAGCGGCGTCGAACTCCGCTTCGGTCCAGGGCTGCTCGATCGATGGGATGCGGATGCCGTTGGCATCCAGCACCGACTTGCGCGCGAAGATGCCGAGGGCGGCGTCCCAGTATCCGGCGGAGTAGATCTCGTCGTTGTACTTTCCGACCGCGGTGGGAAGCAGCTTGTCGGTGATGTCGCTCGAGATGTTCAGGGGCTGCAGGTAGTTCGCCCACGCCCAGTTCGGCATGATGGGGCCGTCGAGGTCGAGCAGGCAGGGAAGGTCGCCCGAGGCAGCCGCCGCGACGATCGCGTCGTTGTATGCGCCCTGCGGGAACGACTCGGTCTTGACCTCGTACTTCTCCTGCGAGGCGTTGAAGTCGCTGATGATCTTCTCGTAGACGGCGAGCTCGGCGGGGTTTCCGGCCGAGTGGGTCCACATGGTCAGGACGGTGCGACCGTCTTCGGTCGTCGCGCTGCCCTGGCCGGCCTGACCGCAGCCGGTCATGACCAGCGCGGCAGCGACGCCCATCGCGGCGAGCGGGATGAAGGACTTCTTCATCGGGTTCCTTTCGGTGTACGACGACATCGCTGTCGTCATCGTGAGGGGACGCCGGGGTGGCGTCAGTCCGCGACCCGGGGGTCCCGCGCGCTGCCGAGGTGCGCGGGAGGGCCGACGGAAGCCCGACGGACGATCGGGCAGTCCATGAGGTGGGGGGATTCGGTGTCCGTTTCGCGGAGGCCGAGGGCGACCTCCATCGCCCAGCGGCCCATGGCCGTGTGGGGGAGCGAGACGGTGGTCAGGGGCGGATCGAGCTCCGACGCGACGAGCTGCTGATCGTCGTAGCCGACGATGGACAGGTCTTCGGGGATCCGGATGCCGTGTCGGTGCGCCCACGTCACGACTCCGGCCGCGATGCGGTCGTTGTAGGCGAAGACTCCAGTCGGGCGCTGTGCGGGCTCGAGCGCGAACAGCTCGGCGGCGGCCTGCTGCCCGCCTGCGGCCGAGGTCGGTGAGAAGACGTGGAGGGCGGGGTCGGGGTCGATGCCGGACTCGGCGAGCACGTCGAGGTAGCCGCGCAGGCGGAGTTCGGCGGCCACGGGACGGTCTTCGTCGTTGTCGATGTAGGCGATCCGGCGGTGTCCGGCGTCGACGAGCTCCTGAGTGGCGACTCGGCCGCCGGAGTAATCATCGGGCACCACGGCGGGATAGCCGCCGTCCTCGGGGCGGCAGTCGAGGAACACCGTGCCGGCGGGAAGGCCCGCGGGCGCCGGGATGACCCGGTGGTACATCGAGGCGTAGACCATGCCGTCGACGCGGTGGTTGACCAGGGTCGAGATGGCGTCGGACTCGATCTCAGGGTGGCCATCGGTGTCGACGAGGATGACGAGTCGGCCGTTCTCGCGAGCGACCTCCTGCGCGCCGGCGAGCATGCGGCCGGCGAACGGGGTGGTGGCGATGCGATCGGAGACGAGGCCGATCGTGCCGGTGACGCGGGTGCGCAGACTCCGGGCGATCGGGTTGGGCGAGTAGCCCACCTCGTGGGCGACGCGGCGGACCCGCTCCTTTGTGTCGTCGGAGATGCGCGACTCGGCGTCGTTGAGCACGAGCGAGACGGTGGCGGGGGAGACTCCGGCCGCCTTGGCGACATCGGCGAGACGAACTCGGGTCATCTCTTCATCCTCCCTTGGATAATCGATTTATCTCGCTGATAAACCGATTTATCAGCGACCGAGATCAGTGTGCGGGGTAGGGCGTCATCGTGTCAAGTAACGGTGACGTAACGGGGCTGCGTCCCGGCATCCATCGCCCCTCGAAATCGCGTGATCGCGACGAGACCGCACGCCCGGGTTGTGCAGCATCGCGTGCACTCGCCCGGGGCGTGTGATCTCACGCACCGAATACCGCCGCGGCGGCCGTCGCCGGTGGCGGCAGGCTGACCGGTGGGCCGGTGCGCGATCACACGATGACGACGAACGCACACGCTCCGAAGCTGCGGGAACGTGTGCGTTCGAGGCCAACGTGTGATCTCGGCGCGGCATACCGCGCCCGGCCGCGTCAGCTCGGGTCACCGCCCAGCGGGCCCACGGCGGGGATCGGGCCGCCGTCGTCGGCGCCGGTCTTGCGGGCGCGGGCGATGGCGTTGCCGAGGTGGTAGATCACCAGGGCGGCGACGGAGCCGAGCACGATCGCGCCGAGCTGGAAGTCGCCCCACTGCATCGTGAATCCGGCGATCGCGAGCACGAGAGCGACGGCGCCGGTGTACTGGTTGACCGGGCGCGAGAAGTCGACGCGGTTGTCGACCCAGATCTTGATGCCGATGATGCCGATCAGGCCGTAGAGCGCGGTGGTCACTCCGCCCAGCACGCCCGGCGGGATGGTGTTGAACACCGCGCCGACCTTGGGCGAGAGGCTCAGCACGATCGCGGTGAGACCGGCGACCCAGTACACGGCCGTCGAGTAGACGCGGGTGGCGGCCATGACGCCGATGTTCTCGCCGTAGGTCGTCGTACCCGAGCCGCCGAACGTGCCGGCCAGGGTCGTGGCCACACCGTCGGCGATGAGGGCGCGACCGGTGGAGCGGTTTGCCGTGGCATCCGTCATCGCGGCCACGCCGCGAACGTGACCGACGTTCTCGGCCACGAGCACCAACACGACGGGCAGGAACATCGCGATGACCGACCACGTCGCGGGAGAGGCGAAGTCGGCGATCTGGAAGGTCGGCAGGCCCACCCACGGCGCCTGCTCGACGACGGAGAAGTCGATGAGGATCTCGCCCGTGGTCAGCTGGATGATCACCGTGGCCACGTAGCCGACGATCACGCCGAGGAAGATCGAGATGCGTCCGAGGAAGCCGCGGAAGAGCACGCTGAACAGGATCACCGCGACGAGGGTGATCGTGCCGGGCAGCGGCTGCACTTGGAAGTTCGACCACGCGACGGGTGCGAGGTTGAATCCGATCAGCGCGACGATGGCCCCCGCCACGACGGGCGGCATGACCTTGTCGACCCACCCGAGGCCGACGAACTGCACCACGAAGCCGATCGCGGCGAGCAGGACGCCGACGGCCACGATGCCCGCGAGGGCGGAGCCGGTGCCGGCGGTGGTCGTGGCGGCCGTGATGGGTGCGATGAACGCGAACGACGAGCCCAGGTAGCTGGGGAGGCGGTTCTTCGTGACGAGCAGGAACAGCAGGGTGCCCACACCCGAGAACAGCAGCGTCGTCGACACCGGGAAGCCGGTGAGCACGGGGACGAGGAACGTCGCGCCGAACATCGCGATGACGTGCTGGAGTCCGATCGCGATCGTCGCCCCCCAGTTCAGTCGCTCGCCCGGGGCGACGACGGCTCCGGGCGCGACGGTGCGGCCGTCGCCGTGCAGCTTCCAGCGGAACATGGTTCTCCTTGCGGGGGTGTGGTCGGGGGCCCTTCGACAGGCTCAGGGGCCGGTGCTCGGCCTCGTCGGTCGATGTCGACGCGGTGGCCGAGCCTGTCGGAGCGATGGCCGATCCTGTCGGCGCGGTGGCTGAGCCTGTCGAAGCCTCCGCGGGCGGATCAGGATGCCGTGAGCAGGCCGAGCAGCGTCGCGTAGCGGTCGCGGGTGCGCTCGACGATCTCGGCGGGGAGGGCGGGAGGATCGCCCTGCTTGTCCCAGTTCTCGGACAGCCAGTTGCGCACGATCTGCTTGTCGAAGCTCGCCATGCGCTCGGCCGGGGTGGACCCGGTGCGCCAGGCCTCGGCATCCCAGTAGCGCGATGAATCGGAGGTGAGCACCTCGTCGGCGAGCGTGAGCACGCCCTCGGCGTCGTAGCCGAACTCGAACTTCGTGTCGGCGAGGATGAGGCCGCGCGCCTCGGCGGTGGCCGCCGCGCGGCGGTAGATCTCGAGCGACAGGTCGCGCAGGGCGGCGGCGGTGTCGGCGCCGACGATCTCGACCGAGCGCTCGAAGGTGATGTTCTCGTCGTGCTCGCCCATGGGCGCTTTCCACGCCGGCGTGTAAAGCGGTTCCGGAAGGCGGTCGCCATCGTGCAGTCCCTCGGGAAGGGGGATGCCGCACACCGTGCCCTCCGCGCGGTACTCGGCCCAGCCCGAGCCGGTGAGATAGCCGCGCACGACGCACTCGATCGGTTGCATGTCGAGCGAGCGCACGAGCATCGCGCGCCCCTGCACGGCATCCGGGATCAGAGGTTTCGCCTCGTCGCCCTGGAGTGCGTGGTCGGCGGCGAGGTGGTTGGGGACCGAGCGGCCCCCGTCGGCGCCGGAGAGCTGGTCGAACCACCACAGACTGAGGGTGGTCAGCAGGACTCCCTTGTCGGGGATGCCGGGGGAGAGCACCTGGTCGAACGCGCTGACGCGGTCGCTCGCGACGACGAGGAGGTGCGCGGGGGTGGCGTCATCGGCGGTGTCGGCGGGGACGTAGAGGTCGCGCACCTTGCCGGAGTAGACGTGGCGCCAGCCGGCGAGCTCGAGGGGGGAGGCGGAGGTCACCCGCTCATTATTGCGGGTACGCGAGAGGCGCACTCACGCGAATTCTCGCACAACGACGTTCGCGGCGCCTGCCCCCCGGGAGTCGCGGGGGCTCTCACTACCCTCGGAGGAATGACCGATGACACCTCCGGACCCGCGGTAGCCATCGATCCTCACGCGGGCAGCCGGCACAAGACCATCCGCGGCTGGGTGTTCTGGCCCGCCGCCGTGATCGCGCTGGCGTTCATCGCCTTCGCGCTCTTCTTCCCCGCCGCGGCCGAGGCCACCTTCGATACCGTCCAGACGACCATCGTGTCGACGTTCAACTGGTACTACGTGCTGATCGCGGCGTTCTTCGTCGTGTTCGCCCTGGCGATGGGTTTCAGCCGGTTCGGCAACATCAAGCTCGGTCAGGACGACGACGAGCCGGAGTTCTCGACGATGTCGTGGTTCGCGCTGCTCTTCGCCGCCGGCATGGGCATCGGCCTGGTGTTCTACGGCGTGAGCGAGCCGCTCAGCCACTTCGTCTCGCCGCGCCCCGGTGTGACCGGCACTCCCGCTGAGCTCGCACAGCAGGCGATGTCGCAGACCTTCCTGCACTGGGGCGTGCACGCGTGGTCGATCTACGTGGTGCTGGGTCTCGCCCTCGCCTACGCCTTCCACCGTCGCAAGCGGCCGCGCACGATCCGCTGGGCGCTCGAGCCGATCCTCGGTGCGCGTCTCGTGCAGGGCGGCTGGGGCAACGCGGTCGACGTCGCGGCCCTCGTCGGCACGCTCTTCGGGGTGGCGACCTCGCTCGGACTCGGCGTCATCCAGATCAGCGCCGGCCTGGACTTCCTCGGGGTCGTCCCGCCCTCGATCATCAGCCAGGCCGTCATCATCGGCATCATCACCGGCTTGGTGCTCTTCTCCGTGCTGTCGGGCGTCGGCAAGGGCATGAAGTGGCTCTCGAACATCAACCTCGTGCTCGCCGGGGTTCTGATGCTCTTCCTGCTCTTCGTCGGTCCCACCGAGTTCCTCCTGCGCGACGTCGTGCAGTCGATCGGCAATTACATCCAGAGCTTCGTCGGCCTCTCGTTCACCGTCAGCGCGTACGCGGGCGACGACGGCGTCGCCTGGCAGGGTGCGTGGACGGCGTTCTACTGGGGCTGGTGGATCTCGTGGGCCCCCTTCGTCGGCATCTTCATCGCACGCATCTCGCGCGGTCGCACCGTGCGCGAGTTCGTCGTCGGTGTGATCCTGGTGCCCACGCTCGTCGGCATCCTGTGGTTCACCGTGCTCGGCGGTACCGCGATCTACGGCGAGCTGACCGGAACGGCCTCGTACACGGGTGCGGACGGGTCGGTCGACGTCTCGACGGCGCTGTTCCAGATGCTCGAGGGCGTGCCGGGCTCCGCGGTGCTGATCGTCGGATTCCTCATCCTCATCGCGGTGTTCTTCGTGACCTCCGCCGACTCCGGGGCGCTCGTGATGAGCATGATCGCCACCGGGGGCGAGGAGGAGCCCAAGAACTGGGTGCGCGTCTTCTTCGCGCTCGCCACCGCGGTGATCGCCTTCGCCCTGCTCATCGCGGGAGGCCTCACCGCCCTGCAGACCGCGGCGATCAGCATCGCGCTGCCGTTCAGCGTGGTGCTGCTCGCGATCTGCTGGGCGACGGTCGTGGCCTTCCGCCGCGAGATGAAGGCCTACGACAAGGCCGAGCGCGCTCAGTTGCGCGACTCGATCGGCAAGCACTACGGCCTCGAGGTCGAGGAGCCCAACCAGCGCGGCATCTTCGGCCTGCCCGCGCGGTGGCGCCGTCACCGGTCGGCCAGCGCTCCGGCCGGGACCCCCGCGGACGCGCCCGTCGCGGAGAAGGATGCCGCCGAGGCGGTGTCCGGCTCTCCCTCGTCGACTTGAGCCGAGTGCCCGTTCCGCGAAGACGCCGCCCCGGTCCGCCGGTGCGGCGTCTTCGTCATGAGGCGGCGTGACGCCGCGCGCAACCCCACCGGGCGCGGCATCCGTCCGGCGTTGACTGTCCCCGACATGCCGCGCTGCGCGCACCCCGCCGACGTGTCCGGGACACCCGACGTTCATCCGAGGGGTTCGTGGTCGCGGCGAAACGGGCGTATAGTCCATGTGGACTAGTCGACACGGACCATGAAGGGGGACGGATGCCGGAGACCAGCCGCCTCACCCCCGTGGGAGTGATGATCCTCGCGACGCTGCGCGAGGGCGACATGCACCCGTACGAGATGGTGCGCCTGCTCAAGGAGAGGCGCGACGACCGTCTCGTCCCTCTGCAGAAGGGCACGATCTACCACACGGTCGCCCGCCTCGAACGGGACGGCCTGCTCGCCGAGGTGGGCGTCGACCGCGAAGGCAACCGGCCCGAGCGCACGACCTACACACTCTTGGATGCCGGTCGCCACGCGGTGGAGGAGTGGGTGCGCGCCGAGCTTCCCCAGATCGAACGGGCGAACGACTTCCGGGTGGCCCTGTCGGAATCGCACAACCTCGACCGCGACGAGGTCATCGCTCTGCTCGACCGGCGCCGCGAGCTGCTCCTGGCCTCCGTGGAGGAGCACCGCACCGGCCTGTCCGCCTCGGCCGTCGCCGAGACCCCCGAGCAATTCCTGGTCGAGCTGCAGCGGCAGTCCGCTCTGCTGGACGCCGAACTCGCGTGGCAGGACTCCCTGCGTGCGCGCCTCGCCGATCGTTCCCTTCCGTGGGGCATCGCCGAAATCCCCGAACACATCAAGAAGAAGCACCGCGTCTCAAAGGAGACCACCCCATGACCGACTCCCGCGCCGCCTCCGCGGCATCCGCCCCCACCGGGTCGACCCGCACCACCGAACGCAGCCCCTGGCCCGCCCTCTGGGCGCTCGTCATCGGGTTCTTCATGATCCTGGTCGACACCACGATCGTGTCGGTCGCGAACCCCGCCATCAAGGCGGCCCTCGACCCGAACACCAACAACCTCGACAACGTGGTGTGGGTCACCAGCGCCTACCTGCTCACGTACGCCGTGCCGCTGCTGATCACCGGCCGCCTCGGCGACCGCTTCGGCCCGAAGAACGTCTACCTCACGGGCCTCGCGATCTTCACCCTCGCTTCGCTCGCCTGCGGTCTGGCCCCCTCGCTCGAGGTGCTCATCGCCGCTCGCGCCGTGCAGGGCCTGGGCGCCGCCCTCATGACCCCGCAGACGATGGCCGTCATCACCCGCACCTTCCCGCCGCAGAACCGCGGTGCGGCGATGGGCCTGTGGGGCGCCACCGCCGGTGTCGCGACCCTCGTCGGCCCGCTCGCGGGCGGTCTGCTCGTCGACGGCCTCGGCTGGGAGTGGATCTTCTTCATCAACATCCCCGTCGGCGTGATCGGCTTCATCGCCGCCGTGATCCTCGTGCCGCAGCTGCCGAAGACCGCGCACAAGTTCGACATCCTCGGGGTGGTCCTGAGCGCGGTCGGCCTCTTCCTCATCGTCTTCGGGCTGCAGGAGGGCGAGCACTACTCGTGGGCCACGTGGATCTGGGTCATGGTCGCCGCCGGCGTCGCGGTCATGGGCCTGTTCATCTGGACGCAGGCGCGCAGCAAGGGCGAACCCCTCGTGCCCCTCGACCTCTTCCGGGAGCGCAACTTCTCGGTCGCGAACCTCGCGATCGCCGCGGTGGGCTTCACCGTGACGAGCATGGCCCTGCCGCAGATGTTCTACCTGCAGCTCGCGCGCGGCCTCACCCCCACCGAGTCGGCTCTGCTGCTCATCCCGCTCGCGATCCTGTCGGGCGTGCTCGCCCCCTTCGCCGGGAAGCTGCTCGACCGCACCGACCCGCGCTTCCTGCTCGTGCCCGGTCTGCTCCTGGTGGGCGGATCGCTCGGAATCTACGTCGCGCTCATCCTGAACGATGCCCCCATCTGGGCGTTCCTCATCCCGTCGGCGCTCATGGGCGTCGGAAACGCCGGCATGTGGGGCCCGCTCGCCACGACCGCGACCCGCAACCTGCCGCCGCGTCAGGCCGGTGCCGGTGCGGGCATCTACAACACCACCCGCACCGTGGGTTCCGTGATCGGCTCGGCATCCATCGCCGCGTTCATGCAGGCGCGCCTCGAGGCGAACCTTCCCGGCGCGGCCGACGCCGACGCGAGCTTCGGCGGCGGAACCCTGCCGCCGCAGGTGGTCGAGGGCTTCTCCACCGCCATGGGCCAGTCGCTGGTGCTGCCGATCATCGTGATCGGTGTCGGCCTGATCGCCGTGCTGTTCATGCGTCGTCCGTCGGTGATCCGCCCGCACGGGGCGCCGCGTGATGCGGCCCCCGCACAGCAGGCCGCGCAGGCCGCTCCCGCTGCCGCGGGGGAGTAGGACCTGGACCCCGGACGCCGTCACCCCGCGCGGGTGGCGGCGTTCGGCGTCGGGTGCACCAGGACGGCACCGTCGATCAAGCCGCGGTACGTCTGCTGCCACGCGAGGGTCTGGACGCCGCCACGGCCGCGGCATCCTCGACGCGTACCCGCTCGATCGCGATCCCCGTCGTCATCGTCGCGTGCCGATGAGCGCCCCTACCGGACGTTCGCCTCCTGTCGCGCGCGTGTGCGTCTCGTCCACGCGGAAGCCAGCGACCTCCACCCGACGGGAGAGCTCGACGACGGGCCAGCGCCAGGCGCGGACGACGGCGTGGTCGAACGCCTCGATCTCGGGCCCGACGAAGAAGCCCAGGAGCAGGCTCCCTCCCGGACGCATTGTGCGCGCGAACTCGTCCAGCGGCGCCGAGATCGCCTCGGGCTCGTGGTGGACAGTCGAGAACCACGACAGGATGCCGCCGAACACGCCGTCGGCAGCGTCGAGCCGATCGATCGTGCCCACATCGAACCGGATGCCGGCATGCGCGACCCGCGCGTGCTCCACGAATCGCGGCGCGAAGTCGACTCCGCGCACGTCGAGGCCGAGGTCGGTCAGGTGCTGCGTCCAGTGGCCGGGGCCGCAGCCCGCGTCGAGCACCGGGCCCGCAAGCGCCGCGGCCACGCGTCGACGGTCGCCCGGTCGACCGGATGCACGGCATCCATCGACCCGAGTGCCGCGATGTAGTCGGCGGCGCGGGCGTCGTAGGCCGCGGCGGTCGAGGTCATCGTCCGGGGGCTCAGTCCTGCGCGACCCTCGCGGCGATGTCGGTGCGGAACTGTCCGCCCTCCAGCCCGATGCGCTCGAGACCCGCATAGGCCGCCTCGCGCGCCTCGGCGAAGGTGGTTCCGGTCGCGACCACGGACAGCACGCGTCCGCCCGTCGCGACCAACTCGCCGTCGCGGTCGGCGGTGGCGGCGTGGGCGACGTGCACGCCGTCGACCTCCTCGGCCTCGTCGACACCGGTCAGCACGCGTCCGGTGAGCGGTGCCTCGGGGTATCCCTCGCTCGCGAGCACGACGGTCACGGCGGTGGCCTCGGCGAACGCCGGGCGGGGCTCGTCCTCGAGCGTTCCCGAGGCGGCCGCGAGCAGCAGTCGCGACAGCGGGTCGACCAGGCGCGGCAGCACGACCTGCGTCTCCGGGTCGCCGAAGCGGGCGTTGAACTCGATGACCTTCACGCCCTGCTCGGTGAGGATGAGTCCGGCGTAGAGCAGCCCGATGAACGGGGTGCCCTCGGCATCCATCTGCCGGATCACGGGCTCGGCGATCACGCGCGTGACGTGATCGACGAAGGTGTCTTCGTCGCCGAAGCGCTCCGAGAGCCACGGCAGCGGCGAGTAGGCGCCCATGCCGCCGGTGTTGGGGCCCTCGTCGCCGTCGCGCAGGCGCTTGAAGTCCTGCGCGGGGCTGAGGGGCGCGACGTGGTCGCCGTCGCTGAGGAAGAACAGCGAGACCTCGGGGCCGGAGAGGAACTCCTCGATGAGCACGGCGCCGGTCGGCAGATACGTCTCGGCGTGGGCGATCGCCGCGTCGCGGTCGGAGGTCACGATCACGCCCTTGCCCGCAGCCAGACCGTCGGCCTTGACCACGTGGGGCGCGCCGTACTCGTCGAGGGCGGCGGTGACGGAGGCGAGGTCGTGCGCGCGCGCCGAGCGTCCGGTGGGCACGCCCGCGGCATCCATGATGCGCTTCGCATAGGTCTTCGACCCCTCGAGTTGGGCCGCCGCCTTGCCCGGACCGAAGACCGGGATGCCGTGCGCGCGCAGCGGATCGGCCACGCCCGCGACGAGCGGCGCCTCGGGGCCGACGACGACGAGGTCGATCGCCTCGTCCTTCGCGAAGGTCAGGACGGCGGTGGGGTCGAGGGGATCGAGGTCGACCAGGTGCGCCTCGCGCGCGATGCCGGCGTTGCCCGGCGCAGCGAAGATCGCGTGCGAGGCCTCCTCCGAGCGCAGGGCGAGGATGATGGCGTGCTCGCGCGCGCCCGAACCGAGGACCAGGATTCTCACCTGGCCAGCCTACCGAGCGGCGGGCGTCGGCTCCCGCGCGGGTTCACGGGACGTCGCTTCCGGTTCGCCGCGGGCTGGCGTCGGTTCGCCGCGGGCTGCCGTCGCGGGGTGCGGGCGCAGGCTCCGTGATGCGCGCAACCTCCGTGGGGAGGGGCGTCGGGGAGCTGAGAGTGTGCGCATTGCTGAGGTTGTGCGCGGGGTCCCCCGGGCCCGGCTGCCGCGGGCTGATCCCGGCCACCGGGGGCTGGCGTCGGGGGGGGGGGGCGCGGGCGCAGGCTCCGTGATGCGCGCAACCTCCGTGGGGAGGGGCGTCGGGGAGCTGAGGTTGTGCGCATTGCTGAGGTTGTGCGCGGAAACCCCTCGGAGCCGCCGCGTCCCGATCGCCGCAGCCCGTCGCGCCGCCCCCCGCCTGGGCCCCGGCCCTGCCGCGCGCCCACCGGCCCCGGGTACCGTGGATGCCATGCCTCCCCGCCGCATCGAGACCGGAGACGGACGCGAGGCGCTCGCCGCGGTCGCCGCCGGAGACGCCCCGCGCCCGGCGACCGCCACCGCGGTGCGCTACCTGCTGCAGCTCCTGGCCGAGAAGGCGCCGGGGAACTCGGTCGAGATGCGCGTGCCGCCCTTCGGCGCCGTGCAGGTGATCGAGGGCCCCCGCCACACGCGCGGCACCCCGCCCAACGTCGTCGAGACCGACGCCGCGACCTGGATCGCCGTCGCCACCGGCGAGGAGCACTGGGCGGATGCCGTGGCCGCCGGCCGCATCGTCGCCTCCGGCGTGCGCGCCGACCTGAGTGCGCTGCTCCCGCTGCGCCCGTAGGCCCCCGCCGCCCGCCTCACCGCCCCGCCGCCCGGCCCGGCCGGCCCGCGTCCCCGTCCCGCCCCGCCCGCCCCGCCGC
>NZ_JAWDIT010000003.1:0-564618 GCF_032464935.1 Microbacterium phycohabitans
GGGTTGGACGAACCTCTGGTGTGTCAGTTGTTCCGCCAGGAGCACCGCTGATTAGCTACGTTCGGGATGGATAACCGCTGAAAGCATCTAAGCGGGAAGCCGGCCTCAAGATGAGACTTCCATGCCCTTTGGGGTGAGAGGCTCCCAGCCAGACTACTGGGTTGATAGGCCGGATGTGGAAGCGTAGTAATACGTGAAGCTGACCGGTACTAATAAGCCGATGACTTGATAACACACCGTTTTTGGTGCTTGCGTCCACTGAGTGGTTCTCGATGTACGGTCGAGAACAACACAACAATGAAAATCGTTGTAGGTTTTTGAAACATCAATAGTGTTTCGGCGGCCATAGCGAGAGGGAAACGCCCGGTCACATTCCGAACCCGGAAGCTAAGCCTCTCAGCGCCGATGGTACTGCAGGGGGGACCCTGTGGGAGAGTAGGACACCGCCGGACTTCCTTTAACGAAATGGCCACCCAACGCTGGGTGGCCATTTCGCATATACGGGGACATTCCCCGTGAGATGACAGCGCCGGTACGCACCCTCCGTGAACACGGGGGACGCGTACCGGCGCTTCGTCGTACCCGGACGGCTAATGTCGACGGAGTGAGTGAGTTCGCGGGGCACCTTCCGGGCAGCCGCGACTATCGACGGCTCCTCATCGGGCTGTTCTTCGGCGGGGTCGCAACCTTCGCGCAGTTGTACTCGACGCAGGCGTTACTGCCGGCGATCGCCGAAGACGTCGGTACGGCTCCGGCCGGGGCCGCGCTCACGGTGTCGGCGTCCACGTTGGGGCTCGCTGCGGCGGTCATTCCGTGGTCGATCGTGGCGGACCGCATCGGGCGCATTCCGGTGATGGCGATCGGGCTCATCGCCGCGACCATGCTCGGTGCCGCGACCCCCCTGGCGCACGACATCGTCATCCTGCTCGTCCTGCGCCTGCTCGAGGGGGCCGCTCTCGGGGCCGTTCCGGCGGTGGCTCTCGCCTACCTGAGCGAGGAGGTCGACGCCCGTCACGTCGCGGCGGCCGCGGGCTCCTACATCGCGGGCACGACCGTGGGCGGTCTGAGCGGTCGCGTGCTGTCGGGCTGGGTGGGGGAGGCTGCCGGGTGGCGGTGGGGCGTGGCATTTGTCGTTCTGCTCTGCGTGGTCGCGGCGGTGCTCTTCCTCTCCCTCGTCCCGGCGGCGCGTGGGTTCGTCCCGGGCCGCCGGCGCGCGGTGCGCGGTCCGTCGATCCTCCGGCGCCTCGCGGTGAACCTGCGGTCTCCGGTGCAGCTCGCACTGTACGCGCAGGGGTTCCTGCTGATGGGCGCGTTCGTCGCGGTCTATAACTACCTGGGCTTCCACCTGAGTGCGGCGCCCTTCTCGCTGCCGCCCGTGGTGATCACGCTGTTGTTCCTGGCGTATCTGGCCGGGACGTTCTCGTCGCCCCAGGCGGGCACGATGGCCGTGCGGTACGGCCGGCTTCCCGTGCTCGCCATCGGGATCGCGGTGATGGCGGCCGGGGCGGCGCTGATGCTCGTGCCCGCGGTCGTCGCTGTGCTGGCGGGCCTGATCGCGTTCACCGCCGGGTTCTTCGCCGCGCACGCGGTGGCATCCGGGTGGACCCCGGTCGCGGCGGCACCGGAGGCGCGAGCGCAGGCGTCTTCGTTGTACTACCTCGGTTACTACGCGGGCTCGAGTCTGTTCGGGTGGGTGCTGGGCGTCGTCTTCGGTGCCGTGGGGTGGGGGTGGTTTGTCGCCGCGGTGCTGGCGATGTGCGCGGCGGCTTTCGCTCTCGCTCTCGTCGTTCTGCGCCGTGGCGGTCGCGCGACCGCGACCGCCTGAGCGTTCGCGCCGGATCATCGACACGCGGCGTCCGCAGGTCAATGCCCACGTCCGAGAGGGAGGAGACCGACTAGCGTCGAGGGTGACGTGAGGGAGGTCGGGAGTGGACGACGCCGATGAGCGCACCATGACGGATGACGAACTGGTCGACGCGCAGCAGGCTGCTGCCGCGGGCGACATCGATGAGGTGGGCGAGACCGTCACCGAGATCAGCTACGACGAACAGCGCTATCCCGCGCGTCCGCGCCGGCTGCGCCCCCGGGATCAGTTCCGGGGCGGGACCCTGCGGCGCTTCCTCACCGACCCGCGCAACGCCAACGGCGGCAACCCGTCGTACGTGGAGTGGCTGGTGCGGCAGTCGATGCTGAAGGACGCCGACGTGCTCAGCCGCCAGCTGTCGGGGCAGCCGTCGATGTGGCGGAACCCGTACGCGCGACCGGATGCCCGTCGGGCGATCGAGTCGACCGACGTCTGGTTCACCGCCTATCCCATCTCGCTCATCACCCGCCCGGGGGAATCGTTCCTCGACGCGCTGGGCGACGAGGCGCTGTGGGAAGCGTTCGAGTGGGTGGGCATCAACGGCATCCACACCGGTCCGGTGAAGCGGGCGGGCGGCATCACGGGCTGGCAGGAGACGCCCAGCGTCGACGGGCACTTCGACCGCATCAGCACCCAGATCGATCCCGAGTTCGGCGACGAGAACGCGTTCCGTCGGGTCGCGGACGTGGCCGAGTCGCACGGGGGGAGCGTCATCGACGACATCGTGCCCGGGCACACCGGCAAGGGGGCGGACTTCCGCCTCGCCGAGATGGCGTACAAGGACTACCCCGGGATCTACCACATGGTCGAGATCCCGCGCGAGGACTGGGCCCTGCTGCCGGAGGTCCCGGCCGGTCGTGACTCCGTGAACCTCGACGCGGAGACCGAGCGGGAGCTGAGCGCACGCGGGTACATCATCGGCGAGCTGCAGCGCGTGATCTTCTACACGCCCGGCGTGAAGGAGACCAACTGGAGCGCCACGGCGCCCGTGGTCGGCACCGATGGTTTGGAACGCCGCTGGGTCTACCTGCACTACTTCAAGGAGGGTCAGCCCTCCATCAACTGGCTCGACCCCACGTTCGCGGGCATGCGCCTGGTCATCGGCGACGCCCTGCACTCGCTCGGCGACCTCGGCACGAGTGCGCTGCGACTGGACGCCAACGGCTTCCTCGGCGTCGAGAAGAGCGCGGAAGGACTGCCGGCCTGGTCGGAGGGACACCCCCTCTCGCACGCGGCGAACCACATCATCGCCGGCATGGTGCGCAAGGTCGGCGGGTTCACGTTCCAGGAGCTGAATCTGACGATGGAGGACATCCGCGACACGGGCGCGGTCGGCGCCGATCTGTCGTACGACTTCGTCACGCGTCCCGGGTACCACCACGCGCTCGCGACGGCGAACACCGAGTTCCTGCGCCTCGCCCTGAACACCGCCCTCGAGACCGGCGTCGAGCCGGTGCAGCTCGTGCACGGGATGCAGAATCACGACGAGCTCACCTACGAACTCGTGCACTGGGCCACGACGCACCGCGACACCGTCTACCCGTTCCGCCACGACGAGCACACCGGGGGCGAGATCGCCGAGATGGTGCGGGCCGATCTGACCCAGAAGCTCACGATCGAGGCGGACTACAACCTCGTCTTCACGCAGAACGGCATCGCGTGCACCACGGCATCCCTCATTGCCGCGACGCAGGGGAAGGCGACCCTCGACGAGATCACCGAGGCGGACATCCCCGCGATCCGCGATGCGCACCTGCTGCTGGCGAAGTACAACTCGTGGCAGCCGGGGGTGTTCGCGCTCTCGGGGTGGGACCTCACGGGTTCGCTCACCCTTCCCGCGGACGACGTGCGGCACCTCATCGCGTCGGGAGACACCCGGTGGATCGAGCGGGGCGGCCACGACCTGCTCGACGTGGCTCCCGAGGCCGTCTCCTCGGTGTCGGGGATGCCGCGGGCCCGCTCGCTGTACGGATCGCTGGGTGATCAGCAGGCCAACCCGGAGTCGTTCCTGTCGGGGCTCCGCGACGTGCTCCGCATCCGCGGCGACCACGGGATCGCCATCGCGACGCAGGTCGACATCCCCCAGGTGGGACACCCCAGCATGCTCGTGATGGTGCACCGGCTCGACGGGGGAGACCGCCGCGCCGAGGACGCTCCGCTGCAGATCACGGTGCTCAACTTCTCGGGCGAGACCATCGAGGGCACCGTGCGCTCGGAGTTCCTGGTGCCGCAGAGCACAGCGGTGGACGCGGCGACGGGCGACGTCGTCGGTCGCGTCGACGAGCTGCAGAGCTTCTCGCTCGAGCTCGGGCCCTACGCGGGACTCTTCCTGGTGCTCGACGCCCCCGAAACCGAGGACTGAGTCGCGGCGGGGAGCGGCGGTCCTGCGGCCGTGCTCCCCGCCGTGCGTCTGTCGGGCGGGCGGTGTCGCGCGGGCGATGTCGGAGGCCGGGCGTAGTGTGTGCCCGTGCCCACCGTCGTCTGTCTCGTGCCCGGCTGCGGCCGGGGCGTCGCCCCGGACGCACCTGTCTCGGTGTGCACGTGGCATCTCGCGGTCGGGGCGGAGTGGGCGGCGGAGACCGACGGCGTCACCGACCTGCTGCCGGCGCCGTGCCGCCTGTGCGGGTCGCGTCTGGGCGTGCGGTGGCCGAGCGGATGGTTGTGCGCCGTGTGCGAATGGCGCCACGGCGAGCCCGTCGACGACGAGCTCCCGCCGCCCCGGGTCGACGTCGTCTACTACCTGAGGTTCGACGACCGCATCAAGATCGGGACGAGCGCACGACCCCGGCAGCGCCTCGCCGCCGTGTGGCACGACGAGCTGCTCGCCTTCGAGCCGGGGGACCGTCTCGTCGAGCAGCGCCGTCACCGGCAGTTCGCCGACGAGAGGTTCGGCCGCACGGAGTGGTTCCGGCGCAGCGCCGCTCTCGACGCGCACGTCGCCGCGTTGGCGGCGGGCGTCGACGACCCGTGGGCGCTGTACGCACGGTGGACGAGCGAGGCCATCGCCCGTCGCGGATGACGTCTTCACGGGTGTACGACGCGGTGAGCGCACGGGCAACCCCTCCCTCCCACGCGATCCCCGCCGTAGCGTGGGGTCGAGGACGAGAGAGGCCAAGGCATGGGACTATTCGATCGACTGTTCGGGTCGGGGGACGACCGCACCGACCGCGCCGCGGCACCCGCCTCGCGCGGTCAGGCGAGCGGGATGCGCGACGCAGAGGGACGCTACGCGCCGCCGCCTCCCGCGGCAGCACCCTCGGCGGCATCCGGAACCGAAGACGACCAGCGGGCGATCGAGCGCTACCGCTATCTGCTGCGCACCGCGCCTCCCGAGACGGTCGAGCAGGTGCACGCCGAGGCCTTCGGTCGACTCACGCCGGCGCAGCGCCGCCAGGTGCTCGACGAGATGTCGTCGGGATTGACGCCGTCGGAGCGGCCGGCGAGCGACGACCCCCGCGCACTCGCCCGCGCGGCGACGCGCGCGGAGTACTCGCAGCCCGGCTTCATGGAGCGGACCTTCGGCGGTCGCTCCTTCGGCGGCGGCGCCGGACCGGGCTTCGGATCGATGCTCGGTGCGTCGATGCTCGGCACCATCGGCGGCTACGTCGTGGGCTCGGCGCTCGTGGGTGCGATGTTCGATCCCGGATACGACGCGGGCTACGCGGACGGCGTCGCCGCGGATGCCGGAGCGGATGGATCCGGAGCGGATGCTGCGGCCGACACGGGCGGAGGGGACGTCGGGGGCTTCGAGGGCGGAGGCTTCGGGGGAGGGGACTTCGGCGGAGGCGACTTCGGTTTCTGATCCGTGAGCGCCGCGCCGGTGCCCGACGTCGGCGTGCCGCGGTCGGATCGCACGGTCGTGGACCCGCGGAACGATATCGTCGAGGCCATGGCGCCCCGCATCTCCCGAGTGCGCCTCGGCCTGCGGCGCAGCATCGTGGCGAACCAGATGCTCCTGGCCGCGGCGGCGTTCATCGGCATCCTGGTGTCGATCTCGGTCGAGCACGTGATCGATCCCAGCCGATTCCTCGCCGGCGCCGCCCTGCTCTTCGCGGGTGCCATCTCGGCGGTCCTCCTCCCGTGGGACCGTGTGCCGCAGGTGTGGGCGGCTCTGCTCCCCATCGTCGACGTCGTGGCCATCGCCCTCATGCGCGAGAGCGCGCCGCTGGCGGGGCTCGGGCTGCTGTGGACCTTCCCGGCCCTGTGGATCGGGACGGTCTTCGGGGTACGGGGCATCGTCGCGGTCTCGGTCTCGGTGACGATCGTGATGTTCCACCAATCCATGGCGGTCGACCTGCAGCGCTTCACCGCGTCGACGCTGCTGCTGCCCTTCGTCGTCGCGGCGCTGTCGACGATCGCCCACTTCACCGCGCGTCGCGCGCAGGCGCAGCGGGAGCTCCTGGAGAAGCAGTCGGCGGAGCTCCGCCGCGCCGTGGAGCGCGCGCGTCGGCAGGAGGATCTGGTCACCGAGGTGCTGGATGCCGTCGACTTCGGCGTCACCCGCGTCACGGCGGCCGGCGAGTTCGCGGTCACGAACGCCGCCCACGCCCGCCTGCTGGCCACCACCGACGTGCTGGGACGTGAGATCGAGGTCTTCGCCGCCGACGGATCGACCCTTATCGCGGCGGATTCGACGCCCCTCGCCCGCGCGCGGGCCGGTGAGGTCTTCGAGGGCGAGATGGTCTGGTACGGCGGACCCGGAGAAGACCGGCGCGCGTTGAGCGTCACGGCGCGCCGCCTGCCGGCGGCCGAGAACGGCGAGATCAGCGGGGTCATCGTCTCGCGGGACGTCACGGTCGAGGAGCAGGCGCGTCGTGCACGGGAGGACCTCGTCGCGAGCGTGTCGCATGAACTGCGCACCCCGCTCACCTCGATCATCGGCTACCTCGAGCTCGCCCTCGACGACCCCTCCATCGCTCCCGCGACCCGCGACAGGCTGGCGGTGGCCGAGCGCAACGCGTCGCGTCTGCTGGAGCTGGTCGCCGACATCCTCGCCCTGTCGGCCACCTCCCGCGAGGGGGTGGGGGTCGAGCTCGAACTGCGCGCGACGGATGTGGCGGCGGTGGTCCGGGCGGCGATCGAGTCGATCGCCCCGCGCGCCGTGGATCACGGTGTGCACATCGATGCCTCCGGCGTCGTCGAGGCGCGAGCGGTGATCGACGCGCGCCGCGTGCGGCAGATCGTCGACAACCTCCTGTCGAATGCCATCAAGTACATCCCCCGCGGCGCGGCGGTGAGCGTGTCGGTGCAACAGGACCTGCATTCGGTCTCGATCCTCGTGGCCGACAACGGGCCCGGGATCTCCGTCGCCGAGCAGGGCCGCCTCTTCGAGCGCTTCTTCCGCGGGGATGCCGTCCGCAACTCCTCGGCGCACGGCAGCGGCCTCGGCCTGGCGATCAGCCGTGACCTCGCGCGCGCCCACGGCGGCGAGATCACCGTGCGGACCGCTCGGGGCGAGGGCGCCGTGTTCACGGTGCGCCTTCCGCGAAATCCCCGGGAGGGCGAATGATCTTCGACGTCCTGACGCTGCAGGCCTCGGCAGCCCTCGTCATCGTGGTCTCCGCGGTCATGTACCTGCTCGACACGATCATGCTCAAGGACGGCCTGCCCGGGCGCCTCTGGTCCGGCGCCTACCTCGCGGGCACCTTCTCCGCGCTCTGCTACATCGCCTGGCTGCTGCTGCCCGATGTCTTCGTGGCGGTGGCCGTGGGCAACGGCGCGTTCGTCGCGGCGACGGGGTTCATCTGGCTGGGGTGCGTCGCCTTCAACGGCCGCGCCCTGCGAGGGTCCGCGATCCTCCTCGGCGCCGTCGTGCTGCTCGTGATCGTGTCGGCCCTCGCGGCCGGTCCGGCGGGAGGCGACTGGGCCGGTGCCATCCCGTTCTTCCTGGGCAACGCGCTGTTCGCCGTCCTCGGGGCGGTCGAGACGCGACGCGGCGCCATCGGCCGGCGCTGGAGCACGGTGGGCCTGACGATCATCCTGGCCATCGAAGCGGTCTGGTTCGTCAGCCGCACGGGGGTGTTCCTCGCGAGCGGGCCGGACAGCGAGCTGTTCCGCACGGTTTTCGACACCCGGGTGTCGGCGTTGCTGACGATCACCCTCGTGATCGCGGCGGTGACGGTGACCTCGGTGCTCCGGGCGAACGAGTCGACCCTGCGCGGTTCACCCGACGTCCGCCGACTGTCGGTGGATGCCAACGGCGTGCTGTTCCGCGAGTCGTTCGAGGCCACGCTCGCCATCGTCTGCGGGCGGGCCGAGCTCGCCGGCGAGGGCGTCTGCGTGATCGGCATCCGCATCGACGATCTGCGGCGGGTCGCCGTGGCGTTCGGCCCGGACGACGCGGAACAGATCGCTCGGGAGCTGCGCCGCGCGGTCCGCCGGTACTCGCCCACGATGGCGCTGGTGGGGGAGGCCGACACGACCGGCCTCGCGGTCGCGTTCACGACCGGACCGACGACCGACATCGGGCGCGTCGCGCGCGCGCTGCACGACAGCGTCGTGAGCGATCTCTCGCACTTGAGCATCTCGGTGGTGCCCGTGGTCGGCGTCGGTGTCGCGGTCACGGCGGATCACGGGTACGACTCGCAGGCGCTCACGCTGCGGGCCGACGAAGCGGCCGCGCGGGCCGCCGCGACGGGGGAGCAGTCCTTCCGGATCGGGTGAGGGCCCGGTCAGGAGCCCGCGTCCGCGGCGAGGTCTTCGACGCGCCGGCGCAGCTCGCGCGGGCGGAACGGCTTGGTCAGGTAGTCGTCCGCGCCGGCCTCGCGTCCCATGCGCTGCTCCGCCTCATCGGCGCGAGCGCTCACCATCAGGATGCGCGTGTCGCTGAATGCCCTGATGCGCCGCGCGGTCTCGAAACCGTCGATGCCCGGCATGCTCACGTCGAGAGTCGTGACCACCGGTTCGTGCCGGCGGACCAGTTCGATGCCGTCGAGCCCGGTGCTCGCGGCGTGCACCGTGAACCCCGCGCTCTCGAGCACGGCGGACACGAGCGTGCGGATGTCGAGGTCGTCCTCGATCACCACCGTGGTGCGGGTATCGGGCATGGCGGAGCTTTCGTCGGGAGGGAGAGAGCGTTCCCACCTGTGAGGAATCGTAGACGACGCCGCGCGGCGGCGCGCGGGGGTGCCGGCGGCGGCGCGGTATGGCATCCTCTTCGGGTGCCTCTTCTCGCGCTGACGGGTGGGATCGCCTCCGGCAAGTCCACCATCTCCGCCCTCTTGGCCGAGCGCGGCGCGGTCGTCGTCGACGCCGACGCGATCGTGCGGGAGGTGCAGGCGCCCGGCTCGGCCGTGCTCGCCGCGATCGCCCGGGAGTTCGGAGACGAGGTGCTCACCGCCGACGGTGCGCTGGACCGGCCCGGTCTCGGAGCGCGCGTGTTCGGTCATCCCGACCGGCTGGCCACTCTGAACGCGTTGGTGCACCCCGCGGTGAAGGCCGAGTCGCAGAGGCGTTTCGACGAGGCGTTCGCCCGGGACCCGCGGACCGTGGTGGTCTACGACGTCCCGCTGCTCGCGGAGGCGCGCGCCGGCGACGCCTGGGACCTGGTGATCGTCGCGCACGCTCCGGTCGAGACGCGCGTTCGGCGTCTCATCGACGATCGCGGTCTCAACGAGGCCGACGCCCGTGCCCGCATCGGCTCGCAGGCCTCCGACGAGGAGCGGCTGGCGCTGGCGGACGTGGTGATCGACACCGCCACGACGATGGATGCCACGCGGCGGCAGGTCGACGACCTCTGGGCGCGGATCTCCCCGACCGCGTGACCGGGGTCGCGGCCGGCTCGTCGACGCGTCGATGAGCTGAGGAAGGCTTTGTGCTCGCGGACGGCGAACGCAAGCCGACCCCGATGTCGGAGGCCCCGCCTACGCTGGAATCATGCAGCCCACTCGCTCCGTCCGTCCTTTCGAGGTCATCAGCGAATACTCCCCGTCCGGCGATCAGCCGCAGGCCATCGCAGCGCTCGCCGGGCGCATCAATGCGGGCGAGACCGACGTCGTGCTGCTCGGCGCCACCGGAACGGGCAAGTCCGCGACCACGGCCTGGCTCGTCGAGCAGGTGCAGCGCCCGACGCTCGTCCTGGCGCACAACAAGACCCTCGCCGCGCAGCTGGCGAACGAGTTCCGCGAGCTCATGCCGAACAACGCGGTCGAGTACTTCGTGTCGTACTACGACTACTACCAGCCCGAGGCCTACGTGCCGCAGACCGATACGTTCATCGAGAAAGACAGCTCGATCAACGCCGAGGTCGAGCGGCTGCGTCACTCGACGACCAACTCGCTGCTCTCGCGTCGCGACGTCGTCGTGGTCTCGACGGTCTCGTGCATTTACGGCCTCGGTGCGCCCGAGGAATACCTGCGCGCCATGGTGGCCCTGCAGGTGGGCGAGCGGTACGACCGCGACGCGCTCATCCGCAAGTTCATCTCGATGCAGTACAACCGCAACGACGTCGACTTCTCCCGCGGCAACTTCCGCGTGCGGGGCGACACGATCGAGATCATCCCGGTCTACGAGGAGTACGCGATCCGCATCGAGATGTTCGGTGACGAGATCGAGGCGCTGTACACCCTGCATCCGCTGACGGGCGACGTCATCGAGAAGATGGACTCGGTGCCGATCTTCCCCGCGTCGCACTACGTCGCGGGCACGGAGACGGTGCAGCGGGCGATCGGCACCATCGAGCACGAACTCGCCGAGCGCCTGAAGGAGCTCGAGTCGCAGAACAAGCTGCTCGAGGCGCAGCGGCTGCGCATGCGCACGACTTTCGACCTCGAGATGCTGCAGCAGCTGGGCTTCTGCTCGGGCATCGAGAACTACTCGCGCCACATGGACGGCCGCATGGCGGGCGACCCGCCGCACACGCTGCTCGACTTCTTCCCCGACGACTTCCTCCTCGTGATCGACGAGTCGCACGTGACCGTTCCGCAGATCGGTGCGATGTACGAGGGCGACGCGTCGCGCAAGCGAACGCTCGTCGAGCACGGCTTCCGCCTGCCCAGCGCCATGGACAACCGTCCGCTGCGCTGGGACGAGTTCAAGGAGCGCGTGGGGCAGACGGTCTACCTCTCGGCCACCCCGGGGCGCTACGAGATGGGGATCGCCGACGGCGTCGTGGAGCAGATCATCCGGCCCACCGGGCTGGTCGATCCCGAGATCATCGTCAAGCCCTCGAAGGGGCAGATCGACGACCTGCTCGAGGAGATCCGGGTGCGCGTCGAGCGCGACGAGCGCGTGCTCGTCACCACCCTCACCAAGAAGATGGCGGAGGAGCTCACCGACTTCCTCGGCGAGCACGGCGTGCGCGTGAGGTACCTGCACTCGGATGTCGACACCCTGCGACGCGTCGAGCTGCTGACGGAGCTGCGAGCCGGGGTCTACGACGTGCTCGTCGGCATCAACCTGCTGCGCGAGGGTCTCGACCTCCCCGAAGTCTCGCTCGTGGCGATCCTCGACGCCGACAAGGAGGGATTCCTGCGCAGCGGGACCTCCCTCATCCAGACGATCGGCCGTGCGGCGCGAAACGTCTCGGGCGAGGTGCACATGTACGCCGACAAGATCACCGATTCGATGCGCAACGCCATCGACGAGACGGAACGTCGGCGCGAGAAGCAGATCGCGTACAACACCGAGCACGGCATCGATCCGCAGCCGCTGCGGAAGAAGATCGCCGACATCACCGAGGTGCTCAACCGCGAGGCGACGGACACCAAGAAGCTGCTCGCCCGCAACGACAAGGCGGGCAAGGGCAAGTCGCCGACGCCGTCGCTGCGGCGCACGGGGATCGCGGCCGAAGGTGCGGATCAGCTCGAGTCCACGATCGCCGACCTCACCCAGCAGATGCTCGCCGCCGCCGCCGAGCTCAAGTTCGAGTTGGCGGGGCGTCTGCGCGATGAGGTGCAGGACATGAAGAAGGAGCTGCGCGCGATGGAGCGGGCCGGGCACGCCTGACCCGGGGAAGAGCGGGCCGGGCGCGCCTGACCCGGGGAAGGACGACCGATGGAGCAGCGCGTCACACTGATCACCCTCGGCGTGCGTGATCTCACCCGGGCGGTCACCTTCTACGGCGCACTCGGCTGGCATCCTCACCCGGCCTCCGTCGACGGTGAGGTGGCCTTCTACGACACCGGCGGGCTCGTCGTCGCGCTCTGGGCGCGGGACGCCCTGGCCGAGGATTCGCAGGTCATGGACGGGGGCGGGTGGGGAGGCGTCACCCTGGCGCACAACGTCGGTACCGAGGCCGAGGTCGACGCGATCCTGGAGGCGGCCCGATCAGCCGGGGCGAGACTCGCGCGAGGCGGCGCTCCCATGGCTTGGGGCGGCTATTCCGGCGTCTTCGTCGATCCCGACGGCCACCCGTGGGAGGTCGCGGTTAATCCCGGGTGGCCGTTGGATGCGCACGGGCGTCCGCGGCTGGGATGACGCGGGCGGCAGCGAGGAGTCGCCGCCGTCAGGGGCAGTGCAGGAGCGGCTTGGGGCCAGTCCGGTCGACCGTGTGCTCGGCCATCGCGTGGCCGCACAGGGGGCACGGGCGTCCCGTGCGCAAGGGCTCGGGCGTGGTCTCGTACGGGCCGACGGATGCCGGTCCCGCGACGCGGATCAGTCGGGTGTTGAGGTACTGGTACCAGCCGCCGGCCTCGCGCACGCGTGCGCGGAGGGATGGGCGATCGGCATCCTTTCGTGTCATGATCATTAGTGTACTAACTATTCGAAGGAGGAGGCGATGGACGATCCCCTCAAGCTGGAGAATCAGGTGTGCTTCGCCCTCGTCACCGCGGCGCGGAACGTGGTGGCGATCTATCGGCCCGTGCTCGAGCCTCTCGGGCTGACGCACCCGCAGTATCTTGTGATGCTCGCCCTGTGGGAGAGCGCCCCGAGGTCGCTGGGAGCGCTGGCCGCGGAACTCGCCATGGAGCCGGCGACCCTCTCGCCCCTGGTGAAGCGTCTCGAGGCGCAGGGGCGGGTGGTGCGCCGGCGTCGTGCCGACGACGAGCGGGTCCTCGACATCGACCTCACCGACGAGGGGCGGGCGCTGCGCGCTGCGGCGCTCGAGGTGCCGGGGAAGATCATGCAGCGCGTCGGCGCCGACGAGCATTCGCTCATCGCCCTGCGCGACGGTCTCGCTCCGTTCGCGGCGCCCGTGCGCGACTGAGCGACGTCGTCGTCGTCTCGCGGTCCGATGGCGCCTCTCCGCGATGCGGGACATCGGCCGAGACGGGGGCCTCGGACCGCCGGTGACGGGACACGGCCGTCCTCCGCCGAAGCGTCCGACCGGACGCGGCGGGTCGGGAGTCGTCCGGCCGAGCCCGTCCCGCGGCCCGAGCAGGGCGGGAGCCTCGCACATCCGTGCGCTCGGGGCGAACCCGGGGCCGATGTCGGAGGGTCGACCTAGACTTAACAGGTGCCGATCGTTCCTGTCTCTTCGCCCTCGTCGTCCGCGAATTCCGCCAACAGCGGCAAGCTCAGCGTCCGGGGTGCGCGCGTCCACAACCTCAAGGACGTCGACCTCGACATCCCGCGCGATTCGCTGGTCGTCTTCACGGGGCTCTCGGGCTCGGGCAAGTCGAGCCTGGCCTTCGACACGATCTTCGCGGAGGGTCAGCGGCGGTACGTCGAGTCGCTGAGCGCCTACGCGCGCCAGTTCCTCGGGCAGGTCGACCGCCCCGACGTCGACTTCATCGAGGGCCTGAGCCCCGCGGTGTCGATCGACCAGAAGTCGACCAACCGCAACCCGCGCTCGACGGTCGGCACGATCACCGAGATCCACGACTACATGCGTCTGCTGTGGGCGCGGATCGGCGTGCCCCACTGCCCCGACTGCGGGGCGCGCATCCAGCGGCAGACCGTGCAGCAGATCGCCGACCAGCTCATGGAGCTGCCCGAGCGCACGCGCTATCAGATCGTCGCGCCGGTGGTCACGCAGAAGAAGGGCGAGTTCGTCGACCTCTTCAAAGAGCTGAGCGCCAAGGGCTACGCCCGCGCGGTCGTCGACGGCGACCTCGTGCAGCTGTCGGAGCCGCCGACACTGAAGAAGAGCTACAAGCACGACATCGCGGTCGTGGTCGACCGGCTCGTGGCATCCGGAGACATCCTCAGCCGCGTGACCGATTCGGTCGAGACGGCGATGGGCCTGGCCGGCGGCATCATGCAGGTCAACTACGTCGACGAAGAGGGCGACGACGCCTGGCAGTCGTTCTCCGAGAAGCTGGCCTGCCCCAACGGGCACCCGCTGCAGCTGACCGAGATCGAGCCGCGCACCTTCTCGTTCAACGCCCCGTTCGGGGCGTGCCCGGTCTGCTCGGGTCTCGGCACCCGCATGTCGGTCGATGTCGACCTCATGCTCGGCGACGAGGAGCTCTCGATCCGCGACGGGGCGATCCTGCCGTGGACCACGCAGGGCAAGGGCCTGTTCCAGTACTACGAGCGGCTGCTCGAGGGCCTCGCGCGCGACCTCGACTTCTCGCTCGACACCCCGTGGAAAAAGCTGTCGAAAGACGTGCAGCAGGCGGTTCTGCGCGGCGAGAACTACAAGGTCACGGTCAAGTGGAAGAACCGTTACGGCCGCGAGATGCGCTATTCCTCCGGTTTCGAGGGAGTGGTGCCCTACATCGAGCGCCAGTACCTGCAGGCCGAGTCCGACACGCAGCGTCAGCGCTGGTCGGAGTACCTGCGTGAGGTCCCCTGCGCAGTCTGCGACGGTGACCGTCTCAAGCCCGAGGTCCTCGCGGTTCTCGTCGACGACACCTCGATCGCGGCCGCCTCGCGGATGAGCCTCGCCGACGCGCGCGAGTTCTTCGCCAACCTCACGCTCACCGATCGCGAAGCCACGATAGCCGCCGCGGTCTTGCGCGAGATCCGAGCGCGGCTCGACTTCCTGCTGCAGGTGGGCCTGAACTACCTGAGCCTCGGTCGCGCGGCCGGCACGCTGTCCGGTGGCGAGGCCCAGCGCATCCGCTTGGCGACCCAGATCGGTTCGGGGCTCACGGGCGTGCTCTACGTGCTCGATGAGCCGTCGATCGGACTCCACCAGCGCGACAACCGCCGCCTGATCCAGACGCTCGAGACGCTGCGCGATCTCGGCAACACCCTCATCGTCGTCGAGCACGACGAGGAGACCATCCACGCGGCCGACTGGGTCGTCGACATCGGACCCCGCGCGGGCGTCGACGGCGGCAACGTCGTGCACTCCGGCCCCCTCGCCGAACTGCTCACCGACGATCGCTCGCTCACGGGCGCCTACCTCTCGGGTCGTCGCGCGATCGAGGCGCCGAAGAAGCGCCGGAAGATCGACAAGAAGCGGCAGGTCACGGTCGTGGGTGCGCGCGAGAACAACCTGCAGAACGTCACGGTCGACTTCCCGTTGGGCGTGCTCACCTCGGTCACCGGTGTGAGCGGTTCCGGCAAGTCGACGCTCGTGAACGGCATCCTGTACGAGGTCCTCGCCTCCAAGCTCAACGGCGCGCGCCGGGTCCCGGGCAAGCACACGCGCGTGACCGGTCTCGACAACCTCGACAAGGTCGTGCATGTCGACCAGGCGCCGATCGGTCGCACCCCGCGATCGAACCCGGCGACCTACACCGGCGTGTTCGACCGCATCCGCACGCTGTTCAGTGAGACTCCCGAGGCCAAGGTGCGCGGCTATCAGGCCGGGCGCTTCAGCTTCAACGTCAAGGGCGGCCGCTGCGAGGCGTGCTCGGGCGACGGCACCCTCAAGATCGAGATGAACTTCCTCCCCGACGTGTACGTCGACTGCGAGGTGTGCCACGGCAAGCGGTACAACCGCGACACCCTCTCGGTGCACTACAAGGGCAAGAACATCGCCGAGGTGCTCGAGATGCCGATCTCGGAGGCCGCGGAGTTCTTCGAGCCCATCCAGGCGATCCACCGGTACCTCAAGACCCTGGTCGACGTGGGCCTCGGCTACGTCCGCCTGGGTCAGTCGGCCACGACGCTCTCGGGCGGCGAGGCGCAGCGCGTCAAGCTCGCGACCGAGCTCCAGCGCCGCAGCAACGGCCGTTCGATCTACGTGCTCGACGAGCCCACGACCGGTCTGCACTTCGAAGACGTGTCGCTGCTGCTCAAGGTGCTGAACGGCCTCGTCGACAAGGGCAACACGGTCATCGTCATCGAGCACAACCTCGACGTCATCAAGAGCAGCGACTGGGTCATCGACCTCGGTCCGGAGGGTGGTGCCGGAGGCGGCACGGTCGTCGCGACCGGAACCCCCGAACAGGTCGCGAAGGTCGAGGAGAGCCACACCGGCGCCTTCCTGGCCGAACTGCTCGAGACCGGACGCACGGGCACGCAGCGCAACACCGCGTCGGACGCGGACAGCGCCGAGCGGGAGCTCGTGAGCGCGGCGGGCTGAACCATGGCCTCCGCCCCTGCGTCCGCATCGCGCAAACGGATGTCGCAGCTGCCCTACCGACCGAAAGCGGGGGAGATCCCCACGAACCCCGGTGTCTACCGGTTCCGGGATGCCGACGGTCGGGTGCTCTACGTCGGCAAGGCGAAGAACCTCCGCGCGCGACTGTCGAACTACTTCGCGCCGCTGCACTCCCTCCACGAACGCACGCGCCGCATGGTCACGACCGCGGCCAGCGTCGAGTGGACGGTCGTGCCCAGCGACGTCGACTCGCTGCAGCTCGAGTACATGTGGATCAAGGAGTTCGATCCGCCGTTCAACGTGCGCTACCGCGACGACAAGTCGTACCCGTTCATGGCGATCACGCTGGCCGACGAGGCTCCGCGCGTCATCGTCACGCGTAACCACAAGATCCGCGGGGCCAAGTACTTCGGGCCGTATCCGAAGGTGTGGGCGGTGCACGACACGATCGACCTCATGATCAAGGTCTTCCCGATCCGCACGTGCAGCGACTCCTCCTACAAGAAGGCCATGGCATCCGGTCGTCCGTGCTTCCCCGGGCAGATCGGCCGCTGCGGCGGGCCGTGCTCGATGAAGGTGACGATCGAGGAGCACCGCGCGGTCGTCGACGACTTCATCGCGTTCATGTCGGGCGGCGACCAGCGCTTCACGCGCGAGCTCACCGCCCGCATGAAGGAGGCCTCGGCGGCGATGGACTACGAGTCGGCCGCCCACTACCGCGACCGCCTGCAGGCCATCGACGCGGTGCTCGGAAAGAGCGCGCTCGTGCTCGCCTCCGACACGGATGCCGATCTCTTCGGCATCGCGGAGGACGAGCTGGCCGCGACGGTGCAGCACTTCGTCGTGCGCGGAGGTCGCGTCCGCGGTGTGCGCGCCACCACGATCGAGAAGGAGATCGACATCTCCGGGGCCGAGCTCGTCGACCAGGTGCTGCAGCGCACGTACGGCGATGCCGAGGCGACCGACATCCCCCGTCAGGTGCTCGTGCCCGAGCTGCCCGACGATGCGGAGCAGCTGGAGGACTGGCTGCGCGAGCGCCGTGGGCGCCCGGTGACCCTGCACGTCGCGCAGCGCGGACGCAAGGCCGACCTGCTGAAGACCGCCACTCTCAACGCGCAGCAGGCGCTGATGCTGCACAAGACCCGTCGCACGAGCGATTACGTCGCCCGCTCGCAGGCGCTCACCGACCTGCAGGAGGCGCTCGGCATGACCGAGGCGCCCCTGCGCATCGAGTGTTTCGACATCTCGCATCTCGCGGGCACCAATGTCGTGGCATCCATGGTCGTGTTCGAAGACGGCCTGCCGCGCAAAG
This sequence comes from Microbacterium phycohabitans, assembly GCF_032464935.1. Lineage (NCBI taxonomy): Bacteria > Bacillati > Actinomycetota > Actinomycetes > Micrococcales > Microbacteriaceae > Microbacterium > Microbacterium phycohabitans. Next base: position 17,557 of record NZ_JAWDIT010000003.1, read on the forward strand.
ACCAGTACCGCTCGTTCGGGGTCGCCGAGACCACGGACGACACCGACTCGATGTACCAGGTGCTCTCGCGCCGACTGGCCTACCTCGACCGGCCCGACGAGATCGAGCCCGAGACGGTGAACGGTGCGATCGTGGCCGATCCCGAGTCGGAGGAGGCCACGAGCGACGGCGACGTCGTCACCGCCCGCAAGCGTCCGCGCTTCGCGTATCGTCCGCAGCTGCTCGTCGTCGACGGCGGCCAGCCGCAGGTGGCGGCGGCGGCGCGCGCCCTGGCCGACGCCGGTCACGAGGAGATCGCGCTGTGCGGCATCGCCAAGCGTCTCGAGGAGGTGTGGCTGCCGAACGAGGAGTACCCCGTGATCCTGCCGCGCACCTCGGAGGCGCTGTACCTGCTGCAACGACTGCGCGATGAGGCCCACCGCTTCGCGATCGTCCACCAGCGCAAGCGCCGCAAGCGCGACATCTCCAGCGTCCTGTCGGAGGTTCCCGGTCTCGGCGACGCCCGCATCAAGGCCCTGCTGCGGCACTTCGGCTCTGTCTCGGCGCTGAAGAACGCGACCCCCGACGAGATGACGGTGCTCCCGGGCATCGGCCCGACGCTGGCCGAGGCCATCCACACGCACCTGTCTCGGTAGGCTGGACGAGACGACGGGAGGCGATCGCCATGGAACCGGCACGCGATGAGCCAGGTGAGGTGCTGATCGTCACGGGCATGTCGGGCGCGGGGCGCTCCACGGTGGCCAATGCGCTCGAGGACCTCGACTGGTATGTCGTCGACAATCTGCCGCCGCGCATGCTGCGGCCCCTGCTCGAACTGACCGAGCTCGCGGGCGGAGCCGTGCCGCGCGTGGCGGTCGTGGTCGACGTGCGCGGGCGTTCCCTGTTCGGCGATCTCCCCGAGGCGATGCGCACCCTGCAGGCGGGGCGCCAGGTGCGCGTGGTCTTCCTCGACGCCTCCGACGCCGTTCTGGTGCGTCGCTTCGAGGCGGTGCGGCGGCCGCACCCGCTCCAGGGCGAGGGCACGATCCTCGACGGCATCCGCCGTGAGCGCGAGCGTCTGGCCCCGGTGCGCGAGGCCGCCGACGTCGTCATCGACACCTCGAGCCTGAACGTGCATCAACTGTCGCTGCGCACGGTCGCGCTCTTCGGCGAGGAGGGGGCGGCCCGGCACACCATCACGCTCATGAGCTTCGGCTTCAAGTACGGTCTGCCGCCCGATGTCGACCTCGTCGCCGACATGCGCTTCCTGCCCAACCCGTTCTGGAACGACGAGCTGCGTCCGCTGACCGGCGAAGACCCCCAGGTTCGGGAATACGTGCTGGGCCAGGAGGGCGCGTCGACCTTCCTCGACGCCTATTCGGCCGCGCTTCGGCCCGTCCTGGAGGGCTATCAGCGCGAGAACAAGCGGCATTCCGTGGTGGCCGTGGGGTGCACCGGGGGTAAGCACAGGTCGGTGGTGATGGCGCGCGAGCTCGCTGCACGTCTTGCCGATGTTCCGGGGGTGGCCGTCCGCGTGGCTCACCGCGACCTCGGTCGCGAGTAGGCTGTAACGTCGTCCCCGCCGCCCCCCACCCGAGGAGAACCGTGCCCCTGACCGCCGACGTGAAGGCCGAGCTCATCACCGTCCGCGACCCGCGCCCGACCGCGCGCGTCGCCGAGCTCACGGCCCTCCTGCGCTTCTCCGGTGGTCTGCACTCCATCGCCAACCGCGTCGCCGTCGAGGCCGAGCTGGACTCCGACGTCCTCGCCCGCCGTGTCGCCCGCGACCTGATGGAGCTGTACGGCGTGCGTCCCGAGCTGCACCACGTCCAGGGTTCCGGGGGACGGACGGGCGGTCACTTCGCCGTGCGCGTGATCGAGGCGGGAGAGACGCTCGCGCGTCAGACCGGACTGCTCGACCAACGTCGTCGCCCCGTCCGGGGACTCCCCAACAAGCTCACGACCGGATCGCGCCCCGACCTCAGCGCCATCTGGCGCGGAGCGTTCCTCGCCAGCGGCACGCTCAGCGACCCGGGACGCTCGGCGGCGCTCGAGATCTCGTGCCCCTCGTCGGAGGCCGCGATGGCCCTCGTCGGAGCGGGCCACCGCATCGGCATCCCCGCCAAGGCCCGCGAGGTGCGCGGAGTGCCGCGCGTCGTCGTGCGCGACGGCGAGGCGATCCGCGGCGCCCTGTACGAGATGGGCGCCCGGCGCACCGCGGGGGAGTGGGACCAGATGCGTCAGCGCCGCGAGGTGCGCGCCGGCGTGAACCGCCTCGTCAACTTCGACGACGCCAACCTGCGCCGCTCGGCCCAGGCCGCGGTGGCCGCGTGCGCGCGCGTCGAGCGGGCCCTCGAGATCCTGGGCGACGAGGTGCCCGACCACCTGCAGCAGGCCGGCGAGCTGCGTCTCGCCCACCGCGATGCGAGCCTCGACGAGCTCGGCCACCACGCCGACCCGCCCCTGACGAAGGACGCCGTCGCCGGTCGCATCCGTCGCCTGCTGGCCATGGCCGACAAGAAGGCCGAGGCCGACGGCATCCCGGGCACCGAGGCCGCGGTCCCGGTCGGCGCCGAGGACTGACGCCCGTTCTCTCCGGATGCCGCGAGCCCGCGGCATCGGCACCCTTCGGCGTGCGGGACGGAGGCGTGGCGCGGAGCCGCGGGGCCGCGGCATGTTCCCGCTCGCGAGGCCGTGCATCCACGCGAGGCTGCGGTGATCTTCCGCCCGCAGGCGAGACCGCGGCACCTACGCGATGCTGCGGCACCTTCCCGTCCGCAGGCGCGAGGCCGCGCCATCCGCACTCCCTCCGCCGGCGCCGGCTCGTGGCATCCGGCCGGCGGGGAACGCTCGACGCGCCCGGGCGGATACTCCGCGTCCCGCGGGGAAGCAACCCTGTGGGTCGAGCGTTAGCCCTCAATAGGATGAAGACGTCACCCTCGCTGCTCGATCCTCGGCACGCCATCCCGGCGCAGAGGTCACGGCGGCGCCCGATTCGGAAGTAGAGAACATGGCGAAGTACACGCTGCCCGAACTGCCCTACGACTACTCGGCGCTGGAGCCGCACATCAGTGCGACGATCATGGAGCTGCACCACAGCAAGCACCACCAGACCTACGTCAATGGCGCCAACACCACTCTCGATCTCCTCGCCGAAGCGCGCGAGAAGGGCGATTTCGCCAACATCAACCGCCTGCAGAAGGATCTCGCGTTCAACCTCGGCGGTCACACCAACCACTCGATCTTCTGGACGAACCTCTCGCCCAACGGTGGCGACAAGCCCACCGGCGACCTCGAGTCGGCCATCGACGACCAGTTCGGTTCGTTCGACGCGTTCCGCGCGCAGTTCACCGCCGCCGCCCTCGGCGTGCAGGGCTCGGGCTGGGCGGGTCTGTTCTGGGACTCGATCGGTGAGAACCTCGTCATCCAGCAGTTCTTCGACCAGCAGGGTCAGATCGTCGCCGGTACCGTTCCGCTGCTGCTCCTCGACGTCTGGGAGCACGCCTACTACCTCGACTACAAGAACGTGCGCGCCGACTACGTGAAGGCGTTCTGGAACATCGCCAACTGGGCCGACGCCCAGGACCGCTTCGCGGCCGCCCGCGAGAAGACCGCGGGTCTGCTGGTACTGTCGTAAACGGTGCGGCGTCCCGGTGGGACCCCCACCGGGACGCCGTTGTCCGCCAGCGAAACCGCAATCACGCGCTCATCGCGCACAACTGATTCAGGAGAAATTCCGTGACCGTCAAGATCGGAATCAACGGCTTCGGCCGTATCGGACGCAACTACCTCCGCGCGGCTCTCGCGCAGGGTGCCGACCTCGAAATCGTGGCGGTGAACGACCTCACCGACAACAAGACCCTCGCGCACCTCCTCAAGTACGACTCCGTGGGCGGCGTGCTGTCCGAGGACGTCTCGTACACCGAAGACTCCATCACGGTCGGCGACAAGACCATCAAGGTCTTCGAAGAGCGCGACCCCGCCAACCTCCCCTGGGGCGAGCTCGGCGTCGACATCGTCATCGAGTCGACCGGCCGTTTCACGAAGGCCGAGGATGCCAAGAAGCACGTCGCCGGCGGCGCCAAGAAGGTCCTCATCTCGGCTCCGGCCACGGGTGACGACGCCACCATCGTCATGGGTGTGAACGAAGAGACGTACAACCCCGAGACCGACGTCATCATCTCGAACGCCTCGTGCACCACGAACTGCCTCGCCCCGCTGGCGAAGGTCTTCGAAGACGCCTTCGGCATCGAGCGCGGCTTCATGATGACGGCGCACGCCTACACCGCCGACCAGAACCTGCAGGACGGCCCGCACAGCGACCTGCGTCGTGCCCGCGGTGCGGCGATCAACATCGTCCCCGCCTCGACCGGTGCCGCCAAGGCCATCGGCCTGGTCCTGCCCGAGCTCAACGGCAAGCTGAGCGGCTCGTCGTACCGCGTTCCGGTTCCCACCGGCTCCATCGTCGACCTCACGATCGTCACCCCCACCGAGGGCCTGACCGTCGACCAGGTCAACGAGGTCTACAAGAAGGCCGCCGCAGAGGGTCGCCTCAACGGCATCCTGCAGTACACCGAGGACCCGATCGTCTCGAGCGACATCCAGGGCAACCCGCACTCGTCCATCTTCGACGCGGAGCTGACCAACGTCAGCGGCAACCTCGTCAAGGTGTCGTCGTGGTACGACAACGAGTGGGGCTACTCGAACCGTCTCGTCGACCTGACCGAGTACGTCGCCGAGCGCCTGTAACCCTTCATGGCTCTGCGCACCCTCGATTCGCTGGGGTCGCTCGCCGGCACGCGCGTCATCGTCCGTTGTGATCTGAACGTCCCCCTCAAGGACGGCGTCATCACGGACGATGGCCGCGTGCGCGCGTCGCTGCCGACCCTCAACGCCCTGATCAACGCCGGCGCGCGTGTGATCGTGTGCTCGCACCTCGGCCGCCCCGACGGGGCGCCCGACCCGAAGTACTCCCTCGAGCCGGTCGCGCAGCGCCTGTCCGAGCTGCTCGGCCAGCCCGTCGCGTTCGCGCGCGACACGGTGGGCGAGTCGGCTCAGGATGCCGTGGCCTCGCTCGAAGACGGAGACGTCGCCGTCATCGAGAACCTCCGCTTCAACGCGGGGGAGACCTCGAAGGACGAGTCGGAGCGCCAGGCCTTCGCGCGGGAGCTCGCCGCTCTCGGCGACGCCCTCGTGTCCGACGGCTTCGGCGTCGTGCACCGCAAGCAGGCGAGCGTCTACGACCTCGCTCAGATCGTGCCCTCGGCCGCGGGTCTGCTCATCCAGAAGGAGCTCGAGGTCCTCGACCGCCTGACCGAGAACCCCGAGCGTCCGTACACGGTCGTGCTCGGCGGATCGAAGGTCAGCGACAAGCTCGGCGTGATCGAGCACCTGCTTCCGCGCGTGGACAAGCTCCTCGTCGGCGGCGGCATGATGTTCACCTTCCTGGTCGCCGAGGGGTACAAGGTCGGCTCGAGCCTGCTCGAGAAGGATCAGATCGACACCGTGAAGGGCTACCTCGCCACGGCGAAGGAGCACGGCGTCGAGATCGTGCTCCCCGTGGATGCCGTGGTCGCGGCGTCGTTCTCGGCGGACGCCGAGCACGTGGTCGCCGACGCCGACGCCCTCGAGGACACCGCCTTCGGTGCCGCGGGTCTCGGCCTCGACATCGGACCCCGCACCGCCGAGCTCTTCGCCGACGCGATCCGCGCTTCGCGCACCGTCTTCTGGAACGGTCCGATGGGCGTGTTCGAGATGAAGGCGTTCGAAGCCGGTACCAAGACCGTCGCCCAGGCGCTCACCGAGGTCGACGGCCTCAGCGTCGTCGGCGGCGGCGACTCCGCGGCGGCCGTGCGTCAGCTCGGCTTCTCGGACGACCAGTTCGGTCACATCTCCACCGGCGGTGGCGCCAGCCTGGAGTTCCTCGAAGGCAAGAAGCTCCCCGGACTGGAGGTCCTCGGATGGCAACAGTGAACAGAACCCCCCTCATCGCGGGCAACTGGAAGATGAACCTCGACCACCTGCAGGCGGTCGCGTTCGTGCAGAAGCTGCACTGGACGCTGAAGGAGGCCAAGCACGAGAACGGCAGTGTCGAGGTGGCGGTCTTCCCGCCGTTCACCGACCTGCGCACCGTGCAGACGCTTCTCGACGCCGACAAGATCGAGTTCGCGCTCGGCGGTCAGGACCTCTCGGCGCACGACTCCGGTGCCTACACCGGTGAGATCTCGGGCCAGTTCCTGGCGAAGCTCGACGCGACCTACGTGATCATCGGTCACTCGGAGCGCCGGCAGTTCCACCACGAGACCGACGAGATCATCGCGGCGAAGACCCAGGCGGCTCTGCGCCACGGTCTCGTCCCGGTCATCTGCGTCGGCGAGACCTCGGAGGACCTCGAGAAGTTCGGCGCCAGCGCCGTTCCCGTGGGTCAGTTGGAGGTCGCTCTCGAGGGTGTGGCATCCGATGCCGACATCGTCGTGGCGTACGAGCCGGTCTGGGCCATCGGCTCGGGCCAGGCGGCGACGCCCGACCAGGCACAGGAGGTCTGCGCCAAGCTCCGCGCCGTCGTCGCGGACAAGCTCGGCGCCGATGCGGCCGCGCGCACCCGCGTGCTGTACGGCGGCTCGGTGAAATCGGGCAACATCGCCGGCTTCATGCGCGAGCCCGATGTCGACGGAGCCCTGGTGGGCGGTGCGAGCCTCGTCGTCGACGAGTTCGCGGCGATCATCCGCTTCCAGAAGCACGTCGGCGTCTGACGCCCTTTCCGGATGCCCGCGGCACCTCGCCGCGGGCATCCGTGCGTCTGAGACGCGTCCCCGTATACTTGACGCTTGTGCGGTCGTCCGGCCGCGCGCGAAAGGCTTTCGACAGTGCAGATTCTCGAGTTCGTCCTGCAGGTGCTCCTGGGCATCACCAGCCTCCTGCTGACCCTGCTCATCCTGCTCCACAAGGGTCGCGGCGGCGGTCTGTCCGACATGTTCGGCGGCGGCATGAGCTCCGCCCTCGGTTCGTCGGGCCTGGCCGAACGCAACCTCAACCGATTCACGATCGTGCTCGCGCTGGTGTGGTTCGTCACCATCGTCGGCCTCGGTCTGCTGACCAAATTCGCGGAGATCTGACATGGCCACTGGCGGCAATGCCATCCGTGGCTCGCGCGTCGGCGCGGGCCCCATGGGCGAGCAGGATCACGGCTTCCACGCGGACCGCGTGGCCGTGTCGTACTGGGACGCCCTCGGCAACGAGACCGTCCGCTACTTCGCGGCGGGCATCCCCGACGACGAGATCCCCGAGACCATCGACTCGCCGCACTCTGGCCTGCCCGCGGGCCGCGACAAGGCGAACCCGCCGGCGCTGGCCAAGGCCGAGCCCTACAAGACGCACCTCGCCTACGTGAAGGAGCGCCGCAGCGACGAAGAGGCCGCTTCGCTCCTCGACGACGCCCTGCAGCAGCTGCGCGAGCGTCGCGGACAGTAACGACTCCCGCGTTCACGACAGAAGGGCCGGATGCCATGGCATCCGGCCCTTCGTCGTTCATGGCGTCCGAGGACGGACGCCTCTTCGTTCACGGCGTCCGAGGACGGACGCCTCTTCGTTCACGGCGTCCGCTCAGTGGACGGGGGAATCCGTGACGATCGTGGTCCACGGGCCGGGCGGCACGTCGACGTCGTCGACGAACGCCCAGTCGACGCGGTCGCCGTCGCCGTCGAGCTCGGCGAAACCGAGGCAGCCGTTGAGGGCGGGGGAGACGTCCAGGCCCGCGCCGTTGTAGCGCCCGTTGGCCGGCCGACGGTCGTCGGAGCCGAAGACGTACGCGCTGTCGCGGTACTCGCCGGGTCCGGCATCCTGGATCTGTCCGTAGCAGAGGCGGTCGCCCTTGCGCAGCACGACCCAGCGGTTCTTCATCAGGCTCGCGGAGCGGTCGTCGACGAGTGCAGCATAGGGCGCCTGATCGGCCCAGGGGACGACCTCGCCGCGGGTGGCGAAGCCCTCGTCGTCGTTGACGTCATCGAAGGGCAGGTCGAGGTAGAACGGGTTCTGCCGCGGCGTCATGCGGGTCGGGAAGTAGCCGTTGTCGGCGGTGCGGGGCTCGGTGTCGCACCTCTCGCCGTCGACGACGCCGTCGCATCCGCCGTACGAACCCAGCCAGTCCGAGTCGTAGGTCGAGATCCGCTGGCTACCGTCGGACGCCTGGGGGTCGAACACCTCCCCGACCCAGAAGGTCGTCGAGACGATCCCGGTGTGCCAGGGGTAGCCGGTGTCGGGGAGCGGCGCGAGGGCGGGTGCGCAGCCGGTCGCGCCGGCGACGGCGACCACCCCGAGGGCGATCGCCGTCGCCGAGCGCGAGCGCGGTGTCATCCGGTGACGTCGCTCTCGGTCGGACGGAACACTTCGAGCGGGCCCTGCGGAGTGGCCGGCGCCGACGTGTCGAGCGGGGCCGTCGTGCTCATGACGGTCAGCGGCGGAGCGCTGGAGCTGTCGTAGAGGGCGAGGTCGTCGGTGCGCAGGGTGCCGTTGCCGAAGATGGTCAACGCGAAGCTGATGCCGTTGTAGCCCGCGGGGATGGCCGCGGTCGTCCAGTCGGCCTCGGTCCAGGCTCCCGCCGCGGCGAACCAGGGGCTCGAGGTCCAGTACGACCACATCCCGCTCGTGGACCGCAGGTAGACCGCGAACTGGGTCGGCCCGCTCGACTGGTACCACTCGCGCAGCACGTAGGTCTTGCCCGGGGTGACCGTCGGCGAGCACTGACCGAGGTCGAACTGCGGCAGGAGCTTCGCGTCGCCGTCGGTGTACCCGGTCATCGAGATGCCGCTGGCGATGTTGCCGGTGTGCGCGGGGGAGCCGGTGCTGAAGGACGGCGTGTTCGTGCCGTAGCCCCCTCGCATCCAGCAGTCGGGGGCACCCGTCTCCATGCTGGGATTGACGATGCCGTTGGTCGAGCCGGTGGGCGCGGGGACGGCGGGACCGTCGACGACGGGCTTGGTGGTTCCGCCGATCACGCTCCCGACGGTCTTGACGACCGTGCCGGCCGCCTGCCGGGTCTTCAGCCACGACAGGAACTGGGTGAACGTCGACGTCGTGACGGCGAGGTCGCTGCAGGCGTCGTCGCAGACGTCGTGGAACGTGTACTGCACCCACCCGCCGCCGTTGTTCTCAGCGTTCGTGACGCCCTGCTTCAGATCGTCGAGGGTCCAGGTGGCATCGACCTGATCGAGGGCGGCGAGGGCGTAGGGGGCGGCGGGACGCGTCTTCTCGGCATACGCGCAGTCGGGACACCCGAAGCGGCTCTTGATGTCGCCGAGGAGCCGGCCGCTGTTGTACCCGCACGCGGCGACCGCCTTCTCGACGTCGGGCGTGCTCGAGGCGAAGGGGTAGGCGAAGCTCTTCACCGTGAAGCCCCACGAGGTGAGGTTCTTACGGTCGAGGCAGATCTGCCGGGTCGCCTCGTCGACGCTCACCGTGGCGAGGTCGGGGTGGTTGACGGTGTGCCCGCCGATCTCGTGCCCGGCGTTCTTGAGGGTCGTGAGATCGGCGCGCGTCATGTGCCCCGGGGCGCCGATGAAGCCGGACGGCACGTAGAAGGTCGCCTTCATCGCGTTCGCCTTCAGCGCGGCGAGCGCGTTCAGCTGATCGGCGTTGGCGTCGTCGAAGGTGAGGCTGACCACGGTGCGGGTCGCCGCCTCGGCCGGCGGGGGTGCGAGCGCGACCGACGCCCCCACCACCACCGCGAGCGCTGAGACGAGGGCGAGGGCGCGCCGCCAGCGCGGGGGCACGGTCGTGGGCGGACGCCGTCGATCGGTGCGGAGGTCTCGTCGGAGCATGGGAGTGGCCTTTCGTGCGGAGCGAGGGGGAGGGACGGCACCGCTCACGACACCGTCACCGACTTGGCGAGGTTGCGGGGCTTGTCGACATCGCGGTGCAACCGCAGGGCGAGCTCGCGCGCGAAGAGCTGCAGCGGCACCACGGTCTCGAGCGGACCCCAGGAGGGTCCGGTCCGGGGCAGATGCAGGGGCACCCCGCCCACGGTGAGCACGCGTTCGCCGAACCGGATGACGCGACCCCCGCGCGCGGTGACCTCGGCGATGTCGACGTCGAGCCGGGGATCGCCGTTGTCGACCACGAACACCGGGGTGCCGGCATCCACCAGGGCCAGGGGGCCGTGCTTCAGCTCGCCGGCGGGGTAGGCCTCCGCCCAGCGGTAGGACAGCTCCTTCAGCTTGAGCGCGCCCTCGGCCGCGTAGACGAGCCCCGCACCGCGGCCGAGGAAGAGGAACCCCGACGCCCGGGCGTACTCGGTGGCCAGCTGAGCGCACGGTCCCCGCCACGCGTCGAGCGCGGCGGCGAGCCCATCGGGGGTCGCGGCGAGGGCGCGGAGATCGGCGCCCAGGCGCGCAGAGTCGGTCCGGTCGAAGACGGACAGTCCGGAGAGGGCCACGCACACCCCGGTCAGCACCTGCGCGACGAAGGTCTTGGTCGCGGCCACTCCCACCTCCGGGCCGGCCAGGCAGTCGATGACCGCGTCGGAACGACGGGCGAGGGTCGAGGAGGGGTTGTTCGTGAGGGCGAGGACGGTGCCGTGGCGGGGCGGGAGGGCGTCGAGGGCGCGGAGGACGTCGGCGGTCTCGCCCGACTGGCTCATCGCGATGACGAGGGTGCGCGGTTCCCACACCTCGTGCGCGGCCTCGCTGGCCACGAGCGTACGCGTGGGCAGGCCGCCGAGGCGCGCGAACACCCCCGCGAGGGCGCGACCGGCGTGCAGCGACGTGCCGCAGCCGACGACCGTGACGCGGTCGATGGTGTCGAGCGACGGCAGACCGAGGCCCCGCCACAGCGACCCGTCGACGATACCCGGGGCGAGGGCCTCGAGCACGCGGCGGGCGACGACGGGCTGCTCGTCGATCTCGTTGCCCATGTGGTCGCGGTGGCGACCGGTACTGGCCAGCAGCGCGGTGCGGGGGACGGGCCAGAGTCCGCGCGGTCGGCAGCTGCCCCCCGCGCGGTGCCAGCGGGTTCCGGCCGCGTCGACCTCGACGACGTCGTCGTCTTCGAGCACGCGGAACTGGGCGACCTCGGGCGCCACCGCCCCGACGTCGCTGGCGAGGTAGGCGCCGTCGGCGGCTTCGGCGTAGATGAGCGGTGAGCCGTGCGCCGTCGCCGCGAGGGCACCGGTGCGCGCGTCGAGGGCGACGACGGCCCACGAGCCCGAGAGCTGGCCCGTCGCTTCGGCGAGCGCGTCGCCGAGTCCGACGCCGGGGCGCTGCGCCTGTTCGATGAGGTGCACGATGACCTCGCTGTCGACCCCGGTGGCGAAGCGGTGCCCGGCGGCGACGAGCTGCGCCCGCAGCGCGTCGGCGTTGTCGACGATGCCGTTGTGCACCACGTAGAGCCGACCGCTGCAGTCCTCCAGGGGATGGGCGTTCGCCTCGCTCACCTCGCCGTGCGTCGCCCAGCGGGTGTGCCCGATGGCCGCGGTCGTGGCATCCGTCGTCTGTTCTCCGGTCACCACCGCGAGAGCCGCCACGCCGCTGAGGGTGCGCGCGTGCAGGGTGCTCCCGTCGGGTCGCCGGGCGGCGATCCCGGCGGAGTCGTAGCCGCGGTACTCGAGGCGCTCGAGGGCGGAACGGGCGCGGGATGCCGCGGCGGCGGGGCCGCGGTAGGCGGTGATCCCGCACATCAGACGACGCCCCGGAACGATCCGGCTCCGGCGAGGGGCATGGCATCCGATCCGAGACGCTCCCGTGAGAGCAGGTCGGCGGCCACGCGCATGATCGTCGTGGTGAGCGGGGTCGTGGGTTCGTAGCCGACGAGGTCGTGCGCCTTGGTGTTGTCGGGGACGCGGCGGCGCATGTCTTCGAAACCGGCGGCGTAGGCCTGCTCGTAGGGGACGAGTTCGATCTCGCTGCGGCTGTCGAGGGTGACGATGATCTCGCGTGCCAGATCGAGGATCGAGATCTCGCGCGCACCGCCGAGGTTGTAGGCCTGTCCGCGGGCGCGGGGGTCGCGTTCGATCCGCACCATCGCGGGGACGATGTCTTCGACGGCCGAGAAGCAGCGCGTCTGGAGGCCGTCGCCGAACACCGTGAGGGGGTGCCCGCGCAACGCCTGGCCGACGAGGTTGGGCAGCACCATGCCGTAGCGGCCCGTCTGGCGGGGACCGACGGTGTTGAACAGCCGCACGATCGCGACGTCCAGCCCCTCCTGGTCGCAGTACGCCTTGGCGAAGGCCTCGTCGATGCCCTTGGCCCCCGCGTAGGTCCACCGTGAGAGCAGGGGGTCGCCGAGCACGCGGTCGGAGTCCTCGCGCAGGCGGTCGGCGGTGTTCTTGCCGTACACCTCGCTCGTGGAGACCAGCAGCACGGACGCCTTGTGCTCGATCGCCGCCGTCAGCACGTTCTCGGTGCCGTGGATGTTGATGCGGAGCCCCCGCAGCGGCTGCTCGACGATGAGCTTGACCCCGACCGCCGCCGCGAGATGGAACACGCGGTCGCAGGAGTGCATCGCCTGGGCGACGGTCTTGGTGTTGAGGATGGAGCCGTGGATCATCTCCAGCCGCGGGTTGTCGGCGACGCCGGCGAGGTTGCGCGCCGAGCCGGTGGAGAGGTCGTCGAGGACGACGACGTCATCGCCGGCCGCGAGGAGGTGCTCGACGAGGTGGCTGCCGACGAAGCCGGCGCCGCCCGTGACCAGCGTGCGCGTGCGCCCGCCCGCCGTCGACGGGAAGACCGGGACGCCGCTCACAGCAGCACCCGCCCCGCGATGTCGTCGCTGCGGTAGGTGCCGTCGACGACGAGCGCCTCGCCGTCGAGCCAGGCCAGGTCGCAGTCGTGGTGGCGCGTGTGCACGAGCACGACGTCGGGATGGAATCCTCCCGGATCGGCCAGGGAATCGCGCTCGCGACCCGAATCGAGGTGGATGTGCGGGGCGTGGGTGTCGACGTACTGCACCTCGGCGCCCACGTCGATGAGGTGGTCGATGATCTCGAGCGCGGGCGATTCGCGCAGGTCGGCCACGTCGGGCTTGTAGGTCACCCCGACGATCAGGATGCGAGCCCCCAGCGTGCCCTTGCCGGCGCGACCGAGCACGTCGCGGATGCGTTCGACGACGCGGCGCGGGCGGGCGGCGATGCGCGTCATGGCCTCCGTGATGACCCCGGCGTCGACGTGCAGGGCCTTCAGCTGCCAGAGCAGGTAGTGCGGATCGCACGGGATGCAGTGTCCGCCCACCCCGGGGCCGGGATAGAACGCCATGAAGCCGTACGGTTTGGTACTCGCCGCCTCGATCACCTCCGTCACGGGCACGTCGAGGGCGCTGCAGATGTCGGCGAACTCGTTGGCGAGGGCGATGTTGACCGCGCGGAAGGTGTTCTCGAGCAGCTTGGTCATCTCTGCCGTCGCGAGGGACGAGACCCGGTGCACCCGAGCGGCGTAGCGCGAGAGCAGCTGGGCCCCTTCCTCCTCGCACCGGGGGGTGGCGCCGCCCACGACGCGCGGGACGACCTCCTGTGCGAAGCCGACGTTGCCCGGGTCGATGCGCTCGGCGCTGAAGGTGACGAAGACGTCGCGGCCGATCTCGAACCCGCGATCGCGCAGCGGCTGCTCGACGAGGTCGTGCGTGCAGCCGACGTAGGTGGTGGAGGTCAGCATGATCAGCTGCCCCGGGCGGGCCGCGGCGACGACGGTGGCGCATGCGGCCCGCAGGGGAGCGAGGTCGGGGACCTGCTGGTGATCCACCGGTGTGGGGACGCACACGACGATGGCGCTCGCCCGCGACAGCTCGCTCACGTCACCGGTCAGGCGGAACTCTCCCGGGCGACGGAGAGCGGCATCCAGGCGCTCCCGGTCGGTGTCGATGAGGTCGGCGCCGCGGGCGGCGATCGTGCGCAGCCGCCGCGAGGAGACGTCCAGGGCGAGCACGCGCGAGCCGCTGGCATGGTAGGCCAGCGCCGTCGGCAGCCCCACGTACCCCAGGCCCACGATCGCGACGTCGAAGTCGAACCGGGGTGGCACGGGGGCGATCGGGGTCTGCGGCACGGGGGTCGCTTCGGCGCGCACGTCGAGTGTGGACATCGTCATCCTCCAACAGCGGGGTCCGAGGGGGCGATGGGGGGCCAGGCCCCCTCGGACGATTCGGGTGGTGCGGGTGGGGCGACCGATCGGGTGGGTCGGCGCTGATCCGGGGCCCACACTGATCCGGGCCCCCGCGCCGGTCAAGGACGCCGATCGGATCATGCGGGATGCCGCCGACCGCATCGCGATGTGCGGGAAACCGCAACGGCGAGTGCGGGCCGGCTGCGGCGACGTGCGGCCCCGCGGCGCGTACCGTCGGGCGCAGCCTCGACCCGAAGAGGAGGAACCCGTGAGCCCTGTCCTGCCCCCTCTCGAGGTCGAGCGTCGGCCTCCGGCCCCGGCATCTCGGCGCCCCTGCACCCCCGTGGTCCCGGTGCCCCGGTCCGAACGGCGGGCCCCGGCATCCCGATCCGTGCGCGATGAGCGGCGGATGCCGTGACCGTGGCGCTCGCGATCGTGGTCGCCGTCGCGACGGTCGGCGTGTCGACGCTGGTGTGGGGCACGGTCGGCATCCTGCGTCTGCTCGCCGAGCACCGCGCGGCGCCGCCGTGGGGAGCGCCGTCGATGTTCTACCGCGCCGACGAGGTCGCCGTGCTGATCGCCGCCCACGACGAGGAGCTCGTCATCGCCGATGCGGTGGCCGCCGCGCGGCGCCTCGTCCCGGCCGGGAACGTCTTCGTGGTGTCGGACGGCTCGAGCGACGACACCGTCGCACGAGCACGTCGGGCCGGTGCGACGGCGTTCGACCTCGTCCCCAACCGCGGCAAGGCCGGTGCCATCCGCGCGGGGCTCGATCATTTCGGCATCGCCGCCCGGTTCCCTCTCCTGCTCCTGCTCGACGCCGACTCGCGCCCTCGTCCCGATTACCTGCGCACCGCGCTCCCGCTGTTCACCGACGACGGGGTGGTCGCGGTCGCCGGTCGTGCCACGACAGCCGTCGACACCCCGCGCACCGCCGTCGGTCGCGTCCTCACGGCGTATCGGGAACGCACCTACGTCTGCACGCAGTACCTGCACAAGTTCGGTCAGGCCGCGCGCGGGGCCGACGCCGTGGCGATCGTGCCGGGGTTCGCGAGCCTCTACCGCACCGATGTGCTGGATCGCATCGACATCGAGGCCCCGGGGCTGTCGATCGAGGATTTCAACATGACGTTCGAGGTGCACGCGAAGGGCCTGGGTCGCATCGCGTTCCACCCCGGCTGCGCGGTGGCCGAGACGCAGGATCCCGCGACCCTGCGCGACTACACGGCCCAGGTGCGCCGGTGGAGCCTCGGCTTCTGGCAGACCGTGCGGCGGCACGGCCTGCGGCGCGGACTGTTCTGGGCTTCGGTGGGGGTGTTCGCGATCGAGACCGTCGTCTCCAGCCTCGTGCTCGCCGCGGCGCTCCCGGTGCTGCTGGTCGCCGGGCTCGCGGCGGGGGGCGCGGCCGTGCTCACGGGACCGGCGGCGCAGACGGCGGCGGCGGTGTCGGCGGCGCTGCCGGTCGCACCGCTCGCGCTGGCCTTCCTCCTCGTGGACGCGCTGATGACGGTTTTCGCCTGCGCGCTCTCGGGCACCCGGCCGCGCGTGTGGATGCTGCTGTTCCCACTGCTGCGGGTGTGGGATGCGATGCTGTGCCTGCGTGCGCTGGTGTCGTCGTGGGGGCGTCCGTCCGACGGGCGGTGGCGCAGCCCCGACCGTCGCCCCGCCGCTCTCGCGGCGGCACCGACGAGGGCGGATGCCCTGCCCTCGGCATCCCTGCGGATCTCCGCCGACGGGGGTCGGCGCCGCCTCTCCGCGACGCCGGTGCCCGTGTCGGTCACGGCGTCGCCGCTCCCCGGAGCAGCGAGACGAGGTGGACGCGCGAGCTGACCCCGAGCTTGCGGTAGATGCGGGTCAAGCGCAGCTCGACGGTGCGCAGCGAGATGAACAGCGCCGAGGCGATCTCTCGGTTGCGCAGCCCCTGCTGCACCAGGGCCACGACCTCCTGCTCCTGCGGCGACAGCACGCGGCCGCGGGCCGGGGCCGCGCTCACGCGCGGCGCGGGGGAGCGCTCCGCCATCGGCAGGCACCGCTGGAGCGTCGCGCGCAGGGCCAGGTGCTCCGACGGGGAGTCGGTGCTGAGCAGCACGGCGTCGGCGTCGCGGAATGCGCGCGCCCCATCCTCCCCCGAGCGGCACACGGCACGGGAACGTGCCACGGCGAGCGTCGTCCACCGGCGCGGATGCCGGGCGGCGGCCGCCTCGAGCCGGGCGAGCTCGCGACGCGCATCGGACGAGCGGCCGGTCAGCCACAGGGCCTCGATCAGGTCGGCGTCGATGCGCAGCAGCGAGGGGTCGTCCGACCCCGGGGCGTCACCGGCCGCACGGAGCAGGCTCACGGCGTCCTCGTACCGTCCCTCGGCCAGGGCGAGGCTCCCCTCCAACGCGGCGAAGAACGGCAGGAGGGCCGTCCGCCCCTCGCGCCGGCACAGGTGGCGGCCCCGGGCGATGAGGTCGGGAGCGCTCGCGTCGAGGGGGTCGACCGCGGCCGCCGCGGCGCACAGCAGGGTCGTCGCGGCGTCCTCCGGGCGACCCGGGGGCCACTCGTGGCGCCAGGCCGTCATGGCCTCGCGCACCGCCGTCGGGTCGCCGCCGCGCACTTCGCAGGTCACGAGGAGGCGCAGCAGTCGCTCGCGCCACAGTGGCGCCACGCGGGGCATGCGTTCCAGCAGCTCGGTCGCCTGCCGTCGAGCGGCGGCGTACTCCTCGCGCAGCATGCGCAGGCTCGCGGCGAGGGAGGCGATCTCGATCGGTGCGTCCGCGGCGACGGCGGAGGGGTCCAGCGGTGGCGGCACGGGGCGTGTCGCCGTGGGGCCCGTGGATCCGAGCTCGGCGATCAGCAGGCGCAGCAGCCCTGTCTCGGTCGATGCGACGCTCGCCGCTGCGGCGGCGTCGAGGCACCCGAGCGCCTCGGCGACCTCCCCGCGTGCGAGGTGCAGCCGGGCGTTCTCGCAGAGCAGGCGTTCGACCCCCTCGGCCCATTCCGCGTCGGTCTCGTCGCGGGCGAGGGCATCGTCGATCACCTGGTCCACGCTCGCCCCCGCACGAAGACGAGCGATCGCCGCGCGCACCCGGACCGCGGCGTCGTCGCTGCGGCCGGCGCGACGCAGGTAGTGCTGCCCCAGCAGGTCGAGCCCCTGGAGCACGAGCGCGCTCCCGAGGTCGACGAGTCCGCGGGTGCGGCCCTCGTCGTCAAGGGAGCCCGACAGTGCGCGTTCGGCGAATTCGACGGCGGATGCCGTCTCCCCGGCGCGCGCGAAACCGACCGCCGCCGCGAGGATCGGGCCGCGGTCGCCGCCGGGCTCGAGGAAGCTCTCGTGCCACAGCTGCGTCGCACGGTCGCGACCGCGGTGGTCGTCGGCGGCTTGCGCGTGCAGCCGGCGACGATCCTCCGGGGCCATCGCCGCGTGACGCCGCAGCCGCAGCGCCGGATCGCTCATGCGGGCCAGATCGTCGTGCACGCGAACCGTGCCGTCGTCGATCAGCTGGTCGACGTCGACGCCCTCGGCGAGGGCGGCGAGTCGCAACCGGTCGTAGTCGTACACGGGGCCGATCGAGAGCAGGTCGAGCACCGCATCCGTCCGGGGTCCGCGCGGCGAGAAGCCGTCGCGTCGCGGCCGACCGCTGCGGTCCTCCGACAGGCGCAGGGGGAGGTGCAGGGCGTCTTCGCCGGCCGCCTCGGCGGCGGTCAGCCGCACGCGAGTGAGCACGCCGGGGTCGCCGCCGGTGAACATCACGACGACGTGTCGCACGGCCGCCGCGCTCGCGGGACCGACGATCTCCCGTGCGAGCTCCGCGGCCGCCTCGAACGCGAGGGGCTCGAGGTGCACGTGCGGCACCGCAATGACCTCGTGACGCTGTCCGAGCGCCCCCACCGTGGCGAGGATCGTGACGCCCGTGCCGCGGAGGCGCCCGAACACGAACGACAGCACCGTGAGGCTCGCCCCGTCCATCTCGTCGAGGTCGTCGATCACGAGCACGGCGCCGTCGTCGCGGATCAGATGCAGCGTGCGGCTGAGTTCCTCGGCCAGCAGGTGCTCCGGCCAGTCGCGTCCGCGATCCAGGATGCCGTCGATCGCGGCGCCGCGTGCACCGCCGAGTCCGGCGGCGACGGCGGAGAGCCCCGAGTACGGCCACATCCGCTCGCTCGGACTCACCGCGACCAGACTCGCCGCATGCTCGCGCGCGAGTTCACGGGCCAGGGCCGATTTGCCCAGGCCCGCATCGCCGACGAACACGCACGCGGCTCCCGTGCGCAATCCGACGGTCTTCCGTGCGATGTCGAGCTCTCGCGCGCGACCGAAGAATGGCATCCGACGCTCCCTCTAGCGTGAGCCGGTGAGCGACGATCGAGATCGCCGCGCCGGTTCAGGATGCCCCCCCTGCAGGAAGGGTAGGCCGCTGCGCCGGGGATGGCAAGGGCCGGAGGATTTCCGGGCGGAACACGGGAAGGGCCCGGATGCGATGCATCCGAGCCCTTCCCGCCGTCGGTGTTCCGTCGCCGGTACCTGCGGCCGCGGCAGGAGGCTCTGCGCCGTCGCTGCGCGCGAACCGGGCGCCGCGGCGCTCAGTACTCGCGGTCGATGAGCTGCGGCGGAACCTGGTCGGCGGCCACCTCGTCGACGAAGAACGCCGTGCGTCGGCGTCCTTTCGCCCCCGCGGCGGGCACGCTCTGGTAGCTCGCCCCGGCCAGGGCCAGGCCGAGGGCGGCGGCTTTGTCGGCGCCCGCGATGACCATCCACACGCGCTTCGAGGAGTTGATCACCGGCCGCGTCAGCGAGACGCGGTCGCTGGGCGGCTTCGGGGAGTCGCGCACCGGCACCGTGGCCCGGTCGGTGACCGAGATCTCGGGCCGGTCGGGGAACAGCGAGGCGATGTGCGCGTCGGGGCCGACGCCGAGGAAGCAGATGTCGAACGACGGCCACGGTCCGGTCTCGCTGCGATCGGACGGGGCGAACTGGGCAAGCTCGTCGGCGTAGGCGATGGCCGCGGCATCAAGGTCGAGACCGTCGTCGCTGGAGGCGACGACGTGGATGTTCTCGGCGGAAATGTCGAGGTGGTCGAGGAACGCCTCGCGCGCCTGCTTCTCGTTGCGGTCGTCGGAGTCGCGGGGCACGAAGCGTTCGTCACCGAACCAGAAGTGCACGAGCGACCAATCGACCTCGGTCACCCGCGGATCGCGGGCGGCCGTGCGCAGGACCGCTCCGCCCATCGTGCCGCCGGTGAGGCAGACGTGCATGCGCTTGCCCTCGGCTACGCGCTTGACGATGCGGTTCATGAACCGGGTCGCCACGTACTCGGCGAGAGTCTGCGCATCGCGCTTGATGATGACGCGCTTGGCCGCGCCGCCGTCGGTCACGATGCGTCCTGTTCGCTCGCCGCCCGCAGCAGATCGTGGCCCTCGGTGATGACCCGCCCGTAGAGCAGGTCGGGGTCGAGTCGGCGCAACTCCTCCGCCAGGCACTCGCGGAGCGTGCGGCGCGGGAAGGCGAGATCGTGCGTGGGCTGACCGGGCTGGGTGAGCACGGCGATGCCGGCCTCGGGTCGCTCGAGCAGCGTGTCGCCGCTCGGTCGCGTGAGGCGCACCGACTTGATGCCGCTCGCCCACTCCTCGGACGGCAGGTAGGCGTAATCGACCGGGGCTTCGAGCTTCATCCCGAGCCAGGCCGCCAGCAGAGCGGTCGACGGGGAGTCGGCGGCGCCGCGCACTTCGATCGCGGTGACCGGCTCGAACGGCGGCTGATCCAGCACCGCGGCGAGCTGCTCGCGCCACCGGGTGACCCGCGTCCACGCGAAGTCGGTGTCGCCGGGGGAGTAGTGCTCGCCCAGCTGGGCGACCCACCCCGCGGGATCCGCCTGCGACGAGGCGTCGGTGATGCGGCGCTGGGCGATGCGGCCGATGGCCGAGCGCGACGGGTTCTCGGGCGCCTCTGCGGGCCACCAGGCCACGACGGGGGCGTCGGGCAGGAGCAGACCCGTGACGAGGCTCTCGGCGTTGGAGGCGGCGGCACCGTGGGCGCGCAGCACGACGACCTCGCTCGCGCCCGCGTCGCCGCCGACGCGGATCTGCGCGTCGAGACGCGGATCCTCGTCCTCGTCGCCGAGTAGCACGGCGATGACGCGCATCGGGTGCTCGCGGGAGGCGTCGTTCGCGGCCTCGATGACCTCTTCCTCGGCGCCGTGGTGCGTCACGATGATGAGCGTCAGCACGCGCCCGAGGGCGACGGCGCCGCCCTCTTCGCGCACGCTCACGAGGCTCTTGGAGATCGCGCTGACAGTCGTGTCGGGCAGATCGATGATCACGGGCGCCTCCAGGTGCGGCCGTCGCGGGCGAGGAGTTCATCGGCGGATGCCGGTCCCCACGACCCGGGCGAATACTGTTCGAGAGGACCGCCCTCGGCGGCCCAGAACTCCTCGATCGGGTCGAGGATCTTCCAGCTGAGCTCGACCTCTTCGTGCCGCGGGAACAGCGGCGGGTCGCCCAGCAGCACATCGAGGATCAGGCGCTCGTAGGCCTCGGGACTGGCCTCGGTGAAGGCGTGGCCGTACCCGAAGTCCATCGTGACGTCGCGCACCTGCGTTCCGTCGCCCGGAACCTTCGACCCGAAGCGGATGGTGACGCCCTCGTCGGGCTGCACGCGGATGACGAGTGCGTTCTGGCCGAGCTCCTGCGTCTGGCTGCGCGAGAACAGCTGCTGCGGGGCGCGCTTGAACACCACGGCGACCTCGGTCACGCGGCGTCCGAGACGCTTGCCGCTGCGCACGTAGAACGGCACCCCCGACCAGCGGCGGGTGTTGATCTCGAGCTTGATCGCCGCGTACGTCTCGGTGACGGACTCGGGGTTCATGCCGTCTTCCTCGAGAAAGCCGAGCACCTTCTCCCCGCCCTGCCAGCCCCCGGCGTACTGACCGCGCGCGGTCGCCTCGGAGAGGTTCTCCGGCAGGCGGACGGCGGCCAGCACCTTCTCCTTCTCGGCACGCAGGTCGGCGGCGTTGAAGCTGATGGGCTCCTCCATCGCCGTGAGGGCGAGCAACTGCAGGAGGTGGTTCTGGATGACGTCGCGCGCGGCGCCGATCCCGTCGTAGTAGCCCGCGCGACCGCCCACACCGATGTCTTCCGCCATCGTGATCTGCACGTGGTCGACGTAGTTGCGGTTCCAGATGGGCTCGTACAGCTCGTTCGCGAAGCGCAGCGCGAGGATGTTCTGCACGGTCTCTTTGCCGAGGTAGTGGTCGATACGGAAGATCGAGTCGGCCGGGAACGCGCTCTCGACGACCTCGTTCAGCTCGCGGGCCGACGCGAGGTCGTGCCCGAAGGGCTTCTCGATGACGACGCGGCGCCACCCGGTGGTGTCCTCGCCCTTCTCTCCGACCAGTCCCGAGGCCTTCAGCTGGGTGGTGACCAGCGGGAACGCCTTCGGCGGGATCGACAGGTAGTAGGCGTGGTTGCCCATCGTGCCGCGCTCGGTGTCGAGCTTGTCGACGGTGTCGCGCAGGCGCGCGAACGCCTCGGGGTCGTCGAACTCGCCCTGCACGAAGCGGATGCCCTCGAGGAGCTCCTTCCACGTCTCCTCGCGGAACTCCGTACGCGCGTACTTCTTGACCGACTCGTAGACCACCTTCGCGAAGTCCTGGTCCTCCCAGTCGCGGCGGGCGAAGCCGACCAGCGCGAATCCGGGGGGAAGCAGGCCGCGGTTGGCGAGGTCGTAGACCGCCGGCATGAGCTTCTTGCGCGACAGGTCGCCCGTCACGCCGAAGATCACGAGCGCGCTCGGACCCGCGATGCGGTTGAGTCGGCGATCCTCGGGATCGCGCAGAGGATTGTGACCCGGTGTGATCTCTACGACCATGCTTACTGTGCCGCCTCGAAGAGTGAGAGCACCTCGACCTGCGGGTCGGTCAGCGTCAGCGTGACGACGGGACGACCATGGGCCTCCGCCAACACCCTCGCGTCTCCCGCGGCCTGTGCCTGGATGAGTTGTCCGAACGTGAACGGGCGCCCCGGGATCTCGAGGTCGACGTCGGTGCGTTCGATGATCTGGAGGAACACGCCGGTGGCGGGTCCGCCCTTGTGGTACTGCCCGGTGGAGTGCAGGAACCGCGGACCCCACCCGAAGGTGGTGGGACGGCCGGTGTCGGCCGCCACGAGTTCGCGCAGCCCCGACAGCTGGGCCAGGTCGAGCCGGTTCACGTACGCCTGCACGCTCACGTAGCCGTCGGCCGGCACGCGGGCCCACAGGGCCGCGAGGACGCCCTCGACGGTGCCGCTCTCAGCGAGGGCCGGGTCGGAGACGCGCACCTCGACGCCGTCGGCGACGAACGCCGGCGCCGTCGGGACGGGCTGCGCCTCGAGCAGTCCCCGGGTCGCCTCCTTCGCCGACTCCACATCGGGCTGGTCGAACGGGTCGATGCCCAGCATCCGTCCGGCGATCGCGGTCGCGTACTCCCACACGACGAACTGCGCGCCGAGCGAGCCGCTCACCAGGACCTCGCCCGTGTGGCGCTCGAACAGGTGGAACGCGTCGGCGTCGTCGACGAAGCGCACGACCTGCAGATCGTCGGGCTTCGCGTCGAGCTCGGGCGAGACGGGGAGCAGCACGACGGGCAGGATGCCGGTGCCGTCCTTGCCCGTGGACTCGGCGACGAGCTGCTCGATCCAGTCGGGCAGGCCGATCAGGTGGCTTCCGTCGGTGACGAGCCCGAGCTTGTCGCGACGGTGCGCTCCGCCGCCGGCGATGGCCGCGGCGAGCACGAGGGCGGGGTTCTCGGGGGAGTCGATCGCCACCTCGAGCAGCGTGGCGTCGGCCTCGTCGAGCAGGTCGTCGATGTCGACTCCCGCGAGCCCCGCCGGCACGAGGCCGAAGGCGGTGAGCGCCGAGTAGCGCCCCCCGACGGTCGGATCGGCGGTGAACACGCGGTAGCCGTCGGCGCGGGCCGACTGCTCGAGCGGGGAGCCCGGGTCGGTCACGACGACGATGCGCGTCGCGGGGTCGATGCCGACGTCGCGGAAGGCGGTCTCGAAGGCCCGCTTGGCGGAATCGGTCTCGATCGTCGACCCCGACTTGCTGGACACGACGAGCACGGTCTGCTCGAGCCCACCCGACTCGGCGTCTCCGTCGATGGCCGCGAGCACCTGCCCGGGGGCCGTGGAGTCGAGGATGACGAGGGGCACCCCCGCCGACTGGGCGATGACCTCGGGCGCGAGCGACGAGCCGCCCATTCCGGCCAGGACCACCCGGGTCACGCCCTGCGCGACGAGGTCGTCGCGCAGGGCGGTGATCTCGGGCACGAGGGGGCGGGAGACGGAGACCGCCCCCACCCACCCCAGCCGACGCGAGGCCTCGTCTTCGGCGGCGGCGCCCCACAGGGAGGCGTCGCCGGCCGTGATGCCGGATGCGACGAGCGAGCCGGTCAGAGCCGGCAGCTCGGCGTCGACGACCGACTTGACGTGGCCGGTGACCTTGACGGCGAAGCTCACTTGGCGGCCTGGGCGCTTCCGGCCTGCAGAGCGGTCTTCACGGTGTCCTGCAGCTCGTGCCACGAGGCGATGAACTTCTCGACGCCCTCGTCCTCGAGCACCTGCGTCGCGTCGGCGACGTCGACGCCGGCCGCCGCGAGGCGGTCGAAGACGTCGTGCGCCTCGGCGTACGCGCCCGTCACGGTGTCACCCGTGATGACGCCGTGGTCGAACGTGGCCTCGAGGGTCTTCTCCGGCATCGTGTTGACGGTGCCGGGGGCGACGAGCTCGGTCACGTAGAGCGTGTCGGGCAGCGCGGGGTCCTTGACACCCGTCGAGGCCCAGAGGGGACGCTGCACCGTGGCGCCGGCATCCAGGAGCTTCTTCGCGCGGTCCTCGGAGAACTTCTTCTCGTACAGCTCGTAGGCGAGACGGGCGTTGGCGATGCCCGCCTTGCCCTTCAGGTCCGCGGCCTCGTCGGTGCCGATCGCAGCGAGACGCTTGTCGATCTCGGTGTCGACGCGCGAGACGAAGAACGACGCCACCGACTGCAGGGTCGTGATGTCGTGACCGGCGGCCTGCGCCTTCTCGACACCGGCGAGGTACGCGTCGATGACCTCTTCGTAGCGCTCGAGGCTGAAGATGAGCGTGACGTTGACCGAGATGCCCGCACCGATGACCTCGGTGATGGCGGGCAGGCCCGCCTTGGTCGCGGGGATCTTGATGAGGACGTTCTTGCGGTCCACGCGCGCCGAGAGGTCCTTCGCCTGAGCGACGGTGCCCTCGGTGTCGTGGGCGAGGTCGGGGGAGACCTCGATCGACACGCGGCCGTCGACGCCGTTCGTGGCCTCGAAGACCGGCAGGAAGATGTCGCACGCGTCGCGCACGTCGTCGGTGGTGATCGAGAAGATCGCCTCGTCGACGCTGGCGTCGGCGGCCGCGAGCTCCTGGACCTGACCCTCGTACGCCTCGCCCTTCGACAGGGCGCCGGCGAAGATCGTCGGGTTGGTGGTGACGCCCGACACGTTGCGCTTCTCGATGAGCTCGGCGAGGTTGCCGGACTGGATGCGCTGACGCGAGAGGTCGTCGAGCCAGATGCTGACGCCCTGGGCGGAGAGGTCTGCGGTGGGAGTGCTCATTGTCGTGGTTCTCCTCTGATTACTTCTTGGACGCGGCGAGCGAGTCGCGCGCGGCCTCGACGACGGCCTCGGCCGTGATGCCGAACTTCTGGAACAGGGTCTTGTAGTCGGCCGAGGCGCCGAAGTGGTCGATCGCGACGGAACGGCCGGCGTCGCCGACGATGCCCGCCCAGCTGAGCGCGGAGCCCGCCTCGACCGACACGCGCGCCTTCACCGACGACGGCAGCACCGACTCGCGGTAGGCCTCGTCCTGCTCGGCGAACCACTCCAGCGACGGAGCCGACACCACGCGGGCGTGGACGCCCTCGGCGGCCAGGGTCTCGCGCGCCTCGACGGCGAGCTGCACCTCGGAACCGGTCGCGATCAGGATCACGTCGGGCTCGCCGTTCTTCGCCTCCGCGAGCACGTACGCGCCCTTGACGGCGCCGGCGGCCGAGGCGAACTCGTTACCGGATGCCGCGCCCTCGCCGCGGGCGAACACGGGGATGTTCTGACGCGTCAGGGCGATACCGGCGGGACCGGCGGTGCGGCGCAGCATCTCGAGCCACACGACACTGGTCTCGTTGGCATCCGCGGGACGCACGAGGGCGAAGTTCGGGATGGCTCGGAGCGTGGCGAGCTGCTCGATCGGCTGGTGCGTGGGGCCGTCTTCGCCGAGGGCGACGGAGTCGTGCGTCCAGACGAAGATCGTCGGGATGTTCATCAGCGCGGCCAGACGCACCGGCGGGCGCATGTAGTCGCTGAAGATGAGGAAGGTGCCGCCGAACGGACGCGTCGGTCCGTGCAGCACGATGCCGTTGAGGATCGCGCCCATGGCGTGCTCGCGGATGCCGAAGTGCAGCACGCGGCCGTAGGGGTCGCCGGACCACTCGTGCGTGGACCACGACGAGGGGATGAAGGACTTGGCATCCTTGATCGTCGTCAGGTTGGACTCGGCGAGGTCGGCCGAACCGCCCCAGAGCTCGGGGAGCTCGGCGGCGAGGGCGTTGATGACCGTTCCGCTGGCGGCGCGGGTGGAGACGTCCTTGCCGGCCTCGAACGCGGGGAGCGCGTCGGCGATGTTGGCGGGAAGCTCGCGGGCCTGCAGGCGGTCCCACAGCTGCTTGCGCTCGGGGTGCTTCGCGGCCCAGGCGTCGAACTTCTCCTGCCAGGCGGCCTTCTCGGCCTCCCCGCGCTCGACGAGCTCGCGCGTGCGCTCGAGCACGTCGTCGGCGACGGCGAAGTGCTGCTCGGGGTCGAAGCCGAGCACCTCCTTCGTGGCCTTCAGCTCGTCGGCGCCGAGGGCGGAACCGTGGATCTTGCCCGAGTTCTGCTTGCCGGGCGAGGGCCAGCCGATGATGGTCTTGAGGATGATGAGCGACGGCTTGCTGGTCTCGCCCTTGGCGGCCTCGATCGCCGCGTGCAGCTCGGCGACGTCTTCGACGTACTGCCCCGTCTTCTTCCAGTCGACGGTCTGGACGTGCCAGCCGTACGACTCGTAGCGCTTCTGGACGTCCTCGGTGAAGGCGACGTTGGTGTCGTCTTCGATCGAGATCTGGTTGGAGTCGTAGATCGCGATGAGGTTGCCGAGCTCCTGGTGGCCGGCGAGCGAGGAGGCCTCGCTGGTCACGCCCTCCTGGAGGTCGCCGTCGCCGGCGATGACGTAGACGAAGTGGTCGAAGGGGCTCTCGCCCGCCGGGGTCTCGGCGTCGAAGAGGCCGCGCTCGTAGCGGGCGGCATAGGCGAAGCCCACCGAGGATGCCAGGCCCTGGCCGAGCGGTCCGGTGGTGATCTCGACGCCGTCGGTGTGGCCGAACTCGGGGTGGCCGGGGGTGAGCGAGCCCCACGTGCGCAGCGCCTGGAGGTCCTTCAGCTCGAGGCCGAAGCCACCGAGGTACAGCTGCACGTACTGCGTGAGCGAGGAGTGTCCGGCGGACAGGATGAAGCGGTCGCGGCCGGGCCAGTGCGTGTCGGCCGGGTCGTGGCGCAGCACCCGCTGGTACAGCAGGTAGGCGGCGGGGGCCAGCGACATGGCCGTGCCCGGGTGGCCGTTGCCCACCTTCTCGACGGCGTCAGCCGCCAGGATGCGTGCGGTGTCCACCGCGCGCCGATCGATCTCGTCCCATTCGAAGTCCGACAACACGGTGCCTTTCTCGATCCTGCGCCCGGTTCACAACCGACGTCCGCGCTCGTCACCGTAGGAGTGGGAGGGGGGTGGGGTGTCGGCGCGGGGCGCGCGTTCTTCGCCAGCATAGCGAGAACGACCGACGCCGTTGCCGTTCGTGACGGGGGTCGACAGGCGGCCGGGGGTGTGGTGGGGATGGCATAGAATCGGAGGGATTCATACGCGCTACCCCGGGGGACGATGGACATCTCGACGACGTCGCACGTCATTGCGACGACCGATCGCCGCTCCGTCGGACGCACCCTCCGGGCCTACGTCGCTCTGACGAAGCCCCGCGTCCTCGAGCTTCTGCTGGTGACCACCGTGCCGGTGATGATCCTGGCGCAGGGTGGACTGCCCAACCTCTGGCTCATCCTCGCCACCGTGATCGGCGGCTCGCTGAGCGCCGGGTCGGCGGCCGCGTTCAACATGTACCTCGACCGCGACATCGACGCCCACATGCAGCGCACCGTGAACCGTCCGCTGGTGACCGGCGAGGTCTCGCCGCGGGGCGCGCTGATCTTCGCGTGGACGCTCGCGGTCGTCTCGACCGTGTGGCTCCTGGCGTTCACCAACCCGCTCGCCGCCGGGTTGTCGGCGGCGGCGATCTTCTTCTACGTGGTCATCTACACGATGATCCTCAAGCGCCGCACCGAGCAGAACATCGTGTGGGGCGGCATCGCGGGCTGCTTCCCGGTGCTCATCGGGTGGTCGGCGGTGACGGGTTCGCTCTCGTGGGCGCCCTTCATCCTGTTCGCACTGGTGTTCCTGTGGACGCCGCCGCACTACTGGCCGCTGTCGATGAAGTACGCGGCGCAGTACGACGAGGTCGACGTCCCCATGCTCGGCGCCACCCGCAGCGGGTCGCAGGTGGGTCTGCAGGTCATCCTCTACGCGTGGGCCACCGTCGCCTGCTCGCTCCTGCTGATCCCCGTCGCCTCGATGGGCCTGGTCTACAGCGTGTCGGCGCTGGTGTTCGGCGGCTGGTTCATCTACGAATCCCACCGCCTCTACTCCCGCGCCGTGCGCGGCGGAGAGCCTCGGCCGATGCGCGTCTTCCACGCGTCGATCACGTACCTGACGCTGCTGTTCGTCGCCATCGCGGTCGACCCGCTGCTTCCCTTCTGATCCGTCTCGTCGATGCCCGTCCCGCTCTCGGGGCGGGCGTTCGCGATTCCGGATGCCGTGTCCTCGAACGGCCGCGGTGCGAGTGCCCGACGCGAGCGCACCGTGCGCGCGCATGAACGCGATCCACGCGCGGATGAGACCGCTGGTCTCGCGTCCATGCGCGGAGGAGACGTTCATGCGTGAGATGCGCCCGCCGGACGTACGTCGCCGGTCTGAGCGCGGCGACATGAACGCGCGCGCACCCGCCATCGTCGAACGCTCCGGTCTCGACCGCACGCGAGAACGCCCGCCCCCTGGACGGGAGCGGGCGTTCGTGCGAGACCGGCGTCAGCGACGCGTGGTGCCGTCTCCGGTGTCGAGCGTGGGCTCGTCGTGGCGAGCAGCTGCGGCGGCCTGCGGGGGAGCGGTCGCGGTCGAGGGGGTCTCGACGTCGGCGTCCTCCACCGCGAGGGGTGCGGCGGTCGTGCTCGGCGCGAAGGGGGCGGCGGGAGCCGAGGTCTCGGCAGCGGTCTCGTCGTCGCTGTTCCAGTCGATCGTCTCGATCGCGACCTCGGGGCGACGGGTCAGGGCCGCGGCGGCGCCGAGGGCGAGGGCGAGGGCGATGCCGATCGCACCGGCGCCGAGCACGGCGGCGCCCACGACGACCCAGGACTGACCGACGTAGACCTGCACGACGGTGGCGTTGGGGTCGTTGAGCACCTGTTCCATCGCATCGATCCCGTTCAGGACGATCGCGAGTCCACCGGCGATGGCGGCCAGGGAGGCGACGACGAGCACCCAGAACGGGATGCTGGTCACCAGGCGGGGGCGGGTCTTCATGGGGAGTACTCCTTGTCGTTCCGGTGCGGGGGCACCGGACTGGCGTCTCCCGACGCGGTGGCATCGGGAGTGCCCGGGCTGGACCCGGAGCATCAAGGTTCTCTCAGTCGTCCTGACGGGGCCTAGGGGTCGCCGATGAATGCCCTATGAGCGTATAAGGGGGAGAACGCGGGTCGTCAGGCGCGGGCGTCGGCGGTGGCGCGATCCCGCTCGATCCGGGACGCGGCGATCGGGGCCTTCAGGCGCAGCACCACGACGGTCATCGTCGCTGCGGCCAGAGCCGCGAGCACCATGTGCGTGCCGACGGCCAACTCGGGCAGGCCGTTGCGCGCCTGGTAGAGGCCGACGGCGATCTGCACGAGCTCGACGGCGAGGAGGGCGAGGGCCCACCGGCGCAGCGGCAGGCGCAGGCGCCACGCCGCGACGACCACGGCGAGCGTCAGGGCGAACAGCGCATACCCGGGCCAGGAGTGCACGTGCTCGAGCACCTCGGCATCGAAGCCGTTGCGCCCCGCGGACGCGTCGCCGGAGTGCGGTCCCGCCCCCGTGGTGAGGACACCGAACACGATGGTCAGGGCGAGCAGCCCGGTCGTCGCGTGAACGAGTCCGGCGAACCAGCGCGGCACGGCGAGGGCGCGCGGTCCCGCCGGCTGGTTCATGCGCACCAGGAAGGCCGCGCACACGGAGACCAGCACGACCGACGCGACGTAGTGGAACCCGACGATGAACGGGTTCAAGCCGGTGAGCACCGTGATACCGCCCACGACCGCCTGGGCCACGATGCCGCCGAGGACGACCAGCGAGAGCACGAAGAGCACGCGACGCTCGTGGCGCATGCGCCACACCAGCACGACCACCGCGAGGGCGAGGATGCCGACCAGGCCCGTGAGGGTGCGGTTGCCGAACTCGATGATGCCGTGGATGCCCATCTCGGGGGTGTTCACGAGGGAGTCCGCCGTGCAGCGCGGCCAGGTGGGGCAGCCCAGGCCCGAGCCCGTCAGTCGCACGGCGCCGCCGGTGCCGATGATGAGCACCTCGGCGATGAACGACAGCCAGGCGAACACCTTCACCCGCCGGTCGACCTCCGTGGGCAGCCACGCGCCCGCGCGCTGCAGCACTCCCGGGACGCGGGACGAGGGGGAGGGGGACGAGGCGGAGGGCATGCGTGCGGCTTCCTGGCGTCGAGGCCGTCCCGGCGTTCGGGAGAGCGGGCCTGCCATGCCGGGAGCGGGTGTTGCCTGTAGAATCGAAGGGTCCGTGTGCAGCGCTCACGCGATCCGCACGACAGACAGTCTAGGCGCGCAGCCAGCGCCTTCGAGCGGGCCCACCAGCGACCAAGCTGTGACTTCGATCGGAGTCCGGAATGTCGGGGCGGATGACACCGTTGTGGCCCGAGAAGGAGAGTGATCACCATGTCCGATGTCCTCATCGACCGACCCGAGCTCGAAAGCCTGGGGCAATACGAGTTCGGCTGGCACGACACCGACGCGGCGGGCGCCATCGCGCAGCGCGGCATCAACGAAGACGTCGTCCGCGGCATCTCCGCATTGAAGTCGGAGCCCGAGTGGATGCTGAAGACCCGCCTCAAGGGCTACCAGCTGTTCGGCAAGAAGCCGATGCCCACCTGGGGTGCCGACCTGTCGGAGATCGACTTCGACAACATCAAGTACTTCGTGCGCTCGACCGAGAAGCAGGCGCAGACCTGGGAAGACCTCCCGGAAGAGATCCGCAACACCTACGAGAAGCTCGGCATCCCCGAGGCGGAGCGTCAGCGCCTCGTCGCCGGCGTCGCCGCGCAGTACGAGTCCGAGGTCGTCTACCACCAGATCCGTGAGGACCTCGAGCAGCAGGGTGTCATCTTCATGGACACCGACACCGCCCTGCGCGAGCACCCCGAGTTCTTCGAGGAGTACTTCGGCACCGTCATCCCGGCCGGCGACAACAAGTTCGCCGCGCTGAACACGGCCGTCTGGTCGGGCGGTTCGTTCGTGTACGTGCCCAAGGGCGTCCACGTCGAGATCCCGCTGCAGGCCTACTTCCGCATCAACACCGAGAACATGGGCCAGTTCGAGCGGACTCTGATCATCGCGGACGAAGACAGCTACGTGCACTACATCGAGGGCTGCACCGCTCCCATCTACAAGAGCGACTCCCTGCACTCTGCCGTGGTCGAGATCATCGTGAAGAAGAACGCCCGCGTTCGCTACACGACGATCCAGAACTGGTCGAACAACGTCTACAACCTCGTCACCAAGCGCGCCGTCGCCCACGAGGGCGCGACCATGGAGTGGGTCGACGGCAACATCGGCTCCAAGGTGACGATGAAGTACCCCTCCATCTACCTGATGGGCGAGCACGCCAAGGGCGAGACCCTCTCGGTCGCCTTCGCCGGTCCCGGTCAGCACCAGGACGCCGGCGCCAAGATGATCCACATGGCGCCGTACACGCAGTCGTCGATCGTCTCGAAGTCGATCGCCCGCGGCGGCGGTCGTGCCGGGTACCGCGGCGAGGTCCGCGTGGATGCCAATGCGCACCACTCCGCGAACACCGTGCGCTGCGACGCGCTGCTCGTCGACACGATCTCGCGCAGCGACACCTACCCCGCGATCGACATCCGCGTCGACGACGTGCAGCTCGGTCACGAGGCGACCGTCTCGAAGGTCAGCGAGGAGCAGTTGTTCTACCTGCAGTCGCGCGGCCTGCCCGAAGACGAGGCCATGGCCATGATCGTGCGCGGCTTCATCGAGCCGATCGCCCGCGAGCTCCCGATGGAGTACGCGCTCGAACTCAACAAGCTCATCGAGATGGGCATGGAAGGCAGTGTTGGTTAAGTGACGACTGCGACCGAAACCCCCGCAGCCGCCGAGGGTCACATCGACCCGGCAGCCCTCGTGGCATCCGTCGTTCCGGTGCAGACGCGCTCGGAGCGGAAGACCTCGTTCGACCCGGCCGACTTCGGCACGCCCACCGGGCGCGAGGTCAACTGGAAGCTCAGCCCGATCGACCGGCTGGCGCCTCTCTTCGTCGACGAGGCCGGTCCGACCGGCGTCGTGACCGTCGACGTCGAGGCGCCCGCCGAGGTCGAGCAGCTCCGGCTCGCTCCGGGCGACGCCCCCCGCGGGGAGCACTTCCGGCCCGAGGACCTGACCGCCGCCCTCGCATGGACGCACGAGGCCGAGGCGCCTCTGCTGCGCATCCCCGCGAACTTCGAGCTCGACGCGCCCATCGTGGTTCGACTGACCGGCACCGGCGGGCTCGCGCACGCGCACGTCGTGATCGAGGCGCAGCCGAATTCCCGCGGCACCGTGGTGCTGCGTCACGAGGGCACCGCGAACCACGCGCAGAACGTCGAGATCATCGTGCGCGACGGCGCCGACCTCACGGTCGTCTCGGTGCAGCGATGGAACGACGACGCCGTGCACGCGGCATCCCACCAGGCCCGCGTCGACCGCGACGCCAAGCTCACGCACGTCGTGGTGAGCTTCGGCGGCGGCGTCGTGCGCGTGAACCCCTCCGTGGAGCTTTCGGGCCCGGGTGCCGAGGGCCGTCTGTACGGTCTGTCGTTCTCCGACGCCGGTCAGCACCTCGAGTCGCAGGTCTACCTGCACCACAAGGGTCCGCACACGGTCGGCGACGTGCTCTACAAGGGTGCGCTGCAGGGCGAGAGCGCGCGCAGCGTCTGGATCGGCGACGTCCTCATCGGACCGGATGCCACGGGCACCGACTCCTACGAGGCCAACCGCAACCTCGTGCTCACCGACGGCGCTCGCGCCGACTCGATCCCGAACCTCGAGATCGAGACGGGCGACATCCAGGGCGCCGGTCACGCCAGCGCGACCGGACGTTTCGACGACGAGCAGCTGTTCTACCTGCAGGCCCGCGGTATCGCCGAAGACGAGGCGCGTCGCCTCGTGGTGCTCGGCTTCCTCAGCGAGATCGTGCAGCGCATCGGCATCCCGGAGCTCGAGACCGAGCTCATCGAGGCGATCGAGCACGAGCTGGCCGAGGGGGCTCCCGCGTGAGCGCCTCCCGTGCCTGTGCGCTGAGCGAGCTCGTTCAGGACGAGGCCCGTCGCGTCGAGATCGACGGCGTGGCCATCGCGGTCGTGCTCGACGGCAACGGCGACGTGCACGCCATCGGCGACGTCTGCACGCACGGCGACATCTCGCTGTCCGACGGATTCGTCGAGGGCGAGACGCTGGAGTGCTGGGCGCACGGCTCGGCGTTCTCGCTGAAGACCGGCCGCCCGCTGAACCTCCCGGCCTACGAGCCGGTCCCCGTGTACGAGGTCGTGATCGACGGAGACGACGTGCTCATCGATCCGTCCGTCACCAAGGCGACGGCCTGAGCCGCGCCCGAGACCTGAGACTTTACGAGTAAGGAACCCCATGTCTGTCCTCGAGATCCGCGACCTCCACGTGACGGTCGAGACGGAGAACGGTACGACCCCGATCCTCAACGGCGTGACGCTGACGATGCGCACCGGTGAGACCCACGCCATCATGGGCCCCAACGGCTCCGGCAAGTCGACCCTGGCGTACACGATCGCCGGCCACCCCAAGTACACCGTGACGAGCGGCTCCATCACCCTCGACGGTGAGGACGTGCTCGAGATGAGCGTCGACGAGCGCGCCCGCGCGGGACTCTTCCTCGCGATGCAGTACCCGGTCGAGATCCCGGGCGTCACGGTCACGAACTTCCTGCGCACGGCCAAGACGGCCATCGACGGCGAGGCGCCGGCGATCCGCAGCTGGACCAAGGACGTCAAGGGCGCCATGGAGAACCTGCGCATGGACGCGAAGTTCGCCGCGCGCAACGTCAACGAGGGCTTCTCGGGCGGCGAGAAGAAGCGCCACGAGATCCTCCAGCTCGAGCTGCTCAAGCCGAAGATCGCCGTGCTCGACGAGACCGACTCCGGCCTCGACGTCGACGCGTTGAAGATCGTCTCGGAGGGTGTGAACCGCGCGAAGGAGCAGACC
The DNA here is from genome assembly GCF_032464935.1 of Microbacterium phycohabitans. Lineage (NCBI taxonomy): Bacteria > Bacillati > Actinomycetota > Actinomycetes > Micrococcales > Microbacteriaceae > Microbacterium > Microbacterium phycohabitans. The sequence continues at coordinate 51,281 of NZ_JAWDIT010000003.1, forward strand.
GATCTCGGTGTGCTGCTCATCACGCACTACACCCGCATCCTGCGCTACATCCGCCCCGACTACGTGCACGTCGTCGTCAAGGGACGCATCGTCGAAGAGGGTGGGCCCGAGCTCGCCGACCGACTCGAGGAAGAGGGCTACGACCGCTTCCTCGAAGCCGGTACCCCGATCGACGCGTAGGATCGTTACATGACCGCAACGCTCGCTCCCGAGAAGTACGACGAGGTCACCGAGGCCCTGAAAGACGTCATGGACCCCGAACTGGGGATCAACGTCGTCGACCTCGGCCTCATCTACGACCTCGCGTGGGACGACGAGAACGACGCGCTCGTCATCCACATGACCCTCACCTCGGCCGGCTGCCCGCTGACCGACGTGCTCGAAGAGCAGACCGCACAGGCTCTCGACAACGTCGTGGACCGCTTCCGCATCAACTGGGTGTGGATGCCGCCGTGGGGTCCCGAGCGGATCACCGACGACGGCCGCGACATGATGCGCGCCCTCGGGTTCGCGATCTGATCCGGCTTTCCGAACGCCCACCCCCGCGGGGGTGGGCGTTCGTGTTTCCCCGTCTGACAGCCGATTCCCCGGCATCCGGGGGTCGATCTAGGCTTTCGGGATGAGCGTCACCCCCCTGCAGGCCCTGCCCCTGGACCTCCTTCGCCAGCGCTCCAGCACGAAATGGCGCTCGTACGGCGACGACGTCATCCCCATGTTCGTCGCGGAGACCGACTTCCCCCTCGCCCCCGCGATCACCACGGCCCTTCATCGCGCGGTCGAGATCGGCGACACGGGGTACACCCCGCCCCGGCCGGGGATCGACCTCGATTTCGCCGCCTACGCCGATCGGCGGTGGGCGTGGGAGATCGATCCGGCGCGCGTGCGGTGGACGGGCGACGTGATGATGGGGGTCGTCGAGGTGCTCCGCGCGGTGACCTCACCCGGTGATCGCGTCGTGGTGACGCCCCCGGTGTACCCGCCGTTTTACGACACTGTCGAGGAGGCGGGGGCCGTCGTCGAACGTGTGCCTCTCCTCGACGACGGTGAGCGCTGGAGCCTCGACCTCGACGGGATCGAGAAGGCTCTGGCATCCGGTGCGCGCGCGGTGCTGCTGTGCAACCCGCACAATCCCACCGGAACCGTGCACGCGCGGGACAGCCTGGCGGCGCTCGCGCGCCTGGCGGCTCGGTACGGCGCGAGCGTCGTGAGCGACGAGATCCACGCGCCGCTCACGCACGCGCCGGCCGTGTTCACCCCGTTCCTGGATGCCGCGCCGGAGGCGGCGGCGGTCGGCTACGCGGTGACGAGTGCGAGCAAGACGTACAACCTCGCCGGGCTCAAGTGCGCGGTCATCGTCACCGGGTCGGAGGAGACCGCCCAGGTCGTGCGCGCGCTGCCGTGGGAGGTCGAATGGCGCGCGGGCCTGTTCGGCGTCATCGCCAACCGGGCCGCGTTCGCGGCGGAGAGCGATGCGTGGCTCGACGGGCTGCTGGCGGCTCTCGACGAGAACCGGCGACTGCTGGCCGACCTGCTCGCCGAGCACCTGCCGCTCGCGCGGTATCGGATCCCGGATGCCGGTTTCCTCGCCTGGGTCGATGTGTCGGCGTACGGCTGGGGCGACAATCCCGCGCCCTTCATCCGGCGAGAGGCGAAGGTCGCGCTCCACCACGGTCCGCTGTTCGGCACGGAGGGCATCGGGCACGTGCGCATCAACGTGGGGTGCGCACCGGAGGTGCTGCGCGAGGCGATCGAGCGCATCGCCGCGCTCGTTCCGCCGGCGTGACACCGCCGAGAGCACGGCATCCCGAGGGCGCTCCGGTATCGGTCCCGGTATCGGTCCCGGACGGAGGAGGACGCCGATCGTCCACGGGCGAGGATTCGAGCGCCGCTCGCCTGGCATCCGAAGATAGGTAAGGATATCCTTATCGAGTGAAGACAGCCACGCGCCCTGCCTACCGCCCGTACGTCGCCGTGGTGACGGCCGCTCGCCGCCTGTCGCCCCACTTCGCCCGCATCACCTTCACCTGCCCGGACTTCGAGGTGTTCGGCACCGATCGGCGCGACCAGCGGGTGAAGATCGTCCTCCCCGGGGCGGACGGTCGCCTGTGCGACATCGGACAGTACGACCCCGAGGCGATCGACAACGGCGAGTGGTACACGCGGTGGCGCGACCTCCCCGACGAGGAGCGGATGCCGTTCCGCACCTATACCGTGCGGCGCATCGATCCCGAGGCGCTCGAGCTCGACATCGACTTCGTGCTGCACCACGACGCCGGCCCGGCGGGTTCGTGGGCGGAGTCGGCGACGGCGGGAGACAGCATCCTGGTGGTGGGTCCCGACGCGCGCAGCGAGGATTCGGCCCAGGGGATCGACTTCCACCCCGGTACGGCCCAGCGGCTTCTGCTCGCGGGCGACGAGACGGCCGCCCCGGCGATCTGCGCGATCCTGGAGGGGCTCGGCCCCGGCTTCGTCGTCGACGCCTTCGTGGAGGTGCCGACGATCGACGATGCGCTGCCGGTCGGCCCCGGCGCCCTGCCGGTCACGTGGCTCGCCCGCGATGAGCGCCCGCACGGAGAAGCCTTGATCGAGGCGGTCGAGTCGTGGGCGGCGGGATCCCGAGCGGTGCTGGAGCGGGCCGCGGCACCGCGCCCGCAGGAGCTCGAAGACATCGACCTCGACGTCGATCTGCTGTGGGACAGTCCCGCCGACGGCGAGGGGGAGTTCTACGCGTGGATCGCGGGCGAGTCGCAGACGGTCAAGACGCTGCGGCGGTTGCTCGTGCAGGGTCACGGGGTCGACCGCAAGCGCGTGGCGTTCATGGGGTACTGGCGCGACGGGCAGGTCGAGCGCACGGTGTGAGGCGTCCCCGACGAGGGGCTGCCAGCGGAAGAGGGCCCGGACGGCGATGCCGTCCGGGCCCTTCTGCGCTGTCGTGACCGGTCGCGCCGGAGCGAGGGCGTCAGAGGACTCTCCTGCGAGCGGGGGAGTCGTGCTCCGGCCTCAGCGCGACGGTGCCGCGGTCTCGGTCAGGGTGTGGTGGCGCCCGATCGGCACGATCATCGGGCGGCCTGTGAGGGGGTCGGGCACGACGCGGCTGCGCAGCCCGAAGACCTCCTGCACGGTGTCTTCGGTGAGCACCTCGGTCGGGTCGCCCGCCGCGACGATGCGCCCCTGCGCCATCGCGACGAGATGGTCGGCGTACCGCGCGGCGAGGTTGAGGTCGTGCAGCACCATCGCGACGGTGGTGCCGCGCTCGCGATTGAGGTCGGTGAGCAGGTCGAGCACGTCGATCTGGTGACTGATGTCGAGGAATGTCGTCGGTTCGTCGAGCAGCAGCACGTCGGTCTCCTGGGCGAGGGCCATCGCGATCCAGACCCGCTGACGCTGGCCGCCGCTGAGCTGATCGACGTGTCGGTCGGCGAGGTGGGCGGTGTCGGTGGCGTCGAGGGCGCGGGCCACGGCGTCGTCGTCGGCGCGCGTCCACCGCGAGAGCGCGCCCTGGTGCGGGTGGCGACCGCGGCTGACGAGGTCGGACACCGCGATGCCGTCGGGAGCGACCGGCGACTGGGGGAGCAGCCCCAGCACGCGCGCGACCTGCTTCGTCGGCATCCGGTGGATCGCCTTCCCATCCAGCAGCACCTGTCCGGTGGTGGGGGAGAGCAGACGCGCCATGGCCTTGAGGAGCGTCGACTTCCCGCACGCGTTCGCGCCGACGATGGCGGTGACCTTCCCGGGCGGGAGGGAGAGGTCGAGCGAGTCGACGATCGTGCGGTCTCCGTAGCCGAGGGTGACGCCTTCGGCGGTCAGGCTGCGTTCGACGGTCATCGTGTCATCCCTCCGAAACGGGAGCGGGGAGGAGTCGGCTGTCCAGGGAGAGTCATATCGACGTTCCTTCGGATCGGCTGCTGCGGACGAGCAGGAAGACGAGGTAGGGCGCCCCCAGCACGCCGGTGATCACACCGACGGGCAGGCGTGTGCCGAAGGCGTACTGGGCGGCGAAGTCCGCGACGAGCACGAGCAGCGCGCCCACGAGACCGGCCGGCAGCACGGGCGAGCCGACCGGCCCCAGCAGACGCACGGCGATGGGGCCGGCCAGGAACGACACGAACGCGATGGGCCCCGCCGCGGCGGTGCCGAAGGCGAGGAGTCCGACCGCCGCCACGATCAGCAGCAGACGGCTGCGCTCGACGGGCAGGCCGATGGCCGAGGCGGTGTCGTCGCCCATGCGGAGGACCTCGAGGCGCCCCGAGAGGACCAGCAGCACCGGGCCGAGCACGACGACCGCGAAGAGCACGGGGAGGGCGCGGTCCCACGTGGCGTCGTTCAGGTTGCCGGTGATCCAGCGCATGGCGGCGGGGAGGTCGTACTGTGCGGCGCGCGCGATCACGTACGACACGACGGCCTGGCACATGGCGGCCACGCCGATGCCGACGAGGATGAGCCGCGCCCCCGAGCTGCCGTCGCGGTAGGCCAGGAGGTAGATGACGAGTGCGACGGTGAGGGCTGCGGCCATCGCGAGGAACGACACGGCCGTCTCGCTCAGGCCGAGGACGACGATGCCGATGACGGCGGCGGCGCTGGCTCCGGTGTTGATGCCGATGACGTCGGGACTGGCGAGGGCGTTGCGGAGCATGGTCTGGAAGACCACCCCACCCATGCCGAAGCAGAGGCCCGTGAGAAGTCCCGTCATCGCGCGCGGTAGGCGCAGCTCTCCGACGGTGAACGACGCTCCCGCCACGCGTCGACCGGTCACGACACCCCAGACATCCGCCGGGGAGTAGAAGGTCTGACCGAGCATGAGGCTGAGGGCGAACGACACCAGCACGAGGGCGGCGAGCACGCCCGTGACGACGAGCCACCGGCGCCGCCGACGGCGACGCCCCGCGACGACGGATGCCAGGGTGTCGGGCGCAGCGCTCGAAAGGGCGCCGAGAGGCGCGATGGACGTGCTCACAGGGCCCTCATCCTCTGTCGGCGCACGAGTGCGATGAAGAACGGAGCACCGATGAGCGCGGTGACGATGCCGACCTCGATCTCCTCGGGGCGCGCGACGACGCGTCCGACGACGTCGGCCAGGGTGAGCAGGACGGCCCCGCCCAGGGCGGAGACGGGCAGCAGCCAGCGGTGGTCGACACCGACGAGGAGGCGGAGCATGTGCGGCACGACGAGCCCCACGAAACCGATGGGACCGGCGACGGCGGTGGCCGCACCGCAGAGCACGACGGCGCCGCCGGTCGCGATCAGGCGCGCGGTGCGCACGCGCGCGCCGAGGCCGGCGGCGAGTTCGTCGCCGAGGGCGAGGGTGTTCAACGCCGACGCGCTGGCGAGGCAGACGAGCAGACCCACGCCGAGGAAGGGGAGCACCTGCAGGATCGTCGGGAACGTGGCCCCGCCGACGCCCCCGATCTGCCAGAACCGGAAGACGTTCAGCACCTCGGTGCGGGGGAGCAGGATCGCGCTCGTCAGCGAGCTGAAGGCCACCGCCGTGACGGCGCCGGCGAGGGCGAGGCGCAGGGGGGTCGCCCCTCCCCGCCCGAGGGAACCGATGGCGTAGACGAGCACGGCAGCACCCGCGGCCCCCAGCATCCCGGTCCAGATGTACATCGAGGGCGAGCTGAGGCCGAAGAAGGCGATGCCCGTGACGATCGCGAGTCCCGCACCGCCGTTGATCCCGAGGATCTGCGGGTCGGCCAGCGGGTTCCGCGTGGCCCCCTGCAGCACGGTGCCCGCGACGGCGAGCGCGGCTCCGACGAGGATCGCGAGGACGGTCCGGGGGATGCGCTTGGCGACCGCGGCGCTGGAGGCCGAGTCGGTGGAGCCGTTCAGGCCGGCCCAGACGTCGGCGGCCGTGACGTCGCGCGCGCCGAAGGTGACCGACAGGATCACGGCGATGAGCAGCAGGATGACGAGAGCGACGACGCCGACGACGCGTCGCCGCCCCCAGCGACGCGGGCGTGCGTCGCCGGGGGCGGTGACAGTCGGAGCGAGAGCGGTCATCGCGCCGACGGACGGGAGGCGTGCATCAGGACGCGGCCTTCTCGGCGGCCGCGCCCACCAGCGCGATGTAGTCGTCGCCGTAGCTGGTGCCGATGTTGAGGGGGGTCGGCGTGATCGCGGACGAGAGGGTCGAGTTGTCCTCGACCACGGCGATGGCGCCGTTCTTCACGGCGGGCACCTTCGACAGCAGGGGGTCGGCCTGCATCGCGGCGATCATGTCGTCGCTGCCGTAGGCGACCATCACGTCGACGTCGGCGAACTTCTCGATCTGCTCGGTGCTGGGGGTGAACCAGAAGGTCTCCGACGCGGCCGACTCCTCGGACACGTAGGAGGAGGGGGCCAGTCCGAGCTCCTGCAGGTATCCCATGCGCGGGTCGAGCGTGCTGTAGAAGCCGAGGGTCGACAGGTTCGTCGGGTCGAAGTAGGTCAGCAGCGACTTCTTGTCCGCGAGGGCGGGGTACTTCGCCGCTTCGGCGGCGATGTGCTCCTCCTTCTCGGCGACGAGCGCGTCCGCTTCGTCCTTGAGGCCGAGGGCGGTGCCGTCGAGGACCGTCATCTGCTGCCAGGTGGTGCCCCAGGCGACGTCCTGGTAGGTGACCACCGGCGCGATCTTGCTCAGCGTGTCGTACTGCTCCTGCGTCATGCCCGAGTAGGCGGCCAGGATGACGTCGGGCTGGGCGTCGGCGATGGCCTCGTAGTCGTAGCCGTTCGACTCGTCCATCAGCACGGGCGTCTCGGCGCCGAGCTCGGCCAGCTTGTCCTTGGTCCAGGGGAGGAGTCCGTCGCCGTCCTCGTCGCCGTAGGTGACCTTCGGCATGGCTACCGGCACGACGCCGAGAGCCAGGGCGACGTCCTGGTTGCCCCAGTCGACGGTGACGACGCGCTCGGGTTTGGCGTCGATGGTGGTCTCGCCGAAGACGTTCTCGATCGTGACGGGGAAGCCGGTGTCGTCGGACGCGGCTCCCTGCTCGCCGGGGGCGGCCGAGGTGCCGGCGCAGCCGGTCAGGACGAGGGCGGAACCGACGGCGAGGGCCGCCAGAGCGCGGAATCGGGACACGAAGAGCCTCCTGCGTGTTAGGTAAGGATAGGCTTAGTTTAGGTCAGTCGCCGGGTGAGAACGCAAACCCGGATGCCACCCGGGCGGGGGATCGTCTCGACGCCGAGACACCCGGGAGCCGGGGTGTTCGTCGTGCCGCGGGGTCGGCATCCCGGGGCGTCCGGTGCGTCACCGCAGTGGTGGATGCGCGCTGCGGACGAGGCTGTCGACGGGTTCGCAGGGGCGCGCCGTATACTGGGTGGCTGGCCTTTCTCGGCCTGTTCCCCATCCCCGACTGAACGGACGTTCGCTGTGCTCGCCGTGCACGACCTCGAGATCCGCGTGGGTGCCCGCGTGCTCATGTCCGACGTGGCGTTCCGCGTCTCCGACGGCGACAAGATCGGCCTCGTCGGGCGCAACGGCGCCGGGAAGACCACCCTGACGAAGGTGCTCGCCGGCGACCTGCTGCCCTCGAACGGCGGCGTCGACCGCTCGGGCGAGCTGGGCTACCTGCCGCAGGACCCGCGCTCGGGCGACCCCGAGATGCTCGCGCGCACCCGCATCCTGGACGCGCGCGGCCTGGGCTCGCTCGCCCTCGGCATGCACGAGGCGTCGATGGCGATGGGCGACGACGATGCCGCGGTCGCGGCCAAGGCGATGAAGAAGTACGCCCGTCTCACCGAGCAGTTCGAAGCCGCGGGCGGATACGCGGCGGAGGCCGAGGCGGCATCCATCGCCCACAACTTGTCGTTGCCCGACCGGATCCTCGATCAGCCGCTGAAGACCCTGTCGGGTGGTCAGCGACGCCGTATCGAGCTCGCGCGCATCCTGTTCTCGGACGCGCAGACGATGATCCTCGACGAGCCGACCAACCACCTCGACGCCGACAGCGTGGTGTGGCTGCGCGAATTCCTCAAGGGCTACAAGGGCGGGCTCATCGTGATCTCGCACGACGTGGAACTGGTGGGCGAGACGGTGAATCGCGTGTTCTACCTCGACGCCAACCGCCAGGTCATCGACGTCTACAACATGAACTGGAAGAACTACCTGCGTCAGCGGGTCGCCGACGAGGAGCGCCGCAAGAAGGAGCGCGCCAACGTCGAGAAGAAGGCGACCGCTCTGCAGCTGCAGGCGGCGCGCTTCGGTGCCAAGGCGTCGAAGGCCGCGGCGGCGCACCAGATGGTCGCCCGCGCCGAGAAGATGCTCTCGGGCCTCGACGACGTGCGTCAGGACGAGCGGGTCGCCAAGCTCCGCTTCCCCAAGCCGGCACCGTGCGGCAAGACCCCGCTCATGGCATCCGGTCTGTCGAAGTCGTACGGATCGCTGGAGATCTTCACCGACGTCGATCTCGCGATCGACCGCGGTTCGCGCGTGGTCATCCTGGGCCTGAACGGTGCGGGCAAGACGACGCTGCTGCGCATCCTCGCCGGCGTCGACCAGCCCGACACCGGTCAGCTCGAGCCCGGGCACGGCCTGAAGATCGGCTACTACGCGCAGGAGCACGAGAACCTCGACGTGAACCGCTCGGTGCTCGAGAACATGATGTCGTCGGCCCCGCACATCACGGCGACCGAGGCGCGCAAGGTGCTCGGGTCGTTCCTCTTCGTCGGTGATGACGTGCTCAAGCCCGCGGGCGTGCTGTCGGGCGGCGAGAAGACGCGTCTGTCGCTCGCGACGCTCGTGGTGTCGTCGGCGAACATGCTGCTGCTCGACGAGCCGACGAACAACCTCGACCCCGCCTCGCGCGAGGAGATCCTGGGGGCGCTCGCGCACTACGAGGGCGCGGTCGTGCTCGTCTCGCACGACGAGGGCGCCGTCGAGGCGCTCAACCCCGAGCGCGTGCTGATCCTCCCCGACGGCGTCGAGGACATCTGGGGTCGCGACTACGCGGACCTCATCACGCTCGCGTAATCGCCCCCGACCGGATGCCGTGACCGGCGGCATCCGTTCGCCTCACGGCGCCTCAGCGCGCGTCCGGGCTCGGCATCCGCTCCGGTTCAGCGTGCGTCGAGCAGGGCGTCCTCGTCGTCGGCGTCGCGGTCTTTCGGACGCTTGCGCGAGCGGTGGAGGGCCACCGGATCGATCCGGCGGCGCTGGCCCGAGGACGGCGCGGATGCGGCCGCGGTGAGGGGGGACTCGTCGTCGTCGTCGGCCTCTTCTCGGCGGAGCTTGCGCTCGTTGACGATCACGTAGGTGATGAAGGCGAAGCCCATGATGGCGAAGAGGATCCACTGGATCGCGTACGACAGGTAGGGCCCCGGGTCGTTGCTGGGCGGATCGATGGGGAAGGGAGCGGATGCCGGGGCGGGGGTCTCCGACATCAGCAGTCCGTACGCACCCTGTTCGAGCGGTCCCGTCTGCGCGGCGACGAGGCCGAGGTTGATCGTCGGCACCTGCCCGGCCTCGGCCGTACGGCCCGAGGTGGGCGCCGCCTCGCCGGGACGCAATCGCACCTCGACGACCACGTCTCCCGAGGGCGGGGCGGGGATCTCGTCGGGGTCGGCCTGACGGTTGCCGGGCGGGAGCCAGCCGCGGTCGACGAGGAAGACGCGTCCGTCGGTCAGTCGGAAGGGGACGAGCTGCTCGTAGGCGGCCGAGCCACCGTGCGCGCGGTTGCGCACGAGGAGCTGCTCGTCGGCGAGGTACTGCCCTTCCAGCCGTACGGGCCGCCACTCGTCGGACGGGGTGAGATCGGCGCCGGGGGCGAGGAGGTCGCCCAGGGCGACGGCCGGGGCGTCGTAGTTGTCGGCGACGAGCTGCAGCTGCTCGCTGCGCTCGGCGTTGCGGGAGAACTGCCAGTTCGACAGGAACGCGCACGCGACGGCGAAGAGGATCGCGACGCCGACGTACATCGCCCAGCGGCCCAGGGCGGGCATCTCGCGGGCGCTCATGCGGACGCTCCGCGCTCGGGGGCCGCGCTCACTCCGGGTCGTGCATCCACGTCAACCAGGGTACGTCGCACGGACGCTCAGACCGATTCGCCCGTGAGAGCACCGACCTCGACGGGGAAGTCGCGCGCCGTCAGGAATTCGCGCAGATAGGCGACGTGCTCGTCGCACGCGACCCAGGTCTTGCGGCGATCGGCGGTGTGGATCCGCGGATTGCGCCAGCGGATCGCCCAGACGGCGGTGTCGCGGCATCCGGCCCGGGAACACTCGGCTGATGCGTCGTCCAGGGGAGCGCCGCTCATGGGCGCGTCGCCCCGGGGTGCGCCGCTCGGGGTGGCGTCGCTCGCGGAGGTTTCGCTCGGGTGCGTACGACTCACGGGCACGTCGCCCCGGGGCGCGTGACGGGGGGTGGCCTCGCTCACGGGCGGTCGTCGCGGGGCGCGTCGAGGCGCGGGGTCTCGGCGATGCGGATGACGACGGGGCCGTCGGGCGCGGCCGCGGCGGCCGCGGGTGCGGGACGCGGCGCTTCGATCGCACGCTCGGGACTGATCGCGGTGGTGTCGGCCGCGTCTTGACCGACGTTGGCGACGATGACCGCGAGGTAGGGGAGGAAGATGGCGCCCGCCGCGAAGACGAACGTATACCAGCCGTAGGGCGTGACGACCGCCATCGCGATGAAGCACGCGATGCGGATCCCCATCATCACCATGTACTTGGCGAAACGGCTGTCGGCGTCCTCCCGGGGAGCCTTGGGGAGCGACGTCGCGGATTGGGCGGCGCGGTTGGTCTTCACAGTGGTCTCAGGGTACGCCCGTGCGGACCGGGGTCGGCGCGTTCGGGGAACGGTCTTCTCGATGTCATGACAAGAGGGACGGGACCGGGAATCGTCGGCGCCGTGTGCTTCGCGCGACAGGGACGGGCTGACGGTTCCGACAGCCCCGCCCCGTCGCTCGCGGTCGGCGTGTTCGGTGCGTCGACGACCCCCGGTTCCGTCGCCTGCGCGCGGCGCGTTCGTTGCCGTTGACGCCCCCGGTTTCGGGCGTTCGTTGCCGCCGACGCAGAGGCGTCGCTGCGACCCCTGCGTGGCGATGCGCCCGCGGAGGGCTCAGACGCCGTAGCGCGAGCCCGACGCCCCGGCGCTGACCGCGACCAGGATGATGAAGCCGACGATGAGCAGTGCCGCGAGTCCGAGGCTGATGTAGCCGATCAGCAGGCCGGCGAGCCCCATTCCGCGCCCGCGCTCGCCCGACGTCTTGATTTGCTTGAGCGAGATGTGTCCGGTGACGATGCCCACGATCTGCCCGATCACGGGGATGACGAAGATCCCCACGAGGGATGCCACGAGCGAGACGATCGCGAGGGGGTTCGTGCGGGCCGGGGCGGTGCCGTAGCCGTACGAGGCGGCGCCGTACGCCGATCCGCCGTAGGCCGGGGCGCCGTACGCGGCGGCGCCGGGGGCCGGAGCTCCGTAGGCGGGGGCCCCGTAGGTGGAGCTCGAGGCGCCGGTGGTGTCGTAGGGCGGGGTGGCGGGCTCGCCGGAGGCGGGAGCGGGGTACGCGGGAGGGCCGGACGGCGTCGCGCCGAAGGCGGGTGCGGCGTCGGAGGCCGAGGGCGCCGAAGCGCCGTCGGAGGGCGCCGGAGCGACCGGCGCGGGCGCGCCGTACGCGGGCGGCGCGTCGGAGACGGGAGCGTCGGGGGTGCTGGTCGCATCCGACGCCCCGCTCGTGGTGGCGTCGAGCACCGCCGCCTCGTCGCGCGGCGCGTAGGGCGATCCCGACGTGTCGGGGGCGGAAGCGTCGGCCCCCGTCGCGTGCTCGGGCTGGTTCGGGGCGGGGGTGCGGTCGTCGCTCACGGTGTTCCCTTTCGTCGCGCTCCCTCCAGCGTTTCAGCGGCGCTCGGCCCGTGTCAAACCCCGCGGGCGGTGCGCAATGGTGACTCATCGCGACGCGGAGACCCCGGCGAGCACGGACGATCACCGCCGGGCGAGGGGCGCGCCGTGCGCTGTCGGTAGGCTGAGGCGGTTCCGTCTCTCGCAAGCCCAGGAGTTCCGTCATGTCTCAGGACCGCGTCGTCGTCGTCACCGGAGGGAACCGGGGAATCGGTCGTGCCATCGCCGAACGTTTCGTCGCCGAAGGATGGAAGGTCGCCGTCACCGCGCGCTCGGGCGAGGGCCCCGAGGGAACGCTGACGGTGCGCGCCGACGTGACCGACGCGGCGGCCGTCGACGCCGCCTTCTCCCAGGTCGAGGCCGAGCTCGGTCCGATCGCGGTCGTCGTCGCGAACGCCGGCGTCACGAAGGACACGCTTCTGCTGCGCATGAGCGAAGACGACTTCGACAGCGTCGTCAGCACCAACCTCGGTGGGGCGTTCCGCGTCGTCAAGCGCGCATCGAAGGGCATGCTCAAGGCGCGCTGGGGTCGCGTCATCCTGATCTCCAGCGTGGTGGGACTGTACGGCTCGGCCGGACAGATCAACTACGCCGCGTCGAAGAGCGCGCTCGTCGGCTTCGCCCGCTCGCTGACCCGCGAGCTGGGTGGACGCGGGATCACGGCGAACGTCGTCGCCCCCGGCTTCATCGAGACCGACATGACGGCGGAGCTGCCCGCCGACACGCAGGCGGAGTACAAGAAGAACATCCCCGCGGGTCGGTTCGCCTCGCCCGACGAGGTCGCGGGCGTCGTGACGTGGCTCGCCGGCGACGATGCGGCTTACATCTCGGGCGCCGTCATCCCGGTCGACGGCGGCCTGGGCATGGGGCACTGACCCCCGGCCGCTCGTCTTTTCGCCGCTCGCCGCTTCGCCGCTCGTGATGGTGCGGCTCGTGATGGTGCGGCTCGTGACGGTGCCCGCTCGTCACGTCGCCGCGCGTCACGCCGCCGCGCGTCACGGCCCCGCTCGTCACTTCGCCGCCCGTCACGGCTCCGCTCATGACGCGAAGTCCGTCACCGCACCGCGGCGACCAGGTGCTCCGCGAAGCGCTCGGGCTGTGAGAACTGCGGCCAGTGGCCGGTGTCGAGGTGGATCACCTCGGCGTCTCGCACGCGGGAGAACTCGCGAGCGAAGGCCTCCCACTCGGCGAGCATCCGCGGCAGCGTCTCGGCGTCGAGGCGTCCGGACAGCACGGTGAGGGGGATGTCGTAGCGCCGCTCGTCGGTGAGGGTCAGGGGCGAACTCGGAACGCGACCGGGCACGTCGACCACCTGCGCGGCGGTACGTCGGCGGGTGTCGTCGTCGAGGTCGGAGACGTCGTCGTCGTCGAAGAAGTCCCACCCAGGGAAGGGGACGACGCCGTCGTCGATCGGGAACTCCGAGATCATGGCGCCCGGCGGCGGGACGACCGTGTCGACCAGCACGACCCGCTGCACGCGGTCGGGGCGACGATCGGCGGCTCCCCACACGACGTTGCCGCCGCCGGAATGTCCGACGAGAATCACCGGGGCGTCGACGCGATCGATCTCGGAAACCACGGCGTCGACCCAGTCGTCGATGACGAGGTCGCCGACGGCGGGACCCGGGAGGGTGAGAGGGTGCGGATGGTGCCCCGCGGCGCGCAGCGAGCGCAGCACCGCGTCCCACGACGATGCGTCGAGCCAGAGACCGGGTACGAGGATGACGTCCATGTCGGCAGCGTAGGACGCCCCTCCGACATCGGCCAGAGCCCTCGATGTCGGGCGCGCGGGCGGGTCGACCTCCGCCGGTCGCGCCACGCGGGATCCCGTCGGACGCACCCGACGAGTTCGCACGCTCAGCGGGGCAGCAGCGCGATGACCTGGGCCAGGTCGACGTCGCCGACGACGAGGTCGGCGCGTTCGCGCACGGCGGGCTTGGCGTTGAAGGCGAGGCCCAGGCCCGCGGCCTTCATCATCTCGAGGTCGTTCGCCCCGTCGCCGATCGCGAAGGTGAGGCGCAGGGGGACCCCGTGCTCGTCGGCCCAGCGCCGCAGCGTCTCGGCCTTGGCCGTGGCATCCACGATGTCGCCGTCGACCTCGCCGGTGAGCGCGCCGTCGGCCGCGACCAGGCCGTTCGCGCGCCAGACGTCGACCCCGAGGTCGGGGGCGACGGTGTCGAGCACCTCGTGGAAGCCGCCCGAGACCACGCCCACGACCCCGCCGCGCTCGTGTACGGCGGCGACGAGCTCGCGCACGCCCGGGGTGGGTTCGATGCGAGCGACCGCGCGGGCGAACGCGTCGGTCGACACGCCCGCGAGCGCCTGCACGCGCGAGCGGAGGCTCGTGGCGAAGTCGACTTCTCCGCGCATGGCCGCCTCGGTGGCGGCGGCGACCTCGGCCCCGCGGCCCGCCTCGTCGGCGAGGAGTTCGATGACCTCGTTGCGGATGAGGGTCGAATCGGCGTCGAGGACGACGAGGAAGCGAGCGGTCGAAGTCACGCGCTCGACCCTAGCGTGTGGCATCCCGGCCGACGGGCGCCGGACGGCGCCGACACGCGCGTCGCCGTCGCACGGCGTCACGATCGCGACCGGTCCCGGACCGCGCCCGTAGGCTGGAACCTTCCCCCGCCTCCTGAGAAGGGACCCTCCATGGCCGATGTCGAAAGCTTCACCCTGGACCACACCGCCGTCGTGGCGCCCTACGTCCGCCTCATCGGCACGGAGTCGGGCCCGCGCGGAGATGTCATCAGCAACTTCGACCTGCGTCTCGTGCAGCCCAACGAGCAGGAGATCCCCACCGGGGGCCTCCACACCATCGAGCACCTGCTCGCGAGCCTGGTCCGCGACCGCATCGACGGTCTCATCGACATCTCGCCCTTCGGATGCCGCACCGGCTTCCACGTCATCATGTGGGGCGAGCCCGACATCGAGGCCCTCGTCACCGCCATCACCGACTCGCTGCGCGCGATCGCGGAGGACGTGCAGTGGGAGGACGTCCCCGGCACCGACGCGTTCAGCTGCGGCAACTACCGCGATCACAGCCTGCACAGCGCGCGCGAGTGGTCGAGGGCCGTTCTCGACAAGGGCATCTCGCGCGACGCGTTCGCGCGCGTCGGCGTCTGATCCGCGTCGGTCTCCGACCCGCGTGGAACGCACGGGCGCGGATCCGCTCTCGAACGGATGCCGGAAGGGGCGGTGACCAACACGGTCACCGCCCCTTCCGGCATCCGGATTCCCGGACTGCGCGCTCAGGCGTGGACGTGCACGTCTTTCCCGACGACCGTGATGCCCGTCTCGGTGACGGTGAAGCCGCGTGCGAGGTCGCGCTCGCGGTCGACGCCGATCGTGGCCCCGGGCTCGAGCACGACATTCTTGTCGAGGATCGCGCGATGGATGCGCGCTCCCGCTCCCACCTGCACGCTGTCGAAGAGCACCGAGTCGGTGATCGTGGAGCCTCCGCCGGCGAGGGCCCACGGGCCCACGACGCTGCGTTCGAGGTGCGTTCCCGACAGCACCGAGCCCAGCGACACGATCGAGTCGATCGCGTTGCCGATGCGGCCCACCGAGTCGCGCACGAACTTCGCCGGCGGGGCATTGAAGGTCTGCGAGTAGATCGGCCAGTCGGTGTTGTAGAGGTTGAAGATGGGCAGGGTCGAGATCAGGTCCATGTGCGCGTCGTAGAACGACTCGATCGTGCCCACGTCGCGCCAGTAGGACTGATCGCGCGGAGTCGAGCCGGGCACGTCGTTGCGCTGGAAGTCGTAGACGGCCGCCTCGCCGCGGTTGACGAAGTACGGCACGATGTCGCCGCCCATGTCGTGCGCCGAGGTCGGCAGCTCTCCGTCGTGCGTGACCGCCTCGACGAGCGCGTCGGCGTCGAAGATGTAGTTGCCCATCGAGGCGAGCACCTCGTGCGGCGAGTCGGCCAGGCCGGTGGGGTCCTGCGGCTTCTCGAGGAAGGCGCGGATCTTCGTGGCGTCGGTGGGATCGGTGTCGATGACGCCGAACTGGTTCGCGAGCGAGATGGGCTGGCGGATGCCGGCGACCGTGGCGCGCGCGTCGGAGGCGATGTGGGCGTCGAGCATCTGCTTGAAGTCCATGCGGTACACGTGGTCGGCGCCGATCACGACGACGATGTCGGGCTTCTCGTCGCGGATGAGGTTCATGGACTGCAGGATCGCGTCGGCCGACCCCGAGAACCACCGCTTGCCGAGACGCTGCTGCGCCGGCACGGAGGCCACGTAGGCGCCGAGCATGGGCGACATGCGCCACGTCTGGGAGATGTGGCGATCGAGGCTGTGCGACTTGTACTGCGTGAGCACGACGAGCTGACGCAGGCCCGAATTGATGAGATTCGAGATCGCGAAGTCGATCAGGCGGTACTGGCCGCCGAAGGGGACGGCGGGTTTGGCGCGGTCCGCCGTCAGGGGCATGAGTCGCTTTCCCTCGCCGCCGGCGAGGATGATTCCGAAGACCTTCGGCGCTGCAGGCATGGCACCACCCTAGGGGTCGGAGGGGGATGCGGAAACACGTCGTCGGCGCGCCCCGTGCTGTACTACGGTTCGTCTCATGCGCGTCGACATCGTGACCAAGGAGTACCCGCCGGAGATCTACGGGGGAGCCGGAGTCCACGCCACTGAACTCGTCAAGGCGCTGCGCGCCGAGGGCACCGAGGTGCAGGTGCGCGCGTTCGGCGCGGCACGCGACGACGCCGACACGACGTCGTACGGGGTGCCGGCCGAACTCGCTTCGGCCAACGGCGCGATCCAGACCCTCGGCACCGACCTCGCGATCGTGAGCGACGTCGCCGGCGCCGACGTGGTGCACTCGCACACCTGGTACGCGAACTTCGCGGGGCACCTGGCATCCCTTCTTCACGGCATCCCGCACGTCGTGACCGCGCACAGCCTCGAGCCGTTGCGGCCCTGGAAGGCCGAACAGCTCGGCGGCGGCTACGCCGTGTCGAGCTACATCGAGAAGACCGCCTACGAGGGCGCTGCGGCCGTCGTCGCGGTGAGTTCGGGGATGCGCGACGACATCCTGCGCAGCTACCCGTCGCTGGACCCCGCCAAGGTGCGCGTCATCTACAACGGCATCGACACCGAGGCGTGGCATCCGGTGGCCGATGACGACTTCCTCGCGTCGGTCGGGATCGACCCGTCGCGCCCCTCGGTCGTGTTCGTCGGGCGCATCACCCGGCAGAAGGGCCTGCCGTATCTTCTGCGCGCGGCGGAGCAGCTGCCGCCCGAGGTCCAGCTCGTGCTGTGCGCGGGGGCTCCCGATACCCCGCAGATCATGGCCGAGGTGCAGGAGCTCGTGCGCGGGCTCCAGGCGACCCGCGACGGCGTGGTGTGGATCGAACGTCTGCTCCCGCGCGATCAGCTGTGCGCGATCCTCACGTCGGCGACGACGTTCGTGTGCCCCTCGGTGTACGAACCCCTCGGCATCGTGAACCTCGAGGCGATGGCGTGCGGTGCGGCCGTGGTCGGCACCGCGACCGGGGGGATCCCCGAGGTCGTCGTCGACGGGGTGACCGGTCGACTCGTGCCGATCGAGCAGGTGCAGGACGGCACGGGGACCCCCGTCGACCCCGAGCGTTTCGTCGACGACCTCGCCCGGGTGCTGACGGAGGTCGTGACGGATGCCGAGACCGCCCGCGCCTACGGCGAGGCGGGGCGTCAGCGTGCCGTCGACGCCTTCAGCTGGGGAGCGATCGCGCAGGAGACGGCGGCGCTGTACGCGGAGGTCGCGGGGAAGTAAGGCTCCGGTCGTTCTCGCTCCGGGCCCGTTCCGATGTCCTACGCCGGGTCGCGGCGCACGGGCGCGGGCTCCTTCACGGGGACCTGGGGCACGCCGAAGTCGCCGGGGAGCGGCAGGGAGAAGCTCCCGCTCCACAGGGCCGCGTGGCATCCGGGACCCGCTGACTCGGACAGTAGGCTGGATTCATGCCTCAAGTGCTCGAGTTCGCCGACGTCGTCGTCCGCCGGAACGTGCGGGACATCGTGTCCCACCTCGACTGGACGGTGTCGGATGACGAGCGCTGGGTGGTGCTCGGTCCGAACGGCGCCGGCAAGACCACGGTGCTGCAGCTCGCCGACACGCTCCTGCACCCGACCTCGGGATCGGTGACGATCCTCGGCGAGCGTCTCGGGCGCACCGACGTGTTCGAGCTGCGTCCGCGCATCGGCTTCGCCTCGTCGGCGATGGCTCGTCGTGTGCCGCCCGAGGAGACCGTGCTCGACGTCGTGCTGACGGCGGCCTTCTCGGTCGTCGGTCGCTGGCGCGAGGACTACGACGACATCGACGAACGACGCGCCCTGCGCGTGCTCGCCGAGTGGAAGCTCGACCACCTCGCCGACCGCACCTTCGGCACGCTGAGCGATGGTGAGCAGAAGCGCGTTCAGATCGCGCGAGCGGTCATGACCGACCCGGAGCTGCTGCTGCTCGACGAGCCGACCGCGAGCCTCGACCTCGGGGCGCGCGAAGAGCTGCTGACCCTGCTGTCGGGGTACGCGCAGGCGCCGACGACGCCCGCGATGGTGATGGTGACGCACCACGTCGAGGAGATCCCCGTCGGGTTCACGCACGTCCTGCTGCTGCGCGACGGCGAGGTCGTGGCATCCGGGCCCCTCGATGAGGCCCTCACGGCCGAGAACCTCTCGGCGACCTTCGGTCTCGAGATCACGCTCACGCACGAGGCGGGGCGGTACGCGGCTCGCGCGGTGTGACCGCACGCGGGTAACCCTCGGCTTCGGCTTCGGCTTCGGCTTCGGCTTCGGCTTCGGCTTCGGCTTCGGCGCGAGCCTGGTAGACTCTTTCGTTGGTGCCTCCGGCGCCGCAGACTTTGACGTCCTGGCAGAATCCAGGGCACCACTTCTCAAAGGACCTCCCATGCAGACTGACATCCACCCCACGTACAAGGCCGTCGTGTTCCGCGACCTCGGTTCGGGCGACACCTTCCTCACCCGTTCAACCGTCTCGAGCGACAAGACGATCGAGCTCGACGGTGTGGAGTACCCCGTCATCGACGTGGAGATCTCGTCGGCCTCGCACCCGTTCTACACGGGCAAGCAGCGCATCATGGACTCGGCCGGCCGCGTCGAGAAGTTCAACCAGCGCTTCAAGAACTTCGGCGGTCGTTGATCCGCAGCGACTTTCGCGACGGAAGCCCCTCGTCCTTCGGGACGGGGGGCTTCCGTCTTGTCGGAACGGGCCACTGCCGGTGCGGACGCCGCTCGGCTCCACGTCAGCGATCGAGCGCGAGGTCGTCGAGGTGGCGGTGCGGGCCGAGGTCGGGTCGGCGGTCTCGCCACATCCGCTGGTCGTCGCGCACCGTGGCGATGAGCTCCGGGTCGATGTCGACCACGGCGATGCCCTCACGGTGCTGGACGCTTGCGACACGGCGTCCGAGGGGATCGAAGACCGCCGAGCCGCCGATGAAGTCGTACGGGGCGCCGACGAGACCGCTGAAGACGACGTACATGCCGTTGTCGAGCGCTCGGGAGGCGTAGTGCAGGTCGCGGCGCCGTTCGCCGCCCGGGAAGTAGGCTCCGCTGTTGACGTACACGGTGGCACCGGATGCCGCGGCTGCGGCCGCGTGCTCGGGGAAGTTGGCGTCGTAGCAGACCGAGAGGGCGACACACGTGCCGTCGACCTCGAACGAGAACCCGCCTCCACCGGCCGTGAACGTCTCCCGCTCGGGGGCGTGGAGGTGTTGCTTGTCGTAGGCGGCCAACGGCGCGCGGCGCGGCGCGAGGACGACGTCGGTCAGGGTGCGGCGGTCGCCGCGATCGAGGGCGGTGTTGACGATCGCGATGATGCCCGTGTCATCCACGACGTGCTGGATCGGTGCGAGCCAGGCGGTGTCGTCGAGGTCGGGCAGCGGGCGCGCGAAGACCGCGGTGTCGTACCCGGTGGGGAACGCCTCGGGGAACACCACCACCGACGCTCGTGCAGCGGCCGCCTGCGCGGTCAGCTGTGCCGCGCGGTGCACGTTGTGCGCGACGTCGCCGGGCCACGCCTCGGCCTGGACGGTGGCGATGCGGGAGGTCACCGGATCATCCTGTCAGCCGTCGGGGGCGCGCGTTCGCGAGCGAGGGCTGGTTAGCTCGAGCACGTGGAGTTGCAGCGATGTCGAACGCCCGATGAGCTCGCGGACCTCGAGCAGTTCCTCCGTTCAGTCGACCTGACGGTGACCGGGTTGAGCGACGCGTCGGTACACGTGTGGGTGGAGCGGGATGCTGACGGCGCCATCGTGGGCAGTACCGGGTGGGAAGTGAGCGGCGACGGCTGTCACGCGTTGATCCGCAGTGTCGCCGTCTCGCCTCAGCGACGACAGGGCGGACGAGGGCGTGCGCTGGCCGAGTTTGCCTTGAACCGCGCGGCCGAGGCGGGCGCGCGCACGGCCTGGCTCTTCAGCCGACGCTCCGGCGGGTTCTGGCAGGGTCTCGGTTTCAGCCCGGCCGACCGTGAGCAGCTGGCCGAGGTGCTCGCCGAGACGCATCAGGTGCGGATGTTCCGGCGCACGGGCCGGTTGCAGGACGAGGTCGCGTGGGTGCGGGTGCTGCGGGCGGAGTGAGGGCGCTGTCGGGGCGGCGATGCGAGCGGTGGGTGATTTTGCGCGCGGCGAGGTGACGGATGAGTCCGCGCGGGGTGGCGCGGGCGGGTTGGCGCGGCGCATTGCGGGTTGGCGCGAGCGGGTTGGCACGGCGCGGGGTTGCGCGGGCGGGGTGGCGCCGCGCGGGGTGAAGCGAGCGGGTTGGCGTCGCGCGGGTTGGCGTCGCGCGGAGTGGCGCCGCGCGGGGGTGGCGCGAGCGGGTGTCAGAACGGGGGCGGGTCGACGTCGTACCTCGCCCCGAGGGGTGAGGTCCACGACGTGTCGTCCGACACCGTCGCCGACGGTGACCACCGCGTGTCGTGGCGGATCCGGTGATGGTGACGGCATTCGGGGTCGAGGTTGTCGGCGTCGGTCGTACCGCCGTCGACCCATGCCCGACGGTGGTCGATGTCGCAGTCAATCGCGGAGCGGGCGCACCCGGGAAAGGCGCACGTGGGTGAGGTGATACCGAGCCACCGTCGGAGCGCGACCGGAACGCGATAGGTCTTCCGATCGAGCGCGAGCGGCACCGCGGTGACCGGGTCGGTGAGCAGACGGACCCACGATGTCGCTCCTCCGGCCAGACGACGTGCGGTGTCGAGGTCGATAGGACCGTATCCCTCCAGCGTGGCCGGCTCTCGGCCCGCGCCGAGCAGGGTGAGCGCGGGCACCGTCAGGATGACGGTGGCCTGCACGGGTGAGGGTGCCGGATGCCGAGCTGCGAGGGCGTTCTCGTGGGGTCGCGGCGACTCTCCGGCTGATCCCTCCGTGCCGGTGGCGGATGCGTCGTCGGGCCGCGGCGATGACGGGGTGGTGCCGAGAACGGGAGAGCTCCCATCGGGTGGCCGGGAAGCCGGTGAAGTACCGGGGGAGTATCCCTCGAGAGAGGGGCATTCCGGTCGTCCGTGTCGGCGGTCGGAGGAATTGGCATCGAGTGGTGGGGCCGCCGGTCGCGTGCCGCGGGAGTCGCCCACGGGAGAAGATTTTCCCCGTCGTGCGTGTTGCGGGGTGGGGTAGTGCTCGTGCCGCGTCGTCCACACCCGTCGAGCATCGGTGGGCCCGTCGTCGGAGGGAGGAGGGGCGGCGTCACCGGCGGGCCGCACGACGAGATCGGCGAGGACGTCGGCACGCAACTGTGCGAGCGTGCGTTCCTCGTCCGCCGCGGCCCGGAGGTGACGGGCGGCCCGATCGAGTTGCGCCATCACCCCGCGCGCGTCGGCCGCCGGGAGCAGGGCGCTCAGCGAAGCCATTCCGTCGAGTTCCGGCGTCATCCAGACCCCTCGATCGACCGCCGCCCGACGGTGTCGCTCGTCGACGGATTCGGCGTGCACCTTCTCGCGGATCGCCCGGGCGGCGACGGCGAACTTCGCGGGGACGAGACGGACCGCGCGGTCCGTGACGGCGGTGTCGAACGCGTGCCAGACGGCGGCGCTCTCGTCGGCGGAAGGGGCGGTCGCCTCAGCATCCGCGCGTGCGTCGGAAGCGCCCGCGTCGACAGGGCTCGCGTCGGCGGAAGCGGCGGCCGCGTCGCCCTCGGCGCTCGGGTCGACAGCACTCGGGTCTTCGGAAGCAGGGGTCGCGTCGACACCGTTCTCCGGGCCGTCGCCGTCAGCCGGGGATGCCGTCACGAACGGGGCAGCGGGGAGCGAGTCGGCGAGCCGGGCGGTCTCGATCGCGTGGCGCTCCGAGGTGCGGCCGTCGGTGAACGTCCGCCACAGGCGGGGGCATCGCTCCTTCAGGGTCTGGGCACGAGTCGCACGGGCTCGGACGGTCTGCTCCGATACGCGCAGGCGCAGGGCGATCTCGGCGACGGCGGCCCGCTGAGCCATGTCGAGGCGGTCGCGCCGCACGGCCGCTGCCGTGCGGCCGCGCCGGTCGTGCCAGGCGCGGTCGAGCGTGGGATCGGGACCGACCCAGGGCGTGGGGTCGGCGATCGCGTCGGCGAGGATCTCGGCGATCAGCCGATATTTCTCGGCGGTCGCGCGATGCCGCTCGGCCACGACGAGCTCGAGGTGGCCGAGCCTCGCGTCGAGATCGGAAGCCGCCGCCTCGGTGCCCGGGGCGCCGGACCCGCCGTCGCGCCAGTCGACCGACTCGCTGCCCGTCCAGCCGTCGGGCCGAGGGCCCGGCCATCCGTCCCAGCGTCCATCCGCCCGCACATCCGGCCGGCCGTCCGAGAGCCCGTCGGCGTCGTCGAGGACGGATGCCGGCGCGATGACATCGCGCGGTTCGCCTCCCCGATGGTCGGGGGAGTCCCGCGTCTGCGAATCCTCGTCGTCGACCCACCAGTCGATGTCGGCACTCTCGCGCAGCGCCGCCCACTCGGCATCCAGATCGAGTTCGTCGTCGGTGGGCCACGGGGCACCGTCGCTCGCGCGGAACACCGGCGCGGGCCGGGTGGCGGAACGGGGACGGCGGGTCATGGCACGAAGGTAGCGCGGACCTCCGACATCGCCCCGCGGTGCGCGGAGACTGATCGACGGCTGGGAGCGGCCCTCCGGATTCCGCGGCACGTCTCGCTCAGCCGGGAGTACGCCTCACGGAGCTCGGAGAACGCGTCGCGCCGACGTGCAACGTCGATCAGCGGATCGGCCACGCCCCGTCGAGCGGGGGAGCCGTGGCATCCAACCGCCCGATCTTCACGAAGTACTCCGTCAGGCTCGCGGCCTGCGCGCGAGCCCACGCGATCTGACGGGTGTGCAGTTCGTCGAGGGTCTGCGGCATCCAGGGTCCGAACTTCTCGGCGAGAGCGAGGGCCAGGCGACCGGCTGCGACCGCGTCGGCGCAGGCTTCGTGGGCGGAATCGAGAGGGACGGCGTAGTGCTCGGCGACGACCGACAGGGTGCGCTTGCCGCGACGATAACGGTCGTAGGTCTTGTCGACCACGAGCGGGTCGATCACGGGGGACGGCGCATGGATCGGCGCGACGCCGTGGCGCACGGCCTCGTTCTTCAGCAGGGAGAAGTCGAAGGGCGCGTTGTAGGCGACGACCGGGATGCCGGCGGCGAACAGCGCCCCGAGCGCCTCGACGACCTCGGCGACCACGCGTGGGGCGGGAGCTCCGTCGGCGCGAGCGCGCTCGGTGGTGATGCCGTGGATGGCCGCGGCTCCGGCGGGGATGTCGATACCGGGGTCGGCCAGCCAATCGCGGGCGTCGATCACGTTGCCGTCGACGTCCAGCACGCCGACGTGCGCGGTGACGATGCGATCGCGTTCCACATCGACACCGGTGGTCTCGAGATCGAACACGCCGATCACGCGCGCCCACTCGGGCGTCTGGAAGAGGGGGAGCGGCTCGGCCTGCCACGTGGTCATGGGGCCACGGTAGAACGGGCGTCCGACATGGCCGTCGAGGCGCGCAGGGTCGGGGCGTGGTGGAGGGGGCCGGATGCCGCGGCCGGCCGGTTTCATGGGGGCGCGCGTTACGGATGCCGGGGAACGAGCGCGCTCCGGCGACCGCAGCCCGGCGCGGAGGGCCGGAGTCCTCAGGGCGATGTCGGACCCCCCTCGTAGACTCGACCCATGCCGAACCCCTACGCCGACCGTCTCGCCGAGATCACCGTGGAGCGGCACGAGATCGACGTCCTGGGCGGCACCACGGCCTACTGGGTCTACGGAGACGACGACGCGGCGTCCACGATCGTCGCGGTGCACGGGTTCCGCGGTGAGCACCACGGACTCGATCCCGTCGTGGCGCACCTCCCCGGCATCCGGGTGATCTCTCCCGATCTGCCGGGGTTCGGCGAGACGGCGCCCCTGGCGGAGCGCTCGCACGACCTCGAGACGTACGCGCAGTGGCTGCGCGCCTTCGTCGAAGCGGTCGCGCCGGGCGCGGTGGTGCTCGGGCATTCGTTCGGGTCGATCGTGTCGGCCGCCGCTGTGGCGGGCGGGCTCGAGACTCCGAGGCTCATCCTCGTCAACCCGATCGGCGCGCCCGCGCTGGAGGGGCCGCGCGGCATCCTCACTCGGCTCGCGGTGTTCTACTACCTCGCCGGGGCGAAGCTCCCGCGCGCGATCGGCGAAGGGCTGTTGCGCAACGGGCTCATCGTGCGGGTCATGAGCAACGCGATGGCCAAGACCCGCGATCCCGAGCTGCGCCGGTTCGTCCACGAGCAGCACGACGAGTACTTCTCACGCTTCGCCGACCGCGACGTGCTGCACGAGGCGTTCGTGACGAGCGTGTCTCACGACGTCCGCGAGTTCGCGCCGCGCATCACGCAGCCCACGCTTTTGATCGCCGCCGAGAAAGACGACATCACCCCGATCGAGGCGGAGCGGCACCTCGCGACGCTCTTCCCGGATGCCGAGCTGGTGGAGATCCCCGACGTCGGGCACCTCATCCACTACGAGACGCCGCAGGCCGCGGCATCCGCGATCCGGGGGTTTCTCGGCGAAGGGTGACGGGGCAACGCGCGGCGGGGGCGCGCTCTACGCCGTCTCCGCCTTCCGCTTCCGGTACGCGTTGACGTTCATGCGGTTGCCGCAGTTGCCGGAATCGCAGTACCGCTTCGACCCGTTCTTCGAGAAGTCGACGTAGACGCCGTCGCAGTCGTCGGCGTCGCAGACGCGGATGCGGGCGTACTCGTCGGCGCGGATCACGTCGACGAACGCCATCGCGGTCTCCACGAGCATGCGCTGAGCGAGATGATCCGACGCCTCCGAGGCGTGGATGTGCCAGTCGAACTCGTCGTGCCGCACGAGCTGAGGGAGGGCGCGACCGTCGCGCAGCATCGCGTTGACGAGGGGCACGGCCTCGTCGCGGTCGACGCTCCACAACGCCTGGATCCGCGGACGGATGCCGCGCACGGCGGCGAGTTCGCGCTCGTCTCGCGCGCGCGAACCGGTGTAAGTGTGACGCGTGGCGAAGTCGTCGAGCTCCGCCATCGTCGTGAGGGTGTCGATTCCGCTCACCTCGGTGTGGGGCAGGGTGTTCACCAGTTCGACGGTCGCGCGCAGCACCAGTTCGGTGTCACGGATGAAGACCATGTTGACTCCTGACATTCCCAGGTCGTACTGTCACGAGTGTAAACGCTCTTGACCCCTGACAGCAGGCCCGCATGACCACGTCGTCCGTCACCCTTCCCCGCCCCACCCGCCACGGCTCCGGAGCCGTCACGGGGCTCCTCATCGCCGTCGCCTCGGCCCTCGCGTTCTCCTCCAGCGGTCCGTTCGTGAAGCCGCTCCTCGACGGGGGCTGGTCGCTCGGCGCCGTGCTCCTCGTGCGCATGGGCGTCGCCGCCCTGCTGCTCTCACCCGCGCTCATCGGGGCGATCCGCCGACAGCGGGGCTTCCTCCGCCGTCACGGTCTGCTCATCGTCTCGTTCGGTCTGACCGCCGTCGCCGGATGCCAGCTGTTCTACTTCGCCGCGATGCAGCGGATGCCGGTCGCCGTGGCGCTCCTGATCCAGTACATCGCTCCGGTGCTCATCGTGATCGCCGTGTGGGTGCGCACCCGGCGCGCCCCCTCGAAGGCGGTGCTGATCGGCTCGGTCGTCGCGATGGCGGGGCTCGTCCTCGTCGTCGACATCAGCGGGGCCCGCTTCGACCTGCTCGGCACGATCTTCGCGCTGTGCGCCGCGGTGTGCGCCGCCGCGTACTTCGTCATCGCGGGACGCGCGGGCGACGATCTGCCGCCCCTCGCGCTCGCCGCCGGCGGCCTGCTCACCGGCACCCTGCTCATGGGGGTGCTGGTGCTCACCGGAGTGCTGCCGTTCGCTGCCCCGTCGATCACGGTGGCGCTCGCGGGACTCGAGGTCCCCGGCATCCTGCCCCTGCTGTGGGTGGGCGCCGTGGCCACGACCCTCGGATACGCGCTCGGGGTGATCGCGGTGCCGCTCATCGGGTCGCGCCTGGCGTCGTTCGTCGGGCTCAGCGAGGTGCTGTTCGCGCTCGGGTTCGCCTGGCTGCTGCTGGGGGAGACGCCCGCGCCGGTGCAGTTCGTCGGGGGAGCGCTCATCCTCGTCGGGGTGGTGCTCGTGCGCCTGGATGCCGGGAGCCCGGTCGAACCGAAGGCGGAGACGGCGAGCATCCCGGTGGTGCCGGCGCCCTGAGGCGGCGCGGGTTCCGATTCCTTCGACAGGCTCAGGGACCCGGGCTCGGGGACCTCGGGTGGGCGTGGGGAAGCGGGTTCGGGTCAGATCTCCTCGCGTGCCAGCTGCATCAGCGGGCCCACGCGGTAGCCGATCACCTCGCCCATCACGAGCGAGGTCTCGGTGCGCTCGACGCCCTCGATCGCGAGGATGCGCGCGTCGGTGTCGAACAGGTGCTGGGTGTCGCGGCACGCGACCCGCACGAGCAGGTCGACCTGACCGCTCAAGCCGTGGGCCTGCAGCACCTCGGGGACCTTCGCGAGCTCCTCGCGGATCGCCGGGAGCTCGGCCTGGCGCACCGTCACCTGCAGGAACGCCTCGATCGGGAACCCCAGTGCCTCGGCCGAGAGCGTGCGTTCGAACGACAGGAACACGCCCCCGCGTTCCAGGCGACTCATGCGCGCCTGCACGGTGTTGCGCGAGAGTCCGAGCTTCTCGGCGAGCGCGACGACGGTGGCCCGCGGATCGGCGGACAGGGCGCGGAGGAGGTCGAGGTCGACCGCGTCGAGCTTGCTCATGCTGCGAAACATTAGCAGTGTCTCCGCCTCGGGCAATGGGCACCTTGCTCAATATGACGACGAGGTCTTGAGCGGGGTGCATTCCGCGCGTACGGTCGGCCTCGTCGGCGGTGTTGCCGACGCCCGGACCGCCCCGGCTCTCACGAGGAGCCCGGGCCGCACCTGGAGGGATGACGATGACGTACACCCAGACCACGCCGGAACACGGAGCCGCCGACCGCGGATCCGCCGACACCCGCGGCGACGTCGACGACGTCTCCCGCGTGCTCGAGCCCGACGGCTCGCGCGTCCCGGATGCCGAACTCGACCCGTGGATCGCCGACCTCTCGCCGCACGAGCTGCGCGCCCTCCACCGCGACATGGTCCTCACCCGGCGACTGGATGCCGAGGGCGTGGCCCTCCAACGCCAGGGTCAGCTCGCGCTGTGGGCCCCGTGCCGCGGCCAGGAAGCCGTGCAGGTGGGCACCGCGCACGCCCTCGCCCCGGGCGACTTCGTCTTCCCGAGCTACCGCGAGCACGGCGTGCTGCTCGGCCGTGGCGCGAAGCCCGCCGATTACGTGCTCGCTTGGCGCGGCGAGGAGCACTCGGCCTACGACCACACCTCGATCAACGCCGCTCCTCCGCAGATCATCATCGGCGCGCAGTCGCTGCACGCCACCGGCTGGGCGATGGGCGCTCAGCGCGACGGCTCCACCGACGTGGCGGTGGCGTACTACGGCGACGGGGCGACGAGTCAGGGCGACGTCAACGAGGCGATGGTCTTCGCCTCGTCGTTCCGCGCTCCCGTGGTCTTCGTCTGCTCGAACAACCAGTGGGCGATCAGCGAACCCGTCACCGTGCAGGCGAAGTACCCGATCGCGGGCCGCGCGCCGGGCTTCGGCATCCCGAGTCTGCGCATCGACGGCAACGATGCCCTCGCCTGCGTCGCCGCGATGCGCTGGGCACTCGATCGCGCCCGTCGGGGCGAGGGGCCGTCGTTCATCGAGGCCGTGACCTACCGCATGGGACCGCACACCACGAGCGACGACCCCACGCGCTATCGCGACGCCGACGAGGTCGACGCGTGGGCGCAGCGCGACCCGATCACGCGCCTCGAGGCGTACCTGCGCGCCGAGGGGGTGCTCGACGACTCGGGCCTGGACGAGGTTGCCCGTGCCGCCGACGCCCTCGCCGCCGATGTGCGCGCCGCCTGCATCGGCGCCACCACCCGGGCTCCCGGGACGATGTTCGACCACGTCTACGCCGAGCCGCACGCGGGCCTCGCCCGCCAGAAGGCCGAGTACGTCGACTACCTCGCCGGCTTCGCGAAGGAGGGCGCACGATGACCGCGCTCACCCTGGGTGCCGCGATCAACGCGGGCCTGTCGAAGGCGCTCGAGACCGACGAGAAGGTCCTGCTCATGGGCGAGGACATCGGCAAGCTCGGCGGCGTCTTCCGCGTCACCGACGGTCTGCAGCGGCGTTTCGGCGCGCAGCGCGTCGTCGACACCCCTCTCGCCGAGGCCGGCATCGTCGGCACCGCGGTGGGGCTCGCCCTGCGCGGATACCGGCCCGTCGTCGAGATCCAGTTCGACGGGTTCGTCTACCCCGCCTTCGACCAGATCGTCTGCCAGGTCGCCAAGCTGCACTACCGCAGCAACGGCCGCATCCGGATGCCGCTGGTCATCCGCATCCCGTGGGCCGGGGGAGTGGGCGCGGCCGAACACCACTCCGAGTCGCCCGAGGCGTACTTCGTGCACACGGCGGGACTCCGCGTGGTCGCCGCGAGCAACCCGCAGGACGCCTACGTGATGCTGCGTCAGGCCGTGGCATCCGACGATCCCGTCATCTTCTTCGAGCCCAAGCGCCTGTACCACTCCAAGGGCGAGGTCGATCTGGACGCCGATCTGGCCGATGCCCCGCCGATGCACCTCGCGCGCGTCGCCCGCGAGGGCACCGACGCCACGATCGTCACTTACGGCGCCCAGGTGCGCACCGCGCTGGACGCAGCCCTCGCCGCCGAGGACGAGGGCGTCTCGCTCGAGGTCATCGACCTGCGCTCGCTGTCTCCGATCGACATGAACACCGTCGCGGCATCCGTGCGCAAGACCGGCCGCGTCGTCGTCACGCACGAGGCCGCGCGGGAGGCGGGGGTGGGGGCCGAGCTCGTCGCGAGCATCACCGAGCAGTGCTTCGAGTACCTCGAGGCGCCGCCGCAGCGGGTGACGGGTCACGACATCCCGTATCCGCCGTCGAAGCTCGAGAAGCACCACGTGCCCGACCTCGATCGCATCCTGCACGCGGTCGACCGTGTCCGGGACCGCAGCGCCGGATCGGAGGTCGTGCGGTGATCGCGGAATTCCTCCTCCCCGACCTCGGCGAAGGGCTCCCCGAGGCGGAGATCGTGCAGTGGCACGTGTCGGAGGGCGACGCGGTCACCCTCAACCAGACGATCGCGGAGGTCGAGACGGCCAAGGCCATCGTCGAGATCCCCTCGCCCTACGCCGGAACCGTGCAGGGGCTGCACGCCGCGGCCGGAGACGTCGTCGCGGTCGGCTCGCCGCTGGTGTCGTTCGCCGTCGAGGGGGCGGATGCCGAGACCGCGGCGCCCGCGGACCTCACGGCCTCGCACGCCGGCTCGGGGTCCGCTCCCGTCGACGCGAGCGCGCTGTCTGCCGAGGCGGGTCGGGCCGCGTCCGCCGAGGCCGCCCCGGCGGTCCGTCCCGCGGACACGGAGCGCGACACACCGACCACGACCGCCGCCGAGCGGCGCGCCTCGACAGATCTCCGCTCGACGGTCGCCGAGCCGGCGGCCGAGGAGCGGTCCACCCCGAACCTCGTCGGCTACGGTGCCGCTCCGAGTTCGGGCAGCCGGCCGAAGCGCCGCGCTCGCGCCGCCGGAGGCACCGCCACCCTCGACGCCGACACGGCCGTGCGCGAGGCGGCGCCCCACGACGCGGTGCGCACCGGCCCGATCGATCTGCCGCTCGAGCGTCCGCGATCGACGCCCCCGGTGCGCAAGCTCGCGAAAGACCTCGGGGTCGACCTCGTGCTCGTCGCGGCCGCGCACCCCGGTGAGGTCGTGACGCGCGCGCACGTCGAGGAGTACGCGGCCCGGGTGCCCGTGGCATCCGTCGCGTCGTCGGTCCCCGCGTCGACGGTCCCCCCGGCCGCGTCCCTCCCCGCGTTCGCTCCGGCGGCGTCACCCGTGGCTCCCGGCGATCGGGTCACCCGCACGCCCATCCGCGGCGTGCGCAAGCACACCGCCGCCGCGATGGTGCAGAGCGCCTTCACGGCGCCGCACGCGACGACCTTCCTCACGCTCGACGTCACCGCGACGACCGAGCTCTTGGCATCCCTCAAGACCGACCGCGCTCTCGACGGGCACCGCATCGGCGTGCTGGCCGTCGTCGCGAAGGCCGTGTGCCTCGCCCTCGGGCGCACGCCCGCGCTGAACGCGAAGTGGGATGAGGCGGCGGGCGAGATCGTCGAGCATCACTACGTCGACCTCGGCATCGCCGCCGCGACCGATCGCGGACTCGTCGTCCCGGTCATCCGGGATGCCGACCGCCTGCCGCTCGTCGACTTCGCCGACGCGATCGCCGAGCTCGCGGCCACGGCCCGGGCCGGTCGCACCGCCCCGGCCGACATGACGGGCGGGACGTTCTCGATCACGAACGTCGGAGTCTTCGGGGTGGATGCCGGTACCCCGATCCTCAATCCGGGGGAGGCCGGCATCCTCGCCGTCGGCGCCGTACGGCGCACGCCCTGGGAGCACCGCGGCGAGATCGCCCTGCGGGACGTGCTCACCCTCAGCCTGTCGTTCGACCATCGCGTGGTCGACGGGGCCGAGGCGGCGCGCTTCCTGACCGACGTGGCCGGCGTGCTGCGCGAGCCGGGGCGGGCGATGCTGCTGCGCTGACGCGGTCCGATCACGCATCCCATCTCGAATCGAGGGGCCGGCGACGCCGCCGGCCCCGGACGGAGCCGCCATGAGCACGACACCGCTCACCGGAACAGCCCCCGGAGTCCGCGGGGACGCCGCGCCGCCACCCCGCGCCGACGCCGCGACTCCCCGCGCCGACGCCGCGCCACCCCGCGCCGACGCCGCGACCCCCCGCGCCGCCGACGCGCCCGCTGAGGCCCCGGTCACCCAGGCGAGCCTGGCCGCCGCCCTCCGAGACACCCTCGCGCGCACGGCCCGCGGGGGATCCGACGCCGCGCGCGACCGCCACACGGCCCGCGGAAAGCTCCTCGCGCGCGAGCGCATCGATCGCCTGCTCGACGAGGGCAGCCCCTTCCTCGAGGTCGCCCCCCTCGCCGCCCACGGGCTCTACGACGGCGGAGCCCCCGCCGCAGGGGTCGTCGCCGGCATCGGCCTCGTGCATGGGCGCCACGTGATGGTCGTCGCCAACGACGCCACGGTGAAGGGCGGCGCCTACTTCCCCCTCACCGTGAAGAAGCACCTGCGCGCGCAGGAGATCGCCCTCGACAACCGCCTGCCGTGCGTCTACCTCGTCGACTCGGGTGGGGCGTTCCTGCCGATGCAGGACGAGGTGTTCCCCGACCGCGACCACTTCGGCCGCATCTTCCGCAATCAGGCGCAGCTGTCGGCGCGCGGCATCCCGCAGATCGCCGCTGTCATGGGTTCGTGCACCGCGGGGGGCGCGTACGTGCCGGCGATGAGCGACGAGAGCGTGATCGTGCGGAACCAGGGCACGGTGTTCCTCGGCGGTCCGCCGCTGGTGAAGGCCGCGATCGGGGAGGACGTCACCGCCGAACAGCTCGGCGGCGGCGACCTGCACGCCCGCCGCTCGGGAGTCGTCGACCACCTCGCCGACGACGACGAGCACGCCCTCGAGATCGTGCGCGACATCGTCGCGACCCTCCCGCCGACGCCGGCGCCGGTGTGGCAGGTCGAGGAGCCCGCGGGACCCGCGCGCGACCCGCAGGAGCTCTACGACATCGTCCCGGTGGACGTCGCGCAGCCCGTCGACATGCGCGCGATCATCGACACCCTCGTCGACGCCGACTCCCTGCACGAGTTCAAAGCCCTCTACGGCGAGAGCGTCATCACCACCTTCGCGCGCCTGCACGGACACCCGGTCGCCGTGATCGCCAATGACGGCGTGCTCTTCAGCGAGTCGGCCCTCAAGGCCGCGCACTTCATCGAACTCGCCGATCAGCGCGGCATCCCCCTGCTGTTCCTGCAGAACATCACCGGGTTCATGGTCGGTCGTGACGCCGAGGCCGGGGGCATCGCGAAAGACGGCGCCAAGATGGTCACCGCCGTCGCCACCACCCGCGTGCCCAAGCTCACCGTCCTCGTCGGGGGCTCCTACGGCGCCGGCAACTACGCGATGTGCGGTCGCGCCTACGACCCGCGGTTCCTGTGGACCTGGCCCGCGAGCCGCATCTCGGTCATGGGCGGGGCGCAAGCGGCATCCGTCCTCTCCACGGTCCAGCGCGACCAGCGCGCCGCACGGGGTGAGGAGTGGACGGATGCCGAGCAGCGCGCGTTCGAGGAGCCCATCCGCGCCCGTTACGACGAGCAGGGCGACCCGTACTACGCCACCGCCCGCCTGTGGGACGACGGTGTGATCGACCCCGCCGACACGCGCACGATGCTCGGGCTCGCTCTCGACGTCGTCAGCCGGGTGCCGTTGGCCGACCGGGGCTTCGGCCTCTTCCGGATGTGATCATGAGCGTTCCCCCGTTCTCCTCCGTTCTCGTCGCCAACCGCGGTGAGATCGCGCGCCGGGTGTTCCGGACGCTGCGGCGTCTCGGCATCCGCTCGGTCGCCGTCTTCACCGACGCGGATGCCGACGCCCCCCACGTGCGCGATGCCGACCGGGCCGTGCGGGTGCCCTCGTACCTCGACGTCGACGCGGTGGTCGCCGCGGCGGTGTCGTCGGGGGCGGATGCCGTGCACCCCGGCTACGGCTTTCTCAGCGAGAACGCCGGCTTCGCCCGCGCCTGCGCCGCGGCCGGCGTCGTCTTCGTCGGCCCGGGGGTCGAGGCCCTCGAGGTGATGGGCGACAAGATCCGCGCCAAGGAGCACGTCGCGGCGCACGACGTGCCGACCGTGCCGGGCTTCTCGGCGACGGGGTTGAGCGACGACGACATCGCCGCCGAGGCCGACCGCGCCGGATACCCCCTGCTCGTCAAGCCTTCCGCCGGTGGGGGCGGTAAGGGCATGACCGTGGCCACCGGACCCGACGACCTCGCCGACGCGCTCGCCACCGCCCGCCGGGTCGCCGCAGCGGCCTTCGGCGATGACACCCTGCTGCTCGAGCGGCTGCTGGAGCGCCCCCGGCACATCGAGGTGCAGGTGCTCGCCGATGCGCACGGCACGACGATCTCCCTCGGCGAGCGCGAATGCACCCTGCAGCGGCGGCATCAGAAGGTGATCGAGGAAGCGCCCTCGCCCGTCGTGGATGCCGTCACCCGTGAACGTCTCGGCGAGGCCGCGGTCGCCGCCGCGCGCAGCGTCGGCTATCTCGGGGCGGGCACCGTCGAGTTCCTCGTCGCGGGAGACCGGCTCGACGAGCCCTTCTTCATCGAGATGAACACGCGCCTGCAGGTCGAGCACCCCGTGACCGAGATGATCACCGGTATCGACCTCGTCGAGCAGCAGCTGCGGGTCGCGGCGGGTCACCCGCTCGACGTCGGCGAGATCCGCCTCGACGGACACGCGATCGAGGCACGCGTGTACGCCGAGACGCCGTCGCGCGGCTACCTTCCCGCCACCGGGACCGTGACCCTCTGGCATCCGGGATCCGCCCGCGTCGACAGTGCCGTCGAGACGGGGAGCGTCATCAGCGCGCTGTACGACCCCATGATCGCGAAGGTCATCGCCCACGGGCCCGACCGCGAGACCGCCCTGTCCCGGCTCGACGCCGCGCTCGCCGAGACCGTCGTGCTCGGCGTCGACACGAACATCGCGGATCTTCGCGCGCTGCTCGCCGAACCGGCCGTCCGCGCGGGCGACCTCGACACGGGATTGTTGGATCGACGGGAAACTCCCGCGACGCCGGAACCGTCGCCGGCCGCGCTCGCCGCGGTGGCGCGAAAGGTCGTGGATGCCGCGCCCCCCGCGAACGGCTCGGTGTGGGGTCGCGTCGGGGCCTGGCGGGCCGGGGGAGCGCAGTCTTCTCGCACGGTGGCGCTGGAAGACGACGCCGGGCAGGTGTACGCCGTCGCACCGGCCGAGGGTGACGCCCCCGTGACGGGTGGTCCGGTCGAGTACTGGGTGCACGCCGATGGGGGAGCGCACCGGCTGCGTCTCGTCTCTCGTCGGGCGGCCGCCGCGCGTCGCCGAACCGCCGCGGGCCGCGCGCCCGGGGTCGTCGCCCCCGACCTCCTCGCCCCGCTGCCCGGCACCGTGGTCGCCGTGCACGTCGCCGACGGCGACACCGTCGAGGCCGGCGCCCGGCTCGTCACGATCGAGGCGATGAAGATGGAGCACACGGTGGTGGCCCCACACGCCGGCACCGTGCGCCTGCGCACGGCGACGGGCGCGCAGGTCGCCCGCGACGCGGTGGTCGCGACCGTGACCCCCGCCGCGCAGGTGCCGGAGGCTTCGACGAGCTCAGCCTCCTCCGCCGCCCAGGTTCCTGAGCTTGTCGAAGGGACCGGTACCCCCGCCGCGCAGGTGCCGGAGGCTTCGACGAGCTCAGCCTCCTCCGCCGCCTCGCCGGCATCCGCCCCCACCCCATCCCCCGAGGAGACCCACCCGTGAGCATCGACAGCCAGCAGGCTTTCACCGACGACGAGCGCGAACTGAGCGCGATGGTGCGCGAATTCGCCGACGAAGTGATCGCCCCGCGGTCCTACGAGGCCGACCGCGCGCACGAACTCCCCCTCGACCTCGTCGAGCAGATGGGCGAGATCGGCTTGTTCGGCCTGCCGTTCCCCGAGGAGGTCGGCGGGCAGGGCGGCGACTACGCGAGCCTCTGCGTCGCGATCGAGGGCATCGCGCGCGTCGACCAGTCGATGGCGATCACCCTCGAAGCGGGAGTGGGCCTGGGCGCCATGCCGATCTACCGCTACGGCACCGACGCGCAGAAGGCGCAGTACCTGCCCGACCTCGTCGCGGGTCGCGCGCTCGCCGGGTTCGGGCTGACCGAGGCGGAGGCCGGCAGCGACGCCGGCGCCACGCGAACGACGGCCCGTCTCGAGGGCGGGGAGTGGGTGATCGACGGGTCGAAGCAATTCATCACCAACTCGGGCACCGACATCACCCGCTTCGTCACCGTCACCGCGGTCACCGGGCGCTCCGAGGCGGGGCGGCCCGAGATCTCGACGATCATCGTCCCCAACGGCACGCCGGGCTTCACCGTCGGCCCCGCCTACGACAAGGTCGGCTGGAACGCCTCCGACACCCACCCGCTCACCTTCGACGGGGTGCGGGTTCCCGAGGAGAATCTCCTCGGCGAGCGCGGCCACGGCTTCAAGAACTTCCTGCGCACCCTCGATGAGGGTCGCGTCGCGATCGCCGCCCTCGCGACGGGCGCGGCCGAGGGATGCCTCGAAGCGGCCGTCGACTACGCCCGCAGCCGCACGGTGTTCGGCGAGCCCCTGTCGACCCGGCAGAGCATGCAGTTCCTCCTCGCGCGCATGCACGCCCGCGTGCACACGGCGCGCCTGGCGTGGGTGCACGCCGCGCGCCTGTGCGACGCGGGGAAGCCCTTCTCGGTGGATGCCGCGGTGGCCAAGATGACGGCCAGCGACGCCGCGATGGCCAACGCGCGCGATGCGACGCAGGTGTTCGGCGGCAACGGCTTCATCAACGAGTACCCCGTCGCGCGGCACTACCGCGACTCGAAGATCCTCGAGATCGGCGAGGGCACGACCGAGGTGCAGCTCATGGTGATCTCGCGCGCGCTGGGGCTCACCGGTACCGTAGCGGCATGATCGAGCAGCGCGGCCTGTTTCTGGAGGAGTTCGTCGTCGGCGAGAGATACGCGCACCGTCCCGGTCGCACCGTCACCGATGCCGACAATGTGCTGTTCACCACCCTCACCATGAACCCGCAGGCGCTGCACCTCGACGCCGCGTACGCCGCGACGCAGCCCTTCGGCTGGCCGCTGGTGAACTCGATGTGGACGCTGGCCACCCTCGTCGGACTCTCGGTGGGCCAGCTGACCCAGGGCACGCTGGTCGCGCAGCTGGGGCTCACCGACGTGAGCTTCCCCGCGCCGTTGTTCGTGGGCGACACCCTCACGGCCGAGACCGAGATCGTCTCGGTGCGGCCCTCGGCATCCCGACCCGGTCAGGGGGTCGTCGTCATGGCGCACACCGGGCTCTCGCAGAACGACGAGGTCGTGGCCACGGCGACGCGCACGGTGCTGGTATGGGCGCAGGAGCCGGCGGCGTGAGCGCGGCGAGCCGGGGCAGTGTCCCGACGGCCGGGCCGGTCGAGGGGCGACGCGCGTGAGCGGCGCGCACCCCGACTCGCGCGCCGGCACGCGTCCGTTCGCCCTGGGGCCGGCGCTGCTGTTCGTCCCCGGTGATCGTCCCGAGCGGCTGTCGAAGGCCCTCGACCGGGCGGATGCCGCGATCCTCGACCTCGAGGACGCCGTGGCCGGGCACGCCAAGACCGTCGCCCGCGAGGCGATGATCGCGGCCGACCCCGATCCCGATCGCGTCATCGTGCGGGTCAACGGGCCCGAGACCGAGCACTTCGCCCGCGATCTCGCGGCGCTGGCGCACACCCGCGTCCGCACCGTGATGGTCGCCAAGGCCGAGGACCCGGCATCCCTCGCCCCTCTCGAGGGGTACGACGTCATCGCGCTCTGCGAGACCGCCCGCGGGGTCGTGCAGGCGGAGCAGCTCGCCGCCGTGCCCCAGGTGGTCGCGCTCATGTGGGGCGCCGAAGACCTCGTCGCCAGCCTCGGCGGCACCTCCAGCCGGTTCGCCGACGCCACCTACCGCGACGTCGCCCGCCTCGCCCGTGCGCGCGTGCTGCTGGCCGCGGGGGCCTTCGGCAAACGCGCGATAGACGCCGTCCACGTCGACATCGGCGACCTCGAGGGTCTCTCCGCCGAAGCCCAGGATGCCGCGGCCTCGGGGTTCGCGGCCACCGCGTGCATCCACCCGGGTCAGGTGGAGACGATCCGGGCGGCGTATGCGCCCACGGCCGAACAGCTGCGGTGGGCGCACGGCGTGCTCGCCGAGGCCGAGGGCGGCGCGTTCCGCTTCGAGGGGCGCATGATCGACGAGCCGATCCTGCGGCACGCGCGCTCGCTGGTCGCGCGGGCCGGCTGAGCCGCGCTCCCGCGCGAGGTCGTCGAGCGGTGCGATGCCAGGTGGCCGGGCCTGTCGAAGCCGCCGGGGGTGTTCCGGTCCCTTCGACGGGCTCAGGGACCTGGGGTCCGGGGGAGGTGGCTGAGCCTGTCGAAGCCACCGCGACCCGCGATCGCGGATCTAGCCCGCGA
This sequence comes from Microbacterium phycohabitans, assembly GCF_032464935.1. Classification (NCBI taxonomy): domain Bacteria; kingdom Bacillati; phylum Actinomycetota; class Actinomycetes; order Micrococcales; family Microbacteriaceae; genus Microbacterium; species Microbacterium phycohabitans. The sequence goes on from NZ_JAWDIT010000003.1 coordinate 88,710, forward strand.
CCCCCGCGTACGCGAGCATCTCCCAGGCGTCGCCGTCGAGGCGGAACGTCGTCGCCGAGCAGTTCGGCAGACGCTCGCCCTCGCGAGGGAACTCGCCATCGGTGGCGTGCATGATGACCTCGCGAATGAGTGCGCCGTGCGCGACCGCGATCACGTCGACGTCGTCGGGGGTCTCGGCGATGACCTCGGCGATCGCGGCGAGAGCGCGCTCTCGCACCACCGGCCACGCCTCGGCGCCGGGCACGTCGGCCGCGTGCCACGGACCGTAGGTGTCATAGAAGGTCGGGGCGTCCATTCCCTCGGCGTCGCCGTAGGAGCGTTCCTGCAGTCCCGGCATCCGTCGGCTGACGGTGGTTCCCAGGGCGGCGGCGATCACATCCGCCGTCTCGGCCGCGCGCGACAGGTCGCTCGAGACCACGACGACCTCACGTCCGGCGTATTCGGCCGCGAGGGTCTCGGCGATGCCCTGCGCCTGGATGCGGCCCGTGTCGTTGAGGGGGATGTCGGTCGAGCCCTGGATGCGGCCCCCGAAGTTCCAGGCCGTCTCACCGTGTCGCACAAGAGTCAGGATCGTCACCGTTCGAGCCTAACCGGCGGCGCACGGCGAGGGTTCCGTGATCCCGTGGCCGACGCACGGCAGGTCTCCCCGCGCGGCCTCCGCGTCAGAGCAGTCCCGGCAACCGCTCGGCGAACGCCTGCAGCACCTCGGTCGTGCTGCCGTCGATCTTCACGCTCGCGCGCTGATCGGCGCGGGTCTCCCCGCGATTCACGATGACCACCGGCAGGCGCTTCCGCCGTGCCCGCTCGACGAGACGGATGCCGCTGTTCACCACGAGCGACGACCCCGCGACCACGAGCGCCTCGCTGGTGTGCACGAGCTGCTCGGCCTCGCGGAACCTCTCGACGGGGATGTACTCGCCGAAGAAGACGACATCGGGCTTGAGCGTGCCCCCGCACACCGAGCACACCGGCACGACGAACCCGTCGGCCGACGCCGGGGTGACGTCGCCGTCGGGTCCGAGCTCGACGTTCTCGGGCAGGCTGATCCACGGGTTGTCGGCCTCGACGCGCTCGGCCAGATCGCGCCGGTCGAACACCTGCCCGCAGTGCAGGCAGCCCACCCGGCGCATCGTGCCGTGCAGCTCCACCACCCGGCCGCTGCCGGCCCGCACGTGCAGGCCGTCGACGTTCTGCGTCACGACGCCGTTGGCCACCCCGGCGGCCTCGAGCGCCGCGAGGGCGCGGTGACCGCCGTTGGGCTCGGCCGCCGCGAACACCTTCCAGCCGAGATGACTGCCCACCCAGTAGCGCCGGCGCGCCTCGGCGCTCGCCAGGAACTGCTGCGCCGTCATCGGCGTCCGCGTGGGCGCGCCCTTGCCGCGGTAGTCGGGGATGCCCGAGTCGGTGGAGACCCCGGCGCCGGTCAGCACCGCCACACGGCGGCCCGCGAGCACCTCGACGGCCCGATCGATGGATGCCGAGAACCCGGCATCCTCCGTCGTGTCGGTCATGCGCACCTCCGTCGTATCGATCCTACGGCGGGGCGCCGACGCCCCGGCCCGCGCGCGGTGGGGCGGGCGGGGGTCCCGACGGGTGAGCGCCCGAGAAACCCGGACGGGATCGCCGGCGGCCCGGTGGCCGGGACGTCCGATGCGCGCACCTGAGGCTCGGGGCGCGCGCCGACGCGGGGCTGGCACGATGGGACGATGCCCGTCATCCCGCTCGACTCCGCCGACGACCCGCGCCTCGCCGACTACCGCGACCTCACCGACGTCTCGCTGCGCCGGGTGACCGAGCCCGCGGGCGGGCTGTACATCGCGGAATCGTCGAAGGTGCTCGACCGGGCCCTGCGCGCGGGACACCGCCCGCGGTCCGTGCTCGTGCAGGAGAAGTTCCTCGCCGACGCGCTCGCCCTCGTGGGGGACGACGCCGAGGTCTACGTCGTCCCCGCCGAGATCGCCGAGCGGGTCACGGGGTACACCGTGCACCGGGGGCTCCTGGCCTCCATGCATCGCCCGGCCCTGGCATCCGTCGCCGACGTCGTACGCGACGCACGGCTGGTCGTCGTGCTCGAAGACATCGTCGATCACACCAACATCGGCGCGGCGTTCCGTTCGGCCGCGGCCCTCGGCGCCGACGCCGTGCTCGTGACCCCGCGCTGCGCCGATCCCCTCTACCGCCGGAGCGTACGGGTGAGCATGGGCACGGTGTTCCAGGTGCCGTGGACGCGGCTTCCCGAATGGACGGATGCCACGCCCCTCCTGCACGACGCCGGCTTCCACCTGGCCGCTCTCGCCCTGTCGGACGATGCCCTCACGCTCGACGCCTTCTCGGCCGCGAACCACGACCGTGTCGCCCTGCTGCTCGGCGCGGAGGGCGACGGCCTCAGCCGCGGAGCGCTCGCCGCGGCCGACACCGTCGTGACGATCCCGATGGCCGGGGGAGTGGACTCGCTCAACGTCGCCGCGGCGAGCGCGGTGGCGCTGTGGGAACTCGGGCGCGGCCGACGGGGCTGAGGCGGGGGAGGGCGCGGGGGTCGCCCGAGCGGATCGCCGAATCCGCCCTCGCGTGCGGCACGACGACGCGGCCCCGGCGCCGACGTGCGGTCAGGTCGCGGCGCGAGGGCACCGAGCCGGTCGTCGGTCGCGGGTGCGAGTCGTCGGTGCGGGTTCGGGTGTCGGTGTGGGCCGTCGGTCGCGTCGTGCGTCGGCTTCAGACCTGCCCCGGCCTCAGACCTGCCCCGGCCTCAGACCTGCGTCTCGCGGGAGCCCGCGGCATCCTGGCCCGGGGCGAGGGTGACGACGGGGAGCGGCTCCGGACGTTTCGGCTGGATGTGATCGCCCGACGACTGATGGCGGAGGCGCCGCAGCACCCACGGCACGAGGTACTCGCGCGCCCACACGAAGTCCTTCTCGCGGGCGGCGCGCCAGGTCATGATCGCCTGGGTTTCGGCCTGCATCGGTTCGAGGTCGTTGGGGACGTTGAGGGCGCGCAGCACCATGCGGGCGACCTCGTGGTGACCCAGGGAGTTGTAGTGCAGCCGGTCGTCGTCGAAGAAGCGCATGTCCTGCACCTCTTTCAGTCCCCACTGGTCGGCGACGACGCAGTCGTAGCGGTCGGCGATCGAGCGGATGTTCTCGTTGTAGATCGCGACCTTTCCCCGGATGTTGCGGAACACCGGCGTGAACTCGGTGTCGATCGCCGTGAAGACCACGACGGTGGCCCCTCCGCTGCGTAGCCGCGCAATGGCGTCTTCGAACTGCCGCGAGACCGCGTCGGGGTCGCTGCCCGGGCGGATGACGTCGTTGCCGCCGGCCGAGATCGTGATGAGGTCGGGCTTGAGCGCCAGGGCGGGCTCGATCTGGTCGGCGACGATCTGCGCGATGAGCTTGCCGCGCACGGCGAGGTTGGCGTAGGCGAAGTCGTCGACCTGCGCACCGAGCACCTCGGCGACGCGGTCGGCCCAGCCGCGATGACCGCCGTCGGGCAACGGGTCGCCGATGCCCTCGGTGAACGAGTCCCCCAGGGCGACGAAGCGGCGCCACGGGTGGGGACCGGCGTTGTCGGGCGTGGGCGAGGTGCGGGGCGAGTGCGGATCGAGAGTCATCGAAACCTCCGTCCTCCACGGTACCCCCGGCTTCCGACACGGCAAGGTGGGATGCCGGGCGACGCACGCTCGACCGGCCGGAACGTCCCGGCGGGTGGGGCGCGAAGGCGCGCGCCGACGGGGCGCCGCGGTCGTCAGCAGAGCCGCTCGCGGCTCCTTCCGCCTCGGCCGTCGGATAAACGCCATTTGTGCCGATGAACGCCGCGTGCCCGCGTTTCTCCGCATGAATCGCGTTTATCGCCGGTGATGCGGGGGAACCGTCCCCAGCCCGGGCATGTCGCACTCCGAGGTCGCCTATCGTTGATGTTCGCGCTCGCGAGGGATGGAGGTTCGATGCTGGAAGAAGAAGCCCGCACCCCAAACCTCCGGCAGACGGATGCCGAGACCGCGCCCCGCATCGCGAGTCCCGGCCCGGTCGCGAGCCCTGGTCCGGTGGCGAGTCCCGGCCGGGTGGCGAGTCCCGGCCCGGTGGCGAGCCCTGGTCGGGTGGCGAGCCCTGGTCGGGTGGCGAGCCCTGGTCCGGTCGCGAGCCCTGGCCCGGTGGCAAGCCCTGGCCTTTTCGCGAGCCCCGGCCCGGTGGCGAGTCCCGGTCCTGTCGCCGGTCCCGGCCCCGCGGCACACACCCCCGTCGCCCCGCCCTCCGACGCGCTCCCCGAACCCGCCCCCTCGGCATCCGCCCCGATCGATCCGTCCCACGCCACCGCACCCGTCGCCGACGACCCCGCCCCGGGGGCGACGCCCGACCCGGCCTTCGACGGCGCGGTGGACGGCACCGAGCCGCACTTCGGCTCCTTCGCCGCCGAGCACCTCTCGCCGTCGTTCCCGCAGCGCGCGCCGTGGGGCACCGCGCAGCGCCTGCGCGCCTGGCAGGCCGAGGCGCTCGATCAGTACTTCGGGTCCGACGGACCCGACGGCATCGGCAAGGGCCCCCGCGACTTCCTCGCCGCCGCGACCCCCGGCGCCGGTAAGACGACGTTCGCGCTCCGCCTCGCGTCCGAGCTCATGCGCCGCCGCGTGGTCGACCGCATCGTGGTCGTGGCCCCCACCGAGCACCTCAAGACCCAGTGGGCCGAGGCGGCCGCGCGAGTCGGCATCCGGCTCGATCCGTTCTTCTCCAACCGTCACGCCACGCCCTCGCGGCAGTATCACGGCGTCGCGGTCACCTACGCCCAGGTCGCGGTCAAGGCCGAGGTGCACCAGCGCCTGACGATGGATGCGCGGACCCTGGTCATCCTCGACGAGGTGCACCACGGCGGCGACGCGCTCAGCTGGGGCGACGCCCTCCGCGAGGCCTACAGTCGAGCGACTCGCCGCCTGCTGCTGTCGGGAACGCCCTTCCGCAGCGACACTGCGCCCATCCCGTTCGTGGAGTACCACCCCAACTCCAAGGGCATCCGCCTCTCGCGCACCGACTACGCCTACGGCTACCGCCGCGCCCTCGACGACGGCGTCGTGCGCCCCGTCTTCTTCCTCGTCTACGCCGGTCAGATGCGCTGGCGCACCAAGGCGGGCGAGGAGATGGAGGCCCAGCTCGGCCAGGACAACACCAAGGACATCACCTCGCAGGCCTGGCGCACCGCGCTCGACCCCAACGGCGACTGGATCCCCGCCGTGCTGCGCTCGGCCGACCGCCGCCTCACCGAGGTGCGCGAGACGGTCCCGGATGCCGGGGGCCTGGTCATCGCGACCGACCAGACCGCCGCGCGCGCGTACGCCGCCATCCTCGAAGACATCAGCGGCGAGAAGGTCACCGTCGTGCTCTCCGACGAGGCCGAGGCCTCGGGCCGCATCGAGACGTTCTCGAAGGGCACGACCCGGTGGATGGTCGCCGTGCGCATGGTGTCGGAAGGTGTCGACGTGCCGCGCCTCGCCGTCGGCGTCTACGCCACGAGCGCCTCGACCCCGCTGTTCTTCGCCCAGGCCATCGGGCGTTTCGTGCGCGCACGTCGTCGCGGTGAGACCGCGAGCGTGTTCCTGCCCAACGTCCCGCAGCTGCTCGCCCTCGCCGGCGAGATGGAGGCGCAGCGCGACCACGCCCTCGACCGCGACAGCGACGCGGAAGACCAGTGGAACGCCGAAGAAGACATGATGGATGCCGCCGAGCGCGAGGACAAGGCGTCCGACGCGCTCGAGCAGGAGTTCGAGTACCAGGCGCTGGGGTCCCTCGCCCACTTCGATCGGGTGCTGTTCGACGGACAGGAGTTCGGTCAGCTCGCGGTGCCCGGGACGATCGAGGAGGAGGAGTTCCTCGGCATCCCGGGTCTTCTCGAGCCCGAGCAGGTGCACGAGGTGCTCATGTCGCGGGCCACGCGGCAGTCGCGGCACCGTTCGACGCGCGAGGCGAGCGAGAAGGAGAGCGGGGTCGAGCCGCCGTCGGTCGACGAGGGTGGGCTGCCCGGCCCCCTGCACCGGACGCTCAAGGAACAGCGCCAGCTGCTCAACACGATGGTCGGGCTGTACGCCCGCCAGACCGGTGAGCCGCACGGTCTGGTCCACGCCGAGCTCCGACGCCTGTGCGGTGGTCCCGCCGTCTCGCACGCCACCGTCGCGCAGCTGCAGGCGCGCATCGACGTGCTCCGTCGTCGCGTGCACTCCTAGAACCGGACGCCTCGACGTCGGGGAGCCGTCATCGGCGTGCTCTGCCGTCGCGTGTACTCCTCGAACCGGACGCCCCGACGCCGGGAAGCTGGAGGCGCGCATCGGCGTGCTCCGCCGTCACGTGCACTCCTCGAACCGGACGCCCCGACGCCGCGGACCGGTGAAGCGGAACCCGGCACTTTCGCGCCGCCGAAACGCTGGCATCCCGCCCGCGGGATCCGCGTCTTTCCGGGCTTCGGAGCCCCGAAATGCTGGCAGTATCGACCGACGCGCCCGGGGGAGGGATTCCCCCTCATTACGGTGGGGACGACCCGAAGGAGCCCCCGTGACGACCTCCGCCACACCCACCGCCCGCGATCGCCGTCGATGGGCGCGCTACCTCGTCGACGAACGCGCCGAGGCCCGCGTGTACCGCGAGCTCGCCTCCCGTCGAACGGGTGAGGAACGCGACATCCTGCTCGAGCTCGCCGAGGCCGAGGGCCGGCACGAGCAGCACTGGATCGACCTGCTGGGCGAGACGCCCAAGCGGCTGCCCGCGCCCGGGATCGGCACGCGCCTGCTGGCGTGGATGGCCCGCCGCTTCGGCTCGATCTTCGTTCTCGCCCTCGCGCAGAACGCCGAAGCCCGCTCGCCCTACGCCGACGAGCCCTACGCCACCGCCGCGATGGCCGCCGACGAGCGCGTGCACCACGAGGTCGTGCGCGGCCTCGCCGCCCGCGGCCGTCGTCGCCTGTCCGGAACCTTCCGCGCCGCCGTCTTCGGCGCGAACGACGGCCTCGTCTCCAACCTCGCCCTCGTGATGGGTGTGGGCGCCACCGGCGTGGCGCCCAGCTTCGTGCTGTTCAGCGGCATCGCGGGGCTGCTCGCGGGCGCGCTGTCGATGGGCGCCGGCGAGTTCGTCTCGGTCCGCTCGCAGCGCGAGCTGCTCGAGGCCACCGAGGAGAGCGACTTCGCCGACTCCGCCCTTCCCCACCTCGACCTGGATGCCAACGAGCTCGCCCTCGTGTACCGCACGCGCGGGATGGACTCCGACGCCGCTCTCGACAAGGCGCGCGAGGTCGTCACCGCCGCCCAGGCCGGCAGCGCCCCGGTCGCCGCGGCTCCGGGGGAGTCGTCGCACGAGGTCGTGGGCAGCGCGTGGGGCGCGGCGCTGTCGAGCTTCCTGTTCTTCGCCTCGGGCGCGATCATCCCCGTGCTGCCGTGGATCTTCGGCATGAGCGGCTTCGGCGCCGTGGCGCTCGCTCTCGGCCTCGTCGGCATCGCGCTGATCGCCACCGGAGCGATGGTCGGTCTGCTCTCGGGCGCCTCGCCGCTCAAGCGCGGTCTGCGCCAGCTCGCGATCGGCTTCGGCGCGGCCGCGGTGACCTACGTGCTGGGTCTGCTGTTCGGCGTCTCGGCGGCCTGATCCCCGCGGGCCCGACGCGCCGCGCCTCGGCGCAGGCGTCGGGCCCGCGCCGGACCCCGGGTCAGCCCCGCTCGGCCGCGGCCACCCGTGCGGCCTCGCGCACCGCACCGACGTTCTTCCGGCCGGCGCGCGAACCGGCGAGCTTCGCGGTGATGTGCTCGCGCACCGTGACCGGCTCGTACAGCGCCGGCGAGTCGGCCGAGACGAATCCCGGGAGCGGGGCGATCACGGCATCCGCGTTGCCGTCGTGGAAGAACGCCGCGGACCGGCGCCGCTCGATCGTGCCGTCGATCACCGGGGGCTTCACCCGGTGCAGGGTCGACAGCCACTTGTCGTTCGTCAGTCGGGCGGCCACATCTCCGAGATTCACCAGCAGGGCGCCCTCGGCCGGCGAGACGTCGTTCCACGACCCGTCGAGCCCCAGCACCTGCAGCCCCGCGACCCGGTCCGCCCATAGCACGGTCACGAGCCCGAAGTCGGTGTGCTCTCCCATGCCCGTCAGCTCCGCCCCGAGCTCGATCGAGCCCGGCGGCAGGGCGTAGTTGTTCATGCGCAGCACGTCGATCGAGTGGTCGGTGACGTCGCCGAAGAAGTCGTCCGGCACCCGTAGGGCCGCGGCGAAGATGCGGGTGAGGGTCTGCGCCACCCGACGCGCCTCGTCGTAGTAGGTCGTGACGGCGGGTTCGAAGCCGGCGGTGTCGTCGGGCCAGGTGTTCTCCGCGTAGTCCTCGGCGGTCGCCGTCGTGCCCGGATACTCGCGCCACGACGTCCCCACGTTGAACGCCTCGAAGAAGTCGTTCATGCGTGTGACCGGGTCGACTCCCAGGCTGTAGCTGAGCGACTCGCTCTTCGGCGGGCTGTACCCGCGGTTCTCCCCGCCGGGGCGAACGTATTTCTTCTTCGCCTCCAGGGGCAGCGCGAAGAAGTCGTCCAGGCCCTGCTGCAGGTCGTCGATGACCACGTTCGGGATGCCATGCCCCACGATCTGCATGAACCCCACCGTGCGACACGCGTGGTCGACGGCCGCGACGACCGCCGCACGCGCGTCCGGCGAGCCCGGACCCACCCACGCCGAGATGTCGATGGTGGGGACGTGGAAGCGAGCCATGCGTGATCCGATCTGCCGGGGGAACGCCTCGACGCTAAGCGCGCCATGTCACACCGGTGTTTCTGCGGCGTCACGGTTCGCGGAGCCTCCGGCGGTGCCGACCCGGCCCCGGACGGATCGGGAGATCGCACGCGCGCGGAACCGTCGGCGGTGCGGGTTCGACCCCGCACGGGTTGCAAGCCCTCCCGCTCCCGCAGCAACGAGAAAGACCCCCGGGGATGAACCCCGGGGGTCTTTCTCATGTGTGCGCGAGGGGGGACTTGAACCCCCACGCCCTATACGGGCACTAGCACCTCAAGCTAGCGCGTCTACCTATTCCGCCACCCGCGCATCTGGGTGTTTGTCACTTTCGCAACGAGGAACGACATTACCATGCCCCGGGCCCCGCCTCTAACCGACGGCGACGCCCGGGCGCGTCCCCACCCGGCCACCCTCGCGCGCCGCGCCCCTCTCGTGACGACGTGCGTCGGGGGAGCGCCCCGGCCGCCGGTACCGTAGTGCGCATGCCCGAGCTCGAAACCGACGTCCCCGAGGTCGCCCGCATCGCATCCGACCTCATCCGCTTCGACACCTCGAACTACGGCGGAGGGCGCGCGAACGGCGAGCGCGAGGCGGCCGAGTACGTCGGGGCCTACCTCGAGGGCCTTGGGCTCGACGCGGCGTACTACGAGCCCGTCGAGCGCCGCACCAACGTCTGCGCCCGCGTGCCGGGTCGCGACCGCGACAAGCCGGCACTGATCCTGCACGGACACCTCGACGTGGTGCCCGCCGTCGCCGAGGACTGGAGCGTCGATCCCTTCGCGGGAGAGATCCGCGACGGCATCCTGTGGGGCCGCGGAGCGGTCGATATGAAGGACATGGATGCCATGATCCTGACCTCCGTCGCCGATCTGCTGCGCGCGGGGGAGCAGCCCGAGCGCGACGTGATCGTGACGTTCTTCGCCGACGAGGAGAACGGCGGCGTCGAGGGCTCGGCGCGCGTCGTGAAGGACCGCCCCGAGTGGTTCGCCGGCGCCACCGAGGCCATCAGCGAGGTCGGCGGCTACTCGATCGCCGTCGGCGACCGCCGCGCCTACCTGCTGCAGGTCGGGGAGAAGGCCCTCATCTGGATCAAGCTCGTCGCCCGCGGGCGGGCCGGACACGGCAGCGGTCTGCACGCCGACAACGCCGTCACCCGACTCGCCGAGGCCGTCGCGGCCCTCGGTCGCACCGAATGGCCCGTCCGACTCACCGACACCACGCGTGCGCTCCTGGCGGGCCTCGCCGACATCACGGGTGACGACGCGGGCGATCCCGACACTCTCGCGAAGCGCACGGGCGCGGCATCCAGCTTCATCCGGTCCACGCTGCGCACGACGACCAATCCCACGGGCCTGACCGCCGGGTACAAGCACAACGTCATCCCCGACCGCGCGGAGGCGCTCATCGACGTGCGCGTGCTGCCCGGCACGGAGCAGGCCGCCCTCGACGACATCCGCCGCATCGTCGGCGACGGCGTCGAGATCGAGATCGTGCACCAGGACATCGGTCTCGAGGTGCCCTTCTCGGGCGTCCTGGTCGACGCCATGGTCGCGCAGCTCGGCCGTCACGACCCCGGCGTACCCGTCGTGCCGTACCTCATGGGAGGCGGCACCGACAACAAGGCGCTGTCGACCCTCGGAATCTCCGGCTACGGATTCGCACCGTTGCGACTTCCCGCCGGTCTCGACTTCACCGGGATGTTCCACGGTGTCGACGAGCGCGTCCCCGTCGACGCGCTCGAGTTCGGTCGACGTGTTCTCGCCGACCTCCTCCGGACGTACTGAAGGACCGCATGCATATCTTCGAGGTCATCATCCTCGGGCTCGTCCAGGGCCTGACCGAGTTCCTCCCCATCTCCTCCAGCGCCCACCTGCGCATCGTGGGGGAGTTCCTCCCCTCGCAGACCGACCCGGGCGCGACGTTCACCGCGATCACGCAGATCGGCACGGAGCTGGCCGTGCTGATCTACTTCCGCAAGAAGATCGGCCGTGTCATCTCGCGCTGGTTCCTCTCGCTCAGCGGCAAGGTGCCGCGCAACGACCCCGACGCCCGCATGGGCTGGCTGGTCATCATCGGCACGATCCCCATCGCGCTGCTCGGCGTTCTGCTGCAGAGCCTCATCCGCGACAACTTCCGGAGCCTCTGGATCACCGCGGTGGTGCTCATCGTCTTCGGCATCCTGCTGGGTCTCGCCGACCACTACGGCAAGCGCCGTCGCGACCTCGACGACCTGACGTACCCGCACGGCATCGCCTACGGTTTCGCCCAGGCGCTCGCGCTCGTGCCGGGCGTCTCGCGCTCGGGGGCGACCACCACGCTCGGCCGCGCCCTCGGCTACAAGCGCACCGCCGCCGCCGAGTACTCGTTCCTGCTGGCCGTGCCCGCGGTCTTCGCGAGCGGTCTGTTCGAGCTGTACAAGAGCTTCGACGAGGGCACCGGCCCCTACACCCTCGGCGAGACGGCCATCGCGACCGTCATCGCGTTCGTCGTGGGCTACCTCGTCATCGCGTTCCTCATGCAGTACCTCAAGCGCGGCAGCTTCCTGCCGTTCGTGATCTACCGCATCGCGCTGGGCCTGCTGATCATCGTCCTGCTGCTGACCGGAGTCATCCCCGCGGTGTCGACGGTCATGACCAGCTGATCCCGGATGCTACGACGGCGCCGTCCCGAGCGGGGCGGCGCCGTCGTCGTGTCCGGGCGCCCGGTGGCTTCGTCGGGCTCAGCCGCCTCGCATCGGATGGGAGGTCCCCGATCCTGTCGAAGGGACCGGCGCCGTCGTCGTGTCCGGGCGTCCGGTGTCTTCGTCGGACGGAGTCACCTTCCGACCGACCGCGCGCGCCGGCCGGCGCCGCCTAGCGGCGCGGCGGGTCGTCGCGACCGGGCTTCGTGGGACCCTCGCCCCCGCGGCGCAGGTACCGCTCGAACTCCTGGGCGATGGCATCCCCCGAGGCCTCGGGCGAGTCCCACGTGTCGCGGGTCTGCTCGAGCTGACGGATGTAGTCGCTCATCTCCTCGTCGTCGGCCGCGGCGGCGTCGATCGATGCCTCCCACTGGCGCGACTCGGCTTCGAGATCGCCGCGCGGAACCGTGATCCCGGTGATCGCCTCGAGCTTCTCGAGGAGCGCGAGCGTGGCCTTGGGCGAGGGGGTGTGCCCCGCGACGTAGTGCGGGACGCTGGCCCACAGGCTCGCCGTCGGGATACCGACCTGCTCCGACGCGTGACCGATGGCGCTCAGGATGCCGACGGGGCCCTCGTACAGGCTCCGCTCGAGCCCGAGCGACTGCCGCACGCCGTCGTTGTCGCTGCCGGCGAAGACCGAGATCGGCCGCGTGTGCGGCACGTCGGACATCATCGAGCCGAGCGCGACGAAACCGGTGACGTCCTCGCGCAGGGCGACGTCGATGAACTCCGCCGCGAACGCCTGCCAGGCGCGCGCGGGCTCCACGCCCACCAGCAGCCAGATCTCCGCATCGCCCGACCGCTCGGTCGGACGCAGCAGCTTCGCCTCGGGCCAGGTGAGCGTCCGCCGCCCCTCGGCATCCAGGCCGATCTGGGGGCGCGTGTACTGATAGTCGAAGTACAGCTCGGGGTCGACCGTGTGCACGACCTCGTACTCCGCGTCGGCGCGCAGAAGCGCCGCGGCCGCGGACGCGGCTTCTCCGGCGTCGTTCCAGCCGTCGAAAGCGGCCACGATGATCCGGCGACCCAGTGCGTCCACGCAACCTCCTCTGCCCCGTCGGGGCTTCGTTCCAGGATAGGCGCACCCGTGCGCGGGCGGTCGGACCCGCCGTCCCCCCGGGCGCGGGGAGGAGCCGCGCCTTCCATAAGATGGAACGATGACTTCTTCCGCCCTCGCTGCGGTCCTCTGGGACATGGACGGCACCCTGGTCGACACCGAGCCCTACTGGATGGCTGCCGAGGTGCCGCTGGTCGAGCGCTTCGGGGGCACCTGGTCGCACGAGCAGGCCCTGGGCATGGTGGGTCTCGCGCTCGAGGACTCGGCGCGCCTGCTGCAGAACGCAGGGGTGCCGTGGGGCGTCGACGAGATCATCGCGCACCTGACCGACGAGGTGCTGCGCCAGCTCGCGAGCACGGGCGTCCCGTTCCGTCCGGGCGCTCGCGAACTGCTCGCCGACCTCAAGGCGCACGGGATCAAGACCGGGCTGGTGACGATGTCGATGCGGCGCATGGCGCTCTCGATCGCCGACCTGATCGACTTCCCCGCCTTCGACGTGGTCGTCGCCGGCGACGACGTCGAGCGACCCAAGCCCCACCCCGACCCATACCTGCAGGCGGCCGAGGCCCTGGGCGTCGACATCCGCTCCACCGTCGCGATCGAAGACAGCCCCAACGGCTTGCGATCGGCGATCGCCAGCGGTGCGGTCGCGCTCGGCGTGCCCCTGATGGTGCCGCTCGACGACGTCGGAGCGCACAGCCTCTGGCCGAGCCTCGAGGGCCGCACCGCCACCGATCTCCGCGCCCTCCACGGCGCGCACACCCCGACCCGCCCCTCCGAAACGCGAGCGAACCGATGAGCGAGACCCCCCACCTGAGCGGACCCTTCCGCATCGGCGACCGCGTGCAGCTGACGGGACCCAAGGGCCGCATGCACACGATCACCCTGCGCGAGGCGGGCGAGCTGCACACCCACAACGGCGTGCTGAAGCACTCCCTCCTGGTCGGCCAGCCCGACGGCAGCGTCGTCACCAACAGCTCCGGCCACGACTACCTGGCCGTTCGCCCCCTGCTGCGCGACTTCGTCATGTCGATGCCGCGGGGAGCGGCGATCGTCTACCCGAAGGACGCCGCGCAGATCCTCGCCCAGGCCGACGTGTTCCCCGGCGCCACGGTCGTGGAGGCCGGCGTCGGCTCGGGCGCCCTGTCGCTGTGGCTGCTGCGCGCGATCGGCCCGGCCGGCCGCCTGCTGTCGTTCGAGCGGCGCGAGGAGTTCGCCGACGTGGCCCGCGCCAACGTCGAGACCTTCCACGGCGAGCACCCCGCGACCTGGGAGGTCGTCGTCGGCGACCTCGTCGAGAGCCTCCCGGATGCCGTGGCTCCGGCATCCGTCGACCGCGTCGTGCTCGACATGCTCGCGCCCTGGGAGTGCATCGACGCCGTCGCCGACGCCCTCACCCCCGGCGGCGTGGTGCTCTGCTACATCGCCACCGCCACGCAGCTCAGCCGCGTCGCGGAGTACATCCGCGCGACGGGCCTGTTCACCGAACCGGATGCCAGCGAGACGATGGTCCGCGGCTGGCACGTCGAGGGACTCGCGGTGCGCCCCGACCACCGCATGGTCGCGCACACGGGCTTCCTCATCACGGCGCGCCGTCTCGCGCCGGGCGCGATCCCGCCCGAGGTGAAGCGCCGCGCGTCGAAGTCGAGCTACGGCGACGAGGACGTGGAGCTGTGGACGCCGGGCGCCGTGGGCGATCGCGAGATCACCGACAAGAACCTGCGCAAACGCGTGCGCGAAGCGCAGAAGTCGGCCGAGGGCGTCCGCCAGTCGGTCGCGGGCGCGGCCGCGGTCGTCGAGGAGACCCCCGCGGGGGAGTAGCGCGCCCGCGGGGCGAGGGTCTCGTCCGCCTCCGGTCGAGACGGCGCATGCGGGGCGAGCCCCCAGGTGGGGCGGCGGGTGAGAGCCGCGGGAGCACCTAAACTGTTCCGGTGCGCAGACTTCCCGCTCTCGTTGCCGTGACCGCTCTGGCCGGAATCGGCCTCGTCGGGTGCTCGGCATCCGCCGCCTCGTCGTGCCCGACCCCCACCGACGCCGGCATCGCGTCGGTCGTCGAGGCGACCGGCGACCTCGGCTCGGCGCCCACCGTCACGGTGCGCTCGCCCTTCCTCCCGGAAGAGGCCGGCACCGACACGCTGATCGCGGGCGACGGGCAGCGCATCACCAGCGACAAGCAGCTCGCGCTCGTCGACGTCACGGTGCTCGATGCGGCGACCGGCGAGCAGCTCGTCGCCACGAAGTACGACTCCGACCTCTCGACCGCGACGCCGCTGCCGCGCCTCACCCAGGCCGTGCCGTCGATCGCTCCGCTGATGACCTGCGTGGCCGAGGGTTCGCGCGTGGCCGTGGCCATCCCGGGCTCCGACCTCGGCGCCGACGGGGCGAAGGCCCTCGGCGTCACCGAGGGCGACGGTGCCATCTTTGTCTTCGACGTGCGCAAGGTGTTCCTGCCCGCCGCCGACGGGGCCGACCAGTACAACGCCGATTCCGGCATGCCCTCCGTCGTGCGCGCACCCGACGGGCAGCCCGGCGTCGTGATCCCCGCCGGCGACGCCCCGACCGAGGTCCGTTCGCAGGTCATCAAGAAGGGCGACGGCGACGTGCTGACCGCCGACTCGTCGGCGATCATCCACGTCCAGGGCGTCGCATGGGGCGCGAAGACCACCTTCGCCTCCACGTGGAAGAACGGTGCCCCCGGGCAGGCGACGGTCTCCGCCCTGCCCCCGGCCCTCGCCTCGGCGCTCGAAGGACAGCCGGTCGGCTCGCAGATCCTCGTCGTCGTGCCCGCCGACCAGACGCAGGCGGACCAGCAGGCGCTGCAGGCTCCGGCGAACACCGCGCTGGTCTACGTCGTCGACATCCTCGGCACCATCGGCTGAGTCCGACCCCTCGCGTCGTTTCGAGACCGGCCCACCGCCGCCACTGCGCGCGGGGGCCGGTCTCGGTGGTTCGGGCCCGACCCCGGCCTAGGATGGGCGGGTGCCCGCCGCTTCCCGCAACGCTCCCGAGGAGCGTCTGGTGAACCTCGTCGTCGCGCTCATGGCGACCGAGCAGGGCCTGACGAAGGACACGATCCTGTCGTCGGTGGCCGGCTACCGCGAGCAGCTCGAAGCGGGGGCCTCGAAGGACGCGCTCGAGAAGATGTTCGAGCGCGACAAAGAGAACCTGCGCGGGCTGGGCGTGCCGATCGAGACGATCGGCAACCGCGCCGACCCCGACGACCTGCGCGAGGCGCGATATCGCGTGCCGACCGCCGAATACGCCCTCCCCGCCGACATCTCGTTCAGTCCCGCCGAGATCGCGCTGCTCAACATCGCCGGCGGGGTGTGGGGGAGCGAGTCGCTGTCGGTCGATGCGCGCAGCGGTCTGCGCAAGATCCGCGCCCTGGGCATCGCCGTCGACGAGCCGATCATCGGCTACGCCCCGCGCATCAGGGTGCGAGACGCCGCCTTCGGTGCAGTGCAGCGCGCGATCGAGCAGTGTCGCACGGTCACCTTCACGTACCTCCGCCCCGGTGACGCGCATCCTCGCGAGCGCCGCCTGCGTCCTCTCGCTCTTGTGGAGTACGAGGCGCGGTGGCACGTCTACGGCTTCGACGTGAACGTCGGCGCCGATCGCACCTTCCTGCTCTCGCGCATCGTCAGCGACGTGACCCTCACCCGCGAGAAGTTCCCGCCCGCGTTGCGCGAGGGGGCCGGGGAGCGCGCTCTCGGGGGACTGAACGACGTCGCCGCCCGCCAGCGGGCTCTGCTCGAGGTGCACCCGGGCACCGAGGCCGCCCTGCGCCTGGCGCGGCGGGCGGAGCAGGCGCCGCAGGGCATCGTCGTGCCCTACGTCGACCTGCACGTCTTCGCCGACGAGTTGGCCTCCTACGGACCCGAGGTGCGCGTGGTGGAGCCCGCGGGCCTGCGCGCCGAGGTGATCCGACGCCTCCGGGCGACCCTCGAACGGCACGGAGGGGCCGCATGAGCGCCGATCGCCCCGGAGCCGACCGTCCGATCGCCGCCCTCGATCGCGCGGCCCTCCTTCTGCAGCTCGTGCCGTACCTGCTGGGCAAGGGCGAGGTGAGCGTCGCGGAGGCCGCCGCCGAGTTCGACGTCGCGCCCGAGCAGATGCGCGCGATGGTCGAACGCCTCACGGTGATCGGACTACCGGGCGAACGGGGCTACTGGCAGCTGCCGCACGACCTCTTCGACATCGACTGGGACCTGCTCGATCGCGACGACGTCATCGCGATCACCAACACGGTCGGGCTCGAGCGCTCCCCGCGCCTGACCGCCCGCGAGGCGGCGGCGCTGCTCGCCGGGCTCCAGCTCGCCCGCAGCCTGCCCGGCGTGGGCGACAGCGACGTGGTGACCGGCCTGCTCGAGAAGCTCGCCCGGGGAGCGGCCGCCGCCCCGCCGCCCGTGATCGTCGCGCCCGGGCCCGTCGACGGCGTGCGCGACGTGGTCGACCGCGCCCTTCGCGAGCGCGTCGCCGTGACCTTCACCTACCGGGCTCCGGGTGCCGCCCCGGCGTCTCGGACCGTCGACCCGATCAAGGTGCACATCGCGAACGGCCAGTGGTACCTGCAGGGCTGGGACCACCTCCGCCAGGCCGTGCGCACCTTCCACCTCGACCGGGTGGGCGAACCGACCCTCACCGACATCGCGGCCGTGCACGGCGCCGACCCCGTTCCGGAACTCTTCGCGCCGGGCGACGACGAGGTGGTCGCGCGTTTTCGCTTCCCGCGCGCGGTGGCGCCCCTCCTGGCCGACTACCTCGACCGCGCCGAGATCGAGGATGCCGACGACGACACCGCCGTGGCATCCCTGCGCCTCGCCGACGAGCAGAACCTGAAACGGCTCGCCGCCCGCCGCGGGGGAGAGGTGGAGCTGCTGGAGCCCCTCGGCGCGAGACGCGCCGCGGCAGCGTGGGCCGCGGCGGGACTGGCGCAGTACGCCGACGGGGACTGACCGGGCGGCGGGCCGGCGGGCTACGGGGCCGCTACCGGGATTTCCCCGCGCGTCGGATCACCCCTCGTGCACGCGGGTTACACTGGAGACTCGCCCGACAATGATGAGGAGTCACCATGCTCGGCAATCTCACCGGATGGCACCTGCTGGTCGTCCTCGCGGTCATCCTCCTTCTCTTCGGTGCGGCGAAGCTTCCCGCGCTCGCCAAGAGCATGGGTCAGTCGGCCCGTGTGTTCAAGAGCGAGATGAAGGAGATGAAGCGCGACGACGAGGTCGCGGCCGCGCAGTCCTCCGACGTCCCGCGTCCCGCCGACAACGGCACCGCGTCGACCGTGGCACCCGAACCGCGCAGGTCGACCGACCCCACCGTCTGACGCGTGGCGACGGCACGATCGCCGCGGATCGACCTCCCCGAGGAGCCGCGGCGCGATAAGCGCATGTCGATCGGGGCGCACCTGGTCGAATTGCGCAAGCGGTTGATGATCGCGGCTCTCGCCCTCGTCGTCGGCATGGTGGTCGCGTTCATCATCACCGACCCGATCATCCACCTCATCACCGAGCCGATCCGCGAGATCGCGGCGCGGCGAGGCGACGATTTCTCGGCACTGAACTTCACCTCGGTGACCTCGGCGTTCGACCTGCGCATGCGCATCGCCTTCTCGATCGGCATCTTCCTGTCCGCGCCGGTCTGGCTCTGGCAGATCTGGGCGTTCATCATGCCCGGCCTCACGCGCAAGGAGATCCGCTACACCGTCGGCTTCGTGGCATCCGCGGTGCCCCTGTTCTTCGTGGGCTGCTGGGTCGGCCTGCTGATCGTTCCGCACGTGATCGAGCTCATGTGGGGCTTCACCCCCCAGGGCGGAGTCAACTTCTACAGCGCCGTCGACTACTACGACTTCGTCTTCAAGTTGCTCATCGTGGTCGGCGTCTCGTTCGTGCTGCCGGTGTTCCTCGTCGCCCTCAACGTCGCCGGGGTCATGAGCGGCAAGGCCATCCTGAAGGGCTGGCGCGTCGCGATCCTCATCGCGACCGTGTTCTCGGCCCTCGCCACCCCCGCGGCCGACATCGTCAGCATGGTCATGCTCGCCGGCATCCTGGTGGTGCTGTTCTTCGCCGCGGCCGGGGTGTCGATGCTGTTCGACCGCCGCCGCGCTCGTGTGGCGGCCGCCGCGGGTCTGCCGGCCGGGCCCATCGCGTGACGTCCCCGAGTCCCGCGGAGCGTTTCGCCCGCGCGAGCGCCCGCTCGTCGCACCCGCACACCGCCGACTTCGCGGAGATGCAGAGGTTCGATCTCGACGACTTCCAGATCGCCGGATGCCATGCCCTCGAAGACGGGCGGAGCGTGCTGGTGGCCGCCCCCACCGGCGCCGGCAAGACGATCGTCGGCGAGTTCGCGATCCACCTCGCCATGCTGGAGCCGGGCGACAAGGCGTTCTACACCACCCCCATCAAGGCGCTGTCGAACCAGAAGTTCCACGAGCTGCAGGAGGTGTACGGCGACGACGAGGTCGGCCTGCTCACCGGCGACACCAACATCAACGCCTCCGCGCGCATCGTGGTGATGACCACCGAGGTGCTGCGCAACATGCTCTACGCCGACTCGCCGGCGCTGCGCGGGCTGCGGTTCGTCGTCATGGACGAGGTGCACTACCTCGCCGACCGCTTCCGCGGCGCGGTGTGGGAAGAGGTCATCATCCACCTCCCGCCGTCGGTGAAGCTCGTGTCGCTGTCGGCGACCGTATCGAACGCCGAGGAGTTCGGCGACTGGCTCGACACCGTCCGCGGCGACACCGAGGTGATCGTGTCGGAGACGCGCCCGGTTCCGCTCGAGCAGCACGTGCTCGTGCGCGGCGACCTGCTGCCGCTGTTCGACGATCGTGCCGGCGTCGCCACCGCCCAGGTCAATCAGGAGCTGCTGCGCATCCGCGGCGGCAACGCCGGCGGGTACGAGAACAACCGTCGCGCGCAGGAGTACCGCTCCGCGCGGCACGCCGGGGGACCGCGCCACGCGCACCAGCGACGCGGCGGACACAAGCCGCTGCGCGCCCAGCAGGGACCCCGCATCGAACGCATCGACCGGCCCGAGGTCGTCGAGCTGCTGCAGCGCAATCACCTGCTCCCGGCGATCTTCTTCATCTTCAGCCGCGCCGGGTGCGACGCGGCCGTGCAGCAGCTGCGCCGCGCCAACGTGCGTCTGACCTCGGCCGAGGAACGCGTCGAGATCCGGCAGATCGTCGACGAGCTGACCTTCACCCTGAAAGACGAAGACCTCGCGGTGCTGCACTTCTGGGAGTGGCGCGACAACCTCGAGCGGGGCATGGCGGCCCACCATGCGGGGCTCCTCCCGGCCTTCAAGGAGGTCGTCGAAGAACTGTTCCGCCGCAAGCTCGTCAAGGTCGTCTTCGCCACCGAGACGCTCGCCCTCGGCATCAACATGCCCGCGCGCACCGTCGTGCTCGAAAAGCTCGAGAAGTTCAACGGCGAGGCCCGCGTCGCGATCACCTCGGGGGAGTACACCCAGCTGACCGGCCGCGCCGGCCGCCGCGGCATCGACGTCGAGGGCCACGCGGTCGTGCAGTTCACCGAGGGGCTCGACCCCCAGTCGGTCGCCGCCCTCGCGTCGCGCCGTACCTACCCGCTGAACTCGAGCTTCCGGCCGACGTACAACATGGCCGTGAACCTCATCGACCAGTTCGGACGCGCCCGCGCGCGCGAGATCCTCGAGTCGTCGTTCGCGCAGTTCCAGGCCGACCGCTCGGTCGTGGGTCTGGCGCGGCAGGTGAAGGATGCCGAAGAGTCGCTCGAGGGCTACGAGAAGGCGATGACGTGCGACCGCGGCGACTTCCGCGAGTACTCCACGATCCGCCGGGAGCTCAGCGACCTCGAGAAGATCAACCGCCGCGACGCCACCGCGCCGCGGCGTCTGCGCGACGAGCGGCAGCAGCAGATCCAGTCGCTGCGCAAGCGCATGCAGCGCCACCCGTGCCAGTCGTGCCCCGATCGCGAAGCCCACGCTCGCTGGGCGGAGCGCTACTGGAAGCTCAAGCGCTCCACCGACAAGACCCGCCAGCAGATCGACCAGCGCACCGGCACCGTCGCGCGCGTGTTCGATCGCGTGGTCGAGGTACTCGCGGCCCTCGAGTACGTCTCGATCGGAGACGACGGCGAGACCGTGCTCACGCGCGCGGGGCGCACGATGCGCCGCATCTACGGCGAACGCGACCTGCTCGTCGCCGAGTCGCTGCGGCAGAAGCTGTGGGAGGGTCTCGACGCCCCCTCGCTCGCCGCGCTCGCGTGCTGCCTGGTGTACGAACCGCGCCGCGACGAAGCCGGGCCGGGGGAGCGGGGTCTGCCCCGCGGGGCGTTCCGGGGAGCCCTGGATGCCACGCAGACGCTGTGGCAGGAGCTCGACGACCTCGAGCGCGATCACCGTCTGCCGGGATCGGAGTCGCCCGCTTCGGGTCTCGCCCCCGCGATGCACGCGTGGGCGCGCGGTCTGCCGCTGGACAGCGTGCTGACGCTGGCCGACATGGCCGCGGGTGACTTCGTGCGCTGGGCGAAGCAGACGATCGACCTGCTGGATCAGATCTCGCTCGTGGCCGAACCGCCGCTCGCCAAGACCGCCCGTTCGGCGCTCGACGCGGTGCGCCGGGGCATCGTGGCGTACACGTCGGCATGAGCGGAACGATCCCGCCCGCGCGGCCTCTGCTGCGCCTGGCCTTCGCCGCGCCGCTCTCGGTGGTGGCGGGACTCCTGCTCGTCACCGCCTATCCGGCACTGGCGTGGTGGCCGATGGCCTTCCCCGCCGTCGCCCTGGCCCTCGTCACGCTCATCGGTCGCCGGTTCTGGTCGGCCGTGCTCGTGGGCTTCCTGTTCGGGGTGGCCTTCTTCTCGGTCAACCTCCTCTTCACGGCGCGGTATCTCGGGCCGATCCCCTGGGCGGCGCTGTTCGTCCTCGAGGCGCTCCTGACGGCGGCGTTCGCGGTGCCGATCGCGCTGGCCTACCGGTGGATGCCGCGGGCCGCCCCGGGGGTCCTCGGTCGCACGCTCGTGCTCCCGGTGCTGGTCGCGGGCCTGTGGGTGCTGCGCGAGCAGATCGTCGGCTCGTGGCCGTACGGAGGCTTCCCGTGGGGGCGGATCGGCGTCTCGCAGGTGAACGGGCCGTTCGCCGAGGTCGCGTCGTGGGTGGGGATGTCGGGGCTGTCGTTCCTGATCGTGCTGGTGTGCGCGATGGGGATCGAGCTCGTGCGGCGTCGGCGCTTCCGACGCGGGATCGTCGTCCTGCCCGTCGCCGCTCTCCTGATCGTGCTGCTGCTCCTGCCGCAGTTCCCGACGAGCGCTGCGGGGTCGCTCCGCGTCGGTGCGGTGCAGGGCAACGGTCCGGCGGGGTACTTCGACCAGCGCGCGCGCAATGCCGTGCTGAACGCGCAGCTGGCGGCATCCGCCCCGCTCTTCGGCGAGCGGATGGATGTGCTGCTGTGGCCCGAGGGAGGTGTCGACTCCGATCCGACCGCCAACGGCGCGACGTCCGCCGTGCTGGAGGAGTTGTCGCGTCGCGTCGAGGCGCCGCTGCTGATCTCGGCGGTGACCGAACGCGGCTCGGAACTGTTCAACTCCGCCCTGCTGTGGACCGCGGACGGCCAGACGGGCGCGACGTACGACAAGCGGCATCCGGTGCCGTTCGGCGAGTACGTGCCCGACCGGGCCTTCTGGGAGCCCTTCGCCCCCGACCTGATCGGACTGATCGGGCGCGAGTACACCCCCGGCGAAGCGACTCCCCTGATCGACCTGAACGGGGTCGGCGTGGGCCTGGCGATCTGCTTCGACGTCATCTACGACGACGTCGTATGGGACGGCGCGGACGCGGGCGCCCAGGTGTACATGTTCCAGACCAACAATGCCGATTTCCGCGGCACCGACGAGAACCTGCAGCAGCTGGCCTTCGCTCAGATGCGCGCGATCGAGACGGGCCGCTCGGTCGTCAACCTCTCGACGGTGGGCACCAGCCAGGTCATCGCCCCCGATGGGTCGACGCTCGATTCGCTTCCCATCGACACGGCGGGCGCCATGCTCACCGAGGTGCCGCTGCGCACGGGGCTGACGCCCGCGGTGGTCATCGGCCCGGCGGTGAAGATCGTGCTCGGGTGGGGGAGCCTGGCCGGGCTGATCGCGGCGGGGATCGCGGCGCTCGCGAGGTCGCGGGCACGAAAGAAGACGCCGGCCCCCGAGGGGACCGGCGTCTGAATCCTCAGGACGTCCTGATCAGGACGTCAGGCGCTGAGCTTCTCGTTGCCCGCGCCGCGACGGGCGCGCACGAACGCGAGGCGCTCTTCGAGCAGCTCTTCGAGCTCGGGGAGCGTGCGGCGCTCGAGCAGCATGTCCCAGTGCGTGCGGGCGGCCTTGTCGCCCGAGTGGTCGACGGTCGCGGTGCCGTCGCCGATGCGCAGCAGCGCTTCGGCGCCGCACGTGCGGCACTCCCAGGACTCCGGAACCTCGGCGTCGGCAGCGAAGGTCAGGACGGTGTCACGTCCGCAGGTGCTGCAGTTGTAGGTGTGTTGTGCACGGTCGTGGAACACGACGCCGTCTTCGCTCTGGAGGCTTTGGGCGCCGAGTCGGATGCCGCGGAGACTGCGGTCTGCCATTTTGTGGTCCTCTCGTCGGTCACCATGTATAACGCTCGCACCTGTGCGCTTTATTCGAACGGCGACGATCGCGGGGCCTTTCACAGAGGATGCTCAGACAGACGGTGTTCCCCGTTCGTTCACCAGGGCGAGAGCGGCATCGGTGCGGTCGGTGACGAGCCCGTCGACGCCCGCGTCGAGCAGGCGCGCCATGTCGTCTTCGGCGTTGACCGTCCACACGTGCACCTCGACACCGGCCGCGTGAGCGGCGCGGACGAGTCCCGGCGTGACCACGCGGACCGGGCCCTGTCGCTCGGGGATCTGCAGGGCGTCGAGCCCGTCGAGGAGCGCGCGCACGCGGCGGGTCCGCCGCAGCGCGAGGGCGGCGAGGAGCCGGGCCACCGTGGCCGAACCGGGGGAGGTGGCCGGACGCTGCGCCGCCCCGGCGGCCTCGGCCGCGGCGAGAGCGGCCAGACGGCGCTCGTCGGAGAAGCTGGTCACGAGGACCCGGTCGGCGTGCGGGGCGACGAGTCGCCCCACGCCGTCCGCGGCCGCGGCGGCTTTGACGTCGAGGTTGAAGCGCACCTCGGGAAAGGCCTCGAGGGCCTGCGCCAGGGTGATGAGACCGCCGCGCTCGGACATGAGGTCTTCGAGCTCGTGCAGACGCACGTCGGCGATCGCGCGGGGGTCGTCCGCGACGCGCCGCAGGTCGTCGTCGTGGAAGAGCACCACCTCGCCGTCCGCGGTCAGGTGGCAGTCCGATTCGACGTAGGCGGCACCCGCGGCGTGCGCGGAGGCCACCGCGGCGAACGAGTTCTCGACCACGCCGTGCTCGGCGGCATCCGGGGTCACGAGTCCGCGGTGGGCGAGCACGCGCGGGGCGTCGGGGAAGAGGTACGGATGCCGCGTCATGAGGCGAACGTACCGCCGGCGGGGCCCTCCTCGGGGGAGTCGGTGGAGCGGGCGACCGATTTGGCGGCGGCGGGTCGATCACCGTGTGCTCGACGCAGCTGCCCGACGCGGCTTCGGGCCGGCACGCAGCACCGGATTTGGGCTCCGGGGCCGGTTCTCACGGTCCGCACAGGCGGGGTCGTCCACCGGGGCCCGGCATCCCGGTCGATAGGCTGGAGGTTCGTCGTGTGCGCCCGCGTCGGCCGGCGGCATCCGCTTTTCGAATCGTCAGGAGAAATCCGTGTCCCAGACCCTCCCGTCCGGCTCCCTGAGCGGCAAGACCGCCCTGGTCACCGGCTCCTCGCGCGGCATCGGCGCCGACACCGTGCGCTACTTCGCCGAGGCCGGCGCGAACGTCGTCATCAACTTCCGCAACAAGGCGCCGCGCGCCGAGAAGCTCGCCGCGCAGCTGCGCGAGCTCGGTGTCGAGGCCCTCGTCGTGGGCGCGGACCTCACCGACCCGGAGTCGGTGCAGGCGATGTTCGACGAGGTGAAGCGCACCTTCGGCGGCCTCGACATCCTCGTGCTCAACGCCTCGGGCGGCATGGAGTCGGGCATGGCCGAGGACTACGCCCTGCTGCTCAACCGCGACGCGCAGGTCAACGTGCTCGAGACGGCGCTCCCGCTGCTGAACGACGACGCTCGCGTCGTTTTCGTCACGAGCCACCAGGCCCACTTCATCCGCACCACGCCGACCATGCCCGAGTACGAGCCGGTCGCCCTCTCCAAGCGCGCCGGCGAGGATGCCCTGCGCGAGAAGATCCCGGCGCTCGAGGAGCGCGGCATCGGCTTCACGGTCGTCTCGGGCGACATGATCGAGGGCACCATAACGGCGACCCTCCTCGAGCGCGCCAACCCGGGCGCGATCGCGGCCCGTCGCGACGACGCCGGCAAGCTCTACAACGTCGCGGAGTTCGCGGCCGAGGTGGCTCGCGCGGCCGTCGACCCGGTTCCCGCCGACAACACCCGCCTCGTCGGAGACACGGGTTCGTTCGGGGGCGAGTGAGCATGCGGCCGACCGACATCGACGCTCTGATCGGGGTCGGTCGGCCCGCGATCTCCGCCGACGGCGCGTTCGCCGTCTTCGCCACCTCCCGTCCCGACCTCGCCGCCGACCGGGCGGTGGGCCAGCTCTGGCGGGTCGACCTGGACGCGGGATCTTCACGCCGTCTCACCCGTGGGGTGCACGACCGGTCCCCGCGCCTCTCGCCCGACGGCACGGTCATCGCGTTCCTGCGCGGTGACGAGCGGGGGCGCGCACAGATCTTCGTCGTCGACGCCGGCGGCGGGGAGCCCGTGCAGGTCACCGACCAGCCCGGGGGAGTGACCGACCTCGCCTTCTCGCCCGACGGCCGACGCCTCGCGTTCTCCGCGCGCGTGCCGGAGCCCGGCCGCTACGGCACCGTCGAGGGGCGGGATGCCGCGGCCGAGCCGCCGCGCCGCATCACCGGCATCCGGTGGCACGCGAACGGTCTCGGGTACCTCGATCGGCCGGCGCAGCTGTTCGTCGTCGACGTGCCCTCCACCGACGCGGAGCCGTTCTACGAACCCGCGCCGGCGCTCGAGAAGCCGGAGACGCGTGTCGTGGCCGCCCCCGCGACGCCGCTCACCGACGGCGACACGAACTGGAACGGCGTGGTCTGGACGACCGACGGCGCCGAACTGCTCAGCGTGCCCGACGTGATCGAGACCGCGCGCCGCGACCTGCGCGATCGGATCGTAGCGGTCTCCGTCGACGGTGGAGCGCAACGCGAGGTGCTGAGCACGGCGGCGAACCTGTCGGTGTCATCCGTCGACGTCGCACCGGACGGCACCGTCTTCGCGCTCGCGAACGACGTCGGCGACGACGGCGTCGATTTCGTCGCTCCCGGTGTCGCGCTCTTCGTCCTCGAGGCCGACGGACCGCGCGCGATGACGGATGCCGAGACGATCGATCTCGGCGAGGTGGGGAGTCACCTCTCGTTCGACGGCAGCGACGTCCTCGTGCAGGACCGCACGCGCGGGCGTGTGCGCCTGCTGCGGGTGACGAGGACCGGCGCCGTCAGCGAGGTGCTCGGCGGTGACCTCGAGGTCAACGGCCATGCCGCGGCGGCGGGCCGGGTCGTGGCATCCGTCGCCTCACCCGAGTCGTTCGGCGAACTCGTGGCGGTGCACGGGCGCGAGATGCGGGCGCTGACCGCCTTCGGCACCGCGGTACGCGAACGCGGCGTCGTCGTGCCGCTGGAGCGAGAGGTGACCGGTCGCGACGGGTACCCGGTGCACGGCTGGGTCGCGATGCCCGAGGGCGAGGGGCCGTTCCCGGTCATTCTGCAGATCCACGGGGGACCGTACGCCGCCTACGGTGTGCACCTGTTCGACGAGACCCAGGTGCTCGTGGATGCCGGCTACGCGGTGCTGTATTGCAATCCGCGGGGGAGCGCCGGCTACGGCCGTGCCCACGGGCGGTCCATCCGCCACCGCATGGGCACCCTCGACTTCTTCGACGTCATGGACTTCTTCGACGCCGTCGTCGCGGGCGACCCGCGGCTCGACGGCGAACGCGCCGGCGTCATGGGCGGCTCCTACGGCGGGTACCTGACCGCGTGGATCATCGCGCACGACCACCGCTTCGCGGGGGCGATCGTGGAGCGTGGATTCCTCGACCCCGCGGCGTTCCCCGGGGCGAGCGACATCGGCTCGTTCTTCGGCCAGGAGTACGTCGGAACCGACCCGGCGCAGATCGCCGCCCAGAGTCCGATGGCCGTGGTCGAACAGGTGCGCACCCCGACGCTCGTGCTGCACTCCGAGCTCGACTTCCGCTGTCCGCTGGAACAGGCCACGCGGTACTACTCCGCGCTGAAACGCGCCGGCGTCGATGCCGAGATGCTCGTCTTCCCCGGCGAAGACCACGAGCTCACCCGTAGCGGTCGTCCGCAGCATCGCGTCCAGCGCTTCGATGCCGTGCTCGAGTGGTGGAGTCGCCACCTGCCGACACCGTGACGGAGAAGGGCCCGGATGCCATGACGTGGCATCCGGGCCCTTCTCGTCCGGCTGCTGTCAGACGGCCTTGCCGAACTGGATCGCGCGCACGATCTGGAAGACGCCGAGCACGATGAGGGAGAAGCCGATCAGGATGAACAGCGTCACGGCGCCCAGCAGCGGCGAGAACAGCAGCACGATGCCGGCGAGGATGCTGACGATCGCGAAGAAGATCGTCCACGCGCGGGCCTTCGACTGGTGGCCGGCGGTGGTGAGCGAGACGACGCCCTCGATGATCCAGAGGATGCCGACGAGCGTGCCGATGAAGACGCCAAACCAGGCGGTGGTCGCGGGCAGGTTCGCGAACGAGAAGATGCCGGCGACGATGAAGAGCACGCCGAGGACGATGTAGCCGATGCGCGCCCATCCCGAGCGCCAGAACAGGCCGATGCCGATGTTCACCAGGCCCGCGATGATGACGTAGACGGCGATGATGCCGACGGCGACCTGAGCGGTGCGGCCCGGCCAGATGAGGATCAGCAGACCGATCACGAGCGACAGCGCACCGCTGACGGCGAGGGCGGTGCGGACGGCTCCGACGGCGGGATTCGACGTGGTGGAAGACGGCATGGCGAGCCTTTCTGAGTGAAAGCTGAGAACAGTGCTCACCTTAGACCCGAAGGTGAAACTGCCGCCAACGCGCCGTCGTGCGCGGTCACGCGGGGGAGTGGTCGAGAAGGAGCGCCACCGCGAACAGCACCGGGAGGCATCCGACCGTGGAGATGAACACCACGTCGCGCGAGAGGATCTCGCCCACCCCGTAGCGCTGGGCGAAGTTGAACACGTTCTGCGCGGTCGGCAGGGCCGCGAGCACGACCACCACGAAGACCTGGTCCGCCGGCAGGCCGAACAGCGTCGCGACGAGGAACGCGAGCGCCGGCATCGCCACGAGTTTGAGCACCGAGGCGATGACGACGTCGAGGCGGCGGCCGGGTTCGGTGAGCACGCGCTGGCCGTACAGCGACATGCCGTACGACATCAGGAGCACCGGCACGCACGCGCCCGCGATGAGGTGCAGGGGGTCGAAGACGATCGGCGGCAGGTCGACGTCGAGCACCGCCACCAGCACGCCCAGCGCCGAGCCGATGAGCATCGGGTTCTTCGCCGTCTGCGCGAGGATCCGCGTGAGGTTGCGCGAGCCCGAGGTCGCGGCATCCAGGATCGCCAGGGCGATCGGCATGAGAACGAGCAGCTGGAACAGGATCACCGGGGCCGAGTACGCGGCGTTCCCGAGCATGTAGAGCGAGATCGGGATGCCGATGTTGTTGCTGTTCACCTGACCCGCCGACAGGGCGCCGATCACCGTCTCGCCGACGCGACGGCGCAGGATCAGCGCCGACACCAGCGCGTAGACGCCGATGATGACCGCGGCCGTGATCATCGACACCGGCAGGAGTGCCGAGAACAGCGTCGCGACGTCCGCCTGCGCGAGCACCGTGAACAGCAGGAACGGCGAGAGGACGAAGAACGTCAGCCGACTCAGTACGGGGCGGGCGTGGGGGCCGAGCAGATCGATGCGGGCGATGATGTAGCCCACGACCACCGCGAGCCCGACGACCGCGAACCCGGTGAGGATGCCGCTCACGCGCTCGGCCGTTTCGAGGGAGCGCTGCGGGGGATCATCGCTTCGAGCGTAGCGGGGGAGCGGCGGTGGGTGCGACGTGGTGGGCGCGATGCCGCGCTGGTCAGGGGACGACCCGCGCACAAGACCCGGCCGATCCGTATCTCGACGGTCTACCGTGCGGGGAATGGACATCTACGCCCCGAACCTCACCGCGATCCTCGACCGTGAACCCCTCCCGGCATCCGGAATCGAATCGGGCGACTTCGACTACACCGCCGACGGCGTTCAGTACCGCGGATACCTCGCGCGCCCGGCAGGGGAGGGACGACACCCGGGGGTCATGGTCGTGCACGACTGGCTCGGCGTGACCGACTACGTGCGCATGCGCTGCGACATGCTCGCACGGCTGGGGTATACCGCTTTCGCCGCGGACCTGTACGGCGCCGACGTGAGGCCTGCGCCGGAGGATGCCGCCGGGGTCGCCGGTGGCTTCTACCAGGATCGTGCGCTGTGGCGGAAGCGACTGACAGAGGCGTTCGCGTACCTGCGCGCGCAGCCGTCGGTCGATGCCGCGCGCACCGCGGCGATCGGCTACTGCTTCGGCGGATCGTCGGTTCTGGAACTCGCGCGGACCGGCGCGGACGTCGACGCCGTCGTGAGCTTCCACGGCGGCCTCCTCACCGGGCCCGAGGGTGAAGCGTCGCAGATCACGGCCAAGGTGCTCGTGCTGCACGGAGCCGCCGACCCCGTCGCGCCCGACGACGCGATGCTGGCATTCGAGAACGACCTGCGCACGGCTCCGTCGGTGGATTGGCAGCTCGTGTCGTACGCCAACGCGATGCACGCATTCACGCTTCCGGATGCCGATGCCCCCGAACAGGGCGCGCAGTTCCAGGCGACGGCGGAGCGGCGCAGTTGGGCCGCGATGAAGGCGTTCCTGGCGGAGGTGTTCGGCTGAGCGGTGCGCTGGGCGGATGGGGCGTCCCTGCGGCTCTAGGGCTCTTGTGCGCGCACGCCGATAATGCACATTATGTCAGTTTGAATCCATCCCGCCCTCCTCTCGGGCGAGCTCGCAGCCCAAGCACGCCGCCCCGCGGATCCTCTCGCGTCGACCGACCGCGCGGTTGTGCGCGACAACCGCCGTGACGGCGGGGGCGAATGCCGCCGCGAGCGATAGGCCCGCCCACGGGCCGACGCTCGCGCCCAACCCCCACGTGATCGAGAGCATCACGAGTACCACTCCGAGCAGCCGGAGTCCGATACTCGCCCCGCGGCGCGTGGTCGGATTCGACCACGCCGGGAATCGTTCGTCGGGTGAGGCCGTGGTCACGACCAGCACCGAGCCGAGAAAGGCGGTGGCGCCGAGCAGGAGCAACGTCGTCGAGAGAACGAGAGCCATGTGTCCAGGCAACCTCAGGGACGTTGCGAGTGCAACCGGCCTGCGGTGTCTCTACTCCTCAGACCCCTCCGTCACGACATCGACCACCCACGCGACGACGAACGTGGTGCGACGCTCGGCCGGGGGTTCTGCGTCCTCGACGGGTGGCGCCTCACTCCCCTCCTCTCCCGTCGCCTTCCGCGGGACGCGTTCCCTCGGCACGAGGGTCACCGCGCCGGGGATCGGAACGCTCTCGATCATCCATTTCGACGGCCGGGACCCGATCAGCAACCCGTTGCCCAGATCGCGGCCGCTGAACGGCCACTCCTCCCCTTCCGCGGGCATCTCGGCATCCGGGGGCGCGCCGAAGCCGGGACGCCGCAGGTGGCGGACTTCGACGTGGTCCTGGGCGACCCCGTGGATGGCGTGGACCCGACCGCGCACCCGATCCTCCGGCGTCGACGTGGTCTCCTGGTGATGGGATTCGATCGCGTCGACCGTGGCGGCGAGCTCGGGTCCGACGCCCTCGACGAAGCGCGGCGACGGGGCGCGCGTCGCGATCAGCAGATCGACCGCGTCGCCGACCTCGAACGGCTCGCCGCAGCACGCCCACTCCCAGGTGTCGAGCCAGACCCGGGTACTTCCGGGCACGGGCACGATCAGCGGATCCACCCCGACGTCACCCCGATCACCCGTGACCCGTCCAGATCACCGAGCGACAGGCCGGCGAACCGCACCGCGGCCTCCGACGTCTGCCACCGGAACCGCGGCTCCGACGTCGTCGCCGCCTCCACGACGGTCTTCGCGGCATCCTCCGCCGACTGCGCCTGTGCGAACGACGCGGCCGTGCGGTCGAGATAGGCCTGCTGCAGCTCGGCGTACGGCCCGGCCGGGGCGCGGTGCACCGAGTCGGTGAACGACGACGCCACCGCCGCCGGCTCGACGATCGCGACGTCGATGCCGAACGGCGCCACGACCGGCGCCAGCGACTGCATGAGCCCCTCGACGGCGAACTTCGCTCCGCAGTACGCGTCGGCGAACGGTTGGCCGACCGCTCCCCCGACGCTGGTGACCGTGACGATGCGTCCGTGCCCGCGCTCGCGCATGCCCGGCAGCACGAGGCGCGTGAGGCGGGCGACGGAGAGGTAGTTCGTGTCCAGCTGCGCCTGGAGATCGGCATCCGACAGCTGCTCGAGCGTGCCGACGGCGCCACGCCCGGCGTTGTTGACGAGGATGTCGACGGGGCCGATGGCGTCGATCAGGGCCTCAGCGGCGGCGGCATCCGTCACCTCCAGGGAGCGGATGTCGAGCTCGACCCCCGCTTCGGATGCCGCGGAGCGCAGG
Organism: Microbacterium phycohabitans; assembly: GCF_032464935.1. Taxonomy (NCBI): domain Bacteria; kingdom Bacillati; phylum Actinomycetota; class Actinomycetes; order Micrococcales; family Microbacteriaceae; genus Microbacterium; species Microbacterium phycohabitans. Next base: position 120,017 of record NZ_JAWDIT010000003.1, read on the forward strand.
GCGTCAGCGCGTGAGGTGTCGCGGACGGTGGCGATGACCGATACGCCGGCCTTCGCGAGTCCGATGGCCGTGTGCAGGCCGATGCCGCTGGAGGTGCCGGTGACGAGAGCGAGAGTCATACGCCCATCCTGCTCCTGTCGGTGATGAGCGGGGTGTGCGGGATTCTCTCGACACCGCCTCCGGGCTGACGCGGTGGGAGGCTCGGTCAGATGTCGAGGATGCCGCCGACCGTGTCATCTCCGAGAGGTCCTCCGGGATGAGCGAACCGATCATCGCCTTCGTCTCCCCCTCGTCCATGGGAGAGCTCTGACAGGGGTGTTCCGTCGCGTCGCGGCGAGTTCACCGTCCGGAGACCGGTTCGAGCGTGACCCACCCGCCGCCGAACTTCGGTTCACGCCCGTCGCCCGAGGAGGTGCGACTGAGGCGCCGACGGACCCACGGCCCCACGTGCTCGCGATAGTAGGCCGAGCCCTTCAGCCGCTCCACCTCGGGGATCTCCCGCAGGTGCCACCACTCCCCCGGCGGCGTGAGACCGACGGACTCGATCACGCGGGCGGCGACCCGATGATGGCCCCGGGCGTTCATGTGCAGACGGTCCACCGACCAGAACTCCCCGCCCGCCAACTCGCGGTCGAACCAGTTGTACGCGGTGATTACGTCGGGGCGCTTCTCGAGGCGCTTCTCGACCGCGTGAGACAGGCGGTCGCCGCGGGCCTCGATGAGCGCGCCGAGCGGAAGACCCGCCGACGGGTTGGCCCCGGACAGCACGATGAGCTGCACGCCCTCCTCATCGCAGCGCCGCATGACGTGATCGAACAGGTCCACGATGCGCCCGATACCCGTCCGCGGCCGGAGCATGTCGTTCCCGCCGCCATTGAACGACAGGTGCGTCGGCTTCAGTGCGAGCGCCGGTTCGAGCTGCTGGGCGACGATCGGCTCGATGAGCTTGCCGCGGATCGCCAGGTTCGCGTACTGGATCGGCTCCCCCGCGGCATCCGCCCACCCTTGTGCGGCGAGATCGGCCCACCCTCGAACGGTTCCGTCGGGCAGTTCGTCGCCGACCCCTTCAGTGAACGAGTCGCCGATCGCGACGTAGCGCACGGATGCCATCCCCCGAGCCTACGCGCGCCAGCGCGCTCAGCCGCCGTCTCGCGCACCGCTCTGGCATGTCGAGTGCCCAAGACACACCGTTCCGTTGTCGCGTGAAACGGCGTGTCTTGGACGCTCGACGTGGTGTGCGGGTGCGGCCCGCGCGGAGTGAGCCGGTGCGCGCGGGTCAGGAAAGCGCGCGCCCGCGCTGCTCGCGCAGGAACAGGGCGGCCACGACGGCGATCGCGAAGAACGCCGCGAACACGACGAAGAGAAGGGGCGCTCCCCCGAATCCGAGCAGGGGCGGCACAGCGAGGGGAGCGAGGATGGAGGCGATGCGCCCGACCCCGGCCGCCCATCCCGCGCCCGTCGCCCGCAGCGCCGTCGGATAGGTCTCCGGGGTGGCGGCGTACAGCGCGCCCCACGCGCCCAGGTTGAAGAACGACAGGGCCATGCCCGCGGCGATCACCGCGACCTCGCCCGAAGCCGTGCCGAACAGCACCGCCGAGACGGCCGACCCGGCGAGGAAGGTCGCGAGCGTCGCGCGTCGCCCCCAGGCCTCGATCAGCCACGCCGCCGCGGCGTATCCCGGCAGCTGGGCCAGCGTGATCACGAGGGTGAAACCGAACGAGCGCACGAGGTCGTGGCCCTGCGAGACGAGGATCGTGGGGATCCAGATGAACGCCCCGTAATACGAGAAGTTCACGCAGAACCACAGCACCCACAGGCTCGCCGTGCGTGCGCGCAGCGCGGGGGCCCAGAGGGCGCGGATGCGGGGCCGCGGAGCGGGAACGGATGCCGCCACTCCCTCGCTCGACGGCTCGAGCGAGACCCGCCCGGCGGCGGCCTCGAGGTCGCGTACGATCGCCGCGGCCTCGGGGTTGCGTCCGCGCGAGGCGAGCCAGCGCGGCGACTCGGGCAGTCCCCAGCGCACGAGCAGCGCGTAGACCGCGGGGATCGCGCCGAGCGCGAAGGCCCACCGCCAGCCGTCGGCGGCCGCCGGCACCACGAGGTAGCCGATCACCGCGGCAGCGGTCCAGCCGACCGCCCAGAACGCCTCGAGGAAGACGATGAGACGCCCGCGCATGCGCGCCGGGGCGAACTCGCTGACGTAGGTCGAAGCCACCGGCAGCTCCGCCCCGAGCCCCAGGCCGACGATGAAGCGCAGCACCAGAAGGGCCGCGAGCCCGCCGACGAGCGCACTCGCCCCGGTGGCCACGCCGTAGACCAGCAGGGTCAGGGCGAAGACGTGGCGGCGACCGAAGCGGTCGGCGAGCAGACCGCCCAGGCTCGCCCCGATCGCCATCCCGGCGAAGCCCGCCGAGGCGATCCACGAGGCCTGCGTCGGGGCGAGTTGCCACTGCACGCTGAGTGCGGCGATGACGAACGAGATGAGCCCGACGTCCATGGCGTCCAGGGCCCACCCCAGGCCGGATCCGCCCAGGATCTTCGCGTGCCGCCGGGTGAAGGGCAGGGCGTCGAGGCGTTCGGACACCCGGATGGTGTCGGTGGTCGTGGTCACCGCGAGACGGGGGCATCGGCGAGCATGTCGTGCACGAGGGGCAGGACCTGCGTGCCGTAGAGCTCGATGCTGCTCAGCAGGTGGTCGTGCGAGATCGAACCGCTGGCCATCTTGAGCTGGAAACGGCTGTTACCCAGCGCGCGCACGGTGGCCGCGATCTTGCGCGCGACCGTCTCGGGCGACCCCACGTACATCGATCCTTCGGGGCCGACGTCGTGCTGGAACCGCAGGCGGTTGTACTCCGGCCAGCCGCGCTCGCGTCCGATCGTGTTGTTCAGTTCCGCGACGCCCTCGTACGCCTCTTCCCACGCCTGCTCGTCGGTCGCTGCGATGTGCCCCGGCGAATGCACCGAGATGGGCATCTGGGGCTTACCGAGCTCATCGAGCGACCGGCGGTAGAGATCGGCGTAGGGCCGGAACCGCGCCGCCGAGCCCCCGATGATCGCGAGGACGAGGCCGTAGCCGTATCGGGCCGTGCGCACGACCGACTCCGGCGAACCCCCGACCCCCACCCAGGCCTTCAGGCCGTTCTCGGTCTTCGGGTACACGTCGGCGTCCTGCAGCGCGGCGCGCGTGCGTCCCGACCAGGTGACCGGCTTCTCCCGCAGGAGGAGGGAGAAGAGCTCGAGCTTCTCCTCGAACAGCACCTCGTAGTCGGCGAGGTCGTAGCCGAACAGGGGGAACGACTCGATGAACGAGCCCCGCCCCAGGATCACCTCGGCGCGCCCGTTGGAGACGGCGTCGAGGGTCGCGAAGCGCTCGTACACGCGCACGGGGTCGTCGCTGGAGAGGACCGTGACCGCTGTTCCGAGGTGGATGTTCTCGGTGCGCGCGGCCGCCGCGGCGAGGACGATCTCCGGGCTCGTCACGGCGAAGTCCTTGCGGTGGTGCTCCCCCACCCCGAAGAAAGACACGCCCACCTGGTCGGCGAGCACCGCCTGATCGACGACATTGCGGATGGTCTGAGCGTCGGACAGCAGCGACCCGTCGGGGCCGCGCGAGATGTCTCCGAAGGTATCGAGGCCGAGCTCGAGAGGGCGAACGTCCATGGGTCTCCTTGCATTCGGATGAATGAACTTTACGCGACCGCCGGGTATTCCCCGATCCACGATCCACGCACCGGCGCGATCCGCCCGGAGTGCCTCACCGCCTGACGAGAGGCACCCCGGGCCGGACGCCTGCCGGACTCAGGCGGATGCGAGAGCCGCGCGCAGCGTGTCGAGCCCGACGCCGCCGATGTCGAGGGCGCGCGTGTGGAACTGCTTCATCGAGAAATCCGCTCCGCGGCGTTCCTGCTCCTCGGCGCGCACCTGCTCCCAGATGCGCTGACCGACCTTGTACGACGGCGCCTGCCCGGGCCATCCGAGGTAGCGATTGACCTCGAAGCGCACGAACTCCTCGCTCATGTTGACGTTCTTCAGCATGAATGCGAGGGCGTAGTCGTGGTCCCAGGTGCCGGCGCCGTCGAGGCGCGGCTTCTGCAGGTGCACGCCGATATCGAGCACCACACGCGCCGCCCGCATGCGCTGCCCGTCGAGCATGCCGAGGCGGTCGGCGGGGTCGTCGAGGTAGCCCAGCTGCTCCATCAGCCGCTCGGCGTACAGGGCCCAGCCTTCGGCGTGCCCGCTCGTGCCCGCGAGCAGACGTCGCCAGGAGTTGAGCTCGGCACGGTTGTGCACCGCCTGCGCGATCTGCAGGTGGTGGCCCGGAACGCCCTCGTGGTACACGGTCGTGAGCTCGCGCCAGGTGTCGAAGGTGTCGACGCCCTCGGGCACCGACCACCACATACGACCGGGACGGGAGAAGTCGTCGGTCGGGCCGGTGTAGTAGATCCCGCCTTCGTTGGTCGGGGCGATCATGCACTCGAGGCGACGGATGGGCTCGGCGATGTCGAAGTGCGTGCGGCCGAGTTCTTCCACGGCCCTGTCGCTCGTGCGCTGCATCCACTCCTGAAGGGCGGCGGTACCGCGGAGCTTTCGCGACTCGTCCTTCTCGAGGAAGGCCACGGCCTCTTCGACGCTCGCGCCGGGGAGGATCTCGTTCGCGATCGCCTCCTGCTCCGCGACCATGCGCGCGAGCTCCTCGACGCCCCACTCGTACGTCTCGTCGAGGTCGATCTCCGCGCCCAGGAACCGTCGGGAGTGCAGGGCGTAGACCTCCCGGCCCACCGCGTCGACCTCTCCCGCCGCCGGAGCCAGTTCACTCGACAGGAACGAGGCGAGGGCGTCGTAGGCGACGCGCGCCGCGTTGGAATTCTGCGCGAGGTCGCGAGCGAGGGATGCCGGCAGCTGACCCTCTTCGGGAGCGGCCTCGCCGACGAACTCGGCGAAGAAGCCCGTGTCGGAGGTGTAGCGGGCGATCTGCGTCACGACCTCGATGACCTGTCGGCGCGCCGGGACGACGCCCTGCGCGATACCGCGACGCAGCGTTGCGACGTAGCCGTCGATCGCCCCGGGGAGAGCCTTCATGCGCTCCGAGATCGTGGACCAGTCGTCGACCGTGGCGGTCGGCATGAGATCGAAGGTGGAGCGGATGTCCTGCGCCGGTGAGGCGATGACGTTGAGATCGCGCAGGTGCACGTTCGCCTCGTGGAACTCCACCATCAGGTCGAGCTCGCGCAGGAGATCCATCTTCGTGACGGCGTCGATCGCGTCGACCGGCTCCGCGCCCGCGAGCGCGGCCCGCGTGGCGCGTGCGTCGGCGAAGAGGGCCTCCGCGCCTTCGGGGCTGTAGTCGCCGAAGCGCCCGTTGTGCTCGAACCGGCCGATGTAGGTGGCGAGCGTCGGCTCCCGCTCGGCCAGGGTGTCCACCCACGCGTCGGCGATCGTGTCGATCGGCGTGGGGGTGCGGTGTGCGTCTGTCATCCTCCGAGCCTAGGGAAGCTGCGACGACGGCGCACCCCGTCCCCTCCGGCTGTGCATTCGTCGGCCTGGGGAGGAACGGTCGGTGCCGGACTCAGTGTCCCGCTTCGTCCCAGTCGCCTCCGCGACCGATCTGCACATCGAGAGGCACCGAGAGCTCGGCGGCGTCGGCCATGCGCGCGCGCACGATCGCCTCCACGGCATCCCACTCCCCCGCCGCCACCTCGACGACGAGTTCGTCGTGGATCTGCAGCAGCACGCGCGAGCGCAGACCCTCGGATGCCAGCTCTTCGCGGATGCGGAACAGCGCCACCTTCATGATGTCGGCCGCGCTGCCCTGGATGGGGGCGTTGAGTGCGGCGCGCTCGGCGTTCTCGCGCAGGACGCGATTCATGCTCGTGAGGTCGGGGAACGGCCGTCGGCGCCCGAAGATCGTCTCGGTGTAGCCGTCTTGACGGGCCTGCTCCACCGAACCGCGCAGGTAGTCGCGCACCGCGCCGAAACGCGCGAAATATTCGAGCATGAGCTTCTTGGCCTCGGACTGCTCGATGCGCAGCTGCTTCGAGAGGCCGAAGGCCGAGAGGCCGTAGACGAGGCCGTACGACATCGCCTTCACCTTGGTGCGCATCGCGGGCGTCACGTCTTCGGGCTCGACGCCGAAGACGCGCGCACCCACGAAGCGGTGCAGGTCTTCGCCCGAGTTGAACGCCTCGATGAGTCCCGGGTCTCCCGAGAGGTGCGCCATTATGCGCATCTCGATCTGCGAGTAGTCGGCCGTGAGCAGCGTCTCGTATCCCTCGCCCACCTCGAAGGCCGCGCGGATACGACGGCTCTCCTCGGTGCGGATCGGGATGTTCTGCAGGTTGGGGTCGGTGCTCGACAGGCGACCGGTCTGGCTGCCTGTCTGCACGTACGTGGTGTGGATGCGTCCGTCGGCGCCGGTCGCGGTGTCGAGGGCGTCGATGATCTGCTTGAGTTTCGTCGCTTCGCGGTGGCGCAGCAGCAGGTCGAGGAAGGGGTGCGGGGCGCTCTCCTGGAGGTCGGCGAGAGCCGCGGCATCCGTGGTGTAACCGCTCTTGGTCTTGCGAGTCTTGGGCAGCTGGAGCTCGTCGAAGAGCACCTCCTGCAACTGCTTCGGCGAGCCGAGGTTCACCTCGTGACCGATCGCCGCGTACGCGTCGCGCGCGAGCGCGTCGGCGCGCGCACCGAGCTCGGCCGAGAAGCTCGACAGCTTCTCGTGCGACACGGCGACGCCGGCGAGCTCCATGTCGGCCAGCGCCGTCAGCGTCGGCAGCTCGATGTCGTCGAGAACGCTCGCGACCTTCTCGGGCATGGTGGCGCGCTGCGCAGCGGCGACCCGGCGGGTGAACCACGACAACTGTGCGGGGGTGGCGCCTTCCGTCTCGGGCACGAGCTGGGTGGGATCGGCGACCGGGAGCTTCTCGTCGAGCTCGCGCTCCACGAGGTCGGCGAGCGTCTTGTCGGGGAAGCTCGGACGCACGAGCCATCCGGCCAGCAGCACGTCGAACGCCACGCCGCCCACCGAGACCCCCTCACGGGCCAGGGCCTTGATCTGGGGTTTGGCGTCGGAGAACACCTTGGGGGCATCGGATGCCAGCCACGACGCCAACGCGTCGCGGACCGCCGGGCTCCACTCGGCCTCGACGGCCGCGTCGCCCGACGCGAGGCCGATCGCCGTGGGCGTGGTGCCGGAGAGGCTGAGGGTCACCCCCACCTCGCCCTGCGCGTCAGCCGCCCAGGCGGCGAGGGCGTCGGGGTCCAGGCGTGCGGGCGTCGGAGCGGTCGCGGTCGGCCGGGCCTCTTCGACGATGCCGCCTTCTCCGCCGAGCGCATCGAAGACGCGCGGCAGCAGCGTGCGGAACTCCAGACGGGCGAAGATGTCACGGACGGCCTGGGCGTCGAGCGGCTGGACCGCGAGGTCTTTCGGACCGACCGGGAGCTCGACGTCGCGCAGCAGGCGGTTCAGCGCGCGGTTGCGCTTGACGGCGTCGAGGTGCTCGCGCAGGTTGTTGCCGACGACGCCGGTGATCTTGTCGGCGTTGTCGAGGAGCGCCTCGAGCGAGCCCCACTGGGTGAGCCACTTGACGGCGGTCTTCTCGCCGACCTTCGGCACGCCGGGCAGGTTGTCGCTCGTCTCGCCGACGAGGGCCGCGATCTCGGGGTACTGCGCCGGGGGCAGGCCGTACTTCTCGATCACCGCGTCGGTGTCGTAGCGCTTGAGCTGCGAGACGCCCTGCACGTTGGGGTACAGCAGCGTGATGTCGTCGGTCACGAGCTGGATGGTGTCGCGGTCGCCGGAGCAGACCAGAACCGAGAAGCCCTGCTCCTCCCCCTGCGTGGCGAGGGTGGCCAGGATGTCGTCGGCCTCGAAGTCCTCCTTCTTCAGCACCGGGACGCCCATGGCGGCGAGGCAGTCCTGCAGGAGGGGGATCTGCCCCTTGAACTCGGCCGGCGACTCGCTGCGGTTGGCCTTGTACTCGGTGTACTCCCGGGTGCGGAACGATTGCCGCGAGGTGTCGAACGCGACCGCGAGGTGGGTCGGCTTCTCGGCCTTCACCAGGTTGACGAACATCGACAGGAAGCCGTAGATGCCGTTGGTGTGCTGACCGTCTTTCGTCGAGAAGTTGTCGACCGGCAGGGCGTAGAACGCCCGATAGGCCAGCGAGTGGCCGTCGACGACGAGGAGAGTAGGCTTTTCGGCATCCGTCACTCCCCCAGCGTAACGAGAACCACGGACACTCCCCCGGCCCGGCCCGATCACGGCCGCCCGCACGGCACGACGAAGGCGACGATGAGCAGTTCCACGACTCCCGACACCACTTCCGGCCTCGACTGGGCGAAGGAGCGCGGCATGGGCGCCCTCGCCGAGAAGATGGGCATCGAGTGGGTCGAGTTCACGGTCGAGCGCTGCGTGGCGACCATGCCGGTCGAGGGCAACACCCAACCCGTCGGTCTGCTGCACGGCGGCGCCTACGTCGTGCTCGGCGAATCGCTCGGTTCGATGGCGGCGAATCTGTACGCCGGGTCGGGCAAGCTCGCCGTCGGCATCGACATCAACGCCACGCACACGCGGTCGGCCACCTCGGGGGTCGTCACGGGTGTCTGCACCCCGATCCACCTGGGGCGTTCCCTCACCGTGCACGAGATCGCGGTCTCCGACGAGCAGGGCCGCCGCTGCTCGACCATCCGCATCACGAACATGATCAAGGACGCCCCGCGCGCCTGACGCCCCGGGGCGTCCGGTGGCTTCGACAGGCTCAGCCACCTCCAGCGTCGGACCCTCAGCGCCGAGGACCCTGAGCCTGTCGAAGGGTCCGGGACCTGCGGGGGCCCAAGGAGGCTTCGACAAGCTCAGCCACCTCCAGCGCCGGACCCTCAGCGCCGAGGACCCTGAGCCTGTCGAAGGGTCCGAGACCCGCGGCGCCCCACGGAGGCTTCGACAAGCTCAGCCACCTCCAGCGTCGGACCCTGAGCCACCTCGGCGCGGAGGACCCTGAGCCTGTCGAAGGGTCCGGGCCCCAACGAAGAATGGATGCCACCGAAGTGGCATCCATTCTCGAAAAGCGCGGGAGTCAGCCCTTCTTGGGCGCCAGCTGCTCGATGATCGCCTTGGCGACGTCCTGCATGGTGAGGCGGCGGTCCATCGACGCCTTCTGGATCCAGCGGAAGGCCTCGGGCTCGCTCAGGCCCATCTTCTCGTTCAGCAGACCCTTGGCGCGGTCGACGAGCTTGCGGGTCTCGAAGCGCTCGACCATGTCGGCGACCTCGGCCTCGAGCGTGATGATCTGCTCGTAGCGGGCCAGGGCGATCTCGATCGCGGGAAGCAGGTCGTTCGGCGTGAAGGGCTTGACGACGTAGGCCAGGGCGCCGGCCTCGCTGGCGCGCTCCACGAGCTCCTTCTGGCTGAAGGCCGTCAGCAGCACCACGGGGGCGATGTGATTCTTGCTCAGCTTCTCGGCGGCGCTGATGCCGTCGAGCTGCGGCATCTTGACGTCCATGATCACCAGATCGGGGCGCAGTTCGGTGGCCAACTGCACGGCGGTCTCGCCATCGCCCGCCTCGCCGACGACGTCGAAGCCGTTGTCGCGGAGGATCTCGACGATGTCGAGGCGGATCAGCGACTCGTCTTCCGCGACGACGACGCGACGCGGTGCGGTCGGCGCGGTGGCCGGGGCGGCTTCTTGATCAGTCACGAGACCATCCTAGAACGTGGATTCGCGCACCCACGGGAGACCGCGGATGCGATAGGGCGTACCGGTGGTGGGACTCGAACCCACACGTCTTTCGACAGAGCATTTTGAGTGCCCCGCGTCTGCCATTCCGCCACACCGGCAGGTGCTGCGTTCCCAATGTACCGGGCGGGAACGCGACACGACGCGCGCCGGGGTCACCGGCGCGCGTCGTGAGGGGTCAGACTTCCTGGTACCCGGGGGCCGCGCCGTGCACGGCGTCGCCCACGCGGTGCACGCGCAGGTCGTTCGTCGAACCGGCGATTCCGGGAGGGGAACCCGAGATGACGACGACCTTGTCGCCGACCTTGGCCAGGTCGTTGGTGAGCAGGTAGTCGTCGACCTGAAGGAACATCTTGTCGGTGTGCGACACGTGCTCCACCAGCGTCGAGCGCACGCCCCACGTCAGCGCGAGGCGACGGCGGATGCCGGGCTCCGGCGTGAACGCGATCATCGGGATGGTCGAGCGCAGGCGCGACATGCGACGGGCGGAGTCGCCCGACTCGGTGAAGACGCACAGGTACTTCGCCTCGACGAAGTCGGCGACCTCGACGGCGGCGAGCGTGATGGCGCCACCCTGCGTGCGGGGCTTGTTGGTCAGCGGCGCGATGCGCTCGAGACCGTGTTCCTCGGTGGACTCCACGATGCGGGCCATCGTCTCGACGACCACGACCGGGTAGGCGCCCACGCTGGTCTCGCCCGAGAGCATGACCGCGTCGGCGCCGTCGAGCACGGCGTTGGCGACGTCGGACGTCTCGGCGCGCGTGGGGACGGGGTTGGTGATCATCGACTCGAGCATCTGCGTCGCGACGATGACGGGCTTGGCCATGCGGCGCGCCAGCTCGACGGCCCGCTTCTGCACGATCGGCACGGCCTCGAGGGGAAGCTCGACGCCGAGGTCGCCACGGGCGACCATGATGCCGTCGAAGGCGTCGATGATCTCCTCGAGGTTGTCGACCGCCTGCGGCTTCTCGATCTTGGCGATGACGGGAACGTAGCGCCCCTCTTCGGCCATGATCTCGTGCACGCGCTCGATGTCCTTGGCATCCCGGACGAACGAGAGGGCGATGAGGTCGGCGCCGGCGTTCAGGCCCCAGCGGAGGTCGGACTCGTCCTTCTCGCTCAGGGCGGGGACGTTCACGGCCACTCCGGGCAGGTTGATGCCCTTGTTGTTCGACACGGGGCCGCCGACGATGACCTTGGTGGTCACGACGGTGCCGTCGGTCTCGACGACCTCGACGCGCACCTTGCCGTCGTCGATCAGGAGGAAGTCTCCGGGGCGGACGTCCTGGGGCAGGCCCTTGAACGTCGTGCCGACGATCTCCTTGGTGCCGAGGATGTCCTCGATCGTGATCTTGAAGATGTCGCCGGGGAGCAGGTCGTGGGGACCGTTCTCGAACTTGCCGAGGCGGATCTTGGGGCCCTGCAGGTCGACGAGCGCGGCCACCGGGCGACCGGCGTCCTCCGCTGCCTTCCGCACGTTGGCGAAGTTGGCGTCGTGCACGGAGTAATCTCCGTGGCTCAGGTTGAGGCGGGCGACGTCCACCCCGGCGTCGATGATGGCGCGAACCATCTCATACGACGACGTGGCGGGCCCGAGTGTTGCGACGATCTTGGCGCGTCTCATCCGTTTTCAAGCTCCGTGAGGATTTTCGGGAAGTGGCCGATCGGCCCTTGCCAGCTTAGGCGGGCAGGAGGCCGATGGCGACATCGGTCGGGCGCACCGGCGCGGGGAGCACCGTTTCGCCCATGAGGAAGGTGTCGACCTCGGCGGCGGCCGCGCGGCCCTCGGCGATGGCCCACACGATGAGGGACTGTCCGCGTCCCGCATCGCCGGCGACGAAGACGCCCGGCGACGTGGTGGCATAGGTCGCGTCGCGCTCGACGTTGCCGCGGTCGGTGAACCGCGCACCGAGCTGGCTCTCGAGCAGTTCGCGCTCGGGGCCGGTGAAGCCCATCGCGATGAGCACGAGGTCGGCGGGGATCTCGCGCTCGGTGCCGCTCTTGGGCACGCGACGGCCGTCGACGTACTCCGTCTCGGCCACGCGCAGCGCGCGCACCTCTCCCGCGGCGTTGCCGAGGAACTCCACGGTGGAGGCGAGGAACGTGCGCTCTCCGCCCTCTTCGTGAGCGGATGCCATCTCGAACAGGTTCGGCATCATCGGCCACGGCTGCTCGGCCGGGCGCTCGGAGGGCGGCTGCTTGCCGATCGCGAGGTTGGTGACGCTGAGCGCTCCCTGGCGGTGGGCGGTTCCGATGCAGTCCGCGCCGGTGTCGCCACCGCCGATGACGACGACGTGCTTGCCCTCGGCCGAGATCTGCTGCGGCACCTGATCGCCCGCGACGGCCTTGTTGCCCTCGACGAGGTACTCCATGGCGTAGTGCACGCCGTCGAGGTCGCGCCCCGGGATGGCGAGGTCGCGCGGCACGGTGGAGCCCGTGGCCACCACGACGGCGTCGTAGCGGGCGCGCAGGTCGCTCCACGAGATGTCCTTGCCGATCTCGACCCCCGCGCGGAAGCGGGTGCCCTCGGCCTGCATCTGACGCAGGCGCAGCTCGAGGTGGCGCTTCTCCATCTTGAAGTCCGGGATGCCGTAGCGCAGCAGTCCGCCGATGCGGTCGTCGCGCTCGAAGACGGCGACCGTGTGACCGGCGCGCGTCAGCTGCTGGGCCGCGGCGAGGCCGGCGGGCCCGGAGCCGACGACCGCGACGGTCTTGCCCGTCAGACGCTCCGGCGGCTCGGGCTCGACCCAGCCGTTGCCGAACGCCTCGTCGATGATCGAGACCTCGACCTGCTTGATCGTCACGGCCGGCTGGTTGATGCCGAGAACGCACGAGCTCTCGCACGGCGCGGGGCACAGGCGTCCGGTGAACTCCGGGAAGTTGTTCGTCGCGTGCAGGCGCTCGATCGCGGCTCGCCCTTCCCCGCGCCACGTGAGGTCGTTCCACTCGGGGATCAGGTTGCCGAGCGGGCAGCCCTTGTGGCAGAACGGGATGCCGCAGTCCATGCAGCGGCCGGCCTGGCGCTTGATGACGGCCGAATCACCCGGCTCGTACACCTCTTTCCAGTCCATGATGCGCACGGGCACCGGTCGACGCTTCGGGAGCTCGCGCTCCGTGGTCTTGAGAAAGCCCTTCGGGTCAGCCACCCGTCACCTCCAGAATGCGCTTCCAGACGACGTCGCCGTCGGGGTCGAGCCCCTCGGTGACCGCCTCCTGGCGGGTCTGCAGCACGGCGGCGTAGTCGCGCGGCAGCACCCGGACGAAGTTGTCCACCTCGACCTCGAAGTCGTCGAGCAGACGACGGGCGAGGGTGGAATCGGTCTCCGCGACGTGCTTTTCGAGCAGGTCGCGGAGGATCTCGGCATCCCCCGATCCGAGGGCGCCGAGGACGAGCTCACCGGATGCCATGGCTTCGCGGTTCACCTTGTCGCGGTCGAGCTTGTAGACGTAGGCCTGTCCGCCCGACATGCCGGCGCCCAGGTTGCGGCCCGTGGCCCCGAGGATCACGGCGAGACCGCCCGTCATGTACTCCAGCGCGTGGTCGCCCACGCCCTCCACGACCGCCGTCGCACCCGAGTTGCGGACGAGGAAGCGCTCGCCCACGACGCCGTTCAGGAACATCTGCCCCTGGGTGGCGCCGTAGCCGATGACGTTTCCGGCGATGACGTTCTCGGAGGCCGCGAACGTCGAGCCGCGCGGCGGGCGCACCACGATCGTGCCGCCCGACAGGCCCTTGCCGACGTAGTCGTTCGAGTCGCCCTCGAGCCGCAGCGTGATGCCCGCGGGCATGAACGCGCCGAACGACTGTCCGGCCGAGCCGGTCAGGCGCACGTCGATCGAGTTCTCGGGCAGTCCGTGCTCGCCCCGCGCCTTGGTGACGTGGTGTCCGAGCATCGTCCCGACCGCGCGCGCGGTGTTGCGGATGGGCAGATCGATGGTGAGCTGACCGCCGTTGGCGATGACGTCCTGCGCGCGCTCGATGAGCTGCACGTCGAAGTGCTCCTCGAGCTCGTGGTCCTGATTGCGGGCGTGGCGGCGCGGCTCGTCGTCGGCGAAGCGGGGACCCTCGAGGATCGGTGCGAGGTTGAGGCCTCGCGCCTTCCAGTGCTGGATCGCCTCGTTGGCATCCAGCAGCTCCGAGCGGCCCACGATCTCGTCGATCGAGCGGTAGCCCATCGCGGCGAGGTACTCGCGCACCTCCTGGGCGATGAACTCCATGAAGTTGACGATGTACTCGGCCTTGCCGGTGAAGCGCTGGCGCAGCACCGGGTTCTGCGTCGCGACGCCCACGGGGCAGGTGTCGAGGTGGCAGACGCGCATCATGATGCAGCCCGAGACCACCAACGGCGCGGTGGCGAAGCCGAACTCCTCGGCCCCCAGCAGCGCACCGATGATCACGTCGCGACCGGTCTTCATCTGACCGTCGACCTGTACGACCACGCGGTCGCGCATGCCGTTGAGCATGAGCGTCTGCTGCGTCTCGGCGAGACCGAGCTCCCACGGGGTGCCCGCGTGCTTGAGCGAGTTCATGGGGCTCGCGCCCGTTCCTCCGTCTTGTCCGGAGACCAGGATGACGTCGCTCAGCGCCTTGGCGACACCCGCCGCGACCGCACCGATACCCGACTGGCTGACCAGCTTGGTGTGGATGCGGGCCTTGGGGTTGGCGCGCTTAAGGTCGAAGATCAGCTGCTTGAGGTCTTCGATCGAGTAGATGTCGTGGTGCGGGGGCGGCGAGATGAGTCCCACGCCCGCGGTCGCGTGACGGGTGCGCGCCACCCACGGGTACACCTTGGTCGGGGGCAGCTGACCGCCCTCGCCGGGCTTGGCGCCCTGGGCGAGTTTGATCTGGATGTCGTCGGCCTCGGTGAGGTACAGGCTCGTCACGCCGAATCGACCGGATGCCACCTGCTTGATGGCGCTGCGGCGCTCGGGGTCGAGCAGACGGTCGACGTCTTCTCCGCCCTCACCGGTGTTGCTCTTGCCGCCGATCCGGTTCATCGCGACGGCGAGCACCTCGTGCGCCTCCTTCGAGATGGAGCCGTAGCTCATCGCACCCGTGGAGAAGCGCTTGACGATGGCCGAGACGGGCTCGACCTCGTCGATCGGCACGGCCGGACGCAGACCCGTGCGCAGACCGAACAGTCCGCGGAGGGTCTTCAGCTCGTGCGCCTGGTCGTCGATCAGCTGCGTGTACTCGCGGAAGATGTCGTACCGGCGCTCGCGCGTGGCGTGCTGCAGGCGGAACACCGTGTCGGGGTTGAACAGGTGCGGGGCGCCGTCGCGACGCCACTGGTACTCGCCGCCGGTCCACAGGCGCTCGTGCGCGCGCGCCGCGGCATCCTGCGGGTAGGCGTACTCGTGGCGCGCGGCGTTCTCGGCCGCGATGACGTCGAGTCCCACACCGCCGAGCTTGGACTCGGTGCCGGTGAAGTAGGCCTCGACGAAGTCGCGCGACAGACCCACGGCCTCGAACACCTGGGCGCCGGCGTACGACGACACCGTGGAGATGCCCATCTTCGACATGATCTTCAGCACGCCCTTGCCGAGCGCGTAGATCAGGTTCTTGACGGCCTTCTCGGGCGTGATGTTCGTGATGAAGCCCGCGCGCACGAGGTACTCGACGGTCTCCATCGCCAGGTACGGGTTGACCGCCGAGGCTCCGTAGCCGATGAGGGTGGCCACGTGGTGCACCTCGCGCACGTCGCCGGCCTCGACGACCAGACCCACCTTCATGCGGGTCTCTTTGCGGATGAGGTGGTGGTGCACCGCCGCGAGCATGAGCAGCGAGGGGATGGGCGCCAGGTCTTTGTTGGAGTCGCGGTCGCTGAGCACGATGAACTCGGCGCCGTCTTCGATGGCCTGGTCGACCTCGGTGCACATCTGCGTGAGGCGCTTCTGCAGCCCCTTGTGCCCGGCCTCGACGCGGTACAGGCCGCGGATCGTCACCGACGACCGCCCGGGCAGGGCGGTGTCGATGTGCTGGATCTTGGCGAGCTCGTCGTTGTCGATGACGGGGAAGTCGAGCGTGACCGTGCGCGTGTGGTCGGGACCCCAGTCGAGCAGGTTGCGCTCGGGGCCGAGCCCCAGCGACAGCGAGGTCACGACCTCTTCGCGGATCGAGTCGAGCGGCGGGTTGGTGACCTGCGCGAACTGCTGCGAGAAGTAGTCGAACAGCAGGCGCGGGCGGTCGCTGAGCACCGCGACCGGCGCGTCGCTTCCCATGGCGCCGAGAGGCTCGACGCCGCCCTGGCCCATCGGGGTGAGCAGGATGCGCACCTCTTCTTCGGTGTAGCCGAAGGTGCGCTGGCGACGCGTGATCGAGGCGATGGGGTGCACGATGTGCTCGCGCTCGGGCAGCTCGCTGAGCTTCACCCGGCCCTTGTCGACCCACTCGCCCCACGGCTCGAGGGAGGCGAGCTGCGCCTTGATCTCGGCGTCGTCGACGATGCGGCGCGCGGCGGTGTCGACGAGGAACATGCGACCCGGCTGCAGACGACCGCGGCGCTTGATGCGCTCAGGGGCGAAGTCGAGCACACCCGTCTCGGAACCGATCACGACGAGGCCATCGGTCGTCTCGGTCCAGCGGCCGGGGCGCAGACCGTTGCGGTCGAGCGTGGCGCCCACGAGCGTGCCGTCGGTGAAGATGAGCGCGGCGGGGCCGTCCCAGGGCTCCATCTGCATGGAGTGGTAGTCGTAGAAGGCGCGCAGGTCGGGGTCGATCGTCGCCTGCTTCTCGTAGGCCTCCGGCACCATCATCATGATGGCGTGCGGGAGGCTCCGACCGGTGAGGGTCAGCAGCTCGAGGACCTCGTCGAAGGATGCCGAGTCGCTGGCGCCCTCGGTGCAGATGGGCAGCAGCGGGCGCACGTCGCCGATGAGCTCGGATTCGAGCTGCGACTGACGCGCGCGCATCCAGTTGCGGTTGCCCTTGACGGTGTTGATCTCGCCGTTGTGCGCGAGCATGCGCAGCGGCTGCGCGAGCGGCCAGGAGGGGAACGTGTTCGTGGAGTAGCGCGAGTGCACGACGGCCAGCTCGGAAGCGAACCGCTCGTCCTGCAGGTCGGGGTAGAACGGCTCGAGCTGCAGCGTCGTGACCATGCCCTTGTAGCCGAGGGTGCGGCTCGACAGCGAGACGAAGTAGGCCTCGAGCTCGTGACGCGCGCGCTTGCGGAGACGGTACACGCGGCGGTCGAGCGCGATGCCCGACAGCGCAGGCTGGTCGCCGACGGCCGGCCGCGACACGAACAGCTGCTCGAAGGCGGGACGGGCCTCGTACGCGAGCTTGCCGAGGTTCTCGGGCTCGACGGGGACCTCACGCCATCCGAGCACCTCGAGGTTCTCGTGGCGGGCGATCTCTTCGATCCCGGCCTTCATCGCGACACGCTCGTCGTGTCCGAGGGGCAGGAACACCATTCCGGCGGCGTACTCCCCCACCGGCGGCAGGTCGAAGTCGACGACGGCGCGGAGGAACGCATCCGGCATCTGCGTCAGGATGCCGGCACCGTCTCCGGTGCCCGCGTCGGAGCCGATCGCGCCGCGGTGCTCGAGGTTGCGCAGCGCGGTCAGCGCCAGGTCGATGATGTCGTGACCGGCTTCGCCGCGGAGAGTGGCGACCATGGCGAGGCCACAGGCGTCTTTCTCGAACGACGGGTCGTACATTCCCTGTCGGGCGGGGAATGCTCCTCCGACGGTGTCGGAGCGCAGGCTGGAAGCCATATCAACCGTCCTCACGTTGATGCTTCGAATGGGACGACGTCGGCCCAGAGTGTTAGTTCGTGGCGGGGCTGCTTGTGGCGCTGGTGCCGACGGTGTCGTTCGTCGCGGGCGGCTCGCTCACGTCGACGAAGTCAGAGGGGTCGCCTGAGTCTACAGCCCCCGGAGCCTTCGACTCGCGCCCGGGCACGTACGGCGACGGCTCGAGACCGTGGTGACGACGCGACTGCACGACGAAGATGACGATGCCGAGGATCACGCCGAAGATCGCGGCCCAGACGTTCGTGCGCAGGCCCAGGATGATGTCGCTGGGGTCGATGCGGATGGATTCCCAGACGATACGGCCGGCGCTGTACCAGACGAGGTAGATCGCGAACTGCTTGCCCCACTGCAGCGTGAACCGCTTGCCGACGTACAGGATGACGGCTGCGCCCAGCAGGTTCCAGATGACCTCGTAGAGGAAAGTCGGCTGGAAAAGCGTGCCGGCTGGCAGTCCGACGGGGATGGCCGAGTTGCCGGCGGCGATCTCCAGGCCCCACGGCAGGTCGGTGGGCTGACCGAAGAGCTCCTGGTTGAACCAGTTGCCGAAGCGGCCCATCGCCTGGGCGATGATGAGTCCCGGCGCGAGCGCGTCGGCGAACGTCCAGAAGCGGATGCCGGTCCACCGGCATCCGAGGATCGCGCCGATGGCGCCGCCGATGAGGGCGCCGTAGATGGCGATGCCGCCCTCCCAGATGGCCCACACCGACCCCGGCTGGGTGATGTTCCACGGGTTCGAGCCGGGGCCGAAGTAGAAGCCTAGGTGCGTGACGACGTGGTAGATGCGCGCCACGATGATCGCGAGCGGCACCGCCAGCAGGCAGATGTCGATGACGACCCACTTCTCGGCGCCGCGACGCGTCAGCCGGGCGTTCGTGAGGAGCACCGCGACGATGATGCCCGCGACGATGCACAGGGCATAGAAGTGGATGCGGAGCGGACCGAGATCGACGTAGGAGATCGACGGACTCGGAATGCTGGAGAGCACGCCGGAGGCGGCGCTCGAGAGGGCGAACGTCATGCAGACGAGTCTAGGCGCGCTGAACGGCGCCCGCGGACAGCTCCCTCGCGAGCGAGGAGAGGCCCTCGACACCGCCGTCGCGGAGCGCCTTGACCAGCGCGGTGCCGACGATCGCGCCGTCGGCGTACTCCACGACGCCGGCGACCTGCTCGGCGTTCGAGATGCCGATGCCCACGCACGCGTGCTGCGCCCCGAACGCCCGGAGGCGCTCGACGAGACCGCGGGCGGCGGCGTCGAGTGAGGCCCGCTCCCCCGTGATGCCCATGGTCGAGACCGTGTACACGAAGCCCGTGGAGGCGTCGACGATCATCTTCAGACGCTCGTCGGATGAGGTGGGCGCGGCCAGGAACACGCGGTCGAGACCGGTGCGCTCGCTCGCGGTGATCCACGCGGCGCCGGCGTCGGGGGTGATGTCGGGCGTGATGAGGCCCGCACCGCCTGCGGCGACCAGCTCGTCGGCGTAGCGGTCGACGCCGTACTGCTCGACGAGGTTCCAGTAGGTCATCACGAGGATCGGCACGTCGGTGCGCGCCGTGACCTCGCGGATGATCGTGAAGAGGTCGCGCATGCGGAAGCCGTTGGCCAGGGCCGTCTGCGTCGCCTCCTGGATGACGAGTCCGTCCATGACGGGATCGCTGTAGGGCGGGCCGAGCTCGATGACGTCGGCTCCCGCCTCTGCGAGGGCGACGGCCGCCTCGATGCTGGTGGCGACGTCGGGGAAGCCGGCGGGCAGATACCCGACGAACGCCCCGCGACCCTCCGCGTGGGCGGCGTCGATCGCCGCGGCGACGCGCGAGGTCACAGCTCGACCCCCGCACCACTCGCGGCGTCGGGCGCCGGCGCGACCTCGACCGGCGAACCGGGGGCGGATGCCACGGTGTCGGCGGCGCGCGTCTGCGCGCGTCCTTCGACGGTGTCCGGCGCGTGCTCCGCGTCGTAGAGGTCGAAGTAGCGGGCGGCGGTGTCCATGTCTTTGTCGCCGCGACCGGACAGGTTGATCGCGATGACGGCATCCGGGCCCAGCTCGCGTCCGATGCGCAGGGCACCGGCGAGGGCGTGGGCGGACTCGATGGCGGGGATGATGCCCTCGGTGCGCGACAGCAGACGGAGGGCCTGCATGGCCTCGTCGTCGGTGGCCGGGATGTACTGCGCGCGGCCGATGTCGGCGAGCCACGCGTGCTCGGGTCCGACGCCGGGGTAGTCGAGGCCGGCGGAGATCGAGTGCGACTCGGTCGTCTGGCCGTCTTCGTCCTGCAGAACGTAGGTGCGCGCACCGTGGAGCACGCCCGGGCGTCCGCGGCCGATGGATGCCGCGTGCTTGGGCGTGTCGACGCCGTCGCCGGCCGCCTCGACGCCGTAGAGGGCCACGCCCTCGTCGTCGAGGAAGGCGTCGAACATGCCGATGGCGTTGGATCCGCCGCCCACGCACGCGAAGACGGCATCCGGGAGGCGACCGAGGCGCTCGAGGAACTCGGCGCGCGTCTCTTCGCCGATGATCTTCTGGAAGTCGCGCACCATCGCGGGGAACGGGTGCGGGCCCGCGGCGGTGCCGAAGATGTAGTTCGTGGTCTCGACGGAGGCGACCCAGTCGCGGTACGCCTCGTTGATCGCGTCCTTCAGGGTGCGCGACCCCGTCGTGACCGGGACGACCTCGGCGCCCAGCAGGCGCATGCGCGCGACGTTCAGCGCCTGGCGCTCGGTGTCGACCTCGCCCATGTAGACGACGCACTCGAGGCCGAACAGGGCGGCGGCCGTCGCGGTGGCCACTCCGTGCTGGCCGGCTCCGGTCTCGGCGATGACCCGTGTCTTACCGAGACGCTTGGTGAGCAGGGCCTGCCCGAGAACGTTGTTGATCTTGTGCGATCCGGTGTGGTTCAGGTCTTCGCGCTTGAGGAACACGCGGGCCCCGCCGGCGTGCTCCGCGAACCGCGGAACCTCGGTGAGCGCGGAAGGGCGACCGGCGTAGTCGTGCAGCAGGGCGCGCAGCTCGGCGTGGAACTCCGGGTCGGCCATCGCCGACTCGTAGACCGCGGTGAGCTCGTCGATCGCCGCGATGAGCGACTCGGGCATGTAGCGGCCACCGAAGTCGCCGAAGAACGGCCCCTTCTGATCGCGCAGCTTCTGGTCGGGAACGGTGGTCATGACGTCTCCTGGAGGAAGGCGCGGAGCGTGGCGACGGGATCGCCGGTCACGAGGGCCTCGCCCACGAGGACGACGTCTGCCCCCGCGGCGCGGTAGTGGGCGACGTCGGCGGGGGCGAGGACGGCGGACTCGGCGATCTTGATCGCGTCGGCCGGGAAGCGGTCGGCGAGCGAACCGAACAGGTCGCGGTCGAGCTCGAACGTCGACAGGTTGCGGGCGTTGACGCCGATGAGCTTCGCGCCCAGCTCGGACGCGCGCTCGAGTTCGTCGGCCGAGTGGGTCTCGACGAGAGCCGTCATGCCGAGGTCTGTGACCATCGCGTACAGCTCGGTCAGCGTCTTCTGGTCGAGCGCGGCGACGATCAACAGCACGACGTCGGCGCCCGAGGCGCGCGCCTCGAGCACCTGGTACGGCGTGGCGATGAAGTCCTTGCGCAGCACCGGGACGCTCACCGCGGCGCGGACGGCCTCGAGGTCGGCCAGGCTGCCCTTGAACTTGCGGCCCTCGGTGAGCACCGAGATCGCCGACGCCCCGCCCTCCTCGTACAGCCGCGCCTGTCGCGCGGGGTCGGGAATCGAGGCGAGGTCGCCGCGCGAGGGGCTCGCGCGCTTGACCTCGGCGATGACCTTCACGCGATCGGCGGGGGCCAGCATGGCCAGCGCATCACGCGCCGGGGTCTGCGCGAGGGCATCGCGTTCGACGTCCGCGAGCGGGCGCGACTGGGCGCGCTGCTCGGCATCCTCCACCGCTCCGGCCGTCAGATCGGCCAGCACGGTCAGTGCGCCTTCGGGTTGGACTTCGCGCCGCCTGCGCCGTAACCGGCCTTGGTCATGGCCCAGCCGACGATCGCACCGACCACGAGCAGACCCACCGACGCCCACACGAGCACCGGCATGTCGAGCCAGAAGAACAGCGTGCCGAGCGTGAAGGCGACGAGCATGATGATCACGGCCGTCCAGGCGGCGGGCGAGTGTCCGTGGCCGGGATCGCCGATGGGGTTGCTCATGGGACTCCTAACAGTCGCGCGCGGGCGCGGGGGAAAGCTTTGGTCCAGTCTATCGAAGCGCGGTGCGCCTCTCCCGCCGTCGTCTCGATGTCGCGACGTCGGTCTCAGGCGGTGGGGTGGCCCCGCGGCGATGCCGCCGAGAAACGGTGCGTCTGTCGAGACATGCGTCGTCGCGCGGTGTCTCGGCAGGATCGGCGTTTCTCGCGAGGGAGAGCCCAACGGGAACGGACCCAGCCCGGCACGCGTGTGCTCAGGCGGTGGGGTCGTCGCCGCGGGAGAGGTCGTCCCATGAGTCGATCGCGTCGTGCGGGCGACCCGTGGCGGTGCCGGCCTCCTCGGCCGTGCGGTACTTCCGGCTCGCGCCCGAGGCCCAGCGCCGGGCGGTCACCAGCGTGAAGACGGCGGCGGCCGCGAGCACGACCTGGGCCAGCAGCGTCACGGCCGGCCACGGCGTCAGCGACAGGCCCGTCACGAGAGAGGCGACGGCATCCGTCCCCGAGATCCCCGTCGCCTCGGTCACGGCCGCCGCCGTCGCCGACACGGGCGTCGCGAACAGCAGCTGCGCGGTGCCGACACCCACGAGCACCGCGATCAGGATGCCGAGCACGCCGAAGAGGTAGCGCAGCACCGGGCCGACGATCGACAGCGCGGCCCCGAGGGCCAGGGCGGCCAGACTCAGCGGGGTGAGCACCGGGAGCGCATCGGCTCCGGCCACCGCGATCGTCTGCTGGGCGCCGTCGTCGAGGGTGACGTCGATCCAGGTCTGGGTCGACGCGATCACGCCGATCGCTCCGGCCAGGAGCATCGCCAGCACCGCCGTGGAGCGGGCGCGGCGCATCAGCGCTCCCCCACGACCGGGTGCAGGTCGTCGGCGTCGAAGCACGTGTGGTCGCCGGTGTGGCACGCGGCGCCCACCTGGTCGACCTCGATGAGCAGCGTGTCGCCGTCGCAGTCGAGGCGCGCGCCCTTGACGATCTGGATGTGGCCGGAGGTGTCGCCCTTGCGCCAGTACTCCTGGCGCGAGCGCGACCAGAAGGTGACGCGGCCGGTGGTGAGCGTGCGGTTCAGGGCCTCGGCATCCATCCAGCCGACCATGAGCACCTCGCGCGAGTCGAACTGCTGGATCACCGCGGCGACCAGGCCGTCGGCGTCGTATTTCACACGGTCGACGCTCATCGGCGCACCTCGATCCCTTCGGCGGCCATGGCGTCTTTGACCTGTCCCACGGTGAGCTGGCCGGAGTGGAACACCGACGCCGCGAGCACGGCGTCGGCACCTGCCTGGACGGCCGGAGCGAAGTGCTCGAGAGAACCCGCTCCCCCCGAGGCGATCACGGGGACCGCGGCGACCTGACGCATGAGACGGACGAGCTCGAGGTCGAAGCCCTGCTTCGTGCCGTCGGCGTCGATGGAGTTGACCAGCAGCTCCCCCGCTCCACGCTCGACGGCCTCGCGCGCCCACTCGAGGGCGTCGAGGGTCGTCTCGGTGCGTCCGCCGTGGGTGGTCACGACGAAGCCGGAGGGAGTGGATGCCGCGCGCTTGACGTCGAGCGAGAGCACGATCACCTGCGCGCCGAAACGGTCGGCGATCTCGTCGATCAGGGCGGGGCGGGCGATGGCGGCGGAGTTGACACCGATCTTGTCGGCGCCGACCGCGAGGAGTCGGGCGACGTCGTCGCTCGAGCGCACTCCCCCGCCGACGGTGAGCGGGATGAAGACCTGCTCGGCGGTACGGCGGACGACGTCGTAGGTCGTCGAGCGCTCGTCGACGGTGGCGGTGACGTCGAGGAACGTGACCTCGTCGGCGCCCTGGTCGAAGTAGAGCTTCGCGAGCTCGACCGGATCGCCCATGTCGCGCAGGTCGAGGAAGTTCACGCCCTTCACGACGCGGCCGGCGGCGACGTCGAGGCACGGGATGACGCGACGCGCGAGGGTCATCAGAGCCTCGCGGCGAGGATCTCGGTGACGAGGATCGCGCGCGCGCCGATCGCGTAGAGCGCGTCCATGACCTGGTTGACGTCGCGGCGCGGGCTCATGACTCGCACGGCGACCCACTCGGGGTCGCGCAGCGGCGAGATCGTGGGCGACTCCAGACCCGGTGCGACGGCGACGGCCTGCTCGACGAGGGCGGCGGGAAGGTCGTAGTCGATGAGGACGTACTTGCGGGCGGCGAGCACGCCGCGCAGGCGACGCAGGAGCGTCTCGGTGCCCTCGGCCTCCTGCGGACCGGCGATGAGCACGGCATCCGACTCGAGGAGGACGGGCCCGAAGATCTCGAGCCCCGCCTGACGCAGGGTGGTGCCGGTGGAGACGACGTCGGCCACGGCATCCGCCACTCCGAGCTGCACGGCGGACTCGACCGCGCCGTCGAGCGGCACGATGTCGACGGCGATGCCGCGCTCGTCGAGGAAGGCGTCGACCAGGCCCGGGTAGGCGGTGGCGACGCGCAGACCCTGCAGGTCGGCGACGTCGGTGAAGCGGCCGGGGCGGCCGGCGAAACGGAACGTGGAGCCGGCGAAGCCGAGCGACTCGACCTCGCGGGCGCCGGGCATCCGCGCGTCGAGCAGCAGGTCGCGGCCCGTGATGCCGACGTCCAGGGCGCCGGAGCCGACGTAGGTCGCGATGTCACGGGGGCGGAGGTAGAAGAACTCGACCTCGTTGACGGGGTCGACGGTGTAGAGGTCTTTCGAGTCGCGTCGTCCGGTGTAACCGGCCTCCGAGAGCATCTCGGCGGCGGTCTCGGCGAGCGACCCCTTGTTCGGCACGGCGATTCGCAGCATGACGGGGGCTTTCGTGGTTCGTGGGGGCGGGGAGGGAGAGCGCTGCTCAGAGATGTCGGTAGACGTCCTGCAGCGACAGGCCCTTCGCGAGCATGAGCGTCTGGAGGTGGTAGAGCAGCTGCGAGATCTCCTCGGCCGCGGCCTCGTCGGACTCGTACTCGGCGGCCATCCACACCTCGGCGGCCTCTTCGACGATCTTCTTGCCGATCGCGTGCACCCCGGCATCCAACTGCGCCACGGTGCCGGAGCCCTCGGGTCGCTCGACGGCCTTGGCGCTGAGTTCCGCGAACAGGTCGTCGAAGGTCTTCACGCTTCCAGGGTATCGGGTCGCGGGGGGTGGGGTTGTCGCGGGGTGCGGCCGACAGGGCCCGGCCTCGATAAACGCCGCTGCGTGCGAGACACGCGGAGAGACGGCGTTTCTCCGCAGGAACGGCGTTTATCGAGGTCGCGGCGGTGCCCTGAGCGGCGGCGCCGTCAGTGGCGGTGGCGGGCGGCGGAGGCGCGCAGCGACTGGATCGCGCGATCGGGGTCGTCGGCTCCGAACACCGCGGACCCGGCCACGAACGTGTCGGCCCCGGCTTCGGCGGCCTGGGCGATCGTGGACTCGCCGATACCGCCGTCGACCTGCAGCCAGACGCTCGATCCGCGGCGCTTCGCCTCATCGGCGAGGGCGCGCAGCTTGGGCATCGTCTCGGGCATGAACGACTGCCCGCCGAAGCCGGGCTCGACGGTCATCACGAGGATCTGGTCGAACTCGTTGAGCGAGTCGAAGAGGTTGTCCACGGGGGTGCCGGGCTTCACCGCCACCCCGGCGCGCGCGCCGATCGCGCGCAACTGCCGCGCGAGCGCGACCGGTGAGGCGGCCGCTTCGAGGTGGAAGGTGACGGATGCCGCGCCCAGCTCGGCATAGGCGGGAGCCCAACGGTCGGGGTCGTCGATCATGAGGTGCACGTCGAGGGGCACCGGGCTGGTGTCCTGGATGCGCCCCACCATCTGCGGCCCGAACGTGAGGTTGGGCACGAAGTGGTTGTCCATCACGTCGACGTGCACGAAGTCCGCGCCCGCGATGCGCGCGAGCTCGGCCTCCATGTTCACGAAGTCGGCGGCGAGGATGCTCGGGTTGATGCGGGGAGCGTCGATAGGCACCCGACCATTATGGGCGCGTTCACCGATTGCGTGAGTCGCCGGAAATCGTCGCTCCGATCCGGACAGAAGCGACGATTGCCGGCGACTCGCGCGGGGTGTTCGAACGCGACTCAGCGCTTGCGGAGCAGGGCGATCGACATGGCGTCGGTGCCGTGACGGTGCGGCCAGAGCTGGGCGCGCAGCGAGCCGTCGGCCTGGTCGGGCAGGTCGATGTCGTCGACCGCCACCTCGCGCACGACGGCACGCGCGTCGAGCTCCTCCACCTCGTCGCTGAGCGTCCGCATCACCTCGGCCAGCACGCCGGAGGTCTCGGCCAGGTGCGGGGAGCACGTGACGTACGCCACGACCCCGCCCGGCTTCAGGGCCTCGAACGCCGCGAGCACGAGCTCGAGCTGCAACGCGGTCAGGTCGGGCACATCGGCCGGCGTCTTTCGCCAGCGCGCCTCGGGACGACGGCGCAGGGCCCCGATCCCGGTGCACGGTGCGTCGACGAGGATGCGGTCGTACTCCCCCGCGGAGCGCGCCGCGCGCTCGCGCCCGTCCTCCTCGCTCACCTCGACCTCGAGCGGGACGGATGCCACGGCCTGCCGCACGAGTCCCGCCCGCGCCGGGGCGATCTCGTTGGCGTCCAGCCGGGCGCCGTGGGCGAGGGCCTCCGCGGCCAGGAGCGCGGTCTTGCCGCCGGGACCGGCGCACAGGTCGAGCCAGCGCTCCCCCTCGCGCACGGGAAGGGCTCGGCTGAGCGCCAGGGCGGCGAGCTGCGAACCCTCGTCCTGCACGCGGACCCGCCCGCCCGTTTCGCGGATGAGGTGCTCGGGGTCGCCCCCGCGCGTGGTGAACGCCGTCGGCGCGAAGCGGGCGGGCGTGGCGTCGTCCGGCACCTCGGCGAGACCCGGGAGCGCGATCATCGCCACGCGCGGAGCGACGTTGTCGGCCTCCAGTAGGCCGGGGAGCTCGTCGGCGCGTCCCTCGGCGGTCAGGGCGCGTCGGAGCGCCCGCACGATCCACACCGGGTGCGAGGTCGTGAGTCCGATGCGCTCGTCGTCGCTGCGCGCCCCCTCGGCGATGCGCTCCATCCAGTGCCCCGGGTTGTCGCGCGAGACGCGCCGCAGCACGGCGTTGGCGAAGCCCGCGGCTCCGCGTCCGCCCCCGTTGCGCCGAGCGAGCTCGACCGACTCGTTGACCGCCGCGTGCGAGGCCACGCGCGTGGACAGCAGCTGATGCACGCCGAGACGCAGCGCATCCAGCACCGCGGGATCGATGCGGTCGACCGTGCGGTCGGCGGCGATCGCGATGATCGCGTCGTACGTCCCGCGACGGCGAAGAGTGCCGTACGTCAACTCGGTCGCGAGCCCCGCGTCTTTGGCATCCAGCCCCTGCCGGGCGATCGCGTGCGGCAGCAGGAGGTTGGCGTAGGCCTCGTCACCCGAGACGGCGCGGAGCACCTCGTACGCGGCGGCGCGCGCTCCCTGCACGCTCATGCGCCGAGCACCGGCTGGTCGGTGCGCAGGCCCCGGAACCAGTCGCCCGCGTTCATGGCGCCCTTGCCGGCCGGCTGCACGCTCTCGAGCCGCAACGGAGAGGTGCCCGTGCCGACGAGGATCTCCTTTCCGGATGCCACGACCCGGCCGGGCGGCACGGGCGGCGCGTCGGACGCCGACGCGCGCAGCACCTTGAAGCGCGCGCCGTCGAAGCTCGTGTGGGCGCCGGGCTCGGGGGTGACGCCCGCGATCTGATGCAGGAGCGAGGCGGCATCCCGGGTCAGATCGAGCGCGCCGTCGTCGAGGGTGAGTTTGGGGGCCAGGGTGGGCTCCCCCGCCTGCGGGACGGCACGGGCGGTGCCGTCGGCGATGCCGTCGACCACGCGCGCGAGCAGGGGCGCGCCGATCACGGCCAGGGCGTCGAGCACATCGGCCGAGGTCGCCCCGGACGGCACGTCGTAGCGTTCCTCCGCGAAGACGTCTCCCGCGTCGAGCGCGGCGACGAGCTGGAACACGCTCGCACCCGTGACCTCGTCTCCCGCGATGAGGGCGCGCTGCACGGGGGCGGCTCCGCGCCACTTGGGCAGCAGCGAGAAGTGCAGGTTGATCCAGCCGTGACGGGGGGTCGACAGCAGGGGCTCGCGCACCAGTCCCCCGTACGCCACGATCACGCCGAGCTGCGGTTCGAGCGCGGCGATGCGGGCCGTGGCGTCGGCGTCGAGACGGTCGGCCTTGATCACGGGGAGGCCGAGCTCCTCGGCAGCCTGCGCCACGGGCGACGGCGTGAGGACGCGCTTGCGCCCAAGGGGGGCGTCGCCGCGCGTGACGACAGCGGCGATCTCGTGCGGACCGGATGCCAGGGCGCGAAGGGACGGGACGGCGACGGCGGGGGTACCGGCGAAGACGAGGCGCATGGTTCTCCTCTGACTCTCGGGGACGGAAGGACGGGTGCGTGACCCGCTCAGAGATCGGGCTCGGGGATGTCGAGGCGGACTTTGAGCGTACTGCGCGGCTTCGGACCGCGATCCTTGCGCGGCCGGCGCGCGCGGAGGGCGTCGGCGATGACCCCGGCGCGCAGCGCGTCGGCGACGGCGCGTCCGTGGGCGTAGTCGAAGCGCACCAGTGCGCGAGCCGTCGCGGTATCGGGGTCGGTCGAGGTGTCGACCGGACCGAGGATCGCGAGCGCGTCGAGATCGGGCACCGTCTCGCGCAGGGAAGCCAGCAGCGTGTCGACGCTCCGGGCGTGTCCGTCGACGCTGGCGACGCGCACGGCCGGCGGCATCCGCAGGGGGGCGCGGTCGGCCAGCTCGGCGCGGGCGTAGGCGGGCTGCGTCCACGTCGCGAGCGCCCGCGCGACGGGACCCGCGACGCCGACGAGGTGCACGGGGGCGCCGGGGGCGGCCAGGGCGGCAGCGTTCGACCACCAGCGCAGGCAGTGCTCGCCGATGCGCAGCGCCTCGTTCTGGAGCATGCGGTCGCCGTCGAGCAGGATCACGGCCCGGTAGCCGCCGCGCGCGAGCGGCTCGGCGCCGCGCGTGGCGATGATCAGGGCCGGGGTGGCATCCACCTCGGCGACCTGGTGCGCGCCGTCGGCGATGATCACCCGCGTGTGGGGGAACGCGCGGCCCAGCTCGTCGGCGGTGCGCTCGCTGCCCGACGAGGCCATGCGCAGCTTGACCGAGCCGCAGTGCCCGCACGTCCAGGCGTGGGCGCTGCGGCCGCACCACGCGCACACCGGGGTCGCCCCGGGACGCGCGGCTCGCAGGGGACCCGCGCAGTGCTGACACCGCGCGGGGCGGCGGCAGTCGGCGCACACGAGCGACGGCGCGTAGCCCGGGCGCGCCACCTGCACGAGCACGGGACCGTGCTGCAGGGCCTCGCGGGCGGCGGCGAAGGCCGACGACGGCACGCGCGACTGACGCTGCTCGCCCTCGCGCGTCGCGCTGAGCACGACGCGCGGGCTGGGCCGCCGCGCCTGCGGCACCTCGCGCACGTAGCCCACCTCGACGAGGCGCTGCACGTCGGTCGTGCGGGTGTGGCCCGCGAACAGGAGCGCCGAGTGCTCGATCTCCTGTCGCACGAGGGCCGCGTCGCGCGCATGCACCCCCGGGGAGAGCGGTTCGGCGAGAAGGGAGTCGCCGTCGTCCCAGAGGGCGACGAGGCCCGTGTCGTGGGCGGGGGCGTACACGGCCGAGCGGCGCCCGACGACGATGCACGGGACGGGGGCGAGGGTGCGCAGGTACTGGCCGTAGCGCGCGGGGCCGGACTGGTCGGCGTCGTCACGGACGATCGCCTCGGCGGGCACGAGCTCCCCGAGCGCGGCCAGCAGCTGCGCCTGATCGCGGTAGTCGGGGACGACCAGCACGACGCTCTTTCCCCGCGCGAGGGTGCGGGTGGCGGCGGCGGCCAGCAGGTCGGCCCAGGCTCCTCTCGGCAGTTCGGCGTGCGGACGCGGCGGGGCGTCGACCGCGAGGCGTTCTCCGGCGTCGAGCGCGGCCCCGAGCCCGGGATAGGCGCCGAGCACCTCGTCGGCGCGTTCGCGCGCTGCGGGCACGACGTCGGCAGCGGTCGGTGCGGGGGCGGCGGCCCACGCCTTCTCGGCGCGCACCATGCGCTTGGGTACGGCCAGACGCAGGATGTCGCTGACGGAACCGGCCGCGCGATCGGCCACGCGCCGCGCGAGCGTGTACAGCGGCGCGGGGAGCACGGGCGTCGTCGACACCACCGCCTCGACGGAGGACAGCGGACGTTCGGTGCCGTCGTCGGCGACCACCTCGACCACGAAGGCGTCCATCATGCGCCCCGCCGACCGCAGGGGAACCTTCACCCGCACGCCCGGTGCGACCTCGGCGACGAGCGGGTGCGGGATGGCGTAGTCGAACAGACGGTCGAGCTGGGGCACGGGCGATTCGAGCTGCACGCGCGCGACGCGGCGCTCGCTCACCGCGGTCCTCCCCCGCGCACCGCCTCGAGCACCGGTCGCCCGGTGCGACGGCCCTCACGGTCGCGTCGCCGCCCGCGCCCCTCGGCGTGGCACGGCGGGAGATCGACGCGTACGCGGTCGACCGCCCCCGTGTCCGTGCGCAGCGGTGTGCTCGGAGCGCGACCGCGTCCGGTGCGCGCGACGCCCACCCGCACCGTCAGAGTCCGGCGGCCGTGCGCAGCTCGTCGACGCGGTCGGTGCGCTCCCACGTGAAGTCGGAGAGCTCGCGGCCGAAGTGCCCGTAGGTCGCCGTCTGCGCGTAGATCGGGCGCAGCAGGTCGAGCTGCTCGACGATCGCCGCCGGGCGCAGGTCGAACACGTCGCGGATGGCCTTCACGATGACGTCGTCGGCGACGTGCGCGGTGCCGAACGACTCCACGTACAGGCCGACGGGGTTGGCCTTGCCGATCGCGTAGGCGACCTGGACCTCGAGGCGATCAGCCAGCCCCGCGGCGACGGCGTTCTTGGCGACCCACCGCATCGCGTACGCGGCGGAGCGGTCGACCTTGGAGGGGTCCTTGCCGCTGAAGGCACCGCCACCGTGGCGGGACGCTCCCCCGTAGGTGTCGATGATGATCTTGCGGCCGGTCAGGCCGGCGTCGCCCTTGGGGCCGCCGATGACGAAGGGCCCGGCCGGGTTGATGTAGTACTTCACGTCGGGGAGCTCGAGGCCGGTCTCGGCGAGCACCGGGTCGATGACCGCGGCCTGCACCTCGGCGCGCAGGTCTTCCTGCGAGATGTCGGGGTGGTGCTGCGTGGAGAGCACGACCGAGTCGACGGTGCGGGGGGTGAAACCGTCGTAGCCGAGGGTGACCTGCGTCTTGCCGTCGGGGCGCAGGAACGGCAGCTCGCCGCTCTTGCGAACGGATGCCAGTCGCTCGGCGATGCGGTGGGCGGTCCACGCGGCCATCGGCATGAGCTGGGGGGTCTCGTTCGTCGCGAAGCCGAACATGATGCCCTGGTCGCCCGCACCCTGCAGGTCGCGCGGGTCGACGGAGCCGCGCTCGCGCTGCTCGAAGGCCTTGTTGACCCCGGCCGCGATGTCGGAGGACTGCGCGCCGATCGACACGCTCACGCCGCAGGATTCGCCGTCGAAGCCGGTGTCGCTGGAGGTGTAGCCGATGCGGTTCACCACGTCGCGCACGATCGCGGGGATCTCGACGTAGGCGCTCGTCGACACTTCTCCGGCCACGTGCACGAGCCCCGTGGTGACGAGGGTCTCGACCGCCACGCGACCGGTGGGGTCGTCGGTGAGGATCGCGTCGAGGATGCTGTCGGAGATCTGGTCGCAGATCTTGTCGGGGTGTCCTTCGGTGACGGACTCGGACGTGAACAGGCGCAGGTCGGTCAAGACGACTCCGGGAGGGTAGCGAGCGGGGAACGGGCACAAGTATGCCCCGGGTGGCTCCAGGCCGCCCGGGGCATCGTCACATCTGTGAACAGATCACACCTGTGGATCATTCGGCGGCGCGAAGGCGCAGCTTGTCCTCGTGGATCTCGTGCAGAGCGATCGTCAGCGGCTTGTCCTCGACGGTGGAGTCGACGAGCGGACCCACGTTGTCGAAGAGGTTGCCCTCGTGAAGGTCGGAGTAGTAGTCGTTGATCTGACGCGCACGCTTGGACGCGTAGATGACGAGCTGGTACTTCGAGTCGACCTTGTCGAGCAGAGCGTCGATGGGCGGGTCGATGATGCCCTTGTCACGTCCGGCCATGGGGAACCTCCTGGTTCGGCGGATGGGGTGGATGCGGCGCTGGAGCGCCGAAGCATCCTCTTATTCTAGCCGACGCCCGCCCGGGCTGTGCCGAGGGTCGTCGGGTGGGTCGTGCCCCCGATTCAGGGCGCGTTTCCCGCGTCGGGGCGCGGAATTCACGCCCGGACGCGAGGATGGCGCCCCGGAACCGGCTAGGAGCCCGCGTCAGTGCTGCGCCGAGGCGAGCGCGACGACCTGGGCGGCAGCGTGCGCCACCTCGTCGTTCACCACGCGGTAGTCGAACTCGTTCTGCGCCGCGAGCTCCACGCGCGCCGTGCGCAGGCGACGCGCGCGCTCCTCGGCATCCTCGGTCCCCCGCCCGACCAGGCGCTGGACGAGCTCGTCCCAGCTGGGCGGCAGGAGGAAGACGAGCGTCGCCGACGGGTCGGCCGCGCGCACCTGGCGCGCACCCTGCAGGTCGATCTCGAGCAGAGCCGTGCCGCCCTCGGCAAGCACCCGTTCGATGGGAGCGCGCGGGGTGCCGTAGCGGTTCTTGTTGTGGACGACGGCCCACTCCAGCAGTTCCCCCGCGGCGACGAGTCGGTCGAACTCCGCGTCGTCGACGAAGTAGTAGTGCTCCCCCTCGACCTCTCCCGGTCGCGGCGCGCGCGTGGTCGCCGAGACCGAGAGGTGGATCTCGGGGTAGTTCTGCTTGATGTGGGCGGCGACCGTGCCCTTGCCCACGGCGGTGGGCCCGGCGAGCACGATCAGGCGGCTGCGTCCCTCGCGCGGCCCGGGCTCGGGCCACCGGGCGTCGAGGAAGTCGCGCAGCGCGTCGCGCTGGCGGATGCCGAGACCCCCGAGGCGCTTCACCGGCGAGATGGCGAGGGAGGCGAGGATGCGGTCGCGCTTGCTCTCGCCGATCGCCGGGATCGCGGTGAGGAACTCGGTGACGCGCATCGCCCCGGCCGGAGACAGCGGGTCGGCGAGACCCCGCCGCAGCAGCTCCTGCGGGGAGATCACGCGGGTGGAGACATCGCGCTTCAGTGCGGCGCGCTCACGGCGCGCCTCGACGGCGCGGCGCGAGGCGGCGGCGCGGTCGACCTCGGGCGGACGACGGGTTTCAGCCATGCAGGGACTCCCGGTAGAGCGCGGCGCGCTCGTCGATGCGGGCGGCGAGGCGGTCGGGTCCGACCGCGAGGATGCTGCGACTCTCGTTGGCGACGACGGCGGATGCCACGTAACCGAACAAGCGGCGCAGGTCGGCGGGCGCGGCCCCCTGCGCGCCGAAACCGGGAGCGAGGATCGGCATGCCCGCGAGCGCCACGTCGCCGAGGCCGAACGCGGAGCGGTCGACGGTCGCCCCGACCACCACGCCGACCGGGCCGAGGGCTCCGGGGGCGCCGATGTTCGCCTGGTTGACGTCGTGCGCCACGCGGGCCGCGACGTGCTCGTGATCGCCCACCGCGAGGGCGTCGTCGACGATCGCGCTCTGCAGCGCGCGCGCCTCGGGGTTGCTCGTCGCGGTCAGCACGAACGCGCCCTTGCCGTGGTGCACCGCCACGGACAGCGCCTCGCGCAGCGAGTCGGCGCCGAGGTAGGGCGAAAGGGTCACGGCATCCGCCTCGAGGGGAGAACCCGGCTCGAGCCAGGCGTGCGCGTAGCCCTCCATGGTCGTGCCGATGTCGCCGCGCTTCGCGTCGGCGATCACGAGCAGACCCGCGTCCCGAGCGGCGGCCATCACGTCTTCCAGGGCCGCGAAACCGCGGGAGCCGTAGCGCTCGTAGAACGCCACCTGCGGCTTGACCACGCCGACCCGGCCGCGAGCGGCCTCGACCGTGCGCAGGCCGAACTCCCGCGCGCCCTCGGCCGTGGCATCCAGCCCCCACGCCGACAGGAGTGCGGCGTGGGGGTCGATGCCGACGCACAGGGCGCCGTGCAGGTCGAGGGCGGCGGAGAGTCGCTGACCGAACGTCTCGCTCACAGGCGTCCCGCGCGATCCACGGCGTACTCCTGGAGGCTGCGGACCTCGAAGCCGTCCTTCATCGCGCCGAGGGCGCTCACGGCGGCGCCGAGCACGGCCATCGTCGTGAACAGGGCCTTGTCGGCGGCCACGGCCGCCGCGCGGATCTCGTAGCCGTCGGCGCGGGCGGTGCCGCCCGAGGGCGTGTTCACGATCATGTCGATCTCGCCGGCGTTGATCAGGTCGACCACGTTCTGCTGGCCGGAGCCCTGCGTCTCGGAGTACTTCTCGACCACCTTCACGCGGATGCCGTTGCGGGCGAGGATCTCGGCCGTGCCCTCGGTCGCCATGAGCTCGAAGCCGAGCTCCTGGAGGCGGTGGGCGGGGAGGATCACCGCGCGCTTGTCGGCGTCGGCCACCGAGATGAACACGGTGCCGGAGGTCGGCATACCGCCGTAGGCGGCCTCCTGCGACTTCGCGAACGCGGTCGGGAAGTCGCGGTCGATGCCCATGACCTCGCCCGTGGAGCGCATCTCGGGGCCGAGCACGCTGTCGACGGTGTGCCCGTCGGCGGTGCGGAACCGCTTGAAGGGCAGCACGGCCTCCTTGACCGCGACGGGCGCGTCGAGCGGCACGCGCGAGCCGTCGCTCTCGGGCAGCAGGCCCTCGGAGATCAGCTCGGCGATGGTGCTGCCGGACATGATGCGGCTGGCGGCCTTCGCGAGCGGGATGCCGAGCGCCTTCGACACGAACGGCACGGTGCGGCTCGCGCGGGGGTTCGCCTCGATGACGTACAGCACGCCGGCCGAGATCGCGAACTGCACGTTGAGCAGTCCCCGGACGCCGACGCCCTTCGCGATCGCGAGGGTCGCCTCGCGCACGCGGTCGACCTCGGTGCGACCGAGCGACACCGGCGGCAGGGTGCACGAGGAGTCGCCGGAATGGATGCCGGCCTCCTCGAGGTGCTCCATCACGCCGCCGATGTAGAGGTCGGTGCCGTCGTACAGCGCGTCGACGTCGAGCTCGATCGCGTCGTCGAGGAAGCGGTCGACCAGCAGCGGGAGGCCCGGTCCGATGATCGCCTGGTCGGCGACGCGCACGAAGTAGTCGCGCAGGGCGTCGGTCGAGTAGACGATCTCCATGCCGCGACCGCCGAGCACGAAGCTCGGACGAACGAGCACGGGGTAGCCGATCTCCTCGGCCACCGTCACGGCGCCCTCGACGTCGATCGCGGTGCCGCTGCGCGGGGCGACGAGACCGGCCTCGTCGAGCAGGCGCGAGAACAGCTCGCGCTCCTCGGCGAGGTCGATCGCCTCGGGGCTCGTGCCGAGGATCGTGTAGCCCGCCGCCTCGATGCCCTTGGCCAGGCCCAGCGGCGTCTGACCGCCCAGCTGGCAGACGACGCCGAGGATCGTGCCCGACTGGCTCTCGGCGTGCAGCACCTCGAGCACGTCCTCGAGCGTCAGCGGCTCGAAGTACAGGCGGTCGGAGGTGTCGTAGTCGGTCGACACGGTCTCGGGGTTGCAGTTGACCATGACCGTCTCGTACCCGGCGTCCGACAGGGCGAACGAAGCGTGCACGCACGAGTAGTCGAACTCGACGCCCTGGCCGATGCGGTTGGGGCCCGATCCGATGATGACGACCTTGGTGCGCTCCGAGGGGGTCACCTCGGTCTCGGCGTCGTAGGACGAGTAGTGGTACGGCGTGAGCGCGGGGAACTCCCCCGCGCACGTGTCGACGGTCTTGTAGACCGGGCGCACGTCGAGCGCGTAGCGCGCCTCGCGCACCTCGGCCTCGGCGAGACCGCGGATCTCGGCGATCTGAACGTCGCTGAAGCCGTGCTCCTTCGCGACGCGGAGCGTGTCGGCATCCAGGTTCTCGGCCGCTCCGATGAACTCCGCGACCTCGTTGATCAGCACGATCTGGTCGATGAACCACGGGTCGATCGCCGTGGCGTCGAACGCCTGCTCGGCCGTCGCGCCCTTGCGCAGTGCCTGCTGCAGCACGACTATGCGGCCGTCGGTGGGGGTCTGGGCGATCTCGAGCAGTTCGTCGACCGAGCGCGACTCCTCGCCCCAGTGGAAGCTCGACCCGCGCTTCTCGAGCGAGCGCAGCGCCTTCTGCAGGGCCGTGGTGTAGTTGCGCCCGATCGCCATGGCCTCGCCCACCGACTTCATGGTGGTGGTGAGAGTGGTGTCGGCGGCGGGGAACTTCTCGAAGTTGAAGCGCGGCACCTTCACCACGACGTAGTCGAGCGTGGGCTCGAAGCTCGCCGGGGTCACCTTGGTGATGTCGTTGGGGATCTCGTCGAGTCGGTAGCCGATCGCGAGCTTGGCGGCGATCTTGGCGATCGGGAAGCCGGTGGCCTTCGATGCCAGCGCCGAGGAGCGCGAGACGCGCGGGTTCATCTCGATGACGATGATGCGGCCCGTCTTCGGGTCGACGGCGAACTGGATGTTGCAGCCGCCGGTGTCGACGCCGACGGCGCGGATGATGTCGATGCCGATGTCGCGCAGGCGCTGGTACTCGCGGTCGGTCAGGGTCAGCGCGGGCGCCACCGTGATCGAGTCGCCGGTGTGCACGCCGACCGGGTCGACGTTCTCGATCGAGCAGACGACGACCGTGTTGTCGGCGGTGTCGCGCATGAGCTCGAGCTCGTACTCCTTCCACCCGAGGATCGACTCCTCGAGCAGCACCTCGTTGGTGGGCGAGTCGTGCAAGCCCGCGCCGCCGATGCGGCGGAGGTCGGCCTCGTCGTACGCGAAGCCCGAGCCGAGGCCGCCCATCGTGAACGAGGGGCGGACGACGAGCGGGTAGCCGAGCTTCTCGGCACCGGCGAGCAGTTCGTCCATGGAGTGGCAGATGACGGATGCCGCGACGTCGGCGCCCGCCTCGATGACGAGCTCCTTGAAGATCTGGCGGTCCTCGCCGCGGTTGATCGCGTCGAAGTCGGCGCCGATCAGCTCGACGTCGTACTTCTCGAGGATGCCGCGCTTGTGCAGCTGGATCGCCGCGTTCAGCGCGGTCTGTCCGCCGAGGGTCGGGAGCACGGCATCCGGCTTCTCCTTGGCGATGATCGACTCGATCACTTCGGGGGTGATCGGCTCGATGTAGGTCGCGTCGGCGAAGTCGGGGTCGGTCATGATCGTCGCCGGGTTGGAGTTGACGAGGATGACGCGCACGCCCTCTTCGCGCAGCACGCGGCACGCCTGGGTGCCGGAGTAGTCGAACTCGCAGGCCTGACCGATGACGATCGGGCCGGAACCGATGACGAGGACGGAGTGGATGTCGTCGCGCTTAGGCATTCTTGGTCTCCGTGTTGATCTGGATGTT
Organism: Microbacterium phycohabitans; assembly: GCF_032464935.1. Taxonomy (NCBI): domain Bacteria; kingdom Bacillati; phylum Actinomycetota; class Actinomycetes; order Micrococcales; family Microbacteriaceae; genus Microbacterium; species Microbacterium phycohabitans. The sequence continues at coordinate 157,039 of NZ_JAWDIT010000003.1, forward strand.
CGCGATCACCATGTCGCGGAAGCGGTCGAACAGGTAGTTGGCGTCGTGCGGACCCGCGGCGGCCTCGGGGTGGTACTGCACGCTGAACGCGGGGATGTCGAGGGCGCGCAGACCCTCCACGACGTTGTCGTTGAGGCCGATGTGGCTGACCTCGACGCGACCGAAGCCGGCCGGGCTGTCGATCACCGCGTCCAGCGGTGCGTCGACGGCGAACCCGTGGTTCTGCGAGGTGATCTCGACGCGACCCGTCGTCTTGTCGAGCACGGGCTGGTTGATGCCGCGGTGGCCGAACGGCAGCTTGTAGGTGCCGAAGCCGAGGGCGCGGCCCAGCAGCTGATTGCCGAAGCAGATGCCGAAGAACGGCAGGCCGTCGCCGAGGACGGCGCGCAGCAGCTCGACGTGCTGGTCGGATGCCGCGGGGTCGCCGGGGCCGTTGGAGTAGAACGCCGCGACCGGCTCGATCGCGCGGATCTCGTCGATCGTGGCGGACTGCGGGAACACGTGCACGTCGAAGCCGCGGGCGGCGAGGTTGTCGATCGTGGACCGCTTGACGCCCAGGTCGAGCACCGCGAGGTTGCCGATGCGCTCGGCCGTCGCGGGGGTCACCTCGACCTCGGTGACCGAGACCTCGGCCGAGAGGTTGCGGCCCGCCATGCCCGGGGCTTCGAGCACGCGGCGCAGCTGCTCCTCGGCATCCAGGTGCGCGGCCTCGCCGGAGAAGACGCCGCCGCGCATGCTGCCCGAGGAGCGGATGCGGCGGGTGACCGCGCGCGTGTCGATGCCGGAGATGCCCACGATGCCGTCGTCGACGAGCGCCTCGTCGAGCGAGCGGTCGGCGCGCCAGTTCGACACCATGCGCGAGGGGTCGCGCACGACGTAACCGGCGACCCAGATGCGCCGCGACTCGGGGTCTTCGTCGTTGACGCCGGTGTTGCCGATGTGGGGTGCGGTCTGCAGCACGATCTGGCCCGCGTACGAGGGGTCGGTGATCGTCTCCTGGTAACCGGTCATGCCGGTGGCGAAGACGACCTCGCCGAGAGTCACGCCGCGAGCGCCGTAGGCGCGGCCGGTGTAGCGGGTTCCGTCTTCGAGGACGAGGACGGCGGGTTCTCGCGTGGACAGCGAGGAGGGGATCAGGGAGGTCATGCGTCGCTTCCTGTCGAGGTGAGGGGGCGGATGGCGTCGGCCAGTGCTTTGGCCGAGGCCTCCTGAGGGCGGAGGTAGGTATCGACGACCGTGTCGTCGTCGATGCGCCAGCTGACGCGCGTGAGGCCGTCGCGCTCGACCACGCGGTCGATCGCGACGGTGGCCTGAGCGGCATCCACCAGGCGGTCGCGGGTGAGCGCGATGCGGGGCTGGCCCGGGAGGTCGAGCGCGACGCCGGCCGAGGTGACCGTGACGTCGACGCGGGAGCGGAAGCCGAGACCCTTGATCGCGAGACGCTCGAGCGGCTCGTCGTGTCGGGTCGTGGCGACGTAGAGCCCCGAGAAGACCGCCGTTTCGACGGCGTCCGCGGGCAGCTCCCCCACCGGGGCGGTGTAGCGCGCATCGCGCCGCGTTCGTCGCACCCAGGCCCACGCGAGTAGCGCGAGGAGCGCGACGGCGACGCCGATCATGATGATCAGGGCGCCCTCTCGCGTCACGAGAGGACCCCGGGCGCGTCGAGCACGGCGCCGTCGACGACGGTCGGGATGCCGGCGCGCACGGTCCAGCGCACCTCGCCGGGGAGCTCCCGGCCGAGGTACGGCGAGTTGGTGCTGCGCCCGCGCAGGTCGGCGAGTCCGAACGTGCGCGAGGGACGCGGGTCGTAGAGCGTGAAGGTCGCCGGCTGGCCTGCGGACACGGGCGTGCCGTGCCCGTCGAGGCGGCCGATGCGCGCCGGGGTCGCCGACATCACGCGGGCGACGTCGGCCCAGTCGAGCAGGCCGGTGTCGACCATGGCGTGGTGCACGACGCGCAGCGCGCTCTCGAGGCCCACCATGCCGTTCGCCGCGGCGGCCCACTCGCAGGCCTTCGCCTCGGTGGGGTGCGGGGCGTGGTCGGTGGCGACGATGTCGATCGTGCCGTCGGCCAGGCCCTCGCGCACCGCCAGGACGTCTTCTTCGCGACGCAGGGGCGGGTTGACCTTGAACCGGGCGTCGTAGTCGCGCACGAGCTCGTCGGTCAGCAGCAGGTGGTGCGGGGTGACCTCGGCGGTGACGTTCACGCCGCGCTTCTTGGCCCAGCGGATGATGTCGACCGAACCGGCGGTCGAGAGGTGGCACACGTGCAGACGCGAGCCGACGTGCTCGGCCAGCAGCACGTCGCGCGCGATGATCGATTCCTCGGCGACGGCCGGCCAGCCGGTGAGGCCCAGCTCGGCCGAGACGGCGCCCTCGTTCATCTGCGCGCCCTCGGTCAGACGCGGATCCTGGGCGTGCTGGGCGATGACACCGCCGAAGGCCTTCACGTATTCCAGCGCCCGGCGCATGATCAGCGGGTCGAAGACGCAGAAGCCGTCGTCGCTGAACACACGGACGCGTGCGCGGGAGTCGGCCATGGCGCCGAGCTCGGCGAGGCGCTCGCCCTTCTGCCCGACGGTGACGGCGCCGATCGGCTGCACGTGCACGTAGCCCGCGGCCTCGCCGAGCGCGAGCTCCTGCTCGACCACTCCCGCCGTGTCGGCGACCGGAGAGGTGTTGGGCATCGCGAAGACGGAGGTGAATCCGCCGGCGGCGGCGGCCCGGGACCCGGTGAGGATGGTCTCGGATGCCTCGTACCCGGGCTCGCGCAGGTGCACGTGCAGGTCGACCAGCCCCGGGAGGGCGATCAGGCCATCGGCATCCACGACCGTCGCGCCCTGGTGCGACAGGCCCGAGCCGGTCTCGGCGATGACGCCGTCGCGGATGAGGAGGTCGGTGGCATCCTGACCTTCGACGCGCGCGCCGCGCACCAGAAGGGTCTGGGGGGTGGCGTGGCTCATCGGAGGTCCTCTCTCTCGCTGTCGGGCCGCTCGCCCGCCAGCAGCAGGTACAGCACGGCCATCCGCACGGAGACACCGTTCGTGACCTGCTCGAGCACCGTCGAGCGCGGGGAATCGGCGGCTTCGGCGGAGATCTCCAGGCCCCGGTTCATCGGACCGGGGTGTAGAACGATGCTACCGCCCGGCAGGGCCTGCAAACGCCGCGCGTCGAGGCCGTACCGGCGGGAATACTCCCGTTCAGTCGGGAAATACGCCGCACTCATGCGCTCGAGCTGGATGCGCAGCATCATCAGTGCGTCGGGTCCGGCGGCGATCGCGCGGTCGAGGTCGTACTCCACCTCGACGGGCCAGCCGCTGACGTCCTGCGGCACGAGGGTGGGCGGGGCCACCAGCGTGACGAGCGCACCGAGGGTGTGCAGGAGCCACACGTTCGAGCGCGCGACGCGCGAGTGCAGCACGTCGCCGACGATCGTGACCCGGATGCCGGAGAGATCGCGGCCGCGGCTGTCGTCGCCGAACAGGCGCTTGCGGATCGTGAAGGCGTCGAGCAGGGCCTGAGTGGGGTGCTCGTGGGTGCCGTCGCCCGCGTTCACCACGCCGGCGCTGATCCAGCCGGAGGTCGCGAGGGTGCGCGGAGCGCCGGATGCGCCGTGGCGGATGACCACGGCATCCGCCCCCATCGCCTGCAGCGTCTGAGCCGTGTCCTGCAGGGACTCGCCCTTGCTGACGCTCGAGCCCTTCGCCGAGAAGTTGATGACGTCGGCGGAGAGGCGCTTGGCGGCGGCCTCGAACGAGATGCGCGTGCGCGTGGAGTCCTCGAAGAAGAGGTTGACCACGGTCTTGCCGCGCAGCGTCGGCAGCTTCTTGACCTCGCGGCTCTGGGTGTCGGCCATGTCCTCGGCGACGTCGAGGATCTCGAGCGCGCTCTCGCGCGAGAGGTGCTGGGTGTCGAGGAGGTGCCTCATGACTCGATCGTCACCTCCTCGATGCCGTCGATCTCGGCGAGGCGCACGTTGACGCGCTCGTCGCGGGCGCTGGGGAGGTTCTTGCCCACGAAGTCGGGGCGGATCGGCAGCTCGCGGTGGCCGCGGTCGATCAGGGTGGCCAGGCGCACGGCGGCGGGGCGGCCGATGTCCTGCAGGGCGTCGAGGGCGGCGCGGATGCTGCGCCCCGAGAACAGCACGTCGTCGATCAGCACGACGGTCTTGCCGTCGATGCCCCCGGCGGGGATCTCGGTCTTGCGCGGGGCCCGCGTGGGATTGCGGTGCAGATCGTCGCGGTACATGGTGACGTCGAGAGAGCCGACCGGGACGGCCGCTCCCCCGAACTCGCCGACGAGGGGGCCGATCCGGTTCGCGAGCGTCACGCCGCGGGTCGGGATGCCGAGGAGGACGAGTCCCTCCGGTCCCTTGTTGGACTCCAGGATCTCGTGCGAGATGCGCGTCAAAGCGCGGGCGATGTCGGCATCGTGCATGACGGTGCGCGTGATCATCCGCCGCTCCCTTCTCCGCCTCACGGGACGGGGTTAAAGGTTGCTGTGGTTCTTCGTCGAGTCTAGCGGGTGCGGGCGGGTGAACCCTGGGCGGTCGCGGGTGGTGTCGCGTTCCGGCGCTGGTGGCTCGATGACGGCGTTCGTACATTTGTTCTATGGAATCGCACACGCCGGTCGACCGCCTTCGGGCGGCGAGCGACCGCGTCGTCGCGCTGGTGACGGTCCGGGAGGTCGAGAAGCTGGACGACCGCGAGCTCCTGACGCTGGTGAGCGAGATCACCGCCGCACGCAACGCCCTCGATGTGCTGGCGGCCTGTGCGGCGCGCGTCATCGACGCGCGCTCGGCGCGCGAGCGGGGCGGGGCAGGGCTGGCGCAACGCGAGGGCCACCGGAATGCCACGGACTTGCTGCAGACGCTGACCGGGCGGAGCAGGCGAGAGGTGTCGCGGGCGGTGAAGACCGGGGATGATCTGCTGCCCTCGCTGCGTTCCTCGATCGCGCCCGGCGGTGGTGGTCCTACGACCACTCCGGGCGTCGTGCCCGAGGACGCCGGCGAGGAGTGGCTCGACCGCATGAGCGGGGCGCTTCGAGACGGGGCGCTCAGCCACGCGCAGTTCCAGGCGATTCGCGTGGGGGTGGGAGAGCCGCCCGTCGAGAGGTATCCCGAGCTCGACCCGGCCTTCCTGCCCCGCGCCTGGGTGACGGCCGTCGAACGGTTGATCGACGAAGCACCGCACGTGCCGGTCGAAGAATTGCGGGCGGCTGCGCGGATCGCGCGCGATCGCCTCGACCCCGTCGGCGTGACGCTGCGGTTCGAGGAACGCTTCGCCGCTCGGTCATATCGTTCGTGGGTCGACGAGCACGGGCAGAGGCACGGCCGGTTCGTGTTCGACGATGATGCGGCGGCGTGGGTCGACGCGATCCTGCAGGCGGCGTTGCGGCCGCGGCGGGGTCCGCGGTTCGTGGATGCGGGCGCGGGCGCGAGCGCGAGCGCGGGCGCGGACGCGATGGTGGGTGCCGTCTCCGACGAGCGGTCGGGCGAGCAGATCGCGTACGACACCCTGGTCGCCGTCCTGCGCACCGGGGCGGCGGCCGATCCGGCGCAGGCGTTCGGCGATCGGCAACCCGGGGTGCGGATCGTGGTGGAGGCGTCTGCGGTGACGACGGCCGGGAAGGGAAGCGCAGGGGGGAGCCCGGGCGGAGGGGTGCCGCGCATGGCCGACGAAGTCAGCGGCGCGGCGGCGAGCGTCGAGACGGCCGTGCGCGGCGTCGGGCACCTCGAAGACGGTGGAGATGCCCTCCCCGGCGGGGTGGTCGAGAGCTACCTGTGCGACGCGGGTGCGGTGCCGGTGACTCTCGACGATGCGGGTCGGCCACTCGATGTCGGCCGACATCAGCGCCTGTTCACGCGCGCCCAGCGGATCGCGATCGCGGTGCGCGACGGCGGGTGCGTCGGGATCGGATGCCGTGCCCCCATCTCGCAGTGCGAGATGCACCACATCGACCACTGGGCGGCGGACAGGGGGCGCACCGACATCGACGACGGGGTTCCGCTCTGCCGGAACCATCACCTCGGGCTCCACAACCGGGGCGAGAGGATCGTGCGGGAGCGGGACCCCGTGACCGGCCGGGATACCTACTGGCTGCACGCCCCACCCGACCCGCGCACCGGCGAGGCGCGGCCGCCCGTGCAGCTGCGGTCGAGATCTTCGCGCCGCTTTGACGCGGCCTGAAGCGGTCCGGGACGGATGCGGATCGCCCGGAAGGGGTGTTCGGCGAGGGGTGCGCGCAGGGGGCGTGCGTCGGGGGGAGCTTTGTGGGGTGCGCGCAAAGAGCGTGCGCCGGTGGTCGAGCCGCGACAGGCTCGGAGACGTCGTCAACGTCAGGTACGGGCCGTCAACGGCACTCCACGTACCCCCGTCGGCCCCCTGTTCGGTCCGCTCGAAGCCGACCGCATGGAGCAGCCATCCCCACTCGGCGTCCGCCACGGAAACGTCGGCGACCCACACCGCGACGTGATGGAGCCCCGGCGAGGATCAGCCCGCGGCGACCTCGGCGGCGGCGCGTTCGCCACTCGGCGTGGTGCGCACGCGCGACGAGCGGATCGGGTGACCGGTCGTCGTCAGGCAGCGACCGGTCTCCAGGTCCCACTTCCAGTCGTGCAGCGAACAGGTCAGCACGCCGTCCTCGATCTTGCCGGTCTTCGTCAGGTCGGCGCGCAGGTGCGGGCAGCGACGCTGCACGGTCCAGTCGCCGATCTCGGCATCCTCGGTCTGATCGCTCTGCTCGGCGTACCAGTTCTCGACGTACTCGATGCGGTCGCGCGAGAGGCACTTGAGGAACGTCGTGAGGAACTCGTTGAACTTGCCCGAACGCCCCACCTCGAACTGCATCGACAGGAAGATCGAGTTCGACCAGTCGATCTCGTGGTCGCGGATGTTGGTCGACACGAGGTCGGCGGGGATCGTGTACCAGTAGATGCACTCCTCCCCCGCGTATTCGCGCAGCTTGGCCTTGGGGAAGTCCACGACCATGTCGAGCTCGCCGATGCGGAACCGCACCACGCCACCGACGCCGTTGCGGATCGTGCGGGCGCGACGCAGCAGCGGCTCCCACCACTCCTTCAACGCGGCGAGCATCTCGGCGGGCGGGATGACCTCGGCACGCGTCGCCTCCTCGGCCGTGATCTCGGCCTGACGGCTGTCGCGCTGCTCGGCGAGGTAGTTCCACTTGCCGCCGAACACGCGCTCGATCTCGGCATCGGTGTACAGCGTCTGGGTGACGGTGACGTCCGCACCCTGCACCTCGACCTCGGTGCCCGGGAGGAACAGGTAGCCCTTCTGGTCGGGGCGCTGCTCCTTCATGTGCGCGAGGAACTCGCGCTGGTCGGTGAAGATCGAGTCGTTCTCCAGGCCCGTGCCGTTGTAGCGGAACAGCTCCTCGCGCAGGAACATCGGCGGGCCCGCCATGGGGAAGACGTGCTCGGCATCCACCTTCTCGATGTAGTACATGGCGCGCTTGTTCTGCGCGTCGCGCTTGAGCTGGGCGAAGTTCTGCTTGGCGTCCTGGGGCAGGTCGTAGACCATCGGCCACCAGATCGCGCCCGACACCTGGGTGAAGTAGGCGTCGGGCTTGCCGAAGTCGAACAGCTTCTCCAGGTCGAGGGGGTGCGAGTCGTTCTGGTTGAGGATGGATGCCGTGCCGTCGTCGAGTGACAGCGAAGAGTCGCCGATGGGCCCATCCGACGGGGCGCGCAGCGGCGTCACCATGAGCTTCAGGTCGCCGAACTGCAGGGGCACGCCCGCTTCGGTGCGCACGATGTTCGTGTAGCCGAGGGCGAGGAGGTCCTGCTCGAGGTCGTCGGTCGGGTACTCGGGCAGGAGAACCTTGATGTCCTTCGGCACGTAGCGCTCCAGCAGCGCCGGATCGAAGTGATCGCGATGGCGGTGCGAGATGTAGAGGAAGTCCGCCGCGCCGAACCGCTCCCAATCGAGAGCGCGATTGTCGGGGAACGGGAACCACGAGCCAAAGAAGCTCGGACCGAGGACGGGGTCGCAGATGATGCTGCCGCCGCGCGTCTCGATGAACATTCCCGCGTGGCCGAGGCCGGTGATCTTCATGCCGCTCCTGTGTCGTTGGCGAACCCGTCGAGTCTACGCGGGGCTCCGGGAAGAGGCCTGAGAGGGGCGGGGGTGTCCGCGTCAAGCCGTCCGCACCCACACTCACCGGAGGTAGCGTGCAGAGCCCCACGAAAGGACCCCCATGCCCCTGGTGATGATCGACACGATCCGCGGACGCTACGACGAGACCGAGCTGCGCACGATGCTGGACGCCGTGCAGGATGCCGTCGTCGAGGCGTTCGGAGTTCCCGCCGCCGACCGCTACCAGATCCTCACGCAGCACGAGCCCTTCGAGCTGGTGGCGTTGGACACCGGACTCGGCATCGAGCGTTCGGAGCGGCTCGTGATCGTGCGCCTGTCGTCGAAGCAGCGCACCGACGACGCCAAGGTCGCGCTGTATAGCCTGCTCGCGCAGAAGCTGCACGAGCGGATCGGACTCGCCGGGAGCGACCTCGTCGTCAGCGTCACCGAGAACGGCGACGCCGATTGGTCGTTCGGTCACGGCCGTGCTCAGTTCGTGACGGGCGAGCTGGGCTGATCGCGCAGCCGACGAGGGCGCCGCCGCGCGCGTCACGGCCCCAGCAGACCCCGGATGTCGTCGGCGTCGAGCGATGCGGCGAACGCCTCGCCGTCGTCGATCACCGCGTCGAACAGCGCGGCCTTGCGCTGTTGCAGCGCACGCACCTTCTCCTCGACCGTGCCGGCGGCGATCAGCCGATAGACGAACACGCTCTCGGTCTGCCCGATGCGGTGCGCACGGTCGATCGCCTGGTTCTCCGCCGCAGGGTTCCACCACGGGTCGAGCAGGAACACGTACTCGGCCTCCACGAGCGTCAGGCCGAATCCGCCCGCCTTCAGGCTGATGAGGAACACCGGGGCATCGCCCTCGCGGAATCCCTCGACCACCTCGCCCCGCCGCGCGGTGCTCCCGTCGAGATGCGCGTAGCTCAGGCCGGCGGCATCCAGACGCTCCGCTGCGAGATCGAGGAACGAGGTGAACTGGCTGAACACCAGCGCGCGGTGCCCCTCGGCGGCGACCTCGACCAGGCGCTCGAGGAGCACGTCGAGCTTCGCCGAGCCCAGATGCGCATCGCGCTCGTCGACCAGGCCCGGGGCCAGCGCGAGCATCCGCAGCAGCGTGAGCGACCGGAACACGATGAAGCGCTGACGATCGAGGTCGTCGAGCAGCCCGAGCACCTTCTGCCGCTCGCGCTGCAGCACCCGGTCGTAGACCTGCTGATGCGCCGGGCCCAGCGGCACCACGATCTCCTGCTCCTGCTTGGGGGGAAGATCGGCGGCCACGACGTCTTTGGTGCGCCGCAGGAGGAACGGCCGCACCCGGCGACGGAGGCGATCCAGCGTCTTCTCACGATGCGCGCTCGCCGCGGCGGCGGAGAGTGCCGTGGGCTGGTCGGTCGGCAGCTGCTCGATGGCGCGGGTGTAGTCCTCGCGGAACTGCCGGATCGAGGGGAAGAGCCCGGGCGCGGTCAGCGCCAGCAGCGCCCACAGATCGTCGAGGCCGTTCTCGATCGGCGTCCCCGTCGCGGCGAAGACGGCGTCGGTGGACAGGGCCCCGATCGCGCGGTGGATCCGCGTCGCGGGGTTCTTCACGAACTGCGCCTCGTCGAGCACGACGCCCGACCAGTGCGGGACGGCGAACTCGGCGGCATCCGCCCGGACGACGCCGTAGGAGGCCACCACCACATCGGCATCACCCGCGAGGGCGGCGACGGTGTGCTCGCGGCGCACCGCCGTGGCTTCGATCACGCGCACGCGGAGCCCCGGGGCGAAGCGCGCCGCCTCGTCGCGCCACGTGGGCAGCACCGAGGTCGGTGCGACGACCAGCCACGGGCGCCGGTCGCCGAGCGCGCGGGTGTGCGCGATCAGGGCGAGCAGTTGCAGCGTCTTGCCGAGTCCCATGTCGTCGGCCAGGATGCCGCCGAGCCGGTGCCCGTGCAGGAGCGCGAGCCACGAGAGCCCGTCGCGCTGATAGGGCCGCAGCGCCGCGAGGAAGCCCGGCGGCGTCGGCACGGCGGGTACCTCGTCGACCTCGCGCAGTGCCCGCGCGAGACCGCGCCACTCGACGGCGGCCTCGGACTGATCGGCGAGGTCTTCGAACTCGGACCACAGCGCGAGGTGCGTCCGCGGAAGGCGAGGACCGGTCTCCCACTCGTCGAGTGCCGCGGCCTCCTCGAGCAGGTCGCGCAGGCGCTGCAGCGAGGGATGCGCGAGCGAGAACCACGCCCCGTCGGACAGCTTGATGCGCGTGCGTCCCCGCGACAGCGCCGAGAACAGCGTGCCGAACGGGATCGTCCGCCCGTCGATCGTGACCACGATGCCCAGGTCGAACCAGTCGCGGTCGACGGATTCGACGGCCGTGACGCGCAGCGTCGGATCGCCGCGCAGCTCGCGGAAGGCCGGAACGGCGCCGCTCGTGCGCACCCGCACCTCGTCCACCACGTCGACGGCGGGGAGCACGCGCGTGGTGAACGCGGCCGCATCGGCGTCGTGCAGGCGCGCGCGGGCGGCGATGGGCAGATCGGATGCCGTCATCCAGGCGGTCTCGAAACGCTCGCCGATCCGGGCTTCGGCGCGCGGGTCGCGCTCGGAGCCGCTCGTTCCGGCATCCACCGCGTCGAGGGCGACCGACTCGGGGGCGACCGTGGCACCGGAGCCCTCACCGCTGGCCGCGCGGGCGGGACCAGTGCCGGGGTGCTCGCTGTCGTACGCGAAGCGGAGGGACCCCGGGTACACCCAGTCGAGGCGGTACGAGACCTCGTCGTCGGTATAGGTCACCGCGACCTCCAGCGTCGGCCGCGCGGCGGGTGGCGCGGGGACCCCGGCGCCCACCGCCAGCGGTGCCCGGCGCGCCAGACGCGGGTAGGCCTCCGTGAGGAACTCCTCCGCCTCCGCGCGCGGGATGTCGACACCGTCGGTGCCCACCAGGGCGGGCAGGGGCGCCGGCAGGGCGACGGGCGCCAGCACGATCGGCACCGGATCGCGCTCGAGCGCGAAGGCGAACAGCCCCGATGAACCGATCGCGCGCGCGTGCGCGGCCGGCACGGACTCGCCGTCGACCGAAACGCGGGCGGTCAGGCGCAGCCCTCCCCCGCCCACCGCGTCGATGGCCACGCGCGCCTCGGCGGAACCGGCCAGTCGCACGCTCTGCTGCGGGTGCATCGCGACGATCGGGATGCCGAACTCCCCCGCCGCGGCCAGATGCGACCACAGCAGCGGGGAGTCGACGGCATCGAGGGCCACCGTGTCGCCCGAGGCGGCGAACGGTCCGGTCGTGCGCAGCGCCTGAGCGAGGGCGTGCAGCTCGGCGAACCACCGGACGTGGGCCGGGTCGAAGCGTCCGGAGGACCGGCGCACGGCATCCCAGGTGGCATCCGCTCGGATCCACGTCTCGCGGGCACCGCGCACGAGGGGGCGGGCGACGAGCTGCAGGTCGTCCTGCCGCCGGGCGAGCAGGCGGGGCGTCACCGCCACGACGGCTCGCGCTTCCCAGCGCGCCGGGTCGTAGGCCTCGCGCTGGCGCAGCTCGACGCCCAGGGCGAGCGCATCGAACGACGCACGCTCCGCCCCGGGCAGCAGGTCGCGCCACGAACTCACGGAATGATCCTCTCCCCGACCCCCGACATCGCCCGGCGCGCTGCGGACCGCCGCGGTCCCCGGAAACGCCGCGACGCGACCGCCGACGCTCTGTCGGGGCCGCGTCGGAGCACGTCGGGCGGCGTGATCAGGACGAGCGCGCGATCCGCGCCAGCACGCCGTGCACGAACGAACCGGAGTCGTCGGTGGAGAACTCCTTCGCCAACTCGACGGCCTCATCGATCGCGACGGCCGTGGGCACCTCGTCGTTGTAGAGGATCTCCCACGTGCCGATGCGCAGGAGCGCGCGGTCGACGGCGGGCATGCGCTGCAGCGACCAGTCCTTGGCGAAGGTGGTGATCTGCTCGTCGATCGCGTCGCGGTTGTCGATCACGCCGTCGACGATGTCGCGGGCGTACAGCCACGAGGCCTGACGGTCGGGCTCGGAGGCCGCACGCTTGGCTTCGGTGGCGAGCATGACGGGCAGTTCCTCACCGCGCACGTCGGCCTGGAACAGGATGTCGAGGGCGCGCTTGCGCGCCTTGGTACGAGCACTCATTCTGTCGGGATCGAGACGTCAGCTGATACGGCCGAGGTACTCGCCGGTGCGAGTGTCGACCTTGATCTTGGTGCCGGTCTCGAGGAACAGCGGAACCTGCATCTCGTAGCCGGTCTCGACGGTGGCGGGCTTGGTGCCGGCCGACGAGCGGTCGCCCTGCAGGCCCGGCTCGGTGTAGGTGACCTCGAGGATGACCGACGGCGGGAGCTCGATGTAGAGCGGGTTGCCGTTGTTCAGCGCGATCTGCACCTGCTGGTTCTCGAGCAGGAAGTTCGCCGCGTCGCCGACGGTCGCCGCGCCCACGGTGATCTGGTCGTAGTCGGCGACGTCCATGAAGACGAAGCCCTCGCCGTCGTTGTAGAGGTAGGTGAAGTCGCGACGGTCGACGTTCTCGAGGTCGACCTTGGCGCCGGCGTTGAACGTGCGGTCGACGACCTTGCCGCTCATGACGTTCTTGAGCTTGGTGCGGACGAACGCCCCGCCCTTGCCGGGCTTGACGTGCTGGAACTCCACGACGCTCCAGAGCTGACCGTCGATGTTCAGGACGACGCCGTTCTTGATGTCTGCGGTGGATGCCATGAGTGCCGATATTCCGTTTCGTGAGTCGAAGTGGGCGAGAGCCCGACGTCAGAGTCTACGTGATCCGCACCCTCAGCCGTCGGCGCGGCCCGAGACGACCTCCACGAGCAGGTCGACGGCGCGCGCGTACCCCGGCACGCCCTCGCCGATCACGTGCACCGCCGCGACCTCTTCGATGTACGAGAAGTGCCGGAACGCCTCGCGCTCCTTGATGTTCGAGATGTGCACCTCGGCGACCGGGAGGTCGACGGATGCCAGGGCGTCGCGCAGCGCGACCGAGGTGTGCGTGAGCCCCCCGGCGTTGATGACGATGCCCGCGCAGTCGAGCCGTGCGGCGTGGATCGCGTCGATGAGGACGCCCTCGTGGTTGCTCTGGATGGCCCGGACCTCGAGGCCGTGGCGCTCGGCGGCCGCGGTCGTGACCCGCTCGACGTCGGCGAGCGTGTCGCGGCCGTAGATCTCGGGCTGGCGGGTGCCGAGCAGGTTCAGGTTGGGGCCGTTGACGAGCAGCAGTCGGCGGGGCGTGATCATGTCCGGCACGCTATCAGCGGCGCCCCTGCGCGCTGAGGCGCACGGGCGCCGTGCCCGCGCCGTACCCGGCGTACGAGCCCCCGCGCTCGACGAACTCGAGGAACACCTCGCCGATCGTGCGCGTGTAGAAGTGAAGGTAGGTGCCCGCGGCATCCTGGTCGTATCCGAGGTGCAGCTCGCGCAGCTCGGCGACGGCCTCGGTCGGCAGGTCGAAGCGGGCCGCGATGTCGTCGTAGTAGTTGCCGGGCATCGCCAGCGGCACGAAACCCCGTTCCCGGGCGGCGCGGGCGAGCGCGCGGACGTCGGCGCAGCGGAAGGCGACGTGCTGGGGCAGCGCGGCCCTCTCCCCCGCCAGGATCGGGGGCGCGACGTTCAGCGGCAGCCGCACCTCTCCGCCGGGCGAGCCGAGCACGCGGCTCGCGACGAGTCCCTGGGGGCCGGGGACCTCGGTGCTGCTGTCGACGCGGAGGGCGAAGCCCGCCGTATAGAACAGCGTGGCCTCCTCGATCGCCTGCCACGGCTGCGACAGGCTGACATGATCGACGCCCTCGATCGCGGTGGGGGCCTCGGGTCCGCCGTGCTCGAACTCGGCCACCCAGCCGGGTTCTCCCTCGTCGGCGGCCTGCGCCCAGTACACCTCGGTGCCGTCGGGGGCCACGGCACCGTCGAGGCGCTCCTCGGTCGCGTACGTGCGGCGGTAGGCGCGCGGCACGTGCAGCTCGAGCATGCGCAGGTCCACGGCCTCGGCGTCGTCGACCTCCAGTCCGATCGCGGCCAGGCGCGGCTCCCACCCCCGGGCGTGCTGCTCGTTGAGCACGACGCGCGCGCGACCGGCCGTCCACAGCGTCACCGGCTTGGTGCGGTGCCGACCCCGCGGGGTGAAGCCGAGCTGCCCGAGCAGCTCCTCGACCGCGGAGGTGTCCTCGGCCTTGATCTCGACGAAGTCGACCGCCGACGGCGCGGCGGAGTCGGGGAGCATCTGCAGACCGCCCGGAGCGTCGGTGAGCGTTCGCGAGACCGCATCCTCGAGCCAGCGCAGCGAGCGCCGCGCGTGACGGGCGGTGCGCCGGGCATCGGTCTGGCGGAAGGTGTCGTTGAAGACCTCGAGCGACCACGGGCCGGAGTACCCGGCATCCACGATCCGCGCCGTGAAGTCGGCGAGGTCGAAGTCGCCCTCGCCGGGGAAGAGACGGTGGTGCCGGCTCCACGACAGCACGTCCATGCTGAGGCGCGGGGCGTCGGCGAGCTGGACGAAGAAGATCTTCTCGCCCGGGATGTCGGCGATCGCGGCGGGATCGTGTCGGCGCGAGAGGATGTGGAACGAGTCGAGGCACACCCCCACCGCCGGGTGGTCGGCGAGCTCGACGACGCGCCACGCGCGACGGTAGTCGTCGATGAAGCGTCCCCAGGCGAGGGCTTCGAACGCGATCCGGATGCCGTAGCCCGCGGCCAGGTCTCCGAGGCGCCGCAGCTGGTCGGCGCTCACCGCGTCGTCGTCGACCGTGGCCGTGGCGACGTTGCTGCAGCAGAGCACGAGGTCGATGCCGAGCCGGTTCATCAGACGGAACTTCGCCTCGGCGCGCCGGAGGACCGCTCGGAAGGCGTCCTCGTCGACGCCTTCGACGTCGCGCATCGGCTGGTAGAGGTCGAGGGTGAGTCCGAGGCGAGCGGCCAGGGCGGCGATCTCCTCGGGGCTCTCGGGAGCGGCGAGCAGGTCGGGTTCGAAGATCTCGACGCCGTCGAATCCCGCCTCGGCGCACGCGTGGAGCTTGTCGGCCAGGGTGCCGCTGATGCAGACGGTCGCCATCGAGGTCTTCATGGCGGCTGAATGTACCAGTTAGTACAAAGCGGGTCCACCCCGCGCGTCCAGTAGGTTGGGCCCATGGCCGATGCACGTCGAGACGCCGAACGCACGCGTTCCGAACTGCTGGCGGTGGCCACCGAGGTCTTCGCCGAAGACGGGTTCTCGGGCGCCCGGGTCGACGAGATCGCCGCGCGCACGCGCACGACCAAGCGGATGATCTATTACTACTTCGGCGGCAAAGAGGGCCTCTACCGGGCCGTGCTCGAAGAGGCCTACCGCGGCATCCGCGAGGCCGAGCGCGCGATCGACGTCGATCACGCCGATCCCGTGGACGCCATCCGCGCCCTCGCCGAGCTGACCTTCGACCATCACGTGGGTCACGATGCGTTCATCCGCCTCGTCGCGATCGAGAACATCCACCGCGGGGCGTTCATCCGGCAGATCGAGGGGCTGCGCACCCAGTCCCAGCCCGCGAAGGGGCTGCTCGACGAGATCCTGGAGCGCGGGCGTGCGGCCGGGATCTTCCGCGCCGACGTGGATGCCATCGACGTGCA
The DNA here is from genome assembly GCF_032464935.1 of Microbacterium phycohabitans. Taxonomy (NCBI): domain Bacteria; kingdom Bacillati; phylum Actinomycetota; class Actinomycetes; order Micrococcales; family Microbacteriaceae; genus Microbacterium; species Microbacterium phycohabitans. The sequence continues at coordinate 172,734 of NZ_JAWDIT010000003.1, forward strand.
CCTCGTGATCAGCTCGTACTGCGTGTTCCAGGTCGCCAACCAGTACACGTTCGGCCACCTGTTCGACGTCGACCTCGCCTCCCCCGACCGCCGGTCGCACCTCCGCGCGATGATCGGCGACGTGGTCGTCGGCTGGCTCACGGCGCCCGCGCGCTGACCCCCTGCGGCCGGCCCCGGCGCGTCGGGTCGGGCTGCGTCATCCGCGCTCGCGCGCCCGTCCGCGCCGTGGCCCCGGCATCCGTCGAGTGTCCGAGACACGCCGGCTGGGGACTCTCGCGTGCGGCGTGTCCTGGACACTCGATGGGTGGGAACGTCCCGCGCGCGGGGCGGGCCGACGCCGCGTTGCGCGAGTGCGGCCGTGGTGGCGCGACACCCGGGATCCGTCGTTGACATGGACAGGCGAGCGTGGTTTCCTCTGAACGTACCGGTTAGTACATTGACCGGTGTCGCGGAAACGAAGGAGTACCGTGAACGACTCGCACCCCTACCTCGTGGGCCTCATCGGCACGGGTGTGCTCCCCTCGCTGACGCCGCCGATGCACATGGCCGAAGCCCGCGCCCTCGGTCTCACCTACGTCTACCGTCCGCTCGACCTCACCGCGCTCGGCATCGACCCCGCCCGCATCGGCGAGGTGCTCGCGTGGGCCGAACGCCTCGGATACGACGCCGTCAACGTCACCCACCCCTGCAAGCAGAGCGTCCTGGCCCACCTCGATCGCATCGACCCCGTCGCCGCCGCTCTCGGAGCGGTCAACACGGTGCTGTTCACCCCGACCGGGCGCGTGGGCCACAACACCGACACCACCGGTTTCGCCGCGGCCTTCACCGACGGACTCCCGGATGCCGAGACCCGGCACGTGGTCCAGCTCGGCGCGGGCGGGGCGGGCTCCGCCGTCGCCGACGCGCTGCTGCGCCTCGGCACCGCCCGCCTGAGCATCGTCGACCTCGACGCCGCTCGCGCCCGGGCGTTGGCCGACGACTTGGCGACACGGCATCCGCTCGCCCTCGTCGACACCGCAGCGCCGGCCGATCTCGCCACCGTGCTCGCGACGGCCGACGGCCTCGTGCACTGCACGCCGGTCGGCATGGCGGAGCACCCCGGGCTCCCCCTCGACGCCGGCCTGCTGCGCCCCGAGCTGTGGGTCGCCGACATCGTCTACCGCCCCCTCGACACCGAACTCCTCGTCGCCGCGCGCGAGCGCGGCTGCCGCACCCTCAGCGGCGGACGCATGGCGGTCCACCAGGCCGTCGATGCGTTCGCCCTCATCACCGGGACGCGACCCGATCCCGACCGCATGACCGCCCATTTCCTCGACCTCGTCACATCCGACGGAGCCCTCGACCGACCCGTCGACCCGGCTCTCGCCCGCTAAAAGGAGCACTCGTCCATGACCACCCCCGCAACGACGCGGAAGACTCCCGTGAAGGCGGCCACCGCCAGCTTCATGGGCAGCGCCGTGGAGTACTACGACTTCTTCCTGTTCGGCTCTGCCGCGGCCCTCATCTTCCCGACGGTCTTCTTCCCGTCGGGCGATCAGGCGGCCCTGGTGATGTCGTTCGCCACCTTCGGTTTCGCCTACATCGCCCGTCCCGTCGGCGCCGTCATCCTCGGCCACTTCGGCGACCGCATCGGACGCCAGAAGGTGCTGATGTTCACGCTGGTGCTGATGGGTCTGTCGACGTTCATCATCGGCTGCCTCCCCGGCTTCGCGCAGATCGGCTGGTTCGCTCCCGCCCTCCTCGTGCTGTGCCGTCTCGCCCAGGGCCTGTCGGCCGCGGGCGAGCAGGCCGGAGCCTCGTCGCTCACGCTCGAGCACGCCCCCGACGGACGTCGTTCGTTCTTCACCTCGTGGACCCTGACCGGAACGCAGGGCGGTCAGATCCTCGCCGCCCTGATCTTCATCCCCGTCGTCGCCCTACCCGATGAGATCAAGTTCTCGTGGGGATGGCGCGTGCCGTTCTGGCTCAGCGCCGTGGTCGTCGTCGTGGCGTTCTTCATCCGCCGGAGCCTGCACGAGACGCCCGAGTTCGAGCAGGCGAAGGCCACCGGACAGATCGCCCGGATGCCGTTGCTTCCGCTGCTGAAGAACCACTGGCGCGACGTGCTGCGCGTGATCTGCTGCGCGTTCATCGCCGCGGTCTCGACCGTGTTCGGCACGCTCGCGATCGCCTACGGCAAGGAGCAGGGCCTCGCCGCGAGCGTCACCCTGTGGCTCGTCGTGGTCGCGAACGTCGTCGCGCTCTTCACCCAGCCGCTGTTCGGCAAGCTCGCGGACCGCATCGGCCGCAAGCCCGTCTTCATCTACGGTGCGCTGTCGTCGGCGGCCTTCATGCCGTTCTACATGCTGTCGATGGGCGCCGGGAACGACCTCGTCACCTTCGGCCTCGCCATCCTCACCTTCTCGTGCGGATACGCCGCCGCGAACGCCGTGTGGCCCTCGTTCTACGGCGAGATGTTCAGCACCCGCGTCCGCTTCTCGGGCATGGCGATCGGCACCCAGCTCGGCTTCCTCATGGCCGGATTCGCCCCGAGCATCGTCGCGGCCCTCGGCGGCGGCGCGGCCGGCGGATGGGTCGTGATCAGCGTCTTCACCGCCGTGATCGCCGTCATCGCCTCGGTGAGCGCGCTGACCGCTCGCGAGACGAAGGACGTCCCCACCGACCAGCTCGGCCTCGCCGCCGAGCGCCGGGTGCCCGTCTCGGTCTGACCGGCGTCCGCGAGCCCCGTCTTCTCCGGAAGGCGGGGCTCCCGCGCGTCGTCGCGCGGCGGCGGATGGGTCCGTGCACATCGGCAGGGATCTCGCGGGACACGCCGTGTCGTCCCGTCCGGGGCCGGCGTGTCGGGAACGCGCCCCGCCGTCGTGCTCGCCGGCATCCGCTCCTGCCCAGCCGCCCGGCGCATCCCGCCGGTCCGGGCACGACGGCGGGAGACCCGCGCGACACGCTCCGCTGCGGCATCCGGAGTCGGCGCGTCGGCGAATCGCTCCGCCGTCGTGCTCGTCCACCCGGGGTGAGGGTGGGCCGCCGGGTCGAAACGGCGTCAGAGCGCGCGCAGCGAGCGGCTCATCGCGCGCTCGGCGCCGATGGGCCCCGTGAAGGTCTCCCCCGTCGCCACGAAGCCGGCGCGCCGGTACACCGCCTGCGCCCGGACGTTGTCGACGTGGACGTCGAGCGAGAGCGTCTCGAAGCCCCGAGCGGCGCACCAGAGCGCTGCGGCGTCGAGAAGCGCGTCGATCGCTCCACGTCCGCGGTGCGCCGGGTCGACGTAGACGCCGACGACGTCGGCGCGGTCGCTCGTCGACCGCCGTCCGGTGTGGTCGAGGTCACCCGCGCGCCGCACGAGCACGGTGCACGTGCCGATCCACTCCTCACCGTGCTCCGCGATGAACATCGCCGCGGAGTCTCCGTCGGCGCCGCCCGCCGCGCGTTCGTCCCAGAACGCCTGATCGCGCTCGAGCTCCTGCTCGTACGTGGTGAGGAAGGCGATGGATGCCGCGGGGTCGCTCACGGCGCGCAGACGCAGCTCGCGCACCCGGGCGCCTTCCCCGGCGCGCACGCGCCGCACGGTCGCGCCCCCGGTCCGCCCCTCCGTCACGAGGCGCTCCGGGTCACGCACCGACCTCCTGGTAGGCCGCGAACAGCAGCGACTCGTCGGGCGCCTGCAGCACGGTCGGGCGGGCGAGGTCGTCGAGCACGATGAAGCGCAGCATGCTGCCGCGGCTCTTCTTGTCGCGCTGCATCGTGGCCTTCAGCGTCTGGAAAGCGCCGGCGCGGTACGTCGTGGGCAGGCCGAGCGACTCGAGCACGGTGCGGTGGCGCTGCGCGACGTCGTCCGACAGGCGCCCGGCGAGGCGCGACAGCTCGGCGGCGAACACCATGCCCACCGAGATCGCGGCGCCGTGACGCCAGCGGTAGCGCTCGGCGTGCTCGATGGCGTGGCCGAGCGTGTGCCCGTAGTTCAGCACCTCGCGAAGACCCGCCTCGCGCAGGTCTTCGCCCACGACGCGTGCCTTCATGTCGATCGCGAGCTCGACGCACCGACGGAACGCGTCGCCCTTCGGGTCGACGATCCCCGTGGGGTCGGCCTCGATGAGGTCGAGGATCTCCGGATGCCAGATGAAGCCCGCCTTCACCACCTCGGCGAAGCCCGCGGTGGCTTCGTTCTTCGAGAGCGTGTCGAGCAGGTCGAGATCGCACACCACCGCGACCGGGGGCCAGAAGGCGCCGACGAGGTTCTTGCCCTCGGCGGTGTTGATGCCGGTCTTGCCGCCCACCGCGGCATCCACCATCCCCAGCACGGTCGTCGGCACCTGCACGAGCGCGACACCGCGCAGCCAGGTGGCCGCGACGAACCCCGCGAGGTCGGTGACCGCTCCCCCGCCGAAGCCGACCACCACATCGGTGCGCGTGAAGTCGGCCTGGCCCATGACCTGCCAGCAGAACGCCGCCACTTCGACGCGCTTGCCCTGCTCGGCGTCGGGGATCTCGGCCAGCAGCACCTGACGGTCGCCCACCAGCTGCGCGCGCAGGGCCTCGGCCTGCGCGGCGAGGGTGGGCGGGTGCACCACGAGCACCTTCTGCGCGGCGGCGGGCAGCTTCTCGCCCAGCGTGGCCAGCAGGCCCCGGCCGATGGTGATGTCGTAGCCGGGGTCGCCGGCGACGCTGATCGTGGTGGTGTCGCTCATGATCTCTCCTGGGCCGGAACGCTCTGCGCCCAGGCCACGATGTCGTCGACGACGCGGGACAGGGGCCCCGACGACGTGTCGATGGTGATGTCGGCGGCGGCCTCGTAGACGGGGCGCCGCTCTTCGTAGATGCGCCGCCAGCGCTCGGCCGGGTCTTCTCCGCCGAGCAGGGGCCGTTCGTCGCCGTGGATGCGGGATGCCACCACGTGCGGCGCGACCGTCAGCAGCACGACGCGATGCGCGGTGAGGCGTTCCCGGGTCGAGGGGTCGAGCACGGCTCCCCCGCCGAGCGCGACGACGCCCCCGCGGCCGAGCGCCTCGACGACCGCGTCGCGCTCGAGGGCGCGGAAGTGCGCTTCGCCGTGGGCGAGGAACAGATCGCGGATCGGCCCGTGGTCGCGTACGACGAGCTTGTCGGTGTCGGTGAAGGCCGTGCCCAGGGCGCGCGCGACGCGGCGCCCGACACTGGTCTTGCCCGCGCCCATCGGACCGATGAGCACCACGGCCGATCCGGCCCCGGTCACCGCTGCGCGGTCGTCCGGGCCGGCAGCGCCGGAGGGCGCCTGCTCAGGCGAGGTCATGCGCGAGAAGCGCGGCGTCCGACGCGTCGGTCGTGCGCAGGGTCTCGGGCAGGTTGGCGAGGTACGACTCGAGGTTGCGGCGCGTCTCGGCGACGTTGTCGCCCCCGAACTTCTCGAGCACGGCGTCCGCGAGGGTCACCGCGACCATGGCCTCGGCGACGACGCCCGATGCGGGGACGGCGCACACGTCGGAGCGCTGGTGGTGCGCGGCGGCGGTGTCGCCGGTGGCGACATCGACCGTGCGCAGGGCCTTGGGAATCGTCGCGATCGGCTTCATGCCGGCGCGCACGCGCAGCACGGTGCCGGTCGACATGCCGCCCTCCGTACCACCGGCGCGGTCGGACGAGCGGGTGATGCCGTCTTCGGTGGCGAAGAGCTCGTCGTGCGCCTGCGAGCCGCGGCGGGTCGTGGTGAGGAAGCCGTCGCCGACCTCGACGCCCTTGATCGCCTGGATGCTCATGAGGGCCTGGGCGAGCTTGGCATCCAATCGACGATCCCACTGCACGTGCGAGCCGAGCCCCGGCGGCAGGCCGTAGGCGAGCACCTCGACGATCCCGCCGAGGGTGTCGCCCGCCTTCTTGGCATCGTCGACCTCGGCCACCATCGCCGCGCTCGTCTCGGCGTGGAAGCACCGCAGCGGATCGGCGTCGAGACGGTCGACGTCGTCGGGGGTGGGCAGCTCGGCGTCGTCGGGAACCCGCACGGGCCCGATCGACAGCGTGTGGCTGACCAGACGGATGCCGAGCTCGCTCAGGAACGAGCGGGCCACCGCGCCCAGCGCCACGCGAGCCGCGGTCTCCCGCGCGGAGGCCCGCTCGAGGATGGGGCGGGCCTCGTCGAAGCCGTACTTCTGCATGCCGACGAGGTCGGCGTGCCCGGGGCGCGGGCGGGTGAGCGCGGCACCGCGTCCGCGCGAGCGGTCGGAGAGCTCGACGGGCTCGGGGCTCATCACCTCGGTCCACTTCGGCCACTCGGTGTTGCCGATGCGCAGAGCGATCGGGCTGCCGATCGTGAAGCCGTGCACGATGCCCGTCGACAGGGTCAGTTCGTCTTCCTCGAACTTCATGCGCGACCCGCGGCCGTACCCGAGTCGGCGGCGCGCCAGTTCGGCGCGGATCTGGGCCGAGGAGACGGGGACGCCGGCCGGCATCCCCTCCATGAGGGCGATCAGTTCGGGGCCGTGGGACTCGCCGGCGGTGAAGACGCGAAGCATTCGTCTAGTCTCCCACGAGCGCGATGCGCATTGCGGCCAGCACCTCGTCCTCGTGGACGAGGGGCCGAGCGGGGTCGCCTGCGACGAACACGCGCACCTGCAGCAGCGCCTGGTGGAGCAGCATCGCGAGCCCGTCGTGCGCGGCCACCCCCGCACGCTCCCACTCCCGCGCGAGGGGCGTGGGCCAGCCGCCGTAGACGACGTCGACGAGGGGTCCGGACGTGGATGCCAACGCCCCGGCGAGAGCGCCGAGGTCGGTGCCCCCGGGCAGGGCGGCGATCGTCGCGTCGACCGAGACGGGATCGGGCGCGTCGAGCGCGGCGATCCGCACCGCGACGCCCAGGAGCGCGCCGAGCTCGGCGAGAGGGGCAGCGGCATCGGGGCGCCGTGCCCGCACCTCCACCTCGACCGCCCCGGCGCGCACCGCCGAAACGACGGCCGAGGTCGCCGTCGCGCCCGCACCGAGCACGCGCACGCGCTCGGGTCGACGCACGCCGACCTCGTCGAGGGCGCGGGCGAGCCCGCCCACGTCGGTGTTGAAGCCCCGGGGACCTTCCTCGGTCAGCAGGTAGGTGTTCACGGCGCCCGTCAGCCGCGCGTCGTCGTCGAGGCTGATCGCGCGCTCCGCGGCGACGTGCTTGAGCGGCATCGTCAGCGACAACCCGCGCCAGGCGGCATCCAGCCCCTCGATCTCGGTCGCGAACGTCTCGTCGTCCACGCGCCGACGCCCGTACTCCCAGTCGAGCCCGAGCACGCCGTACGCGGCGGCGTGCAGCCGGGGCGACCGCGAGTGCGCGATCGGGTCGCCCCAGACGGCCAGCCGTGTCCCGCCGGTCAGCATCCGCCGTCGGGGTTGTCGCGACACCACGCGCGGAACTGGTCCACGGCCTTGAGCTGGTCGGCGTAGGTGGTGGAGAACACCGTCTCACCCGTGGCGAGGTTGACGGTGGTGAAGTAGTACCACGGGCCGTCCACCGGCTTCATGGCCGCATCGATCGCGAGGTCGCCGGGGTTGGCGATGGGGCCGATCGGCAGACCCGGACGGATGTAGGTGTTCCACGGGTTGTCGCTGGTGAGGGCGTTCTCGGACGACGACGAGGAACCGGCATCCAGCTCACCCGCGCCGTACTGGGCGGTCGAGTCCATCTGCAGCAGACCATGGGTCTCGGTGTTGTCGGGCTGCAGGCGGTTCTCGATGACCCGAGAGACCTTGTAGAAGTCCTCGCTGCTGCGCGCCTCGCGTTCGATGATCGAGGCGACGATGAGGATGCGCTCGCGATCGGTCTCCGGGACTCCCGCGGCGTCGAGCGACTGGATTGTGCGCTGCACCATGCGCTCGATGACCTGCTGCGCGGTGACGCCCTCGTCGAAGTCGTACGTCGCCGGGAAGATCCAGCCCTCCAGCGTGGAGGCCGGCACGCCGTACACCGAGGGATCGGCGACGGCCGCGTCGAGGTCGGCGCGCGGGAGACTGAGCTGCTCCGCGATGACGTCGAGCGACTGCGTCAGGGTGAGCCCCTCGCGCAGCTGCACGGAGTAGTTCAGTCGGCTCGCGGGGTCGCGGAGCGCGGCGAGGACCGCCTCCGACGTCATCTGCTGCTGCAGCTTGTAGACGCCGGGCTGGAAGGTGAAGGCGACGGAGTTGTCGACCATGTACTTGTAGAGCGAGTTCGAGGCCTTCGTGACCCCGGCCTCGAACAGCTTCGGCGAGACGGACTCCCCCGTGTCGCCCGAGACGATGGTGATGCGGGCCTCGCCCGTGGCCTGGCCCGCCTCGTAGTCGAGGGGCTCGCCGTTGCCCAGGAATGCTTGGATGCGATCACCGTAGGTGTTCCACACGACCGCGCCGCCCGCGGCGAGACCGCCGAGGAGCACGAGCACCACCGCGAGGGCGATCCACCCTCCGATGCGACGACGCTTTTTGGGCGGTCGCGGGGCGCTCTGGCCGATCTCGTGGGTCGTGGTCTGACCGGTGAAGAGGTCTTCGAGCGACCCGGAGGGGATGCCGCCGCCGGCAGGTGCCGTGCGTCCGGCCGTGCCGACCCCGGCGCCGACGAGCGCCGGCTCCGCTTCGCGCGGGGCGTCGGCGGACGCCGAGGGACGACGCGCACCGTCCGCTGTGGTCGACGGTGCTCCCGTACGGCGGGGTCCGGGCGCAGCCTCTCCCCCGTCGCGCAGGGCGCCGGAGGATGCCGGGGCGGATGCCGTGACTCCGGCGGCGTCGGCAGAGCGAGGGGCCGGGGCGGGCTCGGGGGCGCGTGCCGCGGGCTCGGCGGCACGGGGCGCCGGAGTCGGCTCCGCAGCGCGCGGAGCGGGCTCGGCGGCGCGCGGCGCGGGCGCGGAATCCGCAGCACGGGTCGGTTCCGGCATCCCGTTCCCGGCGGTCTCGCCCGGTGCGCGGCGGGCGGCGTCGAACCGGGGCGCCGGGGTGGCGGCACCGTTCGCGGCCGGAGCTTCGGCGGCGGGGTTCGTGTCGGTGGGACCGGTCTGCGCGCGTCGCGCCTCGCGAGCGGCGCGCCGAGACGGCGGAGCGGCGTCCGCGGAACCGTCGGCCGAGCGCGCACCGGTGCGCGGGTCGGGGAGGCGGCTGTAGAGGTCCGCGAACGGATCGCTCCCGGGGGGCTGGTTCTCGGGCATGTCAGGCGGGCTCCTGTCCCGGTGATATGGCGGGTCCGGCCGGCTCGCCGGACTGTCGCTCCACGTCGAGCGCCTGCTGCAGCAGCACCACAGCGGCGACTTGGTCAACAATGCTACGAGAGTCGCGCTGGGAACGACCTGCCTCCCGTAGGACGCCGTGCGCCGACACGGTGCTCAATCGCTCGTCGACGAGCCGCACCGGGATGGGCAGGGCCGAGGCGAGCTGGTCGGCGAACCGACGTGCGTCGGTGGTCGACGGGGTGTCCTCTCCGCGGAGGTTGAGCGGCAGACCCACCAGCACCTCGAACGCCTCGTACTCGGCCACGAGGGCGACGATGCGGCGCACCGGTTCGCCCTTGCGCGGCACCGTCTCCACCGGCACGGCCAGCACCCCGTCCGGATCGGACCGGGCGACGCCCACGCGCGCACGCCCGACGTCGATTCCCAGACGGATGCCGCGCCGGAACGCCGTCACGCGGTGGTCGCCCGGACGTCGGCGACGATGCCGTCGAGCGCCTGGGGCAGGGCCGCGGCATCCGTTCCGCCACCTTGCGCGACGTCGGGCCGACCGCCGCCACCGCCACCGAGGACGGCGGCAGCGGCTTTCGCGAGGGCACCGGCGGCGAGACCGCGCTCGCGCGCGGCGTCGTTGGTGACCACGACGACCGTCGCGCGGCCGCCCGCGACCGAGGCGAGCGCGACGACCGCGGGGTCGCTGCCGAGGCGATCGCGCACCTGCAGGGCGAGCGAGCGGACGTCGTCGGCCGATGCACCCTCGCCGAGACTCTGGGCCACGACGCGCACGGTGCCGACGGCCACGGCCGACTCGACGAGTTGCGGCAGACGTCCGGTCAGGGCCTGCGCCTCGAACGCGGCGATCTTCTTCTCCGCGGCCTTGAGGCTCGCGGCGAGCTCGCCGATGCGAGTGGTGAGCTGCTCGCGCGGGGTCTTCAGGCTCGTGCTGAGCTGCGAGACGATGGCGCGCTCGGCGGCGAGGTCGCGGAACGCGTCGAGACCCACGAGGGCCTCCACGCGGCGGTTCGACGCGCCGACCGACTGCTCGCCGACGAGGTTGACCAGACCGATCTCGGCGCTGCGCGCGACGTGCGTTCCGCCGCAGAGCTCGCGCGACCACGGACCGCCGATGTCGACCATGCGCACGGTGTCGCCGTACTTCTCGCCGAACAGCGCCATGGCGCCCGCGGCCTTCGCCTCATCCAGCGACATCACGCGCGTGGTGACCTCGAGGTTGTCGCGGACGGCGTTGTTGGCGATGTCCTCGATCTCGGTGCGGGTCTCGGGCGAGAGCGCCGATCCCCAGCTGAAGTCGAAGCGCATGTACCCGGCGCGGTTGAGCGACCCCGTCTGCGTCGCGGTCTTGCCGAGAGTGTCGCGGATCGCCGCGTGCACGAGGTGCGTGGCGGTGTGCGCCTGCTGCGCCGCGTGGCGGTTGAGCCCGTCGACCACGGTGGTGGCCGGGGCGCCCACGGCGACCTCGCCGGTGGTCACCTCGACCGTGTGGCTGACCAGACCCGGAACGGGACGCTGCACGTCGAGCACCTCGAGCTCGTAGCCCGGGCCGACGATGACGCCCTTGTCGGCCACCTGACCACCGGACTCGGCGTACAGCGCGGTCTCGGCGAGGATGACCTCGGCGATCTGTCCCTCCGAGGCGCGATCGGTCCCCTGCCCCTGGACCAGGATGCCGAGCACCGTCGACTCCGTCTGCAACTCGGTGTAGCCGGTGAACACCGTCTCGCCGAGCGCGCGGAACGGGCGGTACGCGCTCTGATCGGCGATGGTGCCCTTGCGGGCACGGGCGTCGGCCTTGGCGCGCGTGCGCTGCTCCTGCATCAGCGTGTCGAACGCGGCGCGATCGACGCTCAGCCCGGCCTCCTCGGCGATCTCGAGCGTGAGGTCGATGGGGAAACCGTACGTGTCGTGGAGCAGGAATGCTTCGGAGCCGGAGAGCGTCGAGCCGCCGCCGGTCTTGGCTTCGGCGACCGACTGGTCGAGGATGGCCGATCCGGCCGCGAGGGTGCGCAGGAACGTCTGCTCCTCGGCGATGGCGTAGGCCGAGAGACGGGCGTAATCCGCCTCGACCTCGGGGTACGACTCCTTCATCGCGTCGCGAGAGGCGGCGAACAGCTCGGGGAAGGTCGCGCCTTCGACGCCGAGCAGGCGCATCGAGCGGATCGCGCGACGCATGATGCGGCGCAGGATGTAGCCGCGGCCCTCGTTCGAGGGGGTGACGCCGTCGGCGAGCAGCATGAGCGAGGAGCGCACGTGGTCGGCGACGATGCGCAGACGCACGTCGTCCTCGTGGGACTCGGCGCCGTACGCCTTGCCCGCGAGCTTCGCGGCCAGGTCGAGCACGGGGCGCACCTGGTCGGTCTCGTACATGTTGTCGACGCCCTGCTTGATGAACGCGATGCGCTCGAGGCCCATGCCGGTGTCGATGTTCTTCGCCGGCAGCTCGCCGACGATGTCGAAGTCGTACTTCGAGCGCACGTTGGTGATCTCGTACTGCATGAACACGAGGTTCCAGATCTCGACGTAGCGGTCGTCGTCGGTCGCGGGACCGCCGTCGATGCCATAGGCCGGACCGCGGTCGAAGAAGATCTCCGAGCAGGGGCCCGCGGGACCCGGGAGTCCGGTCGACCAGTAGTTCGTGTCCTTGCCGAGACGCTGGATGCGGTCCTCGGGAAGAGAGCTGAGCTTCAGCCAGAGGTCGTGCGCCTCGTCGTCCTCTTCGTAGACGGTGACCCACAGGTCCTTCGGGTCGAAGGCGAGGCCGCCCTCGGACTCGGGGGCGGTGAGCAGCTCCCACGCGAAGCGGATCGCATCTTCCTTGAAGTAGTCGCCGAACGACCAGTTGCCGAGCATCTGGAAGAAAGTGCCGTGGCGCGGGGTCTTGCCGACCTCTTCGATGTCGTTGGTGCGGATGCACTTCTGCACGTCGGCCGCGCGCGGGTAGGGCGGCGGCACGACGCCGCTCAGGTACGGGATGAAGGGCACCATGCCCGCCACGGTGAACAGCAGGGCCGGATCGTCGGTGACGAGCGAGGCCGAGGGGACGATCGTGTGATTCTTCTTCTCGAAGAAGTCGAGGAAGCGCTGGGCGATCTCGGCGGTTTTCATGGCGGGTCTTTCCGTGCGCGTGCGGGATCGTCCCGCGGGGCGGGACGACGGATCGCAGAGAGGTCAGTCGGAGGTCGTGAGGGTCTTCTTGGCGGCGGAGGCCGCGTCGCCCGCGGCGTCCATGGCATCGCCGACGGCACCGGCGACACGGTCGGCCGCCGAGGAGGTGACGGCCTTGGCATCGTCGATGATGTCCGACAGCCGCGTCTCCTGGGCGTGGTAGGCGTCGGTCATGCGGTCGGTGAACTCGCCGATGCGCGCATCGAGTTGCGCGAAGATCTCCTGCCCGCGCGGGTCCTTGTTGACCAGGTGGGCGGCGACGAAACCGCCGGCGATCCCCACTGCGAACCAGAACAGGCTTCTCACGATGACCACTTCTTCCTCGATACGACGCCGCGGTCGCGGCATCCCTCATCGTAGGCGACGGCCCCTGTGCCGCGCGCGAGCACACACCACCGGGGGAACGACGGCCGGGCGGGAACGACGAAGGGCGCCGGGAGAACCCGACGCCCTTCTGTGCTCGCTGGGATCAGCGGGCGGCGTAGTACTCGACGACGAGCTGCACGTCACACGTGACGGGCACCTCGGCGCGCTTGGGGCGACGCACGAGCTTCGCCTGGAGCGTCGAGAGGTCGACCTCGAGGTAACCGGGAACGGGGGGCAGCACCTCGGCGTGCCCACCGGCGGCGGCGACCTGGAAGGGCTCGAGGCCCTCGCTCTTCGGCTTGACGTGGATCTGCTGACCCGGCTTGACGCGGAACGACGGGCGGTCCACGAGCTGGCCGTCGACCAGGATGTGGCGGTGCACGACGAGCTGGCGAGCCTGCGCGGTGGTGCGGGCGAAGCCCGAACGCACGACGAGGGCGTCCAGACGCATCTCGAGCAGCTCGACCAGGTTCTCACCGGTCAGGCCGTCGGTGCGGCGGGCCTCGTTGAACGCGATGCGCAGCTGCTTCTCGCGGATGCCGTACTGCTCGCGCAGACGCTGCTTCTCGCGCAGACGCACGGCGTAGTCGCTGTCGGCCTTGCGCTTGGTGCGGCCGTGCTCACCGGGAGCGTAGGGACGCTTCTCGAGGTAGCGGGCGGCCTTGGGGGTGAGTGCGACGCCGAGGGCGCGCGACAGACGCACCTTGCGGCGGTCCTGAGACTTCGTGGTCACGAAGTTCTCCTTCCGATGACGTGGCCGCGCCTTTCACGGCTCACGGGCGTATCGCCCCCTTCCGCCCGATCCGAAGCGCACGCCGGGGCGCACCGGAAGGTGATCACAGGAAGGAGGGGATGCCCGAAAACCCTGTTCCGAGCCGGTTCATGCTATCAGAGCGCGCTGCGGAGCCTCTCCGCGCGTCACTTCCCCTCGAGGATGCGGCGGATCTTCTCCAACCGTGCCGACACGTCGCGCTCGGTGCCGTGGTTGGTCGGCTCGTAATAACGGCGTCCGCGCAGCTCGTCGGGCAGGTACTGCTGAGCGACGATGCCGATCTCGCTGTCGTGGGCGTACTTGTACCCCTTGCCGTGACCGAGTCGTTTGGCGCCCGGGTAATGCGCATCGCGCAGGTGCATCGGCACGCGGCCGAATCCGCCGCCCCGCACGTCGGCGATGGCGGCGTTGATGGCGTTGTAGGCGGCGTTGGACTTGGCGGTCGTGGCCAGGTAGATCGTCGCCTCGGCCAGGGGGATGCGCCCCTCGGGCATCCCGATGAAGGCGACCGCGTCGGCGGCGGCCACGGCGATCTGCAGCGCCTGCGGGTCGGCCATGCCGATGTCTTCGGCGGCCGAGATCACCAGGCGGCGCGCGATGAAACGCGGATCTTCCCCGGCCTCGATCATGCGCGCGAGGTAGTGGATGGCGGCATCCGGATCGGATCCCCGCACCGACTTGATGAAGGCGCTGATGACGTCGTAGTGCTCGTCGCCCTGGCGGTCGTAGCGGAGCAGGGCCCGGTCGACGGCCTGCGCGATGTGGTCGGCGGTGATGACCGGTGGATCGGCGTCGCCCGGCTCGAACGGCGCCCCGTCGTCGTCACCGTCGTCGTCGCCGTCGTCGTCATCGTCGTCGTCATCGTCGTCTGCCCGGACGACGTCGCCGGACGCTCCCCCGTCGTCTCCCGCGACCGAGGCCGCCGCCTCGAGGGCGGTCAGCGCACGTCGCGCGTCCCCCGAGGCCAGGCGCACGAGCGCGGCCCGTGCGTCGTCGTCGAGCACGACGCGTCCGGCGAGACCGCGCGGATCGGCGACCGCGCGATCGACGAGCGCTCCGAGGTCGTCGTCGCCGAGCGGGCGCAGGGTCAGCAGCAGGGAACGCGAGAGGAGGGGCGAGATGACCGAGAACGAGGGGTTCTCCGTGGTCGCCGCGATCAGCACGACCCACCCGTTCTCGACCCCGGGGAGCAGGGCGTCCTGCTGCGCCTTGGTGAACCGGTGGATCTCGTCGAGGAACAGGATGGTGGACTGCCCGTAGAGATCGCGCTGCGTCAGCGCCTCCTGCATGACCTCTCGCACGTCTTTGACCCCGGCGGTGATGGCCGACAGCTCGACGAAACGCCTCCCCGACGAGCGCGCGATCGCCTGCGCCAAGGTCGTCTTGCCGGTGCCGGGCGGTCCCCACAGGATGACGGAGACCGCGGCGCCGGATGCCGAGGAGTCGGTGGTGGCGAGGGTGACGAGCGGCGACCCGGGGCGCAGCAGATGACTTTGACCCGCGACCTCGTCGAGGCTCACCGGGCGCATCCGGACCGCGAGCGGCGTCTGGCCCTGGAAGAGCGCGGAGGAAGGGGTCACCCCTCCAGGCTAGCCGCGGCCTCCGACACCGGTTCCGTGCGCGGCGGCGGCACGGTGCACCTCTCGGCGGGGTTTGTAGGATCGAGGGGCCCGTCGGTGGGCGGAGGAGGTCGATGTGGCGACGCGCGGGAAAGACCGGCAGACGCGGGAGCAACGCGAACGCGCCCGTGCCTATCAGGCTCGGGTGGCCCTGCATGAACGGCAGGTCCGACGCCGCACCCGTGACAACGTGCTCGGCGTGGTGGTCGGTCTCGTCGTCATCGCCGGGGCGATCGGCGCGCAGACGGCGTACTTCGTCGCCGGTCCGGGCGCGCCCGCCCCGTCGCCGAGCCCCTCCGCGCCGGCGACCGAGGCACCCGCCTCACCCTCCGGCGCCCCGTCGACGACGCCCTGACCCGGCGTTCCGCCCGCACGGCGCTCGTCCACCGCCGTCCCCATGCCTGTGGCGGCGCGGCCGCTCGTACTAGGCTCGGAGAGTCCTTCTCCCCCAGGCGGTTCTGCCGCGATGAGGTGCTACCCGTGACTTCCGTTCCCTCCCCCGAGACCTCCGACCCGCGCGACGACGCGAGCACGCCCGAGGTCGATCCCGCCGCGACCCAGACCGCGGCCGACACGACGGATGCCGAGGCCTCCGCGTCGTCGATCCCCGACGCGACCGACGAATCGGCGGATGCCGCGACCCCGGCCGCCGATGGCACGGACGCCGTCGAGGCCGCCGACGCCGCGTCGCAGCCCGCCGAGAGCGCAGAGAGCGGGGAGCCCGCGGCGCAGTCCCCGTCCGATGACGCCGTCTCCGCCGAGTCGGAGACTTCGGAGCCCGAGACCGCTGAGTCCGAGTCCGCCGAGCCCGATGCTGCGGAGCCCGAGGCTGTCGAGCCCGAGACCGCCGAGTCGGACGCTGCGGAGCCCGAGGCGGCTGAGCCCGCGTCCACCGAGCCCGCGTCCGAAGAGGTCCCCGCCGCGCCGCAGCCCGCGGCCCGACCCGTTCCCGGCGCGCGCATCCCCGGCCCCCCGCCGGGTGCCACGGCCTCCAAGACGGCGAGCCAGCCCTGGGGCCGTGTCGACGACGAGGGCACGGTCTCGGTCCGCGAGGCCGACGGCTGGCGCGTCGTGGGGCAGTACCCCGACGGCACCCCCGCCGAGGCGCTCGCGTACTTCCAGCGCAAGTTTGCCGACCTCGCCGGCGAGGTGACGCTGCTCGAGACCCGTCACCGTCGCGGTGGTGCCTCGGCATCCGATCTCCGTGCGACCGCGAAGACGCTGCGCGCCAAGCTCGACGGAGCGGCCGCGGTCGGCGACCTCTCCGCGCTGATCGGTCGTGTCGACGGCCTCACGGCCGAACTCGCGGAGGCGAGCGAGACCGAGGCCGTCGCGAACAAGCAGGCCTCCGAGGAGGCCGTTCGCGAACGTACCGCGATCGTCGAAGAGGCCGAGGCCCTGGCCGCCCGCGACCCGCAGTCCGTGCAGTGGAAGCAGATGACCGCCGATATGGCGGCGCTGTTCGATCGCTGGCAGGCCCACCAGCAGAACGGTCCGCGCCTGTCGAAGTCCACGGCGCAGCAGCTGTGGCGTCGTTTCCGCGACGCCCGCGCCACGGTCGACCGCCACCGCCGCGAGTTCTTCTCGTCGCTCGACGAGACGCACAAGGCCGCCCGCGAGGCGAAGACCCGCCTCGTCGAGCGTGCCGAGGCCCTCGCCCCCCGCGGAGAAGACGGCATCGGGGCGTACCGCGACCTGCTCGACACGTGGAAGGCCTCGGGTCGTGCCGGTCGTAAGGTCGACGACGCCCTGTGGGCGCGCTTCAAGGCTGCCGGTGACGCCCTGTACGGTGCGCGCATCGAACGCGAGACGGCCGACGCCGAAGCCTCCAAGGAGAAGATCGAGCAGAAGCGCGCGCTCCTCGAGCAGGCGGCGCCGATCGTCGACGAGAAGAACCTCGCGACGGCCCGTCAGAAGCTCACCGCCATCCAGCGCCAGTGGGACGAGATCGGTCGCATCTTCCCGCGCGACAAGGAGCGCGCCCTCGACGACGAGCTCCGCAAGATCGAGCAGTCCGTCCGCACGCGCGAAGACGCCGACTGGAAGCGCAACGACCCGGAGCAGAAGGCGCGCGCCAACGACATGACGCGTCAGCTCACCGACGCGATCGACAAGCTCGAGGCCGAGCTCGCCGACGCCGAAGCCCGCGGAGACAAGCGTGCCGCGGCGCAGGCCTCGGAGGCGCTCGAGGCGCGCCGCACCTGGCTGCGCGCCCTGGGCGGCTGACCGGCTCTCCACAGATCCGACGGGTCACCGTCACGGGCGACACCGCCCCGCCACAATGGCGGGATGGTGTCGCCCTTCCTCTTCTTCGCCAACGAACGGCTCTCCCTCGCCGAGCTGACCGCGGCGTGCCTCGACGGTGCGCTCGTGCCGCTGGGCGAGGGCTTCATCCCGGCCGACGCCGCCGAGACGAGGTGGATGCGCGCGCGCAGCCTGGCGCCTCTCCTCGGCGATCGGTGGGCCGCAGTTCGACTCACGGCGGCGTGGGTGCACGGCGGTGCCGCGAGCGAACCGGCGATCCATCACCTGCAACGCGTCCGCGACGTCCGCCTGCGCACGCGGCGCGACCTGCGCGCCGTGTTCCACGACGTGCGTCTCCCGAGCGACGACATGATGTCGATCGCCGGGGTCTGCGTCAGCACCCCGACACGCACGCTCGTCGATCTCGCCCGCTCCGACGACCGCGACGAGACCGCCGCGGCGCGCGCGTGGGCGTCCCGCGACCCCCTGCTCCGCGCGGATGCCGTGGCCTGGTTCGAGCGGCATCCGCGTTTCCCGCACGTCCACCGGGCCACTCGCCTGCTCCGCTCCGACGCCGTGAGCGAGACCACCGCGGAAGATGAGGTGGCGGATGCCGACGGGTGAGGCGAGGTCGGAAGGGGCGGATCCGGCGCGCACGGGACGACGCGGTGGAGGCTCCGAAGAGCGCGAGAGGGGCCCCACCCCGAGGAGGTCACGGGCGATGCGCCGTGGGCCGGGAGTGCGAGTCCCGGCTCAGGACGAGGTGACGCGGTACACGTCGTACACCGCATCGATGCGGCGGACCGCATTGAGGACGCGATCGAGGTGCACGGTGTCGCCCATCTCGAAGACGAATTTGCTGAGCGCGAGCCGGTCGTTAGTCGTCGACACCGTCGCCGAGAGGATGTTGACGTGGTGCTCGCTCAGCACGCGGGTCACGTCGCTCAGCAGGCCGGACCGGTCGAGAGCCTCGACCTGGATCTGCACGAGGAACACGCTCTTGGTCGTAGGCGCCCACTCGACGTCGATGAGACGATCGGGCTCCTCCTTCAGCGACCGCACGTTCGTGCAGTCGCCGCGGTGCACCGAGACGCCGCTTCCACGGGTCACGAAGCCCACGATCTCGTCGCCCGGAACCGGCGTGCAGCACTTGGCGAGCTTGACCAGGATGTCGGGCGCTCCGCGCACCAGCACGCCGGAGTCGCCGCCGCGCGGCGCGCGGCTACGTCCGACCGGGATGTCGATGGGACCGGTGTTGGTCTCCTCGACGCTGACCAGCGCGGTGACCTTCTCGATCACGGACTGCGTCGAGACGTGCCCCTCGCCCACGGCCGCATACAGCGCCGAGACGTCTTCGTAGTGGAACTGCCGCGCGACTTCGGTGAAGGAATCCTGGTTCATCAGGCGCTGCAGGGGCAGATTCTGCCGACGCATGGCGCGGGCGATCGAATCCTTGCCCTGTTCGATGGCCTCTTCGCGACGCTCCTTGGTGAACCAGCCGCGGATCTTGTTGCGCGCGCGCGTGCTCTTGACGAAGCCGAGCCAGTCCTGACTCGGCCCGGCGTCGGGGTTCTTCGAGGTGAACACCTCGACGACGTCGCCGCTCTGCAGCGTCGACTCGAGCGGCACGAGACGCCCGTTGACCTTGGCGCCCATCGTGCGATGGCCGATCTCGGTGTGCACGGCGTAGGCGAAGTCGACCGGGGTGGCACCCGTCGGCAGACCGACGACACGACCCTTCGGCGTGAAGACGTAGACCTCTTTCGCGCCGATCTCGAAGCGGAGCGAGTCGAGGAACTCCCCCGGATCGGCGGTCTCGGCCTGCCAGTCGGAGATGTGCGCGATCCACGCCATGTCGGCGTCGACGGCCTTGGCATCCGTCTTTCCGCCCGCCATCCGCTCCTTGTACTTCCAGTGCGCGGCGACGCCGAACTCCGCCTGCTGGTGCATCTCGTTCGTGCGGATCTGGATCTCGACGGTCCGCCCGCCCGGGCCGATCACCGTCGTGTGCAGCGACTGGTACAGGTTGAACTTGGGCGTGGCGATGTAGTCCTTGAAGCGCCCCGGCAGCGGCGTCCACCGCGCGTGGATCGCCCCGAGCACCGCGTAGCAGTCGCGTACGGTGCCGACCAGGATGCGGATGCCGATGAGGTCGTAGATGTCGTCGAACTCGCGCCCGCGCACGACCATCTTCTGGTACACGGAGTACAGCTGCTTCGGACGCCCCATGACGCGGCCCCGCACGCGCAGTTCGCGCAGGTCGGCGTCGACCGCGTCGATGACGTTCTGCACGTACTGCTCGCGCTGCGGGGTGCGCTGCTTCACGAGGCTGTCGATCTCGGCGTAGAGCTTGGGGTGCATGACGGCGAACGAGAGGTCTTCGAGCTCGCTCTTGATGGCCTGGATGCCGAGGCGATGCGCGAGCGGCGCGTAGATCTCGAGCGTCTCGGTGGCCTTCTTCGCGGCCTTGTGCGGGGGGACGAAGCCCCAGGTTCGCGCGTTGTGCAGACGGTCGGCGAGCTTGATGAGCAGCACGCGGATGTCCTTCGACATCGCGACGATCATCTTGCGCACCGTCTCGGCCTGGGCGCTGTCGCCGTACTTGACCTTGTCGAGCTTGGTCACGCCGTCGACGAGCATCGCGACCTCGTCGCCGAAGTCGGCGGCGAGCTCGTCGAGCGGATAGCCGGTGTCCTCGACCGTGTCGTGCAAGAGGGCGGCGGCGATCGCCTTCGGCCCGAGCCCCAGTTCCGCGAGGATCTGCGCGACGGCGAGGGGATGCGTGATGTAGGGCTCACCGCTCTGACGCTTCTGGCCGTCGTGCGCCTTGTCGGCGACGGCGTACGCACGCTCGATGATCGCGAGGTCGCCCTTGGGATGGTGCGTGCGGACGGTGCGCAGCAGCTTGTCGACGTCGTCGCGGCGAGCGGCGCGGGAGAAGATGCGCGGAACCAGGCGTCGCAGCGACGACGGCGGCGGCGGCGCGGAAGAAGCGGTCTCGGTCATCGTCACCCCCTCCTCGTGGCCAGTCGATCAAGTCTACGCTCCCCCGGCGTGCCGAAGCGGGCACGCCGGGGGATGTCGAGCGCGCACCAGGTGCGTGCGCTGCTACGGCGGTCAGGCCGGGATGCCGGCCTTCTCCCGGGCGGCCCGTACGCGCTGGTCTCGCTGGGCGATCGGCTTCTCGCGCTCGCGCAGCAGGGCGTACATGGGCACGGCGACGAACAGCGTCGAGTACGCCGCGACGATCGTGCCGACGAAGATCGACAGCGAGATGTCGCTGAGGGTCCGCGCTCCGAGAGGCACACCGATGAACAGGATCGCGCCGACGGGCAGGATCGCGACCACGGTGGTGTTGATCGAGCGGATCAGTGTCTGGTTCGCCGCGAGGTTGACCGACTCGGCGAATGTGCGGCCGGAGATCTCCCCGTCGTCCCGCGTGTTCTCCCGCACCTTGTCGAAGACGACGGTGGTGTCGTAGAGCGCGTAGGAGAGGATCGTGAGGAAGCCGATGACGGCGGCGGGCGAGATCTCGAAACCGAAGACCGCGTATACCCCGATCGTGATGACGAGCACGTCGACGAGGCCGATGATGGCGGCCACCGACATCTTCCACGTGCGGAAGTAGAGCGCGAGGATGAGGAATGTCAGCGCGAGGAAGATCGACAGCCCCCACAGCGACTGCCGCGTGACGTCGGCACCCCAGGTGGGGCCGATGAAGGAGTCGGTGATCTCCGACGAGGGCACGTCGTACGCGGTGGCGAGAGCGGCCGAGACGGCCTGGGTCTCGTCGGGCCCGAGCTGGTCGGTCTGCACGCGCACGGCCTGATCGCTGATCGTCGTGACGCGGGTGGTGGCTCCCGGAACGACGGACGTGACGGCGTCGGTGGCGAGGGCCTGATCGAACGATGCCGGGTTCGACACGGTGAACTGCGACCCGCCGGTGAACTCGATGGAGAACTGCACGGGTCGGAACAGCGGCACCAGCGCGGCGCCGATCACGAGGACGGCGGCGATGATGAACCACAGGCGACGACGCTGCACGAACGGGAAGGAGGTCTTCCCGGAGTAGAGGTCGTTACCGAGCTGCGACATGGAGCGGGGCATCAGTCGTCTCCCTCCTTCGTGGAGCGGCTATCGCCGCGGGCGGCGGCCGCGAGTTCCGCCTGCTTGCGCTCGGCGATCGTCTGGCGGCGCTGTGCTTCGCCGCGGGAGCGCGAGGTGCGACCCGCATTCGCGACGGGAGCGCGGAACTGGGCACGGCCGCGGTACACCGCGCCGAGAGCGTTGGGATCCATACCCGAGAGCGGGTGGCCGGAGCCGAAGAAGCGCGTGCGCGCGAGCAACTGCATCACCGGGTGCGTGAACAGAATGAAGATGAGCACGTCGATCGCGGTGGTCAGCCCCAGCGTGAAGGCGAAGCCCTTCACCGTGGAGTCGGCGAGGATGTAGAGCACGACGGCGGCGAGGACGTTGATCGACTTCGAGATGTAGATCGTGCGCTTGGCCCGCGACCATCCGTCTTCGACCGCGGCGGTGATCGACTTGCCGTCGCGAAGCTCGTCGCGGATGCGTTCGAAATAGACGATGAACGAGTCGGCCGTGAAGCCGATCGTCACGATCAGGCCCGCGACGCCGGCCAGTGACAGGCGGAATCCCGCACGCCACGCCAGGATGCACAGGGCGAGGTAGGTGAGCACCGCCATCACGGCGAGCGAGGCGATGATCACGGTGCCCAGCGCCCGGTACACGATGAGCGAGTAGATCGCCACGAGCCCGAGGCCGATCAGACCGGCGATGAAGCCGACCTGCAGCTGCTGCGATCCGAGCGTGGCCGAGACGGTGTCGGAGCTGACGACCGTGAAGCTCAGCGGGAGGGCGCCGTACTTCAGCTGGTCGGCGAGGGCCTTGGACGACTCCTGTGTGAAGCTGCCCGTGATGCTCGGACGACCGTCGACGATGATGCCGTTCATCGACGGCGCGGACAGCACGCTGCCGTCGAGGACGAAGGCGAACTGGTTGAACGGGGCCTGAGCTCCGTACAGACGCTGGCTCACCTCGGCGAACTTCTGCGTGCCCTGGTCGTTGAACACGAGGTTGACGGCCCACTGGCCGGTGTTCTGCTCCTGGCCGTTGGTGGCGTCGGAGATGTCGTTCCCGTCGAGTTCGACGGGGCCGAGGATGTACTTCGCCTGCCCGTTGACGTCGCAGGTGATCATCGGCTGGTCGGCCGGGGCCTGCGCGGGGTTGGACGACGGGTTGGCGCAGTCGTACGAGAGGAACTCGGCCTGCAGCGCCGGCGTGATGTATGCGGGGTCGCTCGCGTTGGTCGGCGACGCGGTGGGGGTCGCCGGCAGGCTCGGGTCGGGTGTCGGGTACGGGGTGTTGTTGCCGTCCTCGCCGACGAACGACGTGGCCGGCGAACCCGTGAACAGCACCGGCCGCAGCTGCAGCTGAGCGGAGCTCTGGATGCGCTGACGCGTGGCGTCGTCGGCCTGGCCGGGGATCTGCACGACGATGTTGCGCCCGCCCTCGGTGGCGACGTCCGCCTCGCCGACGCCCGAGGCGTCGACGCGCTGGCGGATGATCGTGACGGCCTGTGCCAGCTGGTCGCTGTCGGGGGCCGCGCCGTCGGTCGTCTGGGCTTGCAGAATGATCTGCGTCCCGCCCTGGAGGTCGAGAGCGAGCTCGGGAGTCCAGGAGCTGGCGTTGAAGACGTACACGCCCAGCGCGTTGATGCCGAAGAGCACGCCGACGATGGCGAGCAATCCGGTCAGTACGCGCCAGGCATGACGGACAGGGGTCGAGGGCGCCACGGAGTCGGCTTTCTGTGCGGCGGGCGGGAACGGCGGAGCGGGCGTCAGGCCTGCGGGCGGTCCTTGTCGGTCGGGTCGGGGTCGGCGGTGTGCTGACGGGCCGCGCGCTGGTCGTCGCTGATCGAGGTGATGTCGCCGTCGGCGACGCCCGCGACGTACTCGGCCTCGGTCTCCTCCGCCTCGATGAACTCGTCTTCGGTGACCGCGCCCTGGGCCGGGTCGACGATGCGCAGCACGGCCTGGCTGTGCACCTTGATGACCACGCCGGGGGCGATCTCGACGAGGGCGGGCTTGTCGAGGTCGACGCCGTCGTACTCGACGACGGTGCCGTAGAGGCCGCCCTGCAGGAGCACCTCGGCGCCGGGAACGGTCTCGCGCGACTTCTTCTCGAGCTCCGCCTTCTGCTTCTGCATGCGGCGCCGCGAGCTGTAGAACATGAAGATCAGCAGGGCGATGAGCAGGATGACGATGCCGTAATCGGCGAAGAACCGGGCGATATCCATCGAGGCGGTGCACCTTTCGAGTCAGGCGCGCCGTGCGGCACTGCCTAGCGTGAGTCAAGCGGGGGTCGGGGAATCCCTCGCCGAGTATAAGTCATGACCCCTGGCTGAACCGGAGCAGGCCGTCGGGGTGAGGGGCGCCGAGGTGGTCGTACGCCTCGGGCGTGGCGACGCGGCCGCGCGGGGTGCGACCCATGAAGCCGATCCGGACGAGATAGGGCTCCACGACCGATTCGATGGTCTCGGGTTCTTCGCCGACGGCCACCGCGAGAGTGCTGAGCCCCACCGGTCCCCCACGGAAGCGACGCACCAGGGCATCCAGCACGGCGCGGTCGAGGCGGTCGAGCCCGATGGCATCCACGTCGTAGAGGTCGAGGGCGGCGCCGACCGTACGCACGTCGGCGTCGCCGTCGTCGGTGCCCGCCGAGGGGCCGTGGACCACGAGGTAGTCGCGGACGCGCCGGAGCAGGCGGTTCGCGATACGGGGCGTCCCTCGCGAGCGGCGGGCGATCTCGGAACGCGCGGTGCCGGGGAGGCCGACGTCGAGCATCGCCGCCGACCGCGACACGACGCGCTCGAGCTCCTCCGGTTCGTAGTACTCCAGATGCGCGGTGAAGCCGAAGCGGTCGCGAAGCGGGTTGGGGAGGAGTCCCGCGCGCGTGGTCGCTCCGACCAGCGTGAACGGCGAGAGGTCGAGAGGGATGCTGGTGGCACCCGCCCCCTTGCCGACCATGATGTCGATGCGGAAGTCCTCCATCGCCAGGTAGAGCATCTCCTCCGCAGAGCGCGCCATGCGGTGGATCTCGTCGATGAACAGTACTTCTCCGGGCGTGAGCGACGACAGCAGCGCGGCCAGGTCGCCGGCGTGCTGGATCGCGGGACCGCTCGACAGGCGCAGCGGTCGTCCGCTCTCGTGCGCCACGATCATCGCGAGGGTCGTCTTGCCGAGGCCGGGAGGGCCCGAGAGCAGGATGTGGTCGGGCGAGCGCTGCTGGATGCGCGCGGCGTCGAGGAGGAGCTGGAGCTGGCCGCGCACCTTCTGCTGACCGACGAACTCCGCGAGCGAGGTGGGACGCAGGGCCCCCTCGATCGCGAGCTCGGTCTCGTCGTCGGGAGTGCCGGCGTCGCGGACGTCAGCCACCCACGCTCTCCTTCCGCGCCGGACCGAGCATCGCCAGGGTCAGTCGAAGCAGGGCCTGGACCGACGCCCGATCGGCCTCGGAGGCGTTCTCGGCGACGGATGCCACCGCCTCGGCCGCGGTGCGCTCGGTCCACCCGAGCCCGACGAGCGCCTGGGTCACCTGGACGGGGACCTGCCCGTGCGGGGCGACCGCGGCGGGGGTGGATGCAGGCTGAACGGCGAGCTTTCCGGCCAGCTGCACGACGATGAGCTTGGCCGTCTTCGGACCGATGCCCGACACGCGCCGGAAGGGGGCGTCGTCGTCGTCGGCGACGGCCTGGGCGATCTGCGGGACGGTCAGCGACGACAGCACACCGAGCGCCGATTTGGGACCGACGCCCGTGACGCTGATCAGCTGGGTGAAGACGGTCAGCTCTTCGCGCGTCTCGAAGCCGTACAGCGACAGGGCGTCTTCTCGCACGATGAGGTTGGTGTGCAGGTGGACGTCGTCGCCGAGGTGGACCGTGCGCGCGAACTGCGCGGTGACGGCGACCGAGAAGCCCACGCCTCCGACGACGACCACGAGGGAATCGTCGGCGACGTGCGCCGCCGCCCCATGCAGCGAAGAGATCATGAGACGAGCCTACGCGTCCGTTCGTACATGTGTTCGAGCGACACGGGGCTGTGGAGAACGCCGCTTCTCGGCATCCCGCCACGCCCGCTGGGCCGGCGTGAGGGCGGACTCCGCCGAGGGCGTCGCCGCGCCTCCTCGCCATGCGTGGCACAGCGCGATCGCGAGGGCGTCGGCGGCGTCCGCCGGCTGGGGCAGGGCGTCGAGACGGAGCACGCGCGCGACCATCGTCTGCACCTGGAGCTTGTCGGCCGACCCGTAGCCGGTGATGGCCGCTTTGACCTCGCTGGGCGTGTGCGTGGCCGCGGTCAAGCCGTGCTCGGCGGCGAGGAGCAGCGCGATGCCGCTGGCCTGCGCCGTGCCCATCACGGAATGGCGGTTGTTCTGCGCGAAGACGCGCTCGACGGCGACCACGTGCGGCTGGTGGGCGACGAGAACCTCCCGGATGCCGGCGGCGATGGCCGCGAGACGCTTCTCGATCGGATCGCCGGGCGCCGACCGCGCGACGCCGACGTGCACGAGCGAGGCGGTGCGGTTCGGCGAGACGTCGACGACGCCGATGCCGCAGCGCGTGAGGCCGGGGTCGATGCCGAGGACGCGCAGAGAACGGGACACGGCCCCCACGCTAAGCGCAGGGGCCGTGTCGTGGCGAAGGGCGCGCCCTTACTCGTCGTTCTCGAGCTCGGCCTGCACCTCGGGGGTGAGGTCGAAGTTGGTGTAGACGTTCTGCACGTCGTCGCTGTCTTCGAGCGCATCGATGAGGCGGAAGACCTTGCGGGCGGTGTCGGCGTCGACCTCGACCTTGAGGGAGGGGACGAACTCGACGTCGGCGGAGTCGTACTCGATGCCGGCGTCCTGGAGCGCGGAGCGGACCGACACGAGGTCGCTGGCCTCGGTGATCACGCCGAACCCGTCGCCGTGCGGCTCGACCTCTTCGGCGCCGGCCTCGAGCACGGCGAGCATGACGTCGTCTTCGGTCGTGCCCTCGGCGGGGACGACGATGACGCCCTTGCGGCTGAAGTTGTAGGCGACGCTGCCCGGGTCGGCCAGGGTGCCGCCGTTACGGCTGAGGGCGGTGCGCACCTCGGCCGCGGCGCGGTTCTTGTTGTCGGTCAGACACTCGATGAGGAAGGCCACGCCGTTCGGGCCGTACCCCTCGTACATGATCGAGGCGTACTCGACGGCCTCGCCGCCGATGCCGGCACCGCGCTTGATCGCGCGGTCGATGTTGTCTTTGGGGACCGAGGTCTTCTTGGCTTTCAGGACCGCGTCGAACAGCGTCGGGTTGCCCTGGAGGTCGGCTCCACCGAGCTTCGCCGCGACCTCGATGTTCTTGATGAGCTTGGCCCACGACTTGGCGCGGCGGGAGTCGATGACCGCCTTCTTGTGCTTGGTCGTGGCCCATTTGGAGTGTCCGGACATTTCTCCAGTTTACGATGCGGGGGCGCTGATGCCGCGTCGGTTGCGCACGTGCTGCAGGAACCGCTCGTGGAAGCGCGTCTCCCCCGTCGATTCGGGGTGGAACGCCGTCCCCATCAGCACCCCCTGCTCGATCGCGACTACGCGCCCGTCGGGAAGGGATGCCAGGGGCTCGGCATCCGGGCCCCACTCGACCACCGCGGGCGCCCGGATGAACACGGCGTGCACCGGTGGCGCGCCCAGGGCGGGCACGTCGAGATCGGTCTCGAACGACGCGGTCTGGCTGCCGAAGACGTTGCGTGCGACGCGTGCGTCGATGCCACCGAAGGTCTGCTGGTCGGCGATCGCGCCGTCGATGCGGTCGGCGAGGAGGATGAGCCCGGCGCAGGTGCCGTACATCGGCATCCCCGCGGCGATCGCCGCCCGGATCGGGTCGAAGAGGCCGAAGGCCCGCGCGAGCTTGTCGATGACGCTCGACTCGCCGCCGGGGAGCACGAGGCCCTCCACGGCGGCGAGTTCCTCGGGCCGACGCACGGGCTGCGCGTCGGCTCCGAGGGAGCGCAGCACGGCGAGGTGCTCGCGCACGTCGCCCTGCAGGGCGAGCACCCCGACGAGAGGGCTGTTACCAGCCACGCTCTGCCAGGCGGTGCGGGGCTGGGAGGTCGCTGACGTTGATGCCGACCATCGCCTCGCCGAGTCCGCGTGAGGCTTCGGCGACGATCTTGGGGTCGTCGTGGAAGGTCGTGGCCTTGACGATCGCGGCCGCGCGCTGGGCGGGGTTGCCCGACTTGAAGATGCCCGAGCCCACGAACACGCCGTCGGCGCCGAGCTGCATCATCATGGCGGCGTCGGCGGGGGTCGCCACTCCCCCGGCGGTGAAGAGGACGACCGGGAGCGTGCCGGTCTCGGCGATCTCGGCGACGAGCTCGTACGGGGCCTGCAGCTCCTTGGCGGCGACGTACAGCTCGTCCTTCGTCTTCGCGCGCAGCGCGTTGATCTCTCCGCGGATCGTGCGGATGTGCTTGGTGGCCTCGGACACGTCGCCCGTTCCCGCCTCGCCCTTGGAGCGGATCATCGCGGCGCCCTCGGTGATGCGGCGCAGGGCCTCGCCGAGGTTCGTGGCACCGCACACGAACGGCACGGTGAAGTTCCACTTGTCGATGTGGTTCACGTAGTCGGCGGGCGAGAGCACCTCGGACTCGTCGATGTAATCGACGCCGAGCTCCTGGAGGATCTGCGCCTCGACGAAGTGACCGATGCGCGCCTTGGCCATCACGGGGATCGACACGGATGCCACGATGTCGTCGATCAGGTCGGGGTCGCTCATGCGGGCCACGCCGCCCTGGGCGCGGATGTCGGCGGGCACGCGCTCGAGCGCCATCACGGCGACGGCGCCGGCGTCTTCGGCGATGCGGGCCTGCTCGGCGGTGACGACGTCCATGATGACGCCGCCCTTGAGCATCTCCGCGAGTCCGCGCTTGACGCGGGAGGTTCCGGTGTCGGTCATGACTGCTCCGTTCCGCGCTTCGGGGCGCGTTCTATTGGCTTAGGCCAAACCGTAGCATGGCGCAGGACATAAGCTGGGCGAAAGCTTTGGGGGCGTATGACCATCGACATCACCGGCCGTTCGGCATCCGAGATCGCCGCGGGCCTGCGCACGCGCATCGAGCGCGGAGAGCTGCCTCCGGGCACGCTCCTGCCGCCGGTCCGCACGCTCGCGGCCGAGCGGGGCGTGAACCGGAACACCGTCGTCGCCGCCTATCGGCAACTCGCTCAGGCCGGGCTCGTCGAGGCCCGCGGCCGCGGGGGCACGAGGGTGGCCGACCGCGCCGCGGTGGCGCAGGAGGGCTACGCACCCGACACCGTGCTGCGCGACGTGGGCACCGGCAATCCCGATCCCGCGCTCATCCCCGACCCCACCGCAGCGCTCGCCCGCTCCGCCCGCCCGGTGCTGTACGGCGAACCCGTCATCGACCCGGGACTGGAGGCGTGGGCGCGCGAGTGGATGGCCGACCAGCTCCCCCACGACGACATGCGCATCACGGTCACCAGCGGCGCGAGCGACGCGATCGAGCGTCTGCTCGCGCAAGCGCTCCAGCGCGACGACGCGGTGGCGCTGGAAGACCCCTGTTTCCTGTCGGCGCTGCACACCGTCCGCACCGGCGGGTACCGTGCGGTCCCCGTGCCCGTGGATGCCGAGGGTATGACGGTCGAGGGGCTCCGGGAGGCACTGGCCGCCGGCGTCCGTGCGGTGGTCGTGACGCCGCGGGCGCACAACCCCACCGGCGCGAGTCTCAGCACGGAGCGGGCGACGGCCCTGCGCGCGGTTCTCGCCGAACATCCCTACGTGCTGGTCATCGAAGACGATCACTTCTCGCTGCTCTCGCGCGCCCCGCTCCACTCCGTGATTGGCCCCGCCCAGCGGCGGTGGGCGCGCATCCGCTCGATGTCGAAATTCCTCGGACCCGACACGTGCCTCGCCGTCACGGCATCCGACGCCGACACCGCCGACGGTCTCGCCCTGCGGCTCACCCCCGGCACGACCTGGGTGAGCCACATCCTGCAGCGGCTGACGCTGGCGCTCGTGACCGACGCGGCCGTGCGGGCCGACATCGAGAGGGCCGCCGAGCACTACGCCGATCGCAACGCCGCTTTCGCCCGCGCCCTCGGCGAACGCGGTCTGCCCGTGACGCCCGGCGACGGTCTCAACCTCTGGGTGCCGCTCCCCGTCGCCGCCGCACGCGTGCGCGAGGAGCTCATGCATCGCGGGTGGTTGGTGCGCGAGGGCGACCCCTTCTTCCTGGGCGACGGCGACCACGGCTCCTTCCTGAGACTGACGGTGCACGACCTCGACGGCGACTCCGCCCGTGTCCTCGCCGACGACATCGCGCGCGCCTGCGGAGTGCTCCGCGCCGACGTGGGAAGTGGAAGGATCGAGGCATGAAGGTTCTCTCGATCCAGTCCGCCGTCGCGTACGGACACGTCGGCAACTCCGCCGCCGTCTTCCCCCTCCAGCGCATCGGCGTCGAGGTGCTCCCGGTGTACACGGTGAACTTCTCCAACCACACCGGCTACGGCGCATGGCGCGGCCCGCTCATCTCGCCCGACGACGTCGCCGCGGTGATCGCGGGCATCGAGGACCGCGGCATCTTCCCCGAGATCGACGTCGTGCTCTCGGGCTACCAGGGCGGCGAGGGGATCGGCGACGTCATCATCGACGCCGTCTCGCGCGTGAAGAAGGCCAACCCGGATGCCGTGTACGCCTGCGACCCCGTCATGGGCAACGCCAAGTCGGGGTGCTTCGTGGCCCCGGCCATCCCCGAGCTGCTGCGCGAGCGCGTGGTCCCCGTGGCCGACATCATCACGCCGAACCAGTTCGAGCTCGGCTTCCTCACCGGCACCGAGCCCGGAAGCATCGACTCGACCTTGGAGTCGGCGGATCTCGTGCGTGCCCGTGGCCCGCGCACCGTGCTGGTGACCAGTGTCGAACGTCCCGACCGCGAGGCCGACACGATCGAGATGATGGTCGTCGACGACGCCGGTGCGTGGATCGTGCAGACTCCCCTCATCCCGATGAAGGCGAACGGTTCGGGAGATGTCACGGCGGCATTGTTCACCGCGCACTACCGCCGCACGGGGGATGCGGCGGACGCCCTGGCCCGCACCGCCTCGAGCGTCTTCGACCTCCTGTCGAACACGTACGAGTCGGGCTCGAGAGAGCTCCGCCTCGTCGAGTCGCAGGAGGCCTACGCCCACCCGCGCCTGCAGTTCGGCGTGCGTCAGGTGCGCTGACTGAGCGCCGAGCGCCCGCCGCTTCGGATCCGCCGCTTCGCGCGCCGCGAGCTTCCTGAGCCTGTCGAAGGCGCCGGCTCGGCGGCGTTCGGGCGGGGTGCGGGATCTCCGCGTCACACGGGTGAGGTCCCTGAGCCTGTCGAAGGGACCGGGACCACAGCAGTGATGTGCCGGGGCGGCGGAGCTCAGCCCCCGTACACCTGCTGATACGCGGCGACCCACGCGTCGCCGTCGTCGGGGCAGAGGAACGTCGTCCCGAAGACCATCACGCTCGAAATGGGCGCCTCCGCTTGCGTGCGGGCTGCACCGTCGAGCTCGGCGGGGATGAGCTGTGCGAACAGCGGAGACGTCGTGACGTGGGCGATGAGGGTCGAGGAGTCCACCTCATGCCGGCTCAGGATGGCGGTCTCGCACGCGTCTCCCGCCAGGGCCAGAGCCAGGTTCTCGTCGGATGCCGTCCACTGCAGCCCCTGCTGTTCGACGTATGCGCGCTGCTGGGCGATGAAGTCCTGCTGAGCCGGGGTCACCGCGACCAACGGCGTGCCGTCCATGGGGAGCTGCTGCTCGCGGAAGAACTCGTCGCGCTCGGCGAACACATCGGCGAAGTCGTCGGGATCGGCCGTCGCCTCGTCACCGGGCGTGGACGGCTGCGAAGCGGCGGGGGCCGGGGCGGACGCCTCCCCCGCCTCCCCGCGCTCGAGCGGGCTCGGAAGCGGGAGGCACGCGGTGGTCGCGCCGAGCACGGCGGCGAGAGTCAGCGAGAGCACGAAAGGGCGAGTCCGAGCGTTCATCGGAACACCATAGCCACGCCCGCTGCCCCGGCGGACGGGGTTGTGGATGACGCCGATTCAGGCGTCCCACGCCTCCGACACCGTCCGGCGCACGTCGCCGAGCAACTGCGGGAGGGCCTTCGTCTTCGCGATGATCGGGAAGAAGTTCGCGTCC
Source organism: Microbacterium phycohabitans (assembly GCF_032464935.1). Classification (NCBI taxonomy): domain Bacteria; kingdom Bacillati; phylum Actinomycetota; class Actinomycetes; order Micrococcales; family Microbacteriaceae; genus Microbacterium; species Microbacterium phycohabitans. The sequence continues at coordinate 204,275 of NZ_JAWDIT010000003.1, forward strand.
GATGCCCATCGCGGCACGATGTGCTGGTGCAGGTGCGCGTCGACGCCCGCGCCCGCGATCGCCCCCTGGTTCATCCCCAGGTTGAAACCGTCGCAGTTCGACACCGCGCGGAGCACGCGCATGCCCCGCTGCGTGAGGGCGCCGATCTCCGCCACTTCCTCGTCGGTCGCCTGGTCGTAGGTGGCGATGTGGCGGTACGGGCACACGAGCAGATGCCCCGAGTTGTAGGGGAAGAGGTTGAGCAGCACGTAGGCGGTCTTCCCCCGCGCGACGATGAGCCCGTCTTCGTCGCTCTTGTCGGGTGCGGCGCAGAAGGGGCAGTTCTTCTCCATCGGCTCGCGGCCGGCGGAGATGTAGGCCATGCGGTGCGGCGTCCACAGGCGCTGGAACTCGTCGGGGACGCCCGGCAGGGTCATCGCGTCGACGAGCTCCGCGTCGGTGGTGGGCGCCCCGGATGCCGCCGCGTCGGTCGCGGACGTCGACTCCCCCGCGACGGCTTCCGGGTCGTTCGTCACGCGAGGTCCTCCGCGGTGTTCACGAGCGCGCGCCCGCTGATCGCTCCGGTGATGCGCGCGACGGCCTCGTCGACCGGGATGCCGTTGAGCTGGGTGCCGTCGCGGAAGCGGAACGAGACCGTGCCGTTCGAGCGGTCCTGCTCGCCGGCGATCAGCATGAGCGGCACCTTCTGCGTGGTGTGCGTGCGGATCTTCTTCTGCATGCGGTCGTCGCTGTGATCGGCCTCGGCGCGGACGCCCCGGGCCTTCAGATCGGCGACGATCCCCTGGAGGTAGTCACCGTACTCGGCGGCCACCGGCACGGCCACGACCTGCACGGGGGCGAGCCACACCGGGAAGGAGCCCGCGTAGTGCTCGAGCAGGATCGCGAAGAATCGCTCGACCGAGCCGAACAGGGCGCGGTGGATCATCACCGGGCGGTGCTTCTCCCCGTCGGGGCCGGTGTATTCGAGCTCGAAGCGCTCGGGCTGGTTGAAGTCGAGCTGGATCGTCGACATCTGCCACGTGCGGCCGATCGCATCGCGCGCCTGCACCGAGATCTTCGGGCCGTAGAACGCGGCTCCGCCCGGGTCGGGGACGAGTTCGAGGCCGGAGGCCTCGGCGACCTCGCGCAGGGTCTCGGTCGCCTCGGTCCAGAGGGCGTCGTCGCCGATGAACTTCGGGTTGCCCTCCTCCTTCGTCGACAGCTCCAGGTAGAAGTCGTTCAGACCGTAGTCGCGCAGCGTCTGCAGCACGAAGTCGAGGCTGTGCGTCAGCTCGCCCTTCACCTGGTCGGCGGTGACGTAGATGTGCGTGTCGTCCTGGGTCATGCCGCGCACGCGCGTGAGGCCCGCGAGGGTTCCGCTCTTCTCGTAGCGGTAGACCGAGCCGAACTCGCTGAGGCGCAACGGGAGTTCGCGATAGCTGCGTCCGCGCGAGCGGAAGATCAGGTTGTGGAACGGGCAGTTCATGGGCTTCAGGTAGTACTCCTGGCCCTCCCGCGACACGTGCCCGTCGGCATCCACCACCTCGTCGAGCACCATCGGGGGGTACATGCCGTCGGCGTACCACTGGAGGTGGCCGCTGGTCATGAACAGGTCGCCCTTGGTGATGTGCGGGGTGTTGACGACGTCGTAGCCGTTCGCGAGCAGGCGCTCGCGCATGTACCGCTCGATCTCGTAGCGGATGATGCCGCCCTTGGGGTGGAACACCGCCAGGCCCGGCCCGATCTCGTCGGGGAACGAGAAGAGGTCGAGTTCCTTGCCGAGCTTGCGGTGGTCGCGCTTCGCGGCCTCCTCGAGGCGGTGCTGGTAGGCGCGGAGTTCGTCCTTCGTGGGCCACGCGGTGCCGTAGATGCGCTGCAGCTGCGGGTTCTTCTCGCTGCCACGCCAGTAGGCGCCGGCGATGCGGGTGAGGTCCCACCCGTTGCCGATCAGGCGCGTTCCGGGCACGTGCGGACCGCGGCACAGGTCTTTCCACGCGGTCTCGCCGTCGCGGGTGACGTTGTCGTAGATGGTCAGCTCTCCGGCTCCGACCTCGACGGACGCACCCTCGGCGGCTTCGGCGGACCCGCCCTTGAGGCCGATGAGCTCGAGCTTGAACGGCTCGTCGGCGAGCTCGGCTCGCGCCTCGTCGTCGGTGACGACACGGCGTACGAACCGCTGGTTCTCGCGGACGATGCGCTCCATCTCCTTCTTGATGACCTTGAGGTCGTCGGGGGTGAAGGGCTCGTCGACCTGGAAGTCGTAGTAGAAGCCGTCGGTGACGGGCGGGCCGATGCCCAGGTTGGCCTGGGGCTTGACACGCTGGACGGCCTGGGCGAGAACGTGCGCCGTGGAGTGGCGGAGGATCGAGAGCCCGTCGGCGCTGTCGATGGTGACCGGCTCGACCTGATCGTCGGCCCTCACGGTCGTGGCCAGGTCTTTCAGCTCCCCGTTGACGCGCAGAGCGACGACCGAACGGTCAGGGAAGAGGGCGAAGCCATCGGCGGGGAAATCAGTCACAGAACATCTCCTGAAGGGGTCGGTTCCAGGCTACCGGGCGGGCGTGGCCTCGATCGCACCGGACGTGCCCCATAGTGGAGCGGTGACTCTGGCCATCATCGGCGGCGTGCTCTGGATCCTCGGGATCGTCGCGCTGCTCACCGGCGCCTTCCCCGCCGACGACGCCCTCGCCGTGGCCGACCGCGTCTGGCCCATCCTGCTGTTCGTTGTCGCCGTCACGATCGTGGCGGAGTTGGCGTCGAAGGCGGGCCTGTTCGACGTCGTGGCGGCGCGCCTCGCGCGGATCGCCCGCGGGCGCACGGCGCTGCTCTGGGCCCTCGTCGTGCTGCTGGCGACGGTGGCGACCGCCTTCCTCTCCCTCGACACCACCGCGGTGCTGCTCACGCCCGTCGTGGTCGCGATGGCGGTGGCGCGCAAGATGGACCCGCTGCCGTTCGCCTTCGTGACGGTGGTGCTGGCGAACACCGCCTCGCTGGTGCTGCCGGTGTCGAACCTCACCAACCTGTTGGCATCCGAGGCCCTCGGCGGTGGTCACGACCCCGTCGCGTTCCTCGTGCTGCTCGGGCCGTCGGCGCTCATCGCGATCGCGGTCTCGGTGATCGTGCTCACGGTGGTCTTCCTGCGGCGTCTGCCGAAGACGTACCCGGATGCCGCGCCCCCGGCCGTGTCCGATCCGATCCTGCTGCGGGTGGCCGGCGTGGTGACCCTGGCCCTGCTTCCTCTGCTCGTTGTGGGGCTGGAGCCCTGGATGCCGGCCGTCGCGGCCGCCGTGGTGCTCATCGTGGCGTTCGCCCTGCGCGCGCCGAAGGCACTCGGCATCCGTCTGGTGCCGTGGTCGCTGCTGGTGTTCGCGGGCGGACTCTTCCTCGCCGTCGGCGCTCTCGAGGCCCTCGGCAGCGGGAGGGTCATGTCGGTGCTCGCGGGGACCGGAGACGACCTCGGATCGCTGTGGCAGCTCGCGGGGGTCGGCGCGCTGGTCGCGAACGGGATCAACAACCTCCCCGCCTACCTCGCCCTCGAGTCGGTCGCGGGTTCGCCCGAGCGCCTCGCCGCGCTGCTCATCGGCGTCAACGCCGGCCCGATCGTCACCCCCTGGGCGTCTCTCGCGACGCTGCTGTGGCACGACCGTCTCGTGGCAGCCGGCATCGAGGTGCGCTGGAGCCGCTTCATCGCGCTGGGCGCCGTGATCGCCCCGCTGATCCTGCTGCTGGGCGTCCTTCCGCTCGTTCTCTGAGCGTCAGTCCTCGTACGTCCGCGACCACGCCTTGCGCGGCTCGATGAACCAGACCGCCAGCCCTTCGCGCAGTCCGTAGGGCTCGCCTGTGTAGAGCGTCGAGATGCGATCGACGAACGGCAGCGCGGCGTCGCCGTCGATGCGCTCGACCGCCTCTCCGCGGACGAACGCCATCGCGTACGGGTTGTCGGCGCCGGTCACCGAGACGGCGACCCGGGGGTCGCGGCGGATGTTGCGGTCTTTCAGGGTGTCGACCTCGGTGAAGATCATGAGGCGATCCCCGTCGACCCCCACCCACAACGGGATGCCGTGCGGTGAGCCGTCCGGCATCAGCGTGGACAGGTGGGCGACGGCGTTCGTCTCGAAGAAGGGCTTGGCGTCGTTCCAGGCGGTCATACGGGAGGGAACGAGTGCGAGGTCGGGTGGCATTCCCGTCTCAGGTCTGCGCCGGGGCCTGATACTGCTCGTTCGGAACCTCGCGGAAGACCATCTCGGGTCGTTGCGCGCTCTCGCGCGGCGGGAAGTCGTCGGGTTCGGGGATGACGTAGAGCCCGCGTCCGGAGTTGGCGTTGTACGTGAGCGCGTGCAGCCAGGCGGGGCTCAGCTGCGGGGTGCGGCTGCCGTGGTACTTGAACACGAGCGAGACATTGGGGTGGATGTACACGGTGGTGCGTCCTCCCCCGGTGCTGATGTCGTCCTTCCAGGTGAAGGGGAAGGACTCGCCGCGCCGGACCTTCGCCATGATCACCGCCTGGAGGTGCGCGAGGAGCCGGTCCTCGAAGTCGACTTTGATGTCGCCGTCGTAGATGAATTTGCCCATGATGACCCCCGAGGCGATCCGCCTCCCGGTGGTGCGCATCTCCAGGCGAGAAAGGCAACGCGATCGACCGGAGGCGCAACGCCGTCTCCGTGAGCACTGTCCCCCGCCGGCTCCGCGCACGCAAACCCCCTTGCTTCCGCATCGTTCGGCGGGTAGCGCATGGCGCAACGCGGCCAGCAGCCGCGACCGACGTGTCAGTCGGTGCGCGAGATCCGCAGGATGACGCGATCGCCCGGTTTGCGCTGGATGCGGCGGACGAGAGCCTCGAAGCCGAGGATCGCGCGGTACTGCAGCCCGTATTTGCGGCGCAGGGCCGTGTCGGCTCGGGCGTCGTCGGTGGCGGGGCCGGCGACGCGCCCGTTCGCCTCGACGGTGATGGCGTCCGGCTCGACCGCACCCATCCTGCTGCATGGGCGCAGCACGACGCGGGAGTCGTTGCGCAGCCGTTTGACCTTGCCCGTGGTCCGCTCGCTCGTGACGACGAGCTCGTCTCCGTCGCGCGCGATCCACACCGGCACGGCGACGAGGGCTCCGTTCTTTCGGTAGGTGCCGAGGGAGACGAAGGGCGACGAGGCGATCTCGCGCCAGTGGGTGTCAGGGACCGTCATGGCTTCACGCTAGCGCCGCCCGGCCGACCTCCTCGGGGGTTGCGGCCGCACCGGAGGTGGAGGCCGGTTTACGAAGACTCCGTATGGGAGCGCTTCCATACGCGCTCCGCGGACCCGTACGCTCGCGGTCATGGGGAGCTATGACGTCCCGCAGGTGGGGCCTGTGGTCGTGTCGCTGGAGACGTACCGGTTCGGGTTGACCACCGAATCGTTGACGACCTTGACGTCGGTCCGTCGGCCCGATGGCAGGGCGTTGGACGTCGTCGACGAGGAGCGCGTGGCGCAGTACCTCGAAAGCATCGACGTGATCTGAGGCTTCCGGTTGTGCGCGGCCTATGCCGAACCTCAACGTCGGCGCAAGGAAAGCGCAACAGTGCCACAAGAGCGGCGGATTCGTGTCCCCCTTTCGGTGGACATGGGTTAGCGTCGTCTCGTTCCCGCCGCCAGGCACTCCGCAGCCCCCCTTACTGGCGGCGGGAACAACCACTCCCTCGGTTCTTCCCGTGAACCCGGCGATGCGGGGATGATTTCGTCGACGAGGACGCGCCCACGCCGCGCCGCCACCCGCCTTCGCGTATCGTGCCCGCTTCATCGCCGGTGTCGCGTGATCGGCGCCGGTCTCCGCGTGCTCGCGCCGGGACGTCGGCGCGGCGAGAAGGGGCTGAGCTGCACGTGTTCAATGGCGCAGGGTTGTCTCGCGCCGGCCGCCCCTCCCCCGCGTTCGATCGCCGGGGAGCCCGGTGTCGAACCACTCGGGACCCCGCTGTCGATCCCGGCCGGACCGGCCTGGCGGGGTGATCGCCACGCGCGAGCGCGATTTCAGCCGACGGGCGCGTCTGCGCTGACGCATCGGACGACCGCCATCGAGCCGCGCCGCCCGGGCATACGAAAAAACCCCCGGCGAGCCGGGGGTTTCATTCGGTGCGCGATACTGGGATCGAACCAGTGACCTCTTCCGTGTCAGGGAAGCGCGCTACCGCTGCGCCAATCGCGCCTATACAGGCTGTTCTATTGTGAGGCGAGGTGGCGACGGGATTCGAACCCGTGTAAACGGCTTTGCAGGCCGGTGCCTAGCCGCTCGGCCACGCCACCGTGATGTGGTTCGACCCACGTGTCGTGATCTGTCCGCCAGCCACGCTGACAACAGTTCCCTCCACTCGAGCGGATGACGAGACTCGAACTCGCGACCCCAACCTTGGCAAGGTTGTGCGCTACCAACTGCGCTACATCCGCATTTCGTTCCCGGGGCTTGCCCCGAGCACTCGTAAGACATTACCCGATCTGAGCGCGGGCGCAAAACGAGGTGCGCCCCGCGCGTGTCTTTCGGATTGGTCGGAAGCACCGTCCGGCATCCGGTACGATCGTTGAGTCCCGTTCGGGATGCGGGCGATTGGCGCAGTTGGTAGCGCGCTTCCTTCACACGGAAGAGGTCATCAGTTCGAGTCTGGTATCGCCCACCACAGAAGGCCCTCGGTTCGCCGGGGGCCTTCGTCGTTCCCCGCACCGCCGTGCCACGGTGTCGCGCCGCACTCGCCCGCCGGTGAGCCGCCTCCACCTGGCGCCCGCATGGTCTCGACGTCACCCTCAATGGGGAACGTTCTCGGTTCTCCCCGCGCAGCGACACGATCAGGCAGGCAGGCACACGAACGATCGCGTCGAGCTCGCGGTAGCCGCGGGCGGCACAACGACGGATGCCGCGTCCGACGCGCCGCGTTCGAGCGCGGGTGCTGTGGCGTGTCACTGTGACGACCCGCCGTTGTGCGCGATCCAGTCGCCCCGCCGCGGACCAGGTCGATCTGAGGTGTCGAATCGTCACCGCTCCAGGATGCGATCACCCTCGATGAGGTGGGGGGATGGGACCCGGAAAGGTCCAGGACCTCCGGGGCAGGCGGGTCCGCGCTGGGCTGTCGCGCACGGGCGCCGACCACGCGGTCCTTCCATCGGGCCGTCGGTCAGCCGCGGGTCCACCCGTACCGGGCCGACAGCGCCGCCGCCACGGCATCGAACCTCTTGCGATCCAGAGCCGCGGCCTCGCGCCGCACACCCGAGTCGTGCACCAGGTACACCTGTTCCACATCCACCCACGAGGGTCGACGCTGCGGGTCCCACTCCCCCGTGCCGAGAGGCAGGTACTGCCGGTCGCCGTCGTGCGGCTTGCTGGTCAGGCGCACGGCGTAGGAGCGGGTGGCATCCGCTCGACCGAGGATGAGCACCGGGCGGTCCTTCCCTCGACCGTCGCGCTCCTCGTACGGGACCCACGTCCAGACGATCTCGCCCCCGTCGGGCGCACCGTCGCGCTCGGGGGCGTACGACAGCGTCAGACGCCGCGGAGGATCGACCTCGACGGTCTCGGTCACCGACGGCGCGTCAGGGCGCGAGGTGGGCCGTGTGGGCGCCGGAGAGGGGCGCGAAGGGCGGGTAGAGGGCGTCGTGGCCGAACCGGACCGGAAGAGGCCCAGCAACGCCGACAGCACGCGAGAGGTCGTTCCCATACGGCCCACCCTAGACACGCGGAACGGGGCGCCACCGACGAATCGGCGACGCCCCGTTCGGGGTGAGCGGTGTCAGCCGCGCACGTCGGAGAGCACGTAGCCCTCCTCGCCGTGCACGACGGTGTCGATACCGGCGATCTCGTCCTCGTTCTTCACGCGGAAGCCGATCGTCTTCTCGATCGCGAAACCGATGACGAAGGCCAGCACGAACGAGTACGCCAGCACCGCGAGGGCGGCGATCGCCTGGACGATCAGCTGGTTGAACGAGCCGCTGTAGATCAGGCCCGAGGTGTTCGCGAAGATGCCGAGGTACAGCGTTCCGAGCAGACCGCCGACGAGGTGGATGCCGACCACGTCGAGCGAGTCGTCGAAGCCGAGCTTGAACTTCAGCTCGATCGCCAGGGCGCAGACCGCACCGGCGAGCAGGCCCAGGACGATGGCCCAGAACGGCGTCAGGGCGGCGCAGGCGGGGGTGATCGCGACCAGACCCGCGACGGCACCGGAGGCGGCGCCGACCGAGGTGGGCTTGCCGTCCTTGATCTTCTCGACGATCAGCCAGGCCAGGAGGGCTGCGGCGGGAGCGGCGATGGTGTTGACGAAGGCGAGAGCCGCGGTGCCGTCGGCAGCGAGCTCCGAACCGGCGTTGAAGCCGAACCAGCCGAACCACAGCAGACCCGCGCCGAGGAGCACGAACGGCGGGTTGTGGGGGACGTGAGCGCCCTTCTGGAACCCGACGCGCTTGCCGAGCACGAGCGCAAGGGCGAGGGCGGCGGCACCGGCGTTGATGTGCACCGCGGTTCCACCGGCGAAGTCGATCGCACCGACGCCGAAGACGTCCTGCATACCGTGGGTGATCCAGCCGCCGTACGAGAACGAGGCGTCATCGGCCAGGCCGAAGTTGAAGACCCAGCTGGCGACCGGGAAGTAGACCACGGTGGCCCAGATGCCGGCGAAGATCATCCACGCGCCGAACTTGGCGCGGTCGGCGATGGCGCCCGAGACCAGGGCGACGGTGATGATGGCGAAGGTGGCCTGGAAGGCGACGAAGGCGAGCGGCGGGTACGCCGCGCCTTCGGGCGTCTCGAGGACGCCGGCGAGGCTGAAGTTGCTGGGGTCGATCGCCCACGGGAACTGGGTGGTTCCCTCTTCGGTGGTCGGGAACGCGATCGAGTAGCCGTAGAGCACCCACAGGACCCCCATGAGGCCCATGGCGCCGAAGCTCATCATCATCATGCTGATGACGCTCTTGGCCTTGACGAGACCGCCGTAGAAGAACGCGAGTCCTGGCGTCATGAGCAGCACGAGTGCCGCTGCTATCAGGATGAATGCGGTGTTGCCTTGATCCATCTCGGAGGGAACCTCTCTGCAGGGACGCAGGTGTAGCGTCGGGTCCCCTCAGTGTTCACAGTCGCGGTTACCATCGCCGTTCGTCCCGTGTTTCGCGAAGGTTACAGCCGCGGCTCTCCGGTAAACATCGCGTTTCGTGCCCATGAGAGGCACTGATGAACCGGCCTCAGGAGTGAGTCAGCGCGACCAGGCGCGAGACCGCGCGAAGGTACTTCTTGCGGTATCCGCCCGCCAGCATCTCGTCGCTGAAGACGGTGTTCAGTGCCACGCCCGTGGCGCGGATCGGGATCTGCGCGTCGTACGCGCGGTCGACGAAGGCGACCAGGCGAAGGGCGGCCGACTGATCGTGCAGCACCTGCACGTCGCGCAGCCCGATGACCCCCACACCGTCGATGAGGCGGATGAAGCGCGACGGGTGCACACGGGCCAGGTGTCCGACGAGGTCGGCGAACACGTCGTCGGATGCCACGCTTCCCGCCGAGGCGGTCTTCAGCGCGGCGCGGTAGTCGTCGTCGGAGAGCACCTTGGCCTCTCCGTCGATCGCGCGCTGGCGGAAGTCGGTGCCGTCGATGCGGATGGTGCGGAAGCTGTCGGCCATCGACTGGATCTCGCGGAGGAAGTCCTGCGCCGCGAAGCGTCCCTCCCCCAGGGCGTTCGGCGGAGTGTTCGAGGTCGCTGCGAGTCGGGTTCCGGATGCCACGAGCTCGCCGAGCAGTCGCGTCATGACCATCGTGTCGCCGGGGTCGTCGAGCTCGAATTCGTCGATGCACAGCAGATCGGATCCGCGGAACAGCTCGACGGCCTTGGCGTAGCCGAGCACGCCCACCAGGGCGGTGTACTCGATGAACGAGCCGAAGTACTTCCGACGTGCGGGCATGGCGTGGTAGATCGCGGCGAGCAGGTGGGTCTTTCCGACGCCGAAGCCGCCGTCCAGGTACACGCCCGGCTTGACCGGCGGGGTCTTCTCGGCGCGGCGGAAGAAGCCGCCCTTCTTCGCGGGGGCGGACTGCTTCGCGGCGAAGGCCTGCAGCAGCTCTTTCGCCTCCTGCTGCGAGGGGTAGGCGTCATCCGCCCGGTACGACTCGAAGGTCGCACCGTCGAACTGCGGCGGGGGCACCAGCGCGCTGACCATCTCGGCGCCCGAGACCGCGGGCTCGCGATCGGTGAGGTGGATGAGGCCGGTCGTCGCGGGGGTAGAGGTCATGGCCGTCCTGAGTCCAAGTCTTACGGGGAGGGTGCGTGCCCCTTGCCGCGGATCTAGGGTCGAAGGTGCGGTGTCCACCCTATGCCGCCGCATCCGCCGTACCGACCGAGGAGACACCGTGACCGTCGAGATCGACACCACCTCCCCCAAATTCGCCGAGTACTCCGAGCCCGGACGGCTCGTCACCGGCGAGTGGCTGCAGGAGCGCCTCGGGGCGCCGGGGCTCGTCGTGGTGGAATCCGACGAAGACGTGCTGCTGTACGAGACCGGCCACATCCCGGGAGCGGTCAAGGTCGACTGGCACACCGAGCTCAACGACCCCGTCGTGCGCGACTACGTCGACGGTGCGGGCTTCGCGAAGCTCCTGAGCGCCAAGGGCATCTCGCGCGACGACACGGTCGTCGTCTACGGCGACAAGAACAACTGGTGGGCCGCGTACGCCCTCTGGGTGTTCTCGCTGTTCGGCCACGAGGACGTGCGCCTGCTCGACGGCGGCCGCGACAAGTGGATCTCCGAGGGACGCCCGCTCACGACCGACAAGACCGTCGTCGAGCCCACCGACTACCCCGTCGTCGAGCGCGACGACTCCGTGCTGCGCGCCTACAAGGACGACGTGCTCGCGCACCTCGGCAACCCCCTCATCGACGTGCGCTCCCCCGAGGAGTACTCCGGCGAGCGCACGACTGCCCCTGCGTATCCCGAAGAGGGGGCGCTGCGCGCGGGTCACATCCCGAGCGCGCAGAGCGTGCCGTGGGGCAAGGCGGTCGCGGAGGACGGCGGCTTCAAGTCGCGTGCCGAATTGGAGGCTATCTACCGCGACGGCGCGGGCCTCGCCGACGGCGACAAGATCGTCGCGTACTGCCGCATCGGCGAGCGTTCGAGCCACACGTGGTTCGTGCTGAAGCATCTGCTCGGCTTCGATGACGTGCGCAACTACGACGGGTCGTGGACCGAATGGGGCAGCGCGGTGCGCGTTCCGATCGTCGCCGGGGCGGAGCCGGGAGAGGTCCCCGGACGCTGAGCCCGGCCGCGGTGGGCGTGGGAGGATGACGGAGATGTCCGATAACGCCCTCCCCGCCCGCCTCGCCGAGATCCGCGAGGAATTCCTGGAGCTCGACGAGCCCGACCGTCTGCAGCTGCTGCTGGAGTTCTCGCAGGAGCTGCCCGAGGTGCCCGTGGAGTACGCGGACCACCCCGAGCTCGCCGAGCGCGTCGCGGAGTGCCAGTCGCCGGTGTACATCATCGTCACCGTCGACGACGACGACCGAGTCGCGATGCACGCGACGGCGCCCGCCGAGGCGCCGACCACCCGCGGTTTCGCGAGCATCCTGGCGCAGGGACTGACCGGGTTGAGTGCCGACGAGATGCTCGCCGTCCCTGACGACTTCCCGCAGAGCATCGGGCTCACCCGCGCGGTGAGCCCGCTGCGCATCGCCGGCATGACCGGCATGCTCATGCGCGCGAAGCGTCAGGTGCGCGCCAAGCGCGGCGCCTGATCCGCGAGGGCCCCGGAGCCTGTCCCGGCCATCGCGCCGGGTTCACGGCATCCGGGATCACTCCTCGCGGGTGAGACCCCGCTTGCGCAGCCAGTCCGCGATGGCGTCGGACCACCGCGTCTCGTCGTAATTCCACAGCTTGGTGTGGCGGGCGGTGGTGAAGGTCTCCATCGTCACGAGGTCGGGCCGCGCTGCCGCGAGCGCGTGCGAGGCGTCCGAGGGGACGAAACCGTCGTCGTCGCTGTGGAGGATGAGCACGGGATGCCGCAGGTCGCGGGCGCGGGCGACGACGTCGAGCCGGTCGAGGGGGATCGGTTCGTCGGCACCGAGCACGGCGGCTCCCCAGTTGGAGCGGATCGTGCTCTGCGCCAGCGCGATCACCGGTTCGGGAAGCCGCATCATGCGTCCTTGGAACGCCAGAACCGTGCGCCAGTCCACGACCGGCGAGTCGAGCACGAGCCCGGCGATCACGTCGCCGTGCGGGGACTCGAGGGCCGCCTGCAGGGCGAGCGCTCCCCCCATCGACCAGCCCATGAGGACGATACGGCGCGCGCCGTGGCGTCGGGCGTAGCCGATCGCGGCATCCAGGTCGCGCCATTCCGTGGCGCCGAGGCCGTAGGTGCCCGACGGGCTCCGGGGAGCATCGCCGTCGTTGCGGTACGACACGACGAGGCTCGTGATGCCGAGACCGTGGAAGACCGGAACGGCGCGCAGCGTCTCGGCGCGGGTCGTGCCTCGACCGTGCACCTGGACCACCCAGACGTCGGTGTCCTCCGACGCGGGGAACTCCCACGCGGGACACGCGCCCACCCCGGTCTCGATGTCGACCTCGTGGAACGGCAGGTGCAGCTGCCCGGGCTGGTCGAAGTACCAGCCGCTGAACGCGGCCTCGGGGGCGAGATCGCCGTCGGCGGCGACGTGGGTGAGCAGCTTGCGGGTGACGCTCGCCTCGTCGCTGCCCACGATGGCGCCGAGGCGCAGATACTCGGCCGAGCCGACGGTGAAGAGCCCGTAGCGGCCCGGCAGTGCGGTGTCGGGGGTCCGCGCGAGGGTGATGGTCTGCGCGGCGGCGTCGAGGCGCAGGATGCGGGTGTCGGGGCGGCGGCCGGCCGGGCGCACGACGGTGCGTGCGACGCGCAGCGAAACGGCACCCAGAGCGCCCACCGAGGCGGTCAGGGCGAAGGCCAGGGAGGAGAGGGCGATGCGGAAACCGGTGATGCGGCGCCGCGATGCGCGGGGACCCGCGGCGCGCCTGGGAGCGTTCATCGAGGCCTCACTCTAGTCTGCTGCCGTGAGGGAACATCGCCCGACGGAGGCCGCCGGACCGTTCGCGCGTGCCGCCGAGGAGGTGCGCGCCACGACGTTCCGCGACGACCTCGTGGTGCGGGAGATCCCTTCGCCCGCGGGCCTGGCGCCCTTCTCGCTCGCCCTTGCCGGCGACGTGCGCCCCGAGGAGCACGCCACCGACTCGCCCTTCGGCACCGGTCGCTTCATCCTCCTGCACGACCCCGAGGAGCCCGAGCCCTGGGGCGGGGCCTGGCGCATCGTGTGCTTCGCCCAAGCGCCGCTCGAGCCCGAGATCGGCGTCGACCCGCTGCTCGCCGAGGTCGCCTGGTCGTGGCTCATCGATGCCCTGGACTCGCGCGGGGCCGACCGCCACTCCGAGTCGGGCACCGCCACCAAGACCCTCTCGACCGGTTTCGGCGCTCTCGCCGCGCAGGGCGAGGGGTCGCAGATCGAACTTCGCGCGTCATGGTCGCCGCGCGGTCCCTTCCGCCCGCACCTCGAGGCGTGGGCGGAGCTCGTGTGCATGCTCGCCGGTCTCCCCCCGGGGTCGGAGGGCGTTGCCGTGTTCGGAGCCCGGAGGCCCACGCGTGGTTGAGTACATCGTCATCGAGGATGCCGCGGGGTTCCACGCCGCGTGCGAGGCGCTGGCTGCCGGGACGGGGCCGGTCGCGGTCGACGTCGAGCGCGCCTCGGGGTTCCGCTATTCGCAGCGCGCCTACCTCATCCAGGTCTTCCGTCGTGAGGCCGGGGTCTTCCTCTTCGACCCCACGACCATCGAGGACTTCACGCCGCTGCAGACGGCGATCGGCGACGCCGAATGGGTGTTCCACGCCGCCAGTCAGGACCTCCCGTCGCTCCGGGAGCGCGGGCTCGAGCCCCCGGTGATCTTCGACACCGAACTGGGCTCGCGCCTGCTCGGGCACGAGCGGGTGGGCTTGGGGGCCGTGGTCGAGCAGACCCTCGGCATCACCCTCGCCAAGGCGCACTCGGCGGCCGATTGGTCGACGCGTCCGCTGCCGGCATCCTGGCTCGAATACGCCGCCCTCGACGTCGAGCACCTCATCGACGTGCGCGACGTACTCGTCGCCGAGTTGGAGGAGCAGGAGAAGACGGAGTTCGCGCGGCAGGAGTTCCAGGCGGTGCTCGACCGGCAGCCCAAGCCAGTGCGGGAGGACCCGTGGCGCCGCCTCAGTGGCCTGCACACGGTGCGCGGACGCCGCTCGCTCGCCGTCGCCCGGTCGCTGTGGCAGGCCCGTGAGGACTTCGCCCGCGAGCAGGACGTCGCCCCCGGTCGGCTGGTCCCCGACCGTGCCCTGGTGGCCGCGGTTCTCGCCGACCCGGCGAGCAAGCAGGCGCTGGCGGGGGTCAAGGAATTCAACGGGCGCGCGAGTCGCTCGCAGTTGGACCGATGGTGGAACGCGATCGTCGAGGGCCGCGAGACCGCGGACCTCCCGGCCGACCGGGTCCCCAGCGACACGCTGCCGCCGCCCCGCGCGTGGGCCGACCGCAACCCGGACGCCGACCGGCGTCTCAAGGCTGCGCGGCCCGCCGTCGAGGCGCGGGCGGAAGAGCTGCGGATGCCGACCGAGAACCTGCTCACCCCGGAGACGCTGCGTCGTCTGGCGTGGGCGCCGCCCGCCGAGGTCACCGTCCAGAGTGTCGGAGCAGCTCTCACCGAACTCGGCGCGCGCCCCTGGCAGATTGATCAGACCGCACAGGTGATCGCGGATAGCTTTGTAGCTTCCCTCAACACGGCCGAGGACGCTCCCCCCACCGATTCGTAGGTTCGGACAACCGATTCTCCGCGGTCGGGGTGGCTTCCTAGGCTGGGGTCATCCCAAACTATGGAGGCAGAGTGGCCGAGATGACGGACGTCTTCTTCGTCGACGGAATGCGCACCCCCTTCGGGCGCGCCGGCGAGAAGGGCATGTACTGGAACACCCGCGCCGACGACCTGGTGGTCAAGGCGATCATCGGGTTGATGGAGCGCAACGGCGACGTGCCGAAGGACCGGATCGACGACGTGGCGATCGCCGCGACGTCGCAGACCGGTGATCAAGGACTCACGCTGGGCCGTACGGCGGCGATCCTGGCGGGACTCCCGATGACCGTGCCGGGCCTGGCGATCGAGCGCATGTGCGCCGGCGCCATGACGAGCGTCACGACCATGGGCGCCTCGATCGGCGTCGGCATGTACGACCTCGCCCTCGCGGGCGGTGTCGAGCACATGGGTCGCCACCCCATCGGCGGCAACGTCGACCCCAACCCCCGCTTCGTGGCCGAGAAGCTGGTCGACCCGGGCGCGCTGAACATGGGCGTCACCGCCGAGCGCATCCACGACCGCTTCCCCCACCTGACCAAGGAGCGCGCCGACCGCTTCGGCGCGGCCAGCCAGCACAAGGTGCAGGCCGCGTACGAGGCCGGCAAGATCCAACCCGACCTGGTACCCGTCGCGGTGAAGGATGCCGACGGCGCGTGGGGCCTCGCGACCGAGGACGAGGGGCGCCGCCCCGAGACCACCGTCGAGGGTCTCGCGACGCTCAAGACGCCGTTCCGTCCCCACGGCCGCGTCACCGCCGGTACCTCGTCGCCCCTCACGGACGGCGCGACCATCAGCCTGCTCGCCGGAGCCGACGCGGTGAAGGAGTTCGGCCTCGCTCCCAAGATGCGGATGGTCTCGTTCGCCTTCGCGGGCGTCGAGCCCGAGATCATGGGCATCGGCCCGATCCCCTCGACCGAGAAGGCGCTGAAGAAGGCCGGTCTCACGATCGACGACATCGGCCTGTTCGAGCTGAACGAGGCATTCGCGATCCAGGTGATCTCGCTGCTCGATCACTTCGGCATCGCCGACGACGACCCGCGCGTGAACCCCTGGGGCGGCGCGATCGCGCTGGGCCACCCGCTCGCGGCATCCGGAGTCCGCCTGATGATCCAGCTCGCGGCGCAGTTCGCCGAGCGTCCCGACGTGCGCTACGGCCTCACCGCCATGTGCGTGGGCCTCGGCCAGGGCGGCTCGGTCATCTGGGAGAACCCGTTCTTCGACGGAAAGAAGAAGCGCAAGTGACCGACTACGCATCCATCGACTTCTCGCCCCTCGACGCCCTCACCGGCGACGAGGTGGTGACCCACTCCCCCGTCCGCGACGTGCGCCTGCCCTCGGGCAACGTGCTCGCGCTGATCACGCTCGACAACGGTCGTGACCACACGCGTCCCAACACGCTGGGGCCGGCGACCCTCGCCGAGCTCGGGCGCACGTTCGAGACGTTGAAGGAGCGCGCCGCGAAGGGCGAGATCCACGCGGTCGCGATCACCGGCAAGCAGTACATCCTCGCCGCCGGCGCCGACCTGTCCGACGTCGCGAAGCTGCCCTCGAAGGACGTCGCCCGCCTCATCGCGCAGCGCGGCCACCAGGTGATCGGGTCGCTTTCCGACCTCGGCGTCCCGTCGTTCGCGTTCGTCAACGGCCTCGCCCTGGGTGGCGGTCTCGAGATCGCGCTGAACTCGACCTACCGGACGGTCGACGCCTCAGCCGCGGCCGTCGCGCTGCCCGAGGTGTTCCTCGGCATCATCCCCGGCTGGGGCGGGGCCTACCTGCTGCCGAACCTCATCGGCATCGAGAACGCCCTCGAGGTCGTCATCTCGAACCCGCTCAAGCAGAACCGCATGCTCAAGCCGCAGCAGGCCTTCGACCTCGGGATCATGGATGCCATCTTCCCGGCGGCCTCCTACCTCGAGGACTCGCTGCGCTGGGCCGACGGCGTGCTCACCGGCCGGGTCCGCGTCGAGCGGAAGAACGAGCCGGGCAAGCTCGAGCGCCTGACCAAATGGCCCATCGCGATCAAGATGGCCCGCGGCATGCTCGAGTCCAAGATCGGCACCGTGCCCCGCTCCCCCTACGTCGCACTCGACCTGCTCGACAAGGCCAAGAGCGGTACGAAGGCCGAGGGTTTCGCGCGCGAGGACGAGGCCCTGGCCGACCTCATCACGGGCGATCAGTTCGCGGCATCCATGTACGCCTTCGATCTCGTGCAGAAGCGCGCCAAGCGGCCGGTCGGCGCCCCCGACAAAGCGCTCGCGAAGAAGGTCACCAAGGTCGGCGTCATCGGTGCGGGCCTGATGGCGTCGCAGTTCGCTCTGCTGTTCGTGCGGAAGCTGCGCGTGCCCGTCATCATCACCGACCTCGACCAGGGCCGTGTCGACAAGGGTGTGTCATCCATCCGCGAGGAGATCGGCAAGCTCGAGGCGAAGGGCCGCCTCGACGTCGACACCGCGAACCAGCTCCGCGCCCTCGTGCACGGAACGACGGACCGCGGCGAGTTCGCCGACTGCGACTTCGTCATCGAGGCCGTGTTCGAGGAAGTGGGCGTCAAGCAGGAGGTCTTCTCCGCCATCGAGAAGATCGTCGCCGACGACGCGATCCTCGCCACCAACACCTCGTCGCTCTCGGTCGCCGAGATCGGTTCGGTGCTGCAGAACCCCGAGCGCTTGGTGGGCTTCCACTTCTTCAACCCCGTCGCGGTCATGCCGCTCATCGAGGTCGTGAAGACGGATGCCACGAGCGACGCCGCGCTGTCGACGGCCTTCGTGGTCGCGAAGGGTCTCGGCAAGAACGCCGTGCTCACCGCCGACGCCCCCGGGTTCGTCGTCAACCGCCTCCTGGCCAAGGTCATGGGAGAGGCCGCGCGCGCGGTGTACGAGGGAACGCCGATCACTGTCGTCGAGAAGGCGTTCGCGCCCCTCGGGCTGCCGATGGGGCCGTTCCAGCTCATCGACCTCGTCGGCTGGAAGGTCGCCGCCCACGTGCAGGACACGATGGCGCACGCGTTCCCCGAGCGGTTCTTCTCGTCGGAGAATTTCCACGAGCTCGCAGCTCTCCCCGAGGTCGTCGAGAAGGACAAGGGCGGTCGGGTGACCGGCTGGACGAAGGCCGCGCAGAAGGTGCTCGTCACCGGCAGGACCCCGGTCGCGCCCGAGACGATCCTCGCCCGCGTGCAGGACGGCCTCGCGCAGGAGATCAAGATCATGCTGGAGGAGGGCGTGGTCCCCGAGGTGCAGGACATCGACCTGTGTCTCATCCTCGGCGCCGGTTGGCCCTTCATCGATGGTGGCGCCTCGCCCTACCTCGACCGCGAGGGAGCCTCGCAGCGCGCCTTCGGCGACACGTTCCACCACCCGCCCATCCGCGGCATCGGGGCCTGAGGGTCCTCTCGCGCGACGGCGCCGTCCCCGAGGGGGCGGCGCCGTCGTCGTCCGTGCGGGGCCGGCGTCGCCCGGGCACAGGAGATCGTTCGAGGACAGGGCCGGGCTGGTCGGTGCGGGCCTGTTCCGGCGTGATCGCCTGTGGCGGCGCGGTGGGCGCGGTACGACGAAGGGGCCGGGATGACGGCATCCCGGCCCCTTCGTCCGTGCATCACGGTCGCGACTTCTCCCACTCCTCGATCGTGGGGATCGAGCCGGTGGGCGTCTGGCGGGCCATCGGCACGCGGGTGCCGAGCACCTGGGCCACGACGTCGTGGGCGATCTTGGAAGCCGTGAGGCCGGCATCCTCGAGGATCTGCTCGCGGGTGGCGTGATCGATGAATTCATCGGGGATGCCGAGCTCGTCGACAGCCGTGTCGACACCGGCCTCGCGCAGCACCTGGCGCACGCGCGTTCCGACGCCCCCGACGCGGATCCCGTCTTCGATCGTGATGACGAGACGGTGCTCGCGAGCGAGATCGACGATCGACGGCTGCACGGGGATGGCCCAGCGCGGATCGATGACGGTGGCGCCGATCCCCTGGGCACGCAGGCGCTCGGCGACCTCGAGTGCGAGGTGAACCATCGGCCCGATGCCGACGAGGAGGACGTCTTCGCTCGAGCCGCGGCTGAGCACGTCGACGCCGTCGTGCAGACGCTCGATCGCCTCGACGTCGTCGTTGACCGTGCCCTTGGGGTAGCGCACCACGGTCGGCGCGTCTTCGACGGCGGTGGCCTCGCGGAACACCTCGCGCAGGCGGGCCGCATCACGCGGAGCCGCGATCCGGATGCCGGGCACCAGCTGCAGCATCGCCAGGTCCCAGATGCCGTGGTGGCTCGGGCCGTCGGGACCGGTGACGCCGGCGCGGTCGAGGACGAAGGTCACGCCCGCCTTGTGCAGCGCGACATCCATCATCACCTGATCGAACGCGCGGTTCATGAACGTGGCGTAGATGGCGACGACGGGGTGCAGCCCGCCGAAGGCGAGGCCCGCGGCCGAGGCGACGGCGTGCTGCTCGGCGATGCCGACGTCGTAGACGCGCTCCGGGAAGCGTTCGGCGAACTGCTGCAGACCGGTGGGACGCAGCATGGCGGCGGTCATGGCGATGACGTCGTCGCGCTCGGAGCCCACCTTCACGAGCTCCTCCGCGAAGACGTCGGTCCACTGCGGGCCACCGCCCGATCCGAGGGCCTCGCCCGTGATCGGGTCGATCTTGCCGACGGCGTGGAACTGGTCGGCCTCGTCGCTCATCGCGGGAGCGTATCCGCTGCCCTTGTCGGTGATCGCGTGCACGATGACCGGCGCCCCGTAGGACTTCGCCAGCTCGAGGGTCTCGATGAGCGACTCGAAGTCATGCCCGTCGATCGGCCCGAGGTACTTGATGTCGAGGTTGCTGTAGAGCGCCTCGTTGTTGGTGAAACGCGAGAGGAAGCCGTGGGTGCCACCGCGCACACCGCGGTACACGGCACGGGCCGCCGGGCCCAGCCGGCGGAACAGGGTGTCGGAGCCGCGGTGCAGGGTGCGGTAGGCCTCGTTCGTGCGCACGCGGTTGAGGTAGCGGGCCATGCCGCCGATGGTGGGGGCGTAGGAACGGCCGTTGTCGTTGACGACGATCACGAGGTTGCGGTCGTTGTCGTCACTGATGTTGTTCAGCGCCTCCCACGTCATCCCGCCCGTGAGGGCACCGTCGCCCACGACGGCGACGACGTGGCGGTCGCGGCGACCGGTGCGGCTGAACGCGCGCGACACACCGTCGGCCCAGCTGAGGGAGCTCGAGGCGTGCGAGGACTCCACGACGTCGTGCTCGCTCTCGGAACGCTGCGGGTAGCCGGCGAGGCCGCCGCGCGAGCGGAGTTTCTCGAAGTCCTGACGACCGGTGAGGATCTTGTGCACGTAGGACTGGTGCCCGGTGTCGAAGATGATGGGGTCGGCGGGGGAATCGAAGACCTTGTGGAGGGCGATCGTCAGCTCGACGACGCCGAGGTTCGGACCGAGGTGCCCGCCGGTGCGGGCGACGTTCTCGACGAGGAAGGACCGCACCTCGGCCGCGAGCTGACGCAGCTCGTCGGGGGTCAGGTCATCGAGATCACGGGGGCCGTGGATGCCGGGTAGGAGAGCCATGAGACTCCTCTCGTGCGGGGCGCGCAGGGGTCTGCGCGTCTGTCGATTCTAGTCTCCGGGGGTGCGGAGGGCCCGGCAACGGCTTGCCGATCGGAGTCGAGTAGTGTTCGCTCCCCCGCCCGCGGAGCGCTCGCGGGAGAGCCTCGGAAACGACAGGTGCCCCGGGAGCGCGAGGCTCCCGGGGCACCTGAGGTCGGTCGCTCAGACGAGCGAACGCAGCACGTACTGCAAGATGCCGCCGTTGCGGTAGTAGTCGGCTTCACCGGGGGTGTCGATGCGGACCACGGCGTCGAACGTGATGGTCTGCTTGCCCTCGGGCGAGAATTCGCTCGGCTCGGCGGTGACCTTCACGGTCTTGGGCGTGACGCCCTCGTTGAGCTGCTCGATGCCCTCGATCGAGACGATCTCGGTGCCGTCCAGGCCCAGCGACTTCCAGCTCTCGCCGGCCGGGAACTGCAGCGGGACGACGCCCATGCCGATGAGGTTCGAGCGGTGGATGCGCTCGAAGCTCTCGGTGATGACCGCCTTCACGCCGAGGAGGTTCGTACCCTTGGCCGCCCAGTCGCGCGACGAGCCCGAGCCGTACTCCTTGCCGCCGAAGATCACCAGCGGGGTGCCCTGCGCCTGATAGTTCTGGCTCGCGTCGTAGATGAACGACTGCGGTCCGCCGGGCTGGGTGAAGTCACGGGTGTAGCCGCCCTCGACGACCGCGCCGTCGTTGACCGCCGCCGTGAGCTCGTTCTTCAGGCGGATGTTGGCGAACGTGCCGCGGATCATGACCTCGTGGTTTCCACGGCGCGAGCCGTAGGAGTTGAAGTCCTTCTGCGCGACGCCGTGCTCGGTCAGGTACTGTGCGGCGGGGGTGCCCGCCTTGATGTTGCCGGCCGGGCTGATGTGGTCGGTCGTGACCGAGTCGCCGAGGGTCGCCATCACGCGCGCACCGGTGATGTCGCTGACCGGCGAGGGCTCCATCGACATGCCGTCGAAGTAGGGGGCCTTGCGCACGTAGGTCGAGTCGGCATCCCATTCGAAGACGGGGCCGGTGGGCGTGGGCAGGTTCTTCCAGCGCTCGTCGCCCTCGAAGACGGTGGCGTACTGCTGGATGAACTGCTCTCGCGAGATGGAGGCGTCGATGATGGTCTGCACCTGGTCGGGCGCGGGCCAGATGTCCTTCAGGAAGACGTCGTCGCCGTTCTGGTCCTTGCCGAGGGCGTCGGTCTCGAAGTCGAAGTTCATCGACCCGGCGAGGGCGTAGGCGACGACCAGCGGCGGGGAGGCCAGGTAGTTCATCTTCACGTCGGGGCTGATGCGGCCCTCGAAGTTGCGGTTTCCCGAGAGGACCGCCGTGACGGCGAGGTCGTTCTCGTTGATCGCCTCGGAGACCTCCTCGATGAGGGGGCCCGAGTTGCCGATGCAGATCGTGCAGCCGTAGCCGACGGTGTAGAAGTCGAGGCCCTCGAGCGCCTTGTCGAGACCGGACTTCTCGTAGTAGTCGGTGACGACCTTCGACCCGGGTCCGAGCGTCGTCTTGACCCACGGCTTGCGCTTCAGGCCCTTGTCGACGGCGTTCTTGGCGAGCAGACCCGCCGCGATCATGACCGAGGGGTTGGAGGTGTTGGTGCACGAGGTGATCGCCGCGAGGGTGACCGCGCCGTTGTCGAGCAGGTAGGACTGACCGTCGGGCGTGGTGACCTTGACGGGGTTAGACGCGTTCGCGGGGTGCCCCGACGAGATGAGCACCTCGGTCTCGGTGACCTCCTCGTGCTCCTCGCCGGGAACCGAGCCCGGGTCGGATGCCGGGAACGTGCCGTCGACCTCGAGGTCGACGATCGAGTCGGAGACCGACGAGCCGGCGTAGTTGAGGATGTCCTTCTCGAACTGGTTCTTGGCCTCGGACAGCAGGATGCGGTCCTGAGGGCGCTTCGGACCGGCGATCGAGGGCACGACGGTCGAGAGGTCGAGCTCCATGAACTCGCTGAAGACGAGCTCGCGGGCCGGGTCGTGCCAGAGCTTCTGCTCCTTGGCGTACGCCTCGACGAGGGC
This sequence comes from Microbacterium phycohabitans, assembly GCF_032464935.1. Taxonomy (NCBI): domain Bacteria; kingdom Bacillati; phylum Actinomycetota; class Actinomycetes; order Micrococcales; family Microbacteriaceae; genus Microbacterium; species Microbacterium phycohabitans. The sequence continues at coordinate 226,663 of NZ_JAWDIT010000003.1, forward strand.
GACGGTCTGCTCGTCACGGCCGGTGAGGCGCAGGTAGTCGAGCGTGACGTCGTCGATCGGGAACATCGCGGCGGTCGAGCCGAACTCGGGGCTCATGTTGCCGATGGTGGCGCGGTTGGCCAGGGGCACGGACGCGACGCCCTCGCCGTAGAACTCGACGAACTTGCCGACCACGCCGTGCTGGCGCAGCATGTCGGTGATCGTGAGCACCACGTCGGTCGCGGTGACGCCCGCGGGGATCTCGCCGCTGAGCTTGAAGCCGACCACGCGCGGGATGAGCATCGACACGGGCTGGCCGAGCATCGCGGCCTCGGCCTCGATGCCGCCGACGCCCCAGCCGAGCACGCCGAGGCCGTTGACCATGGTGGTGTGCGAGTCGGTGCCGACGCAGGTGTCGGGGTAGGCGCGGAGCACGCCGTCGACCGAGCGGTCGTAGATGACCTTGGCCAGGTGCTCGATGTTGACCTGGTGGACGATGCCCGTGCCCGGGGGCACGACCTTGAAGTCGTCGAATGCCGTCTGGCCCCAGCGGAGGAACTGGTACCGCTCGCCGTTGCGCTCGTACTCGATCTCGACGTTGCGCTCGAGGGCGTTCTCGCTGCCGAACAGATCGGCGATGACCGAGTGGTCGATGACCATCTCGGCGGGCGAGAGCGGGTTGATCTTGTTGGGGTCGCCGCCGAGGGCGGTCACGGCCTCGCGCATGGTGGCGAGGTCGACGATGCAGGGCACACCGGTGAAGTCCTGCATGACCACGCGGGCCGGGGTGAACTGGATCTCGGTGTCGGGGTCGGCCGTGGGGACCCACGAGCCGAGCGCCTCGATCTGCTCCTTGGTGACGTTGGCGCCGTCCTCCGTGCGGAGGAGGTTCTCGAGCAGCACCTTCAAGCTGAAGGGGAGCTTCTCGTGACCGGCGACCGTGTCGATCCGGAAGATCTCGTAGTCGGTGCTGCCGACCGTCAGGGTGCTCTTTGCACCGAAGCTGTCAACCGTGGACACGATCGTCTCCTTCGTCGGCGAATGCGCAGGCGTCGGCCCGCATTTCTCCATCTTCCCCGCGCTGCGCGGCCGATGCCAGGAAGGTCGGCCTAACCGATCGGGGAGACGGATTTATCTTGATGTCAAGATAATATCAGGACTCTCGGCGTGGGGAGAGAGAACGCACCACGAGCCACGTCACGGCCAGCATCGGTGCGAACAGGGGCAGGCCCATCACGATCTTCAGCGTGCCGAGCGCGGTGACGTCACCCGCGAAGTAGAGCGGGAGCTGGACGGCCAGGCGCGCCGCGAAGAGCCCCGCCCAGGCGACCGAGAGCCACGTGTACGCCCGCTTCTTGCGGCGATCCGCCCGCCAGCGCGTGCCCTCGCCCAGCAGATACCCCGCGGCCAGGCCGATCAGGGGCCAGCCCACGAGCGCCGAGACGAGGAACGCCGTGCCGTAGGCGCCGTTGGTGAAGAAGCCCAGCACGAAGTTGTCCTGGCCGCGGCCCGTGACCAGGGCCAGCACGGCGGCTCCGACCGTGGCCAGAAGGCCGCCGATGGCCGCGCTCGGGGGCGACTTCGCCACCAGTCGGGCGACGGTGAACACCACGGCGAGACCGACGGACACGCCGAGGCTCAGGAGCAGATTGCCCTGTCGCGTTTCGGGGTCGATCGTGACGGTGAAGAGCACGACGAACGCGAGCGACGGCAGGACCGACTCCAGGATGCCGCGCCACCCGCCCATCGCGGACCACACCGCGGCCCCCGTGCTGCCGTGCGCAGCGGGGTCGAGGCCGGCGCGGCGGGCGGCGCCACCGAGGGCGGCTCCCACGCTCTCCGCCGCGGACGGCGGCTCCAACGGGACGCGGTCGGCGTCGGACGCCGGGCGGGAGGACTCCTCGCTCATGCCGTTCCGGGGCTCGACGGCATCCGGAGGGGGATGAGGTCGCGCGGCGGCATGGGCGACGAACCGCGGACGACCACGATCGAGCGGAAGAGGTCTTCGACGGCGGCGGCGGCCTCGACGTCGCTCGTCGCCGCTCCCCCGACCACGCCGCGCAGGAACCAGCGCGGTCCGTCGACGCCCACGAAGCGCGCGAGACGCTTTCCTGCGCCGTCCGGCCCCGCCATGACGGGGACTTCGGCGAGGAGCTCGGGACCCAGGGGGCCTTCGCGCTCCTCGACGCGTCCACCCTGCTGCTTCACCTGCTGACGGATCTGCTCGCGGGTCTCCTCCCACAGTCCGCTGGTGCGCGGAGCGGCGAAGGGCTGCACCTGCAGCGTGGAGTCGGCGTAGTCGAGTCCGACCGCGACGATGCGCTTGGTCTGCTCCTCGACCTCGAGACGCAGGTTCAGTCCTTCCCGCGGGAGGATCTTGATGCCGCCCAGGTCGATGTAGGGGCGTACGGGGTTGGCCTCGGCCTCGTCGAACGGTCCGGCGCTGTCGCGGTCGAGCGGTGCGCTCTTGGCGGGGGGCGCGAGGTCGGTCCCGGGCTCTTCGGCCTCGGGTGTGGTCTGAGACGCGTCGGTCATCGGGTGCTCCCTTGCAGGCTCTGGTATCCGCTCGATCCGAAGCCGCCTTCGCCGCGCACGCTGTCGGGGAGTTCGTCGACGGGGACGAAGCGCACGGGTGGGACGGGCATCACGATGAGCTGGGCGATGCGGTCTCCGACCGCGATGTCGTAGGCCTCTTCGAGGTCGGTGTTCAGCAGTGCGACCTTGATCTCGCCGCGGTAGCCGGCGTCGATCGTGCCGGGCGCGTTGACGATGGTGATCCCGTGCTTGGCCGCCAGTCCGCTGCGCGGCACCACGAAGGCGGCGAAGCCCTCAGGCAGTGCGATGCGGACGCCGGTGCCGACGAGAGCGCGCCGCCCGGGTTCGAGTCGGACCGCCTCCGCGGAGGTCAGGTCGGCGCCGGCGTCGCCGGGGTGGGCGAAGACCGGGGGCTCGGATGCGACAATTGGGACGTCCACCGTTTCGGTCACCCCATGAGGGTAATGCAGAAGAGGGGGTGCGGCATCCGCACCGCAGCCGACTACCGAGAGCGTCTCAGCCCGTCGCTGTGGGCGCTCGTCGCCGCCGCCGTGTGCGGCCCGATGGCCGCCGTCGTCTTCTCGCCGCTCGACACGACGCTGGCGCTATTCATCGGTCTCGTCGTGTCGGTGGCGATCGTCGTGGGGCTCCTCGCGATCTCACCCGTCGTCGAGGTCCGAGATGGTGAACTGCGCGCCGGTCGTGCGCACATCCCCGTGGAATTCCTGGGTGTTCCCGCCGGGGTCGTCGCCGAGGAAGCCCGTACGGCCCGTGGGAGTGGTCTCGACCATCGGGCCTGGCATGTCATCCGGGGCGGGATCGACGGCATCGTCACGGTTCCCGTGACCGATCCCGACGACCCGACCCCGTCGTGGGTGGTGTCCACCCGCACGCCGGATCGCCTGGTCGCGGCGATCCAGCGCGCTCAGGTCAGGCTGCGCACTCCAGGCAGATGAAGCCGGGGCCGCTCTCCTCCGCGATCTGGGAGCGGTGCTTCACGAGGAAGCAGTTCATGCAGGTGAACTCGTCTTCCTGCGGGGGCAGGACGACGACATCGAGCTCGATGTCGGAGAGGTCGGCGCCGGGCAGTTCGAAGCCCGAGGGGTTGTCGGCATCCTCGTTGTCGATCGACCCCGACGCCTTGTCGGGCACGCGCTCCTTGAGGGCCTCGATCGACTCGCTGTCGTCCTCGGTCTTGCGCGGTGCGTCGTAATCGGTTGCCATGCGTGCGGGTCTCTACTTCCGGTTTTCGTGGTGCTGTGCCCCATCGGGTGCCCGATCGGGCGGCCATAGTTTGCATGACGCGTCTGCGATAAGCAAATGCTCGCGAGTGCGCGTGCGTGTCGGGCGAGACGGGAAACTCGCGGCGCGCCCCGGATATTCCCGGAACCGGGCGACGCGCGTGTCAGCATGGGCGCTGACCGCAGATCGGAGGGGTGTTTCGCATGGAACAGCTCAAAGTCATCGGAACCGAAGATGACGTCCTCGTCGTGGCGACGCAATCGGGCGAACGTTTCGCTCTCGCGCTCGACGAGGTGCTGCGCGCCGAGGCGCGCCGCGCGCGTCGCGATCGTGAGGACGACGACCGCGCCCCGCGCCCCAGCCCCCGCGAGATCCAAGCCCACATCCGTGCCGGTCTCTCGGCGCGCGAGGTGGCGACGCTGCTGAACGCCCGCGTCGAAGACGTAGAGCGTTTCGAGGGGCCGGTGCTCGCCGAGCGCGAGCACGTCGTCGCTCAGGCTCTCGCGGTCCCCGTGCTGCTGGGCGGTGCCCTCGAGCACGACTCCCCCATCACCTTCGGTGCGGCGGTCCGCGCGAAGCTCACCGAGGCCGGCGCGTCGGCGGAGCGGTGGACCAGCTGGAAGGAGGGCTCCGGCTGGATGGTCAAACTGGAGTTCACCGCGAACGGGATCGAGCACGACGCGCGCTGGGGCTTCGAGCCGCGTCGCAGCAGCCTCTCCCCCCAGAACGCCGATGCGATCCAGCTCTCGCGCCAGGGATCGCTGCCCGAGGGTCTCATCCCGCGCCTGCGCGCTCTCGACACCGTGTCGAAGGACGACTCCCGCTTCGACAGCGGGGCATTCGGACCCCGACGCCTCGACATCGACGACGAGCCCGGGGTCGAAGCGACCGGCCCGGTCGCCCCGGCGGTCCAGGCGGCCGCGATCAAGCGCTCCCCCGACGCCCCGGTGACCTCGTCGGAGACCGCCGACCTGCTCGAGGCGCTCCGTCGGCGTCGCGGACAGCGTGAACCGCTGCCCGGTGCGTCCGAGATCGAGCCCGAGCCGCGGCCCGCGAGCCCGCCCGTGGCCCTGTTCGACGCCGTCGAACCCGGATACCCCGAAGACGGCGTCGACGAGACCGCCGAGCCGGAGCGTCCGCAGCCCGACACGGCGAGACGCGCCAAGGGTCGCCCCTCGATGCCCTCGTGGGACGAGATCGTGTTCGGGGCGCGCACCGACGAGAGCTGACGGCGTCAGCCGCTGCGCTTCTCGCATCCCGATACAGGGCCGCGGGTTGTGCACCGGTCGGTCCTCGCGTGGGCCGACCGGGAGATCAGGCGAACGCCCCCAGGCGCAGCAGGGGCACCGTGCGCTCCTCGTCGGTGAGCGAACCGTGCTGACCGACCATCCGCTGTGCTCGCTTGTCGGCCTCGCGATCGTCGTAGTAGGCGAAGCGCCCCCGCGCAGCAACCACCACGTCGCCGATGCGCTCGCGCACCTCCTCGTCCACCGGGCCGAACAGGCCCGCGCCGACGGCCTCCTCGCGCGTCAGCACCCAGGCGCGTGCGGCCTCGGCGTGCTTCCAGCGTGCGGCCACGGCATCCGCGTGCCCCTCGGTCGCGTAGAGGTGCAGCATGCGCGGCTCACCCCCGATGAGGGCGACCTCGTCGAGCAGGGGATCGCCGTCTTGCAGCAGGACGTGTCTGCGGGCGGGCACGTCGACCATGCCGTGATCCGCCGTGACGACCACGCCGGTACGGGGGTCGATGGCCTCGGAGAGACGACGGGCGGAGGCGTCGAGGTGTTCGAGGGCATCGGTCCAGCGGTCCGACTCCCACCCGTCGCGGTGCCCGGCGGTGTCGAGCTCGGGTGCGTACAGGTAGGTGATCGATCCGGGATGCCGCGCCGCGAGCGCCGCGGCCAGGTGCACGCGCTCGTCGAGGTCGTCGGAGGGGAAGAACGCCGCTCCGCGCAGCGTGGCCTCGGTGAACCCGGAGCCGGTGTAGCTGGCCCGGGAGACGACGAAGGCGTCGCGCCCCGATGCCGCGTGGCTCTCGAGCAGCGGAGTGCGCCGCTGCCACGTGTGGGGATCGAGTCCGTCGGTCTCCCAGCCGTGGAGCTGGTTCGGCGCCGAGGTCGTTCCGGGGATGCGCACGCGGTATCCCACGATGCCGTGGGCGCCGGGAGCGGAGCCCGTGAGCAGACTGGTCAGCGCCGCCGCGGTCGTCGACGGGAACACGGTGCGCGCCACGTCGCGTCGCCCGCCGGCCGCCGCGAGGAACCGCGCGTGCCCGCGGCGCGCCGCGAGGTTGTGGGCCCCGAGGCCGTCGACGAGGAACACGATCGCGCTCTGTGCGGGGGCGAACCAGTCCGACGAGCCCGTCAACGCGGCGATGGACTGCTCCACCACACCGGTGAGGCTCCGGGAGCGCGGCGGGTCCGCCGGTAGGCTGAGTGACATCGGAGCAAGTCTTCCACACGGCTCCCGACCCCGTCCCGACCGGACGCCCGCCCGACCCGAGGCCGTTGATATGCCCGATTCCCGTTCCTCCTCCCCCGTGACCGAGCGCATCGAAGACGTCGATGTCTCGGTCGAGATGCAGGGGTCGTTCCTCGAGTACGCCTACTCGGTGATCTACTCGCGCGCGCTTCCCGACGCCCGCGACGGCCTCAAGCCTGTGCAGCGGCGCATCCTGTTCCAGATGGCCGAGATGGGCCTGCGTCCCGACCGCGGACACGTCAAGAGCGCCCGCGTGGTGGGCGAGGTGATGGGAAAGCTCCACCCGCACGGGGACGCACCCATCTACGACGCCCTCGTGCGTCTCGCGCAGCACTTCTCGCTGCGTGTGCCGCTGGTCGACGGCCACGGCAACTTCGGCTCCCTCGACGACGGCCCGGCGGCTCCGCGCTACACCGAGGCGCGCCTCGCTCCCCCGGCCCTCGCCCTCACCGAGAACCTCGACGAAGACGTCGTCGACTTCATCCCGAACTACGACGGGCAGTTCCAGCAGCCCGAGGTGCTGCCGGCGGCGTTCCCCAACCTCCTCGTGAACGGCGCCACCGGCATCGCGGTCGGCATGGCCACCAACATGGCCCCGCACAACCTCATCGAGGTGGTCTCGGCGGCGACCCATCTGCTTCAGAACCCGGATGCCACGGTCGAAGAGCTCATGGAGTTCGTCCCCGGCCCCGACCTCCCCTCGGGGGGCATCATCGTCGGCCTCGACGGCATCAAGGACGCCTACACCAACGGCCGCGGCACCTTCCGGACACGGGCCAAGGCGTCGATCGAATCCCTCGGACCGCGGCGAACGGGCATCGTCATCACCGAGCTGCCCTACCTCGTCGGGCCCGAGCGCGTGATCGAGAAGATCAAAGACGCCGTGCAGGCGAAGAAGCTCGCGGGCATCGCCGACGTGACCGACCTGACCGACCGCAACAACGGTCTGCGCCTGGTCATCGGGATCAAGACCGGGTTCGATGCCCGGGCGGTGCTGGATCAGCTCTACCGGCTGACGCCCCTCGAGGACTCGTTCGGCATCAACAACGTGGCGCTCGTGGACGGGCAGCCCCAGACGCTCGGACTCCGCGAAATGCTGCGGGTCTACATCGACCACCGCATCCGCGTCGTCACCCGGCGCAGCGAGTACCGTCTCGCCCGAAAGCGGGAACGCCTTCACCTCGTCGAGGGCCTGCTCATCGCCATCCTCGACATCGACGAGGTCATCCAGGTCATCCGTTCCTCCGACGACGGGGAGCAGGCGCGAACCAAGCTGCAGGAGGTCTTCGACCTCTCGCACCCCCAGGCCGAATACATCCTCGAGCTGCGCCTGCGGCGCCTGACGAAGTTCTCGCGGATCGAACTCGAGGCAGAGCGCGACCAGTTGAACGCCGAGATCGCGGAGCTGGTCGAGCTGCTGGGCAGCGAGACGCTCCTGCGCCAGCAGGTGGCGAGAGAACTGGATGCCGCGGCCGAGGCCTATGGAACGCCCCGTCGCACGATGCTGCTCAACGGCGGTCCCGTCCAGCCCCGCTCCGCGCGCGCCGCGGCAGCGGCCGACCTGCAGATCGCCGACGCCCCCTGCCGGGTGTACCTGTCGGCGACGGGACGCATGGTGAGGGCCGAGCTCGTGGCGGACGCCCCCGGCGGGGGCGTGGTCCCGCCCGCGCGACGCTCGAAGCACGACGCCATCCGCTCGGCGGTCGACACGACCACACGAGGCGACATCGGGGCGGTGACCTCGGCGGGGCGCCTTGTGCGCTTCTCGCCCGTCGACCTGCCCTCCGTCCCCGCCAACTCGGTGCACCTGGCGGCCGGGACGAAGGTCGAGCAGTACCTCGCCCTCGCCAAGGGCGAGACCGTCGTCGGCATCGTTCCCCTGACCGGCACGGCCACGATCGCCCTCGGCACCGCACAGGGTGTCGTCAAGCGCGTCGCCGCGTCGGAGCTCGGGACGAAGGACGAGATCGAGATCATCTCGCTCCGCGACGGCGACCGGGTCGTCGGAGCCGCCCTGGCCGGAGACAACGCCGAGCTGGTGTTCGTCGCGAGCGATGCGCAACTGCTGCGGTTCGACGCCTCGTCGGTGCGGCCGCAGGGCCGATCGGCCGGGGGCATGGCCGGCATCCGGCTCTCCGACGGCGCCCGTGTGATCTCCTTCGCGGTCGTCGGCGCGTCGGCCTTCGATGCGGTCGTGGTCACCGTCGCGGGCTCGTCGGCGGCGCTGCCCGGGACGGACGCGGGTTCGGCCAAGGTGTCGGCCTTCACCGAGTTCCCCGCGAAGGGAAGAGCGACGGGGGGCGTGCGGGCCCAGCGGTTGCTGCGCGGCGAGGACGCCCTCACCCTGGCATGGGTCGGCACGGAGCCCCGCGCGGTCGGCACGGACGGCTCGGTCCGCGCGCTGCCGGAGCCGGGGGCCAAGCGCGACGCCTCGGGCCAGCCCCTCGACGCCGCCATCGGCGCGATCGGAACCGTCGTCCGCTGAGTCGAGGAGGGCGGAAGCCCTCGGGTCGTCGAATCAGACGTCGATGCGTTCGCGCGCCAGGCGGTCGCTGGAGTCGATGATGAACTCGCGGCGGGGAGCGACGTCGCTGCCCATGAGCAGGTCGAAGACGGATGCCGCGGCCTCCATGTCCTGCACGCGCACGCGGCGCAGCATGCGACCGCCGCGATCCATGGTCGTCGTCGCGAGCTGATCGGCATCCATCTCGCCGAGACCCTTGTACCGCTGCACCGGCTCCTGCCACCGCTTGTTGGAGCGCTTGAGCTTCGTCAGCAGCTGGTGCAGCTCCTGCTCGCTGTAGGTGTAGATGGTCTCGTTCGGCTTGGTGCCGGGGTTCATCACGATCACGCGGTGGAGGGGCGGAACGGCCGCGAACACGCGCCCCTCTTCCACCAGTGGCCGCATGTAGCGGAAGAACAGCGTCAGCAGCAGCGTGCGGATGTGAGCCCCGTCGACATCGGCGTCGCTCATCAGGATGATCTTGCCGTAGCGGGCCGCGTCGAGGTCGAAGGAGCGGCCCGAGCCGGCGCCGATCACCTGGATGATCGAGGCGCACTCGGCGTTGGACAGCATGTCGCTGATCGAGGCCTTCTGGGTATTCAGAATCTTGCCGCGGATGGGCAGGAGCGCCTGGTACTCGCTGTTGCGCGCGAGCTTGGCCGTCCCGAGCGCCGAGTCCCCCTCGACGATGAACAGCTCGGAGTCGTTCACGTCGTTCGAGCGGCAGTCCACCAGCTTCGCCGGCAGGGAGGAGGACTCGAGGGCGTTCTTGCGCCGTTGGGTCTCTTTGTGGGTGCGCGCCGAGATGCGCGCCTTCATCTCCGAGACGACCTTCTCGAGCAGCTGAGCGGTCTGAGCCTTGTCGTCGCGCTTGGGCGAGGCGAAGCGCGCGGCGAGCTCCTTCTGCACGACGGTCGCCACGATCTGGCGCACTGCGGGGGTGCCGAGCACCTCTTTCGTCTGACCCTCGAACTGCGGCTCGGGCAGGCGCACGGTCAGCACCGCCGAGAGCCCGGCGAGGATGTCGTCCTTCTCGATCTTGTCGTTGCCCACCTTGAGCTTGCGCGCGTTCTGGTCGACCTGGGTGCGCAGCACCTTCATCAGGCCCTGCTCGAAGCCCTGCTGGTGCGTGCCGCCCTTGGGGGTGGCGATGATGTTCACGAACGAGCGCGTGGTGGTGTCGTACCCGGTGCCCCATCGCACCGCGATGTCGACCTCGCAGGTGCGCTCGACCTCGGTGGGGATCATCGATCCGCCCGGCTGCAGCACCGGCACGGTCTCGGTGAAGGTGCCGGTGCCGGTGAGACGCCAGGTGTCGGTGACGGCCGCGTCGGGGGCGAGGAAATCGGCGAACTCGGAGATCCCGCCATCGAAGCGGTAGCTCGTCTCGATGCGCTCGTCGCCGCGGTCGTCGAGCACGACGATCTCGAGTCCCGGCACGAGGAAGGCCGTCTGACGCACGCGCTGCACGAGCTCGTCGTGGCCGAAGGCGGCATCCTTCGTGAAGATCTGCCGATCGGCCCAGTAGCGGATGCGCGTGCCCGTGACCCCGCGCGGCGCCTTGCCGATGACGCGGAGCTCGCTGCTGCGGTCGAAGGGGGTGAAGGGCGAATCGGGACCGTCGCCGGCGAAGAGGCCCGGTTCGCCGCGGTGGAACGACATCGCGTAGGTCTTCCCCGCTCGGTCGACCTCGACGTCGAGGCGCTCCGAGAGGGCGTTCACGACCGACGCGCCGACACCGTGCAGACCACCGGATGCCGCGTACGAGCCGCCACCGAACTTTCCACCGGCGTGGAGCTTGGTGAAGACGACCTCGACTCCGGTGAGACCGGTGCGGGGTTCGACGTCGACGGGGATGCCGCGGGCGCGGTCGCGCACCTCGACACTGCCGTCGGCGTGCAGCACGATGTCGATGCGGGAGCCGTGGCCGCCCAACGCCTCGTCGACGGAGTTGTCGATGATCTCCCAGAGGCAGTGCATGAGACCACGGGAGTCGGTGGAGCCGATGTACATGCCCGGGCGCTTCCGCACGGCTTCGAGGCCCTCGAGGACCTGCAGGTGGTGGGCGGAGTACTCGGAGGTCACATCCCGAGCGTAATCGGGGCCACCGACATCCCCTGCCAGACACACAGGGGGGTCGGGTCACCGTACGCGCACAGCGAAATGTGATCAAGCTGCGGCATAGGGGAAACATCCGCGTGGTTGTATATGGAGACTCGCCCACGATCACTTGAGGAGGGCACCCGAGATGACCACCACGACTGCACCCGAAGCGTCCGTTCTCGATCACCGCCTGACGGCGGCGGATCGCTGCGACTCCTGCGGCGCACAGGCCTACATCGCCGCCGAGGTCAACGGCAGCGAACTGCTGTTCTGCGCGCACCACGGCCGCAAGTACGAAGAGAAGCTCCGCAGCGTCGCCACCTCCTGGCACGACGAGACGGCGCGCCTCACCGCCGCCGACTGAGACACCCCGCCGAACGGGCCTCGCGCCGCTCCTCCGGAGCGGTTCGGGGCCCGTTCCGCGTTCGCCCCCCGGGGTCAGTCCCCGATGTAGCGCCGGGGAAGAGCGGGGGCGACACGGAGAGCGATCTCCTCCCCGATCGTGTCGACGAGTTCGGCCAGGTCGGTGGCGCTACACAGGGCCCGGCGCCCGAAGAGCACGATCTCATCACCCGGTGCCGCGTCCGGCCAGGGGGCCACCGCCGTGGAGGTGGGGCCGATGGCCTCGACGCGCCGCGGCCCCGCGGGGGTGCCGACGTCGAAGCGTCCCGACAGGGTGCTGGGGAGCCCGTGGAGGCTACCGACATCGAGGTGGGCACCGGCGGCGTCGATTGCGGTGACCGTCGCGATGAGCGAGGCGACGGGCTCGATACCCAGCTCGGCCTCCCCCGGCCCTCCCGCGGGACGGATGCCGTACGAGAACGCCCCGACGCGCACGAGATCCTCACGGAACTCCCCGCGGGCGAAACCGGCGGCGCTGGCCGCGAGGTGCGAGAAGCGCGGGTCGAGACCGGCCGCCCGGGCGGCATCGCGCGCCGCGAGGAAGATCCGCCGGGCGTCGTCGTCGTCGGCGTCCGAGGCCTCGGAGATGTGCGACCACACGCCCTCGAACACGATGCGTCCCTCTCGCACGAGGCCGCTCGCGACCTCCAGCGCGTCGTCCCAGCGCTCGGGACGGATGCCGTTGCGGTGCAGTCCCGTGTCGATCTTGAGGTGCACGCGGGCGGGAGTCGGCAGGTCGAGTGTCGCGAGGTCGTGCAGCAGGGCCTCGTCGCCCACGCCGAGGTCGAGGTGCGCGGCGGCGCCGGCCGTCAGGTCGTCGGCGCCGCCGATGAGCCAGACGAAGATCCGGGCGTCAGGACCGACCACCCGGCGGACGGCGGTCCCCGTCGCGACGTCGAACGCGCCGAACCAGCGCACGCCCTCGGCCCAGGCGCGCCGGACGACGGCCTCGAGGCCGTGCGCGTAGGCGTCGTCCTTCACGACGAGCATGTGCGCGGCGGGCGCGACGGCCGCGCGCACCCGCTGGAGGTTCGCAGCGAAGGCGTCGAGGTCGACGAGGTAGAAGGCACTCACGGGCTCACCCTCCGGTCGGCACGCGCCCCCACGGTGGCGACGATCTCGGCCGCCGTGAGGCCCGTGGCATCCGTCCATTCCTGCAGGGAGGGGTGGGACTGCGCCGGATCGCCGAAGAACACGACCTCGGCACCGCGCGCGATCGCGGCGTCGCCGATGTCGACGACGCTCACGTCCATCGCGACCCGTCCGACGATGCGGTGGCGGCGGCCGTCGATCGCCACCGTCGCGCTGTTGCCCAGCGCGCGGATGACACCCTGGGCGTAGCCGCCGGTCACGAGGGCGACGGTGGTGTCGTGGGGGGCGCGGTGGGTGTAGCCGTACGAGACGCCCTCTCCGCGCAGGAGCGGCTTCGTGCCCAGGGCTCGACCGCGCAGCGTCATCACCGGGCGCGCGTGGGTCCCGGGCAGGCCGAAGAGGACGGCGGCGTCGAGGGACGCGGCATCCATCTCGAGATCCGACAGCACGGATGCCACCCACGCGGCACCGTGCCCCCAGGCATCGGCGGCGAGCACGTCGTCGGCACCGCCTCCGAGCCCCGCGGCGAGGGCGAGGGGGGCGTTCTCACGCAGCGCGGATTCCGAGACGAGGGCCACGGGAGACACTCCCCCGGCCCCGGGCGTGCGGGCAGGGAGCGTGGAGGTCACCCCTTTAGACTAACGGGGTCCGTCATCCCCGACCCCGGAGCGTGCATGCCATCCCAGGGCTTCTCCCCCGTCACCCGTCTGCGCTACCTCGCCGGACGTGCCCGCCGCATCGACGTCGGATCGGTGGTCGAGCGAGCCAAGGAGGCCTCGGCCCAGCACGGCAAGGCGCTGCCTCTCGTGGTCGCCGACATGCTGTTCCAGGCCGGTGTGAAGAACGTCGGCTTCCAGGACTACATCGACTACGACTTCGCGATCCTCACCCCCGCCGAGCGCGCGACGTACATGACGCACCCGGTGTCGAACCAGATCTCGCAGAAGTACGACCACCCCGACTACCGCGGCATCTTTCAAGACAAGGTGGCCTTCGACCGCCGCTTCAGCGACTTCCTCCGCCGCGACTGGATGGTGGTGGATGCCGACAACGCCGACGAGCTGCGCGCGTTCACCGAGCGTCTGGGCACGGTCGTCACGAAGGAGCCCGTCGGCCAGGCCGGCACCGGAGTGCACCGCTACCACGCGGCCGAGGTCGAGGACTGGAGCGCCTTCCATCGCGGACTGCTCGAGCGCGGGGAGATCCTCGTCGAGGAGGTCATCCGCCAGCACGACGACCTCGCCGCGGTCTGCCCCGGCACCGTGAACACCACGCGCGTCACCGCCTTCTTCGACGGCGAGAAGACGCACATCCTCGCGATGGCGCAGAAGTTCGGCCGCGGTGCCGTGAGCGACCAGATGACCTTCGGCGGCTTCTACACGATGCTCGACGAGGACGGCCACGCCCTCGGCGCCGGCTACGACTCCCACGGGCACGTGCACGAGCTGCACCCCGACTCGGGCGTGCGCATCGCCGACTTCCAGCTGCCGATGATCGACGAGGTCAAGGCGTTCGTCGACCAGGTCGCCCGCGTCGTCCCGCGGGTGCAGTACGTCGGCTGGGACATCGTGGTGGGCCCCGACGGCCCCGTGCTCGTCGAGGGCAACTGGGGCGCGGGCGTCTACGAGAACAAGCCCAGCGTGACCGGCATCCGCACCGGCCACAAGCCGCGCTATCAGGCGGCCATCGGGTTCTGATCCCGGATGCCGAGAGGCCCGCTCCCGTGAGGGGCGGGCCTCTCGTCGTCGTGCGGGAGTGTCCTGGGCTCGTCTAGGGGCCGGTGGCGTCGACGGGGCGGTGGGGAGGACCCTGAGCTCGTCGAAGGGTCCGGTGGCTTCGACAGGCTCAGCCACCTGGGTGGGGAGGGTCCTGGGCTCGTCGAAGGGTTCGGTGGCGTCGACGGAGCGGTGGGGAGGACCCTGAGCGTGTCGAAGGGTTCGGTGGCTTCGACAGGCTCAGCCACCTGGCTGGGGAGGATTCTGGGCTCGTCGAAGGGTTCGGTGGCGTCGACGGAGCGGTGGGGAGGACCCTGAGCGTGTCGAAGGGTTCGGTGGCTTCGACAGGCTCAGCCACCTGGGTGGGGAGGACCCTGAGCTCGTCGAAGGGTCCGGACGTGCCGCACGTCGTGGCATCCGCACAACGGAAAAGCCCGCCCCGAGAACGGGACGGGCCTTACCGAGCAGCGATGTCAGCTGTGGCGGACGATGCCCAGCGGAGTGGACTCGTGCCCCTGGCCGAGCGGGTTGTCCTTCAGGATCGCGACGAGACGCTTCTCGCCGGCCTTGTCCATCGTGGAGCCGAGGATGTTGCCGCCGAGGTCGTTGATGTCGACCACGGCCACCTGCAGATCGCCGCCGAGCAGCGACTTCAGGCGTGCGGCCACCTCGCGCGGACGCTCGGGTCCGAGCACCACGGCCTGGTTGTACGGAGGGATGGTGCCCTTGGTGGGACCGTCGATCGCGCGCGCCTTGTCTCCCGCGATGCGGTAGAAGTCGCCCTTGCGTCCGAGCGCCTTGGTGACGGCCGAGACCGCCGCCGCGAGCAGGATGCGCGGGGTGCCGCACTCGCGAAGTGCCATCTCCATCGTCTCGGGCATGCCCAAGCCGATGCCGTACGGCGTGCGGGTGACGTACTTCGACAGGAAGAGAGCGAGTTTGCGGGGCTTGATCGTGTCGAGCTTGAACGATCGGCCCTGAGTGATCGCGACGATCTTCTCGGTGACGAACAGCAGGTCGCCCGGCTGAACGGCATCCTTCGCGTACTCGAGGATGAACGCGTCGAGGTCGTCGCCCGGCATGACGACCCGCGTGCGGATCGGGATGCGGGCGTACGACGTGCCCTCGACGGAGACGGTGAGCGCCTTGCCGGCGTTGGCCTCGCCGCTCATTCGAGGTAGTCCCGGAGCGACTGCGAGCGGCTGGGGTGACGCAGCTTGGCCATGGTCTTCGACTCGATCTGACGGATGCGCTCGCGCGTGACGCCGAACGTGTCGCCGATCTGGTCGAGGGTCTTCGGCTGGCCGTCGCCGAGGCCGAAGCGCATGCGGATCACGCCCGCCTCGCGCTCGCTGAGCGAGTCGAGGAGCGACTCGAGCTGGCGCTGCAGCATCGTGAAGCCGACCGCGTCGGCCGGGACGACCGCCTCGGTGTCTTCGATGAGGTCACCGAACTCGCTGTCGCCGTCTTCACCGAGCGGCGTGTGCAGCGAGATGGGCTCGCGCCCGTACTTCTGCACCTCGATGACCTTCTCGGGGGTCATGTCGAGCTCGCGGCTCAGCTCCTCGGGGGTGGGTTCGCGACCGAGGTCCTGCAGCATCTGGCGCTGCACACGAGCGAGCTTGTTGATGACCTCGACCATGTGCACCGGGATGCGGATGGTGCGGGCCTGGTCGGCCATGGCGCGCGTGATGGCCTGACGGATCCACCACGTCGCGTAGGTCGAGAACTTGAAGCCCTTGGTGTAGTCGAACTTCTCGACCGCACGGATCAGGCCCAGGTTCCCCTCCTGGATGAGGTCGAGGAACTGCATGCCGCGACCGGTGTAGCGCTTGGCCAGCGAGACGACGAGGCGCAGGTTGGCTCCGAGCAGGTGGCTCTTGGCGCGCTGGCCATCGCGGGCGACCCACTGCAGGTCGAGACCCAGCTGGCTGGTCTTCTCGGCCGCCGACATGTTCGACAGCTTCTCTTCGGCGAAGAGGCCCGCCTCGATGCGCATCGCGAGCTCGACCTCTTCGGCCGCGTTCAGCAGCGGGACCTTGCCGATCTGCTTCAGGTAGTCCTTGACCGGGTCGGCGGTGGCGCCGGTGATCTGCGCGGAGTAGACGGGGACGTCGTCTTCGTCGCTGGAGGAGATGACGATCGCGCCGGTGGGAAGAGCCTCGGCGGGCGCCGCCGGGGTCTCGTCGTCATCGTCGTCGTCGGTCTTCTTGGCGCCGGCCTTGGCGGAGTCGTCGGACTCCTCCGTGTCGTCGCTGTCGTCGACGTCGATCTCGACATCGGCCTCGTCGTCGACGTCCTCTTCGTCTTCGAGGTCGTCGTCCTTCTTCGCCTTGGTCTTGGCCCTGGCGGGCGTCGCCTTGGCCTTGGCGGGGGCCTTCTTGGCGGGAGCCTTCTTCGCGGTCGTCGTCGTCGACGCCGTCACGGTCTCCTCGGAGTTCTCGAGCTCGGTGTCCTTCGCACCCCGGGAGCGGGTCTTGGTTGTCGTGCCTGCCACGTTTCGCCTTTCACCGGGAACGTACGTTGCACGGCCACCGGTCGTTCTCGGACACTAGTAAGACCCTTGTCAAGTACCGAGCCGAGGAGCGTGACTCCTGGACCGGATGACAACGGGTCAGGTTCTTCATTGTCTCACATCCCCAGACCGGGACTTGACGCGGACCGGGGATCTATGCGTACACAACGCCCCGTCGCGCCGCCGCATTCCCTCCGGATCCCGCGCCTGTCGGCATCCGTGATCGTCGACGCCGTGCGGCCGCCGCGGGGACGGACTCAGCCGAGCTTTCCGCGACGGTCGTCGTCGCCGGGACGGGTGGCGAGGAAACGCTCCAGCTCGGCGGCGAGCTCGTCGGCGCTCGGGAGATCGCCCGTATGGATGATGGGCGTCGCGTGGGTGGAGCCGGCCATGTAGGAGTCGTAGCGCTCCTCGAGTCCCTCGAGCATGCGCGTGAGCTCCTCGCTGCCCTCGACCTGCTCGGTGACCTTGCCGATGAACTCGCGGTTCTCCTCGCGGAGCACCTCTCCGGAGAACACCAGCCCCGTCGCGACGGTCAGGCTGTCCAGAGCGGCCAGCGCGGCCGCAGGATACTCGGTGTCGCCGAGGTAGTGCGGGACGAGCAGCGCGAAGCCGGCCACCTTGGCGCCGGCTTCCGCGAAGCGGTACTCGAGGAGGTGACCCGCGGTCGAGGGGACCTGCGTGTGCGGGCGCCAGACCGAGTGGGCCTCGGCGAGCTCGGGTCGCGTTCCGCTCACCGTCGTGCCGATGGGACGGGTGTGCGGGACGGGCATGGGGATCGCGTGCACCCAGGTGACGGACGCCACCTGCAGGCCGGCCGAGAGCTCGAGCACGGTCTCGGCGAAGGTCTCCCAGAGGAAGTCGGGCTCGTATCCCGCCAGCAGCAGGAACGGGTGCCCGAGCGAGTCGTGGGCGAGCGACAGCTCGAGCCGCGCCGGTCGGTAGTCGGTGAGGTGGTCCTCCACGAAGGTGATGACCGGCCGCCGCGCGCGGTAGTCGAGCAGCACGTCGTTGTCGAAGACGAAGACGGGGTTGGGCTGCAGGTCGTCGCGGAAGTACTCGACCAGTCGGGTGACGGCCCCGCCGGCGTCGGTGAATCCCGTGAGGGCGATCACGAGCGGCAGGCCCGACGGCACGGGCGGCGCCGCGGGGGCGCGGTCGTACAGCGGGGCGGAGGAGGGCATGCATCCACTCTACGAGCGCTCCCGGATGCCCGGTCGCGGTGCGTCCCGCTGCTAGCGAACACGCACGAACCTAGGATGGATCCCATGCCGTTCCCCTCTGTGGCGTACACCGACGCCCCCGTCCTCGAATCCGATGCCGACGCGATCCTGCTGATCGTCCCCACCACCGCGGAGGGAGCGTCCGACCCCGTCGGTTGGGATGGATTGCACGCGGCACTGGCCGCGGTCGGGTTCACGGGGGCCGCGGGCTCCTTCCAGCGCGTGCACGTACCGGGCGTGAACAAGCCCCTCGCCGTGGTCGGTGCCGGTTCCGACGCGACCGAGGCGTCCGTCCGGGATGCCGCGGGCACCGGCCTCCGCCAGCTCACCGGCTTCGCGCACGTCGCGGTCGAGTCACTGGTCGCGGCGCCGTGGCGTCCGATCGCCGAGGGTGCCGCTCTCGGGGGCTACCGCTTCGCCGACTACAAGAAGAAGTCCGCGAAGGCGCGGGCCGAACGTGTGAGCGTCTCGACGAGCGAGGCTCCGACCGAGGCCGACGTCGCCGCGGTCACCGCGATCTCCGGAGCCGTCGCCCTCGTGAAGGACCTGGTGACCACGCCGGCCGAGTGGCTGGGGCCGGCGGACTTCGCCGACGCCGCCGTCGCGGCCGTGAAAGACCTGCCCGTCGACGTCGAGGTGCTCGACGAGGCCGCGCTGCGCGACGGCGGCTACGGCGGCATCCTCGGCGTCGGCCAGGGGTCGGACCGCCCGCCCCGTATGGTTCGGCTGGAGTACGCGCCCGCCGGTGCCGAGCGCCACGTCGCCCTGGTGGGCAAGGGCATCACCTTCGACACGGGCGGACTGTCGCTCAAGCCGCCGGCATCGATGGTGGGGATGAAGTACGACATGTGCGGCGCCGCCACGGTGCTGGCCGTGCTGAAGGCCGCCGCCGAGATGGCGCTGCCCGTCAAGGTCAGCGCCTGGCTCTGCATCGCCGACAACATGCCGTCGGGCCGGGCCACCCGCCCCGGCGATGTGCTGCGCACGCTCGACGGCACGACCGTCGAGGTGTTGAACACCGACGCCGAAGGACGCCTGGTGCTCGCCGACGGCCTTGCCGCGGCCAGCCGCGAGAACCCCGACCTGATCGTCGACGTCGCGACCCTCACCGGCGCCATCACCGTCGCCCTCGGCAATCGCCACACCGGTGTCATGGGAGACGACGCGGCGGTGGCGTCGTACCTGGAGGCCGCGGGCCGCGTCGCGGAGCTGGCATGGCAGCTGCCCCTGCCCGACCACATGGTCGACGACCTCGACTCCCCCATCGCCGACCTCCAGAACGCGAAGATCGGCGACCCCGCCGGCGGTTCGCTGTTCGCGGGGCTCTTCCTGCGCCACTTCGTCGGCCGGGTGTCCGACGACGCCGATGCCGCTCGCATCCCCTGGGTGCACCTCGACATCGCGGGCGTGGGCATGAACAAGTCCGCACCGTTCGGATACACCGACAAGGGCGTGACCGGTGCGACCGTGCGCTCGCTGGTGGAGCTGCTCGCGACGGACGGCGCGCGGTGACCGAGTACACCGCGGACGTCGTCGTCCTCGGTGGCGGCAGCGGCGGTTATGCCGCCGCGCTGCGACTCGCCGAGCTCGGAAAGGACGTCGTCCTCGTCGAGAAGGACAAGCTGGGCGGCACCTGCTTGCACCGGGGGTGTATTCCGACGAAGGCGCTCCTGCACGCCGGCGAGGTCGCCGACGCCGCGCGCGGGGCGTCCGACATCGGTGTCGATGTGACGTTCTCGGGGATCGATCCGGCGCGCGTGCGCGCGTATCGCGAGGGGATCGTCGCCAAGAAGTTCAAGGGCCTCGAAGGGCTCATCTCGGCGCGCGGCATCCGCGTCGTCGCCGGGGCGGGCTCGTTGGAGGCGGGACCCGCCGTCCGCGTGGGCGACGACGTGTACCGCGGTACGGACGTCATCCTCGCGACGGGTTCGTACAGCCGCAGCCTCCCCGGCCTGGAGATCGGCGGCCGCGTGCTGACGAGCGAGCAGGCCCTCGATCTCGATGTCATCCCCGAGCGCGTCGTCGTCCTCGGCGGCGGCGTCATCGGCGTGGAGTTCGCCAGCGTGTGGCGCTCGTTCGGCGTCGAGGTCACGATCGTCGAGGCGCTCCCCCATCTGCTGCCCGCCGAGGACGTCTCGTCGAGCAAGGCTCTGGAGCGGGCCTTCCGCAAGCGCGGCATCGCCTTCCAACTGGGTCGGCGATTCACCTCGCTGTCGTCGGACGACGACAGCGTCACGGTGACCCTCGACGACGGAAGCGAGTTGGCGGCCGACTACGTCCTGGTGGCCGTGGGCCGGGGCCCTGCGACCTCCGGTCTCGGGTTCGAGGAGGCCGGGGTCGTGCTCGACCGCGGTTTCGTGCAGACCGACTCCCGTCTGCGCACCGCCGCGGCGCACGTGTGGGCCGTGGGAGACATCGTGCCCGGTCTGCAGCTCGCCCATCGCGGGTTCCAGCAGGGAATCTTCGTCGCGGAGGAGATCGCGGGACTCTCGCCCGTGCTCGTCCCCGACGTCGACGTGCCGCGCGTGGCCTATTCGCATCCTGAGGTGGCGTCCGTCGGACTCACCGAGGCCCAGGCGCAGGATCGTTATGGATCCGAGGCCGTCCGCGCGTACGAGTACAACCTGGCCGGCAACGGTCGCAGCGAGATCATCGGCACCTCGGGCATCGTGAAGATCGTGCGTCGTGTCGACGGCCCCGTCGTCGGTGCCCACCTGGTGGGCGATCGGGTGGGAGAGCTGATCTCGGAGGCTCAGCTCGCCGTCGGTTGGGAAGCGCATCCCGAAGACATCGCGCCGTTCGTCCACGCGCACCCCACCCAGAGCGAGGCGCTCGGCGAGGCCTTCCTGGCGCTCGCGGGCAAGCCGCTGCACGCACTCTGACCGACAACCGGTCACTAAGCTAGATACCGCATCCGGTACGAAGGAGACATATCCATGAGCACATCCGTCGTCCTCCCCGCTCTCGGCGAGAGCGTCACCGAGGGAACGGTCACCCGCTGGCTGAAGCAGGTCGGTGACACCGTCCAGGAGGACGAGGGGCTGTTGGAGATCTCGACCGACAAGGTCGACACCGAGATCCCGTCCCCCGTCTCGGGCGTGATCGAAGAGATCCTCGTCCAGGAGGACGAGACCGTCGAGGTCGGCGCCGTCCTCGCCAAGATCGGCGACGGCTCCGGTGCCTCGTCCACGGACGACGCCCCTCAGGCCGCTCCCGCCGAGCAGGAATCGGCTCCGGCCGAGCAGGCCGCTCCGGCAGAGTCCGCCCCGGCAGAACAGCCCGCTCCCTCCGCGTCGTCGGCTCCCGCCTCTTCCGGCGACTCCACCGAGGTGGTCCTCCCCGAGCTCGGCGAGAGCGTCACCGAGGGCACCGTCACCCGCTGGCTCAAGGCCGTCGGCGACGACGTCGCGGTCGACGAGCCGCTGCTCGAGATCTCCACCGACAAGGTCGACACCGAGATCCCTTCGCCGGTCGCCGGCACGCTGCAGGAGATCCTCGTGCAGGAGGACGAGACCGTCAACGTCGGTGCCGCCCTCGCGCGCATCGGCAGCGGTGCCGCCGCTCCCGCGCAGGAGGAGGCCCCCGCGGCGCCCGCCGCCGAGGAGAAGCCGGCTGAGCAGCCCGCTCCCGCCGCGGAGGAGAAGCCGGCTGAGCAGCCCGCGCCCGCCGCGGAGGAGAAGCCCGCCGAGCAGCCCGCTCCCGCCGCCGAGAAGCCGGCCGCGCCGGCTCCCGCCGCCTCGTCCAACGACGACGTCACCTACGTCACCCCCCTCGTGCGTCGCCTCGCACAGCAGCAGGGCGTCGACCTGAAGTCGGTCACGGGCAGCGGCGTCGGTGGACGCATCCGCAAGGAAGACGTGCTCAAGGCAGCCGAAGCCGCGAAGTCGGCGTCCGCGGCGCCCGCCCCGGCTGCGGCCCCGGCCGCCGCGCCCGCCGCGCCGGTCGAGGTCTCCCCGCTGCGCGGAACGACCCAGAAGATGTCGCGTCTGCGCAAGGTCATCGCCGAGCGCGCGGTCGCCTCGATGCAGGCGACGGCTCAGCTCACCACCGTGGTCGAGGTCGACGTGACCAAGGTCGCCGCCCTGCGCGACCGCTTCAAGGGCGAGTTCCAGCAGAAGACGGGCGACAAGCTGTCGTTCCTCCCCTTCTTCGCGATCGCCGCCATCGAGGCGCTCAAGACCTACCCGATCATCAACTCCACGGTCGAGGGCGACGAGATCGTCTACCCCGCCCAGGAGAACGTGGCGATCGCGGTCGACACCGAGCGTGGCCTGCTCACCCCCGTCGTCAAGGACGCGGGCGAGAAGAACATCGCCCAGCTGGCCCGTGAGATCGCCGACCTGGCCGCTCGCACGCGCGACAACAAGCTGAAGCCCGACGAGCTCGCGGGCGGCACGTTCACGCTGACCAACACCGGTTCGCGCGGCGCGCTGTTCGACACGCCCATCGTGTTCCTGCCCCAGTCCGCGATCCTCGGTCTCGGTGCCGTGGTGAAGAAGCCGGGCGTCGTCTCGGTCGACGGAAAGGATGCCATCTCGGTGCGCTCCTACGTCTACCTGGCTCTGTCGTACGACCACCGCATCATCGATGGTGCCGACGCGGCCCGCTTCCTCGGTGCCGTCAAGGCACGCCTCGAGGCGGCGCAGTTCGAGGGCGACCTCGGCATCTGACGCCGCTGACCGCCGGCTCATGATGGCTGGTCCGTGATCGTTTCGACGGCGCGGACCAGCCATCGGTCTTTCTGGCGGACGAGGGTCACGTACTGCGCGGTCATCGTGTCCGCGACGCGGACCACGGCGACGCCCCCGAAGTCCTCGACCAGGGCGATGTCGGCGTGCTCGGCATCGGGCAGCAGGGACTCCCGTGCGAATGCGGAGCCGTCGTCGAACGCGCTCCGGCACGTCGGGTCGTCTTCGCAGAGGGAGATCTCGGCGAAGACGCGGCGCGCGATCGCGGTGACGTCGTCGGAGAGGGGGACGCGATCGTCCACGGGCCGGGGCGACGTCGCGGAGGGCTGCGGTGCGACGGACGCGGACGGGGGCACGATCCGTGACACGGCGGGAGACGCGGATGCCACGGGAGCGGGCCCACCCGCTCCGGGCAGCAAGAAGGATGCGACCGCGGCGACGACCGCGACGACACTCACTCCGATGGCGATCGCGCGGAGTCGGGGCGACGTCTTCCATCCCTCCCGGAGGCCGGCCGCGCTCTGCCGTATCGCGCCGACGAGGTCGCCGTCGATGAGGCCGAGCAGACCACCCGCCGTGTCGGCCCGGTGATCTTCTCCCGGGTCGTCGACGACCACCGGAGCCAGCGGACCGAGAACGAGCGGTGTCGGCTCGGCGAGGGCGAACAGGCGCCTCTCCACGGCATCCCACTCGCGCGGAGGACGGGTTGCCACCGCCTCCCCCGCTCGATCGACGAGGCCGCGCGTCGCCGGCTCGGGGATGAGCGCGGCCAGCCGTCGGAGGCCGTCGGCGGTCGCCGCAACAACGTCCGGAGCATCGTGCTCCTCGACGACGACGGGGCGGCCCTCCGCCGTCAGCCACCACGCGGCTCCCGTGGACCGGGCGGCCGCCCGGCATCCGCGCAGAAGACCGACGGCGGCGGTGACGACCTCGCCGGGGGTCAGGACGGTCGAGCTGGCGCTCCGACGACGCAAATAATCGACGAACGGTTCGACGGGAGTCAGCGCGGAGGAGGTGCTCATCCCCCGATGGTGCGCGCCCGGGAGAGGGGCGCGCGGGGCGCCGGGTCGTGATTGGGGATGATCGCCGCGACCGCGGCGCTGGGGAGGAACGGTTCGCGGCGAAGATAGAATCGTCCTCATGGCCGCTCGCACCACCACACCCGAGAAGCGTCCGGGCTTCTTCTCGCAGCTCAAAACGCTGTACACCTTCACGCAGAAGGAGTACCGCTGGCTGCCCTTCCTCCTCGCGGGCATCGTCCTGGTGGGCATCGCCCTCGGTGTGCTCGTCGGTTTCCTCATCCCGCCGCTGGCGGTGTGGAGCATCATCCTGTGGGGTGTCACGGGTCTTCTCGCCGGCATCCTGGCCGGAATGATCACCATGACGCGCCTGTCGACCACGGCGATGTACAAGAAGATCGACGGCATGCCCGGGGCGACCGGTCACGTGCTGTCGTCGTCACTCGGACGCAACTGGCAGGCTTCCGAAGCCCCCATCGGCGTGAACCCGCGCACCCAGGAGGCGCTGTACCGCGCGATCGGTCGCGGCGGGGTCGTGCTGATCGGTGAGGGCAACCGCAGCCGCCTCACCCGCCTGGTCGGCGAGGAGCGCTCCCGCGTGCTCCGCGTCGCCGCGGGCGTGCCGGTCACCGTCCTCTACGTCGGTCACGGCGAAGACGAGGTTCCCATCGCGAAGCTCGCCTCGACCATCAAGGCGTTGCCGAAGAAGGTCGACCGCGCCACGATGGCCGCCGTCATCAAGCGCGTCTCGTCGGTCTCGCAGGGGCTGTCGTCGCTGCCGATCCCGAAGGGCGTCGACCCGACGAAGATGCGCGCACCGCGCCCGCGCTGATCCCACGAGAAAGGCCCCCGCTCAGCGGGGGCCTTTCTCGTGGGATCGGTGCCTACGTCACGTGCGGACGAGGACGGTTGCGACCGCCTTGTCGTGCAGCCCGCGTTGGTCGGCGTCCCACACGACGGCGGGGATGATCAGAGCCAACAGGATCGTCCGGACGATCGGGCGCCAGAGCCCCACCCAGCCCCCGGATGCGAGTTCGAGGCGCATCCCCATCAGGCGGTGTCCGGGGCTCCCGCCGATCAGCGGGATGAAGAGGATCTGCACCGCGAAGAAGATGAGGTTCGTGGCGATGGGATTCGCGAACGGCACTCCGGTCACGGGATCGGGACTCGAGAAGAACGCGAATCCGATGAGTCCGGCGCTGGCGACGTCGATCAGCAGGGCTGCGATGCGGCGCCCCGGACGGGCGATGGAGCCGCGACCCTCGCGGGGAAGGCCGAGCCGCTGGCCCGGGTACGCGTTCTCGGCGGGGACGGTCACGGCATCCAGCGTAATCGGCCCGCCGTAACATCCCGGAAACATGCGAGATATGACCGGGACACCGGTTCTGTATAGGGTCGAGGAGGCTGGCCGAGGCCGGCATGATCCCGAATGTTCTACCTCTGGAGTCTTCATGTTCAAAGATTCGTCCGAGGTGCTGAAGTTCATCCAGGACGAGGACGTCAAGTTCCTCGACATCCGTTTCACGGATCTTCCTG
Organism: Microbacterium phycohabitans; assembly: GCF_032464935.1. Lineage (NCBI taxonomy): Bacteria > Bacillati > Actinomycetota > Actinomycetes > Micrococcales > Microbacteriaceae > Microbacterium > Microbacterium phycohabitans. The sequence goes on from NZ_JAWDIT010000003.1 coordinate 251,696, forward strand.
GTGTGCAGCAGCACTTCAACATCCCCGCCTCGACCGTCGACGAGGAGTTCTTCACCGTCGGACAGCTGTTCGATGGCTCGTCGATCCGCGGGTTCGCGAACATCCACGAGTCGGACATGCAGCTGATCCCCGACGTGACCACCGCGTACGTCGACCAGTTCCGCGAGGCGAAGACCCTCGTCATGGTCTTCGACATCTACAACCCGCGCAACGGTGAGATCTACGCCAAGGACCCGCGTCAGGTCGCCAAGAAGGCCGAGAAGTACCTCGCCTCCACCGGTATCGCCGACACCGCGTTCTTCGCCCCCGAGGCCGAGTTCTACATCTTCGACGACGTGCGTTACGAAGTGAAGCAGAACTCGAGCTTCTACTCGGTCGACTCCGAGGAAGGCGCCTGGAACACGGGCCGCGAGGAAGAGGGCGGGAACCTCGCCAACAAGACCCCCTACAAGGGCGGCTACTTCCCCGTCTCCCCCGTCGACAAGACGGCGGACCTCCGCGACGACATCACCCTCAAGCTGATCGAGGCGGGCTTCGCCCTCGAGCGCTCGCACCACGAGGTCGGCACCGGTGGTCAGCAGGAGATCAACTACCGCTTCGACACGATGCTGCACGCGGCCGACGACATCCTGAAGTTCAAGTACATCGTCAAGAACACGTGCGAGCAGTGGGGCAAGGTCGCGACCTTCATGCCCAAGCCGCTCTTCGGTGACAACGGTTCGGGCATGCACACCCACCAGTCGCTCTGGAACGACGGCAAGCCGCTGTTCTACGACGAGACCGGCTACGGCGGGCTCTCGGACATCGCCCGCTGGTACATCGGTGGTCTGCTGGCGCACGCCCCCGCGGTGCTCGCCTTCACCAACCCGACCCTCAACAGCTACCACCGTCTGGTGAAGGGCTTCGAGGCGCCGGTCAACCTGGTGTACTCGGCCGGTAACCGCTCGGCTGCCATCCGCATCCCGATCACGGGCACCAACCCCAAGGCCAAGCGCATCGAGTTCCGCGCCCCCGACGCCTCGGGCAACCCGTACCTCGCGTTCGCGGCCCAGCTGATGGCCGGCATCGACGGCATCAAGAACCGCATCGAGCCGCACGAGCCCGTCGACAAGGACCTCTACGAGCTCCCCGCCGAAGAGGCCAAGAACATCCCGCAGGTTCCGAACTCGCTCCTCGACTCGCTCGAGGCCCTGCGCGCCGACCACGAGTTCCTGCTCGCCGGTGGCGTCTTCACGCAGGAGCTCATCGACACCTGGATCGAGTACAAGATCGAGAACGAGATCCAGCCGATCGCCCAGCGCCCGCACCCCTTCGAGTACGAGCTGTACTTCGGGGTCTGATCGCCCGATCGCCACGTCGACGCCCGTCCCCGCCGTTTCGCGGGGGCGGGCGTCGTCGTTTCCGACGCCGACGGATGCCGTGTCCCGGCGCGTCAGCCGGTGGTCCGCGCCGCGAGCTTCTGCTCCTGGAACACCCGGATCGCCTCGTACCTTTCGGCGGAGCGGGCCTGGCGCTTCGCGGCCTCGACCTCTCGCACCTTCGGTGGGGCGTTGGTCACGAAATCGTCGAGGAGATGACGGACGGATGCCGTGATCTCAGCGACCGCGCGATCGAAGACGTCCTGATTGGCGCGCGACGGCGTCGTCGTGCCCACGATCTTTCGGACGAACTGGAGCGCGGCGTCGTGGCACTCGGCATCCGTCGCCGGGGGCGTGAAGTTGTGCAAGGGGACGATGTTGCGGCACATGCCCGACAGGGTAGGCCTCTCGCACGCCCCGCGCGAGGTCACCGCGTTCGTCGAGCCGGGATCTCGGGCCATCGGCGCAGCAGACGCGCGGCGAGGGCGGCGCCATAGACGATGAAGAGTACGGACACCGGGCCTCCGACACCGACGACGACCACGGCGGGCATACTGCGGCGACCGGAGCCCAGGGTGTCGGTCCAGCGCAGGTCTCCCGCGGCGATCTGCGCGAGAGCGGAGAGGGCGAATGCGGCGATGACCGCCCCCATGACGAGAGCGATGACGACCATGAGCAGCGCTCGCCCACGCCCGAGACGCATGAGGCTCACGTCGAGGTTCTCCGTCCAGCGTTTCCGCGGGGATGTCACGACGACTCCGCCACGGCGCGCCGCACCCGCTCGCCGTGAACGGGCGCGCGTCGACCGGGGCCGGTCGGGTTCCGCAGCTGCTGCACTCCCCCATCGAATCACGCCGACGACCGCGCGTCGCGCCGGTCCATCGCGCGAAGGGACCGGCTTCCCGGCATCCGCACAGGTACCCTTCCGCCGCGATGTCGGTGGGTCACGCCAGGATGGGGGGATGCCGGACTCTCCCTACGCCTCGCGTCCGTGGTCGACCTCGTATGCCGAGGGCGTGCCGCTCGAGATCGACGAGCCCTCGCAGACGCTTCCCGAGATGCTCGCCGCCTCAGTCGCGAGATACGGCAAGAAGACCGCGCTCGAGTTCTTCGGCGCGTCCACGACGTATCAGGACCTCGGCCGGCAGGTCGCGCGCGCGGCGGAGGGGCTGCGCCGACTCGGCGTGCGTGCGGGCGACCGGGTGGCGCTCGTGCTGCCGAACTCGCCGCAGCACGTCGTCGCCTTCTACGCGGCCCTGCGGCTCGGGGCCATCGTCATCGAGCACAACCCGCTCTACACGCCGCGGGAGCTCCGGCACCAGTTCGAGGACCACGGCGCGCGATTCGCGATCGTGTGGGACAAGCTCGCCGACACGGTCGCCGAGTTCCCCTCCGACCTGGCCCTCGAGCACATCGTCAGCATCGACATCACCGAAGCCCTGCCCCTGGGGAAGCGTCTCGCGCTCCGGCTGCCGGTGGCGAAGGCGCGGCAGTCGCGTGCCCAGCTCACCGCGACGCCCACGTCGAAGCGCCCGATCGCGTGGAAGCAGTTGCTCACGCACGGCTCGCTCTCGCGCAAGCACGCCGGCCCGGCGCTCGACGACATCGCCCTGCTGCAGTACACGAGCGGAACGACCGGAAGCCCCAAGGGCGCGGTGCTCACCCACGCGAATCTGCGCGCCAACGCCATGCAGGGGCGTGCCTGGGTGCCCGGGCTCCACGACGGCGAAGAGACGTTCTACGGGGTTCTGCCGCTCTTCCACGCCTACGGCCTGACGCTGTGCCTCACGTTCGCGATGAGCATCGGTGCGAAGCTCGTGCTGTTCCCGAAGTACGACCTCGACCTCGTCGTGGCCGCGTCGAAGAAGAGCCCCCCGACCTTCCTCCCCGCCGTGCCGCCCATCTACGATCAGCTCGCTCGCGCTGCGGCCCGCGGCACAATCGACCTCACGAGCGTGCGCTTCGCCATCTCGGGCGCGATGAGTCTGCCCGTCGCGACGGTCGACCGCTGGGAGGCGGCCACCGGCGGCCTGCTCGTGGAGGGCTACGGCATGACCGAGTCGTCACCGGTGGCGCTGGGCAACCCGATCGGTCCCTCGCGACGCCCCGGCACGGTCGGCGTGCCGTTCCCGAGCACGGAGATCCGGGTGGTCGACCCCGACGACCCGACCGTCGACCTCCCCCTGGGCGAGCCCGGAGAGCTCCTCCTGCGCGGTCCGCAGGTGTTCCAGGGGTACTGGAACCGGCCCTCCGACACGGCGGCCACGCTCCTCGACGGCGGATGGCTGCGCACGGGCGACATCGCCTCGGTCTCCCCCGACGGCTTCGTGACGATCGTCGACCGGCTGAAGGAGATCATCATCACCGGCGGCTTCAACGTCTCGCCGAGCGAGGTCGAAGACGTGCTCACCTCCCACCCCGACATCGCGGGGGCGGCCGTGGTCGCGCTGCCCAAGTCGAGCGGAGGCGAAGACGTCGCCGCGGCGATCGTCCTGCGCGAGGGCGTCCAGGTCGAACCCGACGCCATCCGCGATTTCTGCAAAGCGCGTCTGGCGGCCTACAAGGTGCCGCGCCGCGTGGTCGTGGTCGACGATCTCCCGCGCTCCCTCATCGGCAAGGTGCAGCGGCGCGAGGTGCGCGAGCGCCTGATGTCGTGAGCTCGCGGTCGCGACGGATGCCGACGGCCCGGCCCGGGAGGGCATCCTCGGCGCACAAGCGCTCCACGCGCTGAGCACGCCGGCAGCGACGGCGATCGGGGCCCGGCCGCCGTGGCATCCATCGCCTGACGGATGCCGACGGCCCCGCCGGGACGGCGGGTGCTCAGCCGTAGAAGAGCTTGTCGAACACGCGCCGGGCGCGTCGCGTCGCGCCGAGGTAGTCTTCCTCGACCTGCGTGGCGGAGCGCGGCGGGTATTCGAGGATGCGACCGATCCCGTCGAGGCGCCCCCGATCCACCGGGAGGATGTCGCTGGTCTGCCCCGACAACAGGGTGTTGGCGGAGCGCAGGCGGGACGCCAGGTGCCAGGCGGCGGCGAGCTTGTCGCTCGCGTCGCGGTCGACGAGCCCAGCGGCGGTCGCTGCGTCGAGCGCCCCCAGCGTCGACGTCGTGCGCATGTCGGGCACCGCCCGCGCGTGCTGCAGCTGCAGCAGCTGCACGAGCCACTCGACGTCGCTCAGCGATCCGGGTCCCAGCTTGAGGTGCCGTGCGGGATCGGCGCCCTGCGGAAGCCGTTCGTTCTCGACGCGCGCTTTGATGCGGCGGATCTCGCGCAGACCGTTCTGATCGGCCGACACCGGGTAGCGCACCTCGTCGGCGAGCTCCATGAACGAACGGATGAGCTTGACGCTGCCCGCGACGCCGCGTGCGCGCAGCAGCGCCTGCGCCTCCCACGACAGCGACCACCGGCGGTAGTACTCGGAGTACGCCTCGATCGAGCGCGCGAGCGGGCCGCTTCGTCCTTCCGGGCGCAGCTCCGCGTCGAGATCGAGAGGGAGGCGGTGGTCCTCCGACTGCTCGCGCAGGCCCGCCACGATCTTCAGCGCCAGCTGACTCGCCCGCTGAGGGTCGATGCCGTTCGCCCGATAGACGTACATCACATCGGCATCCGACCCGAAACCGAGCTCGCGGCCACCGAAACGCCCCATGGCGATGACGGCGAAATCGAGGTCGTCGTCTTCGGGCGGCACGACGACGCGACGAACCGCGCGCAGCGTCGCCTGGATCGTCACCTCGGTGATGGTGGAGAGCGCGTCGGAGAGCTCCTCGAGAGAGACGGTGCCCAAGACCGCGGCCATGGCCACCCGCAGCATCTCGCGACGGCGCAGCGCCCGCACCGAGCGCATCGCGTCGTCGATGTTCTGCCACCGCGTCTGGATCGCGCGCGCTTCGTCTTCGAGCGCCTTACCCGAGCGGGGCCGCAACAGCGCGTCGTCGTCGAGCCAGGCGACCGACTCCGGGATCCACTCCATGAGCTCGCCGATGTAACGGGACCCCGAGAGCACCCGGGTGAGGCTCTCCGCGGCGCCCGCGGAATCGCGCAGCATCCGCAGGAACCACGGGGTGTTGCCCAACCTCTCGCTGATGCGACGGAACACCAGTAGGCCGTAGTCGGGATCGACGCCGTCGGCGAACCACCGGATCATGATCGGCATCAAGTGCCGCTGAATGGTCGCCTTGCGGCTCAGACCACTCGTGAGCGCGGCGATGTGCCGCAGAGCTCCGGCGGGGTCGCGGAAACCGATCGCCGCGAGACGGTCGCGCGCCTGTTCGGTCGACAGTGTGCGTTCGCCCTCGGGCAGAGCGGCGACGGCCGAGAGCAGCGGGCGGTAGAAGAGGCGCACGTGGATGTCGCGCACCTCGCGCTTGATGCCCTCCCACACCGCCTGGACCCCGGATGCCGACTCCGCCAGCCGCGACGCACGGGCGAGCACGCGCAGGTCGTCGTCCTTCTCGGGGAGCAGGGCCGTGCGACGGAGCCCCCGCAGCTGGAGGCGATGCTCGAGCAGACGGAGGAGTCGGTAGTCGCGCCCGAAGGCCTCGGCCTCGCTGCGGCCGATGTACCCCTCGGCGACGAGCGCGTCGAGCGCCTCGAGCGTTCCGCGCTGGCGGATGCGTTCGTCGGTGAGTCCGTGCACGAGCTGCAGCAGCTGCACGGTGAACTCGACATCGCGGATGCCGCCGGGCCCGAGTTTGAGCTGACGGTTCACCTCCGCAGCGGGGATGTGATCGGTGACGCGTTCGCGCATGCTCTGCACGCCCTCGACGAAGTTCTCGCGCGCCGCGCTGTGCCAGACCAGCGGTTGCACCGCGGCGACGTACTCGGCGCCGAGCGTGGGGTCGCCCGCGATCGCGCGCGCCTTCAGCAGTGCCTGGAACTCCCAGCTCTTCGCCCAGCGCGCGTAGTACTGCTGGTGCGAGGCGAGGCTGCGCACCAACGCGCCCTGCTTGCCCTCGGGGCGCAGGTTCGGGTCGACCTCCCACAGCGGCGGCTCGATCTCGGGCCCCGCGATCCCGCGCATCGTCTGCACCGCGAGCCGCGTGCCGATGTCGATCGCGCGTGCCTCGCTCACGACCTCCTCATCGGCCGAACCGCCGACGAAGATCACGTCGACATCGCTGACGTAGTTCAGCTCGCGGGCGCCGGTCTTGCCCATCGCGATGATGGCGAACCGGGTCGCCGCGACCTGCTCACGCGGGAACGCACCGGGACCTGCTCCCGAGACGCGCGAGCGCGCGACGCTGAGAGAGGCTTCCAATGCCGCTCCGGCGAGGTCGGCGAGCGATGACGAGACCACGTCGATCGCGGCGGCCGGGTCGTCCTGACCGAGGTCGTAGGCGGCGATGCGGGCGAGCAGACGCCGGTACCTGACGCGCAGGGCGACCCAGGCGGCATCCGTCGCATCCGCCGCGAAGCCGTCGTCGTCGCCGACGGATGCCAGCAGTTCGGCCCGCATCGTCGGCTCATCCGGCAGCGTCAGGCCCGCGCCCGACAGGTGCGCGATCTCGTCGGGATGCCGGAGGTAGAACTCGGCGAAACCGTCGGAGGCCCCCACGATGTCCCACAGGGCCCGCCATGCTCCGGCGTCGGCGGCCGCCGTGCGTACCGCCGCGACGTCGCGGCGCGCGACCTGGAGGATCGCTCTCAGCGCGCGGTCGGGGTCGGCCACGCGCTGCGCGAGCTGCATGGCATCCGCCCGATCGACGCCGACCGACTCCTCGAGCTCACCGAGCAGGGTGTCTGCCTCGGTGAGCTGCGAGAAGCCGGTGCGGGCGAGGGCGGTGAGCGCGGTGGAGCGATCGCCCGAGGTCATCGGCGGTCCGTCAGAGCGCTTCGAGGTTGCTCGCCAGCTCGAACGGCGTCACCTGCGCGCGGTACTGGTTCCACTCGCGACGCTTGTTGAGCAGAACGTACTTGAAGACGGTCTCCCCCAGCGTCTCGGCGACGAGCTCGGACTCCTCGAGGTATTCGAGGGCGTGGTCGAGGCTCGACGGAAGCGGCGCGTACCCGAGGGCGCGGCGCTCGGTGTCGCTGAGCGACCACACGTTGTCTTCGGCCTCGGCGGGGAGCTCGTACTCCTCCTCGATGCCCTTGAGGCCGGCCGCGAGCATGAGCGCGTACGACAGGTAGGGGTTGGCGGCGGAGTCGAGCGCGCGGTACTCGACCCGCGTCGACTGGCCCTTGTTCGGCTTGTACAGCGGCACGCGCACGAGAGCCGAGCGGTTGTTGTGACCCCAGCAGATGAAGCTGGGGGCCTCGTCGCCGCCCCACAGGCGCTTGTACGAGTTGACGAACTGGTTCGTGACCGCCGAGATCTCGTTCGCGTGGCGCAGCAGGCCCGCGATGAAGTGACGCCCGACCTTCGACAGCTGATACTGCGCGCCCTCTTCGTAGAAGGCGTTCATGTCGCCCTCGAACAGCGACAGGTGCGTGTGCATACCGCTGCCGGGCTGGCCGCTGATGGGCTTGGGCATGAAGGTGGCGTAGACGCCCTGCTCGATCGCCACCTCTTTCACCACCGTGCGGAAGGTCATGATGTTGTCGGCCGTCGTGAGGGCGTCGGCGTAGCGCAGGTCGATCTCGTTCTGACCGGGCCCGCCCTCGTGGTGGCTGAACTCGACCGAGATGCCGAGGTCTTCGAGCATGCGCACCGAGCGACGGCGGAAGTCGTGCGCGGTGCCACCCGGGACGTTGTCGAAGTAGCCGGCCGAGTCGACGGGCTGGGGGCGTCCGTCGGCGCCGAGCTGCGACGACTTCAGCAGGTAGAACTCGATCTCGGGGTGCGTGTAGAACGTGAAGCCCGCGTCGGCCGCCTTGGCCAGCGTGCGCTTGAGCACGTGGCGGGGATCGGCGACCGCGGGCTGCCCGTCGGGCGTGGTGATGTCGCAGAACATGCGCGCCGTCGGGTCGATCTCGCCGCGCCACGGCAGGATCTGGAACGTCGTGGGGTCGGGGTGGGCGAGCAGGTCGGACTCGTAGGAGCGCGTGAGGCCCTCGATCGCCGAGCCGTCGAAGCCCAGTCCCTCGGTGAAGGCGCCCTCGACCTCGGCGGGGGCGATCGCCACCGACTTGAGCGTGCCCACCACGTCGGTGAACCAGAGGCGCACGAACTTGACGCCGCGCTCCTCGATCGTGCGCAGGACGAAATCGCGCTGCTTGTCCATCGTCATCCTTCGTTTCGGGGGAGGTCGGTGCGTCGGGCCGGGGACTCAGTCGTCCTGGGCCTCTTCGTCGGCCCACTGCTTGGCGCGCTGCTTGAGCAGCTGCGGCGCGTTGGCCGCCTCTTCGGCGGTGTCGAACGGGCCGGCGCGGTCGATCGCGGGCGACTCGTACCCCTTCTCGACCTGGCCGGTCTCGAGGTTGTACCAGTACTTCTCGTTGTCGTCGCTCACGATGGCTCCTCACGTGCGTCTCGCGGATCGGCGCGGAACCGCCGGTGCTCTCCCGATCCTACTGATGCCGACCCCGGGGCTGGATAGGCTGAGGGGTATGGCAACGAATGCGTCTCGTGCGGTCGGAGTGGACATCGGCGGAACCGGCATCAAGGCGGGAATCGTCGATCTCGACGCCGGGGAGCTCGTCAGCGACCGGGTGAAGGTCGCCACTCCCGAGGGCGCGGAGCCCGCCGACGTGCTCGCCGCGGTCAAGCAGGTGCTCGAGACGCTCGAAGCCCCGGCAGACCTGCCGCTGGGCGTGGCGTTCCCCGCGATCGTCAAGGGTGGACGCACGCTGTCGGCGGCGAACGTGTCGAAGACGTGGATCGGGTTCGAGGCCGAGAAATTCTTCGAGCACGGGCTGTCGCGCGACATCCACTTCGCCAACGACGCCGATGTCGCGGGCATCGCCGAGGTGCGATACGGAGCGGCGAAGGGCATCGACGGCCTCGTGATCCTCACCACGCTCGGCACGGGTATCGGGTCGGCCATGATCTACGACGGCGTCCTCGTTCCGAACAGCGAACTGGGTCACCTCCAGCGCGCCGGACACAAGAAGGATGCCGAGCACTTCGCGGCCTACTCCGCGATGGAGCGCGAAGAACTGTCGTGGGAGAAGTGGGCCGAGCGTCTGCAGTGGTACTACGACTACGTCGAGTTCCTCTTCAGCCCCGACCTGATCGTCGTCGGCGGTGGCGTCTCGAAGCACTCCGAGAAGTTCCTCCCGCTCCTGAAACTCCGCGCACCGATCGTCCCCGCGAAGCACCGCAACAACGCCGGGATCATCGGCGCCGCATCCCTCGCCGTGCCCGTGCCCGAGGCGCTGCCCGCCGTCAAGTGAGGCGCGGGGCGGGTGGCATCCTGTCGCTCGTGGGGATCGGTGTTGCGGCTCACCGCGAGTGATCACGCCGCGTCGACCTGACGCACGCTGACGGCGTTGCGCCACACCACGGGTGCCCAGTGGCCGCCCTCGCAGGGCACCTCGAGCATGACGACGCGGTCGTTGCCCCCGGTGGCCCACGCGGCCTCGCGCGTTGCGGCGCGATTGGGCCACGTGACCCAGGCCCACACCGCGCGCTTCTGCGCGTACCACTCGATGGGGCGCGCTCCCCAGGTCTCGGGCTGAAGCGTGCAGGGGGCGATGGATGCCAGCACCCGCGCGACCATCTCGTCGCTGACTCTGGTCGACCCCATGCACCGGACCCCTTCCCCGGCCGTGATCGAGTGTAGAACATATGTCCGACACTCGCCTCGGGGTGCGAATGGGCCGGCCTGTACGCCGGGTTCTGTCCGGGGGCCCTTCGACAAGCTCAGGGCCCCGTGGACGGTCATCTCTCTCGGCGACACGTTGCCGTGCCGCTCCAGCGGCCTACCCGGGGACTCGGCGAGCCGCGTCGTCATCCCCTGTCTGGCCTTGCTCCGGACGAGGTTTACCTCGCGGGTCGTGTCACCACGACCCCGGTGGTCTCTTACACCACCCTTTCACCCTTACCCGCGCCGTAAGCGCGGGCGGTCTGCTCTCTGTGGCACTGTCTCGCGGATTGCTCCGGGTGGGCGTTACCCACCGTCCTGCCCTGTGGAGCCCGGACGTTCCTCGGCACGGGCGAACCCGTGACGCGACCGTCCAGCCGACCCATTCGCACCGTCGAGTCTACGCGGGCCGGTCAGCCCTTCTCGGCCGTCTCACCGATCCGCAGGTCGAGGGGGAAGTCGATGGGGAACGTCCCGAACAGCAGCCGACCGGCGGATGCCGCGGACTCCCGCACCGCCGCCGCCACCGCGTCGGCGTGCTCGAGGGGGGTGTGCACGACGATCTCGTCGTGGAGGAAGAACGCCAGGTGCGGCGACCGCGCGAACATCGGACCCGAGGCGGACGCCGCGCGAGCGGCATCCACCGGGGGGAAGGCGGCGAGACGCGCGCGCAGGTCGGCGAGCCACGCCAGGGCCCATTCGGCGGCCGTGCCCTGCACGACGAAGTTGCGCGTGAAGCGCCCGCGGTCGCGCGCGGAGCGCCGGGCACGGGTCTCGTCGGCCCCGGATGCCGTGGCGTCACTGGCGAGGGATTGCAGCTGCTGCCAGGCGTCACCGGCGGCGGGTGAGGTACGCCCGAGCCAGGTGTGGACCACTCCCCCGTTCTCGCCGGTGCGGGCCGCGTCGTCGACGAGCTGCATCGCGCGCGGGAAGGTGCGGCGAAGGCGCGGTAGCAAGCGGCCGCTCTCGCCGGTCGTCGCGCCGTACATCGCGCCGAGCATCGCGAGCTTGGCCTCGGCACGGCTGCCGACCGCCCCGCGTTCGACGATGCCGGCGTAGAGGTCGCGTCCGGATGCCGCTTCGGCCAGCGCCGTGTCACGGGCCATCGCCGCGAGCACCCGGGGCTCGAGCTGGGCCACGTCGGCGGTGACGAGGGTCCAGCCCGGGTCGGCACGCACGGCCGTGCGGAGCGACCGCGGGATCTGCAGCGCCCCGCCGCCCGACGACGCCCAGCGGCCCGTCACGACCCCGGCGGGCACGTAGACGGGGCGGAAGCGGTCGTCGTGCACCCACTCCTGCATCCACGCCCATCCGTTGGCCGTGTACAGCCGCATGAGCTTCTTGTAGGCGATGAGCGGAGCGACGACCGGGTGATCGTGCTCGGCGAGCTCCCACCGACTCGTCGAGGTCACCTGCAGACCCGCGCGGTGCAGCGACCGCAGCAGCCGCGGCTGCGAGTCGAGCGACGCCGTCGGATCGTCGAGCGCCTCGCGGACGGCGGCGGCGGTCTGCTCGATGCGAGCGGGCAGTCCCCCGCCCCGGCGAGTTCCGAGCTGACGCTCGAGCATCTCCTCGTGCGCTGTCCGGCTCCAGGGGACGCCCGCCGCGTGCAATTCCGCGGCGACGAGCGCTCCCGCCGATTCCGCTGCGCACAGGAGCCGCAGCGCTCCCGGTGTCGACGACGAGGCGATGGCCGCGAGCTGCCGGCGGTACTCCGCCACGGCGGCGTCGAGGGAGTCGGGGAGGCCGGTCGAGGCGTCGCCGAGGTCGAAGAGCGTGTCGCCGGTCGCGGGCGCCGCGCTGCCGGCATCCCACTCCCGATGGGAGCGGAGCCCGTGATCGTCGACCACGCCCTCCGCGTCGCGCAGGATGCCGTGCACGAGGCGCAGATCCCATGCCCGGGCGACGCGCACTCCCGCCTTCAGCACGCCGGGGTAGATCGAGGCGGTGTCGGCCCACACCCAACGGACCTCACCCCGCGCCTCGCGATCCGCGATGGCGTCGGCCAGCCGTTCGACGGGGATCTCGACGGAGGGTGCGTCGCGATCGATGGTCAGGAGTGCGAGACGGTCGGAACCGGCGCGCCCGACGACGACCGTGTCAGATGCCACGGGCTCCGAACGAGGTCATCGCGATTCTTCGGTGCGCACGAGGATCGCGCCGCACTCGGGACAAAAGACGACCTCGTCGGTCTGCGCGCGACGGACGGTGGCCAGATCGCTCGGCGGCAGAACCATGCGGCACGCCTCGCAGGCCCCGGCACGCAGCAGCCCGGCGCCGTTGCCGCGCGCAGCGAGACGCTCGTACAGCCCGAGCAGATCGGACGGCACCGAGGCGGCCACGGCCTCGCGGTCGCGGCGTGCTCCCTCGAGCCGGGTCGTCGCGTCGGACACGGTGGTCTTGGCCTCGGCGCTGAGCTCGGCGCCCTGCGCGTTGGTGTCGGCGATCAGGGCCTCTTGCTCGGCGACCGCGGCATCCGCTGCCTCGAGGCGCTCCATGAGGGCGATCTCCATGTCTTCGAGGTCGCCCTTGCGGCGCTTCAGCGACACGAGTTCGCTCTCGAAGCCCTGCGCCTGCTTGGGGTTCGACGACGCGGCGAGGCGGTCGGTGTCGCGGGCGATGCGGGCGTCGACCACGGCGACGTCGGACTCGAGACGCTTCAGTTCGGCGGTGATGTCGTCGCGCGCATTGGCCCGGATACCGAGTTCTTGCGACAGCGTGGCCCGCCGGGCGATGAGCTCGCGCACGCGCTCGGCCTGCGGCGGGTTCGCCGCCACGCGCTCGTCGCGCACGATGCGGGCGTCGAGGTCGGCGAGATCGAGCAGTTTGCGCTGGTCGGCGGGATCGGCATTCACGCATGCAACGCTACCCCGGGGGTCGGACATCGGCGGTACGCGCTGTCGTCCCCGCCCGTCCCGGCCCGCCCCGGCCCGTTCGACGCGAGGTCACGCGGTCCGGCCGAGACGACCCGGCGATTCGCGGCACTCATGGGTCATCTCGGCGCAAACGCGCGATCTCGCCGTCGAGGCGCCGACGCGGGCGCGACGGGCGCGAGCGTGCAGCGAGCACGGCCGCGCGCCGTCGCGACGCTAGACTCAAGGCATCCCGGGCCTTTAGCTCAGCTGGTAGAGCGCCACGTTTACACCGTGGATGTCGTCGGTTCGATCCCGGCAGGGCCCACCTCTCCACAGCCTCGCTTTCGTTCGTCGCGCGTCCGCGATCATGGAGCGGTGGAGCACCCCATCCCCATCGACCTCGACACGTGGCCGCGACGGCAGCAGTTCGCGCACTACCTGCACGCGTCGCCGTGCACGTACGCGCTGACGGTCGAGATCGACGTCACCGACTTCGTCGCCGCCGTGCGGGCAGCGGCGCGTCGCACGTACGTCGCGCAGATCTGGGCCCTCGCGTCAATCGTCGACCGGCACGAGGAGTTCCGGCTGTGCCTCGACGAGGCGGGCGCTCCGGCCGTGTGGGACCGCGTGCACCCGGCCTTCACGGTCTTCCACGCCGAGCGCGAGACGTTCTCGTGCCTCTGGGTGCCGTTCGACCCCGACTTCGACGCGTTCCACGCCGCCGCTGTGCGGACCATCGCCGAGCACGCGGCATCCGAGGAGTTCTTCCCGCAGGGCGAACCGCCCCGCAACACCTTCGACGTGTCGAGCGTGCCGTGGACGAGCTTCACCGGCTTCACGCTGAACATCCAGAAGGGGTGGGCGCATCTCGCACCGATCGTCACGCTCGGCCGATACGTCGAACGCGACGGCCGGGTGCTGCTGCCCGTCGCCCTGCAGCTGCACCATGCCGCGGCCGACGGCTTCCACGCCGCCCGTTTCGTGAACGAGCTGCGCGACCTTCTGGCCGACGGGTCGTGGCTGGCGGCCCCGCCACCCGCCGAACGCTAGTTCAAGACGTTCACGCTGCGCGCGATCACCAGCGCGAGCAGGATGAAGCCCGACACCGCCTGCGCCATCATGAACAGCTTCGCGCGGCTCGACAGGGGCATCACGTCGGTCGGGCTGAAAGCCATGGCGTTGGATGCCGAGAAGTACAGGTAGTCGACGTATCCGGGCGCCCAGTCCTCGACGTCGGACGAGCGTCGACGCACCTCGCTGACGGCGTCGCGGTCGCTGTCCTGCGGGAACTGGAAGTCGGCCGGCGGCAGTTCGTCGCGGGCGTCGCGGCGGCGGGCGATGGGGCCGCCCCGGTCCATTTCCCAGTACACGACGGCGTAGCCGATGACGTTGATCGCCCACACCTGCGCGGCGCCCAGCAGCGTTCCGGCACCGTCGCCCTGCCCCTGCAGCAGCTGCTGGACGAGCAGGAACAGCGCCACCTGATTGGCCAGCAGCAGCACAGCCGTGAATGCCAGGGCGAACCCGCGCCCGATGCGGGATTCGCGGGTCAGCCGCGACGGGTTGGTCACCACCATCGGGATCGCGCACAGCACTCCCGCGGCCACGACGACGTACCTCAGGATGCCGGCGGCCTCGGTGGGCAGGAACGCGTACAGCCCCGCCCCCACGGCGAGGGCGATGAGCACCGGCCAGCGATGCTCGGGCCGCGTCCGGAACGCGGCGGGATCCTGCGTGTCCACGCGCTCAGGCTAGACCCGCCGGCATCCCGTCCCCTCGATGCGGCGCGCTTCATCCGGAGTCCATGACCGCGACCGGACTGCTCGACGTCGAAGCGTCGGCGCGACGCGGGGCCCGCCGCAGCCCGCGCGCGCATCCGATGGCGCGCCGACTCGCTAGGCTGGACGCTGGTTGATTGTGCGGAGCGAACAAGGGTTGCCGCACTCGTATGGCGATTCTCTGGCATGACCTGCCAGACGACGAAAGGTCTTCCGTGACTGTTCACGACCAGGATCCGTATTCGCAGGGGCCGCAGGACAGCGACCCGGAAGAGACCGGGGAGTGGCAGGAATCCCTGCGCCAGCTGGTCCAGGCGAAGGGTCCGGCTCGCGCTCGCGAGATCATGCTGAGCCTGCTCAAGGGCTCGAAGGAACTGCACCTGAACGTGCCGATGGTTCCGACCACCGACTACATCAACACGATCTCGCAGAAGAACGAGCCCGAGTTCCCCGGTGACGAGGAGCTCGAGCGTCGTTACCGCAAGTGGATCCGCTGGAACGCGGCGGTCACCGTCCACCGCGCTCAGCGCCCCGGCATCGGCGTCGGCGGCCACATCTCCACCTACGCCTCGTCGGCCGCCCTGTACGAGGTGGGCTTCAACCACTTCTTCCGCGGCCTCGACGACCCCTCCGGCGGCGACCAGATCTTCATCCAGGGCCACGCCTCCCCCGGCGCCTACGCCCGCGCGTTCCTCGAGGGTCGCCTCACCGAGGCGCAGCTCGACGGGTTCCGTCAGGAGAAGTCGGCTGCCCCCAACGGCATCCCCTCGTACCCCCACCCCCGTCTCATGCCGGAGTTCTGGCAGTTCCCGACGGTGTCGATGGGTCTGGGCCCGATCAACGCCATCTACCAGGCGATGTCGAACAAGTACCTCGCCAACCGCGGCATCAAGGACGTCGGCGGCTCGCAGGTCTGGGCCTACCTGGGCGACGGCGAGATGGACGAGGTCGAGAGCCGCGGTCAGCTGCAGGTCGCGGCGAACGAGGGCCTCGACAACCTCAACTTCATCATCAACTGCAACCTTCAGCGCCTCGACGGCCCGGTCCGCGGCAACGGCAAGATCATCCAGGAGCTCGAGAGCTTCTTCCGCGGTGCCGGCTGGAACGTCATCAAGGTCGTCTGGGGCCGCGAGTGGGACGACCTGCTCGCCCGCGACACCGAGGGCGCGCTGCTCAACCTGATGAACACCACGCCCGACGGCGACTACCAGACCTACAAGGCCGAGAACGGCGCGTACGTCCGCGAGAACTTCTTCGGACGCGACCCCCGCGCCCTCGAGCTCGTCAAGGACTACACCGACGAGCAGGTCTGGGGCCTCAAGCGCGGCGGCCACGACTACCGCAAGGTCTACGCGGCCTTCAAGGCAGCGGCCGAGCACAAGGGGCAGCCGACCGTCATCCTCGCCAAGACCATCAAGGGCTACGGCCTCGGTCCGCACTTCGAGGGCCGCAACGCCACGCACCAGATGAAGAAGCTGACGCTGGACGACCTCAAGTCGTTCCGCGACGCGATGGACATTCCCGTCACCGACGCGCAGCTCGAAGAGAACCCCTACCAGCCGCCTTACTACAACCCCGGCGAGAAGGACGAGACGATCCAGTACATGCTGGAGCGTCGTCGTTCGCTCGGCGGGTTCCTGCCCGAGCGTCGCACGACCCACGTGGGCCTGGAACTGCCCGGGGATGCCGCGTACGCGCTGCCCAAGAAGGGTTCGGGCACGCAGGACGTCGCCACGACCATGGCGTTCGTGCGTCTGCTGAAGGACCTGCTGCGCGTCAAGGGCTTCGGTCACCGCATCGTGCCGATCATCCCCGACGAGGCGCGCACGTTCGGTATGGACGCGTACTTCCCGACCGCGAAGATCTACAACCCCAAGGGTCAGCACTACACCTCCGTCGACCGCGAGCTCCTGCTGGCGTACAAGGAGAGCCCCGAGGGTCAGATCATCCACGTCGGCATCAACGAGGCGGGCGCCCTCGCGGCGTTCACCGCGGCGGGCACGGCGTACTCGACCCACGGCGAGCCGCTGATCCCGGTCTACGTGTTCTACTCGATGTTCGGCTTCCAGCGCACCGGCGACGCCCAGTGGGCCGCGGGCGACCAGATGGCGCGCGGCTTCATCATCGGCGCCACGGCCGGCCGCACCACGCTGACGGGTGAGGGTCTGCAGCACGCCGACGGTCACTCGCAGCTGCTGGCCTCGACCAACCCCGCGACGGTGTCGTACGACCCGGCCTACGGCTACGAGATCGCCCACATCGTGCGCAGCGGTATCGAGCGCATGTACGGCGGGGAGCACAACGACCCGAACGTCATGTACTACATGACCGTGTACAACGAGCCCTACGTGCAGCCCGCCGAGCCCGAGGGCGTCGACGTGGACGGCATCGTCCGCGGCATCCACCACATCTCCACCGGTGAGGGCGACGGACCGCGCACGCAGCTGCTCGCCTCCGGCGTCGGTGTGCCGTGGGCTCTCGAGGCGCAGCGTCTGCTGAAGGACGACTGGGGCGTGAAGGCCGACGTGTGGTCGGTCACCTCGTGGTCGGAGCTGCGTCGCGACGGTCTCGCCGCCGACGAGCACAACTTCCTCCACCCCGACGAGGAGCCGCGCGTGGCCTACCTCACCGACAAGCTGAAGGAAGCCGAGGGCCCGGTCGTGGCCGTCAGCGACTGGATGCACGCGGTGCAGGATCAGATCCGCCAGTGGGTCCCGCAGAACTACTGGACGCTCGGTGCCGACGGCTTCGGCTTCTCCGACACCCGCGCCGCGGCCCGTCGATTCTTCAAGATCGACGGTCCCTCGCTCGCCGTCCGCGCCCTCCAGGCCCTGGCCGAAGAGGGCAAGGTCGACCGTGCGGTCGTCGGACAGGCCATCGAGAAGTACCGCCTGCACGACGTCAACGCCGGTACCAGCGGCAACGCGGGCGGCGAGGCCTGAGTCAGGTGACGCCCTCCACGGACGGGTCCGGTTCCGCCCCCACGGGCGGGGCCGGACCCGACCGCCGTTCTGCGTCCGGCGCCGAGGCGGCGCAAGAGAAGGCCGAGACGCTGACGTGGCTGCGACGCATCTCCGGCGACCTGGCCACGGCGACCATCCAGCGGCTCGAGGAGACCCTGCCCTGGTACGCCGAGATGCCCCCGGCCCGGCGCTCGGCCGTCGGCCTGGTCGCGCAGGCCGGCATCACGTCGTTCTTGCAGTGGTTCGAGGAGCCCGCCTCGACCCCGGCGATCGCCGCCGACATCTTCGCCGCAGCTCCCCGTGAGCTGCTGCGCAGCGTGAGCCTCACGCAGACCCTGCAGCTGGTGCGCGTGACCGTCGAGGTCATGGAGGAGCGTGTCGCCGGCCGCAGTGAGAAGGTGCGCGAGGCGATGCTGTCGTATTCGCGCGAGGTGGCCTTCGCCGCCGCCGACGTCTACGCGCGCGCCGCCGAGGCACGCGGCCTCTGGGACGCGCGTCTCGAGGCGCTCGTGGTCGACTCGATCCTCACCGGTGAGGCCGACGACGAGCTCCCCAGCCGGATCGCCGCCCTCGGGTGGCACGGGCACGGAGAGGTCGCGGTGCTCGTCGGCACCACTCCCCCGCAGCTCGACGTCGACCAGGTCCGCCGCACCGCCCGCAAGCTCGGCGTCGACGTGCTCATCGGCGTGCAGGGCTCACGTCTCGTGCTCGTGGTGGGTCGCGCCGACCTGCCCGCGCGCGGCGGTGACGACACCGCCGAACTGCCGTTCCCCGAGATCGCGAAGCGGCTCGAGCCCGGCTTCGGCTCCGGTCATCTCGTGCTCGGTCCCGCCGTGCCCGCCCTCGTCGATGCCGGGCAGAGCGCCCGCGCCGCCCTCGCGGGCTTCGCCGTCGCCCGGGCGTGGCGTCACGCCCCGCGTCCCGTCGAGGCCGACGACCTGCTGCCGGAGCGGGCCCTCGCCGGTGACGCCGTCGCGAAGCAGACGCTCGTCGAGCGCGTGTACCGCCCGCTGCAGGCGCACAGCGCGGATCTCGTCGCGACCCTGTGGAGCTACCTCGACAACGGGCGTTCGCTCGAGGCGACGGCCCGCGAGCTGTACGTGCACCCCAACACGGTGCGGTATCGCCTGAAGCGTGTCTCCGAGGTCATCGGGTGGGATGCCACGGGCCCCCGCGAGGCGCTGATCCTGCAGACGGCGCTGATCCTCGGCTCGATCGGTACGGATGCCACCCGGCGTCGCGGGCCCGTCAACCGGCGGCCCGTCGTGTCGCGCTGACACCGCAGGCCCCGTCTGGACCGTCCGCAGAGAGTCGACGACACGTCGCTCTCCGCGCGAGAACGCGGCGTGTCGGGGACGGTCGACGGGATCACCACGGCGCTAATGCACGGCGCGCACAAAGACACGCCGCATATCTGTGCCGATATCTCCATAAGCGCGGGCCCGATCCTTGGCAGGATGGGACGGTGATCATCGCCGTCTTCCCCGGACAGGGCTCGCAGACCCCCGGGTTCCTCTCGCCGTGGCTCGCGTTCGACGGGGCGCGCGAGCGCCTCGCTGCCTTCTCCGAACAGGCCGGAGTCGATCTCATCGCCGCCGGTACCGAATGGGATGCCGACCGGATCCGCGACACCTCCGTCGCCCAGCCCCTCATCGTCGCGGCGTCGCTGCTGTCGTGGGCGGCGCTGAGCGAGCGCGCCGGTTCGCCGGTCGCCGGTGTCGCGGGGCATTCCGTGGGCGAGATCGCCGCGCTGGCGGCATCCGGTGTTCTGAGCGACGCCGACGCGCTGCGTCTGGTGGGCCTGCGCGGCCGCGCGATGGCCGAGGCGGCCTCGGCGGTCGAGACAGGCATGAGCGCCGTCGTCGGCGGCGACGAGCAGGCCGTGCTCGAGCGCCTCGAGGCTCTGAACCTCACCCCCGCCAACTACAACGGCGGCGGGCAGATCGTGGCCGCCGGGGAGCTGCCCGCCCTCGCGGAGCTCGCGAGCGATGCGCCGCGCGGCACGCGCGTGATCCCGCTGCAGGTCGCCGGCGCCTTCCACACGCGCTTCATGGAGCCCGCGGTCGAGACGCTGCGTTCGGCGGCGGCCGACGTCGAGGTCGGCGACCCCGAGCTGACGCTGTGGACCAACTCCGACGGCTCCGTCGTCTCCGACGGGCGTCGTGCGCTCGACCTCGTCGTCGCCCAGGTGGCGTCGCCGGTGCGCTGGGACCGCTGCATGGCCTCGTTCGCCGAGCACGGCGTGACCGGCATCATCGAACTCTCGCCCGCGGGGGCGCTCACCGGGCTCGCCAAGCGCGCCCTGCGCGGCACCCCGACCGTGGCGGTCAAGACCCCCGACGACCTCGACGCGGCCGTCTCACTGCTGAAGGAAGACCAGGCATGAGCACCCCCACCCTCCGCCAGACCCAGGGCGCGGCCCACACCCGCATCTACTCCTACGGCGCGGCCCGCGGCGAGAACTTCGTGCCGAACGACGACCTCGTCGGCCCGATCGACTCCAGCGACGAGTGGATCCGCCAGCGCACCGGCATCGTCACGCGCGTGCGCGCGAACAAGGAGACGGATGCCATCGACCTGGCCTCCGAAGCCGCGCGCGAGGCCGTCGAGAAGTCCGGGATCTCCCCCGCCGACATCGACGCCGTGATCGTCGCCACCATCAGCAACCCGAAGCAGACGCCCTCGGCCTCCGCGATCGTCGCGGACCGCATCGGTGCGAACCCCGCGGCCGCCTATGACGTCAACGCCGCGTGCGCGGGCTTCGCGTACGGCGTGGGTCAGGCCGACGCCCTCGTGCGCGCGGGGCTGGCGAAGCACGTCGTCGTGGTCGGTGCCGAGAAGCTCAGCGACATCGTCGACCCGACCGATCGCAGCATCTCGTTCCTCCTCGGCGACGGCGCGGGAGCCGTGGTCATCGGGCCCAGCGACACCCCGGGGATCGGCCCGACCATCTGGGGCTCCGACGGCTCCAAGGCGGACGCCGTGGGGATGAACGCCACGCTCAACGAGTTCCGCGACGGCACGGCGCCGTGGCCGACGCTCCGTCAGGAGGGCCCCACGGTGTTCCGCTGGGCCGTCTGGGAGATGGTCAAGGTCGCCCGTCAGGCGATCGAGGCGGCCGGCATCGAGCCGGGCGATCTCGCCGCTTTCGTGCCGCACCAGGCGAACATGCGGATCATCGACGAGTTCGCCAAGCAGCTGGGCCTGCCCGAGACCGTGGTCATCGGCCGCGACATCGAGACGACGGGCAACACCTCGGCGGCATCCATCCCCCTGGCCACCCACCGCCTGCTCGAGGAGCACCCCGAGCTCAGCGGCGGTCTCGCGTTGCAGATCGGCTTCGGCGCCGGACTCGTCTTCGGCGCGCAGGTCGTCGTCCTCCCCTGACGCGAGAGCGTCGAACCCTAGACTGATCGGGGCCTGTCAGGCCCGCCCCCAAGAAACAGGAGACATCATGGCATTCACCAACGACGAGGTTCTCGCCGGCCTTGCCGAGCTCATCACCGACGAGACCGGGATCTCGGCCGACGAGGTCGCCCTCGAGAAGTCGTTCACCGACGACCTCGACATCGACTCCATCTCGATGATGACGATCGTCGTCAACGCCGAGGAGAAGTTCGGCGTCACCATCCCCGACGACGAGGTCAAGAACCTCAAGACCGTCGGCGACGCCGTGACGTTCATCACGTCGAACCAGTCCTGACACCTCCCGGTGGGGGCTCCGGCCCCCACCGGTCACGACCTGTCGGCCGCACCAAGGATCCCTCGCTCATGAGCACACCCCGCATCGTCGTCACCGGCATCGGAGCCACTTCGCCCATCGGCGGAACGGCACCCGAGAGTTGGTCCGCCCTGCTCGCCGGAACCTCCGGCGCCCGTTCCCTCGAGCACGAATGGGTCGAGCAGTACAACCTGCCCGTCACCTTCGCCGCCGAGGCGCTCGTGCGACCCGAGACCGTGCTCGAGCGACCCGTCGCCAAGCGGCTCGACCCCTCGTCGCAGCTCGCAATGGTCGCGGCCAAGGAAGCGTGGGAAGACGCCGGTTCGCCCGACATCGACCCCGACCGTCTCGGCGTCGACTTCGCCACCGGCATCGGCGGCGTCTGGACGCTGCTCGACGCCTGGGACACCCTGCGCGAGAAGGGCCCGCGTCGCGTCATGCCGATGACGGTGCCGATGCTCATGCCCAACGCCGCCGCGGGCAACCTGTCGCTCCACTTCAACGCGCGCGCTTTCGCGCGCACGGTGGCGTCGGCCTGCGCGTCGAGCACCGAGTCGATCGTCAACGCCGTGCAGCACATCCGCGACGGTCTGGCCGATGTCGTCATCGCGGGTGGCACCGAGTCGGCGATCCACCCGATCACCATCGCCTCGTTCGCCTCGATGCAGGCGCTGTCCAAGCGCAACGACTCGCCCGAGACGGCCTCTCGGCCGGCCAGCATCGACCGCGACGGCTTCGTCATGGGCGAGGGCGCCGGTGTGCTCATCCTCGAGACCGAGGAGCACGCGAAGGCCCGCGGTGCGAAGATCTACGCCTCGATCGTGGGTGGCGGCGTCACCGCCGACTCGTACCACATCACCGCCAACGACCCCGAGGGCCAGGGTGCCGCCCGCGCGGTTCACATGGCACTGGAGATGGCCGGAGCGTCGGTCGACGACGTCACGCACATCAACGCGCACGCCACGTCGACGCCGGTCGGCGACCCGAACGAGTACAAGGCGCTGCGGGCGGTGTTCGGCGAGCGCGTCGACGAGATCCCGGTCTCGGCGACCAAGGCCTCCACCGGTCACCTCCTCGGCGGCACGGGCGCCCTCGAGGCGATCTTCACCGTGCTGGCGCTGCAGAACCGTGTCGCCCCGCCGACCATCAACCTCACCGAGCAGGACCCCGAGGTCCCGTTCGCCCTGTCCGGCTCCCCCGTCGAGCTCGGAGCGGGCGATCAGCTCGCGATCAGCAACTCCTTCGGCTTCGGCGGCCACAACGCCGTCGTCGCGATCGCATCCGTCTGATCCGACGAAGAACGCCCCCTGGCATCCCTCCGACTGCGGTGGAGGATGCCAGGGGGCGTTCTCTTTCGTCCGGGTGGGATACGCGGTCCCGGTGCCGGGTGCGGACACCGGCCTCCGGTAGTGGCGCCTCCCCGCCCGGGGGTCTCACCCCACCTTGTGCAGCCAGACGATCTGCTGATCGTCTCCCGCGTGGCGGAACGGCTCGAGCTCTTCATCCCAGGCCGAGCCCAGGGCGACGTCGAGTTCGCGCTGGAGTTCGAAGGGATCGCCCGCGGCGACCTCCATGGCGTAGCGCACGCGGTCCTCGCCGATCACGACGTTGCCCGACGCATCGGTCTGCGCGTAGTGGATGCCGAGCCCGGGCGTGTGCATCCAGCGACCGCCGTCGCTGCGCGGAGTGGGGTCTTCGCTCACCTCGAAGCGCAGGTGCTCCCAGCCGCGGATCGCGCTCGCGAGCGCAGCGCCGGAGCCGACCGGGCCCTCCCAGTAGAACTCGGCACGACGGCTGCCCATCAGCACGGGCTGGTCGGCCCAGTCGAAGTTGACGGCACGGCCGAGGGCGCGTCCCACCGCCCACTCGAGGTGGGGGCACAACGCGCGGGGCGCGGAGTGGATCAGGATCACTCCGCGCGAAGACGTGATCGCCATGGTCTCTCCTTCGTCAGGTACGTCTTCCCCTACGACCTGTGATGGAGCACGGCGGCTGTTCGTTTGTCCCGGCAATTATCGCCCGTGCATAACGAAATCACAACACTGTGATTTGGTCCGGCCTCCTGACGATGCCCTCAGGCGAACCAGAGCGCCCAGTACAGCGCGAAATTGCGGTTGCCGTAGGCCGAGCAGGCGTCGCCGGTGCCCCACCGCGCGGCCAGGGCGGCGGGGTTCGGCTGGTACGGCGTGTAGTTGTACAGCGCCGCGGTGGCGCGGTTCGTGATCGCCACGTCGGTGCCGCCGCAGGCCGGGTCGGGCGAGTAGGCGATGTAGTGGGTTCCGGGCTGCCGCATGAAGCCCGAGGCGCTGTACGACTTCAGGTCGGTGGTGCCCTGGACGACCTGCGCGGCGAAGCCCGCCGCCCCCGGGTCGCAGGCGGCGTCGTCGGGGCAGCGCGCCCCCATCGCCGCCCCGAGCTGTTCGGCACGAGGGGCCCGGGCCGACCGGCCCGCGACGAGGCTCTGCTCCTTCTGCAGGGTGACCAGGATGACCTTCGCCGAGATGCCGCACGCTCGCTGCACGCGGTCGATCACCTGCGCGGCGGACAGCTCTCCCCCGTCCCATCCGTCGCACACCGTCTCGCCCGTGGCCTCCGAGACGACCGGCGCCCGGGCGGGGAGATCGACGCGCAGATCGGCGAGGCACGTGTCGGCCGTGCAGGCGCCGACCTGGTCGTCGAGGAACGCCTGGATCTGATCGGCGGTCAGCGCGTCACCGTCGTAGAAGTCGTCGTCGCCGATGAGGGTGCCGGGGTCGAACGAGGTCAGGTCGACCGCTTCGCGGCGGGTCTCGGCGTTCCAAGCGGCGTTCCACGCCCGCGTGAGCGAGACCAGCGGCGCGAGGGCGGCGACGATCAGGGCGATGAGCACCGCGGCGGTGACGCCGACGGTGATCCGGCGGCGGCGGAGTACTCGCGCGCGGGCCGCGGAAGGCCGTCGCCTGCGTCTGTTCGCCACCCCTCGATCGTGCCGCACCGCGCTGACCGCTCGCTGCACGCCCGGGGCGTGGCGCGGCGGTCAGCGCGGTCGCGGCTCAGCTGCCGGACGACGCCGACGGGGTGGGTGCCGCGCCGTCGGCGGGCGGGGCGGGCGGGGTCGGGGCCGTGCCGTCGGACGGCGGAGTGGGCACCGAGCCGTCGGCGGGCGGCGCGGGCGGGGTCGGGGCGGTGCCGTCGGTCGGCGGGGCGGGCTTCTCGCCGTCGGCCTGGGGGCCCTTCGCTCCGGGGCCGTCCGCTCCGGGGCCGGCGTGACCCGGACCGCCGCCGGGACCGCACTCACCGGGGCCGGTGCCACCGGGCGCGGCGGGTGCAGCGGGCGCGGTACCGTCGGACGGCGCCGGGGCGGGCGTGGGCGCGGTGCCGTCGGCTGGGGTCCCGCTTGCGGTGGCGCCGGGCGTGGGCGCGGTGCCGGGGCCGGTCGCGCCCCCGTCGGCACTCGGGGCCGAGGTCGCGGCGGTGAGCGTCGCTCCCCCGCCGGTCTGCGCGGCCAGGGCGGCGCTGCCGCCGGTGAGCCCCGCGGCCACGATGACGGCGCCCGCGATCAAAGCGGGGCGTCGCCACGAGCGG
Source organism: Microbacterium phycohabitans (assembly GCF_032464935.1). Lineage (NCBI taxonomy): Bacteria > Bacillati > Actinomycetota > Actinomycetes > Micrococcales > Microbacteriaceae > Microbacterium > Microbacterium phycohabitans. The sequence goes on from NZ_JAWDIT010000003.1 coordinate 276,618, forward strand.
CGGCGCGGCTCGGTGCTGTCGTCCAGGCGCGGAAGCGGCTGGGTGGGGTATTCGTCGTCGTTCACGGTGTCTGTCCTCCTGCGCCGGTGGCTGTCACCGGCTCTGAGACCAGACTTCGAGGCGGGACTGAAGCGAACCTGAAGCCGACGACCGCGCGGTGATCGCATACGCAAGCCACAACCGGCGTTCAGGGGGCGGCCCTATCGTCGGTCGGATGTCCGCTCCGGCCCGCGTGCTCGTCCTCGACGACGACGAGACCATCCGCGTCTCCGTGCAGACGGCCCTGCGCGCGGAGGGCTTCGTGACCGAGGCCGCTCCCGACGGGTCCGACCTGCCCGCTCGTCTCGAACGGTTCCGCCCCGACCTCGTCATCCTCGACTGGATGATGCCGGGGCCCAGTGGCATCCGGTTGCTGCCCCTCGTGCGAGCGACGGGCGACATCCCGGTGATCATGCTCACCGCGCGGGACGAGGTCGACGACCGTCTGCGCGGTTTCGCGGAGGGCGCGGACGACTACGTGGTGAAGCCGTTCACGATGGCCGAGCTGGTCGCCCGCGCCGGCGTCGTGCTGCGTCGGCGCGGGCGCCTGCCGCAGACGATCGCGATCGGCGACCTGCTCGTGGATCCGGATGCCGCGACCGCCCACCGGGCGGGGGCCTCGCTGGAGCTGACGGCGACGGAGTTCCGCCTGCTGCAGCTGTTCGCGGAGAGTCGGGGACGCACCCTGTCGAAGGCGCAGATCCTCACCCAGGTGTGGGGCTACGACGACTACGACCCCAACCTGGTCGAGGTGCACCTCAGCGCACTGCGCCGGAAGATGGAGCAGCACGGGCCGCGGCTGATCCACACGGTCCGCGGGCTGGGCTATCGCTTGAGCGCGGCCGCGTGAGCGCCCCTGTCCTGCGCTCCGGGTCTCTGCGGCGTCGCACGATCGTCGCCGTGGTGGCGGTCGTGGCGCTGTTGCTCATCGTGCTCGCCGTCGTGGTCGATCTGGCGCTGGGCGCGCGCCTGCGCGGGCAGATCGAGGAGCGTCTGCGCGACCGCGCCGCCGCCACCGCGTCGCTGGTCGGGATCGTCGACGACGCCGACCTCGCCGAGCGTCTGTCGGACCAGGGACTCGCCGTGCGCATCGACTCCGCCGGCGGGGGGTCCGTCGTGGCGGGCCCGAGCCCCGAGCAGCTGCGCGAGGGACCGGGTGGGCCGGGCGGGCCGGGTGGAGGTGCGCCCGGGGAGCGTTCGGCCCTGCAGCCCTCCCCCTCCAGCGGCGTGGACGTCGTGGCATCCGAGGTGTCGGGCGACGATCAGCTGGTCACCCTGCGCTCGACACTGAGCGACGGATCGACGCTGACCCTGACCGCGTCGGCCGTGGGCGTCGGCGAGACGCTCGGTCAGGTGCGATGGATCATGGCCGTGTCGTCGGTCGGGGTGCTCGTGCTCGCCGCGGGCGCCGTGACGCTGGTCGTGCGCCGGAGCTTGCGCCCCCTGGACCGGGTCTCGGAGGTCGCTCGGGCCATCGGGGCGGGGGAACGGGAGCGGCGGCTGCACCCGACGCGTGCAGACACCGAGATCGGTCGCGTGGCGACGGCGCTCGACGACATGCTCGACGACGTCGTGGGGGCGGAGCGCACGGCCCGCGAGGCCGAGCAGCGGTTGCGGGCGTTCCTGTCGGATGCCGCGCACGAGCTGCGGACGCCGGTCGCCGGCATCCGCGCCGCCGCAGACACCCTCGTGCGCGCCGATCTGGATGGGCCCGAACGCGAGATGCTCGCCGCGCACGTGGCGCGCGAGGCCACGCGCGCCTCGCGCCTCGTTGACGATCTGCTGACGATGGCGCGGGTCGATCGCGGACTCGACCTGCAGCGCGTCGACGTCGATCTGCGGACCCTGGTGGATGCCGAGGCGCGCCGCGTTCCGCTCGTGCACCCCTCGGTGCGGTTGCGCACGGCTGTTCCCGATCAGCCCGTCGCGGCGACGGTGGACGTCGACCGCATCGCCCAGGTGATGGCCAACCTCATCGAGAACGCGGCCCGAGCCGCGGGCGGAACCGGCGAGATCGATCTCGGCCTGCGGACCGACGCCGGTCGCGCGGTGATCTCGGTGGTCGACAATGGTCCGGGGGTGCCCACCGCCGAGCGCGAGCGCATCTTCGACCGGCTCGTGCGGTTGGACACCGCGCGGGCCTCGGCCGCGGGGGTCGGCCTGGGGTTGCCGATCGCCCGCGGGATCGCCCGCGCGCACGGTGGTGACGTGCGGTGCGTCGCGTCACCGACCGGGGCGTGCTTCGAGGTCGAGCTGCCGCTCACCACCGCCTGAGCGCGTCGCGGTCAGGCTGACGCGCTCAGGCGAGGCGATGGGCGGGCGCACTGACCGGGTGCCGTGCGCCCGGTCGGGCAGGGCGCGAACGGCATCCGCGCCATCGTGCGAATGGCCGGGCGGCGTCAGTTGGCCGTGCGACCCACCGGGCGGCGGGGCGGGGCCGGCGGCGGGGCGATGCCCGCGGCCGTGAGCGTGAGCCCGTCGGCCCCGCTGGCGTCGTGCATCATTTGATCGATGAGCTCCCGGTCGATTGCGGGCTCCCGACCGCCGTAGAACTGCATCACGAGCGCGTTCGAGGCGTGGATCCACAGGCTCGCCTGGCGCACGCCCTCGTTGACGGGCAGCTGGAGCATGAACCCCTCGTTGCGTCGCAGCTTGTTCATGACGACGATGCGGAGGTGAGCGAGGATGCGGTCGTCGATGTCGAACGATGCGCGGTCTCGGTAGATGAGTCTTCCCACGACAGGTCCTTTTCTGGCGCGCCGAAGCGTACCGGTAGAGCAAGGGCGGGACCACGCCGGGAAGCGAGGCAATGCGGGAGTACCAGTATCGCATCCGTCGGGGCGGATGAGCCGTGCGCGAGCGATATATCGCTCGACGGGTGTGTCACGCCCCGCGGCCCGTCCTGAAGGTCGAGGCGAACGCTCAGACTGACCGACGACAGGGTCGGTAGATTGAAAGCCGATCTGCGATCACCCGACCCACGAGAGAGAAACCCCGTGAGCCATCACCGCACCTCCACCGACCAGGAGGGCCGATCTTCGAGCCCCCTCTTCTCGAGAGGGGGTGAGATCTGATGCTGGCCGCGGCCCTGACACTCCTGTTGGGGATCATCGTGACCCTGGCGATCATCGTCGCCTGCGGATTCTTCGTGGCGCAGGAGTTCGCCTACATGTCCGTCGACCGCGCGCGACTGACCGCGCGGGCCGAGAAGGGCGACGCGCAGGCGAAGCGCGTGCTGGCGATCACCAAGCGCACCTCGTTCATGCTGTCGGGTGCCCAGCTCGGAATCACCGTGACGGGCCTGCTCATCGGATACGTCGCCGAGCCGCTGATCGGTGAGTCGATCGGCACGCTGCTGGGCGGCGTGGGCGTCGACCCCGCCGTGTCGGTGCTCATCGGGACGGTCGGGGCGCTCCTGCTCGCGACGGTCGTGACGATGATCTTCGGCGAGCTCTACCCGAAGAACCTCGCCATCGCGAACCCCGAGCCGCTTGCTCGCGCCCTCGCCGTGCCGACCCGCATCTACCTGCTGCTGTTCGGCTGGCTCATCACCGTGTTCGACGTCGCCGCCAACGCCCTCCTGCGCCTGCTGCGCATCGAGCCCCTCGAAGACGTCGACGAGAGCGCGACCGCGCGCGACCTCGAGGCCATCATCGAGGAGTCGCGTCAGAGCGGCGACCTGCCCGACGATCTGTCGATGATCATCGATCGCATCCTCGATTTCCCCCAGCGCGATGTCGAGCACGCCATGGTGCCGCGGTCGCAGGTGGGGTCGGTCACCCCCGACACCACCGTCGGCGAGGTGCGCGCGCTCATGGCCACCGGTCATACCCGCTACCCCGTGATCGGCGCGGAGGACTCCCCCGTCGGCGTCGTCGAGCTCATCGACATCCTCCGTGAGGACCCGGCGGATGCCGCGCCCGTGGCATCCGTCATGCGTGCGGCCGTCGTCATCCCGACGTCGATGCTGCTGCCGGTGGCCCTGGATCGCATGCGGCACACGCGCAACGAACTCGCGTGCGTCGTGGACGAGTACGGCAACTTCGACGGCATCCTGACCATCGAGGATCTGACCGAAGAGGTCATCGGCGAGCTCTCCGACGAGCACGACGCCGTCGTGGCCGAGGCGGCGGCGGTCGGCGACGACGCGTGGAGCGTTCCGGGCGACCTGCACCTCGACGAGCTCGAGCGCCTCATCGGGTACGACCTCGCCGACAGCGACGTCGAGACCGTCGCCGGTCTCGTGATCGAAACCCACGGCGACCTCCCGCCCGTCGGCGGGGTGGTGCGCATCGATCTGCCCGAGCGGGCGTCGGAGACCGTCCAGGGCCTGGACTACGAGCGCTGGCTCGCGGTCGAGGTCGTCGAGGTCGACCGGCACGTGCCGTCGCACCTGCGGGTGCAGTTGCACGAGGTGGATCGAGACGCCGTCGTCGACGGCCCGACGATCGACGAGGAGGTGGCCCGATGAACGGCTGGACCGTCGCGCTGATCACCACGGCGCTCATCATCGCGAGCGCGTTCTTCGTCATCGTCGAGTTCGCGCTGCTCGCCGCCCGCCGACACCGCCTCGAGGAGGAGGCCGCCACGAGCGCCTCCGCCCGAGCGGCACTGCGCGGTGTCAACGAGCTCACGGTCATGCTCGCGTTCGCGCAGTTGGGCATCACGGCCTGTACGTTCCTGCTCGGCGCGATCACCAAACCGGCGATCGACTACGCCCTCGCCCCGGTGTTCGAGGCGTGGGGCCTGCCCTACGTGCTCGCCGACATCATCGCCTTCATGCTCGCGCTGATCGTGGTGACCTTCCTGCACCTCGTGATCGGCGAGATGGCGCCGAAGTCGTGGGCGATCGCCCACCCCGAGACCGCGGCGAAGGCCACCGGCATCCTCGCCCGTGCGCTCACGTGGCCGCTGCGTCCGTTCCTGCTGTGGATCAACCACATCGCGAACCGTCTGGTGAAGGCCTCGGGCGTCGAGCCCGTCGACAAGGCCGCGGCGGGCGGGCAGGACGCCGACACCATCCGCGAACTCGTCGCGCACTCGCGTCAGGCCGGCACCCTCGATCAGCAGTACTCCGAGCCCATCGCCCAGGCGATCGCGCTCGGCACGCTGACGGTCGGCGACATCGTGCGCACCGACCGCTCCCCCACGGCCGTCCCGCGGGATGCCACGGTCGCCGACATCCAGCGCGTCGCCGCCGCGTCGACCCACCTGCGCATCCTCGTCGGTTCGGGGGCGGGCTCCCGGGTGGCGCACGTGCGCGACACGCTCGCCGTCGCCCCGTCGACGCCGGCTGAGCAGATCGCCCGGGATCCCCTGGTGCTGGAGCCGGCGGCATCCGCCTACGACGCCCTCGCCCGCATGCGGCGCGGACGCGTTCAGCTGGCCACCGTGGTGGAGGGCGAGAGGCTCGTCGGCGTCGTCACGCTGGACGATCTGCTGCGCGAGATCCTGCCCGGGCCGGGAGAGACGGCGGAGGTCGCCGGACGGTAGTCGCCGCTTCCGGTTCGGGGCGGATTCCGCGCTTCGGGGCATGGGTCTTCCGCCCCGAACGCAGGACGACGCCCCGAACGGCGTCGGCGTCGACGGTCGAGGATGCGGGGAGTGTCAAGCCACCACGGGAGCGGAGAGGCGCGGCGTACCGTCGCTGGCGTTCACCCATCCCCTCTCCTGGAGGACTCCCATGAGCAAGATCTGGTTCATCACCGGCGCATCCAAGGGCTTCGGCCGCGAGTGGGCCGAAGCGGCCCTCGAGCGCGGCGACAGCGTCGCCGGGACCGCCCGGAACCTCGATGACGTGAAGGAACTCGTCGACGCGTACCCCGAGACGTTCCTGCCGATCCAGCTGGACGTCACCGACCACGCCGCCGACACCGCGGCCGTGGAGAAGGCGCACGAGAAGTTCGGCCGACTCGACGTCGTCATCAACAACGCCGGCTTCGGACACTTCGGCATGGTCGAGGAGCTCACCGAGGACGAGGTGCGCGCCCAGCTCGAGACCAACTTCTTCGGCGCGCTGTGGGTGACCCAGGCGGCGCTGCCGATCATGCGCGCGCAGGGCTCCGGGCACATCATCCAGGTGTCGAGCATCGGCGGAATCAGCGCCTTCCCCTCCGTCGGCGTCTACCACGCGTCGAAGTGGGCGCTCGAGGGTCTGTCGCAGTCCCTCGCGCAGGAGGTCGCCGGCTTCGGCATGCACGTCACCCTCGTCGAACCGGGGGGCTACTCCACCGACTGGTCGGGACCCTCGGCCAAGCGCAGCGAGGAGATCGAGGCCTACGCCGACGTCCGCGAGCAGGCGGCGAAGCGCCCCTCGGCCGCGGAACCCGGTAAGCCCGAGGCCACGCGCGCGGCGATCCTGAAGGTCGTGGATGCCGAGAACCCGCCGCTGCGCATCTTCTTCGGCAAGGCACCCCTCGGCATCGCCGAGAAGGACTACGAATCGCGACTGCAGACGTGGCGCGAATGGCAGCCGGTGTCGGAGGAGGCGCACGGCTCCTGACCGGGTCGTCTCGGCCGGGGCGCGCGACGTGCCCCGGCCGAGACGCTTCGACGACATCGTGTCGGGTGCGGCTCGGTCGCGGAGGGTGCCGCGTCGGCGGTGAGGGGGCGCGGATCCGTCTCCGCCAAGGACGGGGCGGCGGCCCTGATGACGCCGGGCGGCCCGCCGGCGATGCGATGATGAACCGGTGAGCACAGACGTCGGCTTCCCGCCGCGGCGCAGCCGGGAACTCCTGCGATCGTGGGTCGACGACTATCTCGAGACGGTCAGCCTGAACGGTGCCCGCGTGGAGGTCATCCCGCAGGACGGGGAGGACGAGCTCGACACCGGTCTCGTCGTCATGCACCCCAAGGACTCCGCCCTCCTGGTGTACATGCAGCCGCGGGGTGTGAACGATCCGTTGTGGGAGCTCACCATCCCCGGCCGCGAGACGGACTCCGTCCTCAGCGCCCTCGAACTGGGGGCCGTCGCTTCCGTGGTGCTCGACGCGGCGCGGTTGTGCATGTACCTGCAGTTCCGCTCCCTGGAGTGGGACCGCGCGTCCGGCCGGCGCTGACTCCCACGCAGCGGCGATGCCGCCTCGGCATCGGACCCGCGCCCTCGGCATCCCTTCACCGGAGATACGCATCCACGAGGAGCGGGCCCCGGATGCCGCGGAACACGTCGATGAGGAGGTCGACCGCCCGACGATTCCACGTCGCGAGCCGCAGGTCGTGCGGGCCGAGCGGCTCGAGGGCGCCGGTGCGCACCCGCACGACCTCCCACCCCGCCGCACGGAGCGCGCGATCTTTCCGCCGGTCGGACTCCTCCCGCCGGCCCACGTGCTCGAGACCGTGACGACCGATCGAGTCGTACTCGACGGCAACGCGCAACTCGGGGAAGACCAGATCGGGCCACACTTCGAGATGGTCGTAGAACGGGCGCGCCACGCGCACGGCGTTGAACCCCTCGCTCAGCGAGAGGCGTTCGCGCAGGTCGGCGCGCAGCCGACCTTCGACCGCCGACGCCGGCTTCGGGGCGCACACCGATACGAAGGCCTCGCCGACGGCCGCGGCGGGCGTCTTGTCGCAAAGGCGGCGCGGGCGCGGGGCGCGGCGTGCCCGCAGGACGGCGGCGTCGGAGGTCGCCGGTTGCGTCACGTCATCGCGCATCGGCAGAGCGATCGTCCGCGTGGGTCTGGCCGACTCGCTGCAGTCGGGGCACCACGCGCTCCGACGCCGCTCGCGACCGGGGCGCAGCCGCTGCTCGGTCGGGGTGGCGGCGAAGCGATGCCCCGCGTCGCACTGCCACAGCAGCAGAACCTCGGCGGCCGGCGGGATCTGGCTCAGCGCGATGCCGTGGTTGAGGTCGGGGTGGTACTGCCGCACCAGCGCCGGAAACGCCGCCCAGGCCTCGCGATACGCACCCACGGGATAGGGCACGTCGAGGCCCTTGGACCACTGTCGTCGGGCCCACCAGGCTTGCACTCTCTCCGCCACGCGCCCGACCGTAGCGTCGACCTCCGACATCGGCGATCGGGTCCACGGCGGAGAGAGGAGTAGGGCGGGTGGGACTTGAACCCACGATCGTCGGGTTATGAGCCCGCTGCCTTGACCAGCTTGGCCACCGCCCCCAGCGAAGACGAGCCTACCGGCATCCGTCCGCCGATCTCGAAAGCGGTCGACGACGGCCGCCGCCGTCCGAGCACGCCGGACACGCGGTTCTAGCGCCCCGAGCCCACCGGCCTAAGGCGCGGGATCCAGCACCGTACGGCACGCGCGTAGGCGCGGTACTCGTCGCCGAAGGCCCTGACGAGGTCGGCCTCTTCGTGAGGGCGGATCGCGTAGTTCCACACGAGGGATCCGGCGAGGGCGTAGACGACGACCATCCACGACGACATCAGCAGCCCGACGCCGACCCCCTGCGCGATACCCGCGAGCGCCATCGGGTTGCGGACGAAGCGGTACGGACCCGCCACCACCAGGCGGTTCGGCATGGCTGAGGGCAGGGGCGTGCCGTCTCCCTCGACCGTCATCGCGGCCGCCGACCACAGACCGAGGGCGCTCGCGGCCACCACGACCACGATGCCGACGACGTCCACCGCGGCGGGCAGGGGCAGAACCAGCCGCCACCGCTCCTCGAGGGCGCGGATGATCACGGGCAGCACGACGAGGAAGAGGCCCCAGAACACGACGATCTGGGCGGCCGTGGCCGCGACGTGCGCGAGGGGGCTCCGGCCCGGACGCGCGCGACGGAAGGCGAAGGGGCCCACCAGCAGCCACTCGGTCGGCACGCGCCCGAGCACGAGGAGGAACACCGCTCCCACCGAGGCGACGCTGGCGGCGATCATGAGCACGACGCCCCATCCGGCGAGGGTCGTCACGGTGGCATACGTCGCGAGCAGGACCGTCACCGCCAGCGTCCACGCCGTCGCCGTACCGGCGGCCCAGCGTGCCGCGCGAAGCGGCAGGACCGCCGCGAGAGCGGAGGCGACGACGAACAGGGGGACGTCGAGCACGGCCACGGCGACGGGGTCGAGCTCCCCCAGGGTCGTCGTCCGTACGACGGGGACGGTGAAGACGCCCACCCACCAGGCGCCGCCGGCGAGCGCTTGCAGTGCGAAGTACGCACGCGCGACGGTCGCGGCCGGGAACCCGCGTGGCAGGGAGACGCGGCCGTCGGCGATCACGTGCGTGCTCGTCAGTGCACGCGGGGCTGGGCGTTCTTGCCGTCGGCCGTGATCTGAGGGTGGTGCTTGGTGAGCTGGATGACGCCCCAGGTGGCGATCGCGCCGGCGATGACGAAGCCAATCAGCGCCCAGGCGGGCGCCGTCGACGCCTCTCCGAGCACGAGCAGGCCGATAAGCACCGCGATGATCGGGTCGATCACGGTCAGGCCCGCGATGACGAGATCGGGCGGGCCCACCGAGTAGGCGGTCTGCACGAAGTACGCGCCCACGGCCACCGCGGCCAGCAGCGCGACCAGGCACAGCAGCGTCAACCACTCGAAGTTGCCGGCCTGCGCGCGGCTGATGACGACCTTCGCCAGCGTCGCGACGAAGCCGTAGATGACGCCCGCGGCCATGATGTAGAACAGCGCCTGCGCGCGACGGCGCACGAGCACCCAGAAGACGCCGAACACGATCACGACCACGAGCAGGATGCCGAGGATGATCAACAGCTCGCGCTCGGTGATGACGTGCTCGGTCGCGAAGAAGGCCGCGATCGTGACGAAGATGAAGATGCCGCCGACGCACAGCGCGATCGCGAGGAGCGACTGCCTCGTCGGCTTGTGGCGCGACACGCGGGCGTTGAGGACCGTGGTGATCACGAGCGCGATCGCGCCGAGGGGCTGCACGAGGATCAGCGGCGCCACCGAGAGCGCGGAGAGCTGGCAGACGATCGCCAGGCCCAGCATCAGCGTCCCCGCCACCCACGACGGCCGCGTCAGGAGCGAGGTGAGCTGACGACGCGAGAGACCGCCGGTGGTCTTGCCCGACAGGCGCTCGACCTTCTGCACGCCGCGGTGCTGGTACTGCGCCCCGAACGACATGAAGACCGCGCCCAGCAGGGCCAGCGGGATACCGAGGAGGATCCGCGGGTCGCGGAAGACACCGACGAGTTGGTCGATTCCGTCGCTGAGAGTGGCATCGAGCGGGATCACCCCTCGACGATAGCCGCCCGCCCCCTGGATAGGCTGGTGACGTGGCCGTACTCCCGATCCGCATCATGGGTGATCCCGTGCTGCACGCACCCGCCGCCCGCGTCGACGAGATCACCGATGAGGTGCGCCAGCTCGTCGCCGACATGTTCGAGACGATGGATGCCGCCCCCGGCGTCGGGCTCGCCGCGCCCCAGGTGGGCGTGGGCCTGCGCATCTTCACCTACACGTACGAGGACGACGAGGGTCAACCGTGGCGCGGCGTCGTCATCAACCCGGAGCTGTGGATCCACCCGCTCGAGCCCGGCTACCCCGACCCCGACGACGAGAGCGAGGGGTGCCTGTCGTTCCCCGGCGAACGCTTCCCACTGCGTCGGTCCGAGGCCGCGCTGCTCACGGGCACCGATCTCGACGGTCATGCCGTGCGGATCGAGGTGACGGGCTGGCGCGCGCGCATCCTGCAGCACGAGTTCGACCACCTCGACGGCATCCTGTACGTCGACCGTCTCGACGACGAAGACGCGCGCGTGGTCGCCAAGATCGCGAAGAAGCGCAAGTGGGGCAAGCCGGGCGCCTCGTGGATGCCGGGCGTCGACGACATCGACGCGTGACGGCCCCGACCGCGGGGCGCGGTGCGCGGGGTCGGCGGTGACCGGACTCCTCCGGGCCGCCGGACGGCCGCGCCGCGGGCGGGGGTGCTCCCGCGCCGATGCCGAGCCGGGCGTGCGTGCGGCCCCCGAGACGGTCAGTACAGACCGCGAGCCGCCAGTTCGCCGCGCAGGATCGGGGTGAGGCGCTCGGCGAAGGCCGGCGTCACGTGGATGTCGTCGTAACGCAGTGGGGTATCACCGGCGAAGGCCGGACAGACGTCCTGCCAACAGGTGAAGGGCAGGGCGCTGACCGCCGCGTCACCGGTCAGCGCGGCCTGCGCCTCGCTCGCGGCCTCCATGGCGTTCCAGACGTCGTCGACGGCGGAGAGGCACGCTCCGGGGCCGGTGACCGGCGAGTAGCAGCGGCCCAGGTCGGCGCCGTGCGGTGGCGGTGAGAGGTACACGGTCCTGCCCGGCGGCGCCCATCCCGCGACTTCCCGGGCGGTGGCGGATGCCAGCTCCGCGGCGTCGAGATCGCGCCCGTCGACCGTCCGCGCGAGCGTGAACGCGTTCGACACTACGAGCAGGTCGGCGGGGTCGGACGCCACCATCGCCGCCACGTCGCTCTTGCGCGCCGTGCAACCGGCCGTGACCGACGGGTCGCGGCTCTCGATCAGGACGTCGGTGAAGCGGCATCCGTACATCCCGACCGTGGTGACGCGCCAGGCGCCGCCGCTCTCGTCGGCGAGACGCGCGAACGCGGGCGCATACGCCATCGCGCTGGAGTCGCCCACCAGATAGAGATGGTGCGCGGCGCCGGCGTCGCCCCACGTGCAACCGCCCGAATCGGGGACGCGGTCGGGGGTGAAGCAGTCGTGCGCCCTGTTCGCGGACGACGAGTCGCGCAGGGATTCGTCCAGCGACGGGTGCAGCGTGGGCCAGGTGCTCGCCGTCGTCGCCGCGGCGAGGTCGCTCTGCAGGGCGGCGAGGGCGTCACCGGCCGCGGCGTCGACCTCGGCCGCGGCGGGAGCGGCGACGGGCACGTCCGGGAGCGTGGGAGCGCCGTACGCCGCGAACACCGCGAGCACGGTCGCCCCGGCCCCGATGACGAGAGTGGCGAGGGCCGCTCCCGCGCGGGGGGCGAAGCGTGCGCGCCATGACGACCAGGGTTCGGCCTCAGGCGGGGCGTCGACCGGGGCCGTAGCTGACGGACGCGCGGTCGACGGGTGCGGCGCTGTCGGTGCCGGGGACGCGAGCTGTGTCGCAACACCGTGCCGCGGCGCGGCCGGGACTTCCGCCGACGCGGGAGGGGCTGCGGGGGCGACCGCCGCGTGGGCGGCCGGTCGCGCGCCCGGGTAGTACCTCTGACCGGGGACCCATCCGGCGGGGCGCGAGGAGAGAGCGCCGGCACGGGCGGCCAGCCCGGCGGGGGCGGACGGCGAGGAGGGAGCGGACGGACGGCTCACGGGAACGCTCGGCGCGGCCGTGATCGACGGGCGGCGCGCGGGAGCGGCCGCGGGGGCCGTTGGTTCGGCGACCCGTCGCTCCCGCGGCCACGGCAGACGGTGGAGCGGCTGCTCGACGCCGAGGAAGGTCGCGACGGCGAGCACGACCATCACGAGCGCGGTGATGCCCAGGGCCGCCGGCCCCGGCGTCAGGACGACGCTCGCGAAGACGATGACCGGCAGGTGCCAGAGATACAGCGAGTAGGACATGTCGCCGACGGCGACCGACGCGGGGTTCGTCAGCACGAAGAGGTGGCGGTGCCGTGGATCTCCCGCCACCCCGCCGGCGATCACCAACGCCGCCCCGACCACGGGCAGCACCGCCCAGGGAGCGGGAAAGGGACCCGCAGGATCCACCACGAAGAACGCCGTGACGATGATGCCCACGCCGACCCAGGCGGCCGCACCGCCGATCACCGTCGGGATCCGCGACAGCAGCCCTGCGCCCGTCGCGAGCACCGCCCCCACGGCGAGCTCTCCCCCGCGTGTGAGGGTGGAGAAGTACGCCAGAGACGGGTCGACGGGGGTCAGCATCACCGCAGCGGCCCCGGATGCCACGACCACCGCGAGTGCGAGGAGAGCGACCGTCACACGCGCACCCCGTCCGCGCCGTGCCGCTGCGGGGAGGAGGGCCACCGCCAGCAGCAAGAGGAGCGGCCAGGCGAGGGAGTACTGTTCTTCGACCGACAGCGACCAGAAGTGCTGCAACGGCGAGACGTCGCCGGTGGCGAAGTAGTCACGACCCTCGAGACCGAAGCGCCAGTTCGACACCAGTCCCGCGGCCGCCAGCGCGTCGCCGACGGTGCGATCGGCGCGGGGGGCGGAGAACAGCGCGAAGGCGATCGCCACGACCGTGCCCAGGACGAGCGCGGACGCGGGAACCAGGCGCTTGATCCGCCGGCCGAAGAACGCCGCGAGCCGCACCGTCCCCTCGGCGCGCAGATCGTCGAGGAGGATGCCCGTGAGGAGGAACCCCGAGAGGACGAAGAACACATCGACGCCGACGAATCCTCCTCGGGGCCAGCCCGTGAGATGGGTGGCGATGACGGCGAGCACGGCCATCGCCCGCAGCCCCTGCAGGTCGCGGCGCACGCGCGAGACACCAACGGTCACGGGGATCCCTTCCGACCGATGCAGACGGCCGGAGCGAGCTTAGTGGAAGCGCTCCCATATCCGTGGCGTCGCGCAACGGATGCGCAGCACCTCAGCCGCTCGCGCGCAAGCCCCGAGAACGGCGACATCGCAGTGCTTCGATGAGCGCATGTGGCAGATCGCGGGGCTCCCCGCCCACCCGTTGCTCGTTCACGCCGTCGTCGTGCTCATCCCCCTCGCGGCCCTCATGGTGGTCGTCGGAAGCGTGTGGCCGGCGGCCCGCCGGCGGCTCGGCATCCTGACTCCGCTCGTCGCGCTCGTCGCACTCGTCTTCGTACCGCTGGCGAAGGAGGCGGGAGAGGCGCTGGAGCGCCAGGTGCCGGCCTCGGCCGTGCTCGAGCGACACACCGAGCTGGGCGATCAGCTGCTTCCGTGGGCGATCGGGCTCTTCGTCGTCGCCGTCGGTCAGTGGCTAAGGTTCCGGTTGCGGGCACGGCGCGCCGGCGAGCCCACGCGCTCGGCGCGTCCCGGCGCGAGGGTGGCGACGATCGCCATCGCCGTGGTGGCCGTCGTCGTGTCCGGCGCGACCACGTACTCCGTCGTGCAGGTCGGCGACAGCGGCGCGCGAGCGGTGTGGTCGAGCGACGGCGGCGACGCAAACTGAACGAGCCGCCATTATGGGCGTCCCCCTCGTCGCCCGCTACCCCCGACGCGGCAGCGGCGAAGGGCCGTAGCGTTCGAACCGGTGGATGTCGCCCGACGCCGCCCGCTGCATGCCCTCGCGGCACCCCGTGTGAAGGAACCGATGAGCCACGCTCCCGACCTGACGATGCCCCACGCCGGTGACATCCTCGGCGGACGTTACGTGCTCGCCGAGCGCATCGGCGCGGGGGGCATGGGGCGGGTCTTCCGGGCGCGCGACGAGGTTCTGCGTCGTGACGTCGCCGTGAAGATCTTCTTCGCCGACCGCACCGACGAGGCCGAGTCGCTGCGGCGGATGGCGGAAGCACGGGCCCTGGCCGCCCTCGACCATCCGTCGCTCGTGACGCTCTACGACGCCCGCCTCGACACCGGCGATCACGTGTACCTGGTGATGGAGCTCATCGACGGGCCCTCCCTCCAGCGGCGCATCGAGCGGGGAGCTCTCGCACCCGCGGACGTCGCCGGAATCGTGGCCGACCTCGCCGCAGCCCTCGCCGTCGTGCACGAAGCCGGGATCGTGCATCGTGACATCAAGCCCTCGAACGTCCTCCTCCGGCCCGTGCGCGGAACGGACCGCGGTATGGAAGCCGTCTTGGCCGACTTCGGTGTCGCCCACCTCGTGGATGCCACGCGGCTGACGACCCCCGGAACGGTCATCGGCACCGCGGCCTACCTCGCGCCCGAGCAGGTGCGCGGCGAACCGCCGCAGCCGGCCTCGGACGTGTACGCGCTCGGCCTGCTGGCAATCGAGGCGCTCACGCGCCTGCATCCGTTCGGCGGCGGTTCGGTGCAGGAGACGCTTCTCGCGCGGCTCGCGCGTCAGCCGGACGTCCCGGCATCGCTCGGGTACGCGTGGAGATCACTGCTGTCGGCGATGACGGCGCACGATCCCGCCGCCCGGCCGTCGGCCACCGCCGTGGCCGAGCAGGCCGTCGAGCTGGCGGCGGGCCGTGAGACGGTCGCGGTCGACACGGGGCCGGTGACCGTGGTGGACGACGCCGCGTGGATCGATCTCGGGCTGCCGGCTGCCGCGATCGCCGCCGGTGTCTCCACGGAGCGACCGTCTGAGCCGACGGCGGCCCTGCTGTCACCGGCGACGGCTGGCGATGCGACGTCGAGCGGCTCCCGAGCGACGCCGGACGCAGCGCCCGCGTCCCCGACGCGTCGACGCCGCTGGGCATGGGCCGGTGTCGGGACGGCCGCGGCCGTGGTCCTCGGCGGGCATCTCGTGGCGTTCTCGTTCACGGGCTCGGGCAGCGTTCCCGCCAGCGGGAGCGTTCCGTCTCCGACGCCGTCGCTCGTCGCAGAGACCTCTGCCCCGGCGCCCTCGGAGACGCCCGTCGACATCCCCGTCGAGTCGGCGGTCGACACTACAACCGATGTCTCTTCCGGACAGGCTCCGGCTGCCCCGGTCTCGGTCGACCAGACGCCGGTGGACCAGACCCCCGTCGAGGTCGTCCCCCTCGAGCCCGCCCCCGTCGAGCCGTCCGCATCCGGTTCCGGACCCGCAGCGGAACCGGGGGTCGGCCCGGGAGCGGATGCCGGCAGTGGACCGGCATCGGGCCGCGGTAACGGCCCCGCGAACGGCGCGGGAAACGGAGTGGGCAACGGCGCGGGAAACGGCGGAGCGAACGGCAAGGCCAACGGAAACGGGAAGGGCGGCCCCGGCGCGCCCTGAGTCGACGTCGGCGTGATCGCGTCCGCTGGTCTCTCCACGGAACCGTTGGCGGATTCACGATCGCTGCCCCTGGCGCGGCCACGCGTCGACGCGGGACACCCGCCGCCCCGGATCACGCCTTCTCGAGGGCCGGAGCGCAACCCCTCGCGGGCGGCCGTGCAGACCGCTTGACTGCCGGGCGGGGGGAACCATGTCGCCGAGGAGAGCCGCGATCGTCGTCGCGATCGTTTCGATGCCGGTCCTGGCGGCATCCGTCGCCTTCCTCCCCACCGGCGGCGGAGTGAGTCTGTTGTCGGCCCTGGGGATCGCGGTCGGTCTCACCGGCGCCGGTCTCGCGATGCTCTGGGCGACCCGTTCGTCGTGGGAGCCGGAAGCCGCACCTTCCCCCCGCGCCCCCGACCGGAGTGCGGCGCACCGCCGAGCGCGCCGTCTCCTGCGGGTGCAGGGGTGGGTCGGGGTCGTCGGGGGCCTCGGCATCGTGATGCTCTCGCTCGGAGTGAGCGACGCCGAACGCGCCACGGTGCGCCTGGGAGCTCTGGGCGTGGGCCTGCTGATCCTCGGCATCGTGAGCATCGTCCTCGCCCGCACGACCGGTCGAGAACGGAGAGAAGAGGATGCCGCTTCCGACGACGAGCCGCTCCCGGCGGGGTGGGTGCTCGTTTCGCGTCGCGACCGCGGTGCGCTGGTGATCTTCCTGGTGCCCGGCCTCGTGGCCGGGGTGTGGGGCGCCTGGCAGGTCGTCCCTCTGATGATCCTGACCGCCCGCGACGCCCCGCCGGGGATCGTCGTCCTCCTCGGCCTCAGCGCGATCGCGGTCGTCGCGGGGCTCGCCGTGTGGGCGCTGCGTCAGATCCCCGACGTCTGGATCGACGCAGAAACGGCGCGGGTGCGAGTCGGATCGCGGGTCGTCGCGGGAAGCGCGTTGACGTCGGCCCGGGTGACCGCCACCGCGATGATCACCGGCGGGACACGATCGCTGTTCCTCATCCTCGAGGGGCCGGAGAAGCTGCGTGTCCCCCTGTTGCTGCGCCGCCGCGGCGAGCTCGCGATGAATCCCGCTCAACGACGCGCGACTCTCGCGCTGATCGACGCGGCGGCCATCGAGCTGCCCCGCGCGAAGGAGGATCCGCGGGGGAATTTCTCGCGGACGCTGTACCCGACGCACCTCGATGCCGGACAGGCGCGCGAGCTCGTCGCCCACCCGCCGCGTTCGGATGAGGACCTGCCGATCACCGTCGGGTGAAACGACGAAGGCCCGACGCGGACGTCGGGCCTTCTGCGGGCTCCCCGGCTTGGACTCGAACCAAGAACCTATCGGTTAACAGCCGATTGCTCTGCCAATTGAGCTACCGAGGATCATGCTCACCTCGCGGCGGGCAACCCCACGATACTAACAGCACACGGGGGTGGCGGAAAAATCAGCGGGCCGAAATCCGTCGCTCGGGCGTGCCGTCCGGCGTCCACTGCAGGGTCTTGTCGCCGTGCCCCAGGGCGACCGCGTGACCGGCGTGCAGCACGAGCACGTCGGCGTCCAGATCGCGCGGGGCGTCGGCGTCGTTCGTGACGATCAGCGACGCCATCCCCCGCTCGTCGCGACGGCGGATGATCGAGGCGCGCGCCGCGGCACGCACCTCGACGTCGAGGTTGGCGTACAGGTCGTCGGCGACGAACAGTCGCGGCTCCAGCACGAGAGCACGCGCGAGGGCGACCCGCTGACGCATGCCGGCGCTGAGCTCGTACGGGTACTTCGGCGCGGTGCCCAGCGGCAGTTCCATCTCGTCGAGCAGCGTCGCCACGCGCACGGCCAGAGCCCGCGTGTTGACCCGGCGGTCGCGGCTCGTGATCGGTTCGGCGATGACGTCCTGCACGGTGAGACGGGAGGGCAGTCCGGCACCGGCCCCCTGAGGCAGGTAGCCGGTGTGGAAGGTCCACTCCCGACGGGCACGGCCCGGACGCCGCGCCGAGATGCCGTGAACGCGCGCGTCTCCCCCGACGACCGCGAGGCCGTCGTCGGGGTGACCGGCCAGCAGCGACACGAGGGAGGTCTTGCCCGCCCCCGTCGCTCCGCGGACGACGAGCGTGCGCCCGGCGGGCAGGGTGAGGGTGATGCCGTCGATCACGCGCACGCCGCTGCGCGCGAGCGAGAGGTCGTCGGTGCGGAGGGCGACGTCGGTGTCGAGTGACCGGGGCATGCTCCCATCCTCGCCGAGGATCGCGTCCCCTGTCGCGGGGCTTCCTCCCGACACGCCGGTGCGGTAGCCCCGGTGGGCCTCAGCTCGCGACGAGTCGCTGCCGATCGGCATCCAGTTCTCGAAGGCGCAGACGAAGACGCCGGCCCTCCTCGGATTCGGCCGGGACGCGCTGGATCCCCCGCAGCAGTTCGTCTTTCTCGCGTTGCAGCTCGCGCACGAGCAGGCCGCGGGCGAGGTCGTTCGCCGACGCCACCGCGCCTTCCTCGGTGCGCGCGGGGAACTCGGCCGTCAACAGCTCGGCGGCGAGGGAGCGGAACGGCTCACGGACCGCCTCGACGGCCGTCACGGCCCAGCCGGGCTGCGACAGGTCCGTGGATGCCAGGGAACTGCGCACCGCTTCGAGAGCCGGGTGACCGAACGGGGTCTGCAGCGCCCGCAGGAACAGGTCGGGCTCGATCCGGTGCCCGTACTGCAGGAAGGCCATCATGGCCCCGCGCTCGAGGGCGACGTCGCGGGTGTGCGGCAGCGAGGCCATCGTGACCGACACGGCGACGGGGGCCGGGTCCGCGGTGCGCTGCGCGTCGCGCTTCTCGGCGCGATCGGCTCCGCGGGCGGCGCGTTCGACGGCGGCCTGTACCTCGGGGATGTCGAGTCCGAGACGCCGGGCCAGCACGCGCACGTAGCCCGGCCGGAGCGCGGGGTCGCGGATGTCGGCGACGATCGGGGCCGCCGCGTGGAGAGCGCCGGCGCGACCCTCGACGCTGGAGAGGTTGAAGTCCTTGAGTCGCTGATCGATGACGAACTCGAACATGGGGGCCTTGGTCTCCATGAGCGAGCGCACGGCGCCGTCGCCGCGCTGGAGACGCAGGTCGCACGGGTCGAGGCCCTCGGGGGCGACGGCGACGTACGTCTGCGCCGCGAAACGCTTCTCATCGGCGAAGGCGCGCAGCGCCGCCTTCTGGCCCGCGGCATCCGGGTCGAAGGTGAACACGACCTCTCCGGAGCTGCTGTCGTCGCCCATGACGCGGCGGAGCACCGTGATGTGATCACTGCCGAACGCCGTGCCGCACGAGGCGATCGCCGTGGTCACTCCCGCGAGATGGCAGGCCATGACGTCGGTGTACCCCTCGACGACCACGACGCGGTGCGAGCGCGAGATGTCGCGCTTGGCCAGATCGAGGCCGTAGAGCACCTGCGTCTTCTTGTAGAGCGGGGTCTCGGGGGTGTTGAGGTACTTCGGGCCCTGGTCGTCGTCGTAGAGCTTGCGCGCGCCGAAGCCGATCACCTGACCGGTGATGTCGCGGATGGGCCACACCAGGCGCCCGCGGAAGCGGTCGTAGACGCCGCGCTGACCCTGCGACACGAGTCCCGCCTGCAGGAGCTCGTCGCGCGTGAACTTCTGCGCCGTCAGGTGGTCGAGCAGGTGCGACCAGCCCTTGGGCGCGTACCCGACGCCGAAGTGCGCGGCCGCCCCGGCATCGAAGCCGCGGTCGCCGAGGAAGCGGCGACCGGTCTCGGCCTCGGGGGTCATCAGCTGCGTGCGGAAGTACTCCGCCGCCGCGGCGTTGGCGGCGTACAGCCGCGAGCGTCCCGACGTCTCGGGAGCTGCTCCCCCGTCTTCGTAGTGCAGCGTGTACCCGACGCGCGCCGCCATGCGCTCGACCGCCTCGGTGAACGACACGTGATCCATCGCACGCAGGAACGAGTAGACGTCACCCGATTCACCGCAGCCGAAGCAGTGGTAGTAGCCCACCTGGGGCCGCACGTTGAAGCTCGGACTGCGCTCGTCGTGGAAGGGACACAGCCCCTTCATCGACCCGACGCCGGCGGGCTTGAGCGCGACGCGCTCGCCGATCACGTCGGCGATGTTCACCCGCGCTTTGACCTCGTCGACGTCGGCCTGACGGATGCGACCCGCCATCAGGCATCCGCTCCGCGCGAAGCTCGGGCGCCGGGAGCCCAGACGCCGAGCTCGGCGGCATCCACCTCGCCGACCAGGCGGCCGTGCCACGAGATCGCGAGCTGATCGGTGAGGCTCGCGACCTGGTCCACCACCACGCGACGGCGCGCGGCGTCGTCGGCCGCCGCGGCGAAATCGGGAGCGTGCAGGGCGTCGAGAGCGCCGGGGTTCTCCCACAGGGCGGATGCCAGGCGCTTGAGCACCTGACGCTGCTCGCGGTAGAGCACCTTGCGGCCGTCGATCGACACGACGGTCGCGCCGATGATGCCCTTGAGCACCGCCATCTCGACCTCGACCTCGCCGGGCACGATGACGTTCGCGCGGTACCGCGTCAGCGCGTCGGCCGGGTAGGCCTCGCGGGTGGCGGCGGTGGCCGCGCGCGCGAAGCGACCGATGAGATCGGACGTGAGGTTCTTCAGCCGCGCGAGCGCCGGGCGCGTGCCGTCGAAGGAATGGATCCACTCCGGCATCGCCATGAGCCGTTCGAGACCCGCCGCCAGATCGTCGCGGACGAAGTCGTAGCCCACCCAGCGCTGGATGGCGTCGAGCAGTCCTTCACGGCCGACGCGGGATGCCAGGCGCGCGGGGTCGACGTAGCGGTTGACGACCGCGTCCTCGAAGTCGTGCACCGAGTAGGCGATGTCGTCGGAGAGGTCCATGACCTCGGCCTCGATGCAGCGCTGCCGTGCGGGTGCACCCCCGCGCATCCAGTGGAACACCGGTTCGTCGTCGGGGTAGACACCGAACTTCAAGCGTCCGCCGGGATCGGGTACGGGCTCGTCGGCCGTCCAGGGGTACTTGCAGGTGGCGTCGAGGCTCGCGCGCGTGAGGTTCAGACCGAACGGTTCTCCCTCGACGCCGAACACCTTGGGCTCGAGGCGCGTGAGGATGCGCAGGGTCTGCGCGTTGCCCTCGAAACCGCCGATGTCGCCGGCCCACTCGTTGAGCGCCCGCTCGCCGTTGTGCCCGAAGGGCGGGTGCCCGAGATCGTGGCTCAGGCAGGCGGTGTCGACGACGTCGGGAGACAGCTGCAGGGCGGTCGCGAGCTCGCGGCCCACCTGCGCGACCTCGAGGGAGTGCGTGAGGCGGTTGCGGGCGAAGTCGGCCGGGCTCGCCGGGCTCAGCACCTGCGTCTTGGCCGCGAGGCGTCGCAGCGCGGCGGAGTGCAGCACGCGGGCACGGTCACGGGCGAAGTCGTCGCGCTGGGAACGATGCCGTTCGACGTGGAACCGGGCGGCGTCCGCATCCTCGTACCCGAGGGGACGGGCCGTCGTCACCGCCACCTCAGCCGCCACTGTGGTGCAGCTCCGCATCGGCGAGGGCGCGACCGGCGGCATCGCCGATCTCGCGGGAGTCCAGCCAGCCATCGGGGAGAGCCGGGCGCTTCGGGGTGCCGGCGCGTCCGCGCTGACCCTCGGCCGCGGCGCCCGGGTAGGGGGCGTCGAGCTCCATCGTAGACAGCAGCGCGTCGATCTCGTCGAGGGTCGAGGCCGTCGCGAGGCTCGCGCGCAGCTCGCCGCCGACGGGGTAGCCCTTGAAGTACCACGCGACGTGCTTGCGGATGTCGCGGCATCCGCGGCCCTCGTCGTCGAAGAACTCCACGAGCAGCTCGGCGTGGCGCCGGAACGCCTTCGCGACGAAGCCGAGCGTCGCGTCGACCGGCTCGCCGTGCGCGGCGCCCGGGCCGCCGAGGGCACGTGCGAGGTCGCCGAAGAGCCACGGGCGTCCGAGGCAGCCGCGACCGACGACGACACCGTCGCAGCCGGTCTCGTCCATCATCCGCACGGCGTCGTCAGCGGACCAGATGTCGCCGTTGCCGAGCACCGGCACACTCGTCACGGTCTCTTTCAACTTCGTGATCGCGGCCCAGTCGGCGTGACCGGAGTAGAACTCGCTCGCCGTGCGCGCGTGCAGGGCGATGGATGCCACACCCGCCCCCTCGGCGATGCGGCCGGCCTCGAGGTAGGTGAGGTGGTCGGCGTCGATGCCCTTGCGCATCTTGACCGTGAGCGGCTTGTCGCCCGCAGCAGTGACGGCACGCTCGACGATTTCGCGGAACAGCGACGTCTTCCACGCCAGCGCGGCACCCCCGCCGCGGCGGGTGACCTTCGGCACGGGGCAGCCGAAGTTGAGGTCGATGTGATCGGCGTGGTCTTCGTCGACGATCATGCGCACCGCCGCCTCGACCGTCGCCGGGTCGACCCCGTAGAGCTGGATCGAGCGTGGTGTCTCGGACTCGTGATGGCGGATGAGGCGCATCGTGGTGTCGTTGCGCTCCACCAGAGCGCGCGTCGTGATCATCTCGCTCACGTAGAGCCCGGCACCGTATTCGCGACACAGACGACGGAACGCCGTGTTCGTGATGCCGGCCATGGGAGCGAGCACGACGGGGGCGTCGAGTTCGATGTTGCCGATGCGCAGCGTTCGCGTCGGAGCCATTGCCGTATTCACTGTCTCATTCTCCCAGACGGTCGCACGACACGGTGCCCGCCCCCGAACGGATCGGGAACGGGCACCGGATGGGGAGGAAGGGTCACGCGTCGGCGGTCTCGACGACCTCGCGACGCTCGCCCCAGACCTGACGGGCGATCTGCGTGAACGCCTCCACCGGCTGCGCGCCGCTGACGCCGTACTTGCCGTCGATCACGAAGAAGGGCACGCCGGTGATGCCGAACTGGCGGGCCTGCTCCTGGTCGGCGCGGACGGCGGCGCGGTAACGCTGCGACGAGAGCGCCTCGCGCGCGGCATCCGCATCGAGACCGACCTCGGCCGCGAGCTGCACGAGATCGTCGTCGCGACCGACGTGCTTGCCCTCGAGGAAGTACGCCGACATGAGCAGCTCGGCGAGCTCCAGCTGCTTGCCGTTCTCCTTGGCGAAGTGCAGCAGCTCGTGCGCCTTCACGGTGTTGGTGTGCTTGAGGATGTCGAAGCGGTACGCGAGTCCCGCGTCGGCGGCGACGCCGGTGACGCGGTCGAGCATCTCGCGCGCGGACTCGGGCGAGATGCCCTTGTGCTGCGAGAGGTAGTCGACCTCTCCCCCGTCGAAGTCTTCGGGGGTGTCGGGCGAGAGCTCGAACGAGTGGTACTCGATCTCGACGACGGGAGCGTCGTCATCGGCGGCCGTGGCGGCCAGGCCGTTCTCGAGGTTGCGCTTGCCGATGTAGCACCAGGGGCAGGCGATGTCACTCCACACGTCGATCTTGATGGCATCCGTCATATCGCGTGCAACCACGTTGCCGGGCGATCTATTCCGCGAGCGGCATCCTTCCCCCGGGGGCCTCGCCGCTCATCCCCCGCTGGTCATCGCTCGGGCACGTCCGGCCCGGTGTAGTCGGCGAGCAGCGGCGGAGGCAGCGGACCCTTGATGCGGCGACCTGAGCTGCTCTCCTCCCACGCGTGGGCCAAGATGCCGACGGATCGAGCGAGCACGAAGAGCCCGCGCGCGAGCTCCGGCTCGACGCCGAGCTCGCCGTACACGGTCGCCGAGATGCCGTCGATGTTCATCGGCACGCCGCGCGAGGCGAGCGCGCGCTCGATCGCGAGTCCGGCTCGGAGGTGGTCGCCCTCGACGTCGCCCGACGCCGCGGCCTGCTCGACCAGCGAGAGCAGCGGGTTGCGGCGCGGATCAACGGGATGGAAGCGGTGCCCGAAGCCCGGGACGAAAGCGCCGCGGGCGCGGTACCGCCCGATCTCGTCGGCGGCGAGATCGTCCCAGTCGCGGCCGTGCTCGCGATGCTCTCGCACCATGCGGCCGAGCAGTGCGACGCACTGCTGGCCGGCGCCGCCGTGGGTGTCGCCGAGCACGTTGATGCCGTTCGCCATCGCCGAGTTGATGCCGACGCCGCACGTGGCGGCCATGCGCGCGCTCGCGATGGAGGGCGCCTGAGGACCGTGGTCGACGCTGGCCACCAGGGTCGCCTCGAGCAGGCGTCGGCGCGCGGGCTCGAGGTCGCCGCCGGTCACGAGCAGCCAGATGGTGTCGACGAAACCCGTCGTGCCGATCAGGTCCTGCACCGGACGACCGCGGAAGGCGATCTCCCCCGGCTGGATGCGGGTGATGGCGGTCGCCCACCACGCGGTGACGGCTGCGAGCGCGTCGTCGGTCATACGGCGCCTTCCTCGTACAGGGCGGCGATGTCGTCGGCGGAGTAGCCGAGCGTCGCCAGGATCTCGTCGGTGTGCTCACCGAGCGTGGGGGGTGGGGTGCGCGGTGCGGAAATCCGGCCGTCGATGCGGATGCCGTTGCCGAGCACCCGCAGCGGATCGCCACCACCCCCCGGGAAGGGCAGTTCGTGAACGAGTCCACGATCGCGGATCTGCGGGCTCGCGAGCATCTGATCCACACGAAGGACCGCCGCCGCGGGGACCCCGGCCGAGCTCAAGAGGTCCTCCCACTCCGTGGCGGCACGCGCCGCGAGCGCGTGCTCGAGTTCGATCGTCAGGGCCGCCCGATGGGCCTTGCGATTCTCGCGTTCCGCGAACCGCGGGTCGACGATGAGGTCCGCCCTGTCCACGAGCGCGCAGAGAGTCTCGAACTGCTCCTGCTTGTTCGCGGCGATGTTGAGCAGCCCGTCGCCGGTGGCGAACGCTCCCGAGGGTGCCGCGGTGCCGTTGTCGTTGCCGAGAGGCAGTGGCTCGTGGCCGTCGACGAGGAGGTTCGACACCACCCAGCCCATCGCGGTCACTGCCGTCTCGAGCATCGACACGTCGATCACGCTGCCGACCCCGGTGGTGGCCCGACCAGCCAGTGCGCTCGAGACGGCGAAAGCCGCGGCGAGCCCGCCGATCGTGTCGGCGAGGGGGAACCCCGCACGCAGCGGACCGGTCGCCTGTGTTCCCGTGACGCTCATCATGCCCGAATAGCCCTGGATGATCTGGTCGTACGCCGGCTTCGTCCGCATCGGACCGGTCTGCCCGAAGCCGGAGATCTGACACAGGATCAGCCGGGTGTTGAGGGTGTGCAGCTGCTCCCACCCGAAGCCGAGTCGCTCCAGGACCCCGGGACGGAAGTTCTCCACGAGCACGTCCGCGGTGGCGACGAGCCGACGCAGCGCCTGCGCGCCCCCCTCGGTCTTCAGATCCAAAGTGATCGAACGCTTCTGGGCGTTCTGGGCGAGGAAGGAGATACCGAGGTGCCGCGCGTTCAGCTCGGCCGAGGTGCCGAGCCGTCTCGCGAGGTCGCCGCCGTGCGGTGTCTCGACCTTGATGACGTCAGCGCCCATCAGCGCGAGCTGGTATGCCGCGTAGGGCCCCGCGAGCACGTTCGTCAGATCGAGCACCGTCACACCCGTCAGCGGCCCCGGCGCCACGGCATCCGTATCCGTATCCGTCATGCCGCCACCTTCGAGCGGCGGGCCGAGCGGACGCGGGTGAAGACGACGCCCACGATCGCCAGCGCGAGCACCGCGTACAGCGTGATCGAGATGGGGCTCGACACCAGGATGCCGGGATCCCCCTCGCTCACGGCCATCGCGCGACGGTACTCGGTCTCGGCCAAGGGGCCGAGGATGATCGCGATGAGCATCGGCGCGACCGGCAGCCCGTATCGGCGCATGAGGAAGCCGAGCAGGCCCACCACCAGGACGAGGACGAGGTCCAGGATCTTGCTGCTGGTGGCGTAGACGCCCAGCATCGCGAAGACCGTGATGCCGGCGTACAGGTAGTGGCGCGGGACTTTCAGCAGCTTCGCCCAGAGCGGAGCGAACGGCAGGTTCAGGATGAGCAGGACGACCATGCCGACGAAGAAGCTCGCCAGCAGCGCCCACACGAGGTCGGGGGCGCGATCGAACAGCAGCGGTCCCGGCTGCAGACCGTACTGGCGGAAGGCCGCGAGCAGGATCGCCGCGGTCGCCGAGGTCGGCAGACCCAGCGCGAGCAGCGCGCCCATCGCCGTTCCGGCCGTGGCGTTGCCGGCTGCCTCGGGGCCGGCAACGCCCTGGATCGCCCCGCGTCCGAACATCGGCTTCCGGCGACGGCCGTCGAGCTTTCGCTCCGCGCCGTATGACAGGAAGGTGGGCACCTCGGATCCGCCGACGGGGATGATGCCGAAGGGGATGCCGATCGCCGTTCCGCGCAGCCACGCGGGCAGGGCCTGTCGGAGCTCACGGAACGACAACCAGAGCCGCCCGGTCGAGGGCAGGAGCTTCGTTTCGTCGGGGGTGCCGCGGCGCGCGGCGACGCTGAAGACCTCGCCCAGCGCGAGCAGACCGACCGTGATCACCACGATGTCGATGCCGTCGAACAGCTCCGGCAGGCCGAAGGTGAAGCGCGAGGTGCCTGAGGCGCCGTCGATGCCCACGACCGAGATCGCCAGACCGATCACCAGGGCTGCGAGACCGCGGACGACCGACTCGGTCACCACGGCGGAGATCGCGACGAAGGCGAAGACGGCGAGCGCGAGGTATTCGGCGGGCCCGAAGAGGGTCGCGAGCTCCGCCAGCCGAGGTGCGAAGAACACCACGAGGATGGATGCCACGATCCCGCCGATGAACGCGCCGATCGCCGAGGTCGCGAGCGCTTGAGCGGCTCGGCCGCTCTTTGCCATCCGGTGCCCCTCGATCGACCCCGCGATCGCGGTGCTGTTACCCGGGGTGTTCATGAGGATGCCGGCGATGGAGTCACCGAACAGCCCACCGAAGAGCACGCCGGCGAACATGATGAACGCACCGATCGGGTCGAGCGAGAAGGTGACCGGCAGCAGCAGCGCGACGGCCATCGCCGAACCGAGGCCCGGCAGAACGCCGACGGCGGTGCCGAGCACGGCGCCGATCAGCACCCACAGCATGTTGATGGGCGTGAGGACGACCGCGAAGCCCTCCCCCAGGTTGACCAGAGCATCCATCAGAAGAGTCCCTCCAGGATTCCGGGCGGCAGGTTGAGTCCGAGACCTCCCGAGAAGGCGATCTGCACGAGGGCGGAGATCGCCAGCGACAGGAAGATGTCGAAGACGGGCCGGCGGCTGCCGAGCGAGCGCGCGATGCCCCAGAACAGGAACGCGCCGGACAGCAGCCATCCCAGCGGGGTGAGCGCCGCGATGAACACGACGACCGTGCCGACCGCGCCGAACATGGCCCAGATGTTGCTGCGTGGGCGGACGGGGGGCGCCTCCGGTTCCCTGCCCTCGAGGGTCGCGAGGATCGCCTCGTCGTCGGCCTCGGGGTCGGTGCCGGGGGTCTCGGCATCCGCATCGGCCACGTCGATGGGCTCGGGCCGGCGCAGGATGTCGATGGCGAGGAGGGCGGCGAGCACGATCACCGCGGCGGCGATGATGGCGGGGAAGAGCTGCGGGCCGGGAGGGGCGGCGGTGGCCGGCACGGTCATCGTGATCGTGCCGACGATGAGCGCGACGCCCATCGCGAGCATCACCGCCGGGACGACGAGTCCGGAGCGGCGGCGCCAGAAGCCGTCGGATGTGCGGACGCGGTGCGTCCGCGGGATGGTGGGGATGACGCCGCTCACAGGCCCAACTCCTCGATGATGGCGTTCACACGCGCTTGGTCCTGCGCGATGAAGTCCGCGAAGTCGGATCCGGTCAGCAGCGCGTCGCGCCACCTGTTGCGCTCCATCACCTCGGCCCATTCGGGGGTCGCGGCCATCTCCTCGACGATGGAGACGAGCTCGTCGCGCTGTGCGTCGGTGATGCCGGGAGGCGCCACGAGGCCGCGCCAGTTCGGCAGGTTCACGTCGACGCCCTGCTCGATGAAGGTGGGGATGTCGATGCCGGGCACCGGCTCCTGCGCCGAGACAGCGAGGGCCGGAGGCGTCCGGCCTCGATCTGGTCGCTGAAGTCGTTGTAGCCGCTGACGCCGATCGCCACCGTGTTGGAGAGCAGCGCGGTGAGCACCTCGCCGCCGCCGGCGTACGAGACGTAGTTGACCTCACCGGGATCGATCCCTGCGGCCTGCGCAGTGAGTCCGGTCAGCAGATGGTCGGTGCCGCCGATACCGCCTCCTCCGACCGCCTGGCCGTGCGGATCCGCGCGCCACGCCTGGATGAAGTCGTCGAGGTTCCGGAACGGCGAGTTCGCAGGCACGATGAAGACGATGTAGTCCTCGGCCAACCGGGCGATCGGGGTCGTGTCGCCGAGGGTCGCCTCCGACCCGTTGACCGTGATGGCGCCCTCCATGACCGTGCCGGTCATCATGAGGTTCGTCGGATCGTCGCCGAGCTGCGTGAACTGGCCGAGTCCGATCGTGCCGCCCGCCCCGGGGACGTTCACCACCTGCGCGTTGTTCACGACCGCGGTCGAGCGCAGCACCTGCTGGGATTCCCGGGACGCGAGGTCCCAGCCGCCGCCGGGAGCCGCCGGGGCCATGATCGTCAGTTTGGCGCGGGGGTCGACGCCGGCGGTCGAGCCGCTGGCGTTCACTGCGGCCACGCCGACGAGCGCCGCCGTGGCGGCGACGCCGAGGGCGTTCCACAGAACGCGTCTGGTTCTCACGTCGTCACTCCTTCGTGATGAGGTCGAGGTGGTGTCCATCTAGTGGACTCCAATGTCCACCAGACGGTACACTCGTGGACGAATCGGTGCAACCGGCGCACCACGGAAGGCAGCCACCTTGTCCACCATCACCGAGGCATCCGAGCGCTCCGCCCCCGAGAGCGGAGGCGTCCGCGCCGTCACACGCGCGTTCGAAGTCCTGCAGTGCTTCACCGCGGCACGGCCCGTGCTCTCGCTCGCCGAGATCGTCCGTGAGAGCGGTTTGCCGCGCACCACGGTGCTGCGCCTGATCGAGACCCTCGTCGGTGAACGGATGCTGCGGCACGCCGCCGACGGACGCGTCACCGTGGGGGCCCGCCTCATCCGTCTCGCGGCGTTCGCCGAAGCGGCGTGGGCCGTGCCCGAGGAGACCGCCGACCGCATGACGCGGTTGGCGCAGGAGACCGGCGAGACCGCGAGCCTCTACGCCCGCAGCGGCCTGCGGCGCGTGGCCGTCGGACAATCGCCGAGCCCGTACTCGCTCCGTCACGTCGTGCAGGTGGGCGACGAGATGCCTCTGCTGCTCGGAGCCGCCTCGACCCTCCTGGTGGCCGCGAGCGGTCCGGATGCCGTCGAGCACCTCCTCGATGCGCTCCCCGCCGACGAAAGATCCGCTGTCGACGTCGACGGATTCCGCGCCGCGGTGGCCGACGCCCGCCGCGACGGGTACGCCGTCTCGCATGGCGCGCGCGAGCCGGGCAACAGCGGCGTCGCCGTCATCGTGCGGGAGGGCGACGAGCGTCGACCGGCGGTCGTGCTCGGCCTCGGCGGACCCACGGCGCGTTTCACCGAGGAGCGCCTGCCGGTGTTCCTCGCCGCGTTGACGGCGGCCGTCGCCGACATCCGCCGCAGCGGTCTGCCGGCCGCCCTGGACTGACCCCCTTCCCCCGACCGAGAGGACCGCCCGATGACGAGCTCGATCCCCGAGAGCAGCGACTACCCGCCGCCCGGCGCCTATGCCGCCGCCACGATCGGCGACGCGATGGAGCGCTTCGGCGTGGCCCGCGGCGTCTCCCCGCTGTGGGCCGGCGCGATGGTGTCCGGACCCGCCGCCACGGTCCTCACCCGTCCCGGTGACAACCGGGGCGTGCACGCGGCGTTCGACGTGGTCCGCCCGGGCGAGATCCTCGTCGTCGACGGCGGGGCGGATGAGACGCGCGCGCTCATCGGCGAACTCGTCGCCGAGAAGGCGAAGGCCCTGGGCGTCGCCGGGATCGTGCTCGATGGAGCCGCCCGCGACGCGGTGGAGCTGCGGGAGGTGGGCGTACCGGTGTTCGCCCGCGCCGTGACGCCCGCGGGGCCGTGGAAGACCGGCCCTTACCGTCTCGGAGGCACCGTCACCCTCGGAGGGGTCCCGGTGTCCCCGGGCGATTGGATCGTCGGCGACGCCGACGGCGTCGCGGTCGTGCCGCGCGAGCGCATCGCCGAGGTCACGGCCGCCGCGGATGCCCTCGTGCGCGGCGAGGCCGATCGTCGCGCCGCCAACCGCGCCCTGGTGCCCCGTGTCTGAGGCCTCGCCCGTGCGTCCCCTGATCTGGATTCCGCGCGAGGTGCACCCCGACGCGGTGGCCGAGCTCGAGACGTGGGCGGATGTCCATCGCGGCTGGGGTGAGGCCGCCTCGGCCGAGGTCGAGATCGCGCCTCTCGCTCAGGGCGTCCTCCTGCGCACCGCGCGGATGGACGCCGCGCAGCTCGCCCGGATGCCGCGGCTGCGCATCGTCGCGCGACACGGCGTCGGTACCGACACCGTCGACACCGCGTTCGCCCGGGAGCGTGGCATCCGGGTCACGACGACTCCGCACGCGAACGTGCTCTCGGTCGCCGAGCACACGATCGCTCTGCTCATGGCGGTGCGGCGCGGCATCGGTGCCGCAGCCGCCGGGAGGGCCGACCGCGACGCGTTGATCGGGGGCGAGCTCAGCGGCTCGACGCTCGGACTTATCGGATACGGCCGCATCGCGCGCCACGTCGCCCGGATCGCCCGGGGAGGGTTCGGCATGCACGTGCTCGCGTTCGACCCGGCCGTGCCCGACGACGACATCCGAGCCGACGGCTCCGAACCGCACGCGCTCGACGACCTGCTCGCGGGGGCCGATGCGGTCAGCGTGCACGTCCCCCTGCTCCCCACGACGCGCGGACTCCTCGGTGCCGCGCAGTTCCGCCTCATGCGCCCTCACGCGGTCGTGGTGAACACCTCGCGAGGCGGGGTCGTCGACGAGGAGGCGCTGGTCGCGGCCCTCGACGCCGGCCAGGTGGGCGGGGCGGGACTCGACGTCTCCGACGTGGAGCCGATGCCCGTCGACCACCCGCTGCGCAACAGGCCCGACGTCGTCGTCACTCCGCACATCGGCGGACAGACGCGCGAAGCGATGCGTCGCGTGGCCATGGAGGCCGCCGCATCCCTGCGCGCCGAGCTGGCGCGCTAGGCGATCACGCCGTCGGTGCGTCGACCGCGCCGCCGAAGCGGCGGTCGCGCGAGAGGTACAGCCCGATCGCGTCCCACAGGTGCGTGCGCCGGAAGTCGGGCCAGAGCGTGTCGAGGAACACCATCTCGGCGTACGCCGACTCCCACAGCAGGAAGTTCGAGGTGCGCTGCTCGCCGCTGGAGCGCACGAACAGGTCCACGTCGGGCATGTCGGGCTGGTAGAGGTTCTTGCGGATGAGCTTCTCGGTCACCGCCGAGGGCTTGAGCTTGCCGGCGGCGATGTCGTCGCCGATGCGGCGCACGGCATCCACGATCTCCACCCGCCCGCCGTAGTTGACGCACATCGTCAGCGTCAGGGTGGAGTTGCCCTCGGTGAGGCGCTCGGCGTGCTGCAGCTCCTTGATGACCGAGCCCCACAGGCGCGGCTTGCGACCCGACCAGCGGATGCGGACGCCCCACTCGTTCAGCTGGTCACGGCGGCGGTGCAGCACCTCGCGGTTGAAGCCCATGAGGAAGCGCACCTCGTCGGGCGAGCGCGACCAGTTCTCGGTCGAGAACGCGTAGACCGAGAGGTGCTTCACCCCGGCCTGGATCGCCCCGGCGACGACGTCGAGCAGCGCCGCTTCCCCCGCACGGTGGCCCTCGACGCGCGTGAGCCCCTGCCGGTTGGCCCACCGCCCGTTGCCGTCCATCACGATCGCGACGTGCTCGGGCACGGCTCCCTTGGGGTAAGCGGGCGGGTACTCTCCCGTCCAGTCCAACGGGCGGTACGGCACGGCGTCGCGGTGCGTGAACGGCTTCGGTGTCATCGATGCGCCTCCAGGTGCGAGAGGGAGCGGATGCCGCGCTCCAGATGGAACTGCGCGTACGCCGCGACGAGGCCCGAGGCCGCGGCGGTCGTGCGGCCGGGGGCGGCGTCGATGGTCTCCCACTCCCCCGCCATGAGCGCACGGAGCATGTCGACGGTGTCGCGCGACACGCGCGGGGATCCCGCGGGGGCGCAGGTCGAGCAGACCACGCCACCGAGCTGCGGGAGGAAGTAGTCGTGGTCGCCGATGGTGCCGCAGCGGGCGCACTCGGTCAGCCCCGGCGCCCAGCCCGAGAGGGCCATGGCGCGCAGCAGATACGAATCCAGCACGCTGCGCTCGGAGTGCTCCCCGCGGGCCAGCGCGCGGAGCCCGCCGACCAGCAGCAGGTACTGCTGGGGCGTGGCCTCGGCCTCGTTCAGCCGGTCGGCCGTCTCGACCATCGCGCTGGCGGTCGTGTAGACGTCGTAGTCCGCCACGATCTCGGCCCCATAGGAGCCCAGCGACTCGGCCTGCTGCACGATGTCGAGGTTGCGGCCCTTGAACAGCTGCACGTCGGCCACCATGAAGGGTTCCAGCCGCGAGCCGAACTTCGACGACGTCCGCCGCACCCCCTTCGCGACCGCGCGGATCTTGCCGTTGCGGCGGCTGAGGAGGGTGAGGATGCGGTCCGCCTCCCCCAGTTTGTGGGTACGCAGGACCACGACTTCGTCGCGGTAGGTGGGCACAGTCCATTATCGGTCCGCGCACCCGTGAGCGGCCTGCGCGGCGCGCGCGCCGGAGCGCACGAGGCGGGAGAATGGATGCCGTGGACTCCCCCTCCTTCGTCATCCCGCTGTGGGCGGATCTCACCGCCGTCGCCCTCGGCGGCGTGCAGGGGGCGCTGTTCGCCTCGGGGTTCCAGGGCCAGCGCCGCCTCGATCTGCTCGGGGTCGCGATCATCGGCATCCTGTTGGGGATGGGCGGGGGTCTCATCCGCGACCTCCTGTTGGGGCTCACCCCGGCGACGCTGCAGAGCAACTGGTACCTCATCACCGCGACCCTGGCCTCGATCGTGGGGATGCTGCTGTCGGGGATCTTCCAGAGGCTGAACCGCGCCATCGTCATGCTCGATGCGGTCGTGATCGGCCTGTTCGGCGCGTTCGGCACGTCGAAGGCCCTCGCCCTCGGCCTGCCCGCCGTCCCCGCGATCTTCGTGGGCGTGGTCGCCGCGGCGGGCGGCAGCGTGCTGCGGGACGTGCTGATGGGGCTGCCGGTCGCGATCATGCACGTGGGCTCGCTCTACGCCGTCGCCGCCGGTGCGGGGTGCGTGGTCCTCGCCGTCACGGCCGGGTTCGGCGTCCCGCTGCCGCTCGCCGCGGTCATCGGCGTGGTGGTGACGACGGTGCTCCGCGTGCTGGCCGTGCTCTTCGACCTGTCCCTGCCCGAGCAGCGCAAGCTCTACCGCCGCAAGGTCGCGGTCGAGACCACCGGCATCCCGATCATCCGCACCGACAACGCCGAGTAGGCCCGCCTCTCCCGCGCGTGAGTTGCCGATCATCGTCGCTCACGTGCTCACTGAAGCGACGACCGTCGGCGGCTCGCGCGGGGTCTTGCGGGCTCAGCCGAGCGGTACGACCTCGTCGCCCACGCGGATGGTGGCGCCGGAGCCGGCGGGGAGGAGCAGGATGCCGAGGGTCGGGGCGTCCTGGCCGTAGTCCGTCGTCAGCACCCGCAGCAGGCGCGCGTCGCGGACGCCCGTGTCGGGGTTCGCCGTGATCGCGGCGCAGCGCTCGATCGGCTTCTGCACCTCGAACTCCACCTCCCCGATCCGCACGCGCCCCCGCCATTCCAACTCCGCCCACGGTGCGGTCCCGCTCACGACGATGTTGGAGCGGAAACGGCGATCGTCGACGGGAGCGGCGACCGTGGCATCCAGGTCAGTGACCGAGGCCGCGCCGTGCAGCGAGACGAACCCCTGCGGGCGGTCCTGGAAGCGCGCGGTGCGGCCGTCTCCGAGCAGACCCAGGGGCAGGATGCCGTCGGCCTCGAGCAGTGTCGCATCGCTCGTCGTGCGGAGGTAGGCGGTGACCGCTTCGCTCAGCCGCGCGCGGCCCTCCTCGCTGAGATCGGCGGTGACGTCGATGTCGTCGACGCTCAGACGCAGCGTCCGCGCGTCGTCGTCGAACGTCAGGCGCACGCGCGCGAGCGTCGGGAACGTCATCAGCGCGAGCCCACGGCTCTTCGGATACGTGGCATCCGCCGGCTCCACCGCATCGGCGAAACGGAACACGAGCGAGCGGTCCCCCTGCACGCGTCCGTCGCCCTGGATGACGAGGCTGTCGCGCTTCTCGGGCGTGAAGCCCTTCACGGGGTAGCGGTAGAGGGCGTCGACGCGGATCACGGATTCATCCTCGCATCCTGTCGGTGTGGCGAGATGAGGACCCCCTGGTGCGGCGAGACCGTTCGGCGGGAGGGGTGCGAAGCCCCTCGCCCCCACGCCGAAGCGCCGCCATCCGAACGGGGATGACGGCGCTTCGAGGTCGGATCAGACGCCGGCCAGGGCGCCCGCGGCCTGACGCGTGCGGATCGCGCGGTTGACGCCCGAGACGATCGCCTTGAGCGACGCCGTCGAGATGTCACCGTCGATGCCCACGCCCCATAGACGCTGGTCGTCGACCTGCAGCTCGACGTACGCCGCGGCCTGAGCGTCACCGCCCGAGCTGAGAGCGTGCTCGACGTAGTCGTACAGCGTCACGTCGAAGCCCTGGGAGCGCACGATCTCGAGGAACGCCGCGACCGGACCGTTGCCCACGGCCGAGGCCGGGTGCGTGGAATCGCCGTCGCGCAGCGAGACGTCGAGGTGCACATCGCCCGACATGTCGCTCGAGGAGCGGGTCGACAGCAGCTCGAAGCGGCCCCAGCGCTGGTCGTCGTTCGTGGAGGGTAGATACTCGTCGGTGAAGATGTCCCAGATCTGGGCGCTCGAGACCTCGCCGCCCTCGGCGTCGGTGCGCGCCTGCACCACGCCAGAGAACTCGATCTGCAGCTTCCGCGGCAGGTCGATCGCGTGGTCGGCCTTCAGCAGATAGGCGACGCCACCCTTGCCGGACTGCGAGTTGACGCGGATGACGGCCTCGTACGACCGGCCGAGGTCCTTCGGGTCGATGGGCAGGTACGGCACCGCCCACTCGATCTCGTCGATGGTCTTGCCCTCGGCGCTCGCGCGGGCCTCCATCGCCTCGAAGCCCTTCTTGATGGCATCCTGGTGCGAACCGCTGAAGGCGGTGAAGACCAGGTCGCCGGCCCAGGGGCTGCGCTCGGGCACGGGCAGCTGATTGCAGTACTCGACCGTGCGCTTGACCTGGTCGATGTCGCTGAAGTCGATCTGCGGGTCGATGCCCTGGGTCAGCAGGTTGACGCCCAGGGCGACGAGGTCGACGTTGCCCGTGCGCTCCCCGTTGCCGAACAGGCATCCCTCGATGCGGTCGGCGCCCGCCATGTAGCCGAGCTCCGCGGCGGCCACGGCCGTGCCGCGGTCGTTGTGCGGGTGCAGCGACAGGATGACGTTCTCGCGGTGGTTCAGGTGGCGCGACATCCACTCGATCGAGTCGGCGTAGACGTTCGGCGTGGCCATCTCGACGGTGGCCGGCAGGTTCAGGATGACCTTGCGCTCGGGCGTCGGCTCCAAGACCTCGAGCACCTCGTTGCAGATGCGGAGAGCGAACTCGAGCTCGGTGCCGGTGTAGCTCTCAGGTGAGTACTCGTAGAAGACCTGGGTCTCGGGGATCGTCGCCTCGTACTTCTTGCACAGGCGGGCGCCCTCGAGCGCGATGTCGACGATGCCCTGCTCGTCGGTGCGGAACACGACCTCGCGCTGCAGCACGCTCGTCGAGTTGTACAGGTGCACGATGGCCTGCTTGGCGCCGGCGATCGCCTCGTACGTGCGGGCGATGAGGTGCTCGCGCGCCTGCGTCAGCACCTGGATGGTGACGTCGTCGGGGATCAGGTCGTCGTCGATCAGCTGACGGACGAAGTCGAAGTCGGTCTGGCTGGCGCTGGGGAACCCGACCTCGATCTCCTTGTAGCCCATCTTCACCAGCAGGTCGAACATGACCCGCTTGCGCTCGGGGCTCATCGGATCGATGAGGGCCTGGTTGCCGTCGCGCAGGTCGACGGCGCACCAGCGGGGTGCGGCCTCGATCCGCTTGCTCGGCCACGTGCGGTCGGGCAGGTCGACCCGGATCTGCTCGTGGAAGGGACGGTACTTGTGCACCGGAGCGGACGTGGGCTTCTGGGTGTTCTTCATGATGTGTCGCTTCTTTAGATTCGTTCGGTGGGGCCGACGACGATCTCCGCGACGAGGAAGGCCCTTAGAACGAGGACTCGTCGCGGCAGCTAAGAAGAAGAAGGCCACCGAAGCGCATGGAGCGATCGTAGCAGCCCCGTGCCGCGGCATCCGCCCCGCCCGCGGCGCGAGCGCCCGCCGTCATGCGACGGGTGATCCCCACTCGCGCGCCAGCACGGCGTAGACGAGCAGGTCGGCCCAGCGGTGCTTGAACCAGTCCTTCTCGACGAAGTGCGCCTCGCGGCGCATCCCGAGGCGCTCGGCCAACGCGACAGAGCGAGCGTTGTCGGGATCGATCTGGGCGACGAGGCGACGGAGCCCGTAGACCTCGAACGCCGTGTCGACGAGCGCGCGTACCGCCTCGGTGGCGAGGCCCAGGCCGGATGCCGCCGGGCTCACGACCCAGCCGATGTCCGCCGAACCCTCGTCCGCATCGAGGTGGAAGAGCACGAGGTCGCCGATCACCGCGCCGTCGTCGAGCCGTTCGATGACCAGCATGACCCCGCCGCGCTCCCCCTCCAGCGTCGTGCGGCCCATCAGGTGACCGTTGCGGCGTCGGATGTCGTCGGGCGACTGCGGATCGAAGGGGAGGAACCGGCACACCTCGGCGTCGCCGCGGTACGCCGCCATCGCGTCGAGATCGTGCTCCTCGAACGGACGCAGGCGTACCCGCTCCCCCGTGATCTCGAGGGTCTCCGGCGCGGGCGGCAACGTGAACGGCGAGGCGCTCACGGCAGCAGGGCGACCTTGCCGCCGGGGTGCCCGGTCATGACGAAGCGCACGGCGTCGATGGCCTCGTCGAGCGGTTAGGTGCGCGCGACAGGCACCTCGAGGGCACCGGATGCCGCAAGCTCGAGCACCCGGGTACGGGCGATGTCGCGGAACCGGGCGCTCTCGGGGCGCGCTCCGGCGATCCAGAGGAAGCCGTCGGCCTTCGCCCGGTCGGGCGAGACGATCGTGACGACACGGTCCCGGTCGGAGACGAGCTCGAGCGAGACGTCGATGGCCTCGTCGGTCCCCGCCGCGTCCCAGGCGGCCGCGATCGCCGCACCGTCGGCCGCCGCCTCGACGCGCTCGCGCAGCCCCTCGCCGTAGGCGACCGGGATGCCGCCGTAGCGACGCACGCGCTCGGCGGAGTCGTCGGCATCCGCCCCGACCGTGCCGATGACGCGCACCCCGAGCTCTCGCGCCTGCTGGAGAAGACTCACCCCCACCGCTCCGGATGCGGCGTGCAGCAGCACGGTCTCCCCCTCGGCGACCCGCGTGACCTGGATCATCTCCGCCGCGGTGGTCCCGGCGAGCAGGAGGTTCGCGGCCTCTTCGTGCGAGAGGTTCGCGGGTTTGGCGAACACGTCGCGGGCGGGAACCGTGATGTCGGTGGCGTAGGCGCCCTGCACCCGGAACGCCACGACCTCATCGCCGACCGCGAGCTCGCCCGAACCACCGACGGCGTCGGCACCGAGGGCGATGACCTGCCCCGAGAGTTCGTAGCCGATGGGCACCGGGAACTGCACGCCCGGACGCGCTGTCGCGACGTGCTTGGCGTCGGCGGGATTGACTCCGGCCGCGCGCACGCGGATCTTCACCTCTCCGGGCCCGGGCGCGGGAACCTCGACCTCGTCGTAGCTCCAGGTCTCGATCGGCCCCGGAGTCGGCGCCGTCCATCGCTTCGCCATTACGTGCACCTTCCGTGAGGACCGCACGCTCTCGCGCGGGGTCGGGGTTGCTCGGCCGCCGGGTGGCGGACGCCCCTCAGAAGCCGAGGCGTCCGAGCTGCTTCGGGTCGCGCTGCCATTCTTTCGCCACGCGCACGTGCAGCGATAG
Source organism: Microbacterium phycohabitans (assembly GCF_032464935.1). NCBI lineage: Bacteria > Bacillati > Actinomycetota > Actinomycetes > Micrococcales > Microbacteriaceae > Microbacterium > Microbacterium phycohabitans. Next base: position 314,378 of record NZ_JAWDIT010000003.1, read on the forward strand.
GTAGACGCGCCCACCCACCAGCGGTTCGATACCGGCACGGGCGCGCGCGCCGACATCGGCCAGTCGAGAGCCCTTGCGGCCGATGATGATCGCCTTCTGGCTGTCGCGCTCGACGACGATGTTCGCGTAGACGTCGGTGAGATCGCTGTCTTCACGGGCGGCGACGTCGTCGACCGTGACCGCGATCGAGTGCGGAAGCTCATCGCGCACGCCGTGCAGGGCGGCTTCGCGGATGATCTCGGCAATGCGGTCTTCGAGCGTCTCGTCGGTCACGACGTCGTCGGCGTAGAGCGCCGGGCCCACGGGCATGAGCGCCAGCAGCTCGTCGCTGAGGACGTCGAGCTGATCGTTGGTCACGGCCGAGAGGGGGATGACCGCGGCCCAGTCCTCGCGGAGCGCATCGACTTCGACGAGGCGTTCGGTGATCTGGTCGCGACTGGCGGCGTCGGTCTTGGTCACCAGGGCGACCTTCTTGGCACGCGGGTATCCGGACAGCGACTCCGCGATCCGCCGATCGCCGGGGCCGACCTTCTCGGTCGCGGGGGCGCAGAACGCGATGACGTCGACGTCGCCGAGCACCTGCTCCACCAGGTCGTTCAGGCGCTGGCCGAGCAGGGTGCGCGGTCGGTGGATGCCGGGGGTGTCGACGACCACCAGCTGCCCGCCGGGTCGGTTGACGATCCCGCGGATCGCGCGCCGCGTCGTCTGCGGCTTCTCGCTCGTGGTCGCGACCTTCTCGCCCACGAGCGCATTGGTCAGCGTGGACTTGCCGACGTTGGGCCGGCCCACGAAGGTCACGAAGCCGGATCGGGTGTCGGTCATCTGTCGTTCCTTTCACGCGCCGAGAGCTCTGCCTCGGCGTCGTCGTCGGCGGGCGTTTCGCTGCGCTCGACGATCACGGTGGCGATACCCCGGTTGCGGCCGCGCGATGCGCCGCCGGTCATCACGAGGCCGGAGTGTTCGGCGGTGGCGCCGGGTTGCGGGATGCGACCGAGCGCCTTGCCCAGCAGACCGCCGATCGAGTCGACGTCCTCGTCGTCGAGCTCGAGGCCGAAGAGGTCGCCGACCTCATCGAGGCCGAGGCGGGCGTTGACCCGGTAGCGTCCGTCGGGGAGCTCGACGATCTCGGTGTTCGGGGCGTCGTACTCGTCGGCGATCTCGCCCACGAGCTCCTCGATGAGGTCTTCGAGCGTGACCAGACCCGCGACGCCGCCGTACTCGTCGACGACGAGGCAGACGTGGACGGCATCCTTCTTCATCTGCTGCAGGAGCGTCTCGGCCTTCATCGACTCGGGGACGAACACGGCGGGTCGGGCGATGCGACGGATGGGGGCGTCGCGCCAGCCCGCCTCGTCGCGGAAGCCGAACTGCACGAGGTCTTTCAGGTAGAGAACCCCCACGACGTCGTCGGCCTCGTCGTCGGCGAGGGGGACGCGCGAGACGCCCTTCTCGAGGAACAGTGCGAGGGCCTCGCGCGAGGTGGCAGTGGCATCCACGCTCACCATGTCGGTGCGCGGCACCATCACCTCGCGCACGTACCGGTCGGTGAAGTCGAACACCGAGTGGATGAGCTCGCGGTCGTCTTCCTCGATGAGTTCGTTCTCGGCGGCCTCGTCGATGATGCTGAGCAGCTGCTCCTCCGACGCGAACGACGTCGAGTGCGAGACCCCGGGGGTAACCCGGTTGCCGACCGCGACGAGACCGTGTGCGAGGGGGCCGAGCAGGACGCGCATCCCCCGGATGACGGGAGCGATACCGCGCAGCAGACCGCGCGCGTGCTGACGACCGACCGACCGGGGGCTCGCACCGACCGCGACGAAGGAAATCCCCGTCATCAGTACGGCCGCAGCGGCGACCGCGAGCCAGATGTCGTCGAAGATCAGCATGAACGCGGCGGCGACGAGCACGGCCGCGGTGGTCTCGGAGAGCACGCGGATGAACACCACCGCGGTGTTGTGCGCGCTGGTGTCATCGGCGATGCGACGCAGCGACCGGGCGTTGCGGCCCGAGGCGCCGAGCTCCAGGAGATCCGTGCGCGAGGTCACGCCGAGCGCCGCCTCGGAGGCCGCCATCAACCCGCCGAAGGCGACGAGGAGGAAGGCGGCGACGAGGAGGAGCGCTTCGGTCATGCCCGACGCTGGCGTTCGACGGCTTGGAACCCGCTGATCAGCTCGCGCTGCAGGCCGAACATCTCGCGCTCCTCGTCGGGTTCGGCGTGGTCGAACCCGAGCAGGTGCAGGAGCCCGTGCGTGGTGAGGAGGATGAGCTCGTCCTGCGTCGAGTGCTTCGCCGCGACGGCCTGGGTCTCGGCCACGGCGGGGCACAGCACGATGTCGCCGAGCAGGCCCGCGGGCGTGGGGGCGTCTTCGGAGCCGGGACGCAGTTCGTCCATCGGGAAGCTGAGCACGTCGGTCGGGCCGGGCTCGTCCATCCACTGCACGTGCAGCGACTCCATGGCGCCTTCGTCGACGAGCACGATCGCCACGTCGGCGTCGGCGCTGACGTGCAGCTCCGCCAGGTTGTACTCCATCAGGCGCAGCAGCACCTGTTCGTCGACCTCGTGGCCGGATTCGTTGTTGATCTCGATCGTCATGAGCGGTTTCGTCTCGGGAGGTGATCGCGGGGACCGGCGGCACCGGGGCCGCGTCGCTCCGCACGGGTGGCGAACTCGGAGGCCTCGTCGCGCTCGCGACGCGCGGCCAGGCGCTTCTCGTCGTACTCGCTGTACGCGTCGACGATGCGGCCGACGAGCGAATGACGCACGACGTCGTCGCTGGTCAGTCGCGAGAAGTGGATGTCGTCGATGTCGCTGAGAACGCGGGTGACCAGGCGCAGACCCGACGCGCCCTGCGGCAGGTCGACCTGGGTGATGTCACCGGTCACGACCATGCGCGTGCCGAACCCGAGGCGCGTGAGGAACATCTTCATCTGCTCGGGCGTGGTGTTCTGCGCCTCGTCGAGCACGACGAACGAATCGTTGAGCGTGCGACCGCGCATGTACGCCAGAGGTGCGACCTCGATCGTCCCCGTCGCCATGAGCTTGGGGACGATGTCGGGGTCCATCATCTCGTTGAGCGCGTCGTAGAGCGGGCGCAGGTAGGGGTCGATCTTGTCGGTGAGGGTGCCCGGCAGGAACCCGAGCCGCTCCCCCGCCTCGACGGCGGGACGGGTCAGGATGATGCGGTTGACCTCTTTGCGCTGCAGCGCCTGCACGGCCTTCGCCATCGCGAGGTACGTCTTGCCGGTACCGGCCGGACCGATCCCGAACACGATGGTGTTCTCGTCGATCGCGTCGACGTACTCCTTCTGCCCGGCCGTCTTGGGGCGGATCACCTTGCCGCGCGACGACAGGATCGCCTCGCCCATGACCTCGGACGGGCGCGGCCCGCCGTCGCTTCTCAGCATGCGGTTCGAGCTCGACACGTCGGAGGGGTCGAGGCCCTGGCCCGAGCGGGTCATCGCGAGCAGTTCGTCGACGAGGCCGCGTGCGGCGCGCACCGCCCCGGCCGCACCGGAGAGCGTGATCTCGTTGCCGCGCACGTGGACGTCGACGTCGGGGTGCTCCTTCTCGACGACGCGCAGGAGGCGATCCTGCGGGCCGAGCAGTTGCACCATGGCCACACCGTCGACGGCGATCTGCTCGACGACGGTCTCTTCGGGGGAATCAGCCACCCAGGCTCTTTTCGTTCAGGCCGCCCGCGAGGACGTGGGCGTGCACATGGAAGACGGTCTGACCGGCACCGGCGCCGGTGTTGAAGATCAGTCGGAAGTCGCCGTCGGCGTGCTCGGCGGCGAGGCGGTCGGCGAGGCCGACGACCTCGGCGAGCAGCGCCGGGTCGCCGGCGGCGAGCTCGACGACGTCGTGGTACTGCGCCGTCTTGGGGATGACGAGCAGGTGGACCGGCGCCTGGGGCGCGATGTCGCGGATCGCGAAGACGTTCTCGGTCTCGGCCACGATCTCGGCGGGGATCTCGCCCTGCAGGATGCGCGTGAAGATCGACGGTTCGCTCATGGCATCCAGTCTAGTGAGGGCCTCCGACACGCAGGTCGAGTGGGCGGAGCCGCTGAAACGTCGGCGAGCGGGTCGGGGCGGAGATCTCGTGCCCCGAACGCCGGAGCGCACCCCGAACCGGTGACGCGGACCCGCTCACCACCGCCCGTGCGCCGCCGACAGCACCGAGACCGCCGCAGCCCCCGCGGTGGAGGTGCGCAGCACGGTGTCGCCGAGGCGCACGAGCCGCGCGCCGGCGTCCTCGAGCGCCGAGAGCTCCTCGGGGGCGATGCCGCCCTCCGGGCCGACGACGAGCACGACGTCACGTCCGTCCGAGGCCTCCGCGGCCACCTCGGTGAGCCGAGCGGATGCCGAGGGCTCCAGCACCAGGACGAGCGCCGTGCGGGCGAGAGCGACGAGGTCGGCCGTTCGCGCCAGCCTCTGCACCTCGGGGATCCATGCGCGATGCGCCTGCTTGGCGGCCTCGCGCACGATGGTGCGCCAGCGCGCGAGCCCCTTGTCCTCCTTGGCATCCCACCGCGACACGCTCCGCGCCGCCTGCCACGGGACGATCGCGTCGACACCGAGCTCGGTGGCCGCCTGCACCGCGAGCTCGTCGCGGTCGCCTTTCGCGAGCGCCTGCACGAGCACGAAGCGCGGGGACGGCTCGGAGACCTCGTCGCGCGAGGCGACGCGGACCTCGACCTGCTTGGGACCGACGGCGATCACGACGCCCGAGAGCCAGACGCCGCGACCGTCGCCGAGGGTCACCGTCTCGTCGACGCGCACACGCCGGACGCTGGCGGCGTGGTGCGCCTCCGTTCCCGTCAGGGTCACGGCATCCCCGGGACGTGCGGACGCGGCGCCGTCGGTGACGAAGTGCAGCGCCACGATCAGTGCCGGAAGCGGTCGCGGAACTTGCTGAACATGCCCTGCTGGTGCTCGGCCAGGCGGGGCTTGGGGGCCTTCGTTCGCTTGGCGAACTCCTCGATGAGGGCGCGGTCGCGATGATCGAGACGCGTGGGGGTCACCACGTGCACGCCGACCTTGAGGTCGCCGCGCTGGGAGCCCCGCAGGGGCGTGATCCCGCGACCCTTGATCGTCAGCACGTCGCCGGACTGCACGCCGGGGCGCACCTCGAGGTCGACGGATCCGTCGAGGGATTCGATCGTCGTCGTGGCGCCGAGGATGGCGTCGGGCATCGACACCTCGAGGGTCGCGACGAGGTCGTCGCCCTCGCGGCTGAAGGCGTCGTGCGCCTCCACCGTGATCTCGAGGTACAGGTCGCCGTTGGGGCCGCCGGCCGGACCGACCTCGCCCGAGCCGGGGAGCTGCAGGCGCAGGCCCGACTCGACGCCCGCGGGGATGTCGACCGACACCGTGCGGCGTGCGCGCACGCGTCCCTGACCCTGGCAGGTGCCGCAGGGGTAGGGGATGGTCGTGCCGTGACCGTGGCACACGGTGCAGGGCTGGCTGGTGACGACGTTGCCAAGCAGGCTCCGCACGGTGCGCTGCACGTGACCGGAGCCGTGGCAGATGTCGCACGTGACCTCGCTCGTTCCGGGCTGGGTGCAGGCCCCCTGACACGTCTCGCAGAGCACCGCCGTGTCGACCTCGAGGTCGCGGTGCGTGCCGAAGACCACGTCGCCGAGGTGCAGCGTGACGCGCACGAGGGCGTCCTGGCCGCGCTCCCGACGCGAGCGCGGACGCGGACCACGACCTCCGCCGCCGCCCTGCGCGCCGCCGAAGAACGTTTCGAAGATGTCGCTGAAGCCGCCGAAGCCCGCCGCTCCCCCGCCGCCGAACGGGCTCTGATCGCCGCCCATGTCGTAGCGGCGACGCTGCTCGGGGTCGCTGAGAACGTCGTAGGCGTGGGTCACCAGCTTGAAGCGCTCCGAGGCGTCCTCCCCCGGGTTGACGTCGGGGTGCAACTGGCGCGCCAGACGCCGGTAGGCCTTCTTGATGTCTTCCGGGCTGGCGTCGCGTTCGACGCCCAGGACCTCGTAGTGGTCAGCCACAATCGCCTTCCTGCCCGCTGTCGCGGGGTCGTTCTCGTGGGGAGTGCTCGCAGCGATCGACGTCAGCGCGAACTGTCGTCGTCTTCGAGCATCCGGGTCAGATAGTGCGCGACGGCGCGGACCGCCGCGAGGTTGGAGGAGTAGTCCATGCGCGTGGGCCCGAGCAGGCCCACGCGGGCGCCACCGGTCGAGCCGTCGTACCGGCTCGCGAGCACCGAGGCCTCGACGAGGCCGAACGGTTCGTTCTCGCGTCCGATACTCGCCGACAGGCCCTTCTCGTCGGCGACCATCTCGCTCATCAGCCGCAGCAGGGTCACCTGCTCCTCGATCGCCTCGAGGAGCGGGTAGATGCTGCCGCGGAAGTCCTGCTCCCGCTTGGCGAGCGTCGCCGCACCGGCCATGACGAGGCGGTCTTGGCGGAACTCCTCGAGCTCTTCGCCGACCACGCGCAGCACGGCGTCGGCGATCGCGTCGAGGGCGACGCCGGGCCGCGGGCCGTCGGAGAGGGCTTCTGCCACGCGCTGTGCGCTCTCGGCGACGCTGCGCCCCACGAGCACCGCTCCCACGCGCGCCCGCAGGAGCGCGATGTCGCTCTCACCGGGCTCGACGGGCACGAGCGCGATGCGCTGCGAGACCCGCCCGGTGTCGGTGACCAGGATGACGAGCACCCGGGGTCCGCCGAGGGCGACGAGCTCCACGTGCGTGACGTTGGCGCGGGAGAACGAGGGGTACTGCACGATCGCGACCTGGCCGGTCAGCTGCGTGAGCGCCCGCACCGTTCGAGCGAGGAGGTCGTCGAGATCCCCGGCCTCGTCGAGGAACGACGTGATGGCGGAGCGCTGCGCGGTCGACAGCGGCCTCAGCTCGGCGAGGTGGTCGACGAAGACGCGGTAGCCCTTGTCGGTGGGCACGCGCCCCGACGAGGTGTGCGGCGCGACGATGAGGTCTTCGTCTTCGAGCAGCGCCATGTCGTTGCGGATCGTGGCGGCCGAGACTCCGAAGGCGTGGCGGTCGACGATGGCTTTGCTGCCGACCGGCTCACGCGTGTCGACGTAGTCCTGGACGATCGCGCGCAGGACCTGGAGGCCGCGTTCCGACACCATGCGCTGCTCCTCCCGTCTGGCACTCGACTCGACTGAGTGCCAATTCTACGACGATCGCCCGGCCCCTGCGTCGAGCGGCTCGCGGGGCGTGCCTCGCGCGTCCCGTCCACCCCGGCGATAAACGCCGATCCTGTCGAGACACGCTGCGTCGCGCAGTGTTTCGTCCGGATCGGCGTTCATCGAGGGATGCGGCACGCGCCGGGACGCCGATGATCACCGGGATGTCGGGATGCGCGGAGCGCCGGCACGCGCGAGGGGCCGACACAGGCGTGCGCCGTCTCGCGCGAGAGCACACCGATTCGACGGGTGGATCGACTCCGCGCGGGTCAGGCCGTGAGCGCGCGCACCACGGCATCCGCCAGCAGGCGTCCGCGGCGTGTCAGCACGATGCGCCCGCGCACGGCATCCGCGCCCTCAATGAGGCCGTCGGCGATGAGGGATGCCACGGCCTTGCGGCCCTCGCCGAGGATCTCCGACACCGCGAGCCCCTCGCGGATGCGACTGCGCAGGAGCACCGACTCGAGCCGGCGCGCGGTCTCGTCGGGACGCTCGCGTGCGGCGGCGGGCGACTCCTCGGCCGCGAGGCGCTGTGCATAAGCGGCCGGGTGTTTGACGTTCCACCACCGCAGCCCGGCGACATGGCTGTGGGCGCCGGGACCGAAGCCCCACCAGTCGGTGCCGCGCCAGTAGGCGAGGTTGTGCCGGGAACGGTGGTCGACCCCGCGCGACCAGTTCGAGACCTCGTACCAGTCGTAGCCGGCGGCCGCGAGCAGATCGTCGGCGAGCTCGTACATGTCGGCCTGCAGGTCGTCATCCGGCATGGCGACCACCCCCGAGCGGATCTGACGAGCCAGCTTCGTGCCGTCTTCGACGATCAGCGCATAGGCCGAGACATGGTCGGGCTCCAGAGCCGTGGCCGCCTCGAGGGAGGCGCGCCAGTCGTCGAGCGACTCCCCCGGTGCGCCGTAGATCAGGTCGACCGAGACGTCGAGACCGGCGCGGCGCGCGGCCGAGACGGCGGTGGAGACGTTGGCCGGGTCGTGCGTGCGATCGAGGGCGGCGAGCACGTGCGGCCGGGCCGACTGCATGCCGATCGACAGGCGCGTCACGCCCGCCGCGGCAAGGGTGCCCGCGACGGCGTCGTCGACCGTGTCGGGGTTGGCCTCGACCGTGACCTCCGCGCCCTCGGCGATGCCGAACTCCTCGCGCACGGCATCCAGCATCCGCGCCAGATCGCCGGGCGGGAGCAATGTGGGCGTGCCGCCGCCGAAGAACACCGTGGATGCCGCGCGCCGACCGCCCGCGGCATCCATCACCGTGCCCGCGAGGCGGACCTCGGCGGCGAGCGTGTCGGCGAAGTCGTCTTGGCGGGCTCCGCGCAGCTCGCTCGCGGTGTACGTGTTGAAGTCGCAGTAGCCGCAGCGCACGCGGCAGAACGGCACGTGCAGGTACACGCCGAAGTCGGCGTCGGCGTCGACAACCAGGTCGCCGGGGAGCCGACCGTCGACGGGCGCGGGGTCGCCGAGCGGGAGGGGCCCGCCCATCAGGACGTGTACAGCGGCGAGATCGCGCGCAGGTACCGCGCGAACAGCGCCTTGCGCCGACGCCGGACGCGGCTCGTGAAGAGGCGGTACGACGGCGCGGTCGGCCGGTCGAAGGCCCGCACGACGAACCAGACCTCGTCGTTCTCGCGCCATTCGAGGGCGAAGAGCTCTTCGCCGCTCACGATCGAATGCCCGACCGTCCCGAGGATGAAGCCGACCCGGCGGGGCTCCTCGAAGACCGAGATGACGCGCAGTTCGGCGTCGGCGCGGTGGCCGTCGACCTTGCCGTGCAGACGCACGCCGGTGCCGGGGCTGACGAACGGGGTGCCGTCGGCGGCGAAGCGCTGTTCGGCCTCCAGCCGGCTCGGCGCCACCGGCGCTCCCTCGGCGTCGAAGCCGACGCCGGCGTACCCCCCTCGGGATGCCGGGCGCACATCGGTGATGCTCAGTTCCTCCCCGCGCAGCGGGGCCCAGGAGAGCAGCAGCTCACCGGCCGCGACGAAGCGCTCCTCGCCGCTGCCGATGCGCCACGCGTCTTCCGCGGGCACGGAGTGCTCCGGCGGGTACTGCATGAGGTCGGGCGCCTGGGTGGCGCCGACCGCCGCGTAGTCGACCGTGTCGTCGGTGAAGTTCTGCCGTCGCATGATCTCCCTCTCGATTCGGTCGTTACTTCTTCGCCTCGACGTCTCCCGACAGGGCGGCGATGAACGCCTCCTGGGGAACCTCGACGCGGCCCACCATCTTCATGCGCTTCTTGCCCTCTTTCTGCTTCTCGAGGAGCTTGCGCTTGCGGGTGATGTCACCGCCGTAGCACTTGGCCAGAACGTCCTTGCGGATCGCGCGGATCGTCTCGCGGGCGATGATGCGGGCGCCGATGGCGGCCTGGATGGGCACCTCGAACTGCTGACGAGGGATGAGCTTGCGCAGGCGCTCGGCCATGAGCGTGCCGTAGGCGTAGGCCTTCTCGCGGTGCACGATCGAGCTGAACGCGTCGACCTTGTCGCCCTGCAGCAGGATGTCGACCTTGACGAGGTCGGCCGTCTGCTGGCCGGCGGGCTCGTAATCGAGGCTCGCGTACCCCTGCGTGCGCGACTTGAGGTGATCGAAGAAGTCGAACACGATCTCGCCGAGGGGCATGTGGTAGCGCAGCTCGACGCGGTCTTCGCTGAGGTACTCCATGCCGAGGAGCGTGCCGCGGCGCGTCTGGCAGAGCTCCATGACGGTGCCGACGTAGTCCTTCGGCAGCAGGATGCCGACCTTGACGATCGGCTCCGACACGGAGGCGACGCGACCGTCGGGGTACTCGCTGGGGTTGGTGACCGAGACCGTCTCACCGGTGTCGGTCGTGACCTCGTAGGTCACCGACGGAGCCGTGGTGATGAGGTCGAGGCCGAACTCGCGCGAGAGGCGCTCGGTGATGATCTCGAGGTGCAGCAGCCCGAGGAAGCCGCAGCGGAAGCCGAACCCCAGCGCGACCGAGGTCTCGGGCTCGTACTGCAGCGAGGCGTCGGAGAGCTTCAACTTGTCGAGCGCTTCGCGCAGCTCGGCGTAGTCGCTGCCGTCGATCGGGTAGATGCCCGAGAAGACCATCGGCTTCGGGTCGGTGTAGCCGGGCAGCGCCTCGGTGGCGGGCTTGCGGTGGGTGGTGATCGTGTCGCCGACCTTCGACTGGCGCACGTCCTTCACCCCGGTGATGAGGTAGCCGACCTCGCCCACGCCGAGGCCCTGGGTGGGCACCGGCTCAGGGCTCGAGACGCCGATCTCGAGAGCCTCGTGGGTCGCGCCGGTCGACATCATCTGCAGCCGCTCGCGCGGCTGGAGGGACCCGTCGATCATGCGGACGTAGGTGACGACGCCGCGGTAGGCGTCGTAGACGGAGTCGAAGATCATCGCGCGGGCCGGGGCGTCGGCCTTGCCGACCGGGGCGGGGATCTTCTTGACGATGAGGTCGAGCAGGTCTTCGACGCCCATGCCGGTCTTGCCGCTGACGCGCAGCACGTCGGCGGGGTCGCCGCCGATCAGGCCGGCGAGCTCGGCGGCGTACTTGTCGGGGTCGGCGGCGGGCAGGTCGATCTTGTTCAGCACGGGGATGATCGTCAGATCGTTCTCGAGTGCGAGGTAGAGGTTCGCCAGGGTCTGGGCCTCGATGCCCTGCGCAGCATCGACGAGGAGGATCGCGCCCTCGCACGCGGCGAGCGAACGGCTGACCTCGTACGTGAAGTCGACGTGACCGGGCGTGTCGATCATGTTGAGGGCGAACGTGCCGTCGGCGGTGGACCACGGCATCCGCACGGCCTGCGACTTGATCGTGATGCCGCGCTCGCGCTCGATGTCCATGCGGTCGAGGTACTGCGCGCGCATGTCGCGGTCGGCGACGACGCCGGTGATCTGCAGCATGCGGTCGGCCAACGTCGACTTGCCGTGGTCGATGTGGGCGATGATGCAGAAGTTGCGGATCTGCGCCGGCGGGGTGGCGGACGGCTCGAGGGGCTTCAGGGCGCGCGGTGACATGTTCCGTCGATTCTACGGTGGCGCGCCGACATCCCCGTCCGCGGATGTCCAGGATGCCGGCATCCGGCACCCCGATCGCGTCGCGGGACGCGCGAGATCACGCGATCCGGACGAGGGCGCACGTTGTCGGCGGGGTCGGATGGTGTCGGCGTCGCGGCCCGGACCTCACGGTGCGCCTCGCTCGTAGCATGGATGCCATGGCGGTCCAGGTCGTGTTCGTGCACGGCATCCGCACGTCGGCGACCATGTGGCGCGCGCAGGTCGCGTACCTCGAGCAGCGGGGCACGCCCGCGATCGCGGTCGACCTGCCCGGGCACGGCACGCGCCGGGGCGAGGAGTTCACGCTCGACGGCGCCTTCGCCACGATCGACGCAGCCGTGCGCGAAGCCGCGACCCGGGGACCCGTGCTGCTGGTGGGCCATTCGATGGGCGGACTGCTCTCGATCGAGTACGTGGGTCGGGAGGAGCCGCCGCCGGTCGCCGCGTTCGTCGCGGCATCGTGCACCTCGATCCCCCGCGGCGTGGGGCTTGCGGCGTATCGCTTCCTCGCACGGCGGTTCGACAGCCTCCCCGATCGCGGCCTGGGGCTGACCAACCGCGTGCTGGATCGCACTCTGCCGCCCGAGACCCGGCCCGACTTCGGCGCCGGCGGCTACGCGTTCGACGCGCAGGACATCGCTCTCGCGTCGCTGTCGGTGCTCGATCTGCTCGCGGCGTTGCGGCGCATCGACGTGCCGCTCTGGTTCGTGAACGGACAGTGGGATCAGCTGCGCGTGAACGAGAAGCTGTTCACGTCGATCGCGAAGCACGCCGAGCTCATCGTGGTTCCGCGCACGACGCACCTCGTGACGGCGATGCGGCCGCGCGTGTTGAACGCGCTGCTGGAAGTGGCGCTCACCACGATCGAGGCCTCCACCTGATAGACTCGGTCCTTGGCTTGCGTGTGGGGTTTTTCCCGACCTCCACGACCGCCGGTGCAGCGCCCCTCTACCGCTTGACCGGCACTTCCAACACTCACTCAAACGAAAGACCGTCGACGTGGCGAACATCAAGTCGCAGATCAAGCGCAACAAGACCAACGAGAAGGCGCACGAGCGCAACAAGGCCGTCAAGAGCGAGCTGAAGACGCACGTGCGTCGCACCCGCGAGGCCGTCCTGGCCGGTGACAAGGAAGCCGCCCAGAAGGCGCTCGTCCTCGCCGGCAAGAAGCTCGACAAGGCCGTGAGCAAGGGTGTCATCCACCAGAACCAGGCCGCGAACCGCAAGTCGGCCATCGCGAAGCAGGTCAACGCTCTCTGAGCCGCAGCCCTTTCGACAGCCCGTCCCGCCTCGGCGGGGCGGGCTTCGTCGTTTCCGGGGGCGGTTTGGGAGGCACGGCGGGACGGGGCGGTGGTTTCGGGGCGTTCGGCCGGGGGTCGGGCCGAGCGGTTTGGGGCGCGTTCTGTGCATTGGGGCGGACTATTCGCGCTCCACAGCACGCAACGCGCCCCAGACCCGATGGCGGGTTGAGAGGTCGCTGTTTGCGGCCGGGCGCGGCGGGTTGGGGCGCGTTCAGTGCATTGGGGCGCGCAATTCACGCCCCGATGCACGCAACGCGCTCCAAACCCGATGGCGGGTTGAGAGGTCGCGGTTTGCGGCCGGGTGCGGCGGTTTGGGGCGCGTTCGGTGCATTGGGGCGCGCAATTCACGCCCCGATGTACGCAACGCGCCCCAAACCCCGTAGGCGGGTTCGGAGGTCCCGGTTTGCGGCCGGGTGCGGCGGTTTGGGGCGCATTCAGTGCGTTGGGGCGCGCAATTCACGCCCCGATGCACGCAACGCGCCCCAAACCCGACGGGCGGAGCATACCCGGCGGAGCTACCGCAGCCGCGAGGCCGCTTGGCGTGAAACAGCGGCGCCCCGCACGAGTCCGAGACCGCGCTCCGCGGCGCGATGTCGCGTCTGGGGTGCGCGCACCGCCTGAGGTGCAACGTCCCGGCTGCGGCTCGATGTCCCTTCTGGGGCGAGTGACGTCACCGCACACCGCGGGTAGCGCTCGAACTCGCGCCCGGCGCAGCCGCGCGCCGCGTCAGTCACCGTACGGCGCGCGCGTGGCGATGATCGTGATCATGCGCTCGAGCGCGAAGACCGGGTCGCGCGAGGCGCCCTTGACCTCGGCGTCGGCGCGGGCGGTGGCGTGGATCGCCATGCCGAGGGTGTTGCCGGTCCAACCGACGAGGTCGCGGCGGGCGCGGTCGACCTGCCAGTCCTTCATGCCGAGACGCTGAGCGGTGGCCGACGACGACTCGCGGGTGCCCGCGACCTGCGCCATCGTGCGCAGCTTCATCGCGACCGCGGCGACCAGCGGCACGGGGTCGGCTCCGGATGCCAGGGCGTGGCGCAGCGCGAGAAGCGCCGGCCCGTACTGACCGGCGATGGCGGTGTCGGCGACGGTGAACGCCGAGGTCTCGACGCGCCCGCCGTAGTACCTCTCGACGATGCGCTCGTCGATGTCGCCGGGGACGTCGGCGATGAGCTGCTGGCAGGCGGCGGCGAGCTCGGTGAGGTCATCGGCGAACGCGGACACGAGGGAGCGCAGGGCGACCGGGGCGATGCGCTTCTGGGCGGCTTTGAATTCTCCGACGGCGAAGTCGAACCGGTCGGAGTCGCGCTTGACGGCGGGACACGCGATCTCGATGCCGCTCCCCTGGCCCGCGCGGATGCCGTCGAGGAGCTTCTTGCCGCGGACGCTCGCGCCGGTGTGGCGCAAGACGACCGTGGCGCCCTCCTGCGTCTGCGAGAGGTACGAGACGGCCTCGCTGAGGAACGTGTCGCTGCACTTCTCGACCCCGCTGACGCGCACGAGCCGCGGCTCGCCGAACAACGATGGCGAGGTGACGGACAACAGGGTGCCCGCGGCGTAGTCGTCGGCACGGATGTCGGTGACCTCGAGGCTCGGGTCTTCGCTCTTCAGCAGGGAGCGGATACCGGCGATCGCGCGTTCGGCGCAGACCTCTTCGGGGCCCGAGACCAGCACGATGGGAGCCGGCTGCGGGGCGCGCCATGACACCTGCGGGATGGCCGATTTGGCCTTGGCAGGGGCTGCGCGTCGAGGGGCCGGGGTCACCCTCACAGCCTACCGACAGGGTCGGACACGCGTACCGGGCCGAAGAGGGAACGGGGCCGGGAACGGGGCCGGCGCCGCGGCGACGTCGGCCGCGCGACATGGCCGCCGTCGCCCGGCGCTCGGTGGCAGCCGCAGACGAGCGCGTGCGGGGCGGGCGCTACCGCGCACTGGCCCGCCGCGAGCCGCTCGTCCGCTCGCGCCCACCTTCGTCACCCTCCACGCTGGCGCCACAGGCTGAGCCGCCCCTCCTCGTCGTGCCAGACGGCGAGCAATCCCCCGGTGTCCGTGCGCGCCGCGACGGTCGCCTCCTCCTTAAGGATGCCGAGCAAGCGTGCCGTCGGATGACCGTAGGTGTTGTGCGCACCGACGCCGATCAACCCGATCGAGGCGTGCAGGCGGTGGTACAGCTCGGGATCCTGGTCGGCGCTGCCGTGGTGCGAGACCTTCACCACCTCCACGCGCGGTACGTCGACCCGTCGCAGCAGCGCCGCTTGCGGGTCGGCGCCGAGGTCTCCGAGCAGGACGGTGCGCGGGAAGCCCTCCCCCGCGACGTCGATCGCGACGCTCGCGGCGTTTCCGGACTCCATACCGGGCAGGGGCCCGAGCGCCTGCCACCGCGTGCCGCCCACCGTTCCCGTCATGCCCATCGTCGCCGGGACCAGTCGCGCGCCACCGGCGGCGAAGCGATCGAGCAATCGCCGATCACCCGCTTCGCCGAGAGGACCATGGATGACGAGGTCGGTCCGACCCACGACGGCCGCCGATCCCCCGACATGGTCTTCATCGAAGTGTGTGAGGACGACGAGGTCGAGACGGGCGATGCCCAGGGTCTGCAGGCACTCGGCGAGGGGCTGAGGGTCGGGGCCGGTGTCGACGAGGGCGACCGCCGATCCGGAACGCCACAGGGTGGCATCCCCTTGTCCGACGTCGCACATGGCCACCTGCCACAGCGCGGGAACGGTGAGCGGCCCGGCCACGGATCGAACGGCACCCGTCGCCCCGGTCACCCCCACGAGCACCGCGACCATCGCCGTCGCGGTCGCTGTCAGCCGCGGCACCCTGCGCGGACGCGCCACGGCCACCGCGATCGCCGCCCCCACGACGGCCAGCAAGGCCGCACCGAGGGCGCCCTCCGGCCAGGGCAGGTTCTGAGCCGGAACTGCCGCCGCGGTCCGCGCGACGGCGGCGATCCAGGCGGCGGGGATCCAGGCGAGGGCGGTCAGCCCGTCGCGAAGCCACGGGACGGGAGCGATGCAGGCGAGCGCACCCGCGATCGTGGCCGGCGCCGCGGCCGGATCGGCGAGCATGTTGGCCACCACCCCGAGCAGGGGAACGTGCGGGTCGATCAGCACGATGAGCGGACCGCACACGATCTGAGCCGACGTGGGCACTGCCAGCGCCAGTGCGAGGGGTTGCGGCATCCATCGCCCGAACCCGGTGGCCAGCGGTCGGGCGAGGACGAGGAGGGCGGCGGTCGCCGCGGCGGACAGGGCGAAGCCGAGTGATCGGCACAACCAGGGGTCGGCGATCAACAGCACGGTCACCGCCCCCGCCAGAACGGCGATTCCGATGGTCGGTCTCCCCAGGGCGACCGCCAGCAGCGCGATCGCGCTCATCGCGGCGGCGCGGACGACGCTGGGCTCGGGCGTGACCAGGATGACGAACGCTGCCAGCACGATGAGTGCGCCCACCACCCGGACGCCACGACGGACCCCGCACAGCCCGAGCACACCGAAGGCTGACCCCACGACCAAGGCGCAGTTGGCGCCCGAGACCGCGGTGAGGTGGGAGAGGGAGGCGGCGTTCATGGCGGTCTCGGTGTCGCTGTCGAGGCTGGAGGTGTCGCCGACGGCCAGACCCGGGATGAGGCCCGCCCCGGGTTGCGGCAGGCCGTGCGTCGAGGCCACGAGCCCGTCGCGAAGCTGTTCGAACACCGCCCAGACGCCCTCGGGCGCGGATGCGCGCTCGACCTCGTTCGCGCGCAGCGCCAGGATCGCGCGATCGGCGGGGTCGGTGGGGATGCCGGTCCCTGCGACGACGATCTCACTGCCGGGACCGACCGAGGCGACGTCACTCAGCACCTCGGGATCGAAGCCGATCCGAGCGGGAATCAGACCGCTCACCGCGGTGGCGCCCGCGGTCAGGAACGAGACCGACGCGTCCATCCACGCCCCGCCGCCGGAACTCCTGGCCAGATGTCCCGTCACCGTCGCCGTGACCCGCAGGTGCCGCCCGCCCTCCACATGGAGGTGGGCGACCGCCTCGCGCGTCGGGACGAGAGACGACACCGTTGCGGCGGAGGCACCCGCGCAGGCGAGCCCGACCGCGACGACGACCAGCATCGGATGCCGCACCCGGACGAGGAGCGCGACCACGATGGCCGCCGCTGCCGAGAGGCACACGGCGAGGAGTCCCGGATCGGTCAGGGCGGTCGCCGCCGCAGCCGCCGTCCATGTCGCCCCCGCCACCACGACCGGCCGCAGAGACCGCCGCCGCAGCGCCCGGCTCGTGTTCACACGCGCACCAGGTCGCGGATCGCGGCGAGCATCTTGTCGCCGATCCCGGGCACCGACAGCAGGTCGTCGACACTGGTGAAGCGTCCGTTCGCTTTGCGCCACGCGAGGATGCGGTCGGCCATCGCGGGCCCTACCCGGGGCAGGGTGTCGAGCTGCTCCGCGGTCGCCGTGTTGAGGTCGAGGAGCGCGCTCGCGGTCCCCGAAGCGTCGGGCCCATCCCCTTCGGGGGCAGCACCCACCACGGGGACGACGATCTGCTCCCCGTCGGTCACGGTACGGGCGAGATTGACGCCGTCGCGATCCGCGTCGTCGGCGAACCCGCCGGCCAGAGCCACGGCGTCGGCGACGCGGCCGCCCACATCGAGCCGGTACAGCCCCGCTCGGTGCACCGCACCGGCGACGTGGACGTAGACGCCGGTCTGGGCGGGGACCACCGCGCTCCGCGAAGGCGACGGACCGGGGGTGACGGTCTCGGCCCCGGTCGTGCCGCGGAACATCCCGATGCCGATCGTGACGGCGAAGGCCGCGAGGATCAGCACGACCACCGCGCCGACGCCCAGCTTGCGCCGCGCGCCGGTCCCCTCGGCATCCGGGGCTTCGGCGGGACGAGCGGTCATGCACTCACGGTAAGGATGAGCCTCCACGTCCCGTGGGCGGGGCGGACCGATCGGTGGACGATTGTGCCAGCTCCCCCGCTGGGGAGGAGCCGCGCCGGACGACGGTCACCGACGACGTCGAATGCGCCGATGCCCCGTCGACACCGGGCTGCTCACCCGGTCGGGCTCCAATGGCCCATGCGCCCCGCACCGGGTCGGCGTCCACCCGGGCAACGACGCTCATGCACAAGGACCGGCCCTCTCCGGGCGACGACATGACCGCCCGATGCGACACCCGCGCGCGCCCGTGAACGCCGAATGCCACGCCCTCACCGCTCCGCAGAGCTCGAGGACGTGGCATCCGGAGTCGACGATCACTTCGTCGAGAAGCTGACCACCTTCGGCGGACGCACGACCGCGCGCACGATCTCGCGCTCGCCGAGCGCGCGCACGACCTTCTCGTCGGCGCGCGCGAGCTTCTCCAGCTCGTCGGCGCCGATCTTGGCCGAGACCTGCAGCGTGCCGCGCACCTTGCCGTCGATCTGCACGACGGCGGTGACGGTGTCTTCCACGAGCAGCGTCGGGTCGGCCTGGCGCCAGGTGACGAGGCCGACGAAGCCCTCGTAGCCGAGCGTCTGCCACATCTCCTCCGCGGTGTGCGGGGCGAACAGGTCGAGAGTCATCGCGATGACCTCCGCCGCCTCACGCACGGCGGGGTCGCTCGCGCCGGCCGAGCCGTCGATCGCCTTGCGGGTGGCGTTCACCAGCTCCATCAGGCGGGCGACGACGACGTTGAACTTCGTCTGCTCGATGAGGTTCGGAGCCTCGGCCAGCAGGCGGTGGGTCACGCGGCGCAGCGACGCGTCGCCCTCGGCCCAGACGACGTCGGTCTCGCTGTCGACGTCGTGCGCGATGCGCAGGGCGCGGGCGAGGAACTTCGCCGCGCCCGTCGTCGACACGTCGTTCCAGTCCTTGTCGTCCTCCACGGGACCGGCGAAGGCGAGAGCTACGCGCAGCGCGTCGGCGCCGTGGGCGTCGAGCTCCTCCTGGAAGAGCACCAGGTTGCCCTTGCTCTTCGACATCTTCGCGCCGTCGAGGATGACCATGCCCTGGTTGATGAGGCTCGAGAACGGCTCGGTGAACTCCACCAGGCCCATGTCGAACAGCGCCTTGGTGATGAAGCGCGCGTACAGCAGGTGCAGGATCGCGTGCTCCACGCCGCCGATGTAGAAGTCGACCGGGCCCCACTTCGATGCCTCGCGGCCCGAGAACGCCTCCGTCTCGCTGTTCGGCGACAGGAAGCGCAGGTAGTACCAGGAGCTGTCGACGAAGGTGTCCATCGTGTCGGGGTCGCGCAGCAGCGTCTGCCCCGTCTCGGGATCGGTGACCTGCACCCACTCCGTGGCGGCTCCCAGCGGGGAGGTGCCCTTGGGCTTGAGGTCGAGACCCTCGACGGAGGGCAGCACGACCGGGAGCTGGTCGGCGGGCACGGGCGTGATCGACCCGTCCTCCCCGTGCAGCATCGGGATCGGGGTTCCCCAGTAGCGCTGACGCGAGATGAGCCAGTCGCGCAGGCGGTACGTCTTGGCGGCGCGGCCGACGCCCTTCGCTTCGAGCTCCTCGATCATCCGCGCGATCGCGTTGCGCTTGCTCAGCCCGTTCAGCGACCCGGAGTTGATCATGCGCCCGTCGCCCGTGAGCGCGACGCCGGTCTTGACGGGGTCGGTCTCGTCGAGGTCGCCGAGGGGATCGATCGGCACGCCGTCGGCATCCAGCTCGATCACCGGGATCGCCCCGGTGACGGGAGCGTTCGTGTCGACGACCACCTTCACGGGCAGGTCGAACGCGCGGGCGAAATCGAGGTCGCGCTGGTCGTGCGCGGGCACGGCCATGACCGCGCCGTGGCCGTAGTCGGCGAGCACGTAGTCGGCGGCCCAGATCGGCAGCTTCTCGCCGTTGATCGGGTTGATCGCGTAGTGCCCGAGGAACACGCCCGTCTTGGGACGGTCGGTCGCCTGCCGCTCGATGTCGGTCGCGCGCTGCACCTGCTCGAGGTACGCACGGAACGTCTCCTGCACGCCCTGATCGGCGGATGCCGCGAGCTCGGCCGCGAGCTCCGACTCGGGCGCCACGACGAAGAACGTCGCGCCGTGCAGGGTGTCGGGGCGCGTGGAGAAGACGGTGATCTTCTCTTCGCGGCCCTCGATCTCGAAGGTGATGTCGGCACCCACGGAGCGGCCGATCCAGTTGCGCTGCATCTGGATGACCTTGCTCGGCCAGAAGCCCTCGAGCTGGTTGAGGTCGTCGAGCAGACGGTCGGCGTAGTCGGTGATGCGCAGGAACCACTGCGTCAGCTTCTTCTTGACCACCACGGCGCCGCTGCGCTCGCTCGTGCCGTCGGGCAGCACCTGCTCGTTCGCGAGCACGGTCTGATCCACCGGATCCCAGTTGACCAGGGCGTCCTTGCGGTATGCCAGGCCCTTGTCGTAGAGCTTCTGGAACAGCCACTGGTTCCAGCGGTAGTACTCGGGGTCGCTCGTGTGCAGCACGCGGCTCCAGTCGAACGAGACGCCGTAGTCCTTCAGGCTCTCCTTCTGCTGGGCGATGTTGGCGTACGTCCACTCGACCGGATCGGCGCCGCGCTTGATGGCGGCGTTCTCGGCGGGCAGGCCGAACGAATCCCAGCCGATGGGGTTGAGCACGTTGTATCCGCGGTGACGCCAGAAACGGGCCACGATGTCGGAGTAGAGGTAGTTCTCGGCGTGCCCCATGTGCAGGTCGCCCGAGGGGTACGGGAACATCGCGAGCACGTACTTGCGGGGACGCGTGTCGTCGTCGCCCCCGGCGCGGAACGGGTCTTTCTCGGCCCACGCCTGCTGCCACTTCGCCTGGATGGCGTGGGTGTCGAAGCCCCCCTCGCGGGGGTCTGGTGCGGAGTTCTGAGACACGGGTGAAGCCAATCGTGAAGGTCGGGGAGGCCGCGAGGGCCTGCTCCCAGGCTATCGGACCGCGCGTCACCACCCGGGCGGGACGTCGGCGCCCAGAGCCGCGAGCGGTGCGCGCGCCTTCAGCCCCACCTCCGCGACCTCGGAGGCCGCGACCGACCGCCACGTGATCCCCCCTCCGGCGCCGACCCAGGCGGCATCCGGCTCGACGATGACGCTGCGGATGACCATGGCGAGGTCGGCGGAGCCGTCGTCGCCGATCCAGCCGAACGTTCCGGAATAGACGCCGCGGGGCGCCGCCTCGAGGCCGGCGAGGATCTCCATCGCCGACGCCTTCGGCGCTCCGGTCATGCTGCCCGCGGGGAACGCCGCCGAGAGCAGCTCGCCGATCGTCGTGCCGGGCAGCAGCCTCCCCGACACCTCGCTCACGAGCTGGTGCACGCTCGGATACGTCTCCACCTCGAGGAGGCGATCGACCCCGACCGTCGATGGTTCGCACACCCGCGACAGGTCGTTGCGCATGAGGTCGACGATCATGACGTTCTCGGCGCGTTCCTTGGCATCCGTCCGCAGCTCTTCGGCCAATGCGCGGTCGGCCTCGGCGTCGGCGGCGCGTCGACGCGTCCCCTTGATCGGGTGCGTGTGCACGTGGCCGTCGCGGACGGTCAGGAAGCGCTCGGGCGACACGCTCGCGAGGGCCGTGCCGCCCTGGCGCAGGAACCCGGCGTGGTGCGACCCCGACGCGCGGCGTAGGCGCCGGAACACGTCGAGCGCGTCGATCGCCCCCGGCACGGTGAATCGGGTGGTGAGGCACAGCTGGTAAGCGTCGCCCTCGCGAATGCGCTCGCGACACGCCTCGATGAGTTCGGCGTACCGATCGGGTGAGACGCGGGCGGATGCCGTGCCCCGGGCGGGCGCGTCGGGCACCGGCGCCGCGGGGGTCACGGCCGCGAGACGCTCCGGCGACACCGCGTCGCCGTACACGAGCACGCGTCGCGCGGCGTGGTCGAAGGCGAGGAACGAATCGACGCGCATCCACGCGGAATCACTCTCGTACGCGCGCCAGCCCACCCAGCCGCCCCGGAACGCCCCGGTCCGGTCGTCGCCGGCGCACGGCCCCGTCGCGTCGACGCCGGTGCTCACGGACTCGTCTGCCGGGCGCCCCGTCCCCATCCAGCTCCACCCCGTCCGGGCGTCGGCTCCGGCGTCGAGCCAGAACGCGTGGGCGGACGCGGCGAAGAGATCGACGAAGGCCGCTTCGGGGTCGACCCAGCCGTGTCGGGTGAATGGAGAGGCGGAGTCGGGCACGCTCCCAGGCTAGGCGCGACGAGCGGCTCTAGGCTGAGGGAGGTGAACGAGATCCTCACGTGGCTGCTCGACGTCGTCCAGAACGTCGACCCCGTGTTGCGCACGGTCATCGCCGGTCTCGCGGTCATGCTCGAAACGAGCGTGCTGGTCGGTCTCGTCGTCCCCGGCGACACGATGGTCATCGTCGCCGGCACCGCCGTCGCCTCCCCCGTGGAGGGTGTCGTACTCGCCGCCGCGATCGTGGTGGGGGCGCTCATCGGCGAGAGCCTCGGCTTCTGGCTCGGTCGCTACTTCGGACCGCGCATCCGGGCGTCGCGGCTCGGGCAGAAGCTGGGCGAACGCAACTGGGACCGCGCCGACCGCTACCTGCGCCGACGCGGGGGTCCGGCGATCTTCCTGTCGCGCTTCCTGCCCGTGCTGCACTCCCTCGTCCCTCTAACGGTGGGGATGAGCGGGTACAGCTACCGCCGTTTCCTCGCGTGGACGACCCCCGCGTGCGTCGTCTGGGCGAGCCTGTACGTCACGGTCGCGGCGGGAGCGGCGGGGACGTATCGCGAACTCAGCGATCAGATCCACTACGCCGGCTATGTCTTCGTCGGCATTCTCGTCGTCTTCCTCGTGCTCGTCTTCGTCGGCAAGAAGGTCATCGAACGGATGGAACGCCGTCACCTGGCAGATGACGACCAGATCCTCGAATCCGCGGACGGCGACGTGAAAGACTGAGGCGGATGCCTCGTAATCCTCGCGCCAAAGTGCTCTGGTTCGCCCGACTGGAGCGCCGCTTCCACCGCTGGCGCGAACGACGCGCCCGCGCCCGCGGCCTCCGTCCCGCCGTCACCGGCTTCCCCGGCTACGGCACGGAGGAGTGGGTGCGCGTCCTCGGCCGCGTCCTGATCGCGCCGCCCACGAAGCGCACCTCCACGGGTGAGCTCGAGAGCCTGCGCGGGTGGCGGAGCTTCGCCGCGGTCCCGGTGGGGTTCGCGCACGTCACGGTCGTGATCGATGGGGTGACCCACCAGGTCGCCGCCGACCGCGGAGGGGTCATCGATGCGAAGCTCCCGGCGACGCTGAAGCCCGGGTGGCAGAGCATCACGATGTCGGTCGAGGGCAGCGATCCCGCCGAGACCCGCGTCTTCGTCGTCGGGTCCGACGTCCGGTTCGGCGTCGTCAGCGACATCGACGACACCGTCATGGTCACCGCTCTCCCCCGCCCCCTGCTGGCCGCCTGGAACTCGTTCGTCGTCGACGAGCACGCGCGGCAGCCCGTCCCCGGAATGGCGGTCATGCTCGAGCGCCTCACCCGGGAACACCCGGGCACGCCCGTCGTCTACCTCTCCACGGGGGCGTGGAACGTCGCACCCACGCTGACGCGCTTCATGCGTCGACACCTGTTCCCGGCGGGTTCGTTCCTGCTCACCGACTGGGGTCCGACGCACGATCGCTGGTTCCGCAGCGGCCGCGACCACAAAGAACTGAACCTCCGCCGCCTCGCGGCCGAGTTCCCGCAGGTGAAGTGGCTGCTCGTCGGGGATGACGGACAGCACGACGACGCGATCTACACCGGTTTCGCGATCGAGCACCCGCGGAACGTCGAGGCCGTCGCCATCCGCCGCCTGCTGCCCGCCGAGGCCGTGCTCGCCGGAGGTCGCACCGTCGTCGACGACCACTCGGCGGCCGAGGTGCCCTGGGTCACCGGCTCGGACGGCGCGGCCCTGCTCGATCGGCTCGAAGACGTGGGCGTCATCTCGCGCAACGCCTGATCCCGGATGCCGCGCGGCCCATGCCGCACACAACTTCGGTGATTCGCGCACGCTCAGCGCCGCACAGAACCTCTGCGATTCGCGCACGCTCAGCGCGAACCCGCTCCCTCGGGGTGAGGTTGTGCACATCACGGAGGTTGCGCTCATCTCGAGGTTGCGCGAGACGTCGGAATAGCGTAAATCGCTGATGTCGCGCTGAGCGCCGAGGGTGCGCTGGGCGTCGAAATCGCGCAAATTGCCGAGGTTGCGCCGATCGCCGAGGTTGCGCAGACCACGCGGACGCGGGGCCCGCGGGAGGGTCGCACGCCACCGGGCTTCGCGAACTGTGAGGGCGCACTTCCCGCGCGGCCGACGGCGACGGACGCCCGATGTCGGAGGGGCCGCGTACGGTGGAGGCATGTGCGGTCGATTCGTCGTGGCCAATGTCGCCAGTGAGCTCGTGGGGGTGCTGCGCGTCGACGTCGAGGCCGATGAACTGCCTCGGCCGTCGTACAACATCGCGCCCACTTCTCCGGTGGCGATCGTCCTCGATTCGCTCAAGAGCGAGCCGCCGGTGCGCCGCCTCGAAGTGGCGCGCTGGGGTCTCATTCCCGGCTGGGCGAAAGACGTGAAGGTCGGCGCGCGCGCCTTCAACGCCCGCAGCGAAGAGGTCGAAGACAAGCCGATGTTCCGCAACGCCCTCATCAAGCGCCGCGCCATCATCCCGGCATCCGGCTACTACGAGTGGAAGACCACCGACGCCGGCAAGACGCCGCACTACATCCACCCCGCTGACGGATCGCCGCTCTTCTTCGCGGGCCTCTACGAGTGGTGGAAAGACCCCGCCCGCGCCGACGACGACCCGGCGCGCTGGGTGCTGAGCTGCACGATCCTCACGCGCGATGCCATCGGCCGCCTCGGCTCGATCCACGACCGCATGCCGCTGTTCATGGACCCCGACGTCGCCGACGCGTGGCTCGACCCCACGACCGAGAACGTCGGCGACATCCTCGACGCGGCGATCGACGCCGCCCCCGACGTGGCCGAGACGCTCGACGACCACGTCGTCTCGGCAGCGATGGGCAACGTGCGCAACGACTCTCCCGACCTCATCGAGCCGGTCGGATGACCCTGACGCTCGACGCCCCCTCCGTCCTCTCCCGCGACGAGTGGATGCCAGTGGCCGACGCCCACGTCGCGCGCGCCGACGAGCTGACCGCGGCGCACCGAGCGCGGGCGAGCCGGGGCGAGAAGCACCCTGTGGAGGACTTCCTCTTCACGTACTACTCGTACAAGCCCGCGATCCTCCGGCGGTGGCATCCCGGTCCCGGTGTCACGCTGCGCGGTGCGACCGAACGCGTCGACTGGCGCTGGTACCGCGCCGACGGCGACGATGTGCGGGTGGATGCCGCCGCCTTCCGTTCGGAGAAGGGCTCGATGTACCGCGGCATCGTGAACCTGCTGCGCGCGACGCGCGATCGTCCCGCGCAGTTCGGGTGCTTCGGTCTGCACGAATGGGCGATGGCCTACCGCGTCGACGAGGTACGCCACGCCGTGCCGCTTCGCTTGGGCCGAGCGGGGACCGATGCCGTGGTCGACGCGCACGAGCTCAAGTGCACCCACTTCGATGCGTTCCGCTTCTTCACCCCCGATGCCGTGCCCCTCAACCGCACGTCGCTGCGGCGCGACGACCAGGCGGCGTGGGAGCAACCGGGCTGCCTGCACGCCGGGATGGACGTCTACAAGTGGGCCGTCAAGCTCGGGCCCCTCGTTCCCGGCACCGTTCTTCTCGACGCGTTCGAGCTCGCCCGCGACATCCGCACGCTCGACATGGAAGCGTCGCCGTACGACCTGACCGACTGGGGCTACGGGTCGGTAGCCATCGAAACCCCGGAGGGCAAAGCCGAATACGTCGCCCGCCAGCGAGCGCTCAGCGCCCGTGGGCAGGAGTTGCGAAACCGTCTGCTGGCTGCCGTGGCCTCGCCCGACGACACGCCCGGCGGCGTCGATTTTCCTCGTCTGCGATCCGTGTTGTAAGCTCATGGAGTTGCCTCAAACGGGGCGGAAAACAAAAAACACGGGCCTGTGGCGCAGCTGGTAGCGCACCTGCATGGCATGCAGGGGGTCAGGGGTTCGAGTCCCCTCAGGTCCACCCGGTTGAGAAAGCCCCCGCTTCGGCGGGGGCTTTCGTCGTTCCGGCGGCGTCGTCGTGTCGCCCTCCCGGCCGTGCCTTCGGGTGACTCCACCGGGACCCGCGCGGTCAGTCCGCTGCCCCTGATGCAGGATCCCTCTTGCGAGCAGGGATGCCATCCGCAGCGCCTCCGCGGCCGACCCGGCGCCTCACGGTCGACCCGGCGCTGCTTTACGGTCGATTCGGCGCCTCGCGTTCTGTGCCCCGCGTTCTATGCCCCGCAGATGCGGATCGCCGCCGCAGAACCGGAGAACCGCCCCAGAACCGGGTCGATGCGCTCTCTGCATCCGAATCCCGCGCCACCCTCCGAATCCGGTGAACGGATGCCGACCGAGGCCGCTCGGGACGCACGCGAGGGCGCCCGCCCCGGACATACGAGAACGCCCCCTGCTGGTCGGCAGAGGGCGTTCTCGAGGGCGTGGTTACTCGGGCGCGTTCGCGGGCGTGGGCAGCTCGATCGGGATGACCGGGCAGTCCTTCCACAGGCGCTCGAGACCGTAGTAGACGCGCTCCTCTTCGTGGAACACGTGCACGACCAGATCGCCGAAGTCGAGCAGGACCCAGCGCGATTCCTGGCGACCCTCGCGGCGCAGGCGCTTGTGACCGGCCTCGAGCAGCTTCTCCTCGACCTCGTCGGCGATCGCCGCCACGTTGCGCTCGTTGCGACCGGTGACGAGCAGGAACACGTCGACGAGGGGAAGGGGCTCGGACACGTCGAGGGCGACGATGTCGTCGCCGCTCTTGGAGTCGGCGGCGAGAGCGGCGATCCGCGCCATCTCCCGCCCGTTATCGGTGGCTGTCATCGGAAGACTCCTGTCGTGAAGGCGAGCACGAGAGTGACGGCCACCGCCAGCGCGAGCGCGCCGGTCGTGATGATGAGGCCGACGAGGAGCTTGCTCCCCTTCTCGGGCGCCGGTGGGCGAATGATCTCGCCCGGTTGCTTGACGGTGCTGATCGCGGCGCTGGCGGCGATCGGCGTGGGGGACGAGGCGGGCGGGAGCTCGCCGTCGAGGAGCACCGCGTCGGCGTCACGGCCGTCGGTGGTGCCGGGTGCGTGTCCGACCGATCCGAGCCCCTCGGGGAGCGGGAAGGTGCCGGTGATCATGATCTCGCCCGTGCCGTTGATCGGGCCCACCAGCGGAACGCCGGTGGGGGTCTGCGACAGGATCAACGCGTTCGGGGTCGAGACGGTGCCGGTGGCACCGGTGTTGCGCGAGATGAGCTGATCGAACGACGCCGGCAGGCTGATGTCGGGCGTCTGTCCGTCGAGCAGGTCGGAGCCCAGGGCCGGGTTGACCACCGACGGCGCGGGCGCCTCTTCGGCCGCGGTGACGGGGCTCTCGCCGGTGTCGGCAGCGGCGGGACGGAAGATCGCGGGGAGCACGGGCTCCGCCGCGGAGGGGGCCGGAGACGCGGCCTGGCGGGGCTGCGCAGGCTCCAGGTCGGGGCTGATGATCGGAACGGCCGCCGTGCGGATCTTCTCCTGCGCGCGAGCCTGACGACGGGTCAGACCCGACACCCCGAACTCGGCACCCGCGTCGGTGAAGGGAGAGTCGAAGACGGCGGGGCGCAGCGCGGACGCGGCGGGTTCGTCGGCCACAGCGGGTTCGGTCGCGGCGGCGTCCGAGGCGCCGGACTCGTCTGCGGCCTCTTCTGCGGCGGCGTGATCCTCTTCGTTGGTGTGCTCCTCGCCGGGCGCGTCCGCGGCCTCGTCGTCCGCGGATCCGTCTGCGGCGTCGGCGGCGGTCGGGGCGGAGGGAACCGCGTCGATGACCTCGGCGGGGGTGGAGGTCTCGGCATCCGGGGTCTGCTCGCCCTCGGGCTGCGGCGGGATGATCGGGGTCGCGCCGGTCTGACGCAGCTCGCGCAGCTGACGACGGGTCAGGGCGGGCGTCTCTGGGGTCTCGGAAGTGCTCATGCCTTACTCCGGTAGAGGTGATGCTTCGCGATGTACTGCACGACGCCGTCGGGCACGAGGTACCACACGGGGTGTCCTCGGCGCACACGTGCGCGGCAGTCTGTGGACGAGATCGACAGCGCCGGGATCTCCAGCTGGCTCACGTTCTCGGAGGGCAGGCCCTCCGTGGTCAGCACGTGACCCGGACGCGAGACGGCGACGAAGTGCGCCAGGTCCCACAGCTCCTGATGGTTGCGCCAGCTGAGGATCTGCGCGACGGCGTCGGCTCCGGTGATGAAGAAGAGCTCGGCGCCCGGGCGCTGCTCCTGCAGATCGCGCAGGGTGTCGATCGTGTAGGTGGGTCCCGCGCGGTCGATGTCGACGCGGCTCACGGTGAACTGCGGATTGGATGCCGTCGCGATCACCGTCATGAGATAGCGATGCTCGCTCTCGGTGACGTCGTCTTTCTGCCAGGGGCGGCCCGTAGGCACGAAGACGACCTCGTCGAGGTCGAACGATTGCGCGACCTCACTGGCCGCGACGAGGTGACCGTGATGGATGGGATCGAACGTCCCACCCATGACCCCGATACGAGGGGCGCGCGTCACCGACATACGGTGGCCCTCAGTGGCCGTGGGCCTCGGGAGTGGGCGTGCCGTGCTTCTGCGTGTAGGCCTCGGCCTTGTGCGCGTGACGGTTGGAGACGTTGCGGTACGACAGCGTCACCAGGCTCAGCGCGACGAACACGACGAAGGCCACCACGCCGTACCAGAAGGTCGAGGCCTGGACGTTGCCCCCGTGGTGGGCGCCCTCTTCAGCGGCCTGGGCGAGAAGTGACACGAAAGTCATCAGTGCTCCGTTCGAAGTTTCCGCGCGTCGGGACGCGCGTTGCCATTTTAGGCGGTCAGGCGCGCACCTGGCCGTCGCCGCGCCCGAGCCACTTGGTGCTCGTCAGCTCGGCGAGGCCCATGGGTCCGCGGGCGTGCAGTTTCTGGGTGGAGATGCCGACCTCGGCACCGAAGCCGAACTCGCCTCCGTCGGTGAAGCGCGTGGACGCGTTCACGAGCACCACGGCGGAATCGACCTCGGCCAGGAATCGGTCGGCGGCGGCCTGATCGGCCGTGACGATCGACTCCGTGTGCTGGGTCGAGTAGCGACGGATGTGCGCGAGAGCCCCGTCGAGATCGTCGACCACGCGCACCGCGAGGTCAAGCGTGCCGTACTCGCGGGCCCAGTCGTCGTCGGTCGCGGGCACGACGCGGTCGTCGTGAGCGCGGGTCGCGTCGTCACCGTGCACGGTGACACCGGCATCGGCGAGGGATGCCAGCAGCTCGGGCAGCAGGCGGTCGGCGGCGTCGCGGTGCACGAGCACCGTCTCGACGGCGTTGCACACGCTCGGGCGCTGCACCTTGGCGTTCAGGACGATGTCGCGCGCCCAGTCGTCGCGGGCCGTGGCGTCGAGGAAGACGTGAACCACGCCCGCGCCGGTTTCGATGACGGGGACGGTGGACTCGGTGACCACGGTCTCGATGAGCGAGGCACTCCCCCGCGGTACCAGGACGTCGACGAGACCGCGGGCGTTCATGAGGGCGCGCGCGCCCTCCCGCCCGAAGTCGTCGACGCTCTGGATCGCCTCGGGGTCGACGCCCTGCGCGCGCAGCGCGTCGCGCATGACCCGCACGAGTGTGGCGTTGCTGCTCTGAGCCGCCGAGCCGCCGCGCAGGACGACGGCGTTGCCGGATCGCAGCGCGAGCGAGGCGATGTCGACGGTCACGTTCGGACGCGCCTCGTAGATCGACCCGACCACGCCGAACGGCACGGCGACCTTCTGCAGCGCGAGACCGTTGGGAAGCGTGCGCGTATCGAGCACCCGGCCCACGGGATCGGGCAGCTCGGCCACCTCCCGCACGGCGGCGGCCAGGGCGGCGACGCGTCCCGCGTCGAGGCGCAGGCGGTCGAGCAGCGACTCGCCGATGGCATCCGCTCGACCGCGCTCGAGGTCTTCGGCGTTGGCGGCGACGATCTCGGAAGCGGCCTCGTCGATCGCCTCCGCCACGGCGAACAGCAGTGCGCTCTTGCGTGCGGAGTCGAGCAGCGCGATCTGACGCGCGGCGTCCTTGGCCAGACGCAAGCGCTCGTCGACGGATGCGGCGATCACGGTCATGCGCTCAGTGTACCGGCGCGCCCACAGCGCCCACGGGGCCCGTTGTCAGGGTGACGGGGTCGGGATGGGGAGCGAACCAGGTGCCCACCGCATCGCCGGCGAGGGCGGATGCCACCAGGTCGGCGCTCGTGACGAGCACCCCGACGCCGGCGGTGGAGGCGAGCTTCGCGGCGGAGGCCTTCGTGGCCGCTCCCCCGGTGCCCACGCCGTTCACGACGCCTGCGCCGAACTCGAAGTCGGACAGGTCGTCGCCCCAGGCCACGTCGGTGATCGGGCGGGCGCCGGGCTCGCTCGGCGGGCGGGTGAAGAGGGTCTCGATGTCGCTCAGGAGCACCAGGGCGTCGGCGCCGACGAGCTGGGCCACGAGCGCTGCGAGGCGGTCGTTGTCGCCGAAGCGGATCTCGTGGGTCGCGACCGTGTCGTTCTCGTTGACGATGGGAAGGATGCCGAGACCGAGCAGACGCTCCATGGCGCGACGCGCGTTGGAGCGGTGGGTGGCGTTCTCGAGGTCGCCGGCGGTCAGCAGTACCTGCCCCGCGAGCAGACCGAAACGATCGAGGGAGGTCTGATAGCGCCACATGAGCACGTTCTGGCCGACGGCGGCGGCCGCCTGCTGAGTGGCCAGATCGTTGGGGCGCCCCTCGAGATCGAGCAGGGGCAGGGCGGTGGCGATCGCACCCGACGACACGAGCACGACCTCGGTGCCGGCGCGGTGGGCCCGCGAGAGCGCGTCGACGATCGTGTCGATGCGGTAGGCGCCGTCGCCGCTGATCGACGACGACCCGACCTTCACCACGACGCGGGCGGCGCCGGGGATGTCGGCGCGCGTCGTCGCGGTCATCGCTCCTCGTCCTCGAGCGTCAGGGCCGTGGAGTCGCCGTCGGGCGAGATGCCCGCCGCACGCGCCGCGCGGCGTTCGGCCTCGAGCTCGGCGCGGGCGTCGGCCTTGGCATCCATGCGCTCGTGATACTGCTCGCGACGCTCCGAGGAGGTGCGGCGGGAGTTCTGGATGAGACGCGGGTCGGTGCCTCGCGGCGCCGTCATGAGCTCCGCCGCCGAGGTGAGCGTCGGCTCCCAGTCGAACACGATGCCGTCGCCGGGGCCGATGACCACGGTCGCTCCGGCGACCGCACCCGCGCGGAACAGGCCGTCTTCGACACCGAGACGTGCGAGGCGGTCGGCGAGGTAGCCCACGGCCTCCTCGTTCTGGAAGTCGGTCTGCTGCACCCACTTGACCGGCTTGTCGCCGAGGATGCGGTAGACGGGGCCGTACGTGCCGCCCTCGACCTTGATCTCGAAGTCCTTGACGGCGCCCTTGGGGCGGATCACCACGCGCTCCGCGGGGGCCTCGGCGATGGAGGCGATGCGGTGCTGCTCGACGATCTCGCCGAGGGCGAAGGTGAGCTCGCGGAGCCCGGCGCGGCTGACGGTGGAGATCTCGAACACGCGGAATCCGCGGGCCTCGAGGTCGGGGCGGACGAAGTCGGCGAGCTCGTGCGCCTCGGGGACGTCGATCTTGTTCAGGACGACGATCTGCGGACGCTCGAGGAGGGGGATCTGCCCCTCGGGCACGGGATAGGCGGCCAGCTCGGCGAGGATGATGTCGAGGTCGCTCAGCGGGTCGCGGCCCGGGTCGAGCGTGGCGCAGTCGAGCACGTGGACGAGCGCCGTGCAGCGCTCGACGTGACGGAGGAACTCGAGCCCCAGTCCCTTGCCCTCGCTCGCACCCTCGATGAGGCCCGGGACGTCGGCGATCGTGTAGCGGGCATCACCCGCCTGCACGACGCCCAGGTTGGGGTGGAGCGTGGTGAACGGGTAGTCGGCGATCTTCGGCCGTGCCGCCGACACGGCGGCGATCAGGCTGGACTTGCCGGCTGAGGGGAACCCGACCAGCGCCACGTCGGCGACGGTCTTGAGTTCCAAGACGACGTCGCCCTCCCAGCCGGGGGTACCGAGCAGCGCGAAGCCAGGGGCCTTGCGCTTCGGCGACGCCAGCGCGGCGTTGCCGAGACCGCCGAGGCCGCCGGGGGCGGCGACGAACCGCATGCCGGGGGTGAGCATGTCGACCAGCACGTTGCCGTCGGGATCCTTCACGACGGTGCCGAGCGGGACGGGAAGCTCCTGGTCTTCGCCCAGGGCGCCCGAGCGGTGGTCGCCCATACCGAAGCCGCCGTTACCCGCGGAGCGGTGCGGCGAGTGGTGGTACGACAGCAGCGTCGTCACCTGCGGGTCGGCGACGAGCACGACGTCGCCGCCGCTGCCGCCGTTGCCGCCGTCGGGACCGGCCAGCGGTTTGAACTTCTCACGGCGCACCGAGACGCAGCCGTTGCCGCCCTTGCCCGCACGCAGGTGCAGGGTCACGCGGTCGACGAAGGTGACCATGGCGGGTCCTTCCGGGTGGGCGGCGGCGGGGCCGACGCGGCGGGAGACGGGGATGCCGTCGGTGCAGGCGAGGTTCGGGTCAGCCGTGCACGGGAAAAAAGACGAGGGGGCGGGCAGTGCCCACCCCCTCGGAAGCGCCGGAGCGCTGAGGATTACTCCGCTGCAGCGACGATGTTGACGACCTTGCGGCCGCCCTTGTTGCCGAACTCGACCGCACCCGCGGCCAGAGCGAACAGCGTGTCGTCGCCACCACGGCCGACGTTGGCGCCGGGGTGGAAGTGCGTGCCGCGCTGGCGGACGAGGATCTCGCCGGCGAGGACGGCCTGGCCGCCGAAGCGCTTCACGCCGAGGCGCTGTGCGTTGGAGTCACGACCGTTACGGGTGGAGCTTGCGCCCTTTTTGTGTGCCATCTCTGCGTCTCCTGGCTCTTACTTGATGCCGGTGATCTTGACGCGCGTGAGGTCCTGACGGTGGCCCTGGCGCTTCTTGTAGCCGGTCTTGTTCTTGAACTTCTGGATCACGATCTTCGGACCGCGCTCCTCGCCGAGCACCTCGGCCGTGACCGAGACCTTCGCGAGCTTGTCGGCGTCGGTCGTGACCGCGTCGCCGTCGACGAACAGGACGGCGGGCAGCTGGATGCTCTCGCCGATCTTCGCCTTCTGGCGGTCGAGCACGACGACCGTGCCGACCTGGACCTTCTCCTGGCGGCCGCCGGCGCGCACAACTGCGTAAACCACTTCACACCTGTTTCGTTCGGGAGCGCACGGCTCCGGTTGTCTGATGACGTTGGGAGGGTCTGATGACCCAAGTCTCGGTGCGATCCGGCCGACGAAAGTCAGCGGGGTCACGCTCCGATGAGAGCGGACGCGACGCACCAAGGGTCAAGTTTAGCTCACCCGGGAGCATCCGGCAAAAGCATCCGTCCCGCGTGTCGACCGTAGGATCGCGGAATGGCGATCCTCATCGACGACCCGCAGTGGCCCGCGCACGGACGACTGTGGGCGCATCTGGTGAGCGACACCGATCTCGACGAGCTGCACGCCTTCGCCGCCGCCGCCGGCATCCCTTCGCGCGCCTTCGACCTCGACCACTACGACGTCCCCGATGAGCGGCACGCCGACCTGGTCGCGGCCGGCGCCGAGCACGTGGGCGGGAAGGAACTCGTGCGCCGCTTGCGCGCCTCCGGCCTGCGCATCACCGCCCGGGAGCGACGCGACGCGAGGCGCTGACGCCGATATCACCGACGGCTGGTCGCAGCGAACACGTGCGGTCGGTGGCATCCATCCCGTCCGACCGCATGCGTGAGGGGCCGCACGCCGTCGCCAACGATGCTCGGCGACGCAGGACGACCCCTCACGGGATGACGGCTCAGGACTCCGGGTTCGGCTGCGCGTTGACCGGGGTGCCGGTGAGGGCGGCGGTGGTCACGCGACGACGCGAGCGCCCCTGTCCCGGAGCCTTGGGCTCGGGCAGCGCCTCGAGCACGGACTCCAGGAGCGCGTCCTTCTCGGTGCGCGGGGCCTTGGGTTCGCGCTTCTTCCGCGGACGCTTCTCACGCGCCGGGGCGGCGGGCGCCTCGGACTCGGACTTGGCCTCGAGCACGGCCTCGACGGAGGCGACGACGGCCGCCTCGACGACGGCCGGGTCGTCGATGGTCGGCTTGACGGTGGATGCCGCGATCTGAGCGAGCGCGGACTTCACGCCCTCCGTGATCACGTGCGTGCCGCCGGCCGGGGCTGGCGCGGAACCGCCGTTGCCGCCGTTCTGCGCCGAGCCGTTGCCGGAGCCGCCGTTCTGCGCGTTGCCGTTCTGTCCGTTGCCGCCGCGACCGCGACGGTTCGACGAACCGCCGTTGCCGCCGTTGCCGTTGCCCCCGTTGCCGCCGGCCGATCCCGAGGTGCGGTGACGCACCACCGGGTCGTGGTGCACGACGACCCCGCGACCGGCGCACACCTCGCACGCCTCGCTGAAGGTCTCGAGCAGGCCGAGACCCAGCTTCTTGCGGGTCATCTGCACGAGACCGAGCGAGGTGACCTCGGCGACCTGATGCTTCGTGCGGTCGCGGCTCAGGCACTCGATGAGGCGGCGCAGCACGAGGTCGCGGTTGGACTCCAGCACCATGTCGATGAAGTCGACCACGATGATGCCGCCGATGTCGCGCAGGCGCAGCTGACGGACGATCTCCTCGGCCGCCTCGAGGTTGTTCTTCGTGACGGTCTCTTCGAGGTTGCCACCGGAGCCGACGAACTTACCCGTGTTGACGTCGACGACCGTCATCGCCTCGGTGCGGTCGATGACGAGCGAACCACCGGAGGGCAGCCAGACCTTGCGGTCGAGGGCCTTCTCGATCTGCTCCGTGACGCGGAACGCGTCGAACGGGTCCTGCTCGCCCTCGTACTTCTCGACACGCTCGAGGAGGTCGGGGGCGACGCCCTGGAGGTAGGACGAGATCGTCTGCAGCGCCTCGTCGCCCTGGATGAGCATGCGCGTGAAGTCCTCGTTGAAGACGTCGCGCACGATCTTCACCAGCAGATCGGGCTCGGAGTGCAGCAGGGCCGGCGCCTGAATGGTCTTCACCTGGCTCGACACGTGCTCCCACTGCGAGGTGAGGCGCTGCACGTCGAGGGTCAACTGCTCTTCGGTGGCGCCCTCGGCGGCGGTGCGCACGATGACGCCCGACGACTCGGGGAGCACCTCCTTGAGGATCTTCTTCAGGCGCGCACGCTCGGTGTCGGGGAGCTTGCGCGAGATGCCGTTCATCGTGCCGTTGGGCACGTAGACGAGGTATCGGCCGGGCAGCGAGATCTGGCTCGTCAGACGCGCACCCTTGTGGCCCACGGGGTCTTTGGTGACCTGCACGAGCACGCGGTCACCCGACTTGAGGGCCAGCTCGATGCGGCGGGGCTGGTTGTTGGTCTCGACGCCGTCCCAGTCGACCTCGCCGGAGTACAGCACGGCGTTACGTCCGCGGCCGATGTCGACGAACGCCGCCTCCATGCTCGGCAGCACGTTCTGCACGCGACCGAGGTAGACGTTGCCGATGAGCGAGGCGTCCTGGTTGCGGGCGACGTAGTGCTCGACGAGCACGTTGTCTTCGAGCACGGCGATCTGGATGCGACCGGCTTTCGAGCGCACGACCATGACGCGGTCGACGGCCTCGCGGCGTGCGAGGAATTCGGCCTCGGTCACGACGGGTCGGCGGCGACCGGCTTCGCGACCGTCGCGGCGACGCTGCTTCTTCGCCTCGAGGCGCGTGGAGCCCTTGATGCGCTGCGGTTCGGTGATGACCTCGACCGCGCGCTGGCGGACGGGGGCGGCCGGGGCCTCGGGGGCCTCGTCGGCGGACCCGGTGCTCGCTCCCCCGCGGCGGCGGTTGCGGCGGCGCGCGTTCGCGGAGCCGCGCTCGGCGGGGCCCTCGTCGTCGCGGTCGTCACGGTCCCAGGACTCCTCGCGCGCCGGTAGCGGCGGCAGCGCGGGGGCGTAGAAGTGCAGCGCGGTCGACACGGCCGACACGAAGTTCTCGGGCAGCAGGCCGAGCGACACGGCCGTGGGGCGCACCGGCTTCTCGGGCTCCGCAGCGACCTCGGGCTCGGCGGGCACCTTGGGCTCGGCCGGCGCCTCGGGCTCGGCGGCGGTGTCGGGCTCAGCCGGGCTCGCGGACTCGGCCGGGGTCGCGGGCTCGGCCGGGGTCGCGGGCTCGGTCTGCTCCGTGACCGCGTCGGACGAGGTCGGCGCCTCGTCGGGAACCGGAACGGATGCCGCGACGGCGGCGTCCTCCGAGGTTGGCGCCACGACGTCGTCGGGCGCCGGGATGTCCGTCACGTCGAGCACCGCGGGAGCCTCGGTGTCGTCGGACGCCGCGTCCTCGGCATCCTGGACCGCCGCCTGCTCCTCGTCGACCACGTCAGCGTCCGATGACATGGCGGTGTCGGGTGAGACCTGCGTCTCGTCGGCGGGGTTCTGTTCGTCTGTCACATCGGCCATATCGGGGTACTCCCTGGCGGGCGACACCGCGCGTCGCCCGACGAAATCTCATGCAGCGCCGCACCCGGCGGGGCCGCGAACTCACTCGGTCTGCAGCCGGCCTGCGGCTCGGGCTGCGAAGGGCGGTCATCGCCCGAAGTCTTCTGGGTGATGTTCCTGCGGCGCGGCCGCGGTCACATCAGCCTTCATTATCGCATGAACCGCCGCGAACGCTCGCGACCGCGCGGGACCGACCCATCGCATCCGCCCTTCCACGCCCGGAGGGGCCTGGGTAGGCTCGGAGTTCTGGCGAAGGGGGCCACCATGACCTGGTCCGAGGACTCGCTCAGCGCTCCGGAGCAGGCACGCGCACGCGTGCAGGCCCAGACGGCACAGGCCAGGGCGCTCGCGCACGATGCGGCCCGCATGGCCACCGACGTGCGCACCACCACCGCCACGCGCACTTCGGTCGGGCGGGAGGTGCGCGTTTCGGCAACCGCGGGCGGACGCGTGAATCGCGTCGATCTGTCCGCAAGCGCGATGGATCTGGATGCCGCGACCCTGTCGCGCATCATCACGGAGACCGTGCGCGAGGCGCAGCGCGACGCGGCGGACACCGCGCTTCGAACGATGACGGAGAGCCTCGGGGATTCCTCGGAGCTCGTCGCCACGACACGCCGGCGCATCGAGGAAGAGTACGCCGGTCCGACCACAGGGAGGCTGGACGCATGATCGATCATCTGGAGGTGACGCCGGCTCGACTCGCGACCGCCGCGCAGAACATCAAGGACGCGGGGTCGCGGATCGACCAGCTCGTCGAGACGCTGACGCGCGAGGCCGCGACACTTAGCACGCAATGGAGCGGAGAGGCACAGCAGGCCTACGCGTTCGCCCAGGCGCAGTTCGGCACGAGCGCGGCCAGCCGCACAGCCCTGCTGACGAGGACGTGCGGGGCGCTGGACGACCTCGCCGCCGCCTACAGCGAGGTCGACCTCGCCGGTGCTCGCGGTCTGGGGGCGACGGCATGAGGCGTCTCGTCCGCACGATCGCGGTCGTCGGCCTCGCGGTGGTCGCGAGTCTCGCCGCGGGCTGCAGCCAATCGCCGCTCGCCGACGATTCGTACAAGACGGAGATCCCCGCCGCACTCGAGGCCGCCGACCTCGGCATTTCGGATGCCTACGCCGATGTCAGCCTCGACGGGTTCACCGAGACCCTGACGGTGGGGGGAACCGTCACCCTCCCCACCGGGGAGGGGACGGAGGCGTCGCCGGAGTTCGTTCGCAGTGTGATCGGAATCGCCCTGGACGGGCGAAACCTGAACATGGAGTACCTCGACGTGGCTTTCCGCGACGGCGACGACACGAGGATCGACGTGGCATCAGCGCTCACGAGTCTCGGTGCGACGCCGAACTACGACGGGTCGAGCATCACCATGGACGAGGCGAGGACGATCGCGGAGGGGGCGACACGATGACAGCGGCGAACCAGCGCATCGAGATCGACGGCGGCGTTCTGAAGCAGCAGGCGTCCCTGGTGCGCGATGCGTCGGGCGCTTTCGCCTCGGCCGCGGACGGCGTTACCGCCGATCTGCCCCAGTGGGAGCAGCAGTACGCCGCACAGCACGGAGGCCCACCCCCCGGCCTCGACCTGTTCACGGGAGAGGTGGTCGATCACAGCGTCTTCGCGACGCGCGAGTGAGGCCGTTCGAAGCGACCGCATAGCGCGACGGTGCGAGAATCGCCTCCATGAGTGAAGCCGCCGCCCCCCGCCGTCCGGTCGTCGTCGCGATCTGGCTGATCTTCGCCGGGGTCGTCGGCTGGTGGGCGGCGTTCTCGCTCACCATGGAGCGCTTCCACCAGCTCATGAACCCGGGGGCCGCGGCATCCTGCGACTTCAGCGTTCTCGTCCAGTGCTCCACCAACCTGCAGTCGTCGCAGGGCAGCGTCTTCGGCTTCCCCAACCCGATCATCGGCCTGGGGGCCTGGATCGCCCCGATCGTGGTCGGAATGGCCCTGCTGGCGGGCGCCCGCTTCGCCCGGTGGTTCTGGGTGCTGTTCTGGCTCGGCTTCGTCTTCGCGATCGGTTTCGTCGTCTGGCTCATCTCGCAGAGCCTGTTCGTGCTGGCGACCCTGTGCCCGTGGTGCATGGTCACGTGGGCGGTCGTCATCCCGTCGTTCTTCGTCGTGACGCTGCACGTGCTCCGCGAGGGCGTCATCCCGGGCGCCCCGAAGGTGCGCGAGGTCGCCGACCGACTCATGGTCTGGGTGCCGCTCATGGCCTTCGCGTGCTACGTCGTCGTCGCGGTGCTGGCGCAGGTGCGCCTGGACGTGCTGTCGCAGCTCTGACGCGTCGGTGCGTCGCGCTGCGCACATCCTCCGCCATGCGCATGACCTCAGCTCGAGCGACCCGGATGCCACTGACCCGGCGCGCATCGCCGAGGTAGTGCGCGCACGGGCACCGGTGGCTTCGACAGGCTCAGCCACCTCGCGTCGACGCCGGGGCTCGTGTTCCCGGCCGCGTCGGAGGTCGCTGAGCTCGTCGACGATCGTCGGACCCCCGAAGGTCCCTGAGCTTGTCGAAGGGACCGGGAGCCGCGGGTAGGTAGCTTCGACAGGCTTCGCCACCTCACGTGGACGCTGCCCGCGGTGGCTTCGACAGGCTCAGCCACCTCGGGCCGCTCCGCACCTAGGGGAACGACGAAGGCCGCCGCCCTCACGGAGCGACGGCCTTCACGGCATCCGGGATCAGGCGAACCAGATCGCGAGCTCGCGCTCGGCGGATTCGACGCTGTCGCTGCCGTGCACGAGGTTCTGCTGCACCTTCAGGCCCCAGTCGCGGCCGAAGTCGCCGCGGATCGTGCCGGGGGCGGCGGTGGTGGGGTCGGTGGTGCCGGCGAGGGAGCGGAAGCCCTCGATCACGCGGTTGCCCGCGAGGCGGATCGCGACCGAGGGGCCGGACAGCATGAACTCGAGCAGCGGCTCGTAGAACGGCTTGCCCTCGTGCTCGGCGTAGTGCCGGGCGAGGGTCTCACGGTCGGGCTCGACCAGGCGGATGTCGACGAGGGCGTAGCCCTTCGCCTCGATGCGGGCGAGGATCGCGCCGGTCAGGCCGCGGGCGACGCCATCGGGCTTGACCAGGACGAGGGTCTCTTCGGTGGCCATGGGTCATTCTCCGTTCGAGAGGTCGGGGTCGGCGGTCCGCCGCGCGTTCGCGCGATCGAGGGCCGCTCCCTTGATCGTCGCATACGCCCACATGCCGCCGAAAATGACCGCGACCACGGCGAGGGCCGGAACGAGGAAACCGCCGAGCAGCAGGAGCACCTGCAGCCCCCACCCGGCGAACAGCGCCCAGCGGTGACGCAGCAGGCCCGACACCGCGACCATCGCGACGGCGAGCACGACACCGGCGACGATCCCCCACCACGGCTCGATGCCGAAGGGCAGCACCTTGAGGCCGTAGACGACGAGGCCGCCGAGGAAGACGATGATCGACTCGAAGCCGAGCACGACCGCGCCCAGCGACTCCTGCGCTCCGCGCTGACGACGCGGGCGCGGCGCGCGCGGTTCGCGGGGGCTCACGCCTGCCACCCCGATTTCCAATCCTCGAGCTCCGACAGACGCAGAGCTTCGCCGGCCAGCACGACGGAGCCGGCGATGACGACGGCCCGGCGGTCGGACTCCGCGGCCCACGCGCGCGCGGCCTCGGCCGCGTCCTCGAGGGTGGGGTGCACGGTGACGGGCAGATCGGCGGCCTCGGCGACGTCGGCGATCACGTCGGGGTCGGTCGCGCGGTCGCTGTCGGGGGCGGTGGCGAACACCCGCGCCACGGCGGGAACGAGCGCCGACATGATGCCCACGGCATCCTTCCCGTCGAGGATGCCGACGACGGCCCCCCACTCGTCGATGTCGAAGGCCTCGTCGAGGGCGGCGACCAGCGCGCGGGCGCCGTGCGGGTTGTGCGCGGCGTCCACGAGCACGGTCGGTGCGGTGCCGACGAGCTGCAGGCGCCCGGGCGAGGTGGCGTTGCCGAGTCCATCGGCCACCACGTCGGCGGCGAGCGGCTGCGTGCCCCCGCCGATCAGCGACTCCACCGCGGCGACGGCGAGGGCGGCGTTGGTGCCCTGGTGCGCGCCGTAGAGGGGCAGGTAGACCTCGCGGTACGTGCCGGCGACACCGCGGATGTCGAGCTGCTGGCCGCCGACCGCGAGCGTCTGCGCCTCGAGCGCGAAACCATCGCCGGCCACGGTGACGTGCGCGCCCTCCTTCTCGGCGCGCGAGCGGATCGCGCGGAGGGCCTCCTCGGGCTGGGCCGCCGAGACGACCGCGGCTTCGGGCTTGATGATGCCGGACTTGACCGTGGCGATCTCGGCGATCGTCGCGCCCAGCCGGTCGACGTGATCGACGTCGATGGGGGTGAAGACCGCGACGTCGCCGTCGGCGGTGTTCGTGGAGTCCCACTCCCCGCCCATGCCGACCTCCAGCACGAGCACGTCGATCGGCGCGTCGGCGGCGACCACGAAGGCGAGCACCGTGAGCAGCTCGAAGAACGTCAGCGGGGCGTCGTCGGCCGCGGCCAACTCGGCATCCACCATGCCGACGAACGGCTGGATCTCGTCCCACGCGTCGGCGATCGCAGCGTCCGAGACGGGCTCGCCGTCGATGAGGATGCGTTCGGTGAAGCGTTCGAGGTGGGGGCTGGTGAACAGCCCCGTGCGAAGGCCCATCGCGCGCAGCAGGCTCTCGATCATGCGGCTGGTCGAGGTCTTGCCGTTCGTCCCCGTGACGTGGATCACGCGATACGTGCGCTGCGGGTCGGCGAGCAGCTCGAGCACGCGGCGCGTGCGCTCCACGCGCGGCTGCACCCACTGCTCGCCCTGCCGTTCGAGCAGGGCGCTGTAGACGGCGTCGGCCCTGGTGCGATCGCTCATGCGGGGGCTCCGATCCGTGCGACGGCGACCGTGACGGCACCGACGTTCGCGTAGGTCTTGGCGGCGAGCACGTTCTCGAACTCCGCGGGGGCCAGGGACCCCCGCTCGACGAGTCGGCCCGCGGGACCGGCCAGCACGACGGCTTCGGCGAGAGTCTCGGAGGCCACCCCCGCGATGTCGAACGCCTGGGCCACGGCCTGCGCGTCGGCGTCTTCGACGAAGGTCAGCGAGAGGGAGATCCGGTCGCTCACGTCGAAGCCGGCCGCCTTGCGGGTGTCCTGGATGCCGCGGATCATGTCGCGTGCCAGGCCCTCGGCCTCAAGCTCCGGCGTGGTGACGGTGTCGAGCAGCACGAAGCTACCGCCCGCGAGCACGGCCAGCGCCTCTCCCTCGGGGCGACCCGCGGTCTCGACGACCAGGTCGTACTCGGCGGGCTCGAGGGCGATGCCGCCCGCGACGACCTGTCCGTCGACCTCACTCCAGTCGCCCTCGCGCGCCGCCTTGATGGCCTTCTGCACCTGCTTGCCCAGGCGGGGTCCCGCGGCGCGGGCGTTGACCGAGAGCCGGTGCGTGATGCCGTACGCGGCAGCGGTGCCCTCCTCGAGCGCGACCTGCTCGACGCTCTTGACGTTGAGCTCGTCGCGCAGGATGTCGTCGAACTGCGCCAGGCCCGCGGCATCCGGGGTTACCACCGTCAGACGCGGCAGGGGCAGGCGGACGCGCTTGCCCTCGCGCTTGCGCAGGGCGTTGGCGACGCTGGAGACCTCGCGGACGGTGTCCATCGCGGTGCGGATATCGGCGGACGCGGGGAACGCCGCGGCATCCGGCCAGTCGGTCAGGTGCACGCTGCGTCCACCGGTCAGACCCTGCCAGACGCGCTCGGTCACGAGAGGCAGCAGCGGGGCGGCGACGCGGGTGAGGGTCTCGAGAACCGTGTACAGCGTGTCGAAGGCCTCGCGGCTGCGCGGATCGTCGGTCACGCCCACCCAGAAGCGGTCGCGCGAGCGGCGGATGTACCAGTTGGTCAGCACCTCGGCGAAGTCGCGCAGGCGCTCGGCCGCGGTCGTGGAGTCCAGGCCCTCGAGGTCGGCGGCGACGTTCGTCACCAGGTCGCCGGTCAGCGCCAGGATGTACCGGTCGAGCACGTCGGTGGAGTCGGTGCGCCATTCGGCCTCGTAGCCATCGGCACCGGATGCGTTCGCGTACGTCGCGAAGAAGTACCACGCGTTCCACAGCGGGAGCAGGAACTCGCGCACGCCCGACCGGATGCCCTCCTCGGTCACGACGAGGTTGCCGCCGCGCAGCACGGAGCTCGACATGAGGAACCACCGCATGGCATCCGAGCCGTCGCGATCGAACACCTCGCGCACGTCCGGGTAGTTGCGCAGCGACTTCGACATCTTCTGCCCGTCGTTGCCCAGCACGATGCCGTGGCACGAGACCCCGGTGTACGCCGGGCGGTCGAAGAGCGCGGTCGAGAGCACGTGCATCACGTAGAACCAGCCGCGGGTCTGCCCGATGTACTCGACGATGAAGTCGGCCGGGGCGTGCTCGTCGAACCACTCGTGGTTCTCGAACGGGTAGTGCACCTGCGCGAACGGCATGGAGCCCGAGTCGAACCACACGTCGAGCACGTCTTCGATGCGGCGCATCGTCGACTGCCCGGTCGGGTCGTCGGGGTTCGGCCGGGTGAGGTCGTCGATGTAGGGACGGTGGAGGTCGACCTCGCCGTCCGCGTTCACCGGGAGGCGGCCGAAGTCGGCCTCCATCTCGGCGAGCGAGCCGTACACGTCGACGCGCGGGTAGTCGGGGTTGTCGCTCTTCCACACCGGGATCGGCGACCCCCAGTAGCGGTTGCGGCTGATCGACCAGTCGCGCGCACCCTCGAGCCACTTGCCGAACTGGCCCTCCTTGACGTTCTCGGGCACCCAGGTGATCTGCTGGTTGTTCGCCAGCAGGTCGTCCTTGATGTCGGTCACGCGCACGAACCAGCTCGACACGGCCTTGTAGATCAGGGGGTTCCGGCAGCGCCAGCAGTGCGGGTACGAGTGCTCGTACGAGGCCTCGCGCACGAGGCGACCAGCCTGCTTCAGCAGGCGGATGAGGGGCCGGTTGGCCTCCATCCACAGCTCCCCCGCAACGTCGGTGACGGCCGACAGGAAGCGGCCGCCGTCGTCGAGCGAGATGATGGTCGGCAAACCCGCGGCATCCGCGAGGCGCTTGTCGTCCTCACCGTAGGCCGGGGCCTGGTGCACGATGCCCGTGCCGTCGGAGACGGTGACGTAGTCGTCGACGAGGATCTTCCACGCGTTCTGCGTGCCCCAGGTCTCGGCGTCGGCGTAGTAGTCGAAGAGGCGGTCGTACGACACGCCCTCGAGCTCCGCGCCCAGGATCGTGGACTGCACGGCCGCGCGGGCGGCATCCGGGCTCTCGTACCCGAGGTCTTTGGCGTAGTTCGGCAGCAGATCCTCGGCCAGCAGGTAGCGGTGGGCGACGGCCTCGAAGGCCTCGTCGGGGGTGCCGTCGGCGGTGGTGTGCACGTCGGCGGCGCCGTTCGGGCCGCCCTCGATCACGGCGTACCGGATGCCGGGACCCACCGCGAGAGCGAGGTTAGTGGGGAGCGTCCACGGCGTCGTCGTCCAGGCCAGGGCGCGCACGCCAGTGAGACCGAGCGCCTCGGCCTTGGCGCCGACGAGGGGGAAGGTGACGGTGACCGAGGGGTCCTGGCGCATCTTGTAGACGTCGTCGTCCATGCGCAGCTCGTGCGTGGAGAGGGGGGTCTCATCGCGCCAGCAGTACGGCAGCACGCGGTAGCCCTCGTAGGCGAGACCCTTGTCGTGCAGGGTCTTGAAGGCCCAGAGCACGCTCTCCATGTAGGTCGTGTCGAGCGTCTTGTAGCCACGGTCGAAGTCGACCCAGCGCGCCTGGCGGGTGACGTAGTCCTGCCACTCCCGCGTGTACTCGAGCACCGACTCGCGGGCCTTGGCGTTGAAGGTCGCGACCCCCATGGCCTCGATCTCGTCCTTCTCGGTGATCCCGAGCTGCTTCATCGCCTCGAGCTCGGCCGGGAGGCCATGGGTGTCCCACCCGAACACGCGGTCGACCTTCTTGCCGCGCATGGTCTGAAAACGCGGGAAGACGTCTTTGGCGTACCCGGTGAGCAGGTGCCCGTAGTGCGGCAGGCCGTTCGCGAACGGCGGACCGTCGTAGAAGACCCACTCCTGGGCGCCCTCGCGGTTCGCGATCGAGGCGCGGAAGGTGTCGTCGGCCGCCCAGAACGCGAGCGTGTCGTTCTCGATCTCCGGGAAGCGGGGGCTGGGGACGACGGATGCCGTGGCGGCGGCGCTTCCGCCGGACGCAGGGGCCGTGGCATCCGGGGTCGACGCGGGCGTGCCCGCAAGACCGGCGTCGGCGGCGGGTCCGAAGGATGAGGGGCGAGGGTAGGTCATGTCTCTCCGCGGGTCGAGGTCTGCTCGCCGGGACGATCCGTCAGGACCGCGGTACCACCCTGCATTGCGCGCCCTGATGGCGCGCCACTCTCACTGCGGCGATGACGGGCCTGCCCCGCGCGGTTCTAGTGGTCCGGTCCCTGAGCGTGTCGAGGGGCCGGACGTTCTTCCGCGAGCTCCCCGGTGATGGCCGGATCGACGCTGTTGCCCTCATTCTACGCGAGCGCGGGGCTGCGCGCGCCGGCGCGGCGCTCGAGGCCGCGGGTCGGGGCCGCGTTCTGCGGCGGCGTCGGCCTCGCCGAAAGTCCGCACCACCGGGTCGTGATGCCGGTGTGGCCCGGGTGCTGTGGACCCTCACTGCGGAGCTGCGGCTCCGCCGGGTTCGGAGCGGAGGCCGGCCGCGGCCAGCAGCTCGCGCGTGAAGGGGTGCGCGGGGGCGGCGAAGACGCACGAGACGGCGCCCGAGTCGACCACCCGGCCGTCCTTCATCACGATCACGTCGTCGGCGATCGCGGCCACCACGTCGAGATCGTGCGTGATGAACACCATCGCGAGATCCCGCTCGGACTGCAGCGCGAGCAGGCGGTCGAGGATGCGCGCCCGCACCGAC
This sequence comes from Microbacterium phycohabitans, assembly GCF_032464935.1. Lineage (NCBI taxonomy): Bacteria > Bacillati > Actinomycetota > Actinomycetes > Micrococcales > Microbacteriaceae > Microbacterium > Microbacterium phycohabitans. The sequence continues at coordinate 359,336 of NZ_JAWDIT010000003.1, forward strand.
GCATCGAGGGCCGACACCGGCTCGTCGAGCACGAGCAGATCGGGCGACACCGCCAGGGCTCGCGCGATCGCGACACGCTGGCGCTGACCGCCCGACAGCTGCGCGGGCCGGCGACGAACGAACGCCGGCGAGAGGCCGACCTCCTCGAGCAGCGCGGCGACCGCGGCACGGCGCTCACCGCGCGGCACCCCTCCGGCGGCGACGGCCTCGCCGAGCGTGCGTCCGATCGTCCACCGCGGGTCGAGAGCACCCCACGGATTCTGCTGCACCAGCTGCACTCGCGTACGCGCGGCGCCGACGGCGACCCGCGACGACCAGGGCCGGGCGTCGAAGCGCAAAGACCCGGCATCCGGATCCGTCACCCCCACGATCATGCGGGCGAGGGTCGTCTTGCCCGAGCCCGACTCCCCCACCACCGCGAGGGTGCGTCCGCGACGCAGGGCGAGCGAGACGTCGTCGACGGCCACGCGGTCGCCGAAGCGTTTCCCGAGGCCGTCGGCGTGCAGCAGGGGCTCGTCGGTGCGCGGACTCCGTCCGAGCGGCTCGTGCGAGACCGCGGCCACCAGCGCCCGCGTGTGGGGATCGCGGGGGGATGCCAGCACCTCGGCCGTCGGGCCGGTCTCCACGACGCGTCCTTCGTGCAGGACGACGACCCGGTGGGCGACCCGCGCGACGGCGCCGAGGTCATGACTGATGAACACCACGGCCACGCCGTCGTCGGCGATGCGTCGCAGAAGCGCCAGCACCCGGGCCTGCACGGTGGCATCCAGAGCCGTCGTGGGCTCGTCGGCGACGAGCACCGCCGGGTGCGCCGCAAGCGCGGAGGCGATGAGCGCGCGCTGACGCAGACCCCCCGACAGCTCGTGCGGATACTGCCGTGCCCGCACGTCGGGCTCGGGCATCGCCACGCGCGCGAGGCTGTCGCGCACGCGAGCGGCGAGGGCGGCACCGCGCACCGAGGGCTCGTGGATGCGGACCGGTTCGGCGACCTCGGCGCCGATGCGGCGGAGCGGATCGAGGGACACGAGCGCGTCCTGCGACACCAGCGCAATGCGGCGGCCGCGCAGTCGTCTCCACTGCCGCTCGCCGAACGTGCGCGTGTCGACGCCGTCGATCTCGAGCTCGTCCGCCGAGCTGCGCAGACCCGTCGGCGTGAGCCCCAGCAGGGCCCGGGCGCTCACCGATTTGCCGGTCCCCGACTCCCCGACGATCGCGACGCACTCCCCCGGCGCGACATCGAGATCGAGATCGCGGACGATCGAGCCCGACGGCCCGTCGATCCGCAGGCCCCGCACCCGCACGCCGCTCATGCGCCCCGCTCCTCGGCTCGCGCACGCAAGATGCGGCCGACCACGCTGACGCTCACGACGGTGGCGGTGATGGCCAGCCCGGGGAACAGCGCGACCCACGGTGCCTGCAACAGGAGGTTGCGTCCCGCGGAGAGCATGAGGCCCCACTCCGCGGTCGGCTCGGTGGGGCCGAGCCCCAGGAAGCTGAGCCCCGCGGCCGCCAGGATGCTCGTGCCGATGCCGATGGTCGCGAGCACGCTCACGGCGCCGAGAACGCCCGGCAGCACGTGGCGCACGTGCACCACCGCAGCGGGTACGCCGATGAGGCGCGCCGCTTCGACGTGCTCGGCCGCCGCGAGCGAACGCGTCTGCGCGCGCGCCAGTCGCACGTACACCGGGACCGCCGCGATCGTCACCGCGATCGCGACGTTCACGGCTCCGGGACCGAGCACCGCGACGACCAGCAGCGCCACGAGGAACTCGGGGAAGGCCAGCAGCACGTCGACCACGCGCATCGCCGCGGCGTCGACGAGGCGCGGCGCGACGGCCGAGAGCGAACCCGCGACGACCCCGACGACGAGGGCGAGAGCCGTGGCGAGCAGGCCGATGCCGACCGACCGGCCCGCCCCGTACACGACGCGCGAGTAGACGTCGCGTCCGCTCTGATCGGTGCCGAACCAATGCGCCGCGCTGGGCGGCTGGAGCGTGGAGCGCACGTCGGTGAGCAGCGGATCGTGGGTGGCCAGGAGACCGGGCGCGACGGCGGCGACGGCGATGACGGCGAGGACGGTACCGGCGGCGATCAGCGCGGCCCGGCGCGCCGGACGGGGCCCGCTCACGACGGCACCGCCGTCCGCACGCTCAGCGCGGGTTCCGCGGCACGCAGGCGGGGGTCGATCAGGGGCACGACGAGGTCGACGATCGTGTTGATCACGACGAAGACGAGCGCGCTGAGCAGGATCACCCCGGTGATCACGGGCAGGTCGCGGTCGGTGATGGCCGTGAGCGTGACGCGACCGATTCCGGGACGGGCGAACACCGTCTCGACCAGCACCGCTCCGCCCAGAAGCGACCCCACGAGGTACGCGGCGAGCGTGAGTCCCCCGGCCCCGGCGTGGCGCAGGGTGTGGTGCACGCTCTCGCGCACCGCGCCGGCGCCGCGGGCCCGCACGGTCAGCAGGAAGGGCTCGCGCTCGGCCGCCTCGACGCCGTCGCGCAAGACCTGCGACAGCAGAGCGGCGACGGGGAGCGCCAGCGTCACCGCGGGGAGCACGATGGCGGCGCCGTCCCGCGCCCCCGACACCGGGAACCACCCCAGCTGGAACGAGAACACGCTCAGCAGCACGAGGCCCGTCCAGAACACCGGCGACGACAGCACCACGAGCTCGATCCCGGATGCCACCGCACGACCGGTCCGCCCGCGAACGAGCAGAGCGGATGCCAGCGCCAGCACCACCGCGATGACCAGGGCGAGCGCCGACAACTGCAGCGTCGGCCCGAGCTGGCGGCCGATGACCTCGGTCACGGGCAGGCGCAGCTGGTACGACTCGCCCAGATCGCCCCTCGCGAGGCGCGCGATGAACGACGCGTACTGCTCCAGCACCGGCCGATCGAGGCCGAGGTCGCTACGCATCGCCGCCTTCACCGCATCGCCGACCTGCGCCTGCGGCCCCAGCATCACCTCGACGGGATCGCCGGGGATGACCCGGAACGCCACGAACGCCAGGGTCGCGGCCCCCCAGAGCACCAGGACGACGGATGCCACGATCCCGCCGATGCGCGTGAAGATCGCGCGCGGGCGAGAGCGTGGCATCCGGGGTCCGTCGTCAGCGGTGGACTCAGCCGACCGAGGCGGTGGCGAAGAGCGGACGACCGTACAGGTCGAAGCTCAGCCCGGTGACGTCGGGACGCACGGCGCTGATCAGCGTGGGGCTGTACAGAGGCACGATCGCGGCGTGCTCGGCGTTCCACTGCTGCACCTGGGCGTACACGTCGTTGCGCGCGGCGGCATCCGTGGTCGAGGCGCCCTGTTCGAGCAGCGCGTCCATCGCCGGGTCGCTCACCTGGGACGCGTTCTGGAAGCCGTCGGTGGCGAGGTGGCTGCGCAGCAGGTCGGGGTCGACGCCCGAGAAGCCCCAGTCGGTCACGTCGTAGGTCTTCGGTCCGTACTGCTCGTTGTAGGCACCGGGCTCGAGAACCTCGCGCTGCAGGTCGAAGCCCACGGTCTTCAGGTCGCTCTGCACGGCGTTGGCCAGGGCGGCGCGGTCGTCGGGCACGGGGGTCCAGGCGATCCAGCGGGCGGTGAGACGCTGTCCGTCCTTGGTGCGGATGCCGTCGGCATCCCGTCCCGTCCAGCCGGCCTCGTCGAGCAGGGCGTTCGCCTCCGCCTGGTCGAAGGGCCAGGAGTTCTCGAGGCTCGCGTCGTAGCCGGGGGTGGTGGCGCCGAGGATGCTCCATGCCCGCGGGTACTGGCCGAAGAAGATCTCGTCCACGGCCGTGTCGACGTCGATCGCCCGGGTGAACGCCTGGCGCACCTTCTCGTCGGCGAAGACGCCGTACTTCTCGTTCAGGAACAGCGAGTAGGGCAGCCCGGGGTAGGCGATCGACTGCACGGTGTCGTCGGCGGGCACCTGCGACACGAGGTTCGGGGGCAGGTTGGTCACCACGTCGGCCTGGCCGCTGGAGAGCGCCCCCACGCGCACCGAGGCCTCGGGGAGGATGTCGACGCGGAGCGTCTTGAAGGCGGGCGCGCCGGCCCCGTCGGGACCCCACGTGTAGTCGTCGTTGCGGGTGTAGACGATGTCCTGATCGGGCGTGTACTCGGTCAGTTCGAACGGACCCGTGCCGACGGTGACGTCGGGGCCGCCCGCGGCGAGCTGGTCGGCCTTGGTCTCGAGCACGGTCGGCGAGTAGAAGCCGAGCAGCGCGGTGCTCGCGGCCTGCAGGAACGGCGCGTAGGGCTGCGTGAAGCGCACGCGCACGGTGTGCTCGTCGACGACGTCGGTGCCCGCGTACAGGTCGCCGCCCAGCATGCTCGCGGCCTGGGCGGAGGCGGTGTCGGGGTCGACGATGCGATCGAAGTTCGCCTTGACGGCGGCGGCGTCGAAGGGCGTGCCGTCGTGGAAGGTCACGTCGGTGCGCAGGCGGAAGAGGTAGCTCGCACCGTCGTCCTCGATGTCCCACGACTCGGCGAGCCACGGCGAGAATGATCCGTCGGGCTCCTGGAACACGAGCGAGTCGAGCACGGCGCGCTGCACCATGGCGGTGACGTCGAGCTGGCTGGTCTGCGGGTCCATCTTGCCGGCCGAGAGGTTCGCGCCCTCGATCGCCCAGACGATCTCGCCGTCACCGGACGCCGCCGGGTCGGTCCCCGCGCAGGCGGAGAGAGACAGAGCGGCGACCGCGCCGACGGCCACGGCCGAGAGCACGCGCCGGGAAAGCTGAGAAGGCATGACGAAACCTCGAAGTCTTCGGTGGGGGAACCCCCAGCCTACCCGCGTTCCTGGACCGGGTGCGGAAAGTCCGCAGTTCGCGGCCGCGCGGCCGCGCTGAGGCGCCCGTGCTCCGCGTCGAGTGGTGGCGTTGCGCCCACACCCTCCGCGATGCGCACTTTCGCGCAGCCGCGCCCCGTCGCCGCACGCGGGGCCGCACAGCCGGCACGGCACACGTCCGCGCGTGCCCCGACACGAGGACCCCGGCCCGATACGATGGATGCCGCACCCATCAGGCACGCTCACACAGTGCCGCCCATATCGCTCGAGGAGTTTTTCCATGGCCACGATCCCCGACAAGCCCGCGCTGGAAGGCCTCGAGCAGAAGTGGGACGCCGCGTGGCGCGAGCGCGGCACCTATGTCTTCGACCGCCTGCGCGCCGCCGAGGCCGGCCGCCAGGGCGTCTACTCCGTGGACACGCCGCCGCCGACGGCATCCGGAAGCCTGCACATCGGGCACGTGTTCTCGTTCACGCACACCGACGTGAAGGTGCGCTTCGAGCGCATGCGCGGCAAGACGGTGTTCTACCCGATGGGCTGGGACGACAACGGCCTGCCCACCGAGCGCCGCGTGCAGAACTACTACGGCGTGCGCTGCGATCCCTCGCTCCCCTACGACGCCGACTTCACCCCGCCGTTCGCGGGCGGCGACAACAAGAGCAGCAAGGCCGCCGATCAGGTGCCCATCAGCCGCCGCAACTTCATCGAGCTGTGCGAGCAGCTGACGGTCGAAGACGAGAAGCAGTTCGAAGACCTCTTCCGCGAGCTGGGCCTCAGCGTCGATTGGACGCAGACCTACCGCACGATCTCCGACGACTCGATCCGCACGAGCCAGCTGGCATTCCTGCGCAACATCGAGCGCGGCGAGGCGTACCAGGCCCTGGCGCCGACGCTGTGGGACGTGGACTTCCGCTCCGCGATCGCCCAGGCCGAGCTCGAGGACCGCGACCAGCCCGCCGCCTACCACCGTGTGGGTTTCGCCAAGACCGACGGCTCGGGCGACGTGTTCATCGAGACCACCCGCCCCGAGCTCCTCGCAGCGTGTGTAGCCCTCGTGGCGAACCCCGACGACGAGCGCTACCAGCCGCTGTTCGGCACCACCGTGCGCACCCCGCTGTTCGACGTCGAGGTGCCCGTGCTCGCCCACCCGCTCGCGCAGAAGGACAAGGGGTCGGGTATCGCCATGATCTGCACCTTCGGCGACGTGACCGACATCATCTGGTGGCGCGAGCTCGATCTCCCCAACCGCACGATCATCGGCAAAGACGGGCGGATCGTCGCCGACGCCCCCGACGTGATCGTGACGGATGCCGCGAAGGCGGCGTACGACGAACTCGCCGGCAAGACCGTGTTCAGCGCCAAGAAGCGCATCGTCGAGCTCCTGCAGGAATCCGGCGCCATGGAGGGTGCCCCGAACCCGTTCACGCACCCCGTGAAGTTCTTCGAGAAGGGCGACCGACCGCTCGAGATCGTGTCGACGCGGCAGTGGTACATCCGCAACGGCGCGCGCGACGCCGAGCTGCGCGAGCGTCTGGTGGCCCTCGGTCGCGAGATGTCGTGGCATCCGGACTTCATGCGCGTGCGCTTCGAGAACTGGACCAACGGCCTCACCGGCGACTGGCTCGTGTCGCGCCAGCGCTTCTTTGGCGTGCCGATCCCGGTCTGGTACGGCCTCGACGACAGCGGCGAGCGGGACTACTCCCGCGTGCTCACCCCCGATCTCGCGTCGCTCCCCGTTGACCCCACGGTCGATGTGCCCCCGGGCTACACCGAGGACCAGCGGGGCGTTGCCGGAGGGTTCGACGCCGAGCGCGACATCCTCGACACGTGGGCGACCTCCTCGCTCACCCCGCAGCTCGCCGGTGGCTGGCAGCGCGACGAGGAGCTGTGGAACCTCGTCTCGCCGTTCGACCTGCGCCCGCAGGGCCAGGACATCATCCGCACGTGGCTCTTCTCGACCATGCTGCGCAGCGCCCTCGAAGACGACCGCAGCCCCTGGACGGATGCCGCGATCTCTGGCTTCATCGTCGACCCCGACCGCAAGAAGATGTCGAAGTCGAAGGGCAACGTCGTCACGCCCGCCGACATCCTGAAGCAGCACGGCTCCGACGCGGTGCGCTACTGGTCGGCATCCAGCCGTCTCGGCACCGACGCGGCCTTCGACCCGCAGAACCCCACGCAGGTGAAGATCGGCCGCCGCCTGGCCATCAAGCTGCTGAACGCGGCGAAGTTCGTGCTGTCGTTCCCCGTGCCCGAGGGCGCCGAGGTGACGCACGCGCTCGACGCGTCGATGCTCTCGACCCTGGATGCCGTGGTGCGCGACGCGACGGCCGCCTTCGAGGCCTACGACCACGCGCGGGCGCTGGAGATCACGGAGTCGTTCTTCTGGACGTTCTGCGACGACTACCTCGAGCTCGTCAAGGAGCGCGCCTACGACCAGTCCGACGTGGGTCAGGCCTCGGCCGCCCTCGCGCTGCGCACGGCCCTGTCGACGCTCGTGCGCCTGTTCGCTCCCGTGCTGTCGTTCGCGTCGGAGGAGGTGTGGTCGTGGTTCGAGGAGGGCTCGGTGCACACCGCCGCGTGGCCCGAGCCGCTGGGCATCGAGGGCGACCCGGCCGTGCTCACGGCCGTGAGCGCCGCGCTCATCGGCATCCGTCGCGCCAAGACCGAGGCCAAGGCCTCGCAGAAGACGCCCGTGACCTCCCTCACCGTGGCCGGTCCGAACGTCGAGGCGCTGCGTCTCGCCGAGGGCGACCTGCGCGCCGTGGGTCGCATCGAGACGATCGCCTTCGCCGAGGGCGACTCCACCACCGTCACCGACATCGTGTTCGCACCCCAGGAGGACTGATGCAGCTCGGAACCCGTTGGACCGCCCGTGAGCAGCCGCCGAAGGCCGTTCCCGAGGCGCTGCACGCGCAGATCGCCGCGGTCGAGGCCGCGCTCAACCCCGACGGCCTGAGCGCCCCCGCCCCGCGGTGGACGCTGACCTTCCTCGAGGGGCGGCCCGTCGCCGAGCTCGACACGGGGGTCATCGTGTCGCAGGAGGCATCGGGCGAGGTCGTCGTGCGTTACGACGACGACGCCGAGTTCGCCTGAGTCGCCCGCTCCGGCCGTCGAGCCCGCCGCCGCCTTCGGGCGGTCGGCGGGCTTTCCCGTTCGGCGTCGAGGTGCCCCGGTCCCTTCGACAGGCTCAGGGACCTCCGCCGGGGAGGTGGCTGAGCGTGTCGACGCCACCAGACGCGCAGGTCCCGGTCCCTTCGACACGCTCAGGGACCTCCGCCGGCGAGGTGGCTGAGCCTGTCGACGCCACCGGGACGGGCTCACGCTGTGCCGCGATCTGCGCCGGACCTCGGCCTAGGCTGGACCGATGACGGATTCCCCCAATCCCCTCCTCGCGCCGCCCTCCCTCCCCTACGACCTGCCCCCGTACGGCAGCATCCGCGCGGAGCACTATCTGCCCGCGTTCCACGCCGGCTTCGCCGCCCAGCGCGCCGAGATCGACGCGATCACCGCGCAGACCGACCCGCCCACGTTCGAGAACACGCTGATCGCGCTCGAACGCAGCGGCGAGGTGCTCGGTCGTGTGAGCCGCACGTTCTACACGGTCACCGGTGCCGACGGCACCCCGGAGATCCAGGCCATCGAAGAAGAACTCGCACCGCTGATGTCGGCCCACCGCGACGCCATCCAGCTCGATACGGCGCTCTTCGCCCGCGTCGCCGCCGTGCACGCCCAGCTCGACGAGCTCGACCTCGACGCCGAGTCGCGCTACCTCGTCGAACGTCACCACCGCGAGATGTCGCTCGCCGGGGCCGCACTCGACGACTCCGAGAAGCAGCGCCTGACCGGGCTCAATCAGGAGCTCTCGGTGCTCACCAACACCTTCGAGAAGAACCTCCTCGCCGACACCAACGACCTCGCCGTGGTCTTCGACACCGCAGCCGAGCTCGACGGTCTCAGCGAGGGCGAGCTGTCGGCCGCCGCTCAGGCCGCGACGAGCCGCGGACTGGACGGCCGCTACGTCGTCACCCTCACCCTGTACACCGGTCACCCGCTGCTCGCCTCGCTGACGAACCGCGAGAGTCGCCGCCGCCTGCTCGAGGCCTCGCGCTCCCGCGCGATCCGCGGCAACGCCCACGACAACCGCCCGGTACTCCGCGACATCGCCCGCCTGCGCGCCGAGCGCGCCGCTCTGCTCGGCTACCCCTCCCACGCCGCTGCCGTCCTCGCCGATCAGACGGCGGGATCCCCGGATGCCGCCCGCGACCTCCTCCGCCGGCTCGCCGCCCCTGCTGCCGCCAACGCCCGCTCCGAGCAGGAGGCGCTGCAGCGGATCGCGGACGCCGACGGCATCCGGATAGAGGCCCACGACTGGGCTTTCTACACCGAGAAGGTGCGCGCGGAGCGCTACGACCTCGACCGTGCGGCGCTGCGCCCGTGGTTCGAGGCCGAGCGCGTGCTGCGCGACGGCGTGTTCTTCGCGGCGGAGCAGCTCTACGGCATCCGCGTATCGGAGCGGCACGATCTGCAGGGCTACCACCCCGACGTGCGCGTCTTCGAGGTGCACAACGCCGACGGCACCGAGCTCGGACTGTTCCTGCTCGACCTCTACACCCGTGACACCAAGCGCGGCGGCGCGTGGATGAACTCGATCGTGACGCAGTCGGCCATCCGCGGCACGGCCCCGGTCGTCGTCAACAACCTCAACGTGAACAAGCCCGCCCCCGGCACCCCGACGCTGCTGACGCTGGATGAGGTCACCACCCTCTTCCACGAGTTCGGTCACGCCTTGCACGGCCTCTTCGCCACCGTCACCTATCCCCACTTCGCCGGCACGGCCGTCTACCGCGACTTCGTCGAGTTCCCCAGCCAGGTGAACGAGATGTGGATCCTGTGGCCGGAGATCCTGTCGAACTACGCCCGTCACATCGACACCGGCGAGCCTCTCCCCGCCGACGTCGTCGAGCGCCTTCACGCCTCGGAGGCCTTCAACCAGGGCTTCGCCACGAGCGAGTACCTCGCGGCATCCTGGATCGACCAGGCATGGCACGGACTCTCGGTCGATGAGGCCTCGGCCGACATCGACGTGGCGGAGTTCGAGGCGCGGGCCCTTGCCGACATCGGGCTCGACAACCCGGCGGTTCCCACGCGTTACGCCTCGACGTACTTCGCGCACGTGTTCTCGGGCGGCTACAGCGCCGGGTACTACTCCTACATCTGGAGCGAGGTGCTCGACGCCGACACCGTGGAGTGGTTCCGCGAGAACGGCGGACTCACGCGCGAGAACGGCGATCGCTTCCGCCAGCGGCTGCTGGGCGTCGGTGGTTCCGGCGATCCTCTCGCCGCGTATCGCGACTTCCGAGGTCGGGATGCCAAGATCCAGCCGCTGCTGGAACGTCGCGGTCTCGCCGGCTGAGGCGCTCTCGCGGCCCGGGGCCCCAGGGCGGGGTCAGCTCCCGACGGAGTACTTGAAGCCGATGTGAGAGTCGGCGAAGCCGAGCCGGGTGTAGAACCGGTGGGCGTCGACGCGAGCGGCGTCGGAGGTGAGTTGCACGAGGGCCGCGCCGGTTGCGGGTGCGGCGACATGCATTACCCAGCGCATCACCGCGCTGCCGATCCCCCCGGAACGCACACCCGAAGACACCCTGACCGCCTCGACGAGCAGCCGGGTGGCTCCCTGACGTGCCATGCCAGGGATGACGGTGAGTTGCAGGGTGCCGATCACCTCACCCGCCGCGTCGTCGACGACGATCAGATCGTTCAACGGCGCCTCGAGGACGCTCCGCAAGGCGGTGGCATACGTTCGCTCGTCCGAGGCGTCGGCGCGATCGCCGCGCGCGGCACTGACGGGGTCATCTGCCAGAAGCGCCATCAAGGCGGGCAGGTCGGTCTGCGTCGCCCGGCGGACGGTCACCTCGCCGATACGGGCGGTGACGGTCGTGGGCAGATCGAGGTCGGAGAGCACCCTCACCATGATGCCGTGCGCGTCAGCGCCAGCCGAGCACCTCGCGCACGACGGCTTGCGACGCCGGTGAGCCGTCGTTCTTGATGGAGAGCAGCTTCTCACTCGAGATGAGAGCCCCCGACCCTTCGTACGCGTCGGAAAGGCCCTGAACCGCCCGACGGACGAGAGGCGCCGCGTCATTGCGATCGGCACCGCCGCGCACCGAATAGTGGGGGTAGACGAGCAACTCCGCCCCCTTGGTCGTCCGTCGTGCACATGCGACGACCACGGTGGGAGTGGCTCCCCTCCAGAATTTGGGGAAGAACTCCAACCCCGTCCCCTCCGCGAAGAACTCGACGACTCCGCGCTTCCACGACTTCGCCACGTCGCCGAGGCGGACGTCGCGGGCGACCCACTCCGACCCGCTCTCTTGGATCGCGGTGGCGAAGGCGTCACCCCCGTCGGAGAATCCCGCCGCGATGAGCGCATCCACGGCGCGGCGGACCGCCGCGGCGGGCTCGTCACGAACGAGCATCCGCGCCCCGCCCCGCGTCAGTCCGTTCCATCGGACGGGACCGACGTGGGCGTCTTCTCCGAATCCACGCATGGTCACAGCGACCACGCCCTCCCCACGGCGTCGTCGGCTTCGCGGTAGGCCTGGGCCGCCGTCCGGGCCGCATCAGCGGCCGCGCGGCCGACATCGGCCATGCGGGTCATCTCGGAGAGCCACTCCCCCTGCTTGGCGGCGTACGCGTCAGCCGCGTCACCCTGCCACCCCCCGAGGAGGGCGTTGCGTGCAGAGGCGAGTGTCACTGTCTCGGCGGCGGTGCGCTGAGCGGCGGCGTCGATGGACGAAGCCGTCTCTACGAGCCGATCGGGCGTGATCGAAAAGGACGTCATGAGCGGGGCTCCCCCTTCACACGTCGCGACGCGCGAGGTCGAGCGCGTCACGGATCTTGGCCAGGGCTTCGGTGTAGCGCTCGTGCGATTGTCGAACGGCGGCGTCGAACTCGGCGTCGGGTGAGGGACGATCGTCGTCGTCCGCGACGTCCTCGTCGACCTCGTTCCACGACTCGCGCAGTGCGCGGAGATTCTGGGCTGTCATCTTCCGCAGAGCCTGTGCGGCGGAAGTCTGGTCCTCGCCGCGGAAAATCGCTTCGAGGCTGGTCTCACCGAGGTCGATACGCGACTGCACGGTGCGCCATTCTGCCCCCATCTCGCCGGCGCGCGCACGGGCGGCGCGACGCTCGTCCGCCTCTCGGCGCTCCTCCGCCTCGATCGCGGCGCGCCGAGAGTCGGCGCGGTCCCCGGCGAGGAGGGCGGAGTGTTGATGCCGAGCGACGCGGCGACCTGAGCGATCGCGTCGTGCGCCGACTGCTCGGCGGCGCGATAGGCGGCGACCGTCTCGCCCATCCGCTCGGTGCCGATGCCGAAAGCCTGCGACGACATGTCGGCGACGCGCTTCCCCACGTCGACGATGCCGTCGCTGATCGGCTGGAACAACTGCAGGATGAGGCCCAGCTCTCCCGCGTTCAGGCGGGCATACGATTCGAGGTGCTCCCCGATCGCCTGCCCGTATCCGGCTTGCCTCTCCAGCACCTGCTGCGCAAGGGAGAGCTGGTCGGTGTCGACATCCACTCGGTCCCCCCGGTCCCTAGGTGAAAGTGTGAGCGAAGCGGGTTACGCACTCCGCCGCTTCTGCGCCAGCACGATCGTCGGCTGCGCTCCGTCTTCGACGGACGCGCGCGTGATGACGACCTTCGCGATGTCGTCGGCCGAGGGCACCTCGAACATGATCGGACCGAGGACGTCTTCGAGGATTGCGCGCAATCCGCGAGCACCGGTCTTGCGGGCGACGGCGAGGTCGGCGATCGCCCGCAGAGCGTCTTCGTCGAACTCGAGCTGAACACCGTCGAGCTCGAACATGCGCTGGTACTGCTTGACCAAAGCGTTTCGCGGCGCGGTGAGGATCTCCATCAGCGCGTCCTGGTCGAGGGGCGAGACGGATGCCACCACCGGCAGACGACCGATGAACTCGGGGATCAGGCCGAACTTGTGCAGATCTTCGGGCAGCGCCTCGCTGAAGAGGTCGGGCGCGTCTTCCTTGCGGTGCAGCGGAGCACCGAAGCCGACGCCATGCTTGCCCACGCGGGCCGAGATGATCTCCTCGAGTCCGGCGAAGGCTCCCGCCACGATGAACAGCACGTTCGTCGTGTCGATCTGGATGAATTCCTGGTGCGGGTGCTTGCGACCACCCTGCGGCGGAACCGACGCGACCGTGCCCTCGAGGATCTTCAGCAGCGCCTGCTGCACGCCCTCGCCCGACACATCGCGGGTGATCGAGGGGTTCTCGGCCTTCCGGGCGATCTTGTCGACCTCGTCGATGTAGATGATGCCCTGCTCGGCGCGCTTGACGTCGAAGTCGGCGGCCTGGAGGAGCTTGAGCAGGATGTTCTCGACGTCTTCACCGACATAGCCGGCCTCGGTGAGGGCCGTGGCATCCGCCACCGCGAACGGGACGTTCAGGCGCTTCGCGAGCGTCTGGGCGAGGTAGGTCTTGCCGCAGCCCGTGGGCCCGAGCAGCAGGATGTTGCTCTTGGCGATGTCGATCTCTTCGGCGCGCGCCTCGGCGGGCTGGAGCGTGCCGTGCGCGCGGACGCGCTTGTAGTGGTTGTAGACGGCGACCGCCAGAGCGCGCTTCGCGGGCTCCTGTCCGACGACGTACTCCTCGAGGAAGGAGAAGATCTCGCGGGGCTTGGGCAGATCGAACTCGGCGACCTCGCCGGCCGAGGACTCGGCCATGCGCTCTTCAATGATCTCGTTGCAGAGCTCGACGCACTCGTCGCAGATGTAGACGCCCGGACCGGCGATCAGCTGTTGCACCTGCTTCTGGCTCTTGCCGCAGAAGGAGCACTTGAACAGGTCGGCGCTCTCACCGATGCGTGCCATCCCGGTTCCTCCCGTCACCCGGCCCCCGCCGGTGTGTACCCGAGCCTAACCCGAGCCCGCGACATCCGAGGGCATTTGCGCTTCCGGCGGTGTCGTGATCGCCGACGGCGGACACGTGGCATCCGGTCTCCCCCGCGTCACTCGCCGACTTTCGTCGCCTGGGGGTCGCCCGAAGCGACCATTTCTGGCGACTCACGCGATGGCGCGCCGCACACGACGAAGCCCCGCAGACCGAAACGGGTCTGCGGGGCTTCGTGACGCGAGGGTCAGGCCGTGAGGGCCGCGGGCTGACGCTTGCGGGTCGTGAGGACCTGGTCGACGATGCCGTACTCCATCGCCTCGTGCGCCGAGAGGATCTTGTCGCGGTCGATGTCCTTGTTGACCTTGGCGACGTCCTGACCGGTGTGACGGGCCATGGTCTCTTCGAGCCAGGTGCGCATGCGGAGGATCTCCTGCGCCTGGATCTCGATGTCGGACGCCTGCCCGTGACCAGCCTCGCCCATCGCGGGCTGGTGGATCAGGATGCGGGCGTTCGGCAGGGCGAGACGCTTGCCGGGGGCACCGGCGGCCAGGAGCACGGATGCCGCGGAGGCGGCCTGTCCGAGCACGACCGTCTGAATCTGCGGCGATACGTACTGCATCGTGTCATAGATCGCCGTCATGGCCGTGAACGAGCCACCGGGCGAGTTGATGTACATGATGATGTCGCGGTCGGGGTCCTGCGACTCGAGCACGAGGAGCTGCGCCATGACGTCGTCGGCCGAGGCGTCGTCGACCTGGACGCCCAGGAAGATGACGCGGTCCTCGAACAGCTTGTTGTAGGGGTCCTGGCGCTTGTAGCCGTAGGCCGTGCGCTCCTCGAACTGGGGCAGGACGTAGCGGCTCGAGGGCATGTGAGCTGCGGCGCCGCCGAAGGTGGGGATGTTCATGTCGGTGTCCTTTTCCTCTCGCCTCAGGCCGCGGTTCCGCCGCCGCCGGTGACGTCGGTGGCGTGCTCGCGCATGTGGTCGACGAAGCCGTACTCGAGGGCCTCCTGCGCCGTGAACCAGCGGTCCCGGTCGCCGTCGGCGTTGATCTGCTCGACGCTCTTGCCGGTCTGGTTCGCGGTGATCTCGGCCAGGCGGCGCTTCATGTCGAGGATGAGCTGCGCCTGCGTCTGGATGTCGCTCGAGGTGCCGCCGAAGCCGCCGTGGGGCTGGTGCAGCAGCACGCGCGCGTTCGGCGTGATGTAGCGCTTGCCCTTGGTGCCGCTGGTCAGCAGCAGCTGGCCCATCGACGCCGCCATGCCGATGCCGACGGTGACGATGTCGTTCGGCACGAACTGCATCGTGTCGTAGATCGCCATACCGGCCGTGATGGAGCCGCCGGGCGAGTTGATGTAGAGGTAGATGTCCTTCTGCGGGTCTTCTGCCGCGAGCAGCAGGATCTTGGCGCAGATCTCGTTCGCGTTCTCGTCACGCACCTCCGAACCGAGCCAGATGATGCGGTCCTTCAGCAGCCTGTCGAAGACGCTCGTTGCCATAAGGGGTTCGGGCATGTGTGCTCCTCTTCCGGTGATCTGCAACGAATCTACCGGCGGGCTCCGGGGCAGGATGCCGTGTTCGCCGCGGGCGGATCAGCGGGGGTTCTCGGCGATTTCTCGCGCGTATCCGGTCACGGAACGGGTATAGCGCGGCAGGTGCGGCGCGAGCGCCTGAAGAGCGACGGATGCCGCGCGCTCCGGCTCCCCGCTCGACACGAGAGCCAGGGAGTAGAAGGCGGCGGCCGCGTCGTGCAGCGCTCCGCGGGGCTCGCGCTCGTACTCGGCGCGGAGCATTGCGAGAGCCTCCTCGGTCTTGCCGAGGTTGCGGATCGTGCTGGCCAGCTGGATCGTGGCCTGCGTTCGCCGGTCGTCGTCGAGGCCGATCGCCAGCGCCCGACGGTACAGCGCCTCGGCCTCGTCTTCGATCCCGGCCGAGTCTCGCGCTCCGGCGCGCTCGAAGAGCGCCACGGCGTCATCGGGGTCCCGCTCGGCGGCGAGCTCGTCGATCCGCCCGATCACTTGATCCGGGCTGAGCGCCTCATCGGCCCACACGGCATCCACTCTGCTCTGCCAGTCACTCACGCATCCATCCCTCTCTCGTCGTGCGGCGTCGAGCCGTCCGCCCCTGGCGGGTGTCCACGACACGCCGTGACGCGCGTCGCCGGTACGGCGTGTCTCGGACACCCACGGCATCCGGGTACGAGAAAGGGGGCGGATGCCGTGGCATCCGCCCCCTTCGTCGCGACTTACTCGCTGTCGGCGGCGTCGGCCTTCTTCTTGGCCGGGGCGCGCTTCTTGGCGGGAGCCTTCGCGGGGGCCTCCTCGGCGGGAGTCTCCTCGGCGGGAGCCTCGTCGGCAGCGGCCTTCTTCTTGGCGGGGGCGCGCTTCTTGGCGGGAGCCTTCGCGGGGGCCTCTTCCGCTGCGGGGGCCTCGTCGGTCTCGACGGCCTCGTCCTCGTCACCCTCGGCGGGCTCTTCGCCCTCGACGGCGACGAAACCGGTCAGGTCGACGGGCTTGCCGTCGGTGTCGACGACGGTGACCTTGCCGAGAGCGATCGCGAGCGCCTTGTTACGGGCGACCTCGCCGACGAGCGCCGGCAGCTGGTTGCCCTGCTGCAGGGCGTTGACGAAGTCCTGCGGCGCCATGTTGTACTGCGCGGCCGACTGGATGAGGTACTGCGTCAGCTCGTCCTGCGACACCTGGACGTTCGCGTCTTCGGCGATCTTGTCGAGCACCATCTGCGTGCGGAACTGCTTCTCGCTCGCCTCGGTGACCTCGGCGCGGTGCTCGTCGTCCTCGAGGCGGTTCTCACCCTCGAGGTGGTTGTGCACCTCGTCTTCGATGAGCTGCGGGGGCACGGGGATCTCGACGGCCTCCAGGAGCGCGTCGATGAACTTGTCGCGCGCGGCCGAGCCCTGCGTGAAGACGGCCTGCTGCGACACGCGCTCGCTGAGCGACTCACGGAGCTCGGCGATGGTGTCGAACTCGGATGCCATCTGGGCGAAGTCGTCGTCGGCGTCGGGGAGCTCGCGCTCCTTGACGGCCTTGATCGTGACGGCCACCTCGGCCTCTTCTCCGGCGTGCTCGCCACCGACGAGCTTCGAACGGAAGGTGGTCTGCTCGTCGGCGGTGAGGGACTCGATCGCCTCGTCGATGCCCTCGAGCAGCTCGCCGGAGCCGATCTCGTACGACACGCCCTCGGCGCGGTCGATCTCGTTGCCGTCGATCGTGGCGACGAGGTCGAGCTCGACGAAGTCGCCGGTGGCGGCCGGACGATCGACCGTGACGAGCGTGCCGAAGCGGGCGCGCAGACGGTCGAGCTCGGCGTCGATGCCGGCCTCATCGGCCTCGGCGGCGTCGACGGTCACCGTGATGGTGTCGTAGGCGGGCAGCTCGAACTCGGGGCGCACGTCGACCTCGACATCGACGACGAGGTCGCCGGAGAAGTCCTTCAGCTCGGGCAGCTCGACGATCTCGGCGCTCGGGCGGCCGATGACGCGGAGGTCCTGCGCCTCGACGGCCTGACGGTAGAACCCGTCGAGACCCTCGTTGACGGCGTGCTCGATGACCGCGCCGCGTCCCATGCGCTGGTCGATGATGGGAGCGGGGACCTTGCCCTTGCGGAAGCCGGGTATCTGCACGTCGCGGGCGATGTGCTCGTAGGCGTGGGCGATGCTCGGCTTGAGCTCGTCGGGCGAGACCGTGATGTGGAGCTTGACCCGGGTGGGGCTGAGCTGCTCGACGGTGCTGTTGACCATGCGGTGTGTTCTCCTCGTGTGGCCCGCGCGCACGCGGGGGCCGTGTGGGCCTGTGGTCTGTGGGGCCGTTGCGTCGGGGCGACAGGATTTGAACCTGCGGCCTCCCGCTCCCAAAGCGGGCGCTCTACCAAGCTGAGCTACGCCCCGGGGCGACGCGCGCGAACGCGTTCGACGAAACGACCTCGGAAAGTCTAGTCGATCGGCCTGGGAGCACCGGTTTTCTCGCGGTGCGGGGTGAAATCGGCCGCCGACCCACGCCTCCGACGCGCGGTGCGTTCGCGGCCGCCTGCGCCGTGTCGTACAGTAGACGAGTCCGACTTCGCGGCTCGATCCGAGCGGCGTAATTCGGGGCTGTAGCTTAGTGGTAAAGCCTCTGTCTTCCAAACAGATGATGCGAGTTCGATTCTCGTCAGCCCCTCCATCACGAACAACGGCCCGCCCCCTCGGGGGCGGGCCGTTCTTCATTCGACGGTGATCAGCCGCCGAGCGTGTTGCAGGCGACCTCGTTGCCGTTCACGACGACGGTGCCGGTGAACCCGGCGACCTCGCACGCCTGGTACGCCGCGGCGCCGAAGCCAATGGCCGAGACCACGACGATCGCCACGATGATGCCGATGACCGTGAGCACGGCGCCGACGATGATCGCCGCGACGGCGAAACCGTTCTTGTGCCCCGCCTTACGGCTCTGCACGAGTGCGACGATGCCCAGGATCAGGCCGATGACATTGAAGAAGATCGCCACGACGAGCGCGACGATGCCCAGGGTGCGACCGGGAACGGGGCCGGACGCGGGGCGGTTGTATTCGACGGACATGGATCCTCCAGAACGCTGCTGTTGATGCCGTACGCATCGGACATTAGCGCGCGACGTGGCTTCCTGGGTGTTTCCTGTGCCCCGTGATGACCAGCGGAGACGTTCCGCGTTCGGCTTCGCCTGTCGAGCGCATGTCGATGCTCGGACGCGCCTGTGATGGGACCTATCCCGCGCCTCTTCGACGATCATCTGCGCGCTTGCTACGTTGCTGGGGGGCGCACTGCCTCGCTGCAGCGGAAATGAGGCCGAAAATACAGAATCAGAGACGGCGTGCGGTGTGGCGAACGATGACGGGGGCGGCGACCGTCTCGTTGATCGTCGGTCTCGCCGCGTGCAGCGGGGGAACTGATGCCGGCGGCGAGTTCTCCGCCGAACGCAAGACCGTCGAAGCCTTCATGGACGCTCTCCAGAACGGCGACGCGCAGCAGGCGTCGACGTATCTCGCCGACAGGTCCAGCTTCCCCGCCGACGCGTTGACGGACGACTTCTATTCGTCGGCCCTAGAGCGTCCTCAGGACGCGCGCATCGCGGTCGCGACGGAAAGCCAGGGCACCGTCTACGTCCAGGTCGACTACCGGCTGGGCTCGGACGACCGAGAGCTGGATCTCGTCATGGCGAGCGGAGACCGATCGCTCATCGAGGGATGGTCGGGCACGCCGACGATCCTGCGGTCGGCCGCCGGCGACGGTCGGGTCACCGTGTCCGACGCGCTCGAGATCGAGGTGGGGACGGCGGCAAGCTACACCTCGCTGCTTCCCGGCCGTTACTCCGTGTCGTACACGGGTGCTGGCGATGCCGTCGGCCCGTTCGAACTCGACTTCCCTGTGAAGGCCCCGGAATCCGACTCTCAGCTGCCCACGGGCGTGTCATTCGCGGGTGGCGCCCTCGAGTTCGCGGGCTGAGCGCTCAACTCGCCCGAGCTGCTCAGCCCCGGCAACCCGTCACGGCCTTCAGCGCTGCGGAACGATGGCGTCAGGGCGCGGCGATGCGCGGGGCGTCCGTCGGAGGAGAGCGTCCGCGGTCGCCCTCACACGCGCCGCGCGTCGGCGTGACGCGACGTGTGCCGCAGATAGGTCTGGGCGTTTCGGAGGATACCCGCGCGTTCGTCGTCGCTGAGCGCTCGGCGCACCTTCGCGGGCACTCCCGCCACGAGCGAGCCGTCGGGCACCACCGTCCCCTCGAGCACCACCGCTCCCCCGGCGATCAGACACCCCGCCCCGATCCGCGCCCCCGAGAGCACGACGCTCCCCATGCCGATGAGCGAGCCGTCGCCGATCTCGCAGCCGTGCACGACGGCGTTGTGCCCCACCGAGACGTCGGCACCGATCACGACGCCGTGCCCGGCGTCGACGTGCACCGAGACGTTGTCCTGCAGGTTGCTGCGCGCACCCACAACGATCGACGCGCTGTCCCCGCGCAGCACGGCGTTGTACCAGACGCTCGCGCCCTCCCCGAGCCGGACGTCGCCGACGATACGTGCCCCGGATGCCACGAACGCGGTGTCGTGCACGGAGGGCACGGCGCCGTCGAGGGCGAGCAGGGAGGCGTCGGGTGCGATCGTCATGCGCCGAGGTTAACCGCACGGGCGCACTACTGGCGACTACTGGGCCGAGGAGACAGCCGTAGCCCCGGTCGGCGAATCGGTAGCGGCTCGCGACGCGCTCCGCTCTAGCTTCGGTCGCAACCCCGTCGCCGTGGCCCCAGGAGTCGTCATGTCACTCGAAACAGCATCCCCCACCCGCGCCTCCCGCGCTGCGCGCCCCGTCCGTCGCCATCGACGCGCGACCGCGATCGCGCTCATCACCGTCGGGGCCGCCCTGCTCTCGGTGGGGGGAGGGTCGTACGCTTACTGGTCCACTCAGACCGCCCTCACCGCCGGCCCGGTCAGCGCCGGTGACCTCAACCTGTCGCTGGGAACGGGAAGCTGGACGCTGAAGGGCGTGCTCGGAACGGCTCAACCGGTCGCCAACCTCACGACGGTGAAGATCGTCCCGGGGGACGTCCTGACGCTGACGCAGCCCCTCGACGTGACGCTGGTGGGCAACACGATCGCCGCCGACCTCAAGGCCGAGGTGGGGTCGACCTTCACCTCCGGCGCGCTGGGCGGCAACCTCGACATCGCGCTGTCGGTCGCCGGTTACGGCACCGCCACCGGCACCAACACCTACCGACTGACCTCGGCCAACAGCGGTGCGGCGACGGCGACCCTCACGATCACCTTCAAGCCCGGCACGACCGGTCGCACGGGTGCGACGCAGAGTGTCGACCTCAACGACATCGCCTTCACCCTCACGCAGGCGTCCAGCTGAGACGCGTCCCGTGCGCACGCGAGCCGAGGCCGTCTCGCGACGGCTGCAGTGGGCCGGCGCGCTGACCGTCGTCTTGTTCACCGTCTCGGCAGCGACGGCGGCGCAGGCCCTCTGGCACAGTCGCACCGCGCTGGCGGCCGGCACACTCACCGCCGGTTCCCTCGATCTGGCGACGCAGTGGGTCGGCGCGTGGACGTCGTGGAACCCGCTGTATCCCGGACGCGCGAGCGACACGGCCACGCTACGGGTCACCGAGACCGCGGCCGGCGGAACGACGCTGCGCTGGCGTCTGACGGCCACTCCCGTCGTCTCGGCCGATCTGGCGCCCTACGTCACGACGCAGGTGTACGTCGGCGCCTGCGGATCGGGCACCCCGATCAGCCCCACCACCGGGTACGCGCCCGCTGGCGGCCTGTCCCCCGGACAGAGCGTCGACCTGTGCCTGCGGGTGACCCTCGCCACGAGTGCGCCGCCGAACGTACAGGGCAAGGCGGTCGCGCCGGCGATCACGGTGACGGCCGACCAGGTGATGTCGTGACCAGGCGTGGTCGAGGAGCGCTCCTCGTCGCCGCGCTCGCGATCACCGCCGTCGCCGTCGTCCCCGACACGGGTCCCGCTGCCGCGGCGTGGCAGGTGTCCGTTCCCGCGCCAGCATTCACCCTCGCCGCCGGATCGCTCACCGCACCCGCGGCCACGTGCCAGACCACGACCTCTTCGCCTCCGGCCGCGCGTATCTCGTGGCCGGCGGTGGACGGGGCCACGGGATATCGCGTCGTCCTCGGCAACACCGTCAACTCCTCGACCTCGGAGCTCGCGGCGAACCAACCGGGAACCAGTTACGACGTGACGGGGTCGACCCTGGGGAATCTGCTGTTGGTGCTGGGAAGTCTCCTCACGGGGGGATCGGTGCACGTCACGGTCACGGCGCTCAATCAGAACTGGAGCTCGTCGCCGAGCACCCGTCAGCACATCGTGCTGGCCGGCAGCGTGTTGACGGGACTCGCCGGAGGACTGAAGTGTCAGTCGGGGTAGGTCTGCGACGGGACCGGGCGAACGCCCCCACGTCGGGCGCGCGGCGGGGGTGGCGGCGGACTCGAGGTGCGCTGGCCACCGCGGTGCTCGTCGTGGTGTCGACCTTCGCGTTCTTCACCGTGGTCGTTCCCCTGCTGCTCGGCGCGCAGACCTACACGATCCTGACCGGGAGCATGCAACCGGGGTTGCCTCCGGGGAGCCTCATCGCGGTGAGACCGGTGTCGATCGACGAGGTGAGCGTCGGTGACGTGGTGACCTACCAGATCCGATCCGGCGATCCCGCGGTGGTCACCCATCGGGTGGTGGGGACGACGTCGAGCACGGGTGGCGATCGCCTGCTCATCACCCGTGGGGATGCGAACGATCTCGACGACCCCCCGGTCCAGCGCGAGCAGCTGCGCGGCTCCGTCGTGCTCGCGCTGCCGTATCTGGGATACCCGGCGGCACTGTTCGGCGGGCAGGCCCGCGGAGCGGTGATCGCGTCGGCGGGGGTTCTCATCGTCGGATACGGCGCAGCGCTCCTCGCCCTCGACCTCGCCCGATCCAAGCGGTCGCCGCGGCGCCGCGAAACGACCCTCGCCCTCATCGTCGTCCTCTCGACCGGCATCGCGGCATCCGCCACCTCTCCCCTTCCCGCCGAGGCCGCGGACGGTACCGCGGACGCGCGGCTCCTGCTGAGCGTCGACGGGAACACCTTCGTCGCCGACGGCGTCGTGTCGCTGTTCCGCTCGGACCTGCCGCTCGTTCCGGGTGGGTCCGCCGGCTCGATCCTGTGGATCCGCAACGCCAGCACAGACCCCGCACGGGCGGGGATCCGCATCGACGCGAGCCCGCTGAGCGGGAGCCCGACGGATCACGAGATGGCGGACGACCTTCGGCTCGTCGTGGACGACGCGCCGGTCGCCCCGGGAGGAGAGTGGGTCAGCGATCCGATCTCCGCCGGGGCGACGCTCCGTGTCGACGTCGCGCTGGGGTTGGATGCCGACGCCCCGAACGCATCGCGCCGGGGCGAGGCGCGGGTCACACCCTCGGTTCGGTTGACGCAGGTCGTCGACGAGCACCCGTCGGGACGGGAGGCGGGCGGCGTCCTCCCACGGACGGACGGGGCGGCCCCTCTCCCGGTGGGCCTGTTGGGAGCGGGCCTGCTCGCGCTGGTGTGCGGGATCGGTCTGCGTCGACGGGCCACCGAGGGGAGGTAAGGATTGCCTCCTCACCGGGGATTTAGCCGAGCCTCATCTTGCTTGCGGAATGTCCGGGCGTGAGTAGCGTTGCATCCAACAGACTTCGTTCACTGCGACAAGGAGCAGACATGAGCACCGTTCAGACCCCCGCCGCCACCACCGTCGACCCGACGATGGCCGCCGGCACGGCCCAGTTCCTCTCCCCCGTCGTGATCGACCTCGAGGCGCTCGTCGTCAACGGCAAGCAGGCGCACTGGCACGTGCGCGGCTCGAACTTCATCGGCGTGCACGAGCTCCTCGACACGGTGGTCGCTCACGCGCAGGACTGGGCCGACCTCGCCGCCGAGCGCATCGTCGCCCTGGGCCTTCCGATCGACTCGCGCCTTTCGACCGTCGCCGCCAAGGCGAAGGCGACCGAGGTGCCCGCCGGTTTCGCGCAGTCCGACGTCGTCATCCGCGCCGTGATCGCCGACATCGACGCGGTGCTCGTCGACATCGAGGCCGCCATCGAGGGTCTCGACGAGATCGACATGTCGAGCCAGGACGTCGCGATCGAGATCAAGCGCGGTCTCGACAAGGACCGCTGGTTCCTCTTCGCGCACCTCGCGGCGTAAGCGGAACGGAGGGGGCGGCGCTTCGGCGTCGCCCCCTTCGTCGTCCCCGTATCGCTCGTGATGAGCGCACGTGGATGGTCACGTCCTGTCGCCGCAGCGCCCGCCGGGCGACGAGAACGCACGCGCACGCCTGAGAGAGCACGGGAGGGGCGATCAGACCCCGTGGGTCACCCGGCCGGCGAGCAGCGTCGTCCGCACGGGCATTGACCGCAGCGCACGCTCGTCGGCGCTCAGCGGATCGGCGCCGACGATCACGAGGTCGGCGACCGCCCCCGGCGCGATCTCGGCCGGAGCCGTCGATCCTCCAGCGGTGGATGCCGCGATCGCGGTGCCGATCTCCACCCGCTGGTGCGCCTGCCAGGGCTCGCGCCCGTCGCGGGTGCGGAACACCGCGGACGCCATCGCCGCCCACGGATCGAGCGGCGCCACCGGCGCATCCGAGCCGAACCGCAGGTTCGCGCCACTGTCGGCGAGGGCACGCAAGGGGTAGGGCTGCGCCGACTGCCCGGCCCAGATGGCATCCGTCATGTCGCGATCGTCGAGAGCGTGCTCCGGCTGCACGCTCGCCGTGACGCCCAGGCGGGCGAAGCGCGGGATGTCGGCGTGGGCGACGAGTTGCGCGTGCTCGATCGTCCCGACCGCGCCCGTCACCGCGTAGGCGTCGAGGGCATGGCTGTTCGCGACGTCGCCGATCGCGTGGATCGCGCACTCCAGGCCCGCGGCGGTCGCGCGCGTCATCATCTCGACGAGGTCGTCGGGTGCGACGGTCAGCAGACCGCGGTTGCCGGGGTCGCCCGGATACGGGTGCGCGCACGCGGCGGTGCGCGTGCCCAGGGAGCCGTCGGTGATGGCCTTGAGCGGCCCGACCCGGATGAGGTCGCTCCGCCCGCCCCGCACACGGTCTCCCGTGCGCAGTCCCTCGGCGATCGCCCGGTCGAGATGCTGCGGGTACGTTCCGTACGACACGCGCAGAGCGTCGAAACCGCGAGCGGCACGTCGCTGCCACGGCTCGTCGTTCCAGGTCATGTCGAGGTCGACGAGTCCGACGAGGCCCCGCGCCGCGGCGGCGTGCGCCATGCGCTCGACGGCGTCGTCGGCGACGTCGGGCGCGACGGCGTTGAGGCGCCGCGAGATCTCGAAGGCGTCCTCCTCCACCAGCATCCCGGATGCCACGGGGGTGAAGCCCTCCCGGTGGAAAGCCGCCGTGTTCAGCCAGACGCTGTGCACGTCGGCGTTGATGAGGTACGTCGGCACCTCGCCGGTCGTGGCATCCAGAAGCTCCAGGGTCGGCTCGTCGGGCCACAACCCGTCGCGGAAGCCGGAGCCGATGCGCCGCCCGTCGCTCACCGGAGCGAGCGCCATGACGGCCGCCGCATCGTGCGCCGAGGCGACCTCGCCCAGCGGGACGCGATCCGCGGCGAGGGCCCACTGCAGCACGTGCACGTGGTGGTCCCACAGGCCCGGGAGGAGCCATCCCCCCTCGCCTTCCACCACGAACCCGGTGGGGCGAAGGTTGCCCGTGGGCGCGATGTCGGCGATGACGCCGTCGACGAGGACGAGGTCGACCGGTTCGTCGGTGGGCAGCAACTCCCGGCCGGGACCGGCGACGCGCACCGCGCGGATGAAACCGGCGTCCTCGCCGATCACGGACGCACCCGCGCGTCGGCGGCGCGCTGCATCTCTGCGGCGAGCACGGGGTTGTGCGACTCAAGGCCCTCGATGATCGTGTCGACCACCTCGGCACTGCGGTTTTGACTGAGCTTGCGCTTCGCCGTCACGCGCGTCGGCGTCAGACGGAAGCCGACCGTGCCGCGTTCGAGCCGTTCGACGAAGGCCGCGTCATTGGGGAGCGTGTACA
The DNA here is from genome assembly GCF_032464935.1 of Microbacterium phycohabitans. Lineage (NCBI taxonomy): Bacteria > Bacillati > Actinomycetota > Actinomycetes > Micrococcales > Microbacteriaceae > Microbacterium > Microbacterium phycohabitans. The sequence goes on from NZ_JAWDIT010000003.1 coordinate 384,597, forward strand.
GCCCCCGCGCATCGGCACCGTCTCCCTCGAAGCGGTCGACGAGCCGATCGAGCACGCGGAGGTTCTCCTCCGGCGACAGCAGTTCCGGGATGCCGGACAGGTGCGCCGACACGAAGTTCCAGGTCGGCACGGCGGCGACGTCGCCGTACCAGCGCGGGGTGATGTAACCGTGCGGACCCTGCACGACGACGAGCAGTTCGCGGTCGCCGAGGCCGAGGATGACGTCGTCGGGCTTTCCCACGTGACCGACGATCGTGAGGTCGTCGCGCGTGTCGTCGAGCATGACGGCGTAGTGCGAGGCGACGAGGCCGTCGTCGGTGTGACTGACGAGGGTCACCCACGGATTGAGGTCGACGAGACGGCGGATCTCGCCGATGTCGGTCATCGCGAAACTCGGGTTCTGGCGCACCGGACCAGCCTAGAACGCGCGGCCCGCCGCGGTCGGCTTCGACGGACGCAGCCTCCTCCGCCCCAGGTCCCTGAGCCCGTCGAAGGGACCGGGACCCACGACCGCCCGGAGACTTCGACAGGCTCAGCCTCCTCCGCCCCAGGTCCCTGAGCCCGTCGAAGGGACCGGAACCCACGACCGCCCGGAGGCTTCGACAGGCTCAGCCTCCTCCGCGCCAGGTCCCTGAGCCCGTCGAAGGGACCGCAGCCCACGACCGCCCGGAGACTTCGACAGGCTCAGCCTCCTCCGCCCCAGGTCCCTGAGCCTGTCGAAGGGACCGGGACCCGCGGACGGGCCGCCGGGTCAGCGTCCCGAGGAGCACGTCACGCCTGACAGCGAGGGCACCAGTACAGCTTGCGCCCCGCGGCCTCCTCCATGAGCACCGTCGTCCCGCACACCCGGCACGGGAGCCCCGCCCGGTGGTAGACCCAGTGCCGGTCGTCGCGGTGCGCCATGGCCCGGCGGTACGCCTCGGGATCGAGGTCGTCCATCGTCATCATCTGACCGGTCTCGACGCCGATGGGCAGCAGCCGCGCCCAGTCGCGCCACAGATCGCGCACGACCTCCTCGGGCACCTCCCGCCCGGGGGTGTGCGGGTTCTGGCGCGCGCGGAACAGCAGCTCGGCACGGTAGACGTTGCCGATGCCGCTGACCACGGACTGGTCCATGAGCAGCAGCCCGATGGGGGTCGGCTTCTTCCGCACGACCGCGGTGAATCGTTCCTCCCCCTCGGCGACGTCATCGACGAGCGGGTCGGGGCCCAACTTCGCGATCGTCGCCGCGACCTCGTCGGACGACTGCAGCGCGCACGCCGTCGGTCCGCGCAGATCGGCGCAGGTGGTGTCGGTGAGCAGGCGCAGCCGCACCGCACCCACGACCGGCGGGGGCCACTCCATCTGCTCGTCGAGCCCCGTCGTCTGCTCCGACATGCGCACTCGCGCGCGTCGCGGAGCGCCGATGGAGCTCAGGGAGTTCTCGCCCGCGGCATCCAGGATCGGCTCATCGTCCGCGACGGTGCCGCGCTGATTGGTCTGCCCCATGCGTCCGTTCGCGGACGCGATGGTGGCATCGACCGAGACCTCGCCGGCGAAGTCCCAGGCCCCGTACATACCGAGGTGCACGCGAAGCCAGACGTCTCCGTCGAAACGCAGGAACATCTGCTTCGCGACCGCCCGCGCCTCGAGCGCTTCTCGTCCGTCGATGACGGCAGCGCCCTCGACGAAGCGCCCCTGGGGGCTGGATGCCGAGACCGTGCGTCCGACGATGTTGCGCTCGAACTGACGAGCGATCCGATGGACGGAGTGCCCTTCGGGCATCAGCCTGCCTCGGGGTCGAACGAGTCGCTGGCGTCGGTCATCGTGTTCTCCGAACGCCCGGCACGCGGGTCGGGCAGCAGCACGCCGTCCTGCTCGAACGCGGCGAGCTGGCCGATGCGGCGCGCGTGGCGCTCCTCGCCCGAGAACGGCGTGGCGATGAACCGGTCGATGAACGACGCGGCCTCGTCGAAGGTGTGCTGGCGCGCGCCGATCGAGATGACGTTGGCGTCATTGTGCTCACGAGCGAGCTCGGCCGTGGAGATGTTCCACACGAGTGCCGCCCGCACGCCCAGCACCTTGTTCGCCGCGATCTGCTCGCCGTTGCCGGAGCCGCCGAACACGACACCGAGGGCCTCGACGCCCTGAGCCTGATCGCGCACGACGGCTTGAGCCGCGCGGATGCAGAACGCCGGGTAATCGTCGAGCGGGTCGTACTCGATCGGTCCGTGATCGATGACCTCGTGCCCCTGGGCGGCGAGGTGGTGCTGGATCTGGGTGGAGAACTCGAGACCGGCGTGATCGGTGCCGATGTGGATGCGCATGGGGCCAATCCTATTGAGCAGTGCCGACATCGGGCCCGCGGATGACGCCTCACCGCACCCTCTCCGGTCCACCGAGCGCGCACACGACGACGCCGCCCGCTCGCAGGAAGGAGACGGGCGGCGTCGATGGGGCTCAGGGGCGCAGTCCCGCAGCGACCGGCTTGAAGCCGGCGCGGATGTTCTCGCAGCACCCGGGGCGGCAGACGTCGTACCAGGGACCGAGATCGGTCAGGTGCGGCCGCTCGGACTTCGGCGCTCCGGTGAGACGTTCCTCGACGAGGTCGACGAGACCCGACACGTAAGCGGGATCGATACCGGGCGTCGGGGTGCGCACGGCCCGGATGCCGGCCTCTTCGGCGGCCTCCATGGCCTCGGTGTCGAGGTCCCACAGCACTTCCATGTGGTCGCTGACGAACCCGAGCGGAACGATGACCACGGCCTCGGCGCCTCGGCCGGGCAGCTCCGCGATGACGTCGTTGACGTCGGGCTCGAGCCACGGCTGCGTGGGCGGGCCCGAGCGCGACTGGTAGACGAGCTCCCACTCCACGTCGGCGACGGCCGCGGCGACCTCGGCCATGACGAACGCGGCGACGGCCTTGTGCTGGGCCTCGTAGGCGCCGCCCTCGCCGAAGTCGACGTCGCGCGGGCCGGAACGCTGCGCGTCGGCCGTGGGGATGGAGTGGGTGGAGAAGAGCACGCGGATCTTCTCGGGCGCGATGCCGTCGGCGACGAAGGACGAGACCGCCTCGGTGACGCCCGTGACGAACGTCGAGACGAATCCGGGGTGATCGAAGAACTGACGCACCTTGTCGATGGTGACCGTCTCACCCAGACCCGTCGCCTCGAGCACCCGCGCGTAGTCCTCGCGGTACTGACGGCAGCTCGAGAACGAGCTGTAGGCGCTGGTCGCGATGGCCAGCAGCGTGGTGTCGCCGGCCTCGGCCGCCTCGGTCACGGCCTCTTCGAGGTACGGCGACCAGTTGCGGTTGCCCCAGTAGACCGGAAGGCCCAGACCGCGCTTGGCGATCTCCGCCTCGAGGGCCGCTTTGAGCTCGCGGTTGTGCTGGTTGATGGGGCTCACGCCGCCGAAGTGGCGGTAGTGGTGGGCGACCTCTTCGAGGCGCTCGTCGGGGATGCCGCGTCCACGCGTCACGTTGCGCAGGAACGGGATGACGTCGTCCTGCCCCTCGGGCCCGCCGAAACCGGCGAGGAGGATGCCGTCGTAGGCCACCGGCGTCTCGACCCACTTGGGTCCGGACGCCGCGGCAGGCGACGCGTAGAGGACGGTCTCAGGGCTGGTGTCCGTGTCGGTCGTGCTCACGCACACATCCTCCCACCCCGCCGATGGGCCTGGACGTGAGATATCTCGCGACTAGGCTATTACGGTTGCCATCGTCGCCGACGGCGTCCGCCGTGACCCGCGCCGGAGCGTCATCCGCGACGATCCCACCCTCATCCCCGGGAGACGCCAGTGCCAGGAGAAAACCTCACCCGCATCGAAGCGCAGGAGCGCCGTGCGATCGTCGACACGCACGAGTACGACGTGCAGCTCGACCTCACCCGCGGAGACGAGGTGTTCTCCTCACGCACGGTCGTGCGCTTCGCCGCCACCGAGGGAGCGTCGACGTTCATCGACCTCATCGCGCGCACGGTGCACTCCGTCACGCTGAACGGCCGTTCGCTCGACCCCGCCACGGTGTTCGCCGACTCCCGCATCGCGCTCGACGACCTCGCCGCCACGAACGAGCTCGTGGTCGAAGCCGACTGCGAGTACACCAACACCGGCGAGGGCCTGCACCGCTTCGTCGACCCCGTCGACGGCGAGGTCTACCTCTACTCGCAGTTCGAGGTGCCCGACTCGCGCCGCATGTACACGGTGTTCGAGCAGCCCGACCTCAAGGCCGCCTTCACCTTCTCGGTCACCGCTCCCGCGCGCTGGAAGGTCGTCTCCAACTCCCCCACCCCCGAGCCCGTCGCCCTCGACGGCGATTCCGCGCGCTGGGACTTCCCTCCCACCCCCCGCATCTCGTCGTACATCACGGCCCTCGTCGCGGGCCCCTACGAGGCCACCTACAGCGAGCTCACGAGCGCCGACGGCCGCGTCATCCCGCTCGGTGTCTTCGCCCGCAAGAGCCTGTGGCAGTACCTCGACGCCGACTACGTGTTCGAGAAGACCCGCGAGGGCTTCGCGTACTTCGAGGAGAAGTTCGGCTTCCCCTATCCCTTCGCCAAGTACGACCAGCTCTTCGTGCCCGAGTTCAACGCCGGCGCGATGGAGAACGCGGGGGCGGTCACGTTCACCGAGACCTACGTCTTCCGCTCCAAGGTGACGGATGCCGTCAAGGAGCGTCGCGTCGTGACGATCCTGCACGAGCTCGCGCACATGTGGTTCGGCGACCTCGTGACCATGAAGTGGTGGAACGACCTGTGGCTGAACGAATCGTTCGCCGAGTGGGCCTCCACCATCGCCACCGCCGAGGCGACCGAGTGGGAAGCCGCGTGGACGACCTTCAACGCGATGGAGAAGACCTGGGCGTACCGCCAGGACCAGCTGCCCTCGACCCACCCGGTCGTCGCCGAGATCAACGACCTCGAAGACGTGCAGGTCAACTTCGACGGCATCACCTACGCCAAGGGCGGATCCGTCCTCAAGCAGCTGGCGGCCTGGGTCGGCATCGAACAGTTCTTCGCCGGTGTCGCGGCGTACTTCCAGAAGCACCAGTGGTCGAACACCGAGGTCGGCGATCTGCTCACCGAGCTCGAGACCACGAGCGGACGCGACCTGGGCGACTGGGCCAAGAAGTGGCTCGAGACCGCGGGCGTGAACACGCTCACCCCGCTCATCGAAGAGGGTGCCGACGGCACCATCTCGCGCTTCGCGATCGTGCAGACCGCGCCGAGCGACTACCCCACGATCCGCCCGCACCGCCTCGGCATCGGCTTCTACTCGCTGAACGACGCCGGAGCGCTCGAGCGCGTCCACCACGTCGAGCTCGACGTCGACGGCGACCGCACCGAGGTGGCCGAGCTGCGCGGCATCCGTCGTCCCGACCTCGTGCTGCTCAACGACGACGACCTCGCCTACGCGAAGATCCGTCTCGACGAGCGCTCGCTGGCGACGGCCATCGCCCACCTCAAGGACATCTCCGACCCCCTCGCCCGCTCGCTCGTCTGGGGCGCCGCGTGGGATCAGACCCGGGATGCCGAGGCCTCGGCGACCGACTACCTCGACCTCGTGCTGCAGAACATCGGCTCCGAGACCGAGTCGACCACCGTGCGCACGACGCTGGCCCAGCTGCAGCTCGCCGCGAACTCCTACGTCGCCCCCTCCACGCGGGATGCGGCGCGTGAGCGCGTCGCCGACGGACTGTGGGCCCTCGCCCAGCAGGCCGAGGCCGGGAGCGACAGCCAGCTGCAGTTCGTCACGGCGTTCGCGTCGGCGGCATCCACTCCGGCCCACGCCGAGACGGTGAAGGCCCTGCGCGACGGGTCGACGACCCTCGAGGGTCTCGAGATCGACACCGACCTGTCGTGGCAGCTGCTGGTGTCGCTCGCCGCGGCGGGCGTCGTCAGCGCGGCTGACATCGAGGAGGCCCGCGCGGCCGACAACACCGCCAAGGGCGGCGAGTTCGCGGCGATGGCGAAGGCGTCGCTGCCCTCGCGCGAGGCCAAGCAGGAGGCGTGGGACTCGTTGATCGTCCGCACCGACGCGCCGAACACGATCGTGCGCTCGACCGCCGCCGGGTTCACCAACCCCGCGACGGTCGACGTGCTCGCCGACTTCGTCGAGCCGTACTTCGCGATGCTTCTGCCGATCTGGGAGTCGCGCAGCTACCAGATCGCGCAGTACCTCATCGTGGGTCTGTACCCCGCCGCCCTGGCGAACAAGTCCCTGCGCGACGCGACCCGTCAGTGGCTCTCGCAGAACGCCGACGCGGCCCCGGCGCTGCGCCGTCTCGTCGGTGAGAACCTCGCCGGCGTCGAGCGTGCGCTGGCCGTGCAGGAGCGCGACGCGCAGTAGACCGCACCCCGACGACGGATGCCCTCTCCCCCACCGGGAGGGGGCATCCGTCGTTCCGGGTCATCCTCGCGATGACGCGGGATCATCCCCGCGACCGACGCCCGCGCCGGGGGCTGATCCGTAGCGTCGAACGCATGATCGTTGCAGACAATCTCACCAAGCGATACGGCGCGAAGACCGCCGTCGACGGTGTCTCGTTCACCGTCGCCCCGGGCCGGGTGACCGGCTTCCTCGGGCCCAACGGCGCGGGCAAGTCCACGACCATGCGCATGATCGTGGGGCTCGATCGCCCCACCTCCGGCCGGGTCACGGTCTCGGGACGGGAGTACCGCCATCTGCGCTCTCCGCTGACCGAGGTCGGCGTGCTCCTCGACGCGAAGGCCGTGCACACGGGCCGCTCGGCACGCAACCATCTGCGCGCCCTCGCCGCGACCCACGGCATCGGCCGGGAACGGGTCGACGAGGTCATCGAGCTCACGGGCATCGGCGCGGTCGCGGGGAAGCGCGCGGGCGGGTTCTCGCTCGGGATGGGGCAGCGCCTCGGCATCGCGGCGGCGCTGCTCGGCGACCCGCACACGCTGATCCTCGACGAGCCCGTGAACGGCCTCGACCCCGAGGGAGTCCGCTGGGTGCGACAGTTCGTGCGGCACCTCGCCGCAGAGGGCCGCACGGTCCTGCTGTCGAGCCACCTCATGAGCGAGATGGCGCAGACCGCCGACCACGTCATCGTCCTGGGGCGTGGCCGCGTCCTCGCCGATGCTCCCCTCGCCGACCTCGTCGCGGCCTGGACCACCACGACCCTCGTCGTGCGCTCGCCCCGCCTCGACGACCTCGTCGCCGCGCTGCAGACCCCGGATGCCACGATCACGGCGATCGAGCCGGGTGCGGCCCAGATCACCGGGGTCCCCTCGCAGACGGTCGGCGACATCGCCGCCGAGCGCGGCATCCCCCTCTACGAGCTCAGCCCGCGCGTCGGATCCCTCGAGGACGCCTACCTCGCCCTGACCGACGACTCGGTCGAGTACAAGACCAAGGAGATCGCATGACCACCCTCGCCGCCGGACCCCGCAGGTCCACGCACGCTCCGGCTCATGGCCTGAGCTTCACCCGCCTCCTCCGCGGGGAGGCGATCAAGATCCTCACCCTGCGCTCGACGTGGTGGTCGCTCGGGGTCACCGCCGCCCTGTCGGTCGGTATCTCGCTCCTGATCGCCGTGGCGACCAGCGATACGGACGGGTCGATGGCGCCGACGAACGTCATCCTGGCCCCCACCCAGTTCACGATGCTCGTGGCGGGCATCCTCGGTGCGATCGTCGTGACCGGCGAGTATTCCACCGGCATGATCCGCTCGACCCTGACCGCCGAACCGCGTCGGGGAGCCGTGCTGCTGGCCAAGGCGATCGTCGTGGCGGTGACCATGATGGTCACCACGGTCGTGATCTACGCCGTCGCGATGGCCTTCACCGCACCCTTGACGACCGCGGGGATCGATTGGGCGTCACCCGCGGACTCGATCGTCCCGCTCGGCTGGGGCGTGGTGTCGATGGCGTGCTTCACCCTCATGGGTGTCGGCTTCGGCTTCCTGCTGCGCAGCGGAGCGGCCGCCATCGCGGTCACGGTGGGCGTGCTGTTCGTGCTGCCGATCGTCCTCAGCCTCTTCGCGATCGCGGGTCCCAACTGGATGTGGGTCGTCGAGGCGGGCCGGTACCTCCCCGTGGACGCGGCCGGCGCGCTGACGCGGCCCGGGGCACGGGACCTCCTCGAGCCCGCGCTCACCTTGGCCGGGTGGGTCGTCGGGCCGCTCGCGCTCGGGTGGATCGCCCTGCGGACGCGCGACGCCTGACCCCTCCTCCCCATCCCCGTACCCTCCACGGATGCCTCGACGCTCAGCCGGCGCCGAGGCATCCGTCGTTAGTCTGATTCCCGATGTTCGTTCTCGCCGAAAACCCCGATCCCAGCCCGTCGCCCACGATCACCTCGCCCGGAGATCTCGCCAACCTCGACACCTGGACCTGGATCGGCGGCCGGCTGCTCGACTTCGGCGGTGTACTCCTGCAGATCCTCGGGATCATCGTCGGCGTCGCCGTCGCCGCCTGGGTCCTGCGCCTCGTCATCCGACGCGTCGTCGACCGCATCGTCAACGGTGCCAAGGTCAAGGCACGGGTCGACGACACGCAGGCCCTCGACCGCTCTCCCCTCAGCGCCGTCCGGCTCGTGCAACGCACGCGCACTCTCGGCACGATTCTGCAGAACATCGTCAACGTCATCCTCGTGATCGTCGCGCTCGTGTGGATCGCCGGCATCGTCGCGCCCGACGCCCTCGCATCGCTCACCCTGCTCACCGCGGCGATCGGCGCCGGCCTCGGCTTCGGCGCTCAGAACATCGTCAAAGACGTTCTCAACGGCATCTTCATCGTCGCCGAAGACCAGATCGGCATCGGCGACGTGGTCGACCTGGGACTCGCGACGGGCATCGTCGAGTTCGTGAGCGTCCGCATCACGCACGTGCGCGACGTCAACGGCACGCTCTGGTACGTACGCAACGGCGAGATCACGCGCATCGGCAACATGTCGCAGGGCTGGTCGCGCGTCATCATCGATCTCGCCGTGCCGGTGGATGCCGACATCGACGACGTCGAGAAGGCCATGCTCAGCGCGGCGAAGGCGATGTCGAAGGAGCAGAAGTGGCGTTCCCGCATCATCGAGCAGCCCGAGATCTGGGGCCTCGAGTCGATCAGCGGTGATGCCCTCGTCATCCGTCTCGTCATGAAGACGCGATCGAGCGCCAAAGACGACGTCGCCCGTGAGCTGCGGGCGCGCCTGAAGCGCGCCATCGACGCGATGGGGATCGCCCTGCCCCACCTGAACTCCATCGTCCTCACCGGCGCCGAGGGCGCGCAGAGCGTGCGGGGAGCCCACCCGCCGAAGACGAAGGAGACGCCCGTCGCCGTCGTCAACGATCGTCCGCGCTGGAAGCCGCGAGGGCGTCGCCTCGACGTCTCGGATACGGTGGAGGACCGCACCGAGCACGATGCCGCTCCGGCGCCGAAGGTCGAGAAGACCAAGACGCGGCGCGACGACACCCCCACTTCGGTTGTCGACCTGCCCGAAGCGCCGGGTGCCGACACGCCGAAGCCGACTCCCCCGGCCGCACGCGCCGACGAAGAGGGCACCCCATGAGCGAACCGGTGAGCTTCTACGACCAGGTCGGGGGCATGGAGACCTTCCGCCGGCTCGTCGACGCGTTCTACCGCGGCGTCGCGTCCGACGAGGTGCTCAAGCCCATGTACCCCGAAGAGGATCTCGGTCCGGCCGCGGAGCGGCTGACGCTCTTCCTGGCGCAGTACTGGGGCGGTCCGGCCACCTATGGTGAAACGCGCGGGCATCCGCGACTGCGCATGCGCCACATGCCGTTCCACGTCGACCCCGACGCGCGCGACCGGTGGCTCCGCCACATGCGCGCGGCCGTCGACGAGATCGCCCTGCCTCCCGCGTTCGAAGCGCCCCTCTGGGATTACCTCGAGCGCGCCGCCTACGCCATGGTCAACACGTTCGAGCCGCGCGGGATCGGTCCGCAGCAGAACGGACGACCCGACACCGGACTGCCCGTCCGCGCGAGCGACTGACGTCGTTCCGCCCGGCGGGCCGGTGCCGCCCCTCCTCAGCGGCCGAGGAAGTCCCCGAAGCCGGGGAGGTCGAGGTTCGACAACCCCTCGCCGAAGCCGCTGAGCTGTTCTCCGGCTCCGGTCACGGCATCCTGAGCTCCTCCCGCCCACTCGCCGACGACGCCGCCGTCGGCCAGCGACGCGAGGTCGACACCGGATGCCAGGGCCTCGAGGTCGACGCCCTCGGCGAGCCCCGCGAAGTCCACGCCCATCTGACCGGCCTGAGCGAGCAGCGGACCGGCGACGGCACTGACGACCGCGCCGCCCGCGACCGCCGCCAGAAGACCGCCGGCTCCGACGACACCCGCGCCCACGAGCCCGCCGCGCCCTGCCTTCGCGAGCAGGGCGGACATCCGGCCGGGGCGCGTCGCCTCGGCTCGCGCGGCGGTGCGGGCAAGGTCGTCCGGCGCGTCCGAGCGCGGCCGCTCGTGCGGTGAGAGCTCGGCATCCATCCGCTCCCGCACGTGCGCACGCTGCTCGGGAGTCAGGCGGGCGAAGGCCTCACGGTGCATCTGCTCGACGTGCTCGGGGTCGGCCGTGCGCACGAGGTAGTCGTAGCGGGCGATCGCCGAGCGGTCGGCCGCCGAGAGGGACGACCGGGAGGCCGTGCCACGGGCGGCCGGCGGGGCGTATCGGTCCCCGCGGGGCGCGGAAGGGGCCACGGCGTCACGCGAGCGGGCGTCGCCGGTCACGGCGTCGGCGGCGGAACGCACCATGTCGCGCCAGTCGCGGCCTGCGGGAGCGGAGCCTGAGCCCTTCGCGGACGCGGCCTTTCCGGCGGCCTTCGAGGCGAGATCGAACAGACGGGAGAACGAGACCATGGGAGAACCTCTCGACGGGCGGCATGCTGCCGCGACGTCAAGGTCTCCTCCGCCCTTTCGGACCGACGCACCCGGAATCCAACCGTGGACTCGTGATGACGGATACGCCGTGTCGGGAGTACTCCCCTTGCCCGTCCGATCGTAGGGATCGCACCTGTGTGCGGGCTGGGTCAGCTCCCGGTCGCGCGCACCGCCGTGAGGCCCGACCGCACCGGACCTCGCACGAGGACGTGACCGCGGGCGAGACTGACGCGCGTCCAGGCGCCGCTCCGACGCACCGGTGCCTCCTCGCTCCCCGCGATGAACCCGAGGGCGAACGCGGCGAAGGCCACACCCAGCGGGAGGTCCGCGAGAGCCGCGTCGGGCTGCCCCCACACCTGCGCCCGGATCACCCGCACCACATCTTCGCCCGCGTCCGCCGGCAGGGCGTCGGCGACGGCAGCGACGCCGTACTGCGCGCGAGCCGCGAGCACGGAGGCGTCGATGATGCCCGTCTGCTCCCAGCCGCCCTGCGGCGGCGAGATTCCCGCCCACGCCGGAGACGTCGCGGTCTCGGGCAGGACGACGGCGTTCGCGTCGTCGGGGGCGGGCAGGAGCGCCGACGCCTCGACGACGAGGTCGCACTCGAGTTCGGGGTCGATCGCCGACGCGCGCAGCCCGAGAACGGTGGGCGTCGCGTCCATCAGGCCGCGGGGGGCGAGCGGCGCGGCCGTCGTGACCAGGACTCCCCCGCGGGCGCGGAGGCGCACGGTTCCGTCGCCGAGACGGATCGTCCGGCTCGAGAAGGTGAGCAGGTCGGCTGCCGCCTGCGGGTCGGGGAACAACAGGCGCGCGGACACCCGCTCTAAACTAGCAAGCGGTGCGCACCTCGTCGCACCGGAACGGGAGTCAGCGTGACCGACGCCATCGATCCCGTGGCGTCTTTGCTCGCGGTCCTTGACCTCCGCGATGCCGGCGCCCGGACGACCGAAGACATCTTCACGGGGGTGTCGCAGGCCATGCCGACCGGCCGTGTCTACGGCGGACAGGTGCTCGCGCAGACGATCGTCGCCGCATCGCGCACGCTCCCGCCCGAGCGCACCGTGCATTCGATGCACGGCTACTTCCTGCGTCCGGGCGACCCGAGCGACGGCATCACGTTCTCGGTCGACCGCATCCACGACGGTCGCTCCTTCTCGACGCGGCGAACGCAGGCGTTCCAGTCGGGAGTGCCGATCTTCTCGATGATCGCGTCGTTCCAAGACGAAGACCCCGGTCTCGAGCACTTCGAGCCCATGCCCGACGGCATCGCCCAGCCCGAGGACACGGCGCCCGTCGACGTCGAGACGCTGCATCCCATCAGCCGCCGCATGCTGTCGGCGAGTCCCGTCGACGTGCGTCACGTCTCGTCGCCGGTGTACGCGTCGGTCGAGGGGCCGCACGTGCCGCGGCAGGCCGTGTGGATGAAGCTGCGCCGCCCCATCACCGACGACCCGGCCGTCCATCGCGCCGCCCTCGCGTACCTCAGTGATCTGACGATCCAGGAAACGATCCTGCGCGCCCACGGCGTGGCCTGGAACGCCCCGGGGCTGCGCGTGGCGAGTCTCGATCACGCGATGTGGTGGCACCGCCCCGGACGCGTCGACGACTGGCTGCTCTACGTGCAGGAGTCGCCGAACGCCCGCGGCGGGCGTGGTCTGTCGACGGGCCGCGTCTACACGCCGGACGGCGTGCTGCTGGCGAGCGTCGCACAGGAGGTCATGGTGCGCGTGCCCCGCGACTGACCGGATGATGCGGATGCCGCCACCCGGCGGCATCCCTCCGGCGTCTCACGGTCATCACGACGGCGTGAGACTGGGGCCCCGCCACGACGGCTCGGCTCAGCCCTTCGCGGCTCGGCGACGATATTCGATCGGGTCGCCGACGTAGGGTCTCCACGCCGCGCGCTCGGCTTCGCTCCAGCGGATGGGCCGGCCGCTCGCCGTGTCGACGAGGACGACGACGGCGGTGGCCCGCGCATAGAGCACCTGATCGGCGTCGCCGATCGGACTGAACACCTCGAAGCAGATGTCGGCGCTGGATCCGCCCATCGCACCGATCCACATGCGCACGTCGAGAGGGCGCTGGCTGTAGGGCACCGGGCGGAGGTACTCGATCTCCTGTCGAGCGATGAGCGTCGCCCGCTCGCCGCCGCTCTCGAGGACGCTCATGTCGAAGACCGCCGTCGGCAGCGCCTCGCCCTCGCCGTCGCCGCGCCAGAACGCGCGCAGGCGCGCCTCTTCGAGCAGCTTGAGCATCGACGTGTTGTTGACGTGCCCGAGCGCGTCGAGATCGCCCCACCGCAGCGGGATCGGCACGTGGAGCCGCTCGGGCCCCGCCGCGGCGGGGCCCGAGTCGGGGGTGAGGCGTGAGTCAGTCACGCGTGAGCTTGCGGTAGGTCGACCGCGACGGGTTGGCGGCATCCGCGCCGAGGCGCTCGATCTTGTTCGCCTCGTAGGCCTCGAAGTTGCCCTCGAACCAGTGCCACTGGTCGGGGTTCTCCTCGGTTCCCTCGTAGGCGAGGATGTGCGTCGCGATGCGGTCGAGGAACCACCGGTCGTGGGTGATGACGACGGCGCAACCGGGGAACTCGAGGAGAGCGTTCTCGAGCGAGCTCAGCGTCTCGACGTCGAGGTCGTTGGTCGGCTCGTCGAGGAGCAGCAGGTTGCCGCCCTCTTTCAGCGTCAGGGCGAGGTTCAGGCGGTTGCGCTCACCACCGGAGAGCACACCAGCCTTCTTCTGCTGGTCGGGCCCCTTGAAGCCGAACTTCGACACGTAGGCGCGCGAGGGGATCTCGGTCTTGCCGACCGTGATGATGTCGAGGCCGTCGGACACGACCTCCCACAGCGTCTTCTCGGGGTCGATGTTCGCGCGCGACTGGTCGACGTAGCTGATCTTGACGGTCTCGCCGATCTTCAGCGTTCCGCCGTCGAGAGGCTCGAGGCCGACGATCGTCTTGAACAGCGTGGTCTTTCCCACGCCGTTCGGACCGATCACGCCGACGATGCCGTTCGGGGGCAGGTTGAAGCTCAGGTTGCTGATGAGCGAGCGGTCTCCGAAGCTCTTCTGGAGCTTCTTCGCATCGATGACGATGCTGCCCAGGCGCGGACCCGCGGGGATCTGGATCTCATCGAAGTCCAACTTGCGCGTGCGCTCCGCCTCGGCCGCCATCTCCTCGTATCGAGCCAGACGGGCCTTCGACTTGACCTGACGGCCCTTGGCGTTCGAGCGGACCCACTCGAGCTCGTCCTTGAGTCGCTTCGCGAGCTTCGCGTCCTTCTTGCCCTGGACGTCGAGGCGCTGCGCCTTCTTGTCGAGGTACGTGGAGTAGTTGCCCTCGTAGGGGTAGAGGTGACCGCGGTCGACCTCGGCGATCCACTCCGCGACGTTGTCGAGGAAGTACCGGTCGTGGGTGATGGCGATGACCGCACCCTTGTAGGCCTTGAGGTGCTGCTCGAGCCAGAGCACGCTCTCGGCGTCGAGGTGGTTGGTGGGCTCGTCGAGCAGCAGCAGGTCGGGCTTCTGCAGCAGCAGCTTCGCCAGCGCCACGCGGCGACGCTCACCACCCGAGAGTGGCACGACCGAGGCGTCCGCCGGGGGCGTGCGCAGGGCGTCCATCGCCTGCTCGAGCTGCGAGTCGAGGTCCCAGCCGTCGGCGGCGTCGATCTCTTCCTGCAGCGTGCCCATCTCGGCCAGCAGCGCGTCGAAGTCCGCGTCGGGGTCGGCCATGAGAGCGGAGATCTCGTTGAAGCGGTCGAGCTTCGGCTTGATCGCCACGCCGTCCTGGATGTTCTCCAGCACGGTCTTGCTGTCGTCGAGCTCGGGCTCCTGCATCAGGATGCCGACCGTGAAGCCGGGGCTGAGGCGCGCCTCACCGTTGGAGGGCGTGTCGAGGCCGGCCATGATCTTGAGGATCGTGGACTTTCCCGCGCCGTTCGGACCGACCATGCCGATCTTGGCGCCGGGGAGGAACGACATCGTGACGTCGTCGAGGATCAGTTTTTCGCCGACTGCCTTGCGGGCACGGACCATGGAGTAGATGTATTCGGCCATAACCGTTCCAGTCTAGGGGCGGCGACCCCGCGGACCGACGTGACGATGGCGCAGCGGCCGCTGCCGGGTTCACCAATCGATGGCGCGGGTTCGCCCGATGAGGCAGCCGCCGGAGCTCAACCCGGGCAGAACCGTCGTCACGGGATCGCCGATCGAAGGGCCCACCTGCCCGACGAGGCACTCCTCGCCCACCCGCACGGCGAATTCGATGCTCTCCGCCGCGTTGCCGATGGTGGACTCATCGGAGGTGACCTGCATCGCGGCCTTGTCGAAGCCGGCCGCCACCAGGGCATCGATGTATGCGCGTCCCGACGCGGGGTTCGACCCCGTCCACACCGACGCCACGGTCTGCGAGAACAGCGGGAGGCGCTGCGCGGCCTCGCCCGCGGAGGAGGCCGCCGGGGTCGACGAGGCGTCGGCCGCGGGGGCGGTCGCCTCACCGCGCGGAGCTGCCGTCGGGGACGACTCGCCACTGCCCGTGTCGGTTCCCGGAGCGGGCGTACCGTCCGTGCACCCCGCGAGGCCGAACGCGGCCACGAGCGTCAGAGCGGCGAGGGATCGTCCGAGGAAGCGAGACACGCCGTCGAGTCTACGGACCCGCCCCGCGCGCTCCCGGTGGATCGGCCTCTCCGCCTCGAGGTTCAGAACGGAGCAGCGTCCGCGGGCACCTCGACGCCGCCGAGCTCCCCCGCGCCCACGACGAGCTCCGACCGTGCGGGCTCGGTTCCCCGGTCCGCGATGACGGCAGGCGCCTCGAGGGGAGCCCCCGGTACGGTCCATCCCCCACCGTCCCTCTCGTCGCGCGGCGCGGGTTCGGCCGTCTGCTGCGGCTTCGCGGCGCGTTGGAACACCGATACGCCCCAGCGCAGATCGTGGCCGATGGCATCCGCGACGACGTCGGCGCTCACGCCGCGCTTGCTCTCGGTCTCCCACTCCCGGAGACGCAGTCGGCCGCTCAGGATCACTCGCTCGCCTTTCTGGAACGAGCGCAGAGCGTGGGCGCCGAGATCGCCGAAGACCGAGATGGCGTAGAAGTTCGTGTGCCCGTCCACCCATTCGCCCTTCTCGCGGTCGAACCTCCTCTCGCCCACGGCGAGGCGGAAGGCGGCGACCGGTCCGCCCCCGCGGGTGGTGCGCTGCTCGAGGTCGCCGACGATGTTGCCGACCAGGGTGATGTGATCGCTCATGATGTGTCCTCTCGATGGGGCATTCCGATGTGTCGTGACGCTCCGGCATCCGTGTGCCCGACGGATGCCGGAGCCGTGCTCAGCGTCCCGCGATGGGGAGGGACGGCGGGGGCGCCATCACCGGTTCGGTGGATGGATGCCGCATCGGACGCACTGGGGAGGACGGGTGGCGTTCCCGCGCCGGGGCGATGTCGGAGGTCGGTCGTACCGTGTCCGCATGAGCACCGCACTGTGGAACGACCTCGCTCCGGCACCGCGCTCGGCCGGGTGGGGCGCGGCGACGCACGTCGCCGCCGGTCTGTGGCGCATCGCCGACCCGCGAGGCATCGTGGTGGGCCACATCCGTGCCATCGCGGCCGACGGCGGATGGCGCTACACGGCCGAGCGCTTCCACACCGCGTCGGGGAGTTTCCGGCGGCTCGGGGAGTTCTGGTCGTCGAGCGACGCCGTCGAGTGCCTGCGCTACGCGCGATGAGCCGCATGGCGGCGCTCGGGGGCACCCCGGGGGCGACGAGGCCGCAGCCCGGTCACACCACCGTGGCGAAGTCCTCCCGTGCGGGCACCGTGCGCCCTCCCCGCACGTCGTCCCACGCCGCGCGGAGGATCTCCACGGCGCGTTCGAGCGTGGCGGGCGGAGCGGTGAAGGGGACGCGCAGGCGACGGTCGTGTCCGCCTTCGACCGCGAAGCGGGAGCCGGCCGAGAGAGCCAGCCCGCGCGAACGCGCGTTCATGACCAGCGGGGTGCTCAGCGGCTCCCCGATGCCGACCCACACCGATACGCCGCCGCTCACCCGGGGGACGTCCCACTCCGGGAACGTATCGATCAGCGCGGTCCGCAGGGCGTCGCGTCCCGCACGCAGCAGTTCTCCCCGCTGCCGGGCGATCTCATCGAGCCGCGGCACCAGGCGCGTCGCGATGGCCTGCTCGAGCTCCGGCGTTCCGAGATCGTGCACGGGGCGCCCGCTCGCGAGGCGGCGGATGATGTCGGGAGCGGCGCGCACCCATCCCACGCGCAGACCGCCCCAGACCGTCTTCCCCAGCGACGCGACGCGGATGATGCGCTCGTCGTCCGGGAAGGGTGCGGCATCCCCCTGGCGGTCGATGTCGAGCTGTCCCGTGGTCTCGTCGAGCACGAGGAGCGTTCCGGCACTGCGGGCTCCCGACACGAACGCGTCGACCTCGCGCTCGTCCATCGAGCGTCCGGTCGGATTGTGGAAGTCGGGCATGAGGTAGGCCAGCGACGGCAGGGCCCGCGCGAAGCTCTGCTCGGCACGCTCGACGTCCCATCCGTCATCCGAGTCGACGGGCACCCCGATCAGGCGTGCTCCGACCCGACGGAAGGCGTCGGCCGCGTGGGGGTAGGTCGGCGTCTCGAGCATGACCCGGTCGGCCCGACCGATGAGCACGGAGGCGATCAGGTGGATGGCGCTCTGCGCGCCCGTCGTGACGAGGATCTGGTCCGGTGAGGTCGCGAGCCCTCGATCCGCGTAGTGATCCGCGATGGCCGCGCGCAGTGTGGGATCGCCCACGACGTCGTATCCGATTCGGGAAACCAGCGCGGGGGCCTGGGCTGCGGCCTCGGCGATGACGGCGGGAAGCCCCGGCCATGCCGCGGGACTGGCCTGTTGCAGGTCGATGCTGTCGGCATCCGCGTCGAGTCGGCCGGGGTCGCTCCGCCGGAGCGGGAGGGTCACGCTGCCGCTGCCGCGGAGGCTCGCGATGTGGCCCGTCTCGCGCAGACTCCGATAGGCCGCGGCCACCGTGGTGCGACTGAGCGACAGCGCGGCGGCGAGCTCCCGCTCGGCCGGCAGGGCGGTCGAGGGGGCGAGACGATTGTCCAGGCACAGCAGGCGCACGCCGTCGGCCAGCGCCTCGTAGGCCGGGCCGCTTCCGCGCCAGCCGCCCAGGGCCGCTGCGAGGGCGCGGGCGGAGATGCGGGAGTCCATGCGGCCACCGTAGCGCAATTGGCCTCTACGCCAAAGTCCAATCCGATGATTGGATTGCCACATGTTCTCCCGCGTCACCCGCCTCCTCGTCGGACTCGTCCTCTACGGCACCGGAGCCGCCTTCACCGTCGCCGCCGGCCTCGGCGTCGACCCCTGGACCGTCTTCGCCCAGGGCATCTCGCGAGTGACGGGCGTCGGCATCGGATGGGTCACGAACATCGTCGGGCTCGGCGTCCTGCTCCTGTGGATCCCCCTGCGCCAGAAGCCGGGCGTCGGCACGATCGCGAACATCCTGCTGGTCGGAACCAGCCTGCAGCTGGCCCTCGCCCTCCTGCCGCACCCCGATGTCCTCTGGCTCCAAGCCCTCATGCTCGTCACCGGCGTGGTGCTGGTGGCGGTGGCATCCGGGCTCTACATCGGAGCGAACTTCGGCCCCGGACCCCGAGACGGACTGATGACCGGACTGCACGGGCGCTTCGGGTGGCCGATCTGGGCGTGCCGGCTCACCGTCGAGGGCACGGTGTTCGTGCTGGGGTGGCTCCTGGGCGGCACCGTGGGCATCGGCACCGTGATCTTCGCGCTGGGCATCGGGCCCCTCGTTCACATCGCGATGCCGCTGCTGGCGACTCCCCGTCCCGCGCCGCGCCTGCGGCCCGACGCACGGGTCTGAGACGAGCGCCCCGCCCGCGGCGGATGCCGAGCGGGCGGGGCGTCGCGCGGTCAGTGCTCCCGGAACTCCGGGCGGTCGCTGCCGGGCTTGAGGTGCGCATGCAGCGCGCTCTTGGCGATGTCCATCGACGGGTAGACGCCCAGCCTCTCGTCCTTGCCCGTCATGTGGACGCTGTAGCCCTCGGCATCCTTCTGGATGGTTCCGACGACACCCACCGGGCCGTAGGCCACCCAGAGTCGTCGCGTCGCGGTGTCTGACATGAGTGCTCCTTCGCTCTCGTTCGCCCGGAGGCTACGCCCGCTCGAGCGCCCGCGCCAGGGGCTGGTGCGACGTCGAGGGTGCGACCGATATCCTGGATCGACGACCCCCAGTAGCTCAGTGGATAGAGCAGCGGCCTTCTAATCCGCCGGTCACACGTTCGAATCGTGTCTGGGGGACCAGACCCGGTGTCGCACCCCCTCAGTAGGATGTGGGGATGGTAAACGCCTCCGAGAACGACCGGCTCGTCTGGATCGACTGCGAGATGACCGGGCTCGACCTCGGCGTCGACGAACTCGTCGAGATCGCCGTCGTCATCACCGACTTCGAGCTGAACGTGCTCGACCCGGGCTTCCAGATCGTCATCAAGCCCGACGATTCCGCTCTGGCCAACATGGGCGAGTTCGTCACCGAGATGCACCGGTCGTCGGGGCTCCTCGACGAGATCCCGAACGGCGTCAGCCTCGCGGATGCCGAGTTCCAGACGCTCGAATACATTCAGCGCTTCGCGCCGGTCGAGGGCAAGGCGCCGCTCGCCGGCAACACCATCGGCACCGACCGCATGTTCCTCGCGAAGTACATGCCCCGCGTCGACCGTTGGCTGCACTACCGCAACGTCGACGTGTCGAGCATCAAGGAGCTCTCGCGCCGCTGGTATCCGCGCGCCTACTTCCAGGCCCCCGCGAAGAACGGCGGCCACCGCGCCCTCGCCGACATCCGCGAGTCGATCCGCGAGCTCGCGTACTACCGCGCCGCCGTGTTCGTGCCCCAGCCCGGTCCCACCAGCGACGAGGCGAAGGCCGTCTCGGCGTCGGCCGTGTCGTCGTTCGCTCTCGACGTGTGACATAATCTTTCAGTTGTCTTCTTCCGAGGACACATGGTGGCTATAGCTCAGTTGGTAGAGCACCGCGTTGTGGTCGCGGGGGCCGCGGGTTCAAGTCCCGTTAGCCACCCCAACACCCACAGAAGCCCGGCCGAGATCGCGCCGGGCTTCTGTGTTTCCGGATGCCGGCTCCCCCGCGCCCGTAGAATCGTCGGGTGGACGCTGCCCGCGCGGATGCGGCATCCGCCCACCGCTTCGACCCCCGGGAGGCCACGTGAACGACGACGTCGATGCGCGTCCCGCGATGGTCATGACGCCCGACGCGTTCGAGCAGCTCGTCGTCGATGAGCTCGACCGGCTTCCGGATGACATGGTCGAAGGCCTCGACAACGTCGTGTTCGTCGTCGAGGACCGCCCCGAGGACGGCTCGCTCGACCTGCTGGGGCTCTACGACGGGTGGGCGCTCACCGAGCGCGACCGATACGGCGTCGGAGAACTGCCCGACCGCATCATCGTCTACCGCGAGTCGCACCTCGCCGCCTGCGCCGACGAGGACGAACTGCGCGACGAGATCCACACCACACTCGTGCACGAGATCGCGCACTTCTACGGCATCGACGACGACCGCCTGCACGAACTCGGGTGGGCATGATGGCGCACACCGCCTCTCCCGACCTCGACGTCGATCACGAACGAAGCCTCGACGCGCAACCGCCGTCCTCCTGGCAGACGGTCGTCTGGAACGACCCCGTCAATCTCATGAGCTACGTGTCCCACGTCTTCCGCACGTACTTCGGCTTCGACGCCGCGACCGCCCACCGCCTCATGATGGCCGTGCACCACGACGGGCACGCCGTGGTCGCGCGCGGCCCGCGCGAGGTCATGGAGGCCCACACGCAGGCCATGCACGATTACGGCCTCTGGGCCACCGTCAGGAAGGACCCCTCGTGAGCGAGCGGATCGTCGTCCTCGAGATCAGCGGTCTCGAAGCCCTCCACCTCGCCGGGATCGTCGGGCAGTTCCGCGACCTTCTCGCCGACTCCCGCACCGACGACGACCCGGCCGTGGCCCGGCTCATGCCCGACGCGTATCCCGACGACGAGGCCGCCAGCCGCGAGTTCCGCAGGCTCACCGGGGGCGATCTGATCGAGCGGCGTTCGCAGGATGCCGCGACCGTGCTGCAGACGCTGGGGGCCGACGGCGGTGAACCGACGCCCGCGGGCGATCCGGACGCGACCATTGCCGTCGCCCTAGGCGAAGGCGAAGCCCTCGCGTGGATGCGCACGCTGTCGGCGGTGCGCCTCGTGCTCGCCACGAGACTCGGCATCCGCGACGAGGACCACCACCAGCCCGATGACCCGCGCTTCGGGGTGTACGACTGGATCGGCTACCGCCTCGACGGACTCATCGCCGCTCTCGAACGTCCCTGAGCCGCTGTCGGTGCCGGTGCCGGTGCCGAGACAGGCGCCGGTGCACGTGGGGCGCCGGTGTCGGCGCGGGATCAGGGGATGCGCACGCGCACGTCAGCGCGTTCGGCGGGGCTGTGTTCCTCGATGTGGGCGTCCTCCTGGAGCGCCCATCGCTGCCAGTGCGGACGGTACGTGTCGCCGTCGCGTGACAGTGCCCGGTGCCGGCGCGAGGGCGTCGGCGCTTCGACCCAAACCGACACGTCGACGAGCCGCGCCACCTCCGGTGTGAGAATCCCCGCTCCCTCGACGACCAGCGGGAGCGAGGGGTCCACCGCGTACGCCTCGGCACGCGTCCCGGCCTCCCAGTCCCAGCGCTGCCACACCCCGAGGAGTCCTCGGGCGTGCGGCAGCAGGATCGTCTCGCGCGCGTAGTGCACTCCCTCGGCGAGGCCGTCCCATCCCGGGTAGACGTCGTCGAGAGCGACGAGCTGCACCCGACCGCGCCCGGGCCACGCCGAGACGAGCCGCCGCGCGAGCGAACTCTTCCCCGCCCCGCTGCGCCCGTCGATGACGACCGCGGGGTTCGACGCGCCGACCGCGACGATACGCGCCGTCACCGCGGCGACCGCCGCGGCGAGGGCCTGGTCGACCGGGTCCGCGTTACTTCTTGAGGGCGCGGATGACACGGCTGAGCGCGCGACCGGCGACCCACACGAACGGGATGCCGACGGCGAGCAGCGAGACGAGGTTGGGGTCGAACCGGAGGTCGTCGCCGCGGCGGATGTAGGCGCCGAGCGGGAGTGTGTAGCCGCCTCCGCCACCTCCGCCGTTGCCCTGCTCGTCCGAGCCGCCGCCGTAGCCGGCCCAGGTGAGCGCGACGGGGACGATGCGCACACCGTCGACGTCCTGCTGCTCCCCGTACGCGGAGGTGACGCCGAAGCTGGTGGCCTGCTTGCCGAGTTCCAATGCGATGTTGGGCATGAGCCCACCGTAGCCGCCCGCGCGGCCGCGCCGCAGGGGCGTTGCGCGCGCCGGACGAGCGTGTCAGTGGTCGTACGACGGGCGCGGGTTGGTCGGCAGCGCGCCTCCCCCGCGAGAGGGCCCCAGCAGCGAGCCCCGCGTCACGGCCCCGCGACCGAAGCGTGCGGCCGCCCCGTCGAGGGCACCCTCCACGCGACGCCATTCCGCATCGTCGTCCCAGAGCGTCGCGGCCATCGCGGCAGGCTTGAGCTTCTCGCCGCGAACTCCCACGAGCCGCACCGCCTGCCGCCGATCGATCGAGTCGAACAGTTCGATCGCGGCATCCCCGATGCGCTGGCCAACGGAGGTCGGCTCGGTCAGGGTGCGCGAGCGGCTGAGCGTGGTGAAGTCGGAGAAACGCACCTTGATCGAGATCGTCGACGCCTCGTACTGCTGCGCGCGCAGACGCGCGCCGACCCGGTCGGCGAGACGCCGGAGCTCCACGTGCAGCGTGCGGGTGTCGGAGATGTCGGAGTGGAAGGTCTCCTCGTGGCCGACGCTCTTCTCGGAGCGGCCGGTATGGACCTCTCGCGCGTCGATCCCCCGCGACAGATGCCAGATGCGCTCCCCCATCGCCGTCCCCAGGACCTGATCGAGAGCGTGGCGCGGGGTGTCGAGGATGTCGGAGATGAGGCGGATGCCACGCGACTCCAGCGCCTCCGCCGCCTTCGGCCCCACGCCCCACAGCGCGCGCACCGACCGGGGCCGGAGGAACTTCTCGGTGTCGGCCGCGGCCACGATGAGCAGCCCGTCGGGCTTGGAGATCGTGGATGCCATCTTCGCGACGTGCTTAGTGGCGGCGACGCCGATGCTGCAGGTGAGACCCGTCTCGGCCTTGACCCGGGCGCGGAGATCGCGGGCGATCGTCCCGGGACTCCCCCACAGGCGCCGCGCGCCTCGCACGTCGAGGAACGCCTCGTCGATCGAAAGGGGCTCGACCAGCGGCGTGACGTCGTGGAAGATCGCCATGACCTGACGCGACATCTCGGTGTACCGGTGGTACGGCGGATTGACCACGATCGCCGTGGGACACAGGCGCAGCGCGATCGCCACCGGCATCGCGGACTTCACGCCGTAGCGGCGCGCCTCGTACGACGCACTCGAGACGACGCCGCGCCCCTCGGACCCGCCGATGATCAGGGGCTTACCGGCGAGCGAGGGGTCGTCGAGCACGGCGACCGAAGCGAAGAACGCGTCCATGTCGACATGCAGGATGCCGGTCCCGGTGTCGTCGGCGTCGGGGCGCGAGACGATGCGCCCCGTGCCGTCTCCGCGTCCCATGGCATCCATTCTCCCCCGGACCTCCGACATCGAGCCCGCCCGCGACGCCACCCCGCGCACAACCTCCGCGATGCGCACATCCTCCGCCGGAACCGCACGAACCCGACGGAGCTTGCGCGCATCGCTGACCTCGCGCGCGCCCCGCCGCGCTTCGCCCGACGGTCGGAGGAACCGGCCGGATACGACGGATGCCACGACCCCGGCGGCGCGGAACCGCCGGGGTCGTGGCATCCGGTATCGACTACTGCGCGGCGGCGCGCTCCAGCACCAGCTCGCGCACGCGGGCGGCGTCGGCCTGGCCCTTCATGGCCTTCATGACCGCGCCGATGACGGCGCCGGCGGCCTGGACCTTGCCGTCGCGGATCTTCGCGAGCACGTCGGGCTGGGCGGCCAGCGCGTCGTCGATCGCGGCGATGAGCGCTCCGTCGTCCGAGACGACGGCGAGACCACGGGCGTCGACGACCTCCTGCGGGGTGCCCTCACCGGCGATGACGCCCTCGAGCACCTGGCGCGCGAGCTTGTCGGTCAGCGTCCCGGCATCCACCAGCTTCTGCAGCGCGGCCACGTTCTCGGGCGAGACGAGGTCGGCGGCGTCGCGCTCCTGCGCGTTGGCGACGCGGGTGATCTCACCCGTCCACCACTTGCGGGCGGAGGCGGGCGCGGCCCCGGCGGCGATCGTGTCGGCGACCGCGTCGAGCAGTCCGCCGTTGGCGACGTCCTGGAACTCCAGGTCGGTGAAGCCCCACTCGGACTTCAGCCGGCGACGGCGCGCGGCCGGCGGCTCGGGGAGCGCGGCGCGCAACTCCTCGATCAGTTCGGGCGCGGGGACGACCGGGAGCAGATCGGGCTCGGGGAAGTAGCGGTAGTCGTCGGCATCCGACTTCGGACGACCCGGCGAGGTGCGCCCGGTGTCTTCGTGCCAGTGCCGCGTCTCCTGCGTGATGGTGCCGCCCTTCGCGAGGATCGCGGCCTGACGCTGGATCTCGTACCGCACCGCGCGTTCGACCGAACGCATCGAGTTGACGTTCTTGGTCTCGGTGCGGGTGCCGAGCTTCTCCTGGCCACGGGGACGCAGCGAGACGTTCGCGTCACAGCGGAGGTTTCCGCGCTCGAGCTTGGCCTCGGAGATTCCGAGGCCGCGCACGATGTCGCGGATCGTCGCAACGTACGCCTTCGCGAGCGCGGGGGCGGAGTGCTCCGCACCGAAGATCGGCTTGGTCACGATCTCGACGAGAGGAACGCCGGCGCGGTTGTAGTCGACGAGCGAGTACTCCGCACCCTGGATGCGACCGGTCGCCCCACCCATGTGGGTGAGCTTGCCGGCGTCTTCTTCCATGTGCGCGCGCTCGATCGGGACAGTCACGATCGTGCCGTCCTCGAGCTCGACCTCGACCGAACCCTCGAAGGCGATCGGCTCGTCGTACTGCGAGATCTGATAGTTCTTGCCGAGGTCGGGGTAGAAGTAGTTCTTCCGCGCGAAACGGCTGGACGGCGCGATGGAGCAGCCGAGGGCGAGGCCCAGGCTGATCGAAGAACGGATCGCCTCGGCGTTGACCACCGGGAGGGCGCCCGGCAGCCCCATATCGACCGGCGCGACAAGGGTGTTGGGTTCTGCGCCGTGGTTCGCCTCGTTGGCGGGGTTGGGCGCCGCGGAGAACATCTTGGTGGCGGTGTTCAACTCGACGTGCACCTCGAAACCGAGGACGGGCTCGAACATCTCGAGCGCCTCGTCGAAGTCCATGAGTGCGTCTTTGGCCATTAGAGCGACGCTCCGTTCGTGAGAGAGGGCGCCTTGTCGAGCAGCGGACCGCCCCACTGGTCGATCAGCACCGCTTCGAGGGCCGCCCCGACCCGGTAGAGCCGGGCATCCTCGCGGGCGGGGGCGAGGAACTGGATGCCGACCGGCAGGCCGTCCTCCTCGGCGAGGCCGCTCGGGATCGAGATGCCCGGGACGCCCGCGAGGTTCGCGGGGATCGTCGTGACGTCGTTGAGGTACATCTGCAGCGGGTCGTCGATCTTCTCGCCGAGACGGAACGCGGTGGTCGGCGCCGACGGCGTGGCGATGACGTCGACGTGCGCGAAGGCGGCGTCGAAGTCCTGCTGGATGAGCGTGCGCACCTTCTGGGCGCTGCCGTAGTAGGCGTCGTAGTACCCGGCCGACAGGGCGTAGGTGCCGAGGATGATGCGGCGCTTGACCTCGGGGCCGAAGCCGGCGTCGCGCGTCGCGGCCATGACGTTCTCGACCGTCGGGGTGCCCTGCGGAGTGACCCGGAGGCCGAAGCGCACCGAGTCGAACTTGGCCAGGTTGCTCGACGCCTCGGCGGGGAGGATCAGGTAGTACGCGGCGACGCCGTACTCGAAGTGCGGGGCGCTGATCTCGACGATCTCGGCACCCTGCGCCTGCATGGCCGCCAGCGAGGCGCGGAAGGAGTCCGACACGCCCTTCTGGAAGCCGCGGTCGTCGAGCTCGCGGATGACGCCGACCTTGAGACCCTTGAGGACCTCGCCGGTCGCCCCTTCGCGGGCGGCGGCGGCGAACGAGGGCCACGCGTCGGAGAGCGAGGTGGAATCGTTCGCGTCGTGCCCGCCGATCACGTCGTGCAGCAGACCGGCGTCGAGCACCGTGCGGGTGACGGGACCGACCTGGTCGAGGCTGGATGCCAGGGCGATCGCGCCGTAGCGGCTGACCCCGCCGTACGTGGGCTTGACGCCCACCGTGCCGGTGACGTGGGCGGGCTGACGGATCGAGCCACCCGTGTCGGAGCCGAGGGCGAGCGGCGCCTCGAAGGCGGCGACGGCCGCGGCCGACCCGCCACCGGAGCCACCGGGGATTCGGTCGAGGTCCCAGGGGTTGCGGGTCGGGCCGTAGGCGGAGAACTCGGTCGAGGAGCCCATCGCGAACTCGTCCATGTTGGTCTTGCCCAGCGGCACGAGGCCGGCAGCACGCGAGCGCGCGACGACGGTGGCGTCGTAGGGCGACATGTACCCCTCGAGGATCTTCGATCCGCTCGTGGAGGGCATGTCGGTGGTGACGAGAACGTCCTTGACCGCGAGCGGGACGCCGGCGAGTTCGTGCAGCTGCTCGCCCGCGGCGCGGCGGCGGTCGATGTCGGCCGCGACCTCGAGGGCGCGATCGCTCACGTGGAGGAACGCGTGCACGTCGCCGTCGACGGCGGCGATGCGATCGAGGTGCGCCTGGGTCGCCTCGACGCTCGACACCTCGGACGAGGCGAGCTTGGCGGCCAGGTCGGCGGCGGTGAGGCGGGTGAGATCGGTCACTGCTCTTCTCCCAGGATCGCGGTCACGCGGAATCGTCCGTCGGCCTGGTCGGGTGCGTTCTGCAGCACCTGCTCACGCGTCAGCTGCTGCTGCACGACGTCGGGGCGGAAGACGTTCTCGAGCGGGATCGGGTGGCTCGTGGCCGCCACGTCGGGCGTCGCCACCTCGGACACCTTCGCGATGTTGTCGACGATGGCATCCAGCTGGCCGGTGAGGCTCTGGACCTCCTCGTCGTTCAACTGGATCCGGGCGAGCACACCGAGATGGCGCACGAGATCAGGAGTGATTTCAGACACCCCCCGAGTCTAGTTCGCACACGGTCTCCTCCCCGTCGCGCGTCGCCTGGCCCCGACCGGAGCACCGTCCTAGGCTGGCCGGGTGACGAGCTTCGATCCGCCGCGCCCCTGGACCTCGAGCTATGCCGCGGGGGTGCCCGAGGATCTGGAGCCCCAGACGGGCTCGCTCCTCGACATCGTCGACGCGTCCACCCGCGACTACCCCGATGCCCCGGCCCTGCAGTTCTTCGGACGCGAGACCACCTACGCCGAAATGTCGGAGCAGATCTCTCGCGCCGCCGCGGCCCTCTCCGCACACGGCGTGCGCGCGGGCGATCCGGTGGCCCTCGTGCTGCCCAACTGCCCCCAGCACATCGTGGCGTTCTATGCGGTGCTGCGTCTCGGGGCGGTCGTCGTCGAGCACAACCCGCTCTACACCCCTCGCGAGCTGCGCAAGCAGTTCGAAGACCACGGGGCGAAGCACGCGGTCGTGTGGAGCAAGGTCGTCCCGACCGTGCAGGAGTTCCCCGCCGACCTGCGCCTGACCACCCTCATCTCCGTCGACGTGACCCGCGCGATGCCGTGGACCACGCGGCTCGCTCTGCGTCTGCCCGTCGCGAAAGCCCGCGAGTCCCGTGCCGCCCTGCACGCCCCCACCAAGGGCGCGGTGCAGTGGGACGACGTCGTGCGCCACGCCCCGCTCGCCGCCTCGCATCCGCGTCCCGTCGCCTCGGACCTCGCGATCATCCAGTACACCAGCGGCACCACCGGCACTCCCAAGGGCGCCATGCTCACCCATGCCAATCTGCTGGCCAACGCCGCGCAGGCGCGGGCATGGGTTCCGCAGATCGTGCGCGGCGAGGGGTGCGTCGTCTACGCGGTGCTGCCGATGTTCCACGCCTACGGCCTCACGCTCTGCCTCACCTTCGCGATGTCGATGGGCGCGCGGCTCGTGCTGTTCCCGAAATTCGACGCCGATCTCGTGCTCGCGGTGACCAAGAAACACCCGGCGACGTTCCTGCCCCTCGTTCCCCCCATCGCGGAGCGGCTGCTCGCCGCGGCCGAGGCCCAAGGCGTCTCCCTCGAAGGAACCGACGTCGCGATCTCGGGCGCCATGGCTCTGCCGCACGACCTCGTCGTCCCGTTCGAGAAGGCCACCGGCGGCTACCTCGTCGAGGGGTACGGCCTGAGCGAGTGCTCCCCCGTCCTGATGGCGAACCCCGTTGCCGACAACCGCGTCGCCGGAACGGTCGGTCTGCCGCTGCCCGGTACCGAATGCCGCGTCGTCGACCCCGACGACCCCCGCACCGATGTCGAGCGAGGCGAGCTCGTCGTGCGCGGACCCCAGGTGTTCTCCGGCTACTACGGCAAGCCCGAGGAGACCGAGGCGGTGTTCGTCGACGGCTGGTTCCGCACCGGCGACATCGTCACGATCGACGAGGACGGCTTCGTCCGCATCGTCGACCGCATCAAGGAGCTCATCATCACGGGCGGCTTCAACGTCGCCCCCACCGAGGTCGAGAACGTGCTGCGACAGCACCCCGGTGTCGCCGACGTCGCCGTCGTGGGTCTGCCGAGCGAGCACTCCGGTGAGGAGGTCGTCGCGGCCGTCGTGCCGACCGTGGCCGGCGAGCTCGACGTCGAAGCGGTCCGGGCGTTCGCGCGTGGCATCCTGACGCCGTACAAGGTGCCCCGTCGCATCATCGTCGTCGACGACCTGCCGCGCTCGCTCATCGGCAAAGTCCTGCGCCGCCAGGTGCGGGAGCAGTTGCTCGCGGACTGAATCGCGCTCACCTCGCCCCCGCCCGCGGCGCGCGCCCGGACCACGAGGCGGCGTCGTGCGGACGACGTCGTCGGTTATGGCATGCGCCGACTGGTGTGCCAGGAGGGGCGCGGCGCGGTCGGTGATCCGAGAACAAGGGATAGCCGCAGCGCCCGCCGTGCGACCGCACGCCGCCCGACCGCCTGAGGCGAGGGGCCCCGCCCGCCGCGCGTCACGCGGTCGGCGGGGCCTCCCCCTCGCCGCTCGCCGTCGGAGTGCCGGCGGGCGGGCCGTCGCCCGACTCCGTATCGCCGGCCTCCGCACCGTCGAGCGCCGCGGGCCCCTGTTCGACGAGGATCTTGAACTGCGCCGCATCCAGGATGCGCAGCCCCAGGTCCTCGGCCTTCGCGAGCTTCGAGCCGGCACCCGGGCCGGCGGCGACGAAGTCGGTCTTCTTCGACACGCTCGACGCCGCCTTGCCGCCGGCCGAGATGATCGCCTCCTGGGCCCCCTCGCGCGTGTAGCCGTCGAGGGAACCGGTCGCGACGACCGTGAGTCCGGCGAGGACGCCTCCCGCAGCGGCCGCAGCGCCGGGCCCCGGGTGACCGGGAGTCGCGAAGCGCACGCCGGCGGCCTGCCAGCGTTCCACGATCGCGCGATGCCAGTCCACCTCGAACCAGTCGATCACCGCGTCGGCGATGATGCCCCCGACCCCTTCGACGGCCGCGAGCTCCTCGCGCGAAGCTGCCCGGATGGCATCCAGCGATCCGAACCACTGCGCGAGCGCCCGCGCGGCGACCGGACCCACGTGACGGATGTTCAGCGAGACGAGCAGGCGCCACAGGTCTTTCGTCTTGGCCTTCTCGAGCTCGGCCACCAGCTTGGTCGCCTGCTCCGAGGGCCGCACCTCGCGGAAGTCCTTCCGGATGCCGCGTCGCCGGCGCTCCGCGGGATCGAGGTCTTCGGTACCCGGGGGGTAGGTGGCTGGTCCGAGCTTCTGGAACGGGGCACGCCGCACGAGCTCGCCCGTGTCGGGGTCGACCTTGCGCTCGCCCGTCTCGGAGTCGCGGACGACGACCTCGATGGGCACCAGCTCGTCGATGGTGAGGGCGAACAGCCCGGCTTCGGTGTCGAGGGGCGGGTGCTCGGGGACCTCGGGCTGCGTGAGGGCGGCGGCCGTGACCTCGCCGAGCGCCTCGATGTCGAGGGCACCGCGCGAGCCGATGTGCTCGACGCGGCCGCGCACCTGCGCGGGGCACGATCGCGCGTTCGGGCACCGCAGGTCGATGTCGCCCTCTTTCGCCGGGCGCAGCGGCGTGCCGCACTCGGGGCAGTCGGCGGGCATGACGAAGGCCCGCTCGCTGCCGTCGCGCAGCTCGACGACGGGACCGAGAACCTCGGGGATGACGTCGCCCGCCTTGCGCAGCACGACCGTGTCGCCGATGAGCACGCCCTTGACCTTCACGACGTCCTGGTTGTGGAGCGTCGCCTGCCGCACGACGCTGCCGGCCACCTTCGCGGGCTCCATCACGGCGAACGGGGTCGCGCGACCGGTGCGGCCCACCGACACGACGATGTCGAGCAGCTTCGTGTTGACCTGCTCGGGCGGGTACTTGTACGCGATGGCCCAGCGCGGGGCGCGGCTCGTGGCGCCGAGCTCGTCGTGGAGGGCCAACTCGTCGACCTTGACGACGACGCCGTCGATCTCGTGCTCCACGTCGTGGCGGTGCTCACCGTGGTGCGCGACGAACTCGAGCACTCCCTCGATCGAGGTCTCGACCCGGCTGTACGGCGAGGTCGGCAGTCCCCACCCCTTCAGCAGGTCGTAGATCTCGCTCTGCGCCGCCACCGGCGGGTCGGGCCATGCGCCGATGCCGTGGACGTACAGGGCGAGGGACGCGATACGGGCGAGCCCCGCTTCGAGTTCGAGCCCGGTCTTCTTCTCGATCTGCTGCCGCAAGCCGCCGCTCGCCGCGTTGCGCGGGTTGGCGAAGGCCGGGAATCGACGCGCGGCCGCCAGCTCGGCCTTCTCTTCGTCGAACGCCCGCCCCCCACGTCGTCCCGCGGAACGCTCGCGCGCTTCGGCGATCGCTCGCTCGCGGTACTCCCCCTGCAGTCGGTTGAGGTTCTCGAAGGCGGCGACGGGGATGAACACCTCGCCGCGCACCTCGACGAGGGGCGGATGCCCCTCACCCGACAGCTCGCGAGGGATTCCCGCCACCCGCAGCGCGTTGTCGGTCACGATCTCGCCGACACGACCGTCGCCGCGGGTCGCCGCCGAGGTCAAAACCCCGTTCTCGTAGCGCAGGTTGATCGCGAGACCGTCGATCTTCAGTTCACTCAACCACTGCACAGGCCGCGCGGCCGAGGCCTGCGTCTTCACCGCCCAGTCGCGCAGTTCGTCGGGCGAGAACACGTTGTCGAGGCTCAGCATGCGCTCGGCGTGCTCGATCGTCACGAGATCGGTCGCCTCGGCCGCGCCGACGGACTGCGTCGGGCTGTCCTGCCCCTGCAACTGCGGATAGCGACGCTCCAGCGCCTCGAGCCGATACATCCACCCGTCGTACGTGGCGTCGTCGACGAGTTCGGCGTCACGCCCGTAGTACGCGTCGCGCGCGTCGAGCACGCGCTGGGCCAGATCGGTCCATTCTTCTCGCGCCGCGTCGAGGGAGAGATCGGGGAGCTCAGTCACGGCATCCAGCTTAGGGAGGGGCTCCGACATCGCCCGCGGACTTGCCCCCGGCGGATCCGCGCGTCATGGGCAGGGGCGCCCCCGGCTGCGGGAACCCCCGCTCCGCGCGGACCGACACCCGTCGAAACGCGCAGAAGCGTCGCCTGCGGACATCAGACCTCGACCGGAACCGCCGACACCGTCCGGTCGATCGTGAACTGGCCGATCACGCGCGTCCCGTCGTACAGCACGGCGGTCTGCCCCGGCGCGACGCCGTCAAACGGCGTCTCGGGTCGCACCGTCAGCACGCCCTCGGCCAGCACGGCCTCGGCGGGCACGGGGTCGGCGTGGGCGCGGATCTGCACGTGGCACGCGAACGTCGTCGCCGACGGCGCTCGACCCGCCCACGTGAAGCGCTCCCCCGCGATCTCGCTGCAGGCCAGGGCCTCCTTCGGCCCGACGACGACCGTGTTGTTCACGGGACGCACCTCGAGCACGAAGCGCGGCTTGCCGTCGGATGCCGGGACCCCCAGCTGCAGCCCGCGTCGCTGCCCCACGGTGAAGGCGTGCGCGCCCTCGTGCGTGCCCACGACGGCACCCGTGCGGTCGAGGATGTCGCCGCGCTCGGCGCCGACCTTGTCGGCGAGCCAGCCGCGCGTGTCACCGTCGGGGATGAAGCAGATGTCGTGGCTGTCGGGCTTGTGCGCGACGGTGAGTCCCCGCGCCTCGGCCTCCGCCCGCACGACCGCCTTCGAGGGGGTCGACCCGAGCGGGAAGTACGTGTGCGCGAGCTGCTCGGCCGTCAGAACGCCGAGCACGTATGACTGATCCTTCGCGGCATCCGAGGCCCGATGCAGCTCGCGCCCCTCGGGCGTGTCGACGAGCGTGGCGTAGTGGCCGGTGCAGACCGCGTCGAAGCCGAGTTCGATCGCCCGCTCGAGAAGGGCGGCGAATTTGATCTTCTCGTTGCACCGCATGCAGGGATTGGGGGTGCGCCCTGCGCGGTACTCCGCCACGAAGTCGTCGATCACGTCGTCGCGGAAGCGCTCCGAGAAGTCCCAGACGTAGAACGGCATCCCGAGCTTGTCGGCGGCGCGACGCGCGTCCATCGCGTCCTCGATCGTGCAGCAGCCGCGGCTGCCCGCGCGCAGCGTTCCCCCGGCCCGCGAGAGCGCGAGGTGCACGCCGACCACGTCGTGACCGGCCTCCACCGCGCGGGCCGCGGCCACCGCGGAGTCGACGCCACCGCTCATCGCCGCCAGAACTCGCATGGTCCCAGTCTACGAACGCCCCGCTGAGCGGGCGCTCGATGTGCCCGACCCCGACCGGGCGCCGGATGCCACGGCCCGCGCGTAGGCGTCGGGAAGCCGGGCGAGCACGGCCTCGACGTCGTCGAGCGTGGAGGTGTGTCCAAGGGTGAAACGCAGCACGGATCGCGCCGCGCGGTCGTCGAGGCCGAGGGCGAGGACCACGTGCGACGGCTCCGCCACCCCGGCCTGGCAGGCCGACCCTGTCGATACCGCGACCCCCGCCATGTCGAGCAGGAACAGCAGCGTCTCACCAGCGGCATCCGGGAAGAGCACGTGCGCGTTGCCGGGCAGCCGGTTCGCGGGGTCTCCCAGGAGGCGCGCGGCGGGGATGGCGTCGCGGATGCCGCGCACCAGGCGGTCGCGCAGAGCCGCGAGACGCACGCTCTCGCTCTCGCGTTCCGCCTCGGCCGCCCGTGCGGCGGCGGCGAAGGCCGCCGCACCCGCGACGTCCTGCGTGCCCGCGCGGAGCCCTCGCTGCTGACCTCCGCCGTGCAGGAGCGGGGTCGGCGCGGCGTGCCGCGAGACGACAGCGGCCCCCACGCCGACGGGACCCCCGACCTTGTGCGCCGACACCGACAGCGCGACCAGTCCCCCGCCGGCCGAACCGGGCCCGCGCCAGGCCGCGAAGTCGACCGGCACCTGCCCGAGCGCCGACACCGCGTCGAGGTGCAGGGGGACTCCGGCGGCGGATGCCGCGGCGGCCAGGCCCGCGGCATCCTGGATTGTTCCGACCTCGTTGTTGGCCACGAGGGCGGTCGCCAGAGCAGCGCCCGGCAGGGCGTCGGCGAAGGCGTCGGGGGCGATGCGCCCGAGGGAGTCCAACGGCACGGCGCGGACGTCGGCGTCCTGCGTCGAGGAGAGCCATCCGACGACGTCGAGGGTCGCGTGGTGCTCGCCATCGGGCAGCACCACCGCGCGGGTACCGTGCGCGCGCGCCCACCAGAGGCCCTTCAGAGCGAGGTTGGCTGCCTCCGTGCCGCCCGAGGTGAGCACCACCTCGATGCTCTGGCATCCGAGGATCTCGGCGAGGCCGTCACGCGCGTCTTCGAGAAGGCGACGCGCGTCCTGACCGGCGCCGTGGATCGACGAGGGGTTGCCGAGCACCTCGTGTGCGGCGAGCCAGGCCTCCCGCGCTTCTGCGCGAAGAGGCGTCGTCGCTGCGTGATCGAGGTAGACCCGCATCCGCCACCCTCCCGGTTCCGCCGTCCGTCTTCACTACCCTAAGACGCATGGTCCGACCCGAGACTGTCCTGCCCGCCCGCCGCCCCGCCCGCCCGGGGCTGCTGAGTCCCACCCTCGACGACCTCGGCGTGCGCCTCGGTCCCGACGGCGGAACCCTGCGCGTGTGGTCGGGAGCCGCCGACGCGATGCAGCTGCTCGTCTTCGACGACGTCGACCTCGACTGGGCCACCGAGACCATCACGATGACCCCCGTGGGCGGCGGTGTCTTCGAGGCGTCGACGCCGCTGCTTCGACCGGGGGCGCGGTATGCCATCCGCGTCGGCGGACCGCACGGTCCGGGACACACCTTCAACCCGCAGTCGCTGCTCATCGAGCCGTACTCGCGCGGTCTCGTCTCGGGCAGCTTCGGCGACTGGCGCTCGGTCGTCGTCGACGGGTCGTTCGATTGGGGCTCCTCGGCGAAGCCCCGGGTGCCGATGGACCGCACGGTGATCTACGAGGGACACGTGAAGGGCCTGACGAAACGGCATCCCTTCATCCCTCCCGCCCTGCACGGCACTTACGCGGGACTCGCGCATCCCGCCATGATCGATCACCTGCTCTCGCTCGGTGTCACCAGCGTCGAGCTGCTGCCCGTGCACGCCTTCGCCACCGAGCCGCGCCTGCTGCAGCTGGGCCTGACGAACTACTGGGGTTACAACTCCCTGAACTTCTTCACCCCGCACGCGCCGTACGCGACGGCCGCCAGCCGCGCCGAGGGCCCCGACGCGGTGCTGCGCGAGTTCAAGGGCATGGTCAAGCTGCTGCACGAGGCCGGACTCGAGGTGCTGCTCGACGTCGTCTACAACCACACCGCCGAGGAGGGCATCGGCGGACCCCGCACGAGCCTGCGCGGTATCGACAACCGCGCCTACTACCGCCAGACCGCCGAGGGCGTCTACATCGACGAGACCGGCTGCGGCAACGCGGTGAACACCTCGACGGATGCCGCGGCCCGGCTCGTGCTGGACTCCCTGCGCTACTGGGCGGAAGACGTGCAGATCGACGGGTTCCGCTTCGATCTCGCCGTGACGCTGGGTCGCGACGCGCAGCACTCCTTCACTCCCGATCACCCGCTGCTCACGGCCATCCGCGACGACGAGCGGCTGGCGGGCACGAAGCTCATCGCCGAGCCGTGGGATGTCGGCATGGGCGGGTGGCAGACGGGCAACTTCGGCCCGGGATGGCTCGAGTGGAACGACCGCTACCGCGATCGCGTGCGCAACTTCTGGCTCAGCGACATCGACTACGCGCGCCGGGCCGACACCGCCCCGGTCGGCGTCGGCGGATTCGCCACACGCCTCGCGGGCTCGTCGAACACGTTCAGCGAGGAGCGCGGGCCGCTCGCCAGCGTCAACTTCGTCACGGCCCACGACGGCTTCACGCTGCGCGACCTGGTGTCGTACGACGTCAAGCACAACCTCGGCAACGGCGAGCAGAACCGCGACGGCGCCGACACCAACCGCTCCTTCAATCACGGCGCCGAAGGTCGTACGGACGACGAGCGCGTGCTCGCCACGCGGCGCAAGGCCATGCGCAATCTGATGGGCACCCTCCTCCTGTCGGCCGGCGTACCCATGATCACGGCCGGAGACGAGATGGGACGGACGCAGCGCGGCAACAACAACGCCTACTGCCACGACTCCGCCCTGACCTGGCTGTCGTGGGACCTCGCACCGTGGCAACGCGACCTGTTCGCCCACACGCGGCGTCTGCTCCAGGTGCGACGGGAGAATCCGGCCCTGCGCCCGCGGCGCTTCGCCCGGCTCGGAGAGCGGATCCCCTCGGCATCCGTCATGGAGTGGTTCGACGAGCGCGGCGAGACGATGTCGAGCGAGCGGTGGAACGACCCCGCCCACCGCACGCTGCAGTACCTCGCGACCTCGACCCCCGAGGACGAGGAGCCGAACCGCGTGCTGCTCGTGGTGCACGGCACCGAGAAGGACATCGAGATCGTGCTGCCGCAGATCGACGGCGAGCCCGACATCGCCTACGTCGCACTGTGGTCCAGCGCCGACGACGCCCCCGACACCGCCGAGGCGCGGTTCGCCCCGGGCGATGCCGTCGCCGTGACGGGCGCGTCGATGCTGCTGTTCCGCATCGAGTAACCGGCGCGCGCTGTCAAGGCCGCGCGAAACGATGCGGCAACGTCGGTGGCCCGCGGTAGGTTCGGACCGTGGCCACCACGACGACTCCTTCGCCCGAGCTGCCCTGGCGCAGCGCCGCCTCGATTCCCGTGCGTCCGGTCAAGCCGACGCCCACCGCGCGCAGCGTGGTCACGCCGCGCATCCCGATGGCGCTGCCGCACCCCAGCGTTCCGGGCGGACGATTCCGTCCGTCGGCGTTCGTCGGCGAAGCCGTGCCCTTCACCGTCACGGCCTTCCGCGAGGGGCACGACCGCATCGGCGTGCAGGTGCGTTTGTTCTCGCCCTCGGGCGACGAGTCGCTGCACCGTCTGAGCCCCCTCAACGACGGATTCGACCGCTGGTCCGTGCTCATCGCCCCTCTCGAGCAGGGCGTGTGGCGGTTCCGGTTCGAGTCGTTCGCCGACGACTTCGCCACGTGGGAGCACGCGGCCGACCTCAAGATCGCCGCGGGCGTCGACGCCGCACTCATGCGCGAGATGGGCGCCCAGCTGTTCGACCGCGCGCGAGGCGAGAAGAAGCGCCCCGGCAGCGACAAGGACCGCCTCTACGACGCCGCCCGGGCCCTGCGCGACCCGGAGGTGCACGACGACACCGCCCTGCAGATCGTGCGCGATCCCGAGATCGCCGCCCTGTTCGAGGCGCGGCCGATGATGGGTCTGGTCTCCGTCGGCAAGGATGCCGAGCTGCTGGTCGAGCGCGAGCGCGCCGGCGTCGGCGCCTGGTACGAGTTCTTCCCGCGGTCCGAGGGCGCCACGCGCGGCGACGACGGGACCGTCGTCAGCGGAACGTTCCGCACCGCGGTCCACCGCCTCCCCGGCGTCGCCGACATGGGCTTCGACGTGCTCTACCTCCCGCCGATCCACCCCATCGGGGTGACCAACCGCAAGGGTCCGAACAACACGCTGGTCACGCAGCCGGGCGACCCGGGATCCCCGTGGGCGATCGGTGCCGCGGAGGGCGGGCACGACACCGTGCACCCCGACCTCGGCACGCTCGACGACTTCCGCGCCTTCGTCGCCGCCGCGCGCGAGAACGGCATCGAGGTGGCGCTCGACCTCGCGCTGCAGGCCTCCCCCGACCACCCGTGGGTCGCCGAGCACCCCGAGTGGTTCACGACGCTGCCCGACGGGTCGATCGCGTTCGCCGAGAACCCGCCGAAGAAGTACCAGGACATCTACCCGGTCAACTTCGACAACGACCCCGAGGGCATCCGCGCCGAGGTGCTGCGCATCGTGCGTCACTGGATCGCGCAGGGCGTCACCATCTTCCGCGTCGACAACCCACACACCAAGCCGCTGCAGTTCTGGGAGTGGCTCATCGCCACGGTGAGCGCGGAGGAGCCCGACGCCGTCTTCCTGGCCGAGGCCTTCACCCGCCCGGCTCCGCTGCAGGGCCTGGCGATGGCCGGTTTCCAGCAGAGCTACACCTACTTCACCTGGCGCAACACGAAGGAGGAGCTCGAGGAGTTCCTCGGCGGCCTCGCGCACGACACCGCCGACTTCCTGCGTCCCAACCTCTTCGTCAACACCCCCGACATCCTCACGGAGTACCTTCAGTTCGGCGGGCGCCCGGCGTACAAGATCCGCGCCGCGATCGCCGCGACGGCTGCCCCCACCTACGGCGTCTACGCCGGGTACGAGCTCTTCGAGAACATCGCGCGGCCGGGTTCCGAAGAGAACATCGACAACGAGAAGTACGAGTACAAGTTCCGCGACTGGGCGGGCGCCGAGGCGGCGGGCGATTCGCTCGCCCCCTACCTGCGCATGCTCAACGCCGCGCGCCGCGCCCATCCCGCCCTCCGGCAGCTGCGCAACCTCGAGGTGCACTGGAGCGACGACGACGCGATCCTCGTGTACTCCAAGCACCTCGATGCGGCCCTCAGCCCCACGGGCGCCTCCGACACGGTGATCGTGGTCGCCAACGTCGACCCGCACTCCGCCCGTGAGACCACCGTCCACCTCGACACGACCGTGTTCGGCGTCGAACCCGGCGCGTCGTACGACGTCGAAGACCTCGTGACCGGCCAAGTCTGGACCTGGGCCGACCACAACTTCGTCCGCCTCGACGCCTTCAGCGAGCCCGTGCACATCCTGCACGTCAAGGAGAACCGATGACCTCCCTCTCCCCCGAGATCCTGGATGCCGTCGCCCACGGCGCCCACCACGACCCGCACAGCGTGCTGGGCGTGCACCAGACCGGCGACGGATGGGTCATCCGTTCGCGGCGGCCCCTCGCGGCGACCGTCGTCGCCGAGCTCGCCGACGGCACGTCGGTTCCGCTGGAGCACGTTCGCGGCGGTATCTGGGAGGCGGCCGTCGAGGCCCATCCCGGCGCCTACATCGTGCGCGCGTCGTATGACGGGTCCGAGCACGTGGCCGACGACGGCTACCGCCACGTTCCGTCGATCGGCGAGCTCGACCTGCACCTCATCACGGAGGGGCGCCACGAAGAGCTCTGGCGCGTGCTCGGAGCGCATGTCCGCGATCTCGACGGGTCGTCGGGCACGGCGTTCACCGTCTGGGCACCCGACGCGCGCGCCCTGCGCGTGATCGGCGACTTCAACGGCTGGGACGGCTCGGGCAGCGCGATGCGCTCGATGGGCGGGAGCGGCGTCTGGGAGCTCTTCGTCCCGGGGATCGGGGCCGGCACCCGCTACAAGTTCGAGATCCTCACCCGCGCGGGCCAGTGGATCCAGAAGGCCGACCCGATGGCCCGCCTGGCGGAGGTGCCACCCGCGACGGCATCCGTCGTCACCGACTCGGAGTACGCCTGGGCCGACGACGCCTGGATCGACGAACGCTCCCGCACCGCGCCGATCGATCGCCCGATGTCGATCTACGAGCTGCACCTCGGTTCGTGGAAGCAGGGTCTGTCGTACCGCGACGCGGCCGACGAGATCATCGACTACGTCGGCGCTCAGGGCTTCACCCACGTCGAGTTCCTCCCCCTCGCGGAGCACCCGTTCGGCGGCTCGTGGGGCTACCAGGTATCGGGCTACTACGCCCCCACGAGCCGGTTCGGCTCCCCCGACGATCTGCGCTACCTCATCGACCGGCTCCACCAGGCCGGCATCGGCGTCATCATGGACTGGGTCCCCGGGCACTTCCCCAAAGACGACTTCGCCCTCGCCCGCTTCGACGGCGAGGCGCTCTACGAGCACCCCGACCCCCGCCGCGGCGAGCACAAGGACTGGGGCACGCTCATCTTCGACTACGGCCGCAACGAGGTGCGCAACTTCCTCGTCGCGAACGCCCTGTACTGGTTCGAGGAGTTCCACGTCGACGGTCTGCGCGTGGATGCCGTGGCATCCATGCTCTACCTCGACTACTCCCGCAACGACGGCGAATGGGCGCCGAACCAATTCGGCGGACGCGAGAACCTCGAGGCGATCCGCTTCCTGCAGGAGGTCAACGCGACCTCGTACAAGCGCTACCCGGGCATCGCGCTCATCGCCGAGGAGTCCACGAGCTTCCCCGGCGTCACCGCCCCGACCTCGCACGCGGGCCTCGGCTTCGGCTTCAAGTGGAACATGGGGTGGATGAACGACTCGCTGCAGTACATCGGTCGCGACCCGATGTACCGCTCGCACCACGAGGGCGAGCTGTCGTTCTCGTTCGTCTACGCCTTCAGCGAGAACTTCATCCTGCCCATCAGCCACGACGAGGTCGTGCACGGCAAGGGGAGCCTCTTCGGGCGGATGCCGGGAGACCACTGGCAGAAGCTGGCGAACATGCGCGCGTTCCTGGCGTACATGTGGGGCCACCCGGGCAAGCAGCTGCTGTTCATGGGCCAGGAGTTCGGCCAGATGTCGGAGTGGTCCGAATCGCGCAGCCTCGACTGGTGGATGCTCGACCAGCCGGCGCACCGACAGCTGCACA
Organism: Microbacterium phycohabitans; assembly: GCF_032464935.1. Taxonomy (NCBI): domain Bacteria; kingdom Bacillati; phylum Actinomycetota; class Actinomycetes; order Micrococcales; family Microbacteriaceae; genus Microbacterium; species Microbacterium phycohabitans. Next base: position 424,618 of record NZ_JAWDIT010000003.1, read on the forward strand.
ACTTCGTCGGCGAGCTCAATCGCGTGTACAAGGATCAGGCGGCGCTGTGGTCGCGCGATCACGACGGAGCGGCGTTCTCCCGGCTGGGTGCACCCGCGTGGAACCCCAACGTCCTCGCCTTCGCCCGCCGCGACCACCACGGCAACACGGTCGCGGTCGTCTGCAACTTCTCGGGTGTCCCCCTCACCGACTTCCCCCTCGACCTGCCCGAATCCGGGTCGTGGTCGGAGGTGCTCAACAGCGACGCCGAAGCGTTCGGCGGCTCGGGCCAGGGCAACTTCGGCACGGTCACGACCGACGCTCGCGGGAGCGCGACACTCACCCTCCCGCCGCTCGGGGTGCTGTGGCTGCACCACCGCGCCGGATCCTGACCCGTTGACGCCGCAACGCCCCGCCCCTCACACGGGGGCGGGGCGTTCCGGTTCCCGGTGGTCCTCCCCGGCGCCGCGGTGATCCCCTCCCGACGAACGACGGCCCGGTCCCTCGGGAGGAACCGGGCCGTCGTTCGTCGATCGGATCAGAAGAGAAGGGATGCCAGACGCGCGCGAGCCCGCACCACGCGGGCGTCGTCGTCGCCCACGATGCCGAACAGCTCGAGCAGGCGCTCGCGGACCGGGGCGCGCTCGTCGACGGGCAGGGCCGCGAAGAGGTCGAGCAGACGGCCGAAGGCGTCGTCGACGTGTCCGCCCACGACGTCGAGGTCGGCGACGACGAACTGGGCCTCGACGCCCGAGGGGTCGGCTGCGGCCGCGGCGCGGGCCGCCTGCAGATCGGCACCCTGAACACGGTCGAGCAGTCGCACCTGGCCGAGGCCGGCGCGCGCGTCGGCGTCGCGCGGGTTCTCGGCGAGGGCCTTCTCGTAGGCCGTTATCGCCCGGGCGTAGTCGCCCTCCTCGATCGCGGCGAACGCCTCGGCGTGCAGCGGCGGCAGCGGGGGCTCCTCGGCGGGAGCCGTATCGGTCGCGTCGCCGACGGGCACGGTGCCGGTCACGCCGTGCTGGGCCGCGAGCTGCAGCAGCTGCGCGAACACGTCGCGCACCTGCTGCTCGGGCACCGCCCCGGTGAACAGCGGCACGGGCTGGCCCGCGACGAGCGCGAGCACCATCGGAATCGACTGCGCCCGGAAGCCCTGAGCGAGCTGCGGGTTGGCGTCGACGTCGACCTTCGCGAGCACGAGGCGGCCGCCCAGTTCGGTGACGACCTTCTCGAGCACGGGGCTCAGCTGCTTGCAGGGGCCGCACCACTCGGCCCACAGGTCGATGACGACGGGGACCGTGCGCGAGAGCTCGAGCACCTCGCCGAACGTCGCGTCGGTGACGTCGAACACCAGGGGCAGAGCGCCGGTGGGCGCTGCGCCGTCGGCGGGAGTCCCGGATGCCGCGGGCGCGGCGGGGGCGGCGGGGCGGTTGCGCAGCGACGAGAGGTCGACGGCGCCGCGCATCACGGAGCCGGGGGCGGGAGTGCTCACGGGGACACCTTCGCTTCGAGGAGGCTGGAACGGTAGCCGAGCAGGCGGATCTTCTCGTCGGAGCCCTGGCTGGGCACGTAGAAGAACACCTGGTCGGAATAGGTCGTGGTGAAGCCTGTCGCGGACTGGTCGACACCGGTCAGGGCCTTGACGGCCGGGTTGTTGTCGAGCTTGATGACGGCGTCGGCGTTGGTGGGCTTCGCCGTGTCGCTCTCGTAGACGTTCACGGCGACGATCGCGCCGGTGTCCAGCGTCGCGAGAGCGATGGGGGCGGCGGGCCCCGCCGAGGCGGCGAAGCTGATCTCCGCGGTTCCGGCACCCGTCTGGTTGAGCTCGTCGGTGCGCTTGGTCTTGTTGTCCTGGATCGCCGAGAGCAGCAGATCGTTCGCGGTGTCGAACAGCGCGGCCGACGTGCTGTTCTCGCCGTTGTTGATGATGTCGGCGTACGCCGCCGCGACCTTCTCGGGAGCGAGGGTGAGGAATGAGGAGTCCGGCGGCACCTGCGTTGCACCCACGTACGGCGCCGCAAGCTCGGGCAGGTTGGTGGATGCCTCGAGGTTGCCCACGTACGACGCCTTGTAGTCGTCCCACGGGGTCTGCTGGGTCATCATCATGATGGTCGTGGTCGGGGTCGCGGCATCCGCCGATTCCACCACCGTCATGAGCGTGCGCGGCCAGGCTCCCGTGGTCTGCGGCAGGGTGATCTGCACGGGCTCCGCGGGGATCGCCGGCAGGGCGGGGCGGTCGGGCAGCGCCGCGCGCAGCGTGTAGTTCGTCGCGCGCTCCGCCAGCGCGGGTCCCGACAGGCGCTCGGCGGCGGCGTTCTGGTCGAGGGCTGCATCGGCGGAGGCGACCGTGCTCGACACGCGCGAAACGATCCGCTCGGCCTGGGCCTCGGTCACCGCGGGCGGGAACTGCCCCTCGGGCACGACGACCGTGGGGGTCGGGCTCGGAGTCTCGGATGCCGCGAACTGCGGCCATGCGTCTGCCGAGCATCCCGCGAGCAACGCGACCGAGACGCCGAGGGCGGGTATCGCAACTAGAGCGCGTCGTCCACGGGAGCCGGTCGTGCGGCGTGCGGGGCTCTCGCTGACGACACCCTTCGACGCGGCGTCAGCAGCGGCGTCCGACTCGGCGATCGAGATCGGCTCGGTGACCGGCAGGGGCAGCCCCTTACGACGCGGACGCCGCGAGCGACGCACGTGCCGGATGCCGAGCAGGTAGAGGACCAGGCCCGCCAGCAGGGCGATACCGCCACCGACGATGAGGGGGCCCGCCCAGGGGGTCGAGTCGTCGATCGGCCACGTGACGCTGACGTTCGAAGGGGCGGGGGCCGTGCCGTCGGAGGCCACGAGCACGCTCATGTCGCTGGGCAGCTGCAGGGTCGTCGACAGCGATCCGGTCTGCTCGAACTCGTCCAGCCAGAGGTCGTTGTCGATCGGGCTCCGCCCCGCGGCGGCATCGGAGGTGGGCGTCACGGTCGGCGCCTGGTCGGTGGTCTGCACCGCACCCTCACCGTCGACGGTCACCGAGGTGTAGTCGACGTCGGCGAGCCAGGCCTTCAGGTCGGCGGTGCGTCCGTACGAGACGAACACCTCCCCGTCGCCCTCGACGCGCAGCGTCTGCGCCCCCGGCACGCTCGTGAGCACCGAACCGTCGATCAGCGTGTACGCCGCGGTCCCCTCGGTCTGCACCGTCTTCGAGGTCTCGGAGGGACCTTGGAAGACCGTGCGCTGTGCGATCCCGGCACCGATCATGGCGGCGGCGATGACGAACGCCACCACGGCCCAAACGAATCTCACGCTTCACACCATCCCCACCGGCAGCTCGGGCGCCACCGAAGAATCGACGTTTCAGACTATCCGAGGGCGGCTGAAAGTTCGCGGCGAGGCTCGCGCCTTGCCGATGCGGCCCCGCGCGGTCACTATCCTGACCAGACGGGCGTGCTTGCCCGGCTGAGGCGGGAGTCGTTCGGCATGAAGATCCACAATCCCTTCCGGGTGGCGCTGCTGGCGACACTCGGCGTCGGCGTCGGCCTGCTGCTCATCGGCAGCGTGCAGAACCTGTCCACGATCCTGCTCTACGTCGGAACGGCGCTGTTCCTGTCGCTGGGTCTCGACCCCGTGGTGTCGTTCCTCGAGCGCCGCGGCCTGCCGCGCTGGGCGGCGGTGCTGCTGACGATCCTCGCCGTGCTCGGGGTGTTCGCCGGCATCGTCTTCATGGTCGTGCCCGTCATCGTCAGTCAGATCGCTCAGCTGGTCTCCCAGATCGAGCAGTTGCTCCAACCGGGCCGCTGGAACGAGATCGTCGCGCAGGTGCAGCAGTGGGCGTCCGAGACGCTCCCGTGGCTGAAGATCGACGAGCTGTGGCTCGGCGTCCAGCACTGGTTCAGCACGCTCGACGTCGGATCGATCTCCACCATCGTGGGCAACAGCCTCCTCACCGGCGCGGGCGCCGTGGCGGCGGGCCTGGGCGGCGCCTTCATCGTGCTGATCCTCACGATCTACTTCACGGCATCCACTCCGTCGCTCAAGTCGGCCGTGTATCAGCTCGTACCGGCCTCGAAGAGGGCGCGCTTCATCGAACTCGCCGAGAAGATCACCGACTCCGTCGGGTACTACGTCATGGGGCAGGTGAGCCTCGGCGTGATCAACGGTGTGCTGAGCGCGATCCTCCTGTCGATCATCGGAGCGCCCTTCCCGGCCGTCCTCGCGGTGATCGCGTTCTTCTTCTCCCTCATCCCGCTGGTCGGCACACTGACGGGCTCGACGATCATCGTGCTCGCGTGCCTCATCCCCGGTCTCGGGACGCCCCCGTGGGCGGTCCTCGTGGCGGCGATCTACTACCTCGTATACATGCAGATCGAGGCCTACGTCATCTCCCCGCGCATCATGAACCGCGCCGTCTCGGTGCCGGGATCGGTCGTGGTCATCTCGGCCCTGGCCGGTGGGGCGCTGCTGAACCTGCTCGGCGCCCTCATCGCGATCCCGGTGGCCGCGAGCATCCTCATCATCTACCGCGAGGTCATCATCCCGCGGCAGAACGAACGCTGAGCTCAGCTCTCGGCGTCGTCGTCCCACTCCGTGGGCAGCGGCAGGGCGTCGGGGTTGACCGCCGCGACGATCTCCGTGAGCACACGGCGCGTCTGGGTCTCGCCGACCCACAGGTGCTTGCCGCCCTCGACCGCGATGAGCGTGGCATCCGGAACCGACGAGAAGCGCTCACGAGCCTCGGCGGGGCGCAGGTAGTCGTCGAACTCGGGCACGAGGATCACCATCCGGCGGCGGTCCGCCGACCACCCGGCGACCTCGTCCGCGGTCGCGCGGTGAAGCGGGGGCGAGAGCAGGATGACGCCCTCGATGTCGTGATCGCGGCCGTACTTCAGCGCGAGCTCGGTGCCGAACGACCAGCCGACCAGCCACGGGCGAGGAAGCCCGCGCTCGCGGACGAGGTCCATCGCCGCGGCGACGTCGAAGCACTCGTTCGCGCCGCCGTCGAACGTGCCCTCGCTCGTTCCCCGCGGGGAGGTCGTGCCACGGGTGTTGAAGCGGAGCACGGCGAGGTCGGCCAGGGCAGGCAGCCGCCCGGCGGCCTTCCGCAGGATGTGCGAGTCCATGAACCCGCCGGCCGTGGGCAGCGGATGCAACGTCACGAGCGTCGCCACGGGATCGCGATCGAGAGGGAGCGCCAGCTCGCCGACGAGCGTCAGGTCGTCGACCGTGCGCAGTTCGATGTCCTCCCGGCGGGCGGGGAGCACAACGGGTCCGCGAATCTCCATCAGGCGATCCTCCAACAGTGCGTGTGCCAGTGCCGCCGAGCGGCGAGGTCAGCGGCGTCGCCGAGCACGCCGTCGGCGCGCCAGACGACGAGGTGGGCGGTGCCGGCGCTGACGGTGCGTCCGCACCCGGGGCAGATGTAGTCCTTCACGGCCTGCGGCCCCGAGATCGGTTGCACCGTCCACTCGGCGCCGCGCTTGAACTCGGTGCGCTTCCACCCGGCGATCAGACGATCGAGCGAATCGTCGCCGCGACCCGGATCGGGGCGGCGTCTACGGGAGCGGGGCATGGATGCCGCTCACCACCAGTGGTTGCTCGTCCAGAACGCGTACGCGCCCGCCCAGCTGCCGTAGCGGCCCGTGGCGTACCCGGTCGCCCAGCGCAGGTTGTCGACGGGGTCGTAGCCGTTGCCGGGGACCTTGCTGCAGGGCAGGGCCTGCACGAGACCGCACGCGCCCGAGGAACGGTTCGTGGCGTTCGGGTTCCAGCCGCTCTCGCGGCTGACGATGTAGTCGACGTAGCCCATGTCGGCATCCGAGATGCCGGCGGCCGCCATCCACTCCGCGGGCGCTCCCCCACCGGAGTAGTACAGCGGTCCGCCACCACCGCTGCTGCCGCTCTCGCCGGCCGACGAGCCCGAATCGCGGCTGCGGGTCTGCGTGGGAGTCGGCGTCGGCGTGGGCTTCGGCTTGACGTAGACGTTGTAGCTCGAGCGCTGGAGATCGGGGGCCTGCTTCTCGCCCGACGTCGACACGGCCTGCGCGTCGTCGAGACCCTCGGCGTACAGAGTGACGGTGTGCGGCTCCTCGGCCTGCGCCGGCGAGAGCGCGGCGCCCATCGGCCCGACGTAGGCGGCGGCGAACAGCACCGCCGCGCACGCCCCGAACACGCCCACCACGCCCCGACGACGGGACCAGCGCGGTGCCGAGCGGCGCGGAAGAGCCGGGGGGATCACGTCGACCGACCCGACGCCCCGACGGGCGACGCGGTCCGACGATCTACGCGAGAGTTCCGAGCCAGCAGTCACAGTGCGGCCGAGTCTACCGACGAGTCGACGCGGGTGTCATCCTGAGGCCTCATCCGACGGCGAGCATGACCTCGACGACGGCGTCGAGCACCGCGTCGACCTGCGTCTCGCGGTATCCGCCCCGCTGCATGCGGAACGCGACGGCGCGCACCTGGTCGGGCGTCACGGGATCGCCCGCGGCGAGGTAGCGCGCGACGCGGTCGGCCACGACGTCGACCTCGTCGACCCGGTAGCCGTAGTGCAGCAGCGAGACCCGCTCGAAGCGCTGTCGGCGCGGCCGTCCGAGACGGTCGAGCACCACCTGCGCGGTGTCGCGCGTCTCGGCGACCCAGGCGCGCGCACCGAGTCGCGAGAGCGCGTGTTCGCGCTCGCGCGCGGCGAACGCGTCTTCGACCCGGCCCAGGGCCGCATCGACGGATGCCACGGCGTAGCCGCCCCTCACCAGGGGGAACGACACCGCCCGAACCTCCGACGACCGCAGGACGCCGGCCTCATCGGCCTCGAAGGCGTCCCGCGCGCGAGCGAGGAAGGCGTCGACGGCACGCTTCTCGTACCCCTTGGTGCGCCCCGACGCCTCGGGGAACGGGGTCGCGGCGACCTCGTCGTGGATCGGGGTCTCGGTCATGACACTCCCAACGGGGCGAGCAGATAGAACATCACCAGGGCGGCGGTCGCCGACGGCAGGATCGAGTCGAGCCGATCGAGCACTCCCCCGTGTCCGGGGAGCCAGGAGCTCATGTCCTTGATGCCGAGGTCGCGCTTGACCATGGACTCGCCGAGGTCGCCCACGGTGGCTGTCGCGAGGACGACGGCGCCGAAGATGAGCCCGGCCCACCACGGCACCTGCAGCATGAACACGGCCAGGAGCGCCCCGGCGACGAGAGCCGCGACGCACGCGCCGGCGAAGCCCTCCCACGTCTTCTTCGGGCTGATGCGAGGAGCCATCGGATGCCGCCCACCCCGGCCGAACGTGAGGCCCGAGATGTAGGCCCCCGTGTCAGCGGCGACGGCGAGGATGAGGAACGCGAGCACCCACCACTCCCCGCGCGGCTGAGCGAGCAGGATCATGGCGACGCTGGTGAGGAACGGGACGTAGAGCTGCACGAAACCGGCGACGAGGACGTCGCCGATCACGTCGATCCGCGTTCGCCCGTCGCCCGCGAACAGCTGCGCCACGAGCCGCCACACCACGACGACGACGACCGCGGCCAGAACGGCGATCCAGTGCACCCAGGCGCCGAGGAAGAACCCGCTCAGCAGCAGCACGAATCCCATGACCAGCTGCGGGACGACGTCGACCCGACGGCCGGCCACCTGCAGGGCGCGACTGAACTCGACCACACCCAGCACCATCGCCGCCGCGGCGAAGAGGACGAAGGCCCACTTCACGAAGATCAGCGAGGCGATCACGATCGCGCCGATCGCGACGCCGATGAGCGTGGCGACGATCAGGTCGCGCCCCGTGCGCTGCTTCAGGCGCTCGTTGGCCTGGTCGAATTCCGCACGCGCGTGCGCGATGTGCTGCTCGGCATCCGATCGCATGGCGCGAAGCTGCGACTCGATGGCCGTGACCCCTTCGCCCGTCGTCGGACGGCGCGCCGAATCGACCCGACCGAGGTCGGGCGGGTCGACCGGCTCGGCGTCGCCGATCTCAGGGGCGTCGGGCATTCGGATCAGACCTCGAGGAGCTCGGCCTCTTTGCGCTTGAGCGCCTCGTCGATCAGATCGACGTGCGTGCGCGTGACGGCGTCGAGCTCCTTCTCGGCCCGGACGAGTTCGTCCTCGCCGACATCGCTCTTGAGCGCGTCGAGGTCGTCCTTCGCCTTGCGGCGGAGGTTGCGCACCTGCACCTTGGCGTCTTCGCCCTTGCCGCGCACGATCTTCACGTACTCCTTGCGGCGGTCCTGGGTGAGCTCCGGCATGGTGACGCGGACGATGGTGCCGTCGTTGGTGGGGTTGACGCCCAGGTTCGGCATGTCGCGGATCGCCTGCTCGATGGCCTTCAACGCGGACTTGTCGTAGGGGTTGATGACGAGGGTGCGCGCCTCGGGGTTGTTCAGCGACGCGAGCTGGGCGAGAGGAGTGGGCGACCCGTAGTAGTCGACCAGGACCTTCTGGAACATCTGGGGGTTCGCGCGTCCGGTGCGGACGGTCGCGAAGTCCTCCTTGGCGGCCTCCACGGCGCGATCCATACGCGCTCCGGCATCGGCGAGGACATCGGCGATCACGGTGACTCCATTCGTTGGAACTGACTTCCCACTCTAGTCGCGCGCGGGCCCGGCTCCCCGGGCCCGCGCGGCGCGTCACGCGGTGACGAGCGTTCCCATCTCGTCGCCGAGCAGGGCGCGGGTGACGTTGCCGGCCGGCTCCATGCCGAACACGCGCATGTCGATGCCGTTGTCCATGCAGAGGCTGAACGCGGTCGAGTCGACGACCTTGAGGCCCTTCTGGAGCGCGTCGTTGTAGGTGAGGTGGTCGAGCTTGGTCGCGTCGGGGTCCACGCGCGGGTCCGCCGTGTAGACGCCGTCGACGCCGTTCTTGGCGACCAGCACCTCGGTGGCCCCGATCTCGAGCGCGCGCTGGGCTGCGACCGTGTCGGTGGAGAAGTAGGGCAGTCCGGCACCCGCACCGAAGATCACGACGCGCCCCTTCTCGAGGTGGCGCACCGCGCGGCGCGGGATGTAGGGCTCGGCGACCTGGGTCATCGAGATCGCGGACTGCACGCGCGTGGCGGCTCCCGCCTGCTCGAGGAAGTCCTGGAGGGCGAGGGAGTTCATCACCGTTCCGAGCATGCCCATGTAGTCGGCGCGACCGCGGTCCATTCCGCGCTGGCTGAGCTCGGCGCCGCGGAAGAAGTTGCCCCCGCCGACCACGATCGCGATCTCGACCCGGTCCACCGCCTCGGCGATCTCCCGGGCGATCTGGCTGACCACGTCGGGGTTGACACCCAACTGGCCCCCGCCGAACGCCTCCCCCGACAGCTTCAGCAGAACTCGGCGGCGCTTGGTGGCTTCATCGATCACGTGTGGTGTCCTCTCGTCTTGAACAAACTATCCCCCGCGCGTTTCCGGCGCGCGTCCGAAGCGACGCCGGGCAGGGAAAAGGCCCGGGATGCCGTGGCATCCCGGGCCTGATGACGGGCCCTGAGCCTGTCTGAGTGTTACGCGCCGACCTTGAAGCGGGCGAAGTCGGTCAGGGTGAGACCGGCGTCGGACGCGACCTTGGCGACGGACAGCTTGTTGTCCTTCGCGTAGTCCTGGTCGAGCAGGGCGACCTGCTTGAAGAACGCGTTCACGCGGCCCTCGACGATCTTCGGCAGGGCGGCCTCGGGCTTGCCCTCGTTGCGGGAGATCTCGGTGACGATCTCGCGCTCCTTCTCGACGTCGGCCTCGGGCACGGCGTCGCGGGTGAGGTACGAGGGGTTCGCGAACGAGATGTGCTGCGCGATGCTGCGAGCGGTCTCGGCGTCGTCACCGGTGTAGGCGAGCACGACACCGACCTGCGGGGGCAGGTCCTTGCTGGTCTTGTGCAGGTAGACCTCGAACTTGTCGCCCGAGATGGTGCGCACGCGACGCAGTTCGACCTTCTCGCCGATGATCGCGGCCTCGTCGGAGATGAGCTGCTCGACGGACGTGCCCTCGGCGTCGGCGGCCAGAGCGGCCTCGACCGAGTCGGCACCGGCGGCGGCGGCCGCGTCGACGACCTTGTCGGCCAGAGCGATGAAGCGCTCGTTCTTGGCGACGAAGTCGGTCTCGCAGGCGAGCTCGAGCAGCGTGACCGAGCCGGCGTTCTCGCGAGCGACCACGAGGCCCTCGCTCGTCGAACGGTCGGCGCGCTTGGCGTTGCCCTTCGCACCCTTGAGACGCAGGATCTCGACGGCCTTCTCGACGTCGCCGTCAGCCTCTTCGAGCGCCTTCTTGGTGTCGACCATGCCGGTGCCGAGCTGCTCGCGCAGCGCCTTGATGTCGGCGATCGTGAAGTTTGCCATGGTGTGGCGGTCTCCTTGTCGTTTGCGTTCTAGATGTGAGCCCGGCGGGGCCGTGTCATCGTCCCATGGAGGGACGGTCACGACCCCGCCGGATCGTAGCCTGTGCGGGTGACGCGTGTGCCACCCGGAGGTGTCGCGCGTCGCGCGGCTTACTTGCTGTCGGTGGCCTCGGCGTCGGCGACCTCGGTCGCGGACTCGCCCGACTCGGCGGCGACGGCCTCGTCGTGGGCCTCGGCGCCGGCCTCGTCGTCAGCCGACTCGGTCGCAGCCTCGGTGGTCTCGGCGGGGGTCTCGAGCAGCTCGCGCTCCCACTCGGCGAGGGGCTCGGCGGCCTCTTCCTCACCGGCGGGCTGGTGGCGCTGGATCAGGCCCTCGGCCGCGGCGTCGGCGATGATGCGCGTGAGCAGGCTCACCGAACGGATCGCGTCGTCGTTGCCGGGGATCGGGTACTGGAACTCGTCGGGGTCGGCGTTCGTGTCGAGGATGCCGATCACGGGGATGCCGAGCTTCTTGGCCTCGTCGACCGCGAGGTGCTCGCGCTTGGCGTCGACGACCCAGATGGCCGACGGGGTCTTCTGCAGGTTGCGGATACCACCGAGCGACTTGTGCAGCTTGTCGAGCTCGCGCTTCTTGAGCAGGAGCTCCTTCTTGGTGAAGCCGCTCTCGGCCGGGTTCTCGTAGTCGAGCTCCTCGAGCTCCTTCATACGGGCGAGGCGCTTCGACACCGTCTGGAAGTTGGTGAGGAGGCCACCGAGCCAGCGCTGGTTGACGTAGGGCTGGCCCACGCGGGTCGCCTGCTCGGCGAGGACTTCCTGCGCCTGCTTCTTGGTGCCGACGAAGAGGATCGTGCCGCCGTGCGCGACCGTCTCCTTGACGAACTCGTACGCCTTGTCGATGTAGCCGAGCGACTGCTGCAGGTCGATGATGTGGATGCCCGAGCGCTCGGTCAGGATGAAGCGCTTCACCTTCGGGTTCCACCGGCGGGTCTGGTGTCCGAAGTGAACGCCGCTGTCGAGCAGCTGGCGGATGGTGACGACGGCCATGGTCGTACTCCTGTTTCTGGGCGCTTTCACGCCGTGGTTGTGGTTGTTCGCGCCAGACGGACCGTCTGACGAGCCTGGTACCCGGCGCACACCCGCCACCCGCCGGAGCGGAGGACCATGGGGTGTGGATGCCGCGCGGTGCGCCGATCCGCAGATCGACGCGGTGCGCAATGGGCACGCGGAGTCATCCCGACATGCGGGATGCACCCCCTAGCATACAGGACGCCTCCTCCCCACCGCGCGCGCGGACGCGACCGTCCCCATCTCGGCCGTCGCCGCCTCGCCGGCCTCGCCCGAAGGACCAGACTCCCGGGCATGGCCCTCCCCTTCGCGCGGCGCGCTCTCGACGTGATCGTGGTGATCCTGACGTTCGGCGCAGTGCTCGTCGGCGCCGCGGCCCCGGCGCGCGGGGTGGGCGCGGATCCGCTCGCCGACAGCGGATGGCTGTGGCCGGTCACCCCGGTGCGCATCGTGCGCGGATGGGAGGCGCCCGCGCGGCCCTACGGTCCGGGCCACCGGGGCATCGACCTCGCGGGCGCGGAGGTTCGCTCGCCCGCTGACGGGACCGTGGCCTTCGTCGGGCCTGTCGCCGGACGGGGTGTGCTGACCGTCGACTTCGGCGGGGGCCTCGTGGGCTCGGTCGAACCGGTCTCCTCGGACCTGAAGGTCGGCGATCGGGTCACCCGGGGTCAGCGGATCGCGACGGTCACCGAGGGCGGTCACACCCCGTCGGGAGCGGTGCACCTGGGCGTCCGCCTCGACGGCGAGTACGTCAACCCGCTGCGCCTCCTGGGCGGCGTACCCCGGGCCGTGCTGCTTCCATGCTGCTGAATCGCGGCCGGCGTCTCAGGGGCGCGTTGCAGGATGCCGCAGCCAGCCCCTGCGACGACTGCTCGTGGGCGCCGCCGAACGACGGGACCCGCACCCCGTGAGCGCGGGCGTCACCCGATCTGGTTGCCGCGGCCCTCGACCGTCGTCGTTCCGACGCCACCGGGGGCGCGCACGACGTTGTCCTGCCCGCGGACCGTGACCGCTGCGATCGCTCCCGCCGCCTGCACCGTCGTACGGTCACCGCTGAGGTCGACGCTCCCGACCCCACCCGAGGATTCGACGGAGCCGTCGTTGCCCTGCACGACCAGCATGTCGATCCCGGCGGCGACGACGCGCGCGCGGTCGCCCGAGACGCGGAGCGTCCCGATGGTCGCGCCGGAGGCATCCACGGTGACAGCCGAGCCCGACACGGTCAGTTCGGCGCATGTGCCCGTCACGCGCACGGACTGCTCGGCGCCGGAGACGCTCTGGCTCCCCCCGTCTCCGCACGAGAGCGCACCCGGGTCGACCCCGGGGGTCGAGGGCGAGGGAACGACGGTGACCAGCGGTGCGGACGTCGCGTCCGCGTCGGGCGTCGGCGAGAGCGTCACGACCGTGGGCGACGGGACGGATGCCGTCGGGGACGCGCTCGACGCGTCGTACCCGGGCGGAAGTCGCGTCTCGACCGGTTGCGGCTGCATCGCGCAGGCCGTGAGCACACCGCAGACGACCAATGCACCTGCCGCGGCGGCGGCGATTCGACGGGACGACACGCACCCACGGTACGGGCTGCGCGGCTGCACACGCCAGCCGACGCGATCGAGGGCAGCCACTGCTGACACGCGGCACCGACTGCCAGACCGGCCGACCGGCGCGAGCGGAGGGCACTCATGGCTGACGCGTGACGTCGACCGCCCTGAACCCGGACCAGCTCGGCGGATCACGCGCGCCGCTCACGGCTCGCTCTGACGGCCGGCCGCACCGGCCGGAGCGAGCGGAGGGCACGCACCGCTGACGCGCACGCCGCCCGCACGCCGCCCGCCTGGCACGCCGCCCGCCCGCCACACCGCCCGCCGGGGCACGCCGGGCGCCCGGCTTACCGCGCTCACGCGCGAGGGTGCGCCAGACGATACGCCTCGCGCAGCCTCTCCGCCGAGACGTGGGTGTAGATCTGCGTCGTTCCAAGACTCGCGTGGCCGAGGATCTCCTGCACGGCCCTCAGGTCTGCGCCGCCGTCGAGCAGGTGGGTGGCGGCGGAGTGCCGGAGCGCGTGCGGACCCAGCACCTCCGCTCCCAATCGCGGACCCACCGTGCGCGACACGAGCGCGTGGACGGCGCGAGGACCCAGACGCGCACCCTTCGCTCCGAGGAACACGGCCCGTGCGTCCCGGCCCGTGCGGGTGGACGTTCCGCCCCTGACGGACCGGGCGGACACGTCGCCATCACCGTGGCCTCTCGTCGTGTCGGCACGTCCCGGGTGCGTGCGGGAACCCTCCCCGGACTCCCGCGCGTCCTGTCGCGCGCGAAGAACCGGTCGACCGCGGACGAGGTAGGCCTGGAGGGCGCGTTCCGCGGGCAGGCCGAACGGAACCACGCGCTCCTTGTCGCCCTTGCCCCGCAGTCGGAGCGTGCGCCGTTCATGATCGATGTCGTCGAGATCGAGTCCGCAGGCCTCCGAGACGCGCGCCCCCGACCCGTAGAGAAGCTCGAGGAGGGCGTGATCCCGGAGGGCGATGGCGTCGCCCTCCTTCGCCGACGCGGCCGCGGCGTCGAGCACCTCCGCGAGGGCGTCGCGCGTGGCCACCGCGGGGAGCGTGCGCCCGCGCTTGGGCGAGACGAGGCGCTGCGAGGGGTCGACGGTGACGAGGCCGACCTCGCCCGCCCAGGCGAACATCCCGCGTACCGTCGAGGTGCGGCGGGCAGCGGTGGCTCTGCTCTTCCCCGCCTGCGCGGCACGCCATTGCCATTCGCGGAGATGGTCGACCTCGATGTCGGAGATCGGCGGATCGTCCAGAGCCCGCACCAGGTCTTCGAGATCGGAGCGATAAGCCCGCACGGTGGCGGGCGAGAGTCGGCGCACGTCCGCGAGGTGGGACAGATATCCCTCGACCACCGCGGATGTGCGCACGCTCCCACTCTGGCCCCCGCCCACCTCGAGCCGCGGCGGACGCGCGGGGAGCGTCCGAGCCCGGGTCGCGACCGGGCGGCCCGTCGTCGAGGATGCTCTCCACCCCGGTCCGGCGCATCCGCGCGGCTGCGCCGTGTCGACCCCCATGTCACGGACGACCACTCCCCCGCGTCACCGACCGCCATGCGCCGTCGTCGTCGCGTACGGCACGGCCCTCCAGCTCGGCGAATCCGAGCAGGACGGCGGCGTCGTCACGCGCGAGCCCGCTTCGTCGGGCGACGTCCTCGACCGATCTCGCCGACCGCGGGGACAGCGCATCGAACAGCCTCGTGGTGTCATCCGTCTTCGCGCCGTCGACCGGGCTCTCGCCGGCGCTCTCGGGGGGAACGTCCGCGCCGAGCATCTCGAGGACGTCCGCCGCCGAGGTCACGCACACGCCGTCGAATTCGCGCAGCACCCGGTGGCATCCCGCCGACGCGGCGCTGGTGATCGGGCCGGGCACCGCTCCGAGCCGTCTGCCGAGCATCGCGGCATGACCGGCCGTGTTCAGGGACCCGCTTCGCCAGCCGGCCTCGATGACGACCACGGCGTCGGCCATCGCCGCGATGAGACGGTTGCGGCTGAGGAACCGCCATTTCGTCGGCGCCGCCCCGCACGGGGTCTCGCTCCAGACGGCCCCGGTCGTCGCGATCCGTTCCAGCAGGCCCTCGTGTCCACGGGGATACGGGCGGTCGACCCCACCGGCGAGGAATGCCACCGTCCCGCCCCCGGTCGAGAGAGCGCCGCGGTGGCATGCGCCATCGATGCCGTACGCGGCGCCGGAGATCACCACGGCACCCGTCGCCGCCAGCTCGGCGGCGAGATCGACTGCGACGCCCTCGCCGTATGCGGTCGCGGCACGCGCCCCCACGAGCGCCACCGCGGGGGCATCCGGAGGTGTCCCGCGCCCACGCCTCCACAGAGCGACCGGCGCGTGCGCCTCGAGATCGTCGATGCGGGAGGGCCACGCGTCGTCTCCCGGGACCACGAGGCGAGCTCCGCACCGCCGAGCCGCGTCGAGAGCGGCGGCGACAGCCGACGGCTGGAGTCTCGGCATCCATCTCGATCGCGCTCGATCCAAGGCGTCACCGCCGCCCGCCATCACGACACGCAGAGCCGCGGCGGCTCCGACGGCCGCGATCAGGACCCCCGCCTCGCTGTCGCCGGGCTCGACCAGCACGCTCCACACCGCTCGCGCGTAGACCTCGACCGGATCGGAGACGACGCCCCCGCCGCCGCGCAGACCCTCGATCGCTTCGCGAGCGGACCCCTCGGACAGATCCAGCGTGCTCATGAAGCGCTCGCTCCCCGTCGCAGATAGAGCGCTCGACCGACGTCGGACGCCTCCAAACGGTCATGTCCGGCGATGTCTGCGACCGTCCAGGCCACCCTCATGAGGCGGTCGTACCCGCGCAACGTCAACGCGCCTCGCCGCAGGGCGAGATCGAGTGGGGCGAGCACGTCGGAGCTCGGCGCGGCGGGTCCACGCAGCCAGGTGCCGGGGACGTCTGCGTTCCGACGCCACGGGGTCTCCTTCCAGCGCCGCGCAGCGCGGGCGCGCGCTTCCGCCACCACCGACCGGGCGTGAGCCGTCGTCACGATCGCCCCCGCGTCGTCTCGGCGCACCGACGAGACGCGCTGCAGACGGAGGTCGATGTCGATGCGGTCCAGCAGCGGCCCGGACAGGCGCCGCGTGTAGCGTCGGATGGCCTGCGGGGCGCACTCGCACGTCCCTCCCGGGACGCCGTACTGCCCGCATGGGCAGGGATTGGTCGCCACCACCAGTTGAAACCGCGCCGGGTAGGTCGCCGCCACGCCGGAGCGATGCACCTGGATCACTCCGCTCTCGAGAGGCTGACGGAGGGCGTCCAGAACCGAGGCCGGAAACTCCCCGCCCTCATCCAGGAACAGAACGCCCTCGCTGGCCCTCGCGATCGCGCCCGGGCGGATCACGCCGGAGCCCCCACCGATGAGCGCCGCAGCCGTCGCCCCGTGGTGGGGGCTCTCGAACGGCGGAACGCGCGAGAGACGGGTCACGGTCTCGCCGGAGAGCGAACGCACCGACGCCACGGAGAGCGCCGCATCGTCGTCGAGGGGCGGGAGGATGCCGGGCAGCCGACGAGCGAGCATGGTCTTGCCGGCACCCGGCGGCCCGCTCATGAGGATGTGGTGTCCGCCCGCTGCCGCCACGACGAGGGCGTCGACCGCCTCACGCTGGCCCACGACGTCCGCCAGCTCGAGGGCGACGTCGGCCGGCTCGGCCGCCCCGGGCAGGTCGACGGCGGGGAGATCGGGCGCTTCGCTGCGGCCGCCGTGCCACCGCACCACATCGGCGAGACAGACGGCCGCGAACACCTCCAGCCCGTCCACCAGAGCGGCCTCGGCCGCGTTCGCCGTCGGGACGACCACACGTGTGCGCCCGGCGGCGCGAGCGGCCACGACAGCGGGGAGAACCCCGGCGACGGGGCGCAACCGCCCGTCGAGCCCGAGCTCGCCGATGTGAACCGTGTCGGCGACATGGGCGGCATCCATCCGCACGGAGGTGGCGAGGGCCGCGACGGCGATCGCGACGTCGAAGCCCGAGCCGCGTTTGGGCAGGCTCGCCGGGGAGAGGTTCACGGTGATCCGCCGTTTGGGCAGGTCGAGACCGCGATTGGTGCACGCGTTGCGCACCCGGCGGCCGGCCTCGCCCAGCGCTTTGTCGGCCAGGCCGATGATCGCGAACTCGGGCGTCTGCGACGACACGTCGGCCTCCACCTCGACGAGGTCGCCACGCAGTCCCGTCAGTGCCACGGCCCACGTCCGCGCGACGGTCACAGGGCGTCCTCGAGATGTTCGAGGCGCGCGTGAGCGGGATCGTCACCAACGAGACCGATCACGTCGACACGCAGCCGTCGCCCCCGCGCGTGCTGCGGATGCGCGGAGAGCCAGGCCATCGACAACCGCCACAGGCGCTCGGCCTTGCGCCTGTCGACCGCCTCGAACGGGTGACCGTAATTCTCGCTGCGTCGGGTCTTCACCTCGACCACGACGAGGGTCCCGTCGCGCTCAGCGACGACGTCGATCTCGCCGTGCGGGCATCGCCAGTTGCGCGCCAGGATGCGGTAGCCGTCGCCGATCAGGTACGCGACGGCGCGGTCTTCTCCGGCTCTGCCGAGGTCGTCTTTCGCTGCCATGCCCGAGAGCGTGGCACTCGGCTCATCCTGCCCGTAGAGCTCGACGCCTCATCGGTGGAGAGATCGCGTCGCAGCGGCGCTGGGGAGGAGCCGTCAGTTGTCGAGCGACAGTTCGTCGGGCAGCTGGAAGTCATGGCGCGAGAGCTCCTCGACATTGACGTCTTTGAACGTCAGCACGCGCACCGACTTGACGAAGCGGTCGGCGCGGTAGATGTCCCACACCCACACGTCGGTCATCGAGATCTCGAAGTAGAAGTCGTGCTCGGTGTCGCGGCGCACGACGTTCACGTCGTTCGCGAGGTAGAACCGACGCTCGGTTTCGATCACGTAGGTGAATTGGCGCACGACATCGCGGTACTCGCGGTACAGGGCCAGCTCGAGTTCGCGGTCGTAGTCCTCGAAGACGTCGTCATCCATGGTCCTCCCATCCTAGGCGCGGGACGCGCGGGCAGCAGCACAGCGCCGATCGCCCGGGCGCGTCCGTCCGCCGGAGCACGCTCGAGGGGCGCAGCCCGAAGGGCCCGGTCCGAAACAGCCCAGGCCGAGACAGCCCACGCTCCGACAGAGCGGTCCCGGCCGCGGCGCGGACACCGACGGTGCGGGCCGCACAGCGCGGGTCTCGCGACAGCCCGGGCCCAAAGGTGCGAGGTGCAACGGCGCTGGTCAGAACAGCGTCGGCGCCGCCGCGATCGCCCACGAATGGCGGTGGTGCATGCTCATCCCGTGCACCGAGATGGCTTCGCGGTGGTCGAGGCTCGCGTAGCCCTTGTTCCGCGCCCACCCGTACGCGGGCAGGTCGTCGTGAAGCCCCGTCATGAGGGTGTCGCGGGCGACCTTCGCGATGACGGATGCCGCGGCGGCACTCGCGCAGTCGCGGTCGGCCTTGATGACCGGACGGACGGTCAATCCGGACTCCCCCGCGGGCGTGATGTAGTCGTGGTTGCCGTCGAGGATGACGAGGGCCTCCTCGGGCACGACGCCGTGCGCACGCAGATCCGCGATCGCGCGGACGGCCGCGAGCCCCAAGGCGCGGATGATGCCGATCTCGTCCACCTCGACCGAGCTCGCCCACCCGACCGCGCTGTGCTGCACGAACGCCGCCGCGCGGGCGGCCACCTCCGGGCGCCGTGCCTCGGGCACGAGCTTCGAGTCCCGCAGTCCCGCAGGTACCCGCTTACGGGATCGGGCCGGGTCGATCACGGCCGCGCCGACGGCCACGGGACCCGCCAACGCCCCGCGACCGACCTCGTCGCACGCGATGATGACCGCGTGCTGCTTGAGCAGCCGGCGCTCGAGGGTGAGGGTGGGTTCAATCACTGCTCCCCCGGCGCGGGAACCCCCGCGAACACCTCGTGGTGGAAGTCGATCAGCCCGAACCGGTCGAAGGGCCAGGTGATGACGAAGGCACGGCCGACCACGTTGTCGATCGGCACGAAGCCCTGCCCCGGCTGCGCCTGATTGAAGCGGGAGTCGCGCGAACTGTTGCGGTTGTCGCCGAGCACCCACAGGGAGTCGTCCGGCACGGTGACGTCGTATGGCACCGGCTCCGGAGCGGTCGCCCCGGGAGACAGTCGCACGTAGGTCTCGTCGATCGGGACGCCGTTCACCGACGTCTGACCGAGGGCGTTGCAGCAGACGACGTGGTCACCGGGCGTCCCGATCACCCGCTTGATGAGATGGTCGTCGCTGTCGGGCGCGGCGAGGCCGAAGAGGGACAGGACCCAGTCGACGACCTCCACGAAGGGCGACCGCTCCTGTGCCGGTGCGTTGTCGAGCCATCCGCCCGGGTCGCGGAAGACCACGACGTCACCGCGCGAATACTCCCCGAACTTCGGGGTGAGCTCATCGACCAGGATCCGGTCCTTGATCATCAGCGTGTTCTCCATCGACGCCGACGGGATGTAGAACGACCGCACGACGAAGGTCTTGACCAGGAACGACACCAGCAGCGCGATGACGACGATCACGACGAGGTCGCGGAGGAACGAGCCCCAGCCCCGGCGACGAGGCTCGGAGGATGCGCGGGAACGGGATGCGCGGGAGCGGGATGGCATGGCATCCGGGGTCGAGGCGGTCTGGTCGCTCATGTTTCCTTCACCGGTTCCCCGCACGCCGGAGAACCGCAGCAACAAGGGTCGCACACCCGCGCGCCGCCCCGTGACCGCGTCGCCGCGAAAACGCCGAACGCCCCGGGGTGAAATCCCCGGGGCGTTCGAGAGAGTCGACTCAGCGGTCGCGCTTCTCCTTGATCTTGGCCTTCTTGCCGCGCAGGCTGCGCAGGTAGTAGAGCTTCGCGCGACGCACGTCACCGCGCGTGACGACCTCGATGTGGTCGATCACGGGGCTGTGGACGGGGAAGGTGCGCTCGACGCCGACCTGGAAGCTGACCTTGCGGACGCAGAAGGTCTCGCGCACGCCGTCGCCCGAGCGGCCGATGACGACGCCCTGGAACACCTGGATGCGCGAGCGGTTGCCTTCGGTGATGTTGACGTGCACCTTGACGGTGTCGCCGGGGGCGAAGGCGGGGATGTCGGAGCGGAGCGAAGCCGCGTCGACGGAGTCGAGGATCTGCATGATCATCACTTCCTGCGACCGCCACAGGTCGATCGCACGATAAAAGGGGAAAAGGTGAGGCGTGCCCGAGCCGCGGATGCGGCGGACTCCCCTGAGGCAGAGCCGGTCAGGGCACAAAGGATCATTCTGCCACGTCGAGACGCAGCGGCCAAAACGCGGGTCCGCCGGGCGGCGGCCCCCCGGGTCATTCCGTGCGCCGCGACTCCGAAACGACGATGACGTCGCCGTCGACCCGCGGCTGCGGACGCTGCTGCGCGCTCTCCTGCGGCGCGGGGATGTACGCCGTGCCATCGGTGGCGTGCAGCACCGTCACGGCCCCACGGGCCTCGTTCCACACCTGCGCGAGCGACGACCAGAAGAGCACGAGCGCACCGGCGATCGACAGCACGAGGAGGGGGAAGAACACCCGCGAGTCGAACAGACCGAGCGCGACGATGACGAGGTGCCAGAGCCCGATGCCGATCGCGTCGCGCCACGACACCGCGCGGGACTCGCGGACGCTCACCCGGGCGCGGACGAGCAGCGAGAGCAGCAGCTGCGAGACGAAAACGGCGGGGATGGCGACGAACAGCCAGAGCAGCGCCCATCCGCTGCCGCCGGAGAAGACGATCCAGCCGACGAACAGCCACAGCGGCAGCACGAAAGCGGCCGGGAACATCCAGCGGAAGAACAGACGGCGCAGCACCATGAGCCGATGCTAGGGCGCGACCATGTGCGGCACCTTTGAGAACCCCATGGCCCGAGCCCACGGCATCCGCATCCATCGGAGAGAATGGAGACTCGACGAAAGGGAACCACCATGATCGAACTGCGTACGCCGGCCGAGATCGACGCGATGCGCCCCGCGGGCCGCTTCGTCGCGGAGGTGCTCGCCACGCTGCGCGACGAGACCAAGGTGGGCACCAACCTCCTGCACCTCGACCGTCGCGCGCACGACATGATCCGTGCGGCGGGGGCGGAGTCCTGCTACATCGACTACCACCCGTCGTTCGGCGCGAGCCCGTTCGGCAAGGTCCTGTGCACCTCGATCAACGACGCCGTCCTGCACGGCCTCCCCCACGACTACGTCCTGCGCGACGGCGACCTCGTCTCGCTCGACTTCGCGGCCTCCGTCGACGGCTGGGTCGCCGATTCCGCCGTCTCGTTCGTCGTCGGCTCCCCCCGCGACGAAGACCTCGCCCTCATCGACACCACGCAGCGCGCCCTCGCCGCGGCGATCGACGCCGCGACCGTCGGCCACAAGATCGGCGACATCTCCGCCGCCGTCGCGGCCGTGGCGCACGCCGAGGGCTTGAGCATCAACACCGACTTCGGCGGCCACGGCGTCGGGCGCACGATGCACGGCGACCCGCACGTCGCCAACGACGGCAAGGCGGGACGCGGGTATCCCCTCCGCGACGGCCTGGTCGTCGCCCTCGAGCCGTGGTTCCTGCAGACGACCGATGAGCTCGTCACCGACCCCGACGGCTGGACGCTGCGCAGCGCCGACGGCTCGCGCGGAGCGCACTCCGAGCACACCGTCGCAATCACCGCCGCCGGTCCGATCGTGCTGACCGACCGCTCTTTCCTCGGCGTCGACTGAGTCCGCATCACGGATGCCGCGGCCGTGCGGTCGCGGCGTCCGCCATGTCCGGGAGCGTCATCGCACAGGGCCGCACGCACCTCGCAGGCCCAGCGCCACAGCGCGCGAGGTTCGAGTCGATCGGCGAACCGGCGACCGCGAACCGCAACCGGATGCCGCAGCCCGGGGTCCTCGGCATCCGTCACATCCCGGCGCTGCACCGCGGACACCTCGCGGAACCCCGCCCCGGCATGCGCGACTGCGCCGACCTGCGAACTCGGCGAGCGGGCGGGACGTGAAAGGCCGCCGGCGCCGGCGCTCAGTCCGCGAGCAGGTCGGGACGACGTGCGCGGGTGCGTTCGAGCTGCTGCTCGCGGCGCCAGCGCGCGACGGCGCCGTGGTTGCCGCTCAGCAGCACCGGCGGCACCTCGCGATCGCGCCACAGCGCGGGCTTGGTGAACGACGGGTACTCGAGCAGCCCGTCTTCGTGCGACTCCTCGACGAGGCTCTCCGGGTTGCCGACGACGCCCGGGACGAGCCGGCCGATGGCCTCGACCATCGCCATGACCGCGACCTCGCCGCCGTTGAGCACGTAGTCGCCGAGCGAGAGCAGACGCACGTCGCCGAGCTCGGACGCGTAGTCGAACACGCGCTCGTCGATGCCCTCGTACCGGCCGCATCCGAAGACCAGGCGCGGCGCCGTCGACAGCTCGCGGGCGATCGCCTGGGTGAAGCGCTCCCCCGCCGGAGAGGGGAAGACGATGACGGGACGCGGATCGGCGTCGCCGACGACGGCGTCGAGGGCCTCGCCCCAGGGCTCGGGCTTCATCACCATTCCGGCGCCGCCGCCGTAGGGCGTGTCGTCGACCGTGCGGTGACGGTCGTGGGTGAAGTCGCGGAGGTCGTGCACCTGGACGTCGAGAAGACCGCTCTGCCGGGCCTTGCCCAGGAGGGAGACCTCGAGCGCGTCGAAGATCGTCGGGAAGATCGACACGACGTCGATGCGCACGTCAGTCCTCGCGGTCGGTGGGAACGTCGTCGGCGGCCGCCTGCTCGTCGGCGGGCGCCTGCTCGTCATCGGGCTCCGGGGGCAGGTCTTCGAACAGACCGGCCGGGGGCGTGACGACGACACGACCGCCCGCGATGTCGACCTCGGGCACGATCGCGCTCACGAAGGGGACGAGCACCTCGCGGTCGTCGCCGGACTGCGTGACGATCAGCAGATCCTGCGCGGGGAAGTGGTCGACGCGCGAGACGCGGCCGATGACCGTGCCGTCGCGGACGACGTCGAGACCGACGAGCTGGTGGTCGTACCACGCGTCGTCTTCGGCGGGGGCCTCAGAGGTGTCCTGGTCGATCCAGAGGATGGCCTTGACGAGCTCCTCCGCCGCCGTGCGGTCGTCGACGCCCTCGAAGAAGGCCACCGGGTGGGAGTTCATCCAGCGGAACTCGCGGACCGTCAACTCGCGGCCATGCCACGGCGACGATTCCGGAACCTGAAGGGTGAACGTGCTCCCCGGCGCGAAGCGCCCGTCGGGATCGTCGGTGTACAGCTCGAGCTTGAACGCACCCTTGAGGCCGTGGGCCTTCACGAGCCGTCCGACGCGGAGCTGGGTCTTGGCGGGCTGGGCGCCCGCGGTGTCGCCGTTCGCCATCAGTCGTCGGCGACGTCGACGCGCACACGGCGGCCGTCGGCGAGAGCCGACACCACCGTGCGCAGTGCCTTGGCGGTGCGTCCGCCGCGCCCGATCACGCGACCCCGGTCATCGGGGTGCACGCGAACCTCCAGCACGTCGCCACGCGGCGACGAGCTGGAACGGATGGTCACGGCATCCGGGTGATCGACGATCCCCTTGACGACGTGTTCGAGCGCGGCGGAAAGCACGGGGATTACTCGGCCGAGGTCTCGGCGGCGTCCTCAGCGGGCGCCTCCGCGGGGGCTTCGGCCTTCTTCTCGGCCTTGGGCTTGACGACGGACTTCTTCGAGGCATCGGCCTCGAACGCGGCCTTGGGCTCGCGGACCTTGACGGTCGACACGGCGTCCTTGTCGCCCTTGAACTTGCCCCAGTCGCCCGTGAGCTTGAGGATGGCGGCGACCTGCTCGGTGGGCTGAGCGCCGACCGAGAGCCAGTACTGGGCACGCTCCGAGTCAACCTCGATGAACGAGGGCTCCTCGGTCGGGTGGTACTTGCCGATCTCCTCGATGACACGACCGTCGCGCTTGGTGCGCGAGTCGGCGACGACGATGCGGTAGTAGGGCGCGCGGATCTTTCCGAGGCGCTTGAGACGGATCTTGACAGCCACGATGACTCCTGATGATGAAAACGAACGAACCGGACGCCTGGAGCGTGGGGTGCACACCCGGCGGAAGCTCAAAAGGGTGGACCGAAACTGGATAGAGGGTCGAGTAACGGGTCCAGCCCTCTATTCTGCCAGATCCCCCGACCCCGACGTGACAGATGGCGGAGAACGACACGCGGCGTCGCGGAGCGTAGCGCAGAGACGGTGCGCCGGGGCTGCGTGTCAGACTGACCGCATGAGGCTCCCGTTCGCTGAATCGACCCGCTCGTCCGTGGGCCTGGAGTGGGAGCTCATGCTCGCCGACCGCGAGACGGGCGATCTGGTCCCCCGCGCGCCCGAGGTGCTCGAGGAGCTCGAGGAGAAGTCGGCGCTCGAGCGTTTCACGGTCACCGGCGAGCTGCTCACCAACACCGTCGAGGTCACCAGCGGCGTCGGTCACACCGTCGCCGAGGCCGTCGATGACATCGGCGACGCTATTTGCGCGCTTCGGGAGGAGACCGAGCCCCGCGGGGTCGAGCTGCTGTGCGCCGGCAGCCACCCCTTCGCGCAGTGGTTCGATCAGCAGGTCACCGACAAGACGCGGTACCACACCCTCATCGAGCGCACCCAGTGGTGGGGCCGCAACATGATGATCTGGGGCATCCACGTGCACATCGGCGTCGACGACGTCGACAAGGTCATCCCCATCGTCAACGCCCTCACCGTCTTCCTCCCCCACCTCCAGGCGCTGTCGGCCTCGAGCCCGTTCTGGGCCGGTGAACGCACGGGCTACGCCTCCAACCGCGCCCTGGTGTTCCAGCAGCTGCCCACCGCGGGACTCCCCTGGCAGCTCGGGACCTGGGACGACTTCGAGGGCTACCTCGACGACATGGTGCGCACGGGAGTCATGGCGGATGCCAGCGAGGTGCGCTGGGACATCCGTCCGGCGCCCAAGTGGGGCACGGTCGAGATCCGCGCGTGCGACGGGATGTCGACCCTGCCCGAGCTCGCCGCCGTGGCGGCACTCGCGCAGACGCTCGTCGAGCATTTCTCGCGCCTGCTCGACGAGGGGCGCGAGCTGCCCGGCATCCCGCCCTGGTACGCCCGTGAGAACAAGTGGCGAGCCGCCCGATACGGCCTCGACGCCCGGGTGATCGTCGACCGCGAGGGCACCCAGCGCCCCGTGGTGGAGCACCTGCGCGAGACCATGGAGGAGCTCGCCGAGGTCGCGGTGGAGCTCAAGTGCGCGCGCGAGTTCGCCAGCCTCGAGACGATCCTCGCGACAGGCGGCAGCTCCGCGCGGCAGGTCGCGGTGGCCGACGCCGCCGACGGCGACCTCCGCGAGGTCGTGCAGCATCTGATCCGCGAGTTCCGGGGCGGTCCGACGCTGCGCGAACATCTCGCCGCGCTTCGCGTCTAGAGGGCGATCTCCGCGCGCGTTCATAGGCGGCCGATCCTAGGATCGCGTCATGGATTCCGCACGCCGCGCATGGGCGATCTCGCTGATGGCCCTGTGCGCCGGGGCGACGACACTGCTCGCCGGGTGCGCTGCAGAGTCGGTCGACGCGGCCCCGGTGCCCTCGTTCGCGGCCCCGCGGCTGCCCGCGCCGACGGCGACGGCATCCGCTGCGCCCGCTCCCGCGATCACGCCCGCACCGTTGCGCACCGTCGCCCTGGGCGACTCGCTCATGTCGGGCTTCGGCCTCGATCCCGACGAGGCGTGGCCGGTCATGCTGGCCGCGCGCGGCGAGGTGACGATGACCAACCTCGCGTGCGCCGGAATGGGCTTCGTCGTGCAGGGCGACTGCGGAACCACCTACGCGGGCTTCGTGCCGGCGGTCGCCGCGCTGCAGCCGCAGCTGCTGATCGTCGAGTCCTCGAGCAACGACTTCTGGGAGGACCCCGACGAGATCCGCGTCGACACCCAGGACACGGTGACCGAGCTGCACGACGCCGCCCCCGACGCGCACATCGTCGGACTCAGTACCATCTGGAACGACGAGGACGACGTCCCCGACGACACGGCCGTCACCTCCGAGGCGTTGCGCGACGCCGTCGACGCGGTGGGCGGGACCTACCTCGACCTCGGCCAGCCGCTCCGCGGCCACCCCGAGTGGATGCAGGAGGACGACGTCCACCCCACGCCCCGAGGGCAGCGGGCGATCGAGCAGACGGTGATGTCGGCGCTCCAGGACGCCGGCATCCTCCCCTGAGGGCGTTCACCCTCAAGGCGCGCGCTCCGCAGACGCTGACCCTGAAGGCGTGCGGCCCCTCAGGCGGTTGCCCCTGGGCGCTCGCCCTGAAGGCGCTCGTCGGGAGGGCTCAGCCCCGGCCGAGCATCTTCTGCAGCTCGGCGAGGTCGGCCTCGCTCGGGGCGTTCTGCCCACCGAGGCCGAAGCCCGAGCCGGTGGGCGCGGTGGAGGCCGCGATCCCGGCGTTCTCGGCGGCGCGCTTGGCCGGGTTCCCCGAGCGCGAGCCCTTCGCCTTCTGCTGCTTGCCGCGCTTCGACGACGCGCCGGGCTTGCCGCCGACCGGACCCATGCCGGGGATGTTGGGCACGCCGCCGCGCGCCACCGTCTTCATCATCTTCGCGGCCTGGTCGAAGCGCTGGACGAGCTGGTTGACGTCGGTGACGGTCATGCCCGAACCGCGGGCGATGCGAAGGCGACGCGAGCCGTTGAGGATCTTGGGGTTGCGGCGCTCCGCGAGCGTCATCGACCGGATGATCGCCTCGGTGCGGTCGATCTCGCGCTCGTCGAAGTCCTCGAGCTGTTGCTTCATGTTGCCCATGCCCGGGAGCATCCCGAGCATCTTCTTCATGGAGCCCATCTTCTTCATCTGCTGCATCTGCTCGAGGAAGTCCTCGAGCGTGAAGGTCTCGGTCGCGAGCTTCTCGGCGACCTTCATCGCCTCGGCCTCGTCGAAGGCCTGCTGCGCCTGCTCGATGAGGGTGAGGATGTCACCGAGGTCGAGGATGCGGGATGCCATGCGGTCGGGGTGGAAGGGCTCGACGTCGTCGAGGCCCTCACCGGTCGACGCGAAGATGATCGGGCGCCCGGTCACCGAGGCGACCGACAGGGCGGCACCACCGCGGGCGTCGCCGTCGAGCTTGGACAGCACGACGCCGGTGAAGTCGACGCCGTCCTGGAACGCCTTGGCCGTGTTGACGGCATCCTGACCGATCATCGCGTCGATGACGAAGAGCACCTCGTCGGGCTGCGTGGCCGTGCGGATGTCGGCGGCCTGCTTCATCAGCTCGGCGTCGACGCCGAGGCGACCGGCCGTGTCGATGATGACGATGTCGTGCTGCTGGCGCGTGGCGTAGGCGACGCCGTCGCGAGCGACCTTGACCGGGTCGCCGACACCGTTGCCCGGCTCGGGCGCGTAGATCGTGGCACCGGCGCGCTCGGCCACGACCTGGAGCTGGTTGACGGCGTTGGGGCGCTGGAGGTCGCACGCGACGAGGAGGGGCGTGTGCCCGTCTTTCTCGAGCATATTGGCGAGCTTGCCGGCGAAGGTCGTCTTGCCCGAGCCCTGCAGGCCCGCGAGCATGATGACGGTCGGCGGGTTCTTGGCGAACTGCAGACGACGCTGCTGACCGCCCAGGATGCCGATGAGCTCGTCGTTGACGATTTGCACGACCTGCTGTGCGGGGTTCAGCGCGCGGTTGACCTCGTCGCCGAGGGCGCGCTCGCGCACGGCGGCGGTGAACTCCTTGACCACGGGGAGCGCGACGTCGGCGTCGAGCAGGGCGCGGCGGATCTCGCGCACCGTCCCGTCGACGTCGGCGGGCGTGAGCTGGCCCTTCTTCCGGAGATTGCGGAAGGTCTCTGTGAGCCGGTCGGAGAGGGTGCCGAAAGTCGCCATGATGAGTCGAGTTTACGCGGGGACGGCCGACACCGCCGCCGCAACCGGCCGTCGCGCCATCTCGCGGATCAGCAGAGCCTCACCGCCGACGACGCGGCGGCGCGCGAAGGGCTGACGGATGCCGAGCCCTCACGCCGCGGCCAGGGCCTCCGACAGCGTCTCGGTGAGCGAGCGCCCGGCGGTGTGATCCGCCCAGGCCCAGACCGCGGCGAGCACGGCCGCCGACAAAGCGCCCGCGCGCACCTGCGCGATCAGCGGCGCGGCGCCGTCGCGGACCAGCCGAGCGGCCGTCTCGCGCTGCAGCCGGAACTGCCGGATCGCGCGGTCGCGGTCGAGTTCGACGGCGATCCCCATGGCATCCGCGTTCACGATGGCCAACGCGAGGGCGTCGGGGGCGAGCCCGTCGCCGATCGCGGCGAGCACCCGCGAGGGCGTGCCGCCGTCGCGGAGGTCGGCCACCGCCGCATCGACGCGCGCGTCGAATCCCGACCACAGCACGTCGCTCTTGGCGGAGAAGTAGTTGAAGAAGCTCGAGCGGCTCACGCCGGCGCGGCGGGTGATGTCGGAGACCGACGTGGCGTCGTAGCCCTGCTCGAGGAAGAGCTCGCACGCGGCCTCCGACAGCACCTCGCGCGAGGAGGCGCGCGGTCGGCCGCTGCGGGGCTCGGAGGTCATCGCTCCACCCTACGGCGCTGGCCGAGATGTATTGTTGGACCCAATCCAACATCGGAGGGGTCGATGATCGACATCCACGACGCCGGCCTCGCGCCGCACTACGTCCCGTACCTCGACGGCTGGGCCCACCAGCGTCGCATCCACGCGGACGTCGTGGCCGGCACGCGCGCCGACACCCTGCTCCTGCTCGAGCACGAGGCCGTGTACACCGCGGGCAAGCGCACCGAGGCGCACGAGCGCCCCGACGACGGCACCCCCGTGATCGACGTCGACCGCGGGGGCAAGATCACCTGGCACGGGCCGGGGCAGCTCGTCGGCTATCCGATCGTGCGCCTGCCCGAGCCGATCGACGTCGTCGCTCACGTCCGTCGCCTCGAGGCCCTGCTCATCGACGCGCTCTCCGAGCACGGTGTCGACGGCTTCCGCGTGGAGGGACGCAGTGGCGTCTGGGTCCGACGCCCCCTCGGCGTCGACAAGATCGCGGCGATCGGTGTCCGCGTCGAGAAAGGAGTGACGATGCACGGCTTCGCCCTCAACTGCGACAACACCCTCGCGGGGTTCCGGCACATCGTGCCGTGCGGCATCTCGGATGCCGGGGTCACCACCGTCAGCGAGGTGGTCGGGGCCGACGTCTCCCCCGCCGATCTTCTGCCCGCGATCCAGCGGGTCTTCTGCGCCGAGTACGCGGCGGTCGCCGCGTGAGCGCCTGCGGGACCGGCAGCACCGGGGCTCCGGCATCCACCGCGCCCAACGGCCGCAAGCTGCTGCGCCTCGAGGTGCGCAACGCCGAGACGCCGATCGAGCGCAAGCCCGAGTGGATCAAGACGAAGGCCCGGATGGGGCCCGAGTACACGGCGCTGCAGAACCTGGTGAAGACCGAGGAGCTGCACACCGTGTGCCAGGAGGCCGGGTGCCCGAACATCTTCGAGTGCTGGGAGGATCGCGAGGCCACCTTCCTCATCGGCGGCTCCCAGTGCACGCGCCGCTGCGACTTCTGCCAGATCGACACCGGCAAGCCCGCCGACTACGACCGCGACGAACCGCGGCGTGTGGCCGAGAGCGTCACGCGCATGCAGCTGCGCTATGCCACGGTGACCGGTGTCGCGCGCGACGACCTCCCCGACGAGGGCGCCTGGCTGCACGCCGAGACGGTGCGTCGCATCCACGCGGAGAACCCCGGCACGGGCGTGGAGATCCTGGCCACCGACTTCTCGGGCAACCCCGCGCACCTCGACGAGGTCTTCTCGTCGAGGCCCGAGGTGTTCGCACACAACGTCGAGACCGTGCCGCGCATCTTCAAGCGCATCCGCCCGGCTTTCCGTTACGAGCGCTCGCTCGGTGTGCTCAGCGCCGCCCGCGACGCGGGGCTCATCACGAAGTCGAACCTCATCCTCGGCATGGGCGAGGAGCCCGAGGAGGTCGTGCAGGCGCTGGAAGACCTGCATGCGGCGGGCACCGACATCATCACCATCACCCAGTACCTCCGCCCCACACCGCGCCACCTCCCCGTGCAGCGCTGGGTGAAGCCCGCGGAGTTCGTGGAGTTCAAGGAAGAGGCCGAGCGCATCGGCTTCCTCGGCGTGCTCGCCGGTCCCCTCGTGCGCTCGTCGTATCGCGCGGGCCGCCTGTGGGCGCAGTCCATGGTGTCGAAGGGCCGCGAGATCCCACCGCACCTGGCGCACCTCGCGAAGGACATCGCGGCGGCCGACGCCGGCTTCGCACAGGCGGTCTGACCCGACGGATGCCGCGGCCCGCCGCCGGGAGCCGGCAGTCGTGGCATCCGGGGGTCGGCGACGGGTGCCGTCAGACGGGCCAGACGTACGGCAGGTCGTCGGCGATCTCACCGAACCGCGGGACGTAGAACTCCGGGTCCTTGCGGATGAGATTGGAGCGGTGCGCGAGGTGGAAGTCCTCGTCGCCTATCCACGGCGGGAGCTCGAGATCGTCCTGGGCGAGACCGTCGACCTCGGGCGCGAACGCCCGGATCTTCTCGCGCACCGTGTCGGCGCGACCCTGCGCGATCCATTCGTCGGTCATCACGAGCCCGTACGACACGAGAGCTGGCAGATGCCCGTCCCACATCTTCGCCGCGGGGTGATGCCGCCACCCGTGATCGGGCACGGTGAGAGCGCGGAGGAGCTGGAACGTCTCGACGCGCTGCTTGCCGAGCCGCTTCGCGTCCAGAACGCGAGCGGAGTCGACGAACGACGGGTAGGGCAGGAAGGTCTGCACGGATCAGTCGGCGCTGGTGACCGACTGCACGCGCCCGTCGGAGGCGAGGTTGACCAACAGCACGTCGTCGGTCGCGTCGGGGTCGAGCGCGTACTCGAGGACGGCGAACGGGTCGGCGCCGCCGTGCTCGTCGGCGAGGATCGTCATGCTCATCAACTGCAGGGCCTTGATGACGTCGATGTGGGTGTCACCGGTCTGATCGACCAGGAGGTCGTCGAGCTCCTCGCCGAGAGTCGCTTGCTGCTGCAGGATGTACTCGGTCACCTCGCTCGTGCGCGAGTCGAGCTCGTTCACCATGGCGTTGCGGGCGGCGAGGTCGACGGCCTCGAGAGACGAGACGAGCGAGGCCGCGACGTCGAGGGCCTCGGTGGACACGTCGTCCTGATCGGGCGCGGTCAGGTCGACCGTCACGCTCTGGTCGCCGAACTCGACGTTCTCGCTCCAGAAGATCGACCCGTCGGGGCCCGACTCGAGGAGTCCGAAGAAGTCGTGCTCGATCGCCATGCGTCCCATGTAAGCATCACCCGCGGGCTTCGGGAAGAAGACCCGCCCGGAGCCGCCCGTGCGGTATGGGGGCTCAGTCGACCAACGATGCGGCGAAGACGTGCGGGGTGAAACCGGTGAGGTCGCCGATGCCCTCGCCCTGGCCGAGCAGCTTGACCGGGATGCCGGTGCGCTCCTGCACCGCGAGGACGAACCCGCCCTTGGCGGAGCCGTCGAGCTTGGTGAGCACGAGTCCGGTCACCCCGGCGCTGTCGAGGAACGCCTGCGCCTGCAAAAGCCCGTTCTGCCCCGTCGTGGCGTCGAGCACGAGCAGCACCTCGCTGATCGGCGCCTGCTTCTCGACGACGCGCTTGATCTTGCCGAGCTCGTCCATGAGCCCGCCCTTGGTGTGCAGACGCCCGGCGGTGTCGATCAGCACGATCTCGGTGGCGGTCTCCTTCGCGTGGGCGACGGTCTGGAAGGCGACGGATGCCGGGTCCTGGCCCTCGTGCTGGGGACGCACGATCGTGGCTCCCCCGCGCTCGGCCCACGTCGCGAGCTGATCGACCGCGGCAGCGCGGAACGTGTCGGCGGCGCCCACCACCACGGTGCGGCCGTAGCGCTGGAGGAACTTGGCGAACTTGCCGATCGTCGTGGTCTTGCCGACGCCGTTGACCCCGACCACCAGCACGACCGCGGGACGCTCGGTGAGGCGCAGGGTCGTGTCGAACTTCGCGAAATGCTCCTCGAGCGTCTCGCGCAGCATGCGCTGCAGGTCGCGCGGGTCGGTGGTGCGGTACCGCTCGACCTTTTCGCGCAGTTCGTCGATGAGGCGTTCGGTGACGTCGGGGCCGAAGTCCGCCGTCAGCAGCGCCGTCTCGAGATCATCCCAGGTCGTCTCGTCGATGGTGGGTTTGACGAACAACCCGCGCAGCGCGCGGCCCAGCGACCAGGAGTTCTCAGCCATTGCTTCAGCTTACGGGGGCGGCCTCGTCGCGGGCGGCGGCCGGGACGCTCTGCCGCGAGGCAGCACGATCGCCCATCCGCTGCCCCACCACCGCCGAGACGCCGTCCTGCCGCATCGACACGCCGTAGAGCGCGTCGGCGATCTCCATGGTGCGCTTTTGGTGGGTGATGACGATGAGCTGACTGCTGGCGCGTAGCTTCTCGAACACGCCGAGGAGGCGGCCGAGGTTGGCGTCGTCGAGAGCCGCCTCGACCTCGTCGAGGATGTAGAACGGACTCGGTCGTGCGGTGAAGATCGACGTCAGGAACGCTACGGCCGCGAGCGAGCGCTCCCCGCCCGAGAGCAGGGACAGGCGCTCGATCTTCTTGCCGACGGGACGCACGGCCACCTCGATGCCCGTCGTGAGCGGGGAGTCGGGGTCGGTCAGCGAGATGCTGCCGGAACCGCCCGGGAAGAGGATCGGGAAGATGTCGGTGAACGCGGCCCGGGTGTCCTCGAAGGCCGCGACGAAGATCGTCTGCATCCGTTCGTCGAGGTCGGCGATGATCGTCTGCAGGTCGGCTCGGGTCTGCTGCAGGTCGGCGAGCTGCTCGGTGAGGAACGCGTGCCGCTGCTCGAGGGCGGCGAACTCCTCGAGCGCGAGCGGATTGACCCGGCCGAGCTGACCGAGCTTGCGCTCGGCATCCTGGAGGCGGCGCTTCTGGGTCGCACGGTCGAAGGCGGTCGGCTCCCCCTCGTCATCGGCGGGAATCGGTTGATCGGGCCCGTATTCCGCAACGAGGACGTCTTCCTCGAGGGCCAGCTCCGACCTCACGCGTTCGAGGAGGCTCGTGACGTGGAGCTTCTTCTCGTGCATCTGCAACTCGAGCCCGTGCACGTTCTCGGTCAGGCGCGCGAGGCGATCGCGGACGCCCGACTCGTCTGCGCGAGCGCGCGTGAGCTCATCGGTGATCGCGGCACGCGCGGTCTCGGCCGCGGCGAGCTCGACACGCGCCTGGCTGACCGAACGGTCCACCGAGTCCAGCAGGGCGGGCAGCGCGCTGGCGACCTCGGCCGCGATCTCGCGCTGAGCACGACGAATCACGGCGCGGCGAGCGGCTTCGGCGGCGGCGGCGCGCTCGCGTTCGCGCTGCTGCTCGAGCTGCACGATGCGCGCCTCACCAGCACGCACCCGTTCCTTCAGCGTCTCGATGTCGAGCCGCGCGCGCATCTCCCGCTCCCGCGCCGTCTCGACCTCGGCGGCCAGGGGCGCCCTCGCCGACGCGTCGAGCAGCGGGCGGGGCACCTCGAGCGCACGGGACAGGGCGTCGTCGGCGCGTCGCGCCGCCCCCTCGGCCTCGGTCACGGCGGTCTCCGTCTGGGCGAGACCGGCCGCGAGGCGGTCGCACTCCGCCACCGCGGCCTCGTGACGGACGGTGACGCGGTTGACCTTCTCGGCGTGGGCCGCGAGAGCGGCGTCGTGCGCGCGCAGCGTCGAAAGCGTCTCCTTGGTGCGCTGCCGAGCGTCCGCGAGCACCCGTTGCTCATCGGCGAGAGCCTCCCGCAACGAGTCGGCGACCACCACGATCTCGTCGAGCCGCTCGGCCGCGGCGTCGCGCTCCGCGGCGAGCTCGAGGCGCGAGCGTCCCGTACCCGACCCGGCCCGCAGCGTGTAGGCCGTGAGCACCTCGCCGTCACGGGTGACGACCGTCACATCGTGCGGGATCCGCTCGCGCAGCGCTTCGGCCGCGGTCAGGTCGTCGACGATCACCGTGCGACTCAGGATGCCGAGCACCCCGTCGGACGCGGTCACCACCTCCGTCGCGGGGGTCGCACCCAGGTCGGGGGGCGAGACGGTCGTGGTACCGGTGCCGCCGGCGATGGCGATCTCAACCAGACCGAGGTCGGACGCGGACGCCTCGCGCGCCGCGACGAAGGCGGACCCGGCGTCGTCGACCAGGAGACCCTCCGCCAGCGAACCGAGCGCCGCGGCGATGGCCGCCTCATAGCCGGCGGTGACCTTGACGTCGTCGCCGACCAGTCCGCGGACACCGGGACCACCGCCGGAGAGGAGATCGGCCGCGGCGTTGCGCACGTCGAGGGCGCGGCCGAGGGCGGTCGTCTGGGCCGCCAGCGCATCGCGCTCGCGCTCGGCGGCGTGAAGGCGCTCTCTCAACCCCGCAACGGTGGTCTCCACCTCGTTGGCGTCGCGCTGCGCGCGCTCGTAGGCGGCCGCGTGCTCCGCCGTCGACGCCTCGGGAACCACGTCGGGATCCAGCTCGGCACGCGCCTGTTCGGCCTCCGCTCGGCGCGCGAGCGCGGCATCCAGAGCCCGCTGCTGGCGTTCCAGACCGCCGCGCACGGCCGCGAGGGCCGAGTTCGCGGCATCCGCCGTTCCCCGCAGGGCCTGGATCTTCAGCTCGTGCTCCGACACGAGCGCGCTCTGGGCGGCGATGTCGACG
Organism: Microbacterium phycohabitans; assembly: GCF_032464935.1. Lineage (NCBI taxonomy): Bacteria > Bacillati > Actinomycetota > Actinomycetes > Micrococcales > Microbacteriaceae > Microbacterium > Microbacterium phycohabitans. The sequence continues at coordinate 459,153 of NZ_JAWDIT010000003.1, forward strand.
TCGAGGGCATCGAGATCGGCGCGGGCACGGACGACCGCGCGCGCTGCGTCGGCCGCGGCATCCTGGGCGTCGCCGAGACCGGATGCGATGTCGTCGATCTCGGAGCGGACGTCGTCGATCGTGCGCTGCGACACCGTCGGCGCGAAGCCTGCGCCGTCGCTGTCGTCGTCGCTCAGCAGGGTGAGACGCTGCCCGGCGAGGGTGTAGAGACCACGCAGACGCTCCTGCACCTGCTGGAGGGCGAAGGCGACGCCGCGCGCGCGATCGACGGCTTCGGACCGCTGGTCGTTCTCGAGACGCTCCACGCGTCGACGCAATCCGTCGGCCTGCTCCTGGAGCCCCAGCCGCTCGGTGTGGCGCTCGCTCTCCGCCCGCGCCGCGTCGGCCAGCTGCGTGCGGAGGCGGACGAGGTCGTCGGCGTACAGGCGCGCCTTCGCGTCGCGCACGACGGCCGCGATCGTGGCCGCCTCCCGCGCGATCTCGGCCTGCTTGCCGAGGGGCTTGAGCTGACGGCGGAGCTCGCCCGCGAGATCGCTCAGTCGCGTGAGGTTCGTCTCCATCGCCTCGAGCTTGCGGACGGTCTTCTCTTTGCGACGACGGTGCTTCAGGATGCCGGCGGCCTCCTCGATGAAGCCGCGTCGATCCTCGGCGGTCGCCTGCAGGACGGTGTCGAGGCGTCCCTGACCGATGATGACGTGCATCTCGCGTCCGAGACCGGAGTCGCTGAGCAGTTCCTGCACGTCGAGCAGTCGGCAGGTCTGCCCGTTGATGGCGTACTCGCTCGCGCCGTTGCGGAACAGCGTGCGACTGATCGTCACCTCGCTGTAGTCGATGGGCAGGGCGCCGTCGCCATTGTCGATCGTCAACTGCACCTCGGCGCGACCCAGCGGGCCCCGCGTCGAGGTGCCGGCGAAGATGACGTCCTCCATCTTGCCGCCACGCAGCGTCTTCGCCCCCTGCTCCCCCATGACCCAGGCGAGCGCGTCGACGACGTTCGACTTGCCGGAGCCGTTCGGGCCGACGATGCACGTGACCCCCGGCTCGAGAGCGAAGGTGGTCGACTGGGCGAAGGACTTGAACCCTTTGAGCGTGACGCTCTTCAGATGCACGTCACCCTCCCTCGCTCGACTCAGCGCTCCCACGGTATCCGAACGCCCCCGGGATTCCGCGGCGGCGAGCCGACACCGACCCACGGACGCGCCCGGGAGGCGTTCGTTTCTGAGGAAGAGCTTGACATCCGCTGAGTGCCTTCGCTAGCGTCGGGGGTCGCAACCGACGTCGAGAGGAGGTTCCTTCCATGATTCGCAACACCACCGGCTTCACCGCCCCCGGCTTCATCGCCGTCCCCGTGCTCTCCGCATCCGTTTCCGAAGGGGCTTCCGCCGTCGGAATGCCTTCCCGACTCGGATAACCCCGTCGCGTCGAGACGTCCTGCGTCTCCGCTTCCGCGAGCCTCTTCGCTCGCCCGGACCCTCGCGGTCCGTCCGTCGACGCGCCCGTCGCGTCATCCGCTCGTCTTCTTCCCTTCCACGGAGCATCCGCATGAACGCCCTGTTCACGCGCGCGCCGCAGCACGCCTCGGCCGCGCCCACCGTCATCGCCACCCCGTCGACCGTCACGTTCGACACCACCGCCTATCGCCCGCTCGGTCTGCTCGACCGGCTGTCGCTGCGTCTCGGCCTCTGGCTCCTGACGCGGCACGCCGATCGAGCGCGGGCGCTCGACCACCAGGCCGTCGCGGCGTACCGCGCGCAGAAGGCCCAGGCCGAGCGCGAGAAGCGCGAACGCGCCTGGCAGAGCGCCGCGGCCTTCAGCCGCCCGCCGTTGTAATCGGTGGGGCCGACAGACGATGTCGTCGGCCCCACCGCTATCCCCTCTTCGACACGAAAGTCATCGTATGAGCACTCTCCCGGCCGGCCTCGAGCTGCGCCCCCTGCACATCCCGTCCTCCATCGACGCTCCCGACGCCGCGGACTTCCGCGACATGGTGCGCCTGCGCAACCTCGTCTACGCCGAGATCTCCGGTCACGACGACTCCTCCATGCCCGCCGACGAACTCCTGCCGCTGTATCAACCGCAGCCCGAGATGAAGCGGTACGCGTGGATCGCCGTCTTCCGGGGCGAGGTCGTGGGTCGCGTGGGCCTCGACCTTCCCCAGGAAGACGGCGCCCGCACCGCGTTCTGGCTGATCGAGCTGCGACGGTCGTCGTGGGGCCACGGCATCGGCCGTGCCGCCTTCGCGGAGATCGAATGCGTCGCCCGCGACGAAGGGCGCACGGTCCTGCAGTCCTGGGCCGAGCACCCTGCCGCCGAGGGACCGCAGCTGGCGGCGCCCACCGGCTTCGGCGCCGTTCCCGAGGATCACGCGGCGCGGTTCCTCCGGGCCTCCGGCTGCACGCTCGAACAGATCGTGCGGGTGAGCGCGCTCCCCCTCGCCGGCGCCCGCCCTCACCTCGAGGCGCTGCTCGCCGAAGCCGAGGCCGCGGCATCCGGCTATCGGGTCGTGCAGTGGACGCTGCCGACCCCCGAGGAGTTCGTCGACGCCTTCGCGTGGATGAAATCGCGCATGGTCACCGACGCGCCCTCGGCCGACCTCGAGTTCGACGAGGAGGTGTGGGATGCCGGGCGCGTCCGCCGTTACGAAGCGGGGTACCTCGACGCCGGCCGCCACATGCTCGTCACCGCGGCCCAGCACGTCGACAGCGGCGAGCTGGCCGCCTTCAACGAACTCGTGATCGGCAAGGACCGCACGGCGGCGACCAGCCAGGAGGACACCCTGGTCGTCTCGACGCATCGCGGCCACCGTCTGGGCATGCTCGTGAAGTGCGCGGGCCTGCTCGCGTGGTACGACGTCGCCCCGGACTCCCCGCGCGTCCTGACCTACAACGCCGAGGAGAACCGCCCGATGCTCTCGATCAACGAGCGGATCGGCTTCCGTCCCCTCTCGTACGAGGGCGTCTGGAAGAAGGTCCTCGCCTGACCGCGCGAGTCGCCGGGAATCGTCGCCGCGAACCGGCCGGAAGCGACGATCCCCGGCGACTCACACACAGGTCGGGTCAGCGCCGACGCTGGCAGTGCGGGCAGAAGTGGCTCGAGCGGTTCATGAACGACACGCGCACGATCGGCCGACCGCACCGCGGGCACGGCTGACCGGTCCGGCCGTAGGCGTTGAGCGAGTGCGCGAAGTACCCCGCCTGACCGTTGACGTTGACGTACTGCGCGTCGAAGCTCGTGCCGCCCTCGGCCAGGGCCTTCTCGAGCACCGCCTGCACCTCGGCGAGCAGGCGGTTCACGGCACGAGTGGGAAGGGCGGATGCCGGAGTCTCGGGGTGGATGCGAGCGGCCCACAGCGACTCGTCGGCGTAGATGTTGCCGATCCCGCTGGCCGCGGTCTGATCCAGCAGCACGCGCTTGATCCCCGACGACGTGCGCCCCAACCGCGCGCGGAAGCGGGCGCCGTCGAAAGCCGGATCAAGCGGATCGCGTCCGATGTGCGCGACCTGGGTCGGCACCCGCGGGAGGGCGGAGCCCCGACCGCCGGCGGCCCCGTCGGGCGTGTCGACCAGAGCGTCGATCGCGAGCGAACCGAAGGTACGCTGGTCGGCGAAGACCACCGACAGCGGCCCGTGCTCCGGGTGCTCGAGCTCGATGCGGATGCGCTCGTGGCGTTCCTCGGGCGCTCCCGGGAGGCGCAGGAGCATCTGCCCGCTCATTCCGAGGTGCGTCACGATCGTCTCGTCGTCGGACACCGGCATCCACAGGAACTTGCCCCGCCGCACAGCCGCCGAGATGCGCCGACCGGTGAGCTCCGCCTCGAAATGGGCCGCTCCCCCGGTGTGCCGCGTGAGGGCGCGTTCGTCGCGCACGTCGACCGACGCGATCAACGCGCCGCGCACGGCGGGCTCGAGGCCCGCCCGAACGACCTCGACCTCGGGAAGCTCAGGCACGCGCGTCGAGCTCGCGCCAGGCGGCGAGGGCTGCCGCCATCTCGGCCTGCTTCTTGCTCGAGCCCTGGCCCGTCGTCACGACGTCTCCCACGGTCACGGTCGCGGTGAAGCGGCGGTCGTGGTCGGGGCCTGCGGCCTCGATGCCGTAAACGGGAGCTGAGAAGCCGAGACGCGCCGCGATCTCCTGCAGGCTCGTCTTCGGATCCATCGCGGCACCGTAGCGCTCGGGATCGGCGAGCAACGGCTCGACCAGGCGCAGCACCATCGCCGTCGCGGCATCGGGACCGGCCGAGAGGAAGGTCGCGCCGATGATCGCCTCCATGGTGTCGGCGAGGATCGAGTCCTTGTCGCGCCCGCCGGTGAGGATCTCACCGCGGCCGAGACGCACGTGGTCGCCGAGCGAGATGCTGCGGGCCACCTCGGCCAGCGCGACCGTGGAGACGACGCTCGCGCGACGCTTGGCGAGGCTGCCCTCGTCGAGGTCGGGGTGCCCGGTGAACAGACGCACGGTCACGGCCTGGCCCAGCACCGAGTCGCCGAGGAATTCCAGGCGCTCGTTGTGGGCGATGCCGCCGTTCTCGTAGGCGAACGACCGATGCGTCAGAGCAAGAGAAAGAAGCTCGGGGTCGATGTCGACCCCGAGCTTCTCGGTGAGCGCATCGCGCTCGACGTTGTTACGCGCCACGAAGTGCCGATCAGACGTCGGCGACCTTGCGGCCCTTGTACTCGAGGAAGAGCTCGGTGCCCTGCGAGTCGGTGACGACCTTCGCCTGGTGAGGGCGGCTGTAGACGACCTTGCCGTTCTCGATGGTCTTGACCAGGGCGGGGGCTTCAGCCTTCCACTGGGCGCGACGCGAACGGGTGTTGGAGCGGGAGACCTTCCGCTTCGGGGGGTTACCTGCCATGTCTAGCTCTTCTCTGTCTTGGGGGCGGCGCGGAGCGCATCGCCGTGGTCTGGGGTGTACTGCTGGAGCGCAGCCCATCGGGGATCGACAGGCGACTGCTCCGATTCGCCGGGGCTTTCCGTCAGCCTCTCGCCCGTGTTCGGGTCGAGCCCGGGGCAATCCGGCTGACACACCGGCTGGAACGGAAGCGACAGGACAATGGCATCCCGGACCAGATTTTCAAGATCCACGTGGTCGTCTTGAACGTCGAAGTCGCTCGCTTCTCCCCCAGGATACGCGAAAAGTTCTTGGAACTCGACTTCGACAGGCTCGGTCATGTCGATGAGGCAGCGTCCGCACACGCCCGTGGCGGTGGTGTCGACCGTGCCCGACACGAGGATGCCCTCGTGCACGGACTCCAGGCGCACCTCGAGTTCGAGCACCTCGGCCTCGGGGACGGAGAGGAGACCCTCGCCCCACTTCTCGGGGGTGGGGATGTCGAGGGAGTGCTCGCGCATCTCTCCCGGCTTGCGTTCGATGTCGCGCACGGGGAGCTGGAAGGGTCCGGGACGGTGAGTTCTCACGGTCGACAATGCTACCCGCGCGCCCCTGGGCGCGGGCCGGGTGCGGTGCGGCGAGCCCCGGCCCCCACGACCTCGGGAGGACGAGCATCCACCGGGGAGGCGATGCCGGGCTCCCGCGACGTCAGAGGTCGCGCGCACCCGTGTCGAGGAACCGCGCCACGGCCGCCGGCACATAGGGCGATACGTCGCCCCCGAGCCCCGCGACCTGCCGCACGAGCGAACTCGACACGAGGGCATGCGACGGGTCGGGCAGCAGGAACACGGTCTCGACGTGCGCGAGGTCGCGATTGACGATCGCCATGGGGGTCTCGTACGCCACGTCGACCTGCGAGCGGATGCCCTTGACGAGCACCTTCGCGCCCACGTCGGTGGCGTAGTCGACGAGCAGGCCCATGCTCCAGGCCGCCACGATCACGTCACCCTCGATGCCCGCCTCGCGGATGGACTGCTCGAGCAGACTCTGACGCTGCGCGATGGGCAGCATGGCCTCTTTGCCGGGGTTGTGCACCACCAGGACGTGGAGCTGGTCGAACAGACCGGCCGCACGGCGGATCACGTCGAGATGGCCGAGGGTGGGCGGGTCGAACGAGCCGGGGACGACGGCGATCCGGGGGTCCATTCCGCCAGCCTAGCGAGAGCACTCCTGCCCAGGGCCGACGACTCAGGACTTCGCCAGCGCGGCGCGCTCCTCGACACCGACGCGCCGCTCGAGAGCGGCGGCGAGACCCGGATGCCGGGTGAGCGCGGGGTCGTCGGCGAGGACGCGCTCGCCCTCTGCACGGGCCTCGGTGATGAGCGCGGCATCGGTGACCACGCGCAGCAGTCGCAGCGAGGACCTCGCCCCCGACTGCGCCCCGCCGAGCACGTCTCCCTCACCGCGCAGCTCGAGATCGACCTCGGCGAGGGCGAACCCGTCGAGGGTCGCGGCGACGGCCTCGACCCGCGACCGGGCCGAGGTGCCGGGGGCCGCCTCGGTCACGAGCAGGCAGAGCCCCGGAAGACCACCGCGCCCCACGCGACCGCGCAGCTGGTGCAGCTGCGAGACACCGAAGCGATCGGCCTCGAGGATCACCATCGTCGAGGCGTTGGGCACGTCGACCCCGACCTCGATCACCGTGGTGGCGACGAGCACGTCGATGTCGCCGCGCGAGAAGGCCTGCATGACGGCATCCTTCTCGTCGGAGGCCATCTTGCCGTGCAGGATCTGCACGCGGATGTCGCCGAACGACGGCAGCTGCGCGAGCAGCGCGTCGACCTGCACGACGCCCCATCGCGTGCGATTGCCCTCGCCCGACGCAGCCGCCGGCGCGTCGGCCGGCTCGTCGCTCTTGCCATCGGCGGCGACCTGCTCCGCGTCGATCGCGGGGCACACGACGAACGCCTGTCGCCCGAGCGCCACCTCTTCGGCCACGCGATCCCACACCCGCGCGAACCAGCCCGGCTTCTCGGCGAGAGGGGCGACGAACGATTGGATGCCGGCACGCCCGGCCGGCATGGTGCGGATCGTCGAGACGTCGAGGTCGCCGAACACCGTCATCGCGACGGTGCGCGGGATGGGAGTGGCCGTAAGCACGAGGGTGTGGGGGGAATCGCCCTTCGAGCGCAGCGCTTCGCGCTGGTCGACGCCGAAACGGTGCTGCTCGTCGACCACCACGAAGCCGAGATCGGCGAAGGTCGTGCTCGCGCTCAACAGCGCGTGCGTGCCGACGACGATGCGCGCCTGACCGGATGCCACCCGCAGCGCCGCCTTGCGACGCTCGGCCGCCGGCATCTGGCCGGTGAGCAGGGTGGGCATGAGCTCGGGCGCGAGTTCGGGCCCCAGCATGCGCGCGATCGAGCGCAGGTGCTGACCCGCGAGCACCTCGGTGGGCGCGATGAGCGCGGACTGGCCGCCGGACTCGGCGACCTGGAGCATCGCGCGCAGGGCGACGAGGGTCTTGCCCGACCCGACCTCGCCCTGTACGAGCCGGTTCATCGGCCAGCCGCCGACGAGGTCGGCCGCCAGCTGGGCACCGACGCTGCGCTGATCGGGCGTCAGCTCGAACGGGAGGATCGCGTCGAAGCGCTCGAGGAGGCCTCCCGGTGACGCGGGGCGACGGGCGGCGGAGAGCGCCCGCACGAACTGACGCTGCTGCAGCAGCGCGGTCTGCAGCACGAAGGCCTCCTGCATGCGCAGCGTCTCGACCGCGGGCGGGATGTCGTCGTCGCTCTCGGGACGGTGGATGCGCTCGAGCGCGGCGCGCGCGTCGAGGAGGCCGCGGCGGGACCGCAGATCGTCGGGCAGGGGATCGTCGATCTCGCCCAGACCGTCGAGTACGAGCGCGATGGTCTTCTGTACGAGCGTGCTCGGTACGGAACTGGTGGCCGGGTAGATCGGGATGGGCCGCTTGGCGGTGACCTCCGCCTCGGCGCGCGCTTCGGCGATGTCGTCGAAGAGCTCGTAGTCGGGGTTCGTCAGCTGCGTCTGCCGCCGGTACTCGCCCACCTTGCCCGAGAAGATGCCGCGCCGGCCGGGAGTGAGGTCTTTCAAGCGCCACGGCTGGTTGAAGAACGTCAGCGACATGCGCCCGTCGCCGTCGCTGATCGTGACCTCCAGCAACGACCCGCGGCGATTCTGCATGCGCCGCTCGTTCGCGCTGACCACCTCGGCCACGATCGTCACCGGCTCGCCCAGGGGGAGCGTCGCGATGGGCGTGAGCTCGCCGCGACGCGCGTAACGACGGGGGTAGTGCTCGAGGAGCTCGCCGACCGTCTTGACCCCGAACGCCTTGTCGAAAGCGGTCGCCGTCTTGCCGCCGACGGCCCCGTCGAGACGGGAGGCGAGCGAGAATCCGGGCATGCTCCGAGTCTAGGCAGCCCCTCCGACACCACCGGCCCGGGCGCGACGGCAGCCGTCCCCGGGATGGTTGCTCGCGGAGACCGATCCGCGGCATCGGGAAACCCTAGGCTGGAACGGTGACGCGCATCATCTCGGGCCGCGCGGGCGGCACGGTCCTCGACGTCCCCCCGAAGGGCACGCGCCCCACCAGCGACCGCGTGCGCGAGTCCCTGTTCGGCGCTCTCGAGTCCGCGGGTGTCCTCGACGATGCCCGCGTGGCCGACCTGTACGCCGGATCCGGCGCACTCGGCCTCGAGAGCCTGAGTCGCGGAGCGGCCTCCGCCGACCTCGTCGAGCTCTCCGCCCCCGCCGCGACGCTGATCCGCAAGAACGCCGACCGCCTGCGAACGGCGGGAGTCGCCGCACCCGCGCGCGTGCACCGGGCCAACGTCTCGACCTACCTCGCGGCATCCGCCCAGGTCTGGGACCTGGTGTTCATCGATCCGCCCTACGACGTCTCGGAGGCGGAGATCACGAGCGTGCTCGTCGCGCTCGCTCCCCGGCTCAGCGCCGACGCGACCGTCATCGTCGAGCGCGCCAAGCGCTCGCCCGCTCCCGACTGGGCCGCAGCCGGCCTCGAAGCCGATCGCGACCGGGCCTACGGCGACACCACGATGTGGTGGGGACGCCCCACGGGCTGAGTCCGCCACCCGGACTCGGTGCCGAGACCGGGGTTCCCTGCAGCACCGCACCGCGCAGCCGCCCCGGGCAAGGCCCTGCCGCCCGAGCGGTCCACCGGACGACGACGGGCAACCAGCCGGACGCGGAGCGCGCGGTGGGCCCGCCGCGGCCTCAGCCGCGTCCGGCGTCCCAGTCCCGGTAGGGATCCCAGCCGCCGAGCCCGTCCCATGCGCGCCCGTCGACCCGCACCGCCTCCGCGCCCCGGGCGACGACCGTGCCGATGCGACGGCCGTGGGGCTCGGCATCCGGGGGGAAGGTGACGAGGAACCCGTGATCCTCTCCCCCGTCCAGAGCGCGCGCCGGCTCGTCGCCGAGCGTGGCGGAGTCGATCTCGATCGTGACGTCGGAGGCGTCGGCCAGGCGGGTGGCGTCGAGCACGAGGCCGTCGGAGACGTCCATCATGGCCGTCGCGCCGGATGCCGCCGCCGCCAGCGCCGCGGCCAGCGGCGGGCGCGGGGCGAGCTGGCGCGACACCGCCCGCGCGTCGGCGGGATCAAGGGCCTCGCGGGCCTCCGAGGTCAGCGCGATGGGGGCGCCGTGGACGTCGGTGAAGCGCCGGAACAACACCTCGAGACCCCGCGCCGCCTCGCCCAGCTCGCCGATGACATAGACGCCGTCGCCCGCACGGGCGCCCGAGCGGCGCACCGGGTCGCGTCCATCGAGGCTGCCGAGAGCGGTCACGGCGATCGTGAGGGTGTCCGAGACGGTGAGGTCGCCGCCCTCGACGGCGCACCCGGGGGCAAGCTCGGCGCACGCGGCCGCGAGACCGTCGGCGAGCCCCCGCACGAACGACGCCGGCGTCGCGTCGGGCATGGCCAGCGCCACGAGCAGGGCCACGGGGCGGGCTCCCATCGCTGCCACGTCGGCGAGGTTGACCGCCGCGGCCTTGAAACCCAGGTCGAAGGGCGACGACCACGCGAGACGGAAGTCGGGTCCGTGCACGAGCGTGTCGGTCGTGGCGACCACGCGCCCGTCGGGGACCGCGAGCACGGCGGCGTCGTCGCCCGGGCCCACGGGCGCGGTCGAGGGCGGGAGGCGATCGAGGATGCCGCGGAGAACCTGCCCCTCGGACAGCTCCCCCACAGTGCTCTCGCGGGTGGTCTCGGCGTCGGTCACGCTCCCACGCTATTAGCCTGGAGGGGTGCCCCGCTCTTCCCGTACCCTCGCGCTGCTGACCGCCCTCGCCCTGCTCCCGGGGCTCGCGGCGTGCAGCACGACGGTGGCGATGGAGCCCGCGAGAGACGCGAACGACCCGGCCTGCGCCGACATCGTCGCGCGCCTGCCGCAGACCATCTCGGGGCAGGAGCGCCGGTGGACCGACGCCCAGGCGACCGGGGCGTGGGGCGATCCGGCCGCGATCCTCATGACCTGCGGGCTCGAGACCCCCGGCCCCTCGACGCTGCCGTGCCGCTCGTTCGACGGCGTGGATTGGCTCGTCGACGAGTCGCAGGCCGCCGACAACCGGTACACGCTCACGACGTTCGGCCGCACCCCCGCGCTCCAGGTGTACCTCGACTACGAGGCGGCGAGCAGCGGCGACGTCGCGCAGGCGCTCGGACCGCTCATCCGCAGCTACCTCCAGCCCACCGGCTCGGTGTGCACCTCGGCGTCCGACGCGACGGCGACCCCCAGCCCCACCCCGACGCCGTAGTCACCCACGCGTCCCCGGGGCTCGAATCGGTGACGAGCCGCGGGCACAACGGCAGGAAATTCACCCGACACGCCGCCGGCCGGCATCCGCCCCTCGGCGTGTCGGCGATCGACCCACCGATATGCACACCTTCGCGCGCGACGCCGGATCCGGCGGCGGAGGACGCCCGGTCAGAGCCCCGCCCGCCGCGGACGTCAGGCCTTCTCGAGTGCGGCCTCGAGCAGATCGGTGATGAGATCCGGGTACGACAGGCCCGAGGCGATCCAGCAGGTGGGGAACATCGAGATCGGGGTGAAGCCCGGCATCGTGTTCACCTCGTTCACGTAGAACTCCGACCCGGTGTAGAAGAAGTCCACGCGCGCCAGGCCCTGTCCGCCGAGCGCCTCGAACGCGTGAGCGGCGATCCGCTGCATCTCGGCCAGCTCTCCGTCGCGCAGATCCGCGGGGCACACCAGGTCGACACCGGGGGCGTCGAGGTACTTCGCCTCGAAGTCGTAGAACTCCCGACCGGTGACGACGATCTCCCCCGCCACCGAGACCCGTACCGGCCCGCCGTCGCGTCCGGGCAGCACGCCGCACTCGAGCTCGCGGCCCACGATGGCCTGCTCCACCAGCACGAGGCCGTCTTCCGCGAAGGCGGTGTCGAGGGCGGCATCCAGGTCTTCCCACCGCGAGACCTTGGTCACCCCGACGCTGGATCCCGCCTCGTTGGGCTTGACGAACACGGGCAGGTCGAGGGCGCGGATGCGCCGCTCCCAGAGCCCGCGATCGCGTGCGAGGTCGGCGCGGGTGACGGCGACCCACGGCACGACGGGCACGTTCGCCGCGCGCAGGACCTGCTTGGTGACGTGCTTGTTCATGCCGATCGCCGACATGAGCACGCCGCCGCCGGCGTAGGGGATGCCGAGCAGCTCGAGCAGCCCCTGCACCGTGCCGTCCTCGCCGAAGCGCCCGTGGAGGATCGGCAGCACGACATCGACCTCGCCCAGGGAGCGTTCGCCGTCGGCATCCGTCACCGTCCACTCGCGCGACAGCGTCGAGTCGGGCAGCCGCACGCGGGTGCCGTTGTCGACGACCTGCGGCAGCGCCTCGGGGCGCAGGGCGAACTTGTCGGGGTCGTCGTCTTCGAGCACGAAGGCGCCGTCGCGGGTGATTCCGACCGGGATCACCCGGAAGCGGTCACGGTCGATCGCCCGCAGCACCCCGCCCGCCGTGGCGGAACTGATCGAATGCTCGCTGGAGCGCCCGCCGAAGAGCACCACCACCACCGGATTGGTCATTCTGCGTCCTCTCGCCCTGCGGCTGGTCGTCGTCTGTGGTCAGATGCGGGGCGATGTCGCGGGGATCCATGGTGCCGTCGAGCACCATCTTCACCTGCTGCACGATGGGCATGTCGACACCGACCTGCTTCGCGAGCTGGAGCACCGGGGCGACGGATGCCAGACCCTCGGCGGTCTGCTGCATCTGGGTCACGACCTCTTTGTAGCCGTAGCCCTGGCCCAGGAGGCGCCCGGCGGTGTTGTTGCGGCTCAGCGGCGACTGACACGTCGCGATGAGGTCGCCGAGGCCGGCGAGACCCTGCAGGGTCTCGGGCTGCGCGCCCTGCGCCACCGCGAAGTCGGTCATCTCGACGAGACCGCGCGTGATGATCGACGCCTTCGTGTTCTCGCCGTAGCCGACGCCGTCGACGATCCCGATGGCGACGGCGATGAGGTTCTTCAGAACCCCGCCGAACTCGGTGCCGATCACGTCGGTGTTGACGAACGAGCGGAAGTACCGGTTGCGCGCGCGTCGGGCCACGGCCTCGGCGGTCTCGGGACTCAGCGAGCTGATGACCGCGGCCGTGGGCTGCTCGCGCGCGATCTCGAGCGCCAGGTTGGGGCCGGAGGCCACGGCGATGCGGGCCGGATCGCACCCCAGCACCTGCTCGATCACCTGGCTCATGCGCAGGCCCGTCGACTTCTCGACGCCCTTCATGAGCGAGACGAGCGGCACGTCGGTGGCCTCGACGAGCGGACGGATGGCGGCGAGGTTCTCGCGCAGCGACTGCGAGGGCACCGACAGGTAGATCTGCTCGGCACCGCTCAACGCCTCCGCCAGATCGGTGGTGGCCGTCATCGTCCGCGGCAGGTTGATGCCCGACAGGTACCGGCTGTTGCGCTTGGACTCGGTGATCTCGGCCGCGAGTTCCGGCCGACGAGCCCACATGACGACCGAGGCCCCGCCGTCGGCGAGGATCTTGCCGAACGTCGTGCCCCAGCTTCCGGCGCCGACGACGGCGACCTTGGGCCCCGCGGCCTGCGGGAGGTTCTTACGCGTCAAGGCGGCCCGTCTCGTTCTGTCCGTGCTGCGACGGATTCCACCGCTCGGCCGGCGCCGGGATGCCGCGGATGCCGGACAGCATCTCCGTGATGCGGTTCATGAGCGCGTCGGTGGCCCGGGTCAGCGTCGCCGGCTGCGTGGGCGCGTCGGCGTAGGCCGACATGTCCATCGCGGGTCCGAATTCGACGATGACGCGCGAGCGACGCGGGAAGCGCAGCTTGCCGTAGCGCGGGAGGATCTGCTGCACGCCCCACTGCGCCATCGGGATGAGCGGCAGGTCGCCCGCGAGGGCCAGCCGCACCGCGCCCGTCTTGCCGCGCATGGGCCACAGCTCGGGGTCGCGCGTGAGCGTGCCCTCGGCGTAGACGATGACACCGCGTCCGTCGCGGGCGATCTGCTCGGCCGCCTTCATCGATTGGTTGGCGCTCGTCGACGCGCGCGGCACCGGCACCATCCCGGTCGCCTTGAGGGCCGCGCCGAGGACGGGGACGCGGAAGAGGCTCTCCTTCGCCAGGAAGCGCGGGGCCCGGCCGACCCGCCACACAGCGACGGCGACGACGAGGGGGTCGAACTCGGAATTGTGGTTGGGGGCGAGCACGTACGCCCCCTCCCGCGGGAGGTTCTCCGCGCCGCGGATCTCGATGCGCGCGAACAGCCCGGTGAGGGGTACGACGATCGCCGCGAGCGGCCAGAAGGCGCTCGGACGGCTCTTCTCGGGCGAGGACGAGGACGCCATCGCGTCAGCCCACGACGTCGAAGTCGGCGTGCAGTGCCGTGAGCTTCTCGAGGAACTTCTCGTAGCCGCGCCGGATGATGCCGATGTTGCGCACCGTCGACTCGCCCTCGGCCGCCAGTGCCGCGATGACGTAGCTGTAGCCGCCGCGCAGGTCGGGAACCTCGACGTCGGCCGCGTGCAGCGGCGTGGGGCCGTTGATGACGGCCGCCTGCTCGAGGTCGCGACGCGGGACGCGACGGTCGGGGCTGTCGATGCCCTTGGGGTGCACGACGATGTCGGCGCCCATCTTGTTCAGCGCCGCGGTGAAGCCGAGTCGGTTCTCGTACACCGTCTCGTGCACGGTCGACGTGCCGGCGGCCTGCGTCAGGGCGACGATGAGCGGCTGCTGCCAGTCGGTCATGAAGCCGGGGTGCACGTCGGTCTCGACCATGACGGGCTTGAGTTCGTCGCCGCGACGGAAGAGGATGCCGTCCTCGCGCACGTCGAACCAGCCGCCGGCCTTGCGGAAGACGTTCAGGAACGTCAGCATGTCCTGCTGGCGCGCGCCCTTGGCGAAGATCTCACCGTCGGTCGCGAGGGCCGCACAGGCCCAGGACGCAGCCTCGTTGCGGTCGAAGATGGCGCGGTGGTCGTAGCCGACGAGCTTGTCGACGCCCTCGATGAAGATGACGCGGTTGGGCTCGTACGAGATGATCGCGCCCATCTTCTGCAGGACGGCGATGAGGTCCATGATCTCGGGCTCGATCGCGGCGTTGCGCAGCTCCGTGACGCCCTTCGCGCGGACGGCGGTGAGCAGCACCTGCTCGGTGGCGCCGACGCTCGGGTACGGGAGGGTGATGTTCGCACCGTGGAGTCCGTTGGGCGCCGTGATCCGGATGCCCTCGTAGCTCTTGTCGACGACGGCGCCGAACGCGCGCAGCGCGTCCATGTGGAAGTTGATCGGCCGGTCGCCGATGCGGCATCCACCGAGGTCGGGGATGAGCGCCTCGCCGAGCAGGTGCAGCAGCGGCCCGCAGAAGAGGATCGGAATGCGCGAAGCCCCCGCGTGCGCGTCGATCTCCTCGAAGTGCGCGGCGACGGCGCCCGAGGGGTCGAGGTGCAGCGTGCCCTCTTCGTCTCCCTCGGTGACCGTGACGCCGTGCACCTCGAGGAGCGACCGCACGACCTTGACGTCGCTGATCATCGGCACGTCGCGCAGGGTGCTGGCCGTCTCGCCGAGCAGGGCCGCCACCATCGCCTTGGTGACGAGGTTCTTCGCCCCCTTGACCTCCACCGTGCCGCGCAGCGGTCGCCCGCCGCGGATGGTCAGGGTTTCGGCCGACTCCCAATCCGGCTGCCCGATGGGGTGTTCTCCGGTGTCGGAAACGAGTGTGCTCATAGGGGGGTGGACCTCACTTCGTGGACGAGGGGCGACAGATCGACCCGATCGGGTCGATCGGGGTCAGCGGACCGGGAGGGTCCGCGGCCGCCATGCCTCGCGGCGCGCCTCGAACTGCGTGATCTTGTCTTCGTCACGCAGCGTGAGCCCGATGTCGTCGAGCCCTTCGAGAAGCCGCCACCTAGTGTAATCGTCGATCTCGAACGAGACCGTGAGCTCGCCCACCGTCGCGGTCTTCGCCTGCAGGTCCACGGTCATCTCGACGCCGGGGTTCTGCTCGAGGACGGCCCAGATCCGCTCGACCTCGTCCTCGGTGATCACGCCCGTCACCAGACCCTGCTTGCCCGAGTTCCCGCGGAAGATGTCGGCGAACTTCGGGCTCAGCACGACCTGGAAGCCGTAGTCGCGCAGCGCCCACACGGCGTGCTCGCGGCTGGATCCGGTGCCGAAGTCGGGGCCGGCGACGAGCACGGATGCCGAGCGGTAGGCGTCCTGATTGAGGATGAACTCCGGGTCCTGGCGCCAGTTGGCGAACAGAGCGTCGTCGAAGCCGGTCTTGGTGACGCGCTTGAGGAACACGGCCGGGATGATCTGGTCGGTGTCGACGGCCGAGCGCTTCAGCGGGGCGGCGACACCGGTGTGCGTGGTGAACTTCTCCATGTCAGGCCTCCGCCCCGGTCGAAACGGTCTCCGCGGGCGCAGCGGCCTCGGGCAGGGGGCCGAGGTCGGCCGGGCTCGACAGCGTCCCGCGCACGGCGGTGGCCGCCGCCACGAGCGGCGACACGAGGTGCGTACGCCCGCCCTTGCCCTGTCGGCCCTCGAAGTTGCGGTTCGAGGTCGATGCGCAGCGCTCCCCCGGAGCCAGCTGGTCGGGGTTCATGCCGAGGCACATCGAGCAGCCCGCGAAGCGCCACTCGGCACCGAACGCGGTGAACACCTTGTCGAGGCCCTCGGCCTCGGCCTCCAGTCGAACGCGGGCCGAGCCCGGAACGACCATGACGCGGACGTTCTCGGCCTTCGTTCGACCCTGGATGACGGAGGCGAAAGCCCGGAGGTCTTCGATGCGGCTGTTCGTGCACGAGCCCATGAACACGGCATCCACCGGGATGTCCTTCATCGGGGTGCCGGCCTCGAGGGCCATGTACTCGAGAGCCCGCTCGGCGGCGGCGCGCTCGTTCGGATCGGCGATGTCGGCCGGGGTCGGCACGACGTCCGACAACGACACGCCCTGACCGGGGTTCGTGCCCCAGGTGACGAAGGGCTCGAGGTCGGCTGCGTCGAGGAAGACCTCGGCGTCGTAGACGGCGCCCTCGTCGCTGGGAAGGGTGCGCCAGTAGGCCACCGCGTCGTCCCAGTCCTGGCCCTGCGGGGCGTGCGGCTTGTCTTTGACGTAGGCGAACGTCGTCTCGTCGGGGGCGATCATGCCCGCGCGGGCACCGGCCTCGATCGACATGTTGCACATCGTCATCCGCCCCTCCATCGAGAGGGAGCGGATCGCGGAGCCACGGAACTCGAGCACGTAGCCCTGGCCGCCGTTGGCGCCGATCTTGGCGATGATCGCGAGGATGATGTCCTTCGCCGTCACGCCGGGCTTCAGCTCGCCCTCGACGGTGATCGCCATGGTCTTGAACGGCTTCAGCGGCAGCGTCTGCGTGGCGAGCACGTGCTCGACCTCGCTCGTGCCGATGCCGAAGGCCATGGCCCCGAAGGCGCCGTGGGTCGAGGTGTGGCTGTCGCCGCACACCACCGTGATGCCCGGCATCGTCAGGCCCAGCTGCGGGCCGACGACGTGGACGATCCCCTGCTCCTTATCGCCGAGCGAGTGGATGCGCACGCCGAACTCGTCGGCATTGCGACGCAGCGTGTCGATCTGCGTGCGACTGGTGAGATCGGCGATCGGCTTGTCGATGTCGAGCGTCGGGGTGTTGTGGTCCTCGGTGGCGATCGTGAGATCGAGCCGGCGGACCGGGCGCCCCTCGGCCCGCAGGCCGTCGAACGCCTGGGGGCTGGTGACCTCGTGCACGAGGTGCAGGTCGATGTAGATGAGATCGGGCTGGCCGTTCTCGCCCTTGACCACCAGGTGGTCGTCCCAGACCTTCTCGGCCAGGGTGCGGGGGCGATCAGGGATCTGGATGCCGTCGATCGATGTGCTGCTCATTCTGCGTTTCTCCTCGGAAGGGGTGTGAGGCCCGCGACGAACTCCGCGACGAGAAAGGCCTAGAACAAGGTCTCGTCGCGGCCGCTAAGGAGGAGGCGAGCGATCCGCACCCGGTCACGATACCACCGGCCGAGACGGGGGTTCCCGCGTAACACGACGCCGCACGTTTCGTCGTTCCCCGATCGCGCATGCGAACCTGGCCCGATCCCGAAGGAAGGAGCACGCCCATGACCGCAGGTGCCGACACCGGATTCTCGACCCGCCAAGTCCACGCGGGCTCCGTCAGCGCGCCCGCCACCCCGCGGGCGACGCCGATCTACCTGACCGCCGGTTTCACCTTCAGCGACCTCGACGAGTCGGCCGAGCACTTCGGCACCGGCGCGGGGTTCGGTTACAGCCGCACCGGGAACCCGACCGTGCAGGCCGTCGAGGAGCGGCTCGCCTCTCTCGAGGGCGGCGACCAAGCGATCCTCGTGTCGAGCGGACAGGCCGCCGTCACCGTCGCCCTGCTCGCCCTCGCCGGAGCGGGCGACCACGTCGTCGTGTCGGAGCACATCTACGAGGGCACTCGCGGACTCTTGCTCGACAACCTCGCGCGACTGGGCATCGAGACGACGTTCGTCGACGTGTCCGACCTGGATGCCGTCCGCGCGGCCGTCACGCCACGGACGAAGGCCCTCTTCGCCGAGACGCTCTCCAATGCCCGCAACGACGTCCTCGACGTCGCCGCCGTCGCCGCGATCGGGGCCGAGCGCGGCATCCCCCTGGTCGTCGACAGCACGTTCACGACGCCGTATCTCCTGCGCCCGATCGAGCACGGCGCGGCCGTCGTGGTGCACTCGGCGAGCAAGTTCCTCGCCGGGCAGGGGGCGGTGCTCGGCGGCGTCATCGTCGACGACGGACGCTTCGACGCCGCGGCATCCGGGCACCTCTTCCCCCACCTCGTGCAGACGGACCGCCTCGGCGGAGCGAGCTACGCCGAGAAGCACGGCCCCCGCGCGCGCGGTCAGTACCTGCGCGAGAGCGTGGCGCCCCGGTTCGGCCCCTCCCCCTCGCCGTTGAACGCCTTCCTGATCGGTCAGGGCATCGAGACGCTGAGTCTGCGCGTCGAGCGCCAGTCGGCGAATGCGCTGGTCGTCGCCCGGTGGCTCGAGGACCGCCCCGAGGTCGAGCGCGTCGACTACGTCGGTCTCGCCTCGCACCCCCACCACGCCCTCGGCGAGAAGTACCTGCGCGGCGGGCACGGATCGGTCTTCACCGTGACGCTGCGCGGCGGTCTCGAGGCCGCCCGCCACCTCGTGCAGTCGGTGCGGCTGATCACGCACATGACGCACCTGGGCGATGTGCGATCGCTGATCCTCCACCCCCAGAGCACCTCGCACTCCGCGCGCACGGTCTCCGAGCGCGAGCGGGCGGGGGTCTTCCCCGGCACGGTGCGACTGTCGATCGGCATCGAAGACGTCGGCGACATCCTCGCCGACCTCGAGCAGGCACTGGTCGGGGTCCCCTCCGCCGAGCGGGAGACGGTGGTCCTTTGAGCCGCCTGCAGCACTTCGGCTGGTTCCTCGCGCGCGGCTTCGGCCCGCACGGCTGGGGGCACCCCTATCTGCGGTGGAACCACCGGTGGACCGAGCCCGGGCTCTACCAGGATTCCGCGCGCACCCTGGAGCAGGCCGGGTTCGACCTGCTCATCATCGAGGACGCCCCCTCCCTGGGCAGCGCCGAGACCATCGACCTGCGCGTGCGCCACGCCTTCGGCGGACCGAAGCACGACCCACTGCTGCTCGCGCCCTACCTCTTCGCGGCGACACAGCACCTCGGGGTCGTCCCCACGGTCAACCCCGCGGCGTACCTGCCCTACACCGCCGCCCGCCAGTTCGCGACGCTCCAGCACCTGAGCGGTCACCGCCTGGGCCTGAACGTCGTCACCGACACCGGAAGCGCGCGCCACTTCTCGACCGCGCCGCAGCTCGGACACGACGCCGCGTACGACCGCGCGGAGGAGTGGCTCGACGGCATCCGTCACCTCTGGCGCAGCTGGGGCGAGGGAGCCCTCGTGGCCGACGAGGAATCGGGCGTCTACGCCGACGGTACGAGACTGGATGCCACGCGCCACCGCGGTGAGTACTTCGGCTTCGACGGTCCGCTCAACGCGATCCCGTTCACCGACGGCGAGCCGGCGATCGTTTCGCCCGGCGGGTCGGGGCGGGGGCTGTCGTTCGCCGGACACAACTCCGACGTCCAGCTCGCGCTCGCGCCCCTCGACGAGGCCAGCATCCGGGCGTACCGCGGGCGGATCCACGCCGCGGCGGAAGCGGCGGGGCGCTCCGCCGACGACATCAATATTCTCTTCGCGATCCAGCCCGTGCTCGTGTCGTCGCCGGAGGAAGCCGACCGCCTGGTCGCGGCATCCGCCCACCCGGACGACGAGGCCCTGCGGCAGATCGCGCGCAAGCAGTCCAGCGACCTCGAGACCGACCTCACGGCGCTCGACCTCGACAAGCCGCTCGACCGCGCGATCTTCGGCGAGCACGTGTCGGAGGGCAGCATCAGACGCCTCGTCGGAAAGCACGACGCCGACGCTCCCCTGCGCACGCTGCTCGCGGCCCACGCGCGCCTCGGCCGCCTGAACGACGGATCCGGGTTCGTCGGAACCGCCGACGAGTTCGCCGACCGCATCGAGGAGCTCGGCGACTGGGGCAACGACGGCGTGCTGCTGTGGGGCGACCTGCACCCGGTCACCGTGCACCGGCTGCTCGACGACCTCGTGCCGATCCTGCGGCGGCGCGGGATCCTCCGCGAGGAGTACGTCGGCGGCGGCCTGCGGGCGAACCTGCGCGCGTTCTGAATTCCGGATGCCGCCCGCCCGGCCGAGACCCTCGTCCCACTTATGGCGGGTTGGCGCGCCCTCGACCGGCCACAAGTGGGACACGCAGCGCTAGAAGTGGGACAAGCGGCCAGCACCACCACCCCTCGCCCCACTCCTGACCGGCCAGCGGGCGTTCCCGACCGCGGATGCCGCCCGCCCGGCCGAGACCCTCGTCCCACTTATGGCCGGTTGGCGCGCCCTCGACCGACCACAAGTGGGACACGCACCCCGAGAAGTGGGACAAGGGGGGCGACAGGCGACTCGGGCCGCACAGGACGCAGACGTGTCGCGCGAGGGTCAGTCGCGCGAGGGTCAGTCGCGCTCGGGCTGTTCCACCGTCGCGGGGGTGCCCTTCTCGTCGGCGACCTCGGCCGCGGCATCCTGAGGTCCCTCGGCAGACGGCTCGCGCCGCGCGGCGACGAGGCTCGCGACCGTCGCCACCGCCATCGACAGGATGATCACCGCGAGCGAGACCCACGTCGAGATCTCGGGAGCCCACTCGATGGGCTCTCCGCCGTTGAGGAACGGCAGCTCGTTGACGTGCATCGCGTGCAGGATGAGCTTCACGCCGATGAAGGCGAGGATGAACGCGATGCCATAGTGCAGGTACTTCAGGCGATCGAGCAGGTCGCCGAGCAGGAAGTAGAGCTGGCGCAGGCCCATGAGCGCGAAGAGGTTCGCGGTGAACACGATGAACGGGCTCTGCGTGATGCCGAAGATCGCGGGGATCGAGTCGATGGCGAAGAGCAGGTCGGTCACGCCGATCGCCACGAACACGATGATCATCGGCGTGAACAGCTTCTTGCCGTTGACGCGGGTGATGACCTTCTTTCCGTCGTACGAGTCGCTCATCGGCAGCACGCGGCGCAGCGTCCGCACGATGAGGTTCTCTTTCTGACTGTCGTCATCGTCGTCGCCGGGGAACGCCTGGCGGATCGCGGTGTAGATCAGGAACAGGCCGAACAGGTAGAAGATCGGGCTGAAGTTCTCGATGATCGTCGCGCCGACGAGGATGAACGCCCCCCGCAGGATCAGCGCGATGATGATGCCCACCATCAGCACCTCCTGCTGATAGCGGCGCGGCACGGCGAACTGCCCCATGATCAGCACGAAGACGAAGAGATTGTCGATCGACAGGCTGTACTCGGTGAGCCAGCCGGCCACGAACTGACCCGCCACCTCTCCCCCGGCGACGATCCACAGCACGCCCGCGAAGATGAGCGCGAGCGTCACGTAGAAGATGACCCAGAGCGTCGACTCCTTCGGCGCCGGGATGTGCGGACGCTTGAGGATGATCAGCAGGTCGGCGATCAGGATGACGACCAGCACCACCAACGTGATGGTCTGGAAGAGCGGGTCGAGCTGCAGCTCCATCGCGGGGGCCTTTCATCGGGGGAAGCGATCGAGTCTATCGAGCGGACTCCGCCCGCCCCCGGGTTGTGCACGTAGTTCTCATTACGTGCGTCGTTGCGTGAGACGATCGGCCGCGCACCGACACCTCTGAGTGAGAGAGTGCTCGCAGAGCCTCGCCCGGACGAGAAGTGGATGCCGATGACCGACGACGTGATCGACGACAGGATGCTGGTCGCGCGCGCCGCCGGCGGCTCGGAAGCGGCGTTCCGCACCCTGTACCGCGCCTACGTGCGGCCCGTGTACTGGGTGGCCTTCGGGCTCGTCGGCCAGGCTGCTGACGCCGAGGACGTCACCCAGGAGACGTTCGTCGTCGCGTGGCGGAAGATCCCCGCTCTTCGCCTCGAGGGGGACTCGCTCCTCCCCTGGCTCGCGACGATCTGCCGCCTGCAGGCGCAGAATCGCCTGCGCGCACGGCGACGTCACGGTTCGCACGCGGCGCTCGACGCGGAGATCCCCTCCGTCGTCGACGTGGAAGCGCAGGTCGTCCAGGCCGAGACGGTCGCCGCGATCCTCGCGGCCGTCGACCGACTGAGCGAGCTCGACCGGGAGATCTTCCGCCTGTGCGCCGCCGAGGGCTACGGGTACGAGGCGGCGGCGGCGACGTTGGGCGTCTCGCACGGCGCGGTACGCAACCGCCTCTCCCGCATCCGATCCCGGATGCGCGCCACCGCGATGGAGACGGAGACCCCATGAACGCGCCCACCCTGCCCTCCCTGTCCCCCGACCGGATGGATGCCATCGAGACCGCCGTCTTCGGACGGATCGCCGACGAACGCGACCGCCGTCGTCGGCGTCGACGCGCCGTCTGGACGGGCGTCGGCGCCGCCGCCGCCGTCATCGTGGTCGCCGCCGTCGTCGGCCCCTCGCTCAGCACCACCTCGGGCGTCAGCGGTTCGTCGACCGTCGCGGGTGCCGGCGACAGCGCACCCGAGGGCGGGACGATCGATCAATCCGCCCAGGGCTTCGCCGGCTCGGAGGCCGGGTCCGCGCCCGTGGCCCCCGGCCAGAGCGGTGCGGGAGCACGCTCCGACGCCTCGTCGTCGACGGACGCCTCCGCGCGGGAGATCGTCTCCACGGGGTCCAGCACGGTCGCCGTCGACGACATCGGCACCGCGATCGAGGCGATCGGCAACGCCGCCACCGCGGCCGGCGGGTATGTCGAATCCTCTCAGCTCGGCGACGGCGGCGTCGTGATGCCCCTCGAAGGAGTCTCGACGGGCGCGACGCTCTCGTCGGGCTGGATCACCGTCCGGGTCCCCGCCGACTCGCTCGCCGCGGTGATGGACGGCCTGGGCACCGTGGGCGAGGTCACCGCGACCAGTGTGACCCGGTCCGACGTCACCGACCAGGCCATCGACCTGCGTGCGCGGGTGGCCGCGGGCGAGGCGTCCGTCGCCCGCCTGACCGAGCTGATGGCGCAGGCCGGATCGGTGTCCGACCTGATCGCCGCCGAGACCGCTCTCGCCGATCGCCAGGCGCAGCTCGACAGCGACCGGCAGATCCTCCAGTCGCTGTCGTCGCAGGTGGCGATGTCGACGCTCAGCGTGCAGCTGACCGCGCGCACGGCATCCGTCACCGCCGATCCGGCGGGCTTCGGCGACGGCCTCGCCGCGGGATGGAACGGCCTCGTGGCGACGCTCAACGGCATCGTGATCGGCCTGGGCTTCCTGCTGCCGTGGGTCGTCGTGGCCGGGATCGCCGCCGCCGCGGTGTGGGGCGTGCGCCGGGTCGTCCGCCGTCGCCGCGCCGCACGACAGGGCTGAGCCGGAAGGTCGGAGCGAGGCGGATGCCAAGGGCCCGGCGTCCGGTTTCGATGCACTCGACCGATTCCGCGGGGGTCTGAGCCGCGGCTCGGCGCCGCTTCAGGGCGCGCGGAGCCTCCGGGCGGTGGGGCCCAACCCGCACATACAGCTCCTCGTCCTGCTGAAGTCGCCGACAACGAAAATGAGCCCCGACCATTCGGTCGAGGCTCTTCTTCGTGTTGGTGACCCCAGCGGGATTCTCCCTCCGCCCCCTCCACGCGCCGCTTCGCAGCGCGCGGAGCCTCCGGGCGGCGGGGCCCAACCCGCGCATGCAGCTCCTCGTCCAGCCGAAGCCGCCGACAACGAAGAAGAGCCCCGACCATTCGGTCGAGGCTCTTCTTCGTGTTGGTGACCCCAGCGGGATTCGAACCCGCGTTACCGCCGTGAGAGGGCGGCGTACTAGGCCGCTATACGATGGGGCCGCGTCGCAACGTGTTCAAGTATGCACCACGAATGACGCGCACGCAAAATCAGGGCCGAGCCACCGATATCCCGGGCGTGTCCGGCCACGGTACCGCGATCGGGCGGCCAACGGAAGAGGCGATAGACGCTGTTCACCTTCCGCGCCAGCGCTTGCCGCCCCGTGGCATCCGGGAGTTGGATCGGGGTATGCGCCTCACGAAACACGAACACGCCGCCCTCGTCGTCGTCGAGTCCGGGCACACGCTCGTCATCG
This sequence comes from Microbacterium phycohabitans, assembly GCF_032464935.1. NCBI lineage: Bacteria > Bacillati > Actinomycetota > Actinomycetes > Micrococcales > Microbacteriaceae > Microbacterium > Microbacterium phycohabitans. Next base: position 483,132 of record NZ_JAWDIT010000003.1, read on the forward strand.
ACCCCGGGAGCTTCACCTCTCCCCTCGAAGAGCTCACGGGCCTCGTCGGAGTGGTGATCACGCACGAGCACGCCGACCACTGGACGCCCGAACACCTCACGCGCCTGCAGAAGGCGCACCCGGACGTGCCAATCTACGGGCCCGAGGGCGTGCGGAACGCCGCGGCGGGCTTCGAGATCACAGTCGTGAACCCCGGTGACCGACTGGACCTCGGCCCCTTCCACCTCGAGTTCTTCGGCGGACGCCACGAAGTCATCCACGAATCGATCCCCGTGGTCGACAACGTCGGCGTCCTCGTCAACGACGCGCTCTACTACCCCGGCGACTCCTACGCCGTGCCGAAGCACAAGAAGGTGGCCCTTCTCGCCGCTCCGGTCGGGGCGCCGTGGCTCAAGATCGGCGATGCCATCGATTACGTCCTCGCGGTCAAACCCGAGCGGGTCTTCGCCACCCACGACATGACGCTCTCGGTCGCCGGCAAGCAGATGGGCGATGCCCGCCTGACGTGGGCGGTGGAGCAGAACGGCGGCTCTTTCGTCGATCTGAAGCCAGGCGATTCGGTCGAGGTCTGAGGCCGCGGGCGGGCCGAACTCCGGAGCCTTCGACCGTCGGCGTCGGTCGCCACGGCGTGTCCGGCAGCACATCACGCAGATCTCAGGAATTCTTCCCGCTCGCGCAACGCCACCCCGACGCTGACGGGCCCGCTTCGAAACCAGAACACCGGATGCCACGAGCCCTCAGGCCCGTGGCATCCGGTGTTCTGGTGCGAGGTGCTTACTGCGCGTCGAGGTCGGTCTCGAGCAGGGCGACGAGCTCGTCGAGCGCCTGCTCGGCACCCTCGCCCTCGGCCTTGAGCGTCACGACCGTGCCGTGACCGGCGCCGAGACCCATGAGCGACAGGATGCTGCCGGCGTTGAGGTCGGGACCGCCCTGGGCCGCGATCGTGACGGGGACCTTCTTCTCCTGCACGGCCTGCACGAAGAGCTTCGCAGGACGGGCGTGGAGGCCCGAGGCGCTGGCGATGGTGGCCTGACGTTCTGCCATGGTGAATCCTTCCGATTCGACGGGGGTGTTACGCGGCGACCGTGACTGCGGGCGCAGCCTCGGTGACGGCGGCGTCCTTGGTGCTGCGACCGACGCCCTTGAGGGCGACGACGATGAGCGCCGTCACGACGGTACCCGCCACGATCGCGAGGGCGAAACCCCAGAAGGGGTTGATCGCGAAGAAGACGAAGATGCCGCCGTGCGGGGCGAACGACTGCACACCGAAGAGCATGCTCAGACCACCCGTGATCGCACCGCCCACCATCGAGGCGGGGATGACGCGCAGCGGGTCGGCCGCCGCGAACGGGATGGCACCCTCGGAGATGAACGAGGCGCCCAGCAGCCACGCGGCGGCACCGTTCTCGCGCTCGACCGGAGTGAACTTCTTGCGCGCGAGCAGCGTCGAGGCCAGGGCCATGGCCAGCGGCGGGACCATGCCGGCGGCCATGACGGCGGCCATGATCAGGTACGGAGCCGTGTTGGTCTGGGTGGCGGCGGCGAGGCCCGTGGTGGCGAAGACGTAGGCGACCTTGTTGACCGGGCCACCGAGGTCGAAGCACATCATGAGACCGAGGATCACGCCGAGCAGGATCGCACCGGCACCGGAGGCGGCGAGCGAGTTGAGGCCGTCGGTGAGGGCGGCCATGAGGGCGGCGATCGGACGACCGAGGAACAGGATCATCAGGCCCGAGGCGAAGATCGAGCCGAGGAACGGCACGATGACGACGGGCATGAGTCCGCGCAGCCAGCGCGGCGCGTCGAAGCGGCCGAGCCACCAGGCGATGAAACCGGCAAGCAGACCGCCGATGATGCCGCCGATGAAGCCCGCGTTCATGAGCACCGCGACGGCACCGGCGACGAATCCGGGCGCGATACCCGGGCGGTCGGCGATCGCGTAGGCGATGAAGCCCGCGAGCACGGCGACGATGAAGCCCATCGAGGTCGCGCCGATCATGAACGCCACCGAGCCGAGGTACTGGCCGACCGGTCCGAGCGGGGAGGTGATGCCCTCGGTCGGGAGGTCCCACAGCGAGTTCTGGATGATGACGTTGGCGGCGTTCTGCGTCACCTGATATCCGCCGAGCAGGAAGCCCAGCGCAATGAGCAGACCGCCACCGGCGACGAAGGGAATCATGTAGCTGACACCGGTGAGCAGCCACCGCTGGATGCGACGGCCCACCGACTGCTGCGCCACCGGAGCGTCCGACGCGAATGCCGCGGCGGCACCGCCCTGCACGCGCGCGGCGTTCGGGTTCTCGCTGGCGGCGAGGGCCTCGGCGATGAGCTGCTTCGGCTGCTCGATGCCGCGCTTGACGCCGGCGCGCACGACGGGCTTGCCCGCGAAGCGCTGCGGCTCGCGCACGTCGACGTCGACCGCGAAGATCACGGCGTCGGCGTCGTCGATGACGCTCTGCGGGAGGGCCTTGTATCCGCTCGAACCCTGCGGCTCGACGACGAGCTCGACGCCGTCGGTCTCGGCACCGGCCGCGGTGAGGGCGTCGGCAGCCATGAAGGTGTGGGCGATGCCCGTGGCGCACGCGGTGACGGCGACGATCTTCTTCGTCTTCGTCGCCGTGGCGGTGCGCGCCTCGGCGCGGGTCGCAGCGGGGGCCTCGGCGGCCGCCGGCTGCGCGGGGGCCGGGTTCACGGCATCCGTGATGATGCGCACCGCGTCCGAGGGCGTCTGCGCGGCGCGCAGGCCGGACATGAACTGGTCGTTCATGAGGCTGCGAGCCAGCTGCGACAGCACCGCGAGGTGCGCCTCGTCGGCACCGGCGGGTGCGGCGATGAGGAACACGATGTCGGCCGGGCCGTCGGGGGCGCCGAAGTCGACGCCCGGGGTGAGGCGGGCGAAGGCGAGGGTCGGCTCGGTGACCGACGCGCTGCGCGCGTGCGGGATGCCGATACCGCCGGGCAGGCCGGTCTCGTCCTTCTGCTCGCGGGCCCACGCGTCGTCGAAAAGCTCTTGGGCGCTGGTCGCGCGGCCCTGCGCGACGACGCGCTCGGCGAGGGCGCGGATCACCGACTGCTTGTCGGTGCCCAGGGGCACGTCGAGGGTGACGAGCTCCGGAGTGATGATGTCGGACATTGTCAGTGACCTCCGTGGTCAGGATGTTGCGATGGGGGTGGCGAAATTGGATACGGCGATCGGGCCCGCGGGCAGATCGGCCGGTGTCGGGGCCTGGGTCCCCGGCAGGGTCGCGGCAGCGGCACCGTAAGCGATGCTGCGCGCGAGACGGTCGGGGGCCGGAGCCCCCTCGAGGTCGGCCAACAGGTAGCCGGCGAGCGAGCTGTCGCCCGCGCCGACCGTGCTGGCGACCTGGATCTTGGGGGCGCGTCCGCGCCACGCGCCGTCGGCGGTGAACAGCAGCGCACCGTCGGCACCGAGGGTCACGAGAGCGGATGCCACGCGGCCGGGCACGAGGGCCGTTGCGCGCCGGGCGGCCTCGGCGAGGACATCGGCATCGAGGGACGGGTCTTCCCCGACCAGCTCGGCGAGCTCCTCGTGGTTCGGCTTGATGAGGTCGGGACGAGCGCTCTCGACGACCGCGGCGAGAGCCTCGCCGGAGGCGTCGACCGCGATGAGCGGGGCGGCGGCGCCCCAGCGTCCGCGGACGGCGGAGACGAGGTCGGCGTAGAACGACGCGGGCACCCCGGGAGGCAGGGACCCGGCAAGCACGAGCCAGGTCGCGCCCTCGGCGGCCGCGACCACGCCCGCGGTGAGCGCCTCGGCCTCGACGGCGCTGAGCTCGGCACCGGGCAGGTTGAGCTTCGTGGTCTCCCCGGTGGGGTCGGTGATGGTGAGGTTCGCGCGGGCGCGACCGGCCACCTCGACGATGTCGAGGGCGATGCCGGTGTCCTCGAGCAGCACGCGGTACGGGTCGTGAGCACCGACCGGCACGACGGCCCGGGCCGGGGCACCGGCGGCCGTCACGACGCGGGCGACGTTGACGCCCTTGCCTCCGGCATCCTCGCGCGACGACACCGCACGCTGAACCTCGCCCGGGACGAGGGCGTCGGACAGCACGACGGCACGGTCGGCGGACGGGTTGGCGGTCAGGGTGACGATCATGCGACCCGCACCTCGATGTCGGCGTCGGCGAGGGCCTCGGCCAGGTCGGCGGGCGGTGCCGCATCGGTCACGAGAACGTCGATCTCGTCGAGCTGGGCGAAGCGCACGAGCAATTCCTCTCCGAACTTGGCCGCGTCCGCGACGAGGACGACGCGGCGGGCCGACTGGATGATGGCGGCCTTCACCGCGGCCTCGTCGGGGTCGGGCGTGCTGAGGCCGAATCCCGCACTGAGACCGTTGGTGCCGACGAAGGCGATGTCGGGCCGCAGCTGGCGGATCGTGCGTACGGTGTGCGCGCCGACGGCGGCGGCGGTGACCCCGCGGACGCGGCCGCCGATGGTGGTCAACGACAGCCGGTCGTCGCCCGAGAGCACGTGCGCGGCTTCGAGCGAGTGCGTGACGACCTCGACCCCGGCGATACCCGCTCCGAGAGCCTCGGGCAGGAGAGCGGCGACCGCGGCGGGCGTCGTGCCGGCGTCGAGGAAGACCGAGCCGCGGAAGTCCGGGCCCAACAGAGCGACGGCCGCGGCGGCGATCGCGCGCTTCGCATCGCCGTGCCGCTCTCGGCGTTCGGTGAGCGGAGACTCCGCGGTACTCGCGCGACCGGCGTCGACGGCACCGCCGTGCACGCGACGGAGGGAGCCGAGGCTCTCGAGGCGGTCGAGGTCGCGGCGCACCGTCTCGGTGGTCACGTCGAAGCGGCGGGCAAGGTCTACGACGCTGACGCGTCCGACCTCGCGCAGTTCGCGCTCGATGAGCTGCTGGCGCTCCATTGCGTACACGGGATCTCCTTCGAAGATTCCCACACAGTACAACACGAAACCACAGAGGGCAACAGATTTACGCAGGCATGCGCGCAGGACGCCTCCAGCTCCCGCACCCACGGACTTCCGTCGGGTCGAGCGCCGTTCCTCACCGATCGGCTGGGCAGGACAGCATCTCGGGATGCCGCCCGCCAGGGCAGCCGGGGGTGACGGCGGTCAGCGAGCGTCGGCGGGCGGGAAGCGCCGGGACTAGGGCGCGACGACGGAGATCGTGAAGTCGACCTGCTGCCCGTCGGGGCCGGTGGTCGTCGCCGCCGTCGTCCCGAGCGCGCGGGCGATGAAACCGGGCCGGAACACCGCCCCCTCCGACGGGCCTCCCGCCGAGAACTCCGCGACGGTCACCTCCGCCGTCGAGCCGGTCCACTCCGCCTCGGTCCCGTCGGGCACGGCGAGGACCACCGCGCTCCCGATGGCCACGCTCACGTCGGTCCCCGCGAGGTCCGCCGGCACGACGATCGCCGGCGGGAGCGCTTGCCCCTCGGACGACGGCGTCGGGGAGGGTGCGGCGGCACTGCCGGTCGGCGTGATGGGGTCGGATCCCGCCGGCGTGCACCCCGCGACCATCAACGGCAACACGATCGCAGCGACGGCGACGGCGGAACGCTTCACGGTGACCTTCTTCCGCGGGGTGGATGCCGATGGCATCCCTCGATCGGATGGTAGCGACGGCGCGCGGGCGATCGTCGTCGCCGCGCGGTCAGTCCCGCGCGCTCGGGTCGTCGGTGGGAACGACCGGGACCTCGATCGAGGCCACCGGCGCGTCGAGGAGACCGAGGAGGCCCTCGGGAGAGGTTCCGGGGCCCTCCTCGTCGGGCAGCACCTCGGCGCGCGAGCGCGGACGCGCCGGCTCACCGGGAAGACCGGCCCACTCGCTCGGTTCTTCGGGTCGCTGTACGAAGAGTCCCATGCGTCCAGTGTGCCGCGTCGGCGTAAGGACGGGCTGAGAAAGCGAAAGCCCCGGTGATCTTCGCGATCACCGGGGCTTTTCTCAAAGCTGGGGTACCTGGACTCGAACCAAGAACAACGGAACCAGAAACCGCCGTGTTGCCAATTACACCATACCCCAAGGCGCTGAGCCGTAACTCGTGCCGAGGATCAAGCTTACGTGACGCGGGCTCCAGCGCCAAACCGGCGGCAGCCCGCGCGCGTCGCGGGCCTGTTCTCCGGCGGTCCGCGGCGCGGCGCGCCTCAGCGACGACGGAGGATGTGCAGCACCGTCGTTCCCGGACCACCGGCGCTGAAGGACGGGACGGCATCCTGATCGGTCATCCCTCCCACGACCAGCGTCGGGGACAGGGCGCGGCCCGACACGCCACGTCCCTCGCCCGCGCCCCAAGCCAGGACGCGTCCGTCAGAGCACAGGGCATAGGCCGTTCTCGCGGTTGCGGCGATCTGCCGAACACCCGAAAGACCGGGGACCCGCTGCGGACTCGATGAATCGGTCGTCGAACCGTCACCCAGCTGGCCCACGTCGTTCGCGCCCCAGGCCCAGACGTCACCGTTGCCGTCGAGGGCGTACGCGCTGCTCTCCCCCGCGACGATCGCCCGCACGTCCGTCAGGCCGACGTCGACGGGGGCGGTTCGCGTCTCCGACGATCCGTCGCCGATCTGGCCGGATCCGTTACCACCCCATGCGAACACGCGCCCGTCATTCGTCAACGCGTAAGCAGATCTCGCGGATCCCGCCACCTGTTGCGATGCCGGCACGGGGATCGTCACCGGACGCGGCTGATCGGCCGTCGAGACCCCGGTTACCTGATTGTCGTCGTTCCTGCCCCACCCCACGACGCGACCATCGTTCAGCAATGCCACACAGCCGAACATCATCGGCGAGAGCTGCGCGACACCCTCGAGATCCGGGATCACGCGAGGACGAGGGTCTTCGCGACTGCCGGTGGGGTAGCTCGTCGGGTCGCTGTCGTCTTCCAGGTCGCTGGCGACCGTTCCGTCGCCGAAGGCGCCGAAAGCATAATCACCCCACGTCACGACGCTGCCGTTCGCACGCAGGACGTAGACCGTGCCACGGCTGCAGACGACCTGCCGAGCGTCGGTGAAGCCCGGAAAGGCCGTGATCGTCGTGACGTACGGCATGATCTCCGCGGGGTCCCCCACGCCGAAGAATCCGTTGCTCTGGTCGTATCCCGTGATGCGTTCGAGTGTGCGGAAGAAGTCCGCGCCCACCGCGTGCAGGGCTCCATCCGCCGTCACGAAGAAGGAGTTGCCCCAGGAGCTCGCCGCGCTCACGATCCGCCCCTCGAGAGCGGACACGAGAGGTGCACCGGCCGCGGCGTCGACACCGTTCGCACCCACGCGCCCCGTGCCGAGTCCGTACCACGGAGACATGGACCCCACAGCCAGGGCGTTGCCACCGACCACGTGGATGTCTTGGCGCGCCACCTGCGATCCCTGCGCGACGGTGAGAGCGACGATACCCAGCGAGTATCCTCCCGTCGTCCGCAGCGACACCCTCGCCCAGCCGCGCGCATCGGTGATGCCGGAGGCGACGTCGTCGACGAATGAAACCCCGATTCCTGTCGCGCCGAATTGGAGGGTCTGTCCCGCGACCGGCGATCCGTCGGCGTAGAGCACCGCCCCTTCGACCTCGACGACGGATCCGCTCGCGACGACGTCGTCTGCCGTCCTGAGGGAGAGCCGCGGCGAACCGTGGGCGTCCATCACCGGGTCGGCGACGACGAGGTGACGCAGCGCCGAACCGGACCCGACTCCGAGGGCCAGGATGGGCCGCTCCTGCACGTCCAGTTGCGCCGGCCGGGAGACGATCGTACCGTCCGCGCTACCGTCGCCCACCGCACCGGTCGCGTTCAGACCCCACCCGAACACCGCTCCCGAGCCATCGCGAACGTGAGCGGTCGATACCCCACCCGATACTTCACGGACGTCGGCAACCGCGACGTCGACCGCCCACGACGATGACGCACGGGTTCCGATCCCGAGCTGCCCCGCGGCGTTGTCACCCCACGCGACGAGAGTGTGATCATCGAGGACGGCGTAGCCCGAGGTCCCGCCAGCCGAAACCTGCACCGCCCCGGTGAGCGGCGTCGACGCGTCGCGCCCGACGGACGCCGCGACCGATCGTCCTCGAGGAGTATCTCCGGTGCCGAGCTGACCCCCCGCACCGGCCCCCCAAGCGACCACCGTGCCATCGTCGCGGAGCGCGCAGGCGAACTCGGCCCCGGCCGAGATCTGCGTGACATGGCCGAGGGGCTCGATCGTCGACGAATCCTTCTTCCACATGACCGTGGCGATCGTCGAGGTCGCTCCCGCGAAGACACCGTCGGATCCGGCAGCTTCATTGTCCCCGAGTTGCCCGAACGCGGCCCGGGCCGACCAGGAACGCACCGTTCCGTCCGCGAGGAGGGCGTATGCCGTCGTCCGACCGGCAGCCACCTGCACCGGCGACGCATCTGCACCGTCGAGTCTCTGGAGTCGTGTCGGCAGGCTCAGCCCGACCGCCCCCTCGCTGGCCGAGAGATCCCCCCAGGTGTAGACCGAGCCTGACGCCGTCAGGGCCACCCCGAAGGTGCCTCCGGTGGCGATGTCGACAACATGGGCGAGGCCGCGCACGCGACGCGGGACCTCACTGTCCATGTCGACGGCGACCGTGTGCCCGTCGAACCCGAAACCCGGGGTGCTGTCGCCGATCCCGAGCATCCAGGAGCCGTTCGACCCTGCGGCGTACACGTCGCCGTCAGCGGTCAGGAAGAGGGTGAAATCCGGTCCCTGCGCGATCTTCGTCACGCGGTACGGAAAAGCCGGATACACGGGGGACGGAGATCTCCTGGCCGCGGCATCACCGGTGCCGAGCCCACCTCGATCGCCCGCACCCGTGGCCAGGACGTTCGTGCCGGCGTACCGCACGGTCGCGAACGCACTCATCGAGCCGGAACCCGCCCCCGATACGGCCGTGACCGTCGCCGGCCCGAATGTCGTGCCGGCCGTCGACGACAGGGTGGATCGGAACTCTCCGTCGACGTCGGTCACGCCCGCGTCCGGCGAGAACGAGAGTCCGGGAAGGTCGGACGCGCTCAGAGCCACCGCGGCTCCCGCGGTGGCGATCCCCTCCCCCGACCCGATCCGAGCAACGACCGAGACCGCGTCTCCCCACGCGACGTTCTGCGAGTCCGCCGGTCGAGTGGTCTCCCGGACATCGATGGACAGACGTTGCGTCTCCGACGTCGCGGCGTGAGCGGGGACGGCTGCTCCCGCGACAACAGCGGGGAGCGCCCATGCACCCGCTTGCAGGACGGTTCGTCGAGCCGGTCGGAGGACGGGAACGGGCGATTCGGGGTTCGACGGTCTCGACATGCGGGCCTCTTCTCGGGTCGCCTGCCCGAGGAGGGGCTGTTCCCCGCGCGGGCGCGAGTTCCCATCTTCGGGCGGCCACCCGCACCGCCGGCGGCGGGAGCTGCCTCCATTCACCCGCGCGGGCGCGATCGTCACCCGCGATCCCCTGCGCGCACGGAACGCCCGACACCCGGCACCCCGGCGGGAGTGAGCCGGGAGTCGAGCCCGCAGGATCGCTCAGCCCAGGTGCTGCACCAGCGCCTCGAGGCGGCGCAGCGTCTCGGCCTTGCCGAGCAGCTCCATCGACTCGAACAGCGGCGGCGACACGCGCCGGCCCGTCAGGGCGACGCGCGGCGGACCGTAGGCCACGCGGGGCTTGAGACCGAGCTCGTCCACGAGCGCCGTCGACAGGGCCGCCTGCACACCGGCGGTGGTGAAGTCGTCGACGCCCTCGAGGGCGCGGACGGATGCCGTGAGCACCTCGGCCGCATTGGCGGGGAGACCCTTCAGGGCGTCCTCGGCGTAGGTCACGTCGGAGACGAAGAGGAAGCCGAGCATCCCCGGCACCTCGCCGAGGAGCTGCACGCGCTCCTGCACGAGAGGCGCGGCCTCGGCGATGATCGCCCGGTGCTCCGGCGACGGATCCTCGGCGATCAGCCCCGCGCCCGCGAGGTACGGGACGATCCGGGCGGCGAAGTCATCGGCATCCAGCATCCGGATGTGGTCGCCGTTGATCGCCTCGGCCTTCTTCTGGTCGAAGCGCGCGGGGTTCGGGTTGACGTCGGCGATGTCGAACGCGGCGATCATCTCCTCCAGCGAGAACACGTCGCGGTCGCTCGCGAGCGACCAGCCCAGCAGCGAGAGGTAGTTGAGCAGGCCCTCGTGGATGAAGCCCTTCTCGCGCTGCAGGAACAGGTCGGCCTGCGGGTCGCGCTTCGAGAGCTTCTTGTTGCCCGTCTCGCCCAGCACCAGCGGCATGTGACCGAAGCGCGGGATGAACGTCGTGACCCCGGCATCCACCAGGGCCGAGTACAGCGCCAGCTGACGGGCCGTGGAGGGCATGAGGTCTTCGCCGCGGATGACGTGGGTGATGCCCATGAGCGCGTCGTCGACCGGGTTCACGAAGGGGTAGAGCGGCACTCCCCCGGCGCGCACGAGCACGAAGTCGGGGAAGGATCCTGCCGGGAAGGTCACCTCGCCGCGGATGAGGTCGACGTAGCTGAGGTCGTGATCGGGAACGCGCAGACGCCACGCGGGCTGACGCCCTTCGGCGCGGAACGCCGCCTTCTGCTCGTCGGTGAGGTCGCGGTCGAAGTTGTCGTAGCCGAGCTGCTTGGCGCGGCCGTTCGCCTCGTTGCGGGCGTCGATCTCCTCCGCCGTCGAGTAGCTCTCGTACACGGCGCCGGCGGCGATGAGCTCGTCGAGCACCTCGCGGTAGATCTCGTGGCGCTGGGACTGACGGTAGGGGGCGTGCGGACCGCCGACCTCGACACCCTCGTCCCAGTCGATATTCATCCACCGCAGTGCCTCGAGGAGCTGCTGGTAGCTCTCCTCGCTGTCGCGCGCGGCGTCGGTGTCTTCGATGCGGAAGACGAGCGTGCCGCCGTTGTGCCGGGCGTACGCCCAGTTGAACAACACCGTGCGGATGAGACCGACGTGCGGCAACCCCGTCGGTGAGGGGCAGAACCGAACGCGAACGTCGGCGCCGGTGGCGGTCGTGGTGCGGGGATCGGGCGTGGCAGACATCCCCTCGATCCTACCGGCGGGCGCCGCCGGTCCCCGAGGTGCGTCGATGCTCGGCCACCACCTCGGCGACGACCTCGAGGGCCGCACCCACCGCGGGCACGCTCTCGGCTCCTCGGGCGGTGACGACGTGGAGGGTGCGTGCCTCCTCCCCGGGAAGGCGCGGCACCGCGATACCGGCGAGGAGGGGGAGGGATGCCACGGCCATGCGCGGCAGGATGGCCATGCCGACCCCGAGCGCGACGAGGTTCTCGACGGCGACGTAGTTGTCGGTCTCGAACGCGATGTCGGGCGTGAACCCCGCGCGCCCGCAGGCCTCGAGCAGATGGCCGCGGCACTGGGGGCAGCCGGCGATCCACCGCTCCCCCGCCAGCTTCGACAGGTCGATCGGGTCGTCGGAGGCGGCGGGATGCTCCGCGGGGACGACCACGACGGTGTCGTCGTCGCCCAGACGGCGGACCGACAGGCCGGCGGCGGCCTGCGTGAGCTGCTCGCGGCGATCACCGGGGTAGCTGTAGATCAGGGCGATGTCGGCGCGGTCCTCCCGCACCGCGGAGATGGCCTCCGGGGGTTCCGCCTCGACGAAGCTGATCGACACGCCCGGGCGGCGGGCCGTGACCGCCGCGATGACACGCGGCACGACGGTCGACGACGCCGAGGGGAACGCCGCGATCCGCACGCGGCCGGCGCGCAGGCCGCGCAGCTCCGCGAGGTCGCCGGCTGCGGCATCCAAGGCGGTCGTGACCGTCGCGGCGTGACGCGCGAGAACCCACCCGGCCTCGGTGAGTCGCACGCCGCGACCGACGCGCTCGACGACGGGCATCCCCGCGCGGTGCTCGAGGCGGCGCAGCTGCTGGCTGACCGCGGGCTGACTGTAGCCGAGGGCCCGCGCGGCAGCGGTGATCGAGCCGGTGTCGGCGATCGCCTTGACGACGCGGAGTCCGTGGGCGTCGAGACCGTCGTCGATGTCGCTCATGACGACACATAAGCAGAATGGATGCTTCTCATGCAACACCTGCTCTAGTGCAATGACCGGCGGCGCGCGACCCTGGTTCCATGAGCAGCCTCGCCACGCACTTCGCCGGCGGCCGCGACTACCTCGCCGCCTGCACCGTCGGACTCCCGTCCCGCGCCACGGTGCGCGCCGTCCGCGCCGACCTCGATGCCGCGGCATCCGGTCGTCCCGACGTCGTCGCGGCCTCGCAGGCGGTCGAGGAGGCCCGGGCCTCCTTTGCTCGCCTCGTGAGCACACCGGTGAGTCACGTGGCGATCGGCTCGCAGACCTCGGTGCAGGTGTCGCTGATCGCCACATCGGTTCCCGACGGCGCGGAGGTGCTGTGCGCCGAGGGCGACTTCTCGTCGCTCGTCGCCCCCTTCGCGCACGCGGGTCGAGGCATCCGGCTGCGCACCGCTCCCCTGTCGGAGCTCGCCGCCGCCATCGCCCCCGACACCTGGCTCGTCGCGTTCTCGCTCGTGCAGTCGGCCACCGGAGAGGTGGCGGATGCCGCGGGCATCGCCGCCGCCGCGGCACGCGCGGGAGCGCGGACCCTCTGCGACCTGACCCAGGCCGCGGGGTGGCTACCCGTCGACGCGACCATGTTCGACGCGACCGTGTGCCACGCGTACAAGTGGCTGTGCTGCCCCCGGGGCGTGTCGTTCCTCACCCTGTCCCCCGCGCTCGCGGACGAGATCCGCCCGGTGCAGGCCGGCTGGTACTCCGGCGACGACCCGTGGTCGTCGTGCTACGGCACCGGCGGCACGCTCGCCCCCGACGCGCGCCGCTTCGACGTCTCGCCCGCGTGGCAGGCGTTCGTCGGGGCGGCTCCCGCGCTCGCCCTGTTCGCCGACGCCGACATCACCGCGACCTACACGCACACGACGGGCCTCGCCGCGCGCTTCCGCGACGGCCTCGGGCTCGCCCACCCCGAGCGTCCCTCCGCCATCGTCACGTGGCCGGATGCCACCGGCGAAGCCCTCGCGCAGCTGACCGCGCACGGCATCACCGCATCGGGCCGCGCGGGTCGGGCCCGGGTGGCCTTCCACGTCTTCAACGACGAGCGCGATGTCGACCGGGCGCTGCACGCCCTCGGCGTGCGCGGGATCGAAAACCTGTCGGCGTTCGACGGTTTGGTGTACGCGATCTGACGCGAGTTGGCCCCTGCCCGCAGGGGCTCGAGGTGTCACGCGCCGTCGCGCGAGCGCGCCACGGCGCGACTCCTCACGCGCGGGCGGACGCGACAGGAGCTCGCCCGACGAGCGACGCGCCCAGGCAGACCAGGCCGACGGGAACGAACGCCCAGAGCGCCAGTCCGCCGTAGCCGGCGAGCCCGAGGATCAGTCCCGCCAGGATCGACCCCACCGCCGCCGAGGCCGTCATGAGCGTGTCGCTGCGACCCTGCCGGCGCGGTCGCAGCGCGAGCGGAGTCGCCTCCGTCAGCAGCGCCGAGCCGGCGACGGTCGCCGCGCTCCACCCGAGACCGAGCAGTACCAGCGCGACCAGCACACCGACCTGCCTGTCGGCGAACGCGGCCGCGGCGACGAGCGCCGCCGCGAGCAGCACCTGGCCAAGCAGGATCACCGGGATGCGACCCCAGCGATCCGCGAGGATGCCGAACACCGGCGACAACCCGTACATCCCGAACACGTGCAGCGCGATGGTGACGCCCACGGCCAGGGTCACGGCATCCGGGGCGACGATGTGCGACAGGTGAACGGGCGTCATCGCCATCACCGACGCCATGGTCACGTGCGACGCGGCGACGGCGAGCATCGCGAAGCGCGCGAGCGCGGGCCGGTCCGTCTGGGGTGCCACGGGGGCGGACGCCGCGCTCTCGCGGTCGAGACGCTGGGCCAACAGGAGCGGGTCGGGGCGCAGGACCAGGACGTAGAGCGCGAAGGCGCACGCCTGAGCGGCGAACGAGAACAGGTACGCACCGGTGAGGCGCGGCATCCCGATGCTCGCCCCGAGGAGTTCGCCGGGCGCGAGCAGGAGCGGACCGACCACCCCGCCGACCGTGGTGGCCCACACGACCGTGGCGAGGTCACGACCGCGTCGTGCGGTGGGCGCGAGGTCGGTCGCCGCGAATCGCGATTGCAGGGTGGCGGCGTTACCGGCCCCGATCAGCGCGATACCGACGAGCAGGAGGGGGAACGCCCGTGTCGCGGCCGCGGCGATGACGACCGCGATGCCCGTCAGCGCAGCGATGTTGCCGGTGGTCAGGGCGAGGCGACGCCCGCGGCGCGCAGCGAGTCGCGCGAGCGGGATCGCGGTGAGGGCGGCCCCTAGCGTGACCGACGCCGTGGCGAAGCCCGACAGGGCTTCCTGCCCCGACAGGTCGGCCGCGAGCAGGGCGCCGAGGGAGAGGGTCGCTCCGAACGCCACGCCGGTGAGCACCTGGCCCGCCGCGAGCACGCGCACCGTGCGGCGCTGTGTCGCGGCGAGATCGATGCCCGCCGGCGCGGCGGTGTCAGGCATCGCGGGCGGTGTTGCGCAGCACCCCGATGCCGTCGATCTCGACCTCGACGACGTCGCCGGCGACGAAGGACCCGATTCCGGCCGGGGTTCCGGTGAGGATGAGGTCGCCGGGGAGCAGCGTGAACACGGCGGACGCGTAGGCGACGAGGGTGGGGATGTCGTGGATCATGTCGGACACGGGACCCTGCTGGCGCACCTCCCCGTTGACGCGCGTGGTGATCGACGCGGCGGACACGTCGAGATCGGTCTCGATGACGGGCCCGACCGGGCAGAAGGTATCGAAGCCCTTGGCGCGCGACCACTGGCCGTCGGTGCGCTGGAGGTCACGGGCGGTGACGTCGTTCGCGACGGTGTAGCCGAAAATGTACTCCCCCGCCCGTTCGGCGGGCACGTTCTTCGCGATGCGCCCGATGACGACGGCGAGCTCACCCTCGTAGTCGGTCTGGGAGCTGAGGCTCGTGGGACGCACGATGACGTCGTTGGGCCCGATCACCGAGGTGTTGGGCTTGAGGAACATGAGCGGTTCGGCCGGCGCCTCGCCGCCCATCTCCGCCGCATGATCGTGATAGTTCTTCCCGATGCATACGACTTTCGACCGGGGGATGACGGGCGCGAGCAGCGTCACGTCGGCGAGCGGGATGCGCTCGCCGGTGGTGCCGAACCCGGCGAACATGGGGTCGCCCTCGAGCACGACGAGATGATCGTCGTCGACGATCCCGTAGCGAAGGGCATCCTGGTGGCTGAATCGAGCGATCTTCACCGGGCCAGCCTATCCGCGGGGTCCGACACCGGCCCGGGCCGCCCGCCTCTTCGCACGCTTGAACGCGATCCGCGCCGGGAAACACGAGGGCAGCGCGTCCATGCGTGGGACCAGGCCGACATCCCCGGCACGAACGACGGAGGGGCCCCCGGCATCCGGGAGCCCCTCCGAGAACGACGCGAGTCAGGCGTCGAGGCGGTACAGCCAGCCGTGCTTGTCTTCGGCGCGGCCGTACTGGATGTTCGTGAGCTCCTCGCGCAGCTCCAGGGCGAGCGTGCCCGAGGGCTGCTCGTCGATGAAGTCGCGTCCCTTGAGCGTGCCGATCGGCGTGACCACAGCCGCGGTGCCGCACGCGAACACCTCGACGATGTCACCGGATGCCACGCCCTCGCGCCACTCGGTCAGCGAGACGTTGCGTCCCTCGACGTGGTGGCCACGGTCGCGCGCGAGCTGCAGGAGCGAGTCGCGCGTGATGCCCTCGAGGATCGAGTCGGACTGCGGGGTGACGATGGTGCCGTCCTTGTAGACGAACACGACGTTCATGCCGCCGAGCTCCTCGACGTTGCGGTCCTGGTCGAGGAAGACGACCTGGTCGCACTCGTTCTCGTAGGCCTCGGACTGCGGGAGCAGGCTCGCGGCGTAGTTGCCGCCGGTCTTGGCCGCACCCGTTCCGCCCTTGCCGGCACGCGAGTAGTCTTCGCTGAGCCAGATCGAGACCGGCTGCACGCCGCCCTTGAAGTAGGCGCCGGCGGGGCTCGCGATCAGGTAGTACGCGACCTTGTGCGCGGGGCGGACGCCGAGGAACGCCTCTTTGGCGAACATGAACGGTCGCAGGTACAGGCTCTGGTCTTCACCCGAGGGGACCCACGCGCCGTCGACGGCGATGAGTTCGCGCAGCGACTGCAGGAAGTAGGGAACGGGCAGCTCGGGCAGGGCGAGACGGCGAGCCGAGCGCTGCAGCCGCCGACCGTTCTGATCGGGGCGGAACGTGTGCACCGAGCCGTCGGCGTGCCGGTAGGCCTTGATGCCCTCGAAGATCTCCTGGCCGTAGTGCAGCACCGCGGCCGCGGGGTCGAGGGAGATGGGGCCGTAGGGCGAGACGCGCGGGCGGTGCCATCCGCCGCGCACCGACCAGCAGATGTCGACCATGTGGTCGGTGAAGTTCTGCCCGAAGCCGGGGCTGGCAAGGATGGCGTCGCGGTCGGCCGCGCTCTTGGCTGCGAGGTTGCGGGTGACCGCGAACTCGAGCGGGTCGAGTCCGGTGTCGGGGTCGGTGTCGATGGTCGTCATCTGTGATCCAAAACTCTTCGTGTGCCGGGGGCGATGCGGGCCGATCGGTCCAGGTTACGCCTGGACGCGAGCGGCGATGGCGTCGCCGATCTGAGCGGTGGTACGGGCGCCGTCACGGCTCGCGATGTCGTCCTCGACCGCGCGGGTGACGCGGGCGGCTTCGTCGGTCAGCCCGAGGTGATCGAGCAGCAGGGCGACGGAGAGGATCGCGGCCGTGGGGTCGGCCTTCTGGGATCCCGCGATGTCGGGCGCCGATCCGTGCACGGGCTCGAACATCGAGGGGAAAGCGCCGTCGGGGTTGATGTTGCCCGAAGCGGCGAGGCCGATGCCACCGGTGACGGCGCCGGCCAAGTCGGTCAGGATGTCGCCGAAGAGGTTGTCGGTGACGATCACGTCGAAGCGGCCCGGGTTCGTGACCAGGAAGATCGTCGCCGCGTCGACGTGCAGGTAGTCTACGTCGACCCCCGGGAACTCGGATGCCACGGCATCCACGATCCGCTTCCACATACCCCCGGCATGCACGAGCACGTTGGTCTTGTGCACGAGGGTGAGCTTGTGCCGACGACGCTCGGCCAGGGCGAAGGCGTAGCGCACGACGCGCTCGACGCCGTACGCCGTGTTGACCGACGTCTCGTTCGCGACCTCGTGCGGGGTGCCGCGTCGGATCGCGCCGCCGTTGCCGACGTAGGGGCCCTCGGTGCCCTCGCGCACGACGACGAAGTCGATCTCGCCCGGCTCGGCCAGCGGCCCGGTCGCCCCGGGGTAGAGCTTCGACGGACGGAGGTTGACGTAGTGGTCGAGCTCGAAGCGCAGCTTGAGCAGGAGACCGCGTTCGATGTTCGCGTCCTTCAGTCGCGGATCGCCCGGCACTCCCCCGACGGCGCCCAGGAGGATCGCGTCGTGCGAGGCGATGGCGGCCAGGTCGTCGTCGGTGAGGGTGTCGCCCGTCTCGAGGTAGCGGCCCGCTCCGAGCGAGAACGGCGTCTTCTCGAACGTCACTCCCGAATCGGCGGTGACCGCGTCGAGGACCTTCACGGCCTCCCCCACGACCTCGGGACCGATGCCATCACCGGGGATGACGGCCAGCTTCACGACACGCGACATCGCTCTCCTCAGAGCTCGGGGCACGTCACTTCGTCGACGTGCCGCGGGACCCTCCCAGGGTAGTGGCAGCGATCACCGCGGCCATGACGATCAGGCCCGCGCCGATCAGCGCCGTGATCACGACACCGGAGTCGAACGCGTGCGCGGCGGCGAGACGCAGCGCCTCGGCCAGCGCCGGATCGTCGAGCGTCTGCGACACGGCGACGGCTCCGGCGAGGGTCTCTCGCGCCCCCTGGGCCGCCGCCTCCGGCAGCCCGTCGGGCAAGACGAGCTCCGCACGGTAGAACGCGGCCAGGATGCCGCCCAGCACGGCCGTGCCGAGCACGGCGCCCACTTCGTAGGCTGTCTCGGACACGGCGCTCGCGGCGCCCGCCTTGGCCGACGGAGCGCTGGAGAGGATGAGTTCGTTCGACACCGTCTCGGCCGCACCGATGCCGATCCCGAGCAACCCGAACGCCACGATGAGCTGGACGAGGTCGGCGGTGGACACCGCGACCATCGCGTACGCCACGACCGAGAACGTCAACGCGACCGGCACGACCACGCGGGGCGCGAAGCGCTTGGCCACGGGCACCACCGCCAGTCCGGCGACGATCATGAGCACGAGTCCTGGCAGCAGGGCGAAGCCGGCGACCATGGGCGAGAGGCCGACCACGAGCTGGAGATGCTGGGCCACGAAGTAGAGGAACCCGACGAGTCCGACCACGCTGAGGAGATTGACCAGGATCGCGCCCGAGAACGTGCCCCGGCGGAACAGCGTCATGTCGAGCATGGGGGTCGGGAGCGAGCGCTGACGGCGCACGAAGAGCCACCCGAAGACGATGCCGACGACGAACAGCACGGGGGCGAGGGAGAGCGGGCCGTCGACCGCGAGCTTTTTGATGCCGTAGACGATCGGCACCATCGTCGCGAGCGACAGCAGCACGCTCACGGGGTCGAAGCGACCCGGGTGCGGGTCGCGGCTCTCGGGCACGAAGAACGGGGCCAGGATCAGCAGCGGGACGAGCACCGGCACCGCCATGAGGAAGACCGACCCCCACGAGAAGTGCTCGAGGAGGAAACCGCCCACGATCGGCCCGAGCGCGGCGCCCGCCGAGAAGCCCGACGCCCAGATCGCGATGGCGAAGCGCCGCTGATCGCGATCGCGGAAGATGCTGCGCAACAGCGACAGCGTGGAGGGCATGAGCATGGCGCCGAAGACACCCATGAGCGCGCGCCCCGCGATGAGGAGCGCCGCCGTGGGAGCGAAGGCCGACAGCGCGGACACCGCGGCGAAGCCGGTGGCGCCGATGAGGAGCAGCCGCCGACGACCGAACCGGTCGCCCAGGGTTCCCATCGTGACCAGCAGACCGGCGAGCACGAGCGGATAGACGTCGATGATCCAGAGCTGCTCGATGCTCGACGGCTGCAGCGACAACGCGATCTCGGGCAGGGCGAAGCTCAGCACCGTGTTGTCGACGGAGACGAGCAGCACGGGCAGCATGAGCACCGCCAGCGCGAACCAGCCACGCCAGCCGGCGCGGGTCACGGCGATCTCCGAGGTGGGCAACGACGAGGTGAGCATGCTTCCGATCCGTTTCTTAACCGTCCAGCCGGTATAGTAACAGAGAAGCAGCGTCATCCGCCATTACGATCGAGGAGTCATGAGCCGCCCCCCACTCGCCCGCGAAGCCGTCCTCGACGCGTTCACGACGATCCTCGTCGACGAGGGTGAACGAGCGGCGACCATGGACGCCACGGCCCGCGGCGCCGGAGTGTCGAAGGGCGGGCTGCTCTACCACTTCAACTCCAAGAGCGCACTCGAAGCGGCCCTCGTCGAACGCCTCGAGCGCCTGGCTCAAGAAGACGTCGATGAGATCGAGAAGTCCGCAGAGGGGGTCGTCGCCGCGCACCTGCGCTCGTCGCAGAACACCGGCTCGCCCCTCGACGTCACGATCCTCGCGGTGTCCCGTCTCGCACAGAACGGCAACGACACGGCATCCGCCTCTCTACGCCGCGTGCGGGAGCTGTGGGAAGAGAGCCTGCGCGCGCACACTCGCGACGAGACGGCCTTGCAGATGGTGCTGCTCGTCAGCGACGGTCTCTACTTCAACGCCGTGCTCGACCTGAACGCGCTCCCCGGCCCGGCTCTCGAGGGGCCCGCGCTCGACGCGCTCATCGACGCCGTGGTCGCCGCGACCACCTGACGCAACGCCTCTCGCGTACGCGGCGGTGGTCGTCGCGACGGCTCGGCGGCATCGCATCCGCCGGTACGCGACTCGCGGCGTGGTGTCCGCGGAGCCGCGGCGACGCCCCGGACACAACCTCCGCGATTCGCAGAACCTCCGTCCGAACAGGACGCCGACGACGGAGGTCGTGCACATCGCGGAGGTGGTGCTCATCCACCCCGCGCACAGAATCTCGGTGATGCGCACAACCTCAGCCCCGAACGGGACGCATCCGACTGAGTTCCTGCACATCGCGGACGCTGCACCCACACACCCCTCGGCTGCCCCGCGCGCCCAATCTCCGCGATTCGCACAACCTCCGCCCGAAAAGGACGCCGGCGACGGAGGTCGTGCACATCGCGGAGGTTGTGCTCACCCACGTTTCGGCCCGTCCGCGAGCCTCACCCCACCCGGCCCTCGGCCGCAACGCGCCGCCGGATGCCGAAGAGGGGGCCGCCGCAGCGACCCCCTCCCCCGTCACACGTTCGGGTCTCAGCCCTCGACGATCTCGATCTGACGGAACAGATCGGCGCCGACGGCCTCGCGCATCGCGCCGAGGATCTCGTCGGGAACCGGCGAGTCGACCGTGAGCACCGAGAGTGCGCGGCCCGTGGCATCCTGAGCCGCCACCTGGAGACCGGCGATGTTGATGCCGGCTTCGCCGAGCTTCTGGCCGTAGATCGCGACGATGCCCGGGCGGTCGGCGTAGCGCATCACGATGTGGTGCTGCTCGATCGGCACCTCGATGTCGTAGCCGTTGATCGCGACGACCTTGGGCACCATGCGGGTGCCGGCGAGCGTGCCCGCGACCGTGAGGGTCGAGCCGTCGGCGAGGGTTCCGCGCAGGATCGTGATGTTGCGGTACAGCGGGCTCTCGGCCTCGACCACGAGACGGGCCTCGACCCCGCGCTGCTCGGCGAAGAGCGGCGCGTTGACGTACGAGACGCTCTCGCTCACGATGCGGCTGAAGTATCCCTTGAGCGCCGCGAGGCGGTACACGCTCACGTCGTACTGCGCGAGCTCGCCGCGCACCTCGATGTCGAGGCTCGTGAGGGCGCTGTCGGCGAGGCCGCTGAAGAACTGGCCGAGCATCTCGACGAGCGCGATGCCGGGGCGCACGAACGGGTCGATCGCGCCACCGGCGACGTTCACGGCATCCGGGACGAGGTCGCCCTCGAGGGCGAGCTTGACGCTGCGGGCGACCGAGACGCCGGCCTTCTCCTGCGCCTCTTCGGTGCTGGCACCGAGGTGCGGCGTGACGACGACGTTCGGGAGGTCGAGGAGCTTGCGGGCGGGGCCACCCTCGGCGGGGGGCTCGGTCGAGAAGACGTCGAGGCCGGCGCCGGCGATCTCGCCGGTCGTCAGCGCCTCGAACAGCGCCTCTTCGTCGATCAGGCCGCCGCGGGCGACATTGATGACGTACGCGCTCTTCTTCATGCGGCGCAGCTGCTCGGCGCCGATCATGCCGGTGGTCTCGGGCGTCTTCGGCATGTGGATCGTGACGAAGTCGCTCTGCTCGAGAAGCTCGTCGAGCGAGACGAGCTGCACCCCGAGCTGCTGGGCGCGGGCGGCCGTGACGTAGGGGTCGTACGCGATGACGCGCATGTCGAAGCCCTGCAGGCGGGCGGCGATGAGGGCGCCGATGCGGCCGAGGCCGATGATGCCGATCGTCTTCTCGAAGAGCTCGGTGCCGGTGAACGAGCTGCGCTTCCACAGGCCCTGCGCGAGCGAGGCGTGCGCGGCGGGGATGCGACGGGCGAGGCTGAGCACGTGTCCGACGGTCAGCTCGGCGGCCGAGATGATGTTCGAGGTGGGGGCGTTGACCACCATGACGCCGGCCGAGGTGGCCGACTTGATGTCGACGTTGTCGAGGCCGACCCCCGCGCGGGCGACCACCTTCAGCGACGGCGCCGCGGCGAGGGCCTCGGCGTCGATCTGGGTGGCCGAGCGCACGAGCACCGCGTGCGCGTCGGCCAGGGCCGAGAGCAGCGCGGGGCGGTCGGTCCCGTCGACGTTGCGCACGTCGAAGTCGGGGCCGAGCGCGTCGATCGTGGCGGGAGAGAGTTCTTCGGCGATGAGCACGACGGGCTTCGTCACGGATGCGTCCTTCGAAACGGTGCTGGGGACCGGCGCGCACCGCCGCGCACCGCCGGCGCGAACCGGGCGCACGACCCGTGCGGGCCGTGTGCCAGCCTAGCGCGGCCCGGAATGCCCACCCGACCGTGTGACGCGCGACGCCGCCCTCCGCGGCGACAGCGCCGCCCTCGGCGATCCGCCGCCACCCCGAGCGCAGCGACCGCGCCGCGAGACGGCATCCCTCCGACCGCCAGGCGTCAGCCGGCAAGCGGGAGGTCAGCCGGCAAGTGGGACGTCAGCCGGCAAGCGGGAGGTCAGCCGGCAAGCGGGACGTCAACCCCGCGCCGTCTCGCGGCGCACCCGGCGCACACCAGCCCGCGCTGGACGAATCAACGGATGCCGGGAACCCCGGCCCCTCAGCCCCCGTACAGTCCGTACGACGTCGCTCCGTAACCGACGATCGCGAGCCAGAACGCCGCCGAGAGGGTGAGGCCCGCGAGCATCGCCAGAGCGAACTCCCCCGCGGTCCGACGCGCGCCGATCCCGAAGGCGACGGCGAATGCGATGAGGGGGAAGACGATCGGCAGGATGTAGACGACCCACCCGAGGGCGTTGAGGCCGAGCGGACCGGTGGCCTGCGTGATCAGCAGCGCGACCGAGCTCCATACGACGTAGGCGTAGAACAGTCCGAAGAGGCCGGCGATGGTGACCACCAGCCAGGTCGGCAGGACGCGTGTGCGGGTGGCGGTGCTCATGCGAGGGCTCCCACCGACAGGAACGGCCAGGGAACGAGGAGCACGATCCCCACGATGAGAAGCAGGAACCGCTGCCACGTTCGCCACGAGCGGGTGAGCACGAGGACCGCGACGAACCACACGAGCGGCGCGAGCACGGCTCCCGCGGTGAGGGCGATCACCGTGACGTCGGGGATCGGCAGACCGAGTTCGCGCAATCGCAGACCCGCGAAGAGCCAGCCGAGGGCGAAGAGCAGGAACGTCGCCGCGACCATGCCGATGCCGACGAGACCCACGTTGCCCAGCGGCGCCGAGGAATCGGCATCCGTGTCGTCGTCGGCGGCGACAGCGTCGTCCTGCACCGTCGGAGGCGCGACCTGCGGGCGTCGCGACGTCGCGGTCTCGGCCGGCTGCAGAGGCTCGGGCTCGGGAGTCGGTTGCAGCGGCTCGGGCTCGCCCGACGCGCGCTGCGCCCCACCCTGCTCCCGCGGCTCGAGGCCGACGCGGTCGTGCGGGACCGCCTCGGGCACGCGCTTGTCGCCGACGTCGAGCGTCGGGTCGTCGTCACCGCCCCACGAGAGGGCGTCGTCATCGCGCGGAGTGCTCACGGGTCCACGGTAGCGGCGCTCCCCCGCGACCGGGCCGCGCCCCGCCGATCGCGGACGCCGACGGCATCCGTACCCGGGGAAAGGCGAACGCCCCGTGGCCGGAGCCACGGGGCGTTCGAGACGATCGACGGATCAGCGAGCGGCCGAGCCCTCGACGTAGTCGGAGTCCTGCTGCTTCCACGCGAACAGACCGCGCAGCTCCTTGCCGGTGGCCTCGATCGGGTGACCCTGCTCCTTCTCGCGCAGCGCGAGGAACTCGGGGGCGCCGTTGTCCTGGTCGGCGATGAAGCGCTCGGCGAACGCGCCGGACTGGATGTCGGAGAGGACGGCCTTCATGCTGTCCTTGACGTCGGACGAGATGACGCGGGGGCCCGAGACGTAGTCGCCGTACTCGGCGGTGTCGGAGATCGACCAGCGCTGCTTGGCGATGCCGCCCTCCCACATGAGGTCGACGATGAGCTTGAGCTCGTGCAGCACCTCGAAGTACGCGATCTGGGGCTGGTAGCCCGCCTCGACGAGGGTTTCGAAGCCGGCCTGCACGAGGTGGCTCATGCCACCGCACAGCACGGCCTGCTCGCCGAACAGGTCGGTCTCGGTCTCTTCGGTGAAGGTCGTCTTGATGACGCCGGCGCGGGTGCCGCCGATGGCCTTCGCGTACGACAGAGCGGTGTCCCAGGCCGAACCCGAGGCGTCGCGCTCGACGGCGATGATGTCGGGGATGCCGCGGCCCGCGACGTACTCGCGACGCACGGTGTGGCCGGGAGCCTTGGGGGCGACCAGGATGACATCGACACCCTCGGGGGCGTCGATGTAGCCGAAGCGGATGTTGAAGCCGTGCGCGAAGGCCAGCGTCTTGCCCGCGGTCAGCTTGTCCTTGATCGAGTCGGCGAAGATCGAGCGCTGGTGCTGGTCGGGCGCGAGGATCATGATGAGGTCGGCCCACTCCGCGGCATCCGCCACGTTCTTGACCTCGAAGCCGTCTTCCTGCGCCTTGGCGGCCGACTTGGAGCCGTCCTTGAGCGCGATGACGACCTCGACGCCCGAGTCGCGCAGGTTCTGCGCGTGGGCGTGGCCCTGCGAGCCGTAGCCGACGATGGCGACCTTCTTGCCCTGGATGATCGAGAGGTCGGCGTCGTCGTCGTAGAAGATCTCTGCCATGGGGATGTTCTCCTTGGATTCAGGTCCCTGAGCAAGTCGAAGGGACCGGGGGTTGTGGGACGTACGAGATTCGGGGAGTCGGGCCCTTCGACAGGCTCAGGGACCGACGTGATTCGGGGAGTCGGGCCCTTCGACAAGCTCAGGGACCGACGTGATTCGGGGAGTCGGGCCCTTCGACAGGCTCAGGGACCGACGTGATTCGGGGAGTCGGGCCCTTCGACAGGCTCAGGGACCGACGGGGGCCGACGGGGTCAGCCGCGAAGGACGCGCTCGGTGATGCTCTTGCCGCCGCGGCCGACGGCGAGGAGCCCGGACTGCGCGAGCTCCTTCACGCCGAACGGTTCGATCGCCTTGAGGAAGGCGCTCACCTTGCCCGAGTCACCGGTGATCTCGATGACCATGGCGTCGGGTGCGTAGTCGACCACCGACGCGCGGAAGAGGTTGACGACCTCGAGCACGTTGGAGCGGCTGGCGTTGTCGGCGCGCACCTTCACGAGCACGTGTTCGCGCTGGACGGATGCCGCGGGGTCGAGCTCGACGATCTTGATGACGTTGATCAGCTTGTTGAGCTGCTTGGTCACCTGCTCGAGCGGGAGGCCTTCGACGTCGACGACGACCGTGATGCGCGAGAGCCCCGGCACCTCGGTCACGCCCACGGCGAGCGACTCGATGTTGAAGCCGCGGCGGGCGAAGAGACCGGCGACGCGGGTCAGCAGACCCGGCTTGTCCTCGACGAGGAGGCTCAGAACGTGACGAGACATCTCAGTCCTCCTGCTCGGCGAAGGCGGGCGAGTGATCGCGCGCGTACTGGACGTAGCTGTTGCTGACGCCCTGCGGGACCATCGGCCACACCATCGCGTCGGCGCTCACGACGAAGTCGATCACCACAGGGCGGTCGTTCGTGTCCAGCGCCAGCTGGATGGCGGCGTCGATCTCGTCTTCCTTCTCGACGCGGATCGCGAGGCACCCGTAGGCCTCGGCGAGCTTGACGAAGTCGGGGATGCGACGCGTGCCGTGACCGGTGTTCAGGTCGGTATTGGAGTGGCGTCCGTCGAAGAACAGCGTCTGCCACTGGCGCACCATGCCGAGCGAGGAGTTGTTGATGACCGCGACCTTGATCGGGATGTCGTTGATGACGCAGGTCGCGAGCTCCTGGTTGGTCATCTGGAAGCAGCCGTCGCCGTCGATCGCCCACACGGCGCGCTCGGGCTGGGCGACCTTCGCGCCCATGGCCGCGGGCACGGCGTAGCCCATCGTGCCGGCGCCGCCGGAGTTGAGCCAGGCGTTGGGGCGCTCGTACTTGATGAACTGCGCCGCCCACATCTGGTGCTGGCCGACACCCGAGGCGAAGACGCCCTCGGGACCGGTCATCTCGCCGATGCGCTGGATGACGTACTGCGGCGAGAGCAGACCGTCGGTGGTGGGCGTGTAGCCGAGCGGGAACTCCTCGCGGAGGCCGTTCAGGTAGGTCCACCACTCGGTGTAGTCGTGCGGGTGCTCGGCGTCGGCGGCGCGGAAAGCGGCATCCAGGTCGACGAGCACCTCTTTGAGGTCGCCCACGATCGGCACGTCGGCGGTGCGGATCTTGGAGATCTCGGCCGGGTCGATGTCGACGTGCACCACCTGGGCGTTCGGCGCGAAGAGCGCCGCCTTGCCGGTGACGCGATCGTCGAAGCGGGCGCCGAGCGAGACGATGAGGTCGCTCTCCTGCAGCGCCAGCACCGCGGGAACGGTGCCGTGCATGCCCGGCATGCCCAGGTGCTGCTCGTGCGAGTCGGGGAACGCGCCGCGCGCCATCAGCGTCGTGACGAGCGGCGCACCGGTCGCCTCGGCGAGGGCCTTGAGCTCGGCCGACGCCCGGGCGCGGATGACGCCTCCACCCACGTAGAGCACGGGCTTCTGCGCGGTCGCGAGCAGCTGGGCCGCGGCCTGGATCTGCTTGCCGTGCGCCTTGGTGACCGGTCGGTAGCCGGGCAGGTCGATCTTGGGCGGCCACACGAACGGCGCCTCGTTCTGCTGGGCGTCCTTCGTGATGTCCACGAGCACCGGGCCGGGGCGACCGGTCGAGGCGATCTCGAAGGCCGCGGCGATCGCGCCGGGGATCTCCTCGGCCGACTTCACCAGGAACGAGTGCTTGGTGATCGGCATCGTGATGCCGACGATGTCGGCTTCCTGGAAGGCGTCGGTGCCCATGAGCGTCGAGAACACCTGGCCGGTGATGCACACCAGCGGCACCGAGTCCATGTAGGCGTCGGCGATCGCGGTGACGAGGTTCGTCGCGCCGGGGCCCGACGTCGCGATCGCGACGCCGACCTTGCCGGAGGCGGCGGCATAGCCCTCGGCCGCATGGCCTGCGCCCTGCTCGTGACGCACGAGGATGTGCCGGACGTGCTCGTCGTCCATGAGCGGGTCGTAGACGGGCATGATCGCCCCGCCCGGCAGGCCGAACACGTCGGTGACGCCGAGCAGGTCGAGGGAACGCACGACCGCCTGCGCTCCCGTCATCACGGGCGCCGGAGCGGTGCGGGCCGGCGGCCGGGGCACGGCTGCCGTGGGGGAATCGATGGACATGGGAGTACCTCGAGAACCGTAAGAAGGTGAAAGGGGACGGCCGTCAGCCCGTGACCGCGCCCTCCGCGGCGGAGTGCACGAGCTTGGAGTACTTGGCCAGAACGCCACGGGTATAGCGCGGGGGAAGCGGTTCCCAGCCGTCACGGCGGGAACTCAGCTCGTCCGGCTCGACGATCAAGTCGAGAGTGCGAGCGGCGATATCGACCCGTATCAGATCACCATCGCGCACGAAGGCGATAGGACCTGCGTCCACCGCTTCGGGAGCTATGTGGCCGATGCACAGTCCGGTTGTGCCGCCTGAGAATCGACCGTCCGTCAAGAGTAGTACATCTTTTCCGAGGCCCGCGCCCTTGATCGCGGCGGTGATCGCCAGCATCTCGCGCATGCCGGGGCCGCCCTTGGGACCCTCGTAGCGGATGACGACGACGTCGCCGGCGGCGATCTCGCCCGCCTCGAGGGCGTCCATCGCGCCGCGCTCGCGCTCGAACACGCGGGCCGGCCCCTCGAAGACGTTGCCGTCGAAGCCGGCGGACTTCACGACGGCCCCCTCGGGAGCCATCGAGCCGTGCAGGATCGTGATGCCGCCGGTGGCGTGGATGGGGTCGTCGAACGAGTGGATGACCTTGCCGTCGACCGGGTCGGGGTTCAGGTCGGCCAGGTTCTCGGCGAGCGTCTTGCCCGTGACGGTCAGCGCGTCGCCGTGCAGCAGGCCCTCGTCGAGCATCGCCTTCATGATCACGGGGATGCCGCCGTGACGGTCGACGTCGTTCATGACGTACTGGCCGAACGGCTTCATGTCGGCCACGTGCGGGGTGCGGTCGCCGATGCGGTTGAAGTCGTGCAGGTTGAGCTCGACCTCGGCCTCGTTGGCGATGGCGAGGAGGTGCAGCACGACGTTCGTCGAGCCGCCGAGGGCCATCGCGAGGGCGATGGCGTTCTCGAACGCCTCCTTGGTGAGGATGTCGCGCGTGGTGATGCCCTGGCGCAGCAGGTTGACGACCGCTTCGCCCGAACGGTGGGCGAAGTAGTCGCGGCGACGGTCGGCCGACGGCGGGGCCGCCGAACCCGGGAGGCTCAGACCCAGCGCCTCGGCGACCGAGGCCATGGTGTTGGCGGTGTACATGCCGCCGCACGCCCCCTCACCCGGGGCGATCGCGCACTCGATGCGCTTGAGGTCGGCCTCGCTCATCTTGCCCGCGAGGCACGCGCCCACGGCCTCGAACGAGTCGATGATCGTGACGTCCTTCTCGGTGCCGTCGCTGAGCTTGACCCAGCCCGGAGCGATCGAGCCGGCGTAGAGGAAGACGCTCGAGAGGTCGAGGCGGGCGGATGCCATGAGCATGCCCGGGATCGACTTGTCGCAGCCCGCCAGCAGCACGGAGCCGTCGAGGCGCTCGGCCATCATGACGGTCTCGACGCTGTCGGCGATGACCTCGCGCGAAACGAGGGAGAAGTGCATGCCCTCGTGGCCCATCGAGATGCCGTCGGAGACGGAGATGGTGCCGAACTGCAGCGGGTACCCGCCACCGGCGTGGACGCCCTCTTTGGCGCCCTGCGCGAGGCGGTCGAGGCTGAGGTTGCAGGGGGTGATCTCGTTCCAGCTCGACGCGATGCCGATCTGGGGCTTGTCCCAGTCCTCGTCGCCCATGCCGACCGCGCGGAGCATTCCGCGCGACGTGGTGGCTTCGATGCCGTCGGTGACGACGCGACTGCGGGGCTTGATGTCGAACTCGCCGGTGTTCGGATTCTGCGGTGCGGGCATTCTCGAAGTCTATTGCGAGCGACACGCGCGTGCCGCCGCACGGCCGGTGAACGGGGGATTCATAGACCGACGCGGCTGCGCTCCCCCGGCTCGGGCCGTGGCCGCGGCGGCGCGCTCCGGCGTCGGGACGATCTCGCGGTGACGCTCCCCCGCCTCGAGCCGCGCGCGCCGACCCGCCCCGGGCTCAGCCGGTGTGGGTGCGCCGACCCGCCCCGGGCTCAGCCGGTGTGGGCGCACCGACCCGCCCCGGGCTCAGCCGGCGTGAGCGCGCCGACCCGCCCCGGGCTCAGCCGGTGTGGGCGCGACGCAGCCGGGCGATCTGCTCGAGAACGGTCACGAACGCCGCGATGTCGTCGACCCGCAGAGTCGCCGCCGTCTCTCCCCCGCCGATGCGCACACCGAGGTCGCCCGCTCCGAGCGAACGCAGGGCGTCCTCGTCGGTCACGTCGTCGCCGGCGAACAGCACCGCGCTCGCCCCCAGTCGCTCGCGCAGGTGGGCGACGGCGGAGTCCTTGCCCTCGTGCCGGAACGAGAATTCGAGGATGTCGTGACCGGTGCGGCGCCGCCACGACGGGGCTTCGGCGGCCAGGATGCCGTCGGTCGCCTCTTGCGCGGCACGGGCGGTCTCGGCATCCGCCGTTCGAGTGTGCAGACCGAGGCCGAACTCCTTGGGCTCGACGCGCACGCCGGGGAGGTCGGCGACGGCGTCGCGGATCGCGGCGGTGAGCCGATCGCGCAATGCGCGGTCGTCGGGGTCGTCGCCCACGTCGACCGCTCCGGCGCCCGGCTCCCACGATTCGGCGCCGTGCGAGCCCATCAGCCACCACGAAGAGGAATCGTCGTGCTCCGCGATGACCCGGAGGTCGGCGAGCGTGCGGCCCGACACGAGCGCCACGGTCGTCGACGGAAGGCCGGCGAGCTCGTCGAGCACGGCGCGGGCGTCGGGCGTCATGCGCGCCGACATCGGCTCGTCGACCAACGGCGAGAGCGTGCCGTCGAAGTCGAGGGCGACCAGCAACGCCTCGGTGGTGGCGACGGCCTCGACGGCGGCGTCAGCGGCGGTCATGCGGCATCCTTCCTCTCCGTCCAGGTGAACCGGGGCGGGGTGCGGGTCATCCGGCATCCGTCTCGTCGATCGGTTCGTGCTCGGGGGCGGAGCCGTCGTCGTCACGGGTGACCTCGGCGGCGGCCGCGGCCGTGGAGGCCTTCTCGTGGAACACCGACAGCGCCTGGAGGAAGTCCTGCGACCAGTCCTCGACGTCGTGGTCGCGCACGCGTTTGCGCAGCGCCCGCATGCGGCGGCCCTGTTCGGCGGCGGGCATCTCGAGGGCGCGGACGATGGCGTCCTTCATGCCGTCGATGTCGTGCGGGTTGATGAGCAGGGCGCTGCCCATCTCGTCGGCGGCACCGGCGAACTCGCTCAGCAGGAGCACTCCGCGATTGTCGATGCGGCTGGCGACGTACTCCTTGGCGACGAGGTTCATGCCGTCGCGCAGCGCCGTGACGAGCATGATGTCGGCGGCGAGGAACAGCGCCACCATCTCTTCGCGCGGGTACGACTGGTGCAGGTAGCGGATCGCGGTGTGCGTGGTGGTGTCGTGGTCGCCGTTGATGCGCCCGACGGTCATCTCGATCTCGTCGCGCAGCTGTACGTAGGCGTCGACGCGCTCACGGCTGGGGCTCGCGACCTGCACGAGCGTGGCGTCCTCGACGGTCGCACGTCCGTCCTCGAGCAGCTCGCCCCAGGCCTTGAGGCGGTGGCGGATGCCCTTGGTGTAGTCGAGACGGTCGACGCCGAGCAGGATCTTGCGCGGGTTGCCGAGGCCCTCGCGGATCTCCCTCGCGCGCTGCTGGATCTCGGGCTTCTGCGCCAGCTCGATGTACGAGTCGGCGTCGATCGAGATCGGGAACGCCTTGGCCAGGGCGACGCGCGTCGTATCCCCTTCGGGGACCAGGATGCCGCTGGCCTTGGTCTCGTAGCGCAGCTGTCGCCGGACGGCGCGCGCGAAGTTGCCCGCGTCGGCGACGCGCTGGAAGCCGATGACGTCGGCGCCGAGGAGACCCTCGAGCACCTGCTTGCGCCACGGCAGCTGGGCGTACAGGCCGTAGGCCGGGAACGGGATGTGGTGGAAGTACCCGATCGTGAGGTCGGGACGGAGCTCCCGCAGCAGCTTCGGCACGAGCTGCAGCTGGTAGTCCTGCACCCACACGATGCCGCCCTGCGCCGCGACCTCTGCGGCGGCTTCGGCGAAGCGCTTGTTGACCTTGACGTAGGCATCCCACCACGCGCGCTTGTAGGTGGGGGCGGCGATGACATCGTGATAGAGCGGCCAGATGGTGTCGTTGGAGAAGCCCTCGTAGTAGAGCTCGACGTCGGAGGCCGACAGGGGCACGGGAACGAGGTGCGTGCCCTCGAAGTCGAACGGCTCGAGGGTGGCGTCGGCTTGACCGGCCCAGCCCACCCAGGCGCCCTCGGCGCGCCGCATGACGGGTTCGAGGGCGGTGACGAGCCCGCCGGGCGAGCGGCGCCACCCCTCACCGTCGGGGGTGCGGTCGACGGGCAGGCGGTTGGCGACGACGACGAAATCGGCCTGGGTCACAGGTCCTCCTCGGGGATCGTCCTCAGGCTAACAGCGGGCTCCGCGCGCGCACCGGGGGTAGACGCGGAGCGCAGGGGGCAACCGCTCGATAAACGGCGTCCGTGCCGGAACACGGCGCGTGGCCGCGTGTCTCGACACGAACGGCGTTTATCGGCGGGGGTGGGGCGCGGTGTCAAGGTGCGGCGGCCGATTCCGCGGCTCGGTAGGTTGGGCGCATGCGGCAGTACATCTTCGGAACCGGTCTCCTCAGCGCCATCACCGGTGGCGTCACGCTCCTGCGCGGACTCAAGAACGACGAGCCGTTCACCTGGCGTACCGCGCTGGCGTGGCTGAGCTGGGGCATCACGCTCGCCCTGGCGATCGGCGCCGTCGTCGACACGCGCCGCGCACGTCGCGGTCGCGTCATCGCGGGCGACTCCCCCGTTCAGAGGAAGCAGGCCAAGCTGCTCAAGAAGCGCCTCACGCGCTGAGCGCTCCCCTCGACGGATCACGGATGCCGCGGCCTCGGGGCCGCGGCATCCGTCTGTGCATCAGCGGGTGAGGATGAGCGCGTCGCCCTGACCGCCGCCACCGCACAGCGCGACGGCCGCCGTGCCGCCGCCGCGACGCACGAGCTCGTGGACGGCGTGCACGACCAGGCGATTGCCCGAGGCGCCGATCGGGTGACCGATCGCGATGCCCCCGCCGTGCGGGTTGACGATCTCGTCGGAGAGCCCGAGTTCGGCCTGGGATCGGGCCACGACCGCTCCGAACGCCTCGTTGATCTCGACGAGATCGAGGTCGGAGGCCGAGAGCCCCTGCTTCTGCAGCGCCTTCTCGATCGCCCGCGCCGGTTGGACGTGGAGGGAGTTGTCCGGTCCGGCGACCTGACCGCTCGCCCCCACGACCGCCAGCACGTCCCAGCCGTGTTCGGCGGCGACGGCGCGCGTGGTGACGACGACAGCGGAGGCCCCGTCGGAGATCTGCGAGGCGTTGCCGGCGGTGATCGAGCCGCCCTCGGCGAACGCCGGACGCAGCTTCGCGAGGGTCTCGACCGTGGTGTCGGCGCGGATGCCCTCATCGGCCGAGACGGTCACGGGATCGCCCTTGCGCTGCGGGATCTCGACCGGCACGATCTCGGCCTCGAACACCCCGGCCGCCTGCGCCGCGGCGGCGCGCTGGTGCGAGCGTGCCGAGACGGCGTCTTGCGCCTCGCGCGTGACCTCGTACCGGGCGTTCGCGCGTTCGGTGGAGGCGCCCATGCTCTCGCGGTCGTAGGCGTCGGTGAGACCGTCGAACGCCATGTGGTCGAGGACTTCGACGGAGCCGTACGCGTATCCGTCGCGCGAGTTCATCAGCAGGTGGGGCGCGCGCGTCATGGACTCCATGCCGGCCGCGACGACGACGGTCGCGTCGCCGAGACGCAGCATGCGCGCGGCGTCGATGACCGCGGTCAGCCCCGAGAGGCACACCTTGTTGATCGTGGCGCTGTGCACGTCCCACCCGATGCCCGCGGCGATCGCGGCCTGGCGCGCGGCGTTCTGCCCCGCCCCGGCCTGCAGAACCTGTCCG
Source organism: Microbacterium phycohabitans (assembly GCF_032464935.1). NCBI lineage: Bacteria > Bacillati > Actinomycetota > Actinomycetes > Micrococcales > Microbacteriaceae > Microbacterium > Microbacterium phycohabitans. The sequence goes on from NZ_JAWDIT010000003.1 coordinate 516,017, forward strand.
ACGAGCACCGCGTCGACGGCCTCGGCGGGGATGCCACCGCGCTGGAGCGCCCCGCGGATGGCGGCGGCGCCGAGCTGGACGGCGGTGAGCGGCGCGAGCTGTCCCTTCAGGCGCCCCTGCGGGGTGCGGGCGGCGGCGACGATGACGACGTCGTTCTCGGTGGTCATGCGTTCTGCTCCTCGGTGAGCTTCTCGGTGAGTTCCACGGTCAGCGGGGGCTCGGTGGCATCCCGCACCTCGTCGACGCTCACCCCGGGGGCGAGCTCGACGAGCACCAGTCCATCCTCCGTCACGTCGATGACGGCGAGGTCGGTGATGATGCGATCGACGACGCCGCGACCCGTGAGCGGCAGCGAGCAGTGGTCGACGATCTTGGGGGTGCCGTCTTTCGCGACGTGCTCCATCAGCACGATCACGCGGGCGGCTCCGTGGACGAGGTCCATCGCTCCGCCGGGACCCTTCACCATCTTTCCGGGGATCATCCAGTTCGCCAGATCACCGGATGCCGACACCTGCATCGCCCCGAGGATCGCGGCGTCGATCTTGCCCCCGCGGATCATGCCGAAGCTCAGCGCCGAGTCGAAGAAGGCGGAGCCGGGGAGGGTGGTCACCGTCTCTTTGCCGGCGTTGATGAGATCGGCATCCACCGCGTCTTCGGTCGGATACGGACCCACGCCCAGGATGCCGTTCTCGGACTGCAGCACGACGGTCACCCCGTCGGGCACGTGGTTGGGCACGAGCGTGGGAAGGCCGATGCCGAGGTTGACGTAGGCGCCGTCGGCGAGCTCGCGGGCGGCGCGGGCCGCCATCTCGGTGCGGGAGCGGGCCATGTCAGCTCTCCTTCGTGGTCGAGGTCGTAATCGGGATCGTGGTCGCTGAGCCCGTCGATGCGACCGGCTCCCCCGGACGCTCACGGACAGTGCGCCTCTCGATGCGCTTGGGGATGTCGGGGCCGACCTCGACGATGCGGTGCACGTACACGCCCGGGAGGTGCACGGCATCCGGGTCGATCTCCCCCGGCTCGACGAGGTGCTCGACCTGCACGATGCAGGTGCGGCCGGCCATCGCGGCGAGCGGATTGAAGCTGCGCGCGGCCTTGCGGAAGACGAGGTTGCCGTGGCGGTCGCCCTTCCACGCGTGTATGAGCGAGAAGTCGGTGGTGATCGCCTCTTCGAGGACGAACTCGCGCGGCTGCCCGTCGACGTCGAAGGTGCGCACGTCCTTCGCCGGGGAGGCGAGGGCGACCCCGCCCGCCCCGTCGTAGCGCTGGGGCAGTCCGCCCTCGGCGACCTGGGTCCCCACCCCGGTCTGGGTGTAGAACGCGGCGATCCCCGACCCGCCGGCACGCAGCTTCTCGGCCAGCGTCCCTTGCGGGGTGAGCTCGAGTTCCAGCTCTCCGGAGAGGAACTGCCGCTCGAACTCCTTGTTCTCGCCGACGTACGACGAGGTCATCTTGCGGATCCGACCGACCCCGAGCAGGATGCCGAGCCCCCAGTCGTCGACGCCGCAGTTGTTCGAGACGACCGAGAGATCGCGCGTGCCCTGCGCGAGCAGGGCCTCGATGAGGGCGATGGGGTTGCCGGACAGGCCGAACCCGCCGACGGCGAGCGAGGCTCCGTCGGGGATGTCGGCGACGGCCTCGGCGGGTGAGGGCCAGGTCTTGTCGATCACGCGGACTCCTTCGTAACGGCGTCCTCCCACGGTGCACCTCGGTCCCGCGGCTTCGCGACCGGGTGCTTGTCATGTGGATGCCGACGGGCCTAGTGTCCACATCGTGGACATCCCCGTTCTTCCCGACGCCCCCCGTCCACCCCGGGCCACCGGGGGATCGAAGGGGCCCGTCGCCGGGGCGCAGGTCATCGCGCGCGCCGCGCACCTGTTGCGGCTGGTCACGGCCGCCGGTGTCGACGGCGCGACGGTCGGCGACCTCGCACGCGAAGCGGACCTGACCCGCCCGACCGTGCATCGCCTGCTCAGCGCCCTCCGCGTCGAGGGCCTCGTCGACCGCGACGAGGCGTCGGGACACTGGCTCCCGGGGCCGGAGCTGTACCTGATGGGCAGCGTCGCGGCATCCCGGTTCGACATCACCGCGACGGCGCGCGACATCGTGCGATCCCTGGCGGTGCGGACGGAGGAGAGCGCGTTCCTCTCGGTACGCCGCGGCGACGAGACCGTGTGCCTGGTGCGGGAGGACGGCAGCTTCCCGATCCGCTCGTTCGTGCTGTCGGAGGGCGTGCGCTTCCCGCTCGGCGTCGCCTCGGCGGGGCTCGCAATCCTCGCGTTCCTTCCACCCCAGGACGTGGACGCGTACCTCGAGCGGCATCCGGAGCTCGTCGAGAAGTGGGGATCGTCGCACTCCCCCGCGCGCCTGCGGACCCGCATCGCCGACACGCAGGCCCGCGGGTACGCGGTGAACCCGGGGCTGATCGTCGAAGGGAGCTGGGGGCTCGGGGCCGCAGTGTTCACGCGCGCCGGCGACCCGCAGTGGGCGCTGAGCCTGACGGGGGTCGAGTTCCGGTTCGGCGGCGAGCGCCTCGCCGAGCTCGGGCGCATCCTCCTCGCACACGCGCACCAGCTGTCGACCCGGATCGCGGCGCGGTAGCCGGCCGCCGTCGCCGCGGCGAGCGCATCCACATCGCGCACGCCGGCTGTCTACGCGGATCGCGGCGCGATAGCCGGTCGCCCGTCGCCGCGGCGAGCGCATCCGCATCGCGTACGCGTGCCGACGCGGGTCGCGGTGCGGTGACGAGCGTCGGAAGGGTACGCGCGGGCGATCGACCCAGATAGATACCCTAGATATATAACAGGGGTATACTTATAGCCATGACCCGCGACGACGACCTGCAGAGACTCCTGCTCGCGGTGCACGCCCTCACGCGCATCGCGGCCATCGACACGCAGAACGACGCCCCCGCCGCGCAGTGGCGCACCCTGACGCTCCTGCGCGACCACGGTCCGCAGCGGCTGGGCGATCTCGCCACCCTCAGCCGCATCAGCCAGCCCGGCATGACGCGGCTCGTGCACCAGATGGATGCCGCGGGCCTCGTCGAGCGCGCCGCGCATCCCGGCGACTCGCGGGTCAGCGTCGTCACCGCGACCGCGAAGGGCCTCGACGCCCTCGAGCGCTGGTACGAGCAGTTCCGCGCCGCCCTCGCCCCGCACGTCGCCGACCTGTCGGACGACGAGTGGGACGCGGTGAGCGTCGCCGCGGGCGCGCTGTCGTCGCGCGTGGGCATGGCACCCGCCGCATCCGCACAGATTTCCCCGAAGAAGCAGAAGGAGGCCGTCCGGTGAGCACCGGTACCGCATCAGCACCCAGTGTCTGGAAACAACCCGCCCAGGTGTGGGCCGTCGCGTTCGCGTGCGTGGTGGCGTTCATGGGGATCGGCCTCGTCGATCCGATCCTGCCCGCGATCGCCGACTCGCTGAAGGCGACACCCGTGGAGACCGAGCTGCTGTTCACCAGCTACCTCGTGGTGACGGGACTCGCGATGCTCGTCACGAGCTGGATCTCGAGCCGCATCGGCGCCAAGGCCACCCTGCTGGTGGGGCTCGGGCTGATCGTCGTCTTCTCGTTCCTGTGCGCGATCAGCGGCAGCGTCGACGCCGTGATCGGCTTCCGTGCCGGGTGGGGTCTGGGCAACGCCCTCTTCATCTCCACCGCGCTCGCCACCATCGTCGGTGCGGCCTCGGGCGGAAGCTCGGCGGCCATCATCCTGTACGAGGCAGCCCTGGGCCTCGGCATCGCCGTGGGGCCGCTGCTCGGCGGCATCCTGGGCGAGGTCAGCTGGCGCGGCCCGTTCTTCGGCGTCGTGGTGCTGATGGCGATCGCGTTCGTCGCGGTGCTCGTGCTGTTGCGCGGACCCGCTCCGGCGCGCACCCCCCTGCCCTTCAGCGCGCCCTTCCGGGCACTGGGTCGCCCGGCGCTCGCGATCCTGGCGGCGACCGCCCTGTTCTACAACATCGGCTTCTTCACCCTGCTGGCGTTCTCGCCGTTCCCCCTCGGTTTCGGAGCGATGGGCATCGGACTGACGTTCTTCGGCTGGGGTGTGGGTCTGGCCATCACCAGCGTCTGGGTCGCCCCGCTCCTGCTGCGTCGCCTGCGGCTGACGACCGTGCTGCTGATCGCGCTCCCGCTGCTGGCGGTCGATCTGCTCGTCGCGGCGTTCATCGTGTCGTCGGCAGCGGCTCTGGTGGTCTGCATCATCGTCGGCGGTGTCGTGCTGGGCGTGGTGAACACGGCGCTCACCGAAGCCGTCATGGAGGCCACCGACCTGCCGCGCTCGGTCGCGTCGTCGGCCTACTCGGCGGTGCGCTTCCTCGGCGGCGCGGTCGCCCCGCCGCTGGCCGCGCTGCTGTGGCACGCGTACGGCGCCGGTGTGCCGTACGTCATGGCCGCGGTGTCGGTGGCGATCTCGGCCGCCTGCATCCTGTTCGGTCGTCGGCTGCTCGCGCACGTCGACCACAGCCACCCGGATGCCGCGGACGAGGGCGCCGCGGTGCTGGTGGGCGACGCGGCGTAAGGCTGCTCGACGCGAGGGCCGCTCCCGCTTCGGTGGGGGCGGCCTTTCGTGCGTCCGCGTCGACGGGCTACGCGTCCGCGCCGCTCCCCGTTTCGGTGGGGGCGGCCTTTCGCGTGTCGAGCTACTGCCCTCCGTCGCGCCGCACCTCTTCCACGACCGCGCGCGCCCCCTCGGGGGACATGACGATCGAGTAGTGGTCGACGGACTCGACCCGGGTCGCCGAGCGGAGTCGCGGATGCGACGTCTTGATCGACGGAAGGTCCGGATACAGAGGCGGGTCCTCGCCCCGCACCCCCCGTTCGGCCGCCAGCAACCGGGTGGGCCGCGGCATCCGCTCGAGAGCTCCGGCGATCGCGTCGCCGGTGTTCTGGTCGATCGAATCGGCCTCCAGGGTGGCGAACGTCGTCGCGGGCCGCAGCGCGGGCTCGACCCCCGCGAGGTCGTAGGCGAAGTAGTCGTCCAGGAGGGCGTCCTCCCGGCCGACGAACGCCGGGTGCGCGCGCCAGAAGTCGCGGTACGCGGCGACGCTCTCGAAGCGCATGTCCAGCCGCGCGGCGGTCGGACCGAGCACGTACCGCACGGCCTCGCGCGGATCCATCCCGACGGGCAGGTCGAGCGGCAGTCCCCCGTCGACCAGCACGACCCTCTCGACGCGGTCCGGATGCCGATCAGCGAACACCGCCGAGACGAACGCGCCCATCGAGTGCCCGACGACGACCGCGCGATCGACACCCCTCGCGTCGAGGACGGCTGCCAGATCGTCCGAGTGCTGCGCCAGACCGGTCCGTCGGCTCGACGCCGTGCTGCGGCCGCGGCCGCGCAGATCCGGGGCGATCAGCCGCGCATCGGTCTCCCGCGCGACCCACGCCCACGCGAGGTGCGAGGCCGTGACACCGTGCACGAGCAGCCACGGCGCGCCCTCGGCATCCGGATGCCATTCACCGACGCGCAGAGTCCCTTCTTGCACGACGACGCGGTGCGTGCGGTCGGTGCGGGGCGCGGCATCATCTCGGTCCGGCGCGGAGGCCGCGCCGTGCGCGAGGTCGACGCCTGTTCCCGCGGAAGGGGTGTTCCTCGCCCTCACAGGGGCGCGCGGTGTCCGCTCGACCGCCGACTCGAGAGCATCGCCATCTTCTGCGTACGGCTCGCCGTTCACGGCTCCGTCGGTACCGGAGGGGGTCATCACGTCATCCTCGCGGTCGCCGCGCGCGAGCGCGAGGGGTGCCGGTGCGGACGGGGCGATCATCCCGTCTTGTTCGCCGCCGCCGGATGGGAGCGCGAGGAAGGCCGGTGCCGACGAGCGATCGCCCGGGCCCGTTCGCCGGCGCCGGGGCCGTCACGATGACGCGTGTCGAGCGCCGCGTGAACACCGAGCCCGGCTGATCGCGCTCATCCTCGACGAGGCCAGGGCGCAACCCGAGCCGTGGGTCGGTCCCGATCCGACGCTTGATCTCGACGCAGAAGACGCGCGTCGTCGGCGTGTGGCGACGATTGGGCGCGATCGGCTCGACATGGCGGAGCGAGCGGCTCTCGCCGAGATCGCCGTGCGTCTGCGCATTTCCGAGCAGACCGTGCGGATCCGCGCGGACCAGGCGCGGACGCTTCAGCAGCGTTATCGTCCACGTGGGCGACGTTCCTGGTAGGCGACACCTCCGAGCGGCAGGCGTCCGAGACCGCTCGACTCGCCGCCTCTCTTCCCGATGACGACGCCCTCGCGTGGCGGGCCTTCGACGAGGGCGCGGCAGACCGTGCCCGCCGCCTCACCCCCGCCCCCTTCGCCGTCTCCGCCCGCACCCTCCGCGAGCGCGTGCACGGCGAATCCCTCGAGGAGCGTCACCGACGTGCGGCCCGCCCCCGGTCATCTGCGAGCCTCGCCCAGCACGCCGCGGAGGGCCTGCTCTGCGCCTTCGGGACCTCGGGTGCAGTAGCAGGACTACAGAGCACCGCGCAGCAGGTCAGCTGCACGACCCTCGACGGCGCGGAACGCCTCGCGCACCTCCCGGTAGTGGGTCCAGGCGTCGCTGAGCGCGTCGCCTGGCGTCTTGCCCGCCTGTAGCCGTCTGCCGTCGTCGATGAGGGCGAGCATGGGCTCGCTCTCGGACATCTTGGCCGTCGCCTCCGTGATCCGAGCGAGCAGTGCCTCGTCGCCCACGATCAGGCGTAGCTCACCGCCAGAGCGAGTGATCGCGAGCGAATACTCGCGGATTGCTTTCCCGCTGTCTGTGTCCGGCCACTCCAGCCAGAACGTTTGATCCTTCGCGTTCTTTTGGAAGAACGGGACCATGTTCCAATTAGCGTTGGCCCACTGCGTGCCCGCCTCGACGAATTGCGCCAGCAGGGCGCGGGCGTCTCGACGGCGGTCCTCGCGGCGAGCGGCCTCAGCCTGACTACGGCTGTAGCGATGGGTCAGGACAACACCGACGACCCCAGAGGCCAAGGTGAACGCTCCGGTGAGCAGAGCGACCCACACGGTTTCCGACATGAGCCGACCATAGCTCTCTCGCGCTCAGCGCTATGACCGCTCCCCCAAGACGACCCGTCAGAGTGCGGCCTGGATTGCCAGTTCGAGGTCGTTCCATCGTTCAATAGTCAGTGGCCGCCCGTTCACAAAGAAGGTCGGCGTACTGCCGACGCCCAGCGCACGGCCCTCATCGAAGTCAGTACGCACGCGACGTGCCGTTGCGGGATCAGCGACGGCGGCGTCGTACGCGGCCATGTCGAGTCCGAGGTCGACCGCGTAGGTACGGAACAGTTCCGCCTTGGATTCTTGCGACTCACCCCACTCAGCTTGAGTCTCGAAGAGGCGGTGGTACATGTCCTCGAAGCGACCCTGTCGTGCGGCGGCTTCGGCGGCTACGGCGGAGTGGGTTGAGTTGACGTGTCCCGGGAGTGGGAAGTAGCGGATGACGTAGGTGATCTGTCCGGCGTACTTCTCCCGAAGTTCCTCCACGACCGGGTAGTACGCCCCGCATGCTTCGCACTCGAAGTCCAGGAACTCGACGACGGTCACCGCGTCGCCACCTGCGTCGTCGAGCACGTGGGAGTCAGCACGCGATACCGAGGCGCTGGCGGGGTCGGGTGCCTGCGCCCGGGTGACGAGAAACGCGACCAGACCGACGACGACGACGACGATCAGAACGATAGCTGTGATGAGCAGGGGCTTGGTGACCGTCCTCATGGATCAGAGCCGGTGACCGTGGTGATCGTGATCGTGATCGTCATGCTCGTCTTCCAGAAGCATCCCCACGGAGGTGGCGCAGGCATCGCCGCGCCACGCCTCGATACCCTCTCGGATTGCGAACGCGGCGATGACGAGTCCGGCTATCGGGTCGGCCCACCACCACCCGAACAGGCTGTTCACGACGAGGCCGATCAGCACCGCGGCCGACAGGTAGGTGCAGATGAGGGTCTGCTTGGAGTCGGCTACCGCAGTCGCTGAGCCCAACTCGCGACCCGCGCGGCGCTCCGCCAGCGAGAGGAACGGCATGATGACGACACTGAGCGCAGTCAAGACAATGCCCACTGTCGAGTGCTGCACGTCGACCTGGCCCACGAGGGCCAGCACTGACGTTGCGGTGACGTATGCGGCGAGCGCGAAGAACGCTACGGCGATGACCCGCAGCGTGCCCTTCTCCCACCGCTCAGGGTCGCGACGGGTGAACTGCCAGGCGACAGCCGCCGCCGAAAGTACCTCGATGGTCGAGTCCAAGCCGAACCCGATCAGAGCGGCGGAGGAGGCGACTGTGCCCGCAGTGATCGCGACGACAGCCTCGACAAGGTTGTAAGCGATGGTCGCGGTGACGATCCATTTGATGCGTTTCTGGAGGACGGGGCGGCGCTCACCTGTGGGCTGAGGGGCGGTGGCGGTCATGCGCAGGTGCAGGTTTCTCCGGCGCAGCAGCCCGGTTCGACGTAGAGGACGACGCGCAGCAACTCGTCGAGGGCGGGCGCGAGGTGGGAGTCGGCAAGCCGATACCAGGTGCGCCGCCCGTCGGGCACGGCCTCTACAAGTCCGCACCCACGAAGGCACGCAAGCTGGTTCGACATGACTTGCCGCGAAACCTCGAGGGCTTCAGCGAGATCTGAGGGGTACGCGGGTGCCTCCCGCAGCGCGAGCAGCACACCGGCCCGTGTTGGATCGGATAGTGCATGGCCGAGACGTGCGAGAGCCGCGGTGTGCGTGACCGAAGCCGAGAGCGTCGCAGTTGACATCTAGCGATAGTACACCGAATCGTGAATTCAGAGAACGCTGAAGTTTGCGATGCGGGAAGCAGGCACGCGGTTGCCTCGCGACGGCTTCACCTCAGGATGCGCGCCAGCGGGCCCAACGCACTCAGAGCGGCCTCAGGGCCCTGGGTCGTTCGCGTGTCTTTCTCGCCGCTTCTGCCACTCTTGGCGGGTGTCCAAGTCATCCCGGCCCACCCGCGCCATGCTCGCCGCCATCGGCGAGGTTGCCGCAGAGTCAGCACGCGTCGAAGACCTGATGCGCGAGCTGTTCTCGATGTTGATCGATTCGCCCTACGGTGCCGTCATCTGTGCCGGTGAAGACCTCTCGCGTATCTGTCAGATGTGCGCCCGCGTCGCCCAGTACAACCTCGCTCTGACAGACGAGCAGGTCGAGCAGCTCGGAACGATCATCAACGCCATCGACGCCCTCCGGGACGAACGAAACTATTTCGTCCACAGCCGCTGGGAGTATGTGCCCTCCGTTCGCCGGCACATCGGCGTGCGGAGTCAGCGCCCTTCACCCCGTCCGAACGGCGGCGACGTGGACACGCTCTACTACTGCACACCGGATGACGCCCTAGAGATCGCGGTGGGCTTCCGTACCGTCGCTGCTGGCATCGAACGCTATAGCGAGCAAACGTTCCCAAACTGGGCGCGTCAGCGGCTTCCACGCCGCGCGAACTGGAAGAAGATGAACGCCTTCACCGAACGGATGCTGCACAGCTTCTTCGCCAAGGAGCCCCCGTCCGTTGTGTGACGGGTCGCCCGAAAAGCGACAGCGACGGCGTCCCCGCTTCGGCTCCGTAGGAGGCGACTCTCGAATTGACCCCAGATTGGCAGGCTTGCTCCGAGCAGAGAAGTCCCGGTCAGGTTTTACGACCTGACCGGGACTTCCTCATGGTGCACCCCCTGGGACTCGAACCCAGAACCCACTGATTAAGAGTCAGTTGCTCTGCCGATTGAGCTAGAGGTGCGTTCCGTTCGGCCGGAGATTCGCTCTCCGCGCCGAGGAATGACATTACCAGCCGTGACGCGAGCACACCAAATCGAGCCAGGAGCGCCGGTTATCCTGGAGCCGTGTCCCGCATCGAAGAGCCCGCCGCGACCCCCGCGGACCCGACCGACGATCTCGCACTCGCCCTCCGCCTGGCCGACGCCGCCGACGCGGTGGCCATGCAGCGGTTCGACGCCGCCGACCTGCGCATCGACACCAAGCCCGACCGCACGCACGTCACCGAGGCCGACCTCGCCACCGAGCGCGCGATCCGGCAGATCCTGGATGCCGAGCGCCCCGCCGACGCGATCCTGGGCGAGGAGTACGGCAGCTCCGGTGACACGTCGCGACGCTGGGTGATCGACCCGATCGACGGCACTCACAACTACATGCGCGGTATCCCCGTGTGGGCCACGCTCATCGCCCTCACCGTCGACGGCGTCCCCACCGTGGGGGTCGTCAGTCAGCCCGCGATCGGTCGCCGCTGGTGGGCCGCGACCGGCCATGGTGCCTGGACGACCACCGCGACGGGCGACACGCGTCGCATCCACGTGTCCGGCGTCGACGACATCGCGGCGTCGAGCATCAGCTTCCAGAGCATCGAGCAGTGGGACGACGTCGACCTCCTCCCCACCCTCGAACGCCTCGCGCGCGCCGTCTGGCGCGACCGCGCCTACGGCGACGCGTTGCCCTACATGTGGCTCGCCGAAGGGCGACTCGAACTCGTGGCCGAGTTCGGCGTGAAGGAGTACGACATCGCCGCGATCGCCCCCATCGTCCGCGAGGCCGGCGGCACGTTCACCGCCTACGACGGAACCGACCGTCTCGACGCGGAGTCATCGCTCGCGACGAACGGCGTGCTGCACGACGCCTTCCTGTCGCTGCTGCACGAGGACGAGGGGTCCCGATGATCCGCCCCTCCGCCCTCGCACGCCCGCGCTCCGCCCGCGCCCGCGTCTTCGCGATCGCCACCAGCGGCGCCCTGGCCGCGCTCGTGCTCGCCGGATGCTCCTCCCCGGCGCCCGAGCCCACCCCCGCCGCCGACGCGCCCTCCTCGGCCGCGCCCGTCTCGGGCGTGGAGACACCCGCTCCGTCGGCGTCACCGTCCGGTTCGGCGACCCCGCCCGCCGACCCCACGTGCGAGAACATCATCCCCCAGGCCACCGCCGACGACTTCCGCAGCCTCGGCTGGACGTCGCAGGAGGATCAGTTCCGCATCGGCGCCACGGCGCTCGACGACGGCATCCAGTGCAAGTGGGGCGACACGAAGATCGCCTCCGACCGCGTGCAGATCTTCGGCTGGGCGCCCATCGACGACGACACCGCGAAGACCGCGCAGAAAGACCTGGTCGCGGCGGGATGGAAGGTCGAGACGGATGCCGACGGCACCTACGTCACCGAGAACCCCGACTGGCTCAACGGACGCGGCGCCGACGGCTACGGCCTGACCTACTTCTTCGGCGACGGCTTCGTGAAGCTCGCGGACACCCGGCAGAGCCTGATCCTGGTTCAGGGGCCGCGGTAACCGAGCGACGGGGCAGGTCTCCGAGGGCACGATCGGTTACCGCCCGTGACCGGCAGAACCTCCGTCATCCGCGACGGCGTAGTCGGCCACCGCCCCGGATCCGCCCGTCGCCGCTGAACGTTCCGCGCATCCGCGACGACGCGATCGTCACCGCGTATGTCCACCGTCACCGATAGGGGTTCCGCGCCTCCGCGTCGCGCGCCGCCGAGAACCCCTCGTCCCACGCGTCGCCGCGCGCCTCCGCGTCGCGCGAGAGGGCATCGACCTGCAGCACCCGGTGGGCGAACGCGACCCAATCGGTCCACCCGGCGGTGATGCGCCCCGCGTCCGACTCGCCGTCGTCGAGGCCGGATACCGCATCACTCCCGCGCCGCTTCTGCGCAGCGGTCCATGTCGGGGCGTCGGGCGTCGGGGCGAGGTGGAACGGACCGACGTCGATGCGGAGGGCGCGGGGGTCTGGCATCCCTCGACGCTAGGCGGCCCGGGGCATCGGGGCAACGCCTTCCCTCCGATCCCGGAGTCCCGGCGGCACGAGCGGAGCGGGCTCTCACGTAGGCTCGATCCTCATGGCTATCGGCGCGACCATTCACACGTTCACCGTGCAGCTCTCCGACGTCGATCGCGGCGTCTACGACGAGCTGCAGCTGCGGGTCGCGCGGCATCCGTCCGAGACCGCGCCCTACATGCTGACCCGCGTCCTCGCGTACTGCCTCGAGTTCGAAGACGGCATCGCGTTCAGCGAGGGCGTCGCCGCGACCGACGAGCCCGCCGTCATGGTGCGCGATCTCACCGGCGCGCTCGTCGCCTGGGTGGAAGTGGGAGCTCCGGATGCCGCCCGCCTGCACACCGGCAGCATGAAGGCCGAACGCGTCGCCGTCTACACCCACCGCGATCCCGAGAAGGTCGCCGCCGCGTGGTCGGGCAAGCGCATCCACCGCGCAGAAGACGTGCTGCTGCACAGCTTCGACCCCGGTTTCGTCGAGCGCCTCGCGGAGGCGATCGAAAGACGCAACACCGCCACGCTCACGCGCACCGAGGGGCGCGTCTACCTCGAGCTCAACGACACCTCGGGCGAGACCGACATCCACACGCGCAGCGCCGCCTGAGGGGCGGCGGCGTACACACCGGCCGGCTGGGGGGCAGCGGGGCACAGTCCGGTCGCACAGCGACGACGCAGTCCGCTCACACGGTGGCGGTCGAGCAACGGCATCCCCACCGAGGCCGCCATGCGGCTGTGCGCACCCCGCCACGCGGTAGGTGCGACCCGCTGACACGCGAAAAAGCCCTCGCCCCCGCCGAAACGGGCGGAAGCGAGGGCTTTCGTGACGAACTCACCGTGACAACGGCTCGTGGAGCTGGGGGGAATCGAACCCCCGTCCAACGCTGGGTCTCCGCGTTTTCTCCGGGCGCAGTCTGTGCAGACGTTCTGCTCGGCTCCGACCTTTGTCACAGACACCTAAGTCGACGAGCCCAGCCTGGGAAAAGTCCCGCGTGACGTCCAGACGCCGTCACACAGCAAGACCCCTAAATGACGCCAGAATCCGTGGCGGGGTCACACACGGTCTGACGGACTATCGGGCTCGCTTACGCAGCGAGGGCGAAGTCAGTGCGCTTAGCATTGGCACTTATTGTTTTGCAGGGAGCGTTTACGAGATAACCCCACATCCTCGGCCCGCTTTCTCGCGGGTTCGCAGACGCTGTCGAAACCGATCAGCCCCGGGAACTCCGTCAAGGAGCGGCCGTTGTCACGCTGTTGAGTTGCCAAGCCGGGAGCCGAAGCACCCGAGCATCACAGTCTACAACGCATCGCGGACTCAGAAATTCCTCCGCACCGTCCGAGCCGGCCGCGGACCCGGCGCCCGACGGTCCCGGCGACCCCGGCGACGAGGTCCACCCTCGCGTAGGCTCACCGCATGAGCGACGTCGTCATCACCGTCCGAGGCGAGAGCAGCGCCCGCGTGCGCGCCGAGGAGGCCGCCGTGCGGGTCACCGTCTCGGTCGACGGCCCCTCTCGCGGCCCCGTCGTCGAGCAGGCGCAGGAGCGGGCCTCGAGCGTGCAGGACGGCCTCGTCGCGCACCTGCGTTCGGGCGAGGTGTCGGAGTGGTCGAGCGCCCGCGTCTCGGTCTGGTCCGACCGGCCGTGGAACGCCGAGGGAGCACAACTCCCCCTCGTCCACCACGCCACCGTCGAGCTCTCGGCCACGTTCATCGACGCCGGCGCCCTGTCGTGGTGGCTCGGCGACGTCACCGAGTCCGACGACGTGCAGGTCACCTCCGTCGACTGGCGTCTCTCCCCCAAGACCCGCGCGCGCACCGAGCGCGAGGTCGCCGCCGAAGCCGTGCACGTGGCCGTCGAGCGCGCCACCGCCTACGCCGATGCGCTGGGCCTGGCATCCGTCGCCGCCGTCGAGATCGCGGATGCCGGGCTGCTCGCGACCCGCCCCGAGGCACCCGCCCCGATGGGTGCGCGCCTGATGGCGGCGTCCGCGGGAGGATCGTCGTTCAGTCTTCAACCACCCGAGATCGTCGTGACCTCGGTCGTGGAGGGACGCTTCCGCGCGGAGTGATCACGCCGGCTGCGAGAAGCCCCGCCCGCCTCAGCGGGTCCGTCTCACTCGCCGAGGCGGTTCTTCGTGCGCATGGCGCGCTCGGCCTCGCGCTTGTCTTCGCGCTCGCGGATCGTCTGACGCTTCTCGAACTCGCGCTTGCCCTTCGCGACCGCGATCTCGACCTTCGCGCGTCCGTCGAGGAAGTACAGCCGCAGCGGCACAAGGGTGTACCCCCCGGCGGAGACCGCGTGCGAGAGCTTGATGATCTCCTCCTTGTGCAGCAGCAGCTTGCGCGTGCGCTTGGCGGAGTGGTTCGTCCAATGCCCCTGCGAGTACTCGGGGATGTGCACGGCGTCGAGGAACGCCTGACCGCCGTCGATGTACGCGTAGCCGTCGGTGAGGTTCGCGCGCCCCTGGCGCAGTGACTTCACTTCGGTGCCGGTCAGCACGAGACCGGCTTCGTACGTCTTCTCGATGGCGTAGTCGTGGCGCGCCTTCTTGTTCGACGCGATGAGCTTCTCACCCTGCTCACGAGGCATGGTGCCACCTCCTCATGATCATGGGCACACGGAGCCCCTCAGCTTACCGGATCACCGCCGCTGCGGCACCGCGCTCAGGCGCGCAGCCAGCGACGGATCGCGAAGCTCGCGCTGAGCGCGGCGAGGATCACGCCGATCACGACGATGACGGGGATGACGAAAGCGACGTCGCCGACCCCCACCCACGAGGTGATGAACCCGATGCGGTCGCGCAGGTACTGGTTGACGCCCACGCCCACGATCGCCCAAACCGCCACGCTCGCCAGAGCCGACCCGATCAACGCCGCGAGCACGCCCTCGACGATGAACGGCGTCTGGATGAAGCGGTTCGACGCCCCCACGAGGCGCATGATGCCGAGCTCGCGACGTCGGGCGAAGGCCGAGAGGCGGATCGTGGTCGCGATCAGCAGGACGGCGGCGATCAGCATGAGCCCCGCGATGCCGACCGCGACGTAGGTCGCCACCGTCAACGCCTGGAACAGCGGCTCGAGGTACTGCATCTGATTCGTGACCTCTTCGACGCCCGCCTGGCCGCTGAAGGCCTCGATGATGACGTCCGACTGGTTCTGGTCGACGAGGTTGATGCTGAAGGTCGCGTTGAACTGGTCCGCCGTGACGACGCCGATGATGTCGTCGGGCAGCAGGCCCTTGGCGTTCTCGAACACCTGCTCGCTGGTGGCATAGGTGTAGTCGCGGATCAGGGGGGCCAGGGCATCGCCGTCGAGCTTCGCCGTCACCGCGTCGATCTGCTCCTGCGTCGCCGCCTGACCGGTGGTGCACGTGTCGACGTCCGACACCGTGGCGCACATGGAGACCGCGACCTGAGCCCGATCGGCCCAGTACGACTGCATCTTGCCGATCTGCATCTGCATGAGCATCGCGGCGCCGACGAAGGTGAGCGACACGAAGGTCACGAGGATGACCGAGATCACCATCGACGCATTGCGGCGAAGACCGGTGAAGGCCTCCGAGAGGATGAGCCCGAACCTCATGACGTGGGTCCCACTTCGTCGTTGCGGTCTGTCTTCGCGCCGAGACCCAGGCGGTCGGCGACCCCGAGGGCCTCGACGTCGGGAGTCGTGACCGGGATGGAGCGTGTGTTGGTGCCGGGCTCTCGCGCAGGTTCAGCCGCGGGCGCGGTCGCTGCGGGGGCGGAAGCCGCGGCATCCTGAGCGGGGGCGGGGGCGGGCCGCGTGACGGCCGACGGCAGCGGCTCCACCGGACCGGTCACGCTCGTCACCTCGCGCTGCACCTCCAGCACCGCGGTGAGGGCGGCCACCGCGGCGGCGCCCTTCTCGACCTCGGGCGCGAGCCGGGGCAGGCTGGCGGTGTCGCCGTAGCCGCCGTGACGCTCGTCGCGCACCATCTCTCCCCCGCGCAGTTCGATCACGCGGCGCTGCATCTGGTCGACGAAGCCGGCCTCGTGCGTGGCCATGACGACGGTCGTCCCGCCCGCGTTGATGCGCGCGAGCAGGCGCATGATGTCGATCGAGGTGCCGGGGTCGAGGTTTCCGGTCGGCTCATCGGCGAGGAGCACCTGCGGGCGGTTGACCAGCGCGCGCGCGATCGCGACGCGCTGCTGCTCCCCACCCGACAACTCATGCGGCAGACGCTTCTCTTTGCCGTCGAGGCCGACGAGCGCGAGCACCTCGGGAACGGCCTGCTGGATGAAACCGCGCGAGGCGCCCGTGACCTGCAGCGTGAACGCGACGTTCTGGTGAACGGTCTTGTTCGGCAGCAGGCGGAAGTCCTGGAAGACCGACCCGATGTGCCGGCGGAAGTAGGGGACCTTGCGGTTCGACAGCGTGCGCAGGTCGCGGCCGAGCACGACGACGCGCCCCTCGCTCGGGGTCTCCGCCCGCAGGATGAGCTGCAGGCACGACGACTTGCCCGAACCCGAGGCTCCGACGAGGAAGACGAACTCCCCGCGCTGCACCTCGAAGTCGACGGCGTTGAGGGCGGGCTTCGCGGTGCCGCGATACCTCTTGGTGACGTTCTCGAACCGGATCATGGCTCGACGAGCCTAAGCGCGGGTGCGGGGCAGCCCGTCAGGACGCGCCGTGTCGCCAAACCGAGAGAGCCCTATGGATGCCGGGTCAGCGGCATCCACAGGACTCTCGACGAACGGGGGACGATCAGTCGTCGTCGTCTTTGCGCTTGCGCCAGCGGATGCCGGCCGCGATGAGACCGTCGAGGTCGCCGTCGAAGACGACGGCGGGGTTGCCGACCTCGTAACCGGTGCGCAGGTCTTTCACGAGCTGCTGGCCGTAGAGGAAGTAGGAGCGCATCTGGTCGCCCCAGCTCGCGGTGATCGTGCCGGCGAGCTCCTTCTTCTTCGCGGCCTCTTCTTCGCGCTTGAGCAGGAGCAGACGCGTCTGCAGCACGCGCATGGCGGCGGCGCGGTTCTGGATCTGCGACTTCTCGTTCTGCATCGACACGACGAGGCCGGTCGGCAGGTGTGTGATGCGCACGGCGGAGTCGGTCGTGTTGACCGACTGCCCACCGGGGCCCGACGAACGGAACACGTCGACGCGGATGTCGCCCTCGGGCACGTCGACCTCGACGGCCTCCTCCATCACGGGGATGACCTCG
The DNA here is from genome assembly GCF_032464935.1 of Microbacterium phycohabitans. Lineage (NCBI taxonomy): Bacteria > Bacillati > Actinomycetota > Actinomycetes > Micrococcales > Microbacteriaceae > Microbacterium > Microbacterium phycohabitans. Next base: position 532,965 of record NZ_JAWDIT010000003.1, read on the forward strand.
ACCGCGGCGAAGCTCGTCTGGCGCTTGTCGGCGCCGCCGAAGGGGCTGATGCGCGCGAGCCGGTGGGTGCCGGCCTCGACCGACAGCGTGCCGTAGGCGTAGGGCACGTCGACCTCGAAGGTCGCGGACTTGATGCCGGCGCCCTCGGCGTAGGAGGTGTCCATGACCTTCACGGGGTACTTGTGGCGCTCGGCCCAGCGCAGGTACATGCGCAGCAGCATCTCGGCGAAGTCGGTGGCGTCGTCGCCGCCCGCTCCCGAACGGATCGTCACGACCGCGGAACGCGGGTCGTACTCGCCGTCGAGGAGCGTCTGCACCTCGAGCTGGCCGATCACGTCTTTCAGCGCAGCGAGCTCGCGACGGGCCTCGTCGGCGGAGTCCTCGTCGTCCATCTCGATCGCGAGCTCCACGAGCACCTCGAGGTCGTCGAGGCGCTGCTCGATCTCCGACACGCGCTTGAGCTCGGCCTGCCGATGGCTCAGGCGGCTGGTCACCTTCTGAGCGTTCTCGACGTCGTCCCAGAGGTCGGGGGCACCGGCTTCTTCGCTGAGGCGATCGATGTCGGCTTTGAGTGCGTCGACGTCGACCACGGCCTGGATATCGGCGAAGGTCGAGCGCAGCGCCTGGATGTCGGCGGTCAAATCGAGTTCGAGCATGAGACGGCAAGCCTATCGTGGAGACGGTGACAGCCGACTCTCCCCGGAACGTGCTCGTGCGCTTCGCACCGATGATCTACGGCCCCACCCTGCTCTTCGCGCTCGGAGAGGGGGCCGTGATCCCCCTCATCCCAGTCATCGCGAACCGCCTCGGCGCCGACGTCGCCGTGGCCGCTCTCGTCGCCGCCGCCCTCGTCGTGGGCCAGCTGTGCGGCAACATCCCCGCCGGTTGGGCGGTCGCCCGCTTCGGCGAGCGCCTCACGATGGGCGTGGCCGGGATCGTCGTCCTCGCGGGGCTGACCGGGATCGTGTTCGCGCAGTCGCTGGCGTTCTTCGCCGCCGCGGTGTTCCTCATCGGCTTCTGCGCCGCGTCGTTCGCGCTCGCCCGCCACTCCTTCATGACCACGCGCGTCCCGCTGACCTTCCGTGCGCGGGCGCTGTCACTGCTGGGCGGAACGTTCCGCCTGGGGATGTTCGTCGGCCCGTTCATCTCGGCGGCCCTCCTGGCCGTCTTCGGTGACGAGACGGCATCCATCGTCTTCTTCGCCGTGTGTCAGGTCGCCACGATCCTGCTGGTGTTCTTCGGTCCCGACCCCGAGAAGGCGGTGCCCGTGGGCGCGGGGGCGCGCCGTGCCGACGGCGACTCCCGCGAGGCGGAAGACACCGGTGAACCCGTGACGGGCTCGATCCCGACCGTCGAGCGCGCCGGGGTGTTCCGCACCATGTGGCGGTTCCGGGGCGTGCTGGCGCGCCTGGGCCTGGCTGCGGCGTCGCTGTCGGCGGTGCGATCGGCGCGGCAGGTGGTGCTGCCGCTGTGGGGCGTGTCGCTCGGGCTGGACGCCGGCACGATCGCGGTGGTCGTGGGGGTGTCGGGTGCGATCGACTTCGCGCTGTTCTACGCCAGCGGCCAGGTCATGGACCGCTTCGGGCGTCTGTGGGCGGCCCTGCCCGCGATGATCCTGATGGGGGCGGGGTTCTTCGCCCTGTCGTTCACGCACGATCTGGGTTCCGCGGCCATGTGGTACGCCATGTTCGCCGCGGTGCTCGGTGTCGGCAACGGTCTGTCCAGCGGCATCCTGCTCACCCTCGGGGCCGACATCGCCCCGCCGAACGAACCCGCGGCGTTCCTCGGGTCGTGGCGCACGCTGACGGATGCCGGTGGCGCCGTCGCCCCGCTGATCGTGTCGGCGCTCACCGCGGTGGCGTCGCTGTCGGTGGGTGTCGGCGCCATGGGCGCCGTCGCGGTGCTCGGAGCGGTGGGGTTCATCCGCTGGGTGCCGCGGTACGTCCCGCGGACGCGCTGACACGAGAGCACCACCCGCGCGGGGCGTGCCGGCGGATTTGCCCGGCGGGCGGCTCCGGGACGACGATGGAGCGCCTCGATCTCCACGGCCCGGGGCGAGGAGGCACGGTGCAGCACGTCGGACGCGGAGCCCTCGCGCTGTCGGCCGGTCTCGCCGCGGTCGCGGGCTTCGTCGACGCCGTCGGCTACCTCGACACCGGCGGGCTGTTCGTGTCGTTCATGAGCGGCAATTCCACGCAGGGCGCGGTCGACGTCCCGACCTCGCTCGCCCTCGCCGCCGTGCCGCTGGGCCTCATCGCGGCGTTCGTCTCGGGTGTCGTCGTCGGCGGCGTCGTCCGCCCGCGCTCGCGTCGCGCACAGGCCGGGGTCATCGCCGGCTCGGCCCTGGCGGTAGGGCTCGTCGCGCTGCTCGCGACCGCCGGACCCTCCACGCTGTGGCGGGCGGGCCTGCTCGCGGCGGCGATGGGCGCGCTCAACACGCTCTTCCTCGCGGAGGATCGGGCGCGCGTCGCGATCACCTACTCCACCGGCACCCTGGTGAGCCTCGGCCTGGGGCTCGCCGCCCTCCTGACGGGCCGTTCGCGGACGGCCTGGCGTCGTCCCCTGCTGCTGTGGGCCGCGCTCGTCGCGGGCGCCGTGCTGGGTGCCTTCGCCCACCGCCTCGGCAGCCCCGCGGCGCTCGTGGCAGCGGCGGCGGCGATGCTGGTGGCGGCGGTCGTCGTGCGGCGCGCTCGGCGGACCTGAACACCACTGCCCGCGATCGGCGCCGGCATGCTCGCTCTCGGGCTGATCGTCGCGGTCGGAACGGTGATCGCCCGCCGCCGCCCCCAGCACTGATCGATCGACGACGAACCGCCGGGGCCCGTAAGGGTCCCGGCGGTTCGTCGTGACGGGGTCACTCCCCCTCGGCCACTCGGATGAGGACCTTGCCCGTGGGGGTCTCAGCGGTTCACCGTTGAGGGGTCACTCCCCCTCGGCCACGCGGATGAGGACCTTGCCCGTGGCGCCCTGGGCGACGGCGTCGTGGGCCGCGGCGGTGTCGGCGAGGTCGAACCACGTCAGCGGCAGACCGTGGGCCTCGCCGACCGGCAGCGCACCGTCGGCCACCGCCGCGGCGACGTCTTCGGCGGCCGCGGCGAGCGCGCGCTCCCCCACCGTGTAGAGCAGGAGTCCCTGCCAACGGACGTTCTTGGCGAAGCTGACCCGCACGGGGGCAGTGAAGGTGTCGCCGCCGTTGTCGGCGTAGTAGCCGATCGTGCCGTGGTTGGCGACGACCTCGACGTCGAGGGCCGCGTTGTCGGCGATGGCGACCTCGACGATGTGCTCGACCCCGTCGGGGGCGATCTCGCGGATGCCGTCGGCGAGCGACGCGCTCGGGTACTGCAGCACGTGGTGGGCTCCGGCCGCGCGTGCGAGCTTCTCCTTCTCGTCGCTGCTGACCGTGGCGATCACCGTCGCGCCGGCCCAGACGGCGAGCTGGATCGCCGCGTGGCCCACGGCCCCGGCGCCGCCCTGAACGAGCACGGTGCGGCCGGCGAGCGCGCCGGGTGCGAGACGCGAGGGACCGTCCTCGTGGACGGTGAGGGCGCGGTGGGCCGTCATCGCGGGCACGCCGAGGCTCGCGCCGACCTCGAACGACGCACCGTCCGCGAGGGGGACAGCCCGCTCGGCCGGGAGGATCGAGTACTCGGCCGCGGTTCCGGTCGGGCGCTGGTGGGCGGCGAGGTACACCCAGACCCGCTGGCCCGCGGAGAGGTTCTCGACGCCGGGGCCGACGGCATCCACGATCCCCGCTCCGTCTTGGTTCGGGGTGATCTCGTCGAATGGGAGGGGGCGTCCCGCGCTCTCGCGCGCCTTCCAGTCGGTGGGATTCACCCCCGAGACCGTGATGCGCACGCGCACCTCTCCGGGGCCGGGTTCGGGCAGCGGCCGCTCCACGAGCGAGAGGACGGAGGAGTCACCGGGCTGGGTATACGTGATCGCCTTCATACGGGAATGAAACCCCGTCGGCGCGCGAGCATTCCCCGGGGCGTGTCGACGCGCCGTCGGGTCGGCGGTCGTCGCGGGTGAGATCGCGCACGTTTGACGGCTCGTTCACATCGAGCGCACGCACGCTCGCGCTTAGACTGATCCCACTCGCGGGAGTGGTGAAATCGGCAGACACGCAGGATTTAGGTTCCTGTGCCTTCGGGCGTGGGGGTTCAAGTCCCCCCTTCCGCACGTTCCACGCTTCGCCAGCACCGACTCTCCGACCCGAACGGGACCGATGTGATCCACACCACCGCCGCACTGCTCCCGTGGCTCGACCCCGCGACGATCATCACGAACTCGCAGCCCTGGGCGCTGCTGGTCGTCTGCTTCATCATCTTCGCCGAGACCGGCCTGCTGATCGGCTTCCTGCTTCCGGGCGACACGCTGCTGATCATGGCGGGACTGCTCTCGCACGCCACGCCCGCCGCCCCCAACGGCGTCTTCGGGATCAACGCCTGGTGGGTGGCCCTCGCGATCGGCGTCTCCGCGTTCGTCGGCGGCGAGGTCGGCTACTACATCGGGCACAAGGCGGGGCCCTCGATCTTCGAGCGCAAGGACTCCGGCATCTTCAGCAAGAAGAACGTCGAGCGCACGAACGCGTTCTTCGAACGCTTCGGCGGGCTGACCGTCATCCTCGCCCGCTTCGTCCCGGTCGTGCGCACCTTCGCCCCCATCGCGGCGGGCGTCGGACACATGCCGTGGCGCAAGTACACCCTGTACAACTTCATCGGCGCGGTCCTCTGGGGAATCGGCCTCACGATGCTCGGCTACGCCGTGGGGTACATCCCCTTCATCCGCGACATCGTGACGGAGTACATCGACGTCATCCTGCTCGCCGCCGTCGCGGGCACCGCGCTCTTCGTCGCGATCCACTTCTTCCGCGAGCGCGCCGCCGCCAAGCGCGAGGGCGCGGTCACCCCCGCGGAGGCCCAGTCGCTCACGCTCGACCCGAAGACCCTCGAAGACGGAGACCAGCCGACCCGCTGATCCCCCGGGCGCCCAGACGTCTCCGAGCCGCAGCACCAACGGTCTCTGAGCATCAGTCCCTCCGGTCCCTGAGCATCAGCCCCGCAGGTCCCTGAGCCCCCGCCCCACAGGTCCCTGAGCCTGTCGAAGGGACCGGGCCCCTCCGCGCGCGGCCGGATCCCGCGCCAGAGGTCACGACGCCTTCGACGTCTTCTTCTTGGCCGGGGCCTTCTTCGCGGGCTCGGCCTTCTCGCCTCGCGCCGCTCGCGAGCGCTCGACGCTCGCCCGCAGGGCCTCCATCAGGTCGATGACCTCGCCGCCGTCGTCGTCCTCGGCCTTCCCGAAGGTGACATCCGTGTCGAGGGCGTCACCCTGCTCGAGTTTGGCGTCGATGAGGGTGCGCAGCTCCTGCTGGTACTCGTCGGTGAACTCCTCGGGATCGAAGTCCTTCGAGAAGCTGTCGACGAGGGATGCCGACATCTCCAACTCCTTCGCCGAGATGCGCACGCTCTCCTCGAGTGCCGGGAACGCGGCTTCGCGCACCTCGTCGGCCCACAGCAGCGTCTGCAGCACGAGCACGTCGCCGCGGACGCGCAGGGCGGCGAGGCGCGTCTTCTGGCGGAGGGAGAACCGGACGATCGCCGTGCGATCGGTCTGCTCGAGCGTCTTGCGCAGCAGCACATAGGCCTTGGGCGACGACGAGTCGGGCTCGAGGTAGTAGGCCTTGTCGAGCGTGAGCAGGTCCACTTGCTCGCTGGGCACGAACTCGACGACCTCGATCTCGCGGCTGCGTTCGCTGGGCAGTGAGGCCAGGTCGGCCTTCGTGAGCACCACCGTCTGCTCGCCGTCGTCGTAGGCCCGGTCGATGTCCTGGTAGGGCACGACCTCGCCGTCGATCTCGCAGATGCGCTGATAGCGGATGCGCCCGCCGTCCACGTTGTGCACCTGGTGCAGCGAGACGTCGTGGTCCTCGGTCGCGGAGTACACCTTCACGGGCACGTTGACGAGGCCGAAGGTCAGGGCGCCCTTCCAGATCGATCGCATGTGCCCAGTGAACACCCGAAGGGGGGTGGATGCCGAGACCCTTGCGCCGGCGAGGGGGTCCCGGTCCCTTCGACAGGCTCAGGAACCTTACGTGCGCAGGTGGCTGAGCTCGTCGAAGCCACCGGGCGCAAAAGGTCCCGGTCCCTTCGGCAGGCTCAGGGACCTCACGTGCGCAGGTGGCTGAGCCTGTCGAAGCCACCGGCGCGCAAGGGGTCCCGGTCCCTTCGACGGGCTCAGGGACCTCACGTGCGCAGGTGGCTGAGCTCGTCGAAGCCACCGGGGCCGACGCCGGACCGCAACCCCTCCGGCATCCCCCACCTCCTCCGCCCTACGCTGGGGCGATGACGGAGCAGACGGTGCGCATCGGCGGTCGCCGGCTGCGACTGTCGAACCTCGACAAGGTGCTGTACCCCGAGACGGGCACCACCAAGGGCGAGGTGATCGACTATTACTCCCGCATCGCCCCGCGACTGCTCCCCCACCTCGCCGATCGGCCCGTCACCCGCAAGCGCTGGCCGGACGGGGTGGGCACCGAAGCCGATCCGGGCACGCCGTTCTTCGCCAAGGCCCTCGAGCCCGGAGCGCCGACGTGGGTGCGGCGCCTGCCGATCGACCATTCCTCGGGTGCCAAGGACTACCCCCTCGTCGACGACCTGCCCACCCTCGTGCACCTCGCCCAGGTCGCGAGCCTCGAACTGCACGTGCCGCAGTGGCGCTTCACGCGCGAAGGCGAACGGCAGAACCCCGACCGCCTGGTGCTCGATCTCGACCCCGGTCCGGGCGTGGGCCTCGCGGAGTGCGCCGAGGTCGCCCGGTGGGCGCGGGAGATCCTGCGCGACATCGGGCTCGATCCGCTGCCGGTCACCAGCGGCAGCAAGGGCATCCACCTCTACGCGCGCCTCGACGCCCGGCAGTCGAGCGAGGCGGTCAGCGCCGTGGCGAAAGAACTCGCCCGCGCGATCGAGGCGGACCACCCCGACCTCGTGGTCAGCCAGATGGCGAAAGCCGCCCGGCCCGGCAAGGTGTTCATCGACTGGAGCCAGAACAACGGCTCCAAGACGACGATCGCGCCCTACTCGCTGCGCGGGCGCCCGCAGCCCACCGTGGCGGCTCCCCGTACCTGGGCCGAGCTCGACGATCCCCATCTCCGGCATCTGCTCTTCAGCGAGGTGCTCGACCGGGAGGGTGATCCGCTCGCGCCTGTCGAACGGGATCAGGAGCCCCTTCGGGCGTACCTCTCCAAGCGTGCGGCCGGGCGCACCCCCGAGCCGATCCCCGAGGCGCCCGGCGGTGCGCCAGCCCCCGACGGTGCACCCCGGTTCGTCATCCAGGAGCACCACGCCTCGCGCCTGCACTGGGACCTGCGTCTCGAACGCGACGGCGTGCTCGTCAGTTGGGCGGTGCCGAAGGGAGTGCCGCCGACGACGGCGAAGAACAGCCTCGCGGTGATGACCGAGGACCACCCGCTCGCCTACCTCGACTTCGCGGGAGAGATCCCCCGCGGGGAGTACGGCGCCGGCACGATGACCGTGTGGGACACCGGCACCTACGAGCTCGAGAAGTGGCGCGACGACGAGGTGATCGCCACGCTCACGGGCCGCTCCGATGGACCGCTCGGCCGCGTGCGCCTCGCGTTGATCCGCACGGAAGGACGCGGCGAGAAGTCGCAGTGGCTGCTGCACCGGATGAAGACGGATGCCGAGGGGCGCGCACAGGGCGAGGGCAACCCCGTGGTGGCTCGCGATCACTCCGCCCGAGTCGACCCGAGCGCGTCGCACGCCGACAAACACGACACGGCGACGGGCGCCGGAGGCGGGACCGCGGCGGGGGCGCGACGTCCCGCGGAGGGTCCGACCGGACCGCCGACCGTGGCGGATCTGCGCCCGATGCTCGCCACCTCCGCCACGCCCGGGATCGCCCGGGCCGCCGCGGCCCGCTGGGGCGGCACCCCGTGGGTAGAGATGAAGTGGGACGGCATCCGGGGTGTCGGGATCTGGGACGGGACACGCCTGCGGCTGCGCTCGCGCAACGGCAACGACCTCACCGCCGCGTATCCCGAGCTGACCGGCGTCGATCTGGGACTCGGGGCGGACCCCGCCGTCTTCGACGGGGAGATCGTCGCCCTGGACGCGAACGGGCGGCCCAGCTTCCCGCTCCTGCAGAAGCGCATGAACCTCCTACAGCCGCGCGAGATCGAGCGCGAGGCGAAGCGCACCCCCGTTCAGCTGTACCTGTTCGACGTGCTCTCGGCGGCTGGGCGGGAGGTGGCATCCCTGCCGCTGTCGGAGAGGCGCCGGGTGCTGGAGGACCTCGCGGGCGGAGCCGACGCGCCGGTGATGGTGCCGCCGGTCTTCGACGACGTGGATGCCGCGGTGTCGACGAGCAGCCGCTTCGGCCTCGAGGGGGTCGTGGTCAAAGACCCGGGGTCGACGTACCACCGAGGGGTGCGATCGGAGCAGTGGCTCAAGGTGAAGCACTCGCGGACGCAGGAGGTCGTGATCGGCGGCATCCGACCGGGGAAGGGCAACCGCGCGGGCGCGATCGGATCGCTGTTGGTGGGCGTCCCCGGGGCCGACGGGCTCCAGTACGCGGGGCGCGTCGGATCGGGGTTCGGGGAGAAGACGCTCGCTCGATTGAGCGCGCTGCTCGAGCCGCTCCGCACCGACGCGGATCCCTTCGTCGGCGTCCCCGCCGCGGATGCGAGCGACGCCCTGTGGGTGCGACCGGAGCTGGTGGGAGAAGTGGAGTTCGCGGAGTTCACGCCCGGCGGCATCCTGCGCCAGGCGCGCTGGCGGGGCCTGCGGCCCGACAAGAGCCCCGGTGAGGTCGTGCGGGAGGAGTGAGGGGTCCGGTCCCTTCGACGAGCTCAGGGACCTCGGTTGCGAGCTCAGGGACCTCGGTTGCGAGGTCAGGGACCTCGGTTGCGAGGTCAGGGACCTCGGTCGCGAGCTCACGGACCTCGGTCGCGAGCCCACCGACCTCGGTTGCGAGCTCACGGGCCTCGGTCGCGAGCTCACGGACGTCGGTTGCGGCGGGGCGGGCACAGCGCGCGATGCGGACCCGCAGAGAGGTGGCTGAGCCTGTCGAAGCCACCGGGGTCGACGGCTACGCGTGGCGCGAATCGTGCTCCACGTGGCCCGCGGGCTCGAGCTGGAACGTCGAGTGCTCGACGTCGAAGTGATCGGCGAGGCACGTCTGCAGGGATGCCAGGATCGCCGCCGCCCGGCCGTCGGTGAGCGCCGCGTCGTCGACGATGACGTGCGCGCTGAACACCGGAGCCCCACGGGTCAGCTGCCACACGTGCACGTCGTGCACGTCGACGACGCCGTCGGCTCCGCGCAGGTGCTCGCGGATCTCGGCGACGTGCACGCCCACGGGAGCGGACTCGGTGAGGACGACGACCACTTCGCGCAGCAGACCGATCGCGCGCGGCACGATCAGCACCGCGATGAGCAGGGAGGCGAGGGCATCCGCTTGCGTGAACCCCGTGGTGACGATGACGATCGCCGCGACGATCACCGCGATCGAACCGACGAGATCGCCCAGCACCTCGAGGTATGCGCCGCGCATGTTGATGCTGCGCTTCTGAGCCCGGCTGAGCAGCCACATCGACACCGCGTTGGCGACAATGCCGACCGTCGCGACGACGAGCATGAGCCCGCCCTCCACCTCGGCCTCGGCGGGCGTGAAGAGCCGCTGCACCGCCTCGACGCCCACCCACGCGCACAGCACGATCAGGATGACGCCGTTCGCGAGCGCCCCGAGCACCTCGGCGCGCTGGTACCCGAACGTGCGGCGGTCGTCGGCCGGACGCGCGGCGATCGCCGTGGCCACGAGCGCGACGACGAGGGCAGCGGCGTCGGTGAACATGTGCGCCGCATCGGCGAGCAGGGCGAGCGACCCGGAGAGGATCGCGCCCACGATCTGCACGAGCATGACGGTGACCGTCAACGCGAGCGCGGTGGCGAGCAGGCGCCGGTTGCCGGCATCCCGGATGCCACCGGAGGGCGCGTGATCGTGCATGGTTCCAGGCTAGGCGCGGTGCGATGCGGCCCGCGTGTTCCCGCGGAACTCGGGAATGAGAACCGCCCTCAGGAGCGCAGGGCGTTCAGCTGCGCCTGGATACGGCGGTGCGCGTGCAGCGCCGGGTATACGCCCAGGAACACCGCCATCGGCGCCCGCAGCCGCAGGTCGCGGATGCCGTGCGCGCGGTAGGTGTTCTCGAAGCGGTCGATGTAGCGCCGGAAGTCGCGGGGTCGGTCGTCGAGGCGTCGGGCCGACATCCCCGCCACCATCTCGGAGCGGTAGCCGATGCGGTGTCCGCCGAGCGCGAGGTGGATCGCGATGTCGAGGTCTTCGTGCATGACGTCGGCCACGTCGTCGCAGAGGAACTCCCGCACGTCGAGCCACGCCGACCGCCGCACCGCCATGTTGCTGACGAACAGGAAGACGAAGTCGCCGGCGAGGCGCACCTGCAGCCGGCGCAGGCGGTCGTCGATCTGCTGACCGATGCTGCGCAGCGGCAGGTCGTAGTACACGACCGGCCCCGAGGCGGCATCCACCTCGCCCGAGGCGAACGTCTCGGTCACCCGCTCGACCCAGTCGGGCATGATCGCGGTGTCGGCGTCGATGCGCCCGAGCACGTCGCCCGTCGCGGCATCCATTCCGAGGTTGCGGGTGGGCACGAGACCCTGCCGCGCGTCCTGGTGCAGGAGCCGGATGCCGAGGTGCGGATGCCGCGCCACCGCCCGTTCGACGATGGCGCACGTGTCGTCGGTGGAGCGGTTGTCGACGACGAGCACCTCGTGCGGGGCGAGCGTCTGCCGCGCGACCGCCTCGAGGCACCGGCCGATGACGGACTGCTCGTTGAAGGCGGGGATGACGATCGATATCGACGGCACGGCGGTCATCCCCCCGGGTCTACACGCTCAGAGTGTCGCGAGGAGGGGCGCGAGGTGACCGAACGCCCTCGCCCGGTGCGATTCGGCGTTCTTCTCGGCCGCCGTCCACTGCCCGACCGTGCGCTCGGCGTCGGCGGGCTGCCCATCGGGGATGAAGATCGGATCATACCCGAAGCCACCCGGCCCGGCGGGCCGCGTCGCCAGGCGACCGGGCCAGCGGCCCTCGACGGTGTCTTCCGCTCCGTCGGGGCGCACGAGCGCGATCACCGACACGAACTGCGCGGTGCGGTGCGGGTCGGCGACGTCGGACAGCTGGTCCAGCAGCAACTCGAGGTTGGCCGTGGCGTCCTTCTTGTGCCCCGCCCAGTACGCCGAGAACACGCCGGGCGAACCGCCCAGCACGTCGACGGCGACTCCCGAGTCGTCGGCCAGGGCCGGCAGCCCCGTGTGCGCCGCGGCCGCGCGCGCCTTGATGAGCGCGTTCGCCGCGAACGTCACGCCGTCTTCCACGGGCTCCGGGCCGTCGTACGCCACGACCTCGAGATCGGGGCGGACGGCGGCGACAATCGCCTGGAACTCCTCGACCTTGTGCGCGTTATGCGTCGCCAGGACGATGCGCGCCATCTCAGCCCTCGAGGGCCGCGGTCTGGATGCCGCGCAGCTCGGCGCAGCCGTTCACCGCGAGCTCGAGCAGGCTGTCGAGCTCGGCCTTGTCGAACGGCGCGCCCTCGGCGGTGCCCTGCACCTCGACGAACAGGCCGCGGCCGGTGACGACGACGTTCATGTCGGTCTCGGCGCGCACGTCCTCGACGTAGGCGAGGTCGAGCATCGGCTCCCCGTCGATGATGCCCACCGACACCGCGGCGACCGAGTCGCGCAGCACCTCGGCCCGCTGGCCGATGAACTTCTTCTCGCGGCCCCAGGCGATGGCATCCGCGAGAGCCACGTAGGCCCCCGTGATGGCCGCGGTGCGCGTGCCCCCGTCGGCCTGCAGCACGTCGCAGTCGATGACAATGGTGTTCTCGCCCAGCGCCTTGGTGTCGACGACGGCGCGCAGGGCCCGGCCGATCAGGCGCGAGATCTCGTGCGTGCGGCCGCCGACCTTGCCCTTGATGCTCTCGCGGTCGTTGCGGCTGTTCGTCGCGCGCGGCAGCATCGCGTACTCGGCGGTGACCCAGCCCTTGCCCTTGCCGGTCAGCCAGCGCGGCACGCCGTTGGTGAACGACGCGGTGCACAGCACCTTGGTGCCGCCGAACGTGATGAGCGCGGAGCCCTCGGCATGCGCCGACCACCCGCGTTCGATGGTCACGGGGCGGAGCTGGTCGGTGGTGCGGCCGTCTTTACGGGTCACGGGTCCTCCTCGGGACGGGATGGATGCCACGCCTCAGCGCGGCAGGTCGATGGCGCCGGTCTGCACGAGCTGCACCTCGCGCACCTCGCGGCCCATGAGGCGGTGCGCCAGGCGCAGGAAATCGTCGGCGGATGAACCGGTGGCCTCGTAGCGGTGGCTCGGCACGGCATCCGGACTCGCGAGCAGATCGCGCGAGACGAGCTGGCGGTAGACGTCTTTGGCGGTCTCGCTGTCGCTGGAGACGAGGCTCACGTCGGGGCCCATTACATAACTGATCGCGCCCTCGAGGAACGGGTAGTGCGTACACCCGAGGACGAGGGTGTCGACCTCGGCGTCGCGGAGCGGCGCGAGGTATCGCTCGGCGGTGGCGAGCACCTCGGGCGAGTCGGTGACGCCGGCCTCGACGAACTCGACGAAGCGCGGGCACGCCTCGGCGAAGACGGTGAGACGCTCGTTGACCTCGAGCATGTCCTGGTAGGCGCGCGAGCCGATGGTGCCGGCGGTGCCGATGACGCCGATACGGCCGTTGCGCGTGGTCGACATCGCCGTGCGTACGGCCGGGCCGATCACCTCGACGACGGGCACGTCGTAGCGCTCGCGCGCGTCGCGCAGCATGGCCGCGGAGGCGGTGTTGCACGCGATCACGAGCATCTTCACACCCTGATCGACGAGGGTGTCGAGCACCTCGAGCGCGTACTTGCGCACCTCGGCGATGGGCTTGGGGCCGTAGGGCGAGCGGGCGGTGTCGCCGATGTAGAGGATCGACTCGCGCGGCAGCTGCGCCGACACGGCCCGGGCGACGGTGAGACCGCCGACTCCCGAGTCGAAGATCCCGATCGGCGCGTCATCCATAGGGGTCAAGCCTACCGGGCGGGGTCGGAGCGGCGGATGCCTCGACGCGCGGTGGGGAGGGGACGGAGGGCTGTATCCGCGCGCGGGGCGACGGCGGAGGGCGCGGACGGACGCCCGGACTCGCGCATGGGGCGAGGGCGGAGGGCACGAGCGGAGGACGCGGGGGCGGAGGGCTGTACCCGCACGCGGGGCGCGGGGAGAGGCGCGAACGGATGCCCGGGCCCGCGCGCGGGGCGAGGCCGTCGGCGCCCTGCCCGGTCGAGCACAGCTCCTGCAGAATCCGCCCGGCGGCGTCAGCCGGCAGCCTGCGGGCCGGATTCTGCAGGAGTCCTGCAGCGGACCGGGTGTCAAGCGGGGTCGCGACGCCCGGGCATTCCGGGGCATCGCAATAGGCTGGCGCGATGACGCGCAGCACGGCCTTGCACACCGACCGCTATGAACTCACGATGCTCGATGCGGCGCTGCGCGACGGCACGGCCCAGCGCCGGTGCGTGTTCGAGGTCTTCGGGCGACGCCTGTCGGGCGGACGCCGCTTCGGTGTGGTCGCCGGGACGGGCCGCCTCCTCCACGCCATCCGGGATTTCCGTTTCGGCGACGACGAGCTGCGCTACCTCCGCGATGAGAAGGTCGTGGATGCCACGACCCTCGACTTCCTCGCCGACTACCGCTTCACGGGCTCGGTGACCGGCTACCGCGAGGGCGAGGTGTACTTCCCCGGGTCCCCCCTGCTGACCATCGAGGGCACGTTCGCCGAGGCCGTGATCCTGGAGACGTTGGCGCTGAGCATCCTGAACTACGACTCCGCGGTGGCGACCGCTGCGGCGCGCATGAGCGTCGCCGCCGGAGACCGGCCGCTCGCGGAGATGGGCTCGCGCCGCGCGAGCGAAGAGGCGGCGGTCGCCGCGGCCCGCGCCGCCTACATCGCCGGATTCTCGGCGACCAGCAACCTCGAGGCCGGCCGGCGCTGGGGCGTGCCCACCATGGGCACCGCCGCGCACGCCTGGACGCTCCTGCACGACAGCGAGGAGGACGCGTTCCGTTCGCAGGTCGACGCCCTCGGCAGCGGGACGACCCTGCTGATCGACACCTACGACATCGCCGAGGGCGTGCGCACCGCCGTGCGGGTCGCGGGCACACAGCTCGGCGGTGTGCGCATCGACTCGGGCGATCTGCCGATCGTCGCGGGAGAGGTGCGGGCGCAGCTCGACGAACTCGGCGCCACGGGCACGCGCATCACCGTCACGAGCGACCTCGACGAGTACGCCCTCGCCGCCCTGGCGGCATCCCCCGTCGACTCCTACGGCGTCGGAACCTCGGTCGCGACCGGGTCGGGGGTTCCCACCGCGGGGCTGGTCTTCAAGCTCGTGGCCCGTGAAGCCGCCGACGGCTCCTGGGTGGGCGTGGCGAAAGCCTCGGCGCAGAAGGCGTCGCACGGCGGCCGCAAGGCCGCTTTCCGCACGCTCGACGCCGGCACCGCCACCTCGGAGCTCATCGTCGTGAGCGACGGCTTCGAGGAGCTGTCGACGGCGGCCGAACACCCCGACGCCCGCCCCCTGCAGACGACCCTCATGCACAACGGCGAGGCGGAGGCCGCCGCCCTCGGCACCGCGGGCGTGCAGGCGGCGCGGGCCCACCACGCACGCGTGCGCGAGGAGCTGCCCGTGCGGGCACTCGCGCTGAGCAAGGCCGACCCCGCCCTGCCCACGGAGTACCGCGAGGCGGTCTGACCCGCGAGCCCGTGAAGGGCACGACCTCGGGCGCCCGGCGAGCCTCCTCGCCCGCCCGCGCGGCCGGCGATCGCCGTTACCCGTGCGTGGGAGCGTGACGGCGCGCGGACGGTGACGGACCTCGGGCGCCCGGCGAGCCGCCCCGCCCGTGCGGCCGGCGATCGCCGTCCCCGTGCGTTCGGGCCTGACAGCACGCGGACGGCGACGGACGCTCCTCGCGCCGCACCGTTCGCAGCCGGCGATCATGGCGCCAAGCGGTTCGCGGCCGCGAGAACGGCCCCTCACGCGCGGAGGCGCGGAGGGGCCGGATGCGGGGAGAGGCCGCTCAGTTGATGAGCGACTCGTAGATCTCTTTGCACTGCGGGCACACCGGGAACTTCTCGGGGTCGCGACCCGGTGTCCACTTCTTGCCGCACAGCGCGCGCACCGGCTTGCCGGTGATCGCCGACTCGAGGATCTTGTCCTTCTTCACGTAATGCGAGAAGCGCTCGTGATCGCCGGGCTCGATGTTCTCTTCGCGGATGAGCTCTTCGAGCTCGCGATCGAGGGTCGCGAGACCCCCGCTGTCCGGTCTGTCGAGAGGCGTGCTCATGGAGAGCCAGTGTAGCCGCGCCCCCGCCTCACGGCTCGGTCGGGTTCGTGCTCAGGTCGCCTCGGCGAACTCCATGAGCCGCGTCGCCCGGTGCTCGAAGAGCGCCGCGCCGACCGCGACGCCGACGATGAGGACGACGCCACCCGCCCCGACGCCCACCCACATCGCGAACATCGCGT
This sequence comes from Microbacterium phycohabitans, assembly GCF_032464935.1. Taxonomy (NCBI): domain Bacteria; kingdom Bacillati; phylum Actinomycetota; class Actinomycetes; order Micrococcales; family Microbacteriaceae; genus Microbacterium; species Microbacterium phycohabitans. The sequence continues at coordinate 548,567 of NZ_JAWDIT010000003.1, forward strand.
CGATCGTGTCTCCCCCGATGGCCCGCCAGGTGAGCAGAATCGACGGCAGAGCAGCGGCGATGGCTCCCGCCATCACGAGGCCCTGCGCGACGACGCCGCCCGAACCCGTGCGCTGCGGCTGCTGGAACGGGCTGTCTCCCGGCCGCGACACCGCGTACGGAGCGAGCACCGACGACACGCTCGACAGCCCGAGACCCGCGAGGAAGAGAGCGGCGCACACGCCGATCATGGCGGGCAGGATGGCCCACCGGCCGTGGGCGACGACGGCGAGCGGAAGCGACACGGCGAGCACGGGGATGCCGATGAGCAGCACCGGAACGAGACGGCCGATGCGATCGGGCGCGCCACGCATGCCGCTGGCGATGTGCATCCACAGGGCTGTCGAGTCGTAGGCGAGGTCGTTGTGCGGGAGCCATCCGAAGAACAGGGCCATGATCGGCACCGGGAGCAGCACCGCGAGCTCGAACGGCACGCCCGCGACGAGCAGGGGAACGGTCGACACGACGGCGGCGATCGGTACGACGACCACGTTGACGATGTAGCGGCGATCGCGCAGCCAATACGACAGGCTGCGCGCGGCGACCGCTCCCCCGGGCGTCCCGGGGAGGATCGCGAACCATCCGAGGCCGCCGCGCTCGCGCACCGCGGCCGGACGACGCGTCGTCGTGAGCAGCGCGGTCACGAGGGCGAACCACGCCAGCCCCAGCAGCGCGATCGTCACGAGAGCGACGACGAGGCTGCCGACGGCGGCGCCCGCGGTGGGGGCCAGCGCGATGCCCCACGCGGCGCCGATCGGCGTCCACGCGAGGATCTCGGCGGCCGAGGCCAGCTGCGAGGGAACGGCGCCGCGCCACTCGAGCGAGCCGAGGAACACCCCGACCGGGACGACGACGACCAGCACGGCGACGAGGTACACGCCCATCAGCTCGCGGGACTGCCGCGGTCGCTGCACGAGCGCGCCGAGGGCCATGCTCACCCGGGCGAGCAGCACGCAGGTGGTGAGGCCGAGGATCACGGATGCCACGCTCGCCACCGCGGGAGCACCGTGGGCGCTCCAGGCGACGGCGAGGCTGATCCCGAGGACCAGGACGACCAGGACGGGGACGCTGAGGAAGCCGGCGAGCAGGAGGGCGCCCGCGAGCGGACGCGGCTCGGGTCCGACGACCGCGAACCGGCGGGGATCCAATGGATCGACCGAGGCGGTCACCGGGGGCCCCACGGCGAAGCCGAGCGTGACGGCGGACCCGGCGAGCACCGTGACGACCGCCGTGGTCAGACGATCGGCGTCGGCGAGGCCGGCGGCGCTCACCGCGGCGACGACCGTCGCGGCGATCAGCAGGACCACGCCGACGGCACGGCGCACGACATCGCGCGGGTCGCCCCTAAGGGCGCCCACCATCATCGCCAGTCTCAGGCGGAGAACGTGTGCAACCACTCGAGGCCCTCCACGTCGCCCAGGCCACCGGCCAGCTCGAGGTAGCGCTCCTCGAGGCTCGCCTCGCCTCGGACCTCGTCGACCGTGCCCTCGGCGAGCACCTGACCGGCGACGATCACGGCGACGCGCGAGCAGACCCGCTCGACGAGCTCCATACCGTGGCTGGAGAGGATCACCGTTCCGCCGTGGTCGACGTACGAGCCGAGGATGTCGAGGATCACACCGCTGGAGACGGGGTCGACGGCCTCGAAGGGCTCGTCGAGCACGAGCAGACGCGGCGAATGGATCATGGCCCCGGCCAGCATGACCTTCTTGGTCATGCCCGCGGAGTAGTCCGACACGGGGCGCGCCAGCGCGTCCACGAGGTCGAACGCGCGCGCCAGATCGGCCGTGCGGCTCTCGACGAGCGGGGCGGGCAGACCGCGGAGAGCGCCGTAGTACGACAGCAACTGTCGACCGGTGAGGCGGTCGAAGGTCCGCAGGCGGTCGGGCAGGACCCCGATGAGCTTCTTCGCCTCGCGCGAGCGCTTGGTCGCGTCGACGCCGTTGATCGAGACCGAGCCCGAGTCGGCGCGGAGGAGACCGGCGATGATCGACAGCGTGGTGGTCTTGCCCGCGCCGTTCGGACCGACCAGGCCGTAGAACGATCCCGCCGGGACCGTCAGGTCGATCGCGTCGACCGCGCGGAGCTCTCCGAACGACTTGGTGACGTTGCGCAGGCTCAGCACCGGGACGGCGTCGGGGTCGACCGCCGCGGCCGCACCGTGAGTCAGCACGGCGGTGTCGGAGAGGGGTGTGACCTCGCCGGGGAGCGCGGTGTCGGAAGCGGCGGGCTCATCGGCACCGGGCTCATCGGCACCGGGTTCATCGGCACCGGGCTCGTTCGAGAGCGGCTCTTCGACCGCGGGAGCATCCGGGCTCGCGACGGGCGTGTCGTCGACGATCAGCTCGTCGACGCGCACCTCGGGGGGCGTGGGATCTTCGCCGTCGGCGGCTTCCCCCACGGGAACCTGCGGCGCGTGGAGGAGGTTCTCCGGCGCGTCGGCCGAGAGGGCGTCGCGTTCACCCTCTGTGATCGGGCCTGCGCCGTCGAGCTCTTCGGAGTCGGACGAGCCGCCATCGGACCGGCCCTCATCCGCTGCCGTCTCGGACGCCGGCGCGGCGAGCGTCTCCCCCGCGACGGCGGGATCTTCGACGAAGGGCTCCTCGACGGCGGGCTCCTCGACCGCGACATCGGCGGGCGTCGGGTCGGCGGGCTCCTCGACCGCGACATCCACGGGCGTCGGGTCGGCGGGCTCCTCGACCGCCGGCTCGCCGGCGACGGGCTCCACGACGACGGGCTCCTCGACGGCGGGCTCCTCGACCGCGACATCGGCGGGCGTCGGGTCGGCGGGGTTCGGGTCGACGGACGCCGGATTCGCTCCCGTCGCACTCGCGGGCGCGTCGGGACGCGGGTCGGTGTCGACTTCCCCGAGCGCAGCCGCAGTGGCATCCGGGGCGACGGCAGCCGGCTCCGAGCCGGACACGTCGGAGCCGACCGCGTCGGGCACGTCGGGCCAGGCGGTGTCCGTCGCGGCAGCATCGGACGCGGTGACGTCGGGCGCAGCGACCCCGGGCTCAGCGACCTCGGGCTCAGCGACGTCGGGCTCAGCGACGTCGGGCTCTACTGCCCCGTCCGACGACACGGGCTCGACGGGGTCCCGCGCCTCATCCACGGCCGGGGCCTCGCCGGCTTCCGGAGCGGGATCCGCGATCACGGACCCGGGCTCGCCGGCATCCAGCCGCGCGTCCGTGAGGGACGAGGCATCGGCATCCCGTTCCACCGGTGCGTCTGTGTCGACGGCCGCGGATTCGACGGGCGCGTCGTGGGAAGCGGGGCTCGCGGACGGAACGGGGAGCGGGGGTCGCGGGGGCACCACGATGCCGTCGGGGAGGGCGACGGGCGTGACCGATTCGCGCCCGGTGGCGGCGATTTCCTCGTCCGGTGTCGAGACCGAGGCGTCGGCGACGGGGTTCGGCAGCGCGGTCGGGTCGGCGGGTGCCGACGCCGTGGAGTCCGATGCTCGGGGCGTGGCGGGCTTCTTCGCGGCCGGACGCTTGGCTGCGGGCTTGGGGGCCGCCGGCTTCGGGGCCGCGGACTTCGAGGCGGCCGCCTTCGCCGCGGGGGCCTTGGCGGTCGACGTCTTCGCCGTCGAGGCCTTCGGCGCGGCCGGCTTCTTCGCGGCGGGCGTGCGAGGCGCCGAGGACGTCGTCGCAGAATTGTTCGCGCGGGGGGCACGGGGGGCGCGCGGCTTCGGAGCCGCGGCCGCGGATTCGTCGGCGCTCTCGACGGCGTCGCCCGCCTTCGCGGCCGTGGCGGCGCCGGGAGCGCGCCGCGGCGCGCGCGGCGTCGTGCTCCGGGGCGACGTGGTGCGCGGGGTGGACGAGCGCGGAGCCCGTGGCGTGCGCGGCTTCGACGCCGAAGGTTCGACGCTCTCCGAACCACCCTCGGAGGAGGAAGAGGACGGTTCAGGCGATTCCGGCAGCGAGGCTGTCATCGCACCAAACTATCAACGACCTCCGACACCGCCCGCAGGCTGGTCGCGCGGCGCAGTGATCCACCGGCATCACGAAACCACAACGACCGGCGCGAATCATGCCACCTCCCAGGCCCCTCTCGCTACTGTTGATCGAACACGAAGGCGTGACATTCCGGTGAACCGGACATGACAACTCATCCCCCCAGGAGCCAGCCTTGACAGTTCAGATCGTGATCCTCGCCGCGGGCATGGGCTCGCGCCTCGGCCGCAGCCTGCCGAAACCGCTCACGGCCCTCGCCGACGGCCGCAGCATCATGCAGCAGCAGCACGACAACATCCACGCGGCCTTCGGCGCCCAGGCGCGCATCACCACGGTCGTCGGCTATCGGGCCGAGACGATCGTCGATGCCTTCCCGCGGGTCGACTACGTCTACAACGACCGCTACGACCAGACCAACACGTCGAAGAGTCTGCTCCGCGCCCTCGCCAAGACGGGTCGCGGCGGCGTGCTCTGGATGAACGGCGACGTCGTCTTCGACCCCCTCGTCCTCCGCCGCGCCGCGCGCCTGGTCGCCGACGACCGCTCGTTCGTCACGGTCGACACCGCCAAGGTCAGCGACGAAGAGGTCAAGTACACGGTGGATGCCGAGGGCTTCATCCACGAGCTGTCGAAGGTCGTCGTCGGCGGCATCGGCGAGGCCGTGGGCATCAACTACATCGCCTCGCGCGACAAGAAGACGCTCCAGCGCCACCTTCAGCGGGTGGGCGACCAGGACTACTTCGAGCGCGGTCTCGAACTCGCCATCGCCGAAGACGGTCTGCGCGTGGAACCGCTCGACATCTCCGACCTCTACGCGGTCGAGGTCGACTTCGCCGAAGACCTGGAGCGGGCGAACCTCTTCGTCTGATCGCGGGCGCGGGCCTGTTGCGCGCTTCGGTGCCGGCGTCACCTTACCCGCCGCTCAGGCGAGCGGGAGAGGATGACCTCATGGCCGAGAAGGTGCATCGCATCCATTCCCTCCCCCCGGACGCCCCGTGGAAGGGCGGGCTCCCTCCCGTCGGGTCGGAGGAGCACCCGCGCACGATCCGCATGCTCGACCGTGTGCTGTCGGTGCAGCGACCCGTCGTGCTCGCTCATCTGCGCAGCATCCGCCTCCGGCATCCGCGTGCCTCCGCCGACGAGATCCTGCGGATCCTCGAACGCCGCTACCTGGCCGCCGTCACCACGGGTGGTGCGGCCGTGGGCGCGACCGCGGTCGTGCCGGGCATCGGAACCGGCGTGACCCTCGCCCTCGGCGGCGTCGAGACCCTCGGTTTCCTCGAGGCCACGGCGCTGTACGCGCAGTCGGTCGCCGAGGTGCACGGCGTCGCGGTCGACGATCCCGACCGCGCCCGCGCCCTCGTGCTCGCCCTGATGCTCGGCAAGGAGGGCGTCGACCTCGTCTCGCAGCTCGCCCAGCAGGCCTCCGGACGCGGCATGACCCGCTCCAGCTACTGGGGCGAGCTCGTCACCAAGACGCTCCCGCGCGCGGCCGTCGGCCCGCTCGTCGACCGCCTCAAGACGATCTTCGTGCGCCAGTTCGCCACCCGCGGCGGCGCCTCCTGGGTGGGCAAGGCCCTCCCCTTCGGCGTCGGCGCCGTGGTCGGCGGCGCCGGCAACCACGTCCTCGGGCGCCGGGTGCTCGTCAACGCCCGCCGCGCGTTCGGCTCCCCACCGCCCGAGCTGCCGGCCGACCTCGAACCGCGCCCGGGAGCCGAACGTCTCGAGAAGACCGCGGTCGGCGGGGTCCGCCGTGCGGGCGACTCGGTCGCCGCCGCGGTCGGTGCCGCCGGACGCCGGACCGGGTTCGTCGCGCGCAAGGCGCTCCCCCGGCGCCGCAAGGACGCCGACGCCGAGGCCGACCCCGACGCTGTTCGCGACTGAGAGCGCCCGCGCACCCGCGGTCGCTGTCGCACCGACGTCGGGTCGACGTCCCTTCTCATCGACACCCGTACCGGCGCAAGGCCCGCGTGTCGCGCAGCCGGGCGCGTTAGCCTCACCGCATGGGCGACCTCCTCGATCTCCTCGCGGTCTGGATGCCGCGGCAGCGCTGGTACGGCACGAAGGGCCGCGACCCACGCCTCACCGTGGTCGCCGACTGGACCCTCGACGCCGGCGCACGACTCCTCCTGGTCCGCGACGAGGCCGTCCAGCCCGCCATCGTCTATCAGGTGCCCATCGCGCGTCGTCCCGAGGGATCGGTGCCGCCGGGCAGCCTCATCGGCCCCGCTTCCGACGACGAGGTCTGGGCGGATGCCACGACCGACCCCGGCTTCACCGCCCAGCTGTACTCGTGGGTCACGGTCGGCGGTGAGGTCGGAACGCCCGAGAACGGGTTCCTCGGCATCGCCCTCGCTTCCCCCGGTGGCCGGACCCCCGCTTCGACGGCGACGGCCAAGGTGCTCAGCGGCGAGCAGTCGAATACGTCGCTCATCTTCCGTCCCGACGCCGCCGACGATGCGCAGGATGCCGGCATCCCGGTCATCTGCAAGCTCTTCCGCCAGGTGAACCCCGGCATCAACCCCGATGTCGAGTTGCAGTCGGCGCTCGCCGCCGGCGGGGCGGCGTTCGTGCCCGCCGCGATCGGAGAGGTGCGCGGGTCGTGGGTGACGCCCGAGGGCGTGCCCGTCAGCGGGTCGCTGGCGTTCGCGCAGGAGTTCTTCGCGGGGGTCGAGGACGCGTGGCGCGTGGCACTGGACGCCGCCGCGGCCGATGAGGACTTCGCCGCGCGGGCGCACGCGCTCGGCGCGAGCGTCGCCGGGATGCACGTTGCCCTCGCGGCGCAGTTCCCCACGCGCGAGCCCGATGAGAGCGACCGCGCCGCGGTGGCCGGAGCCTGGGAGCGGCGCCTGTCGATCGCCCTCGCCGAGGTGCCCGCGCTGGCCCCGTACGCCGACCGCATCCGCGAGGTCTACGCGACCGCTGCCGCCGCCCCGTGGCCCGCGCTGCAGCGCGTGCACGGCGATCTGCACCTCGGGCAGGTGCTCGACACGGCGGCGAACGGATGGGTGCTGCTCGACTTCGAGGGCGAGCCGTTGCGGCCGATCGCCGAGCGTCTGCAGCCCGACGTCGCCGTCCGCGACGTGGCGGGCATGCTGCGATCGTTCGACTACGTGTCGGGAGCGGTCGCCGACGACGACGGCGCCGCGGTACGCGCATGGGTCATCGCCGCCCAGCAGGCGTTCCTCGCCGGATACGCCGAGACCGCGGGAGCCGATCGTCTGGTCGACGACGCGCTGCTCGACGCGTTCGAACTCGACAAGGCCGTGTACGAGGCGATCTACGAAACGCGCAACCGCCCCGACTGGGTCGGCATCCCCCTCGCCGCGATCAGCCGGTTGGCTCCCCTGGCCTGACGGTCACAGGTGGCCGAAGCTGTCGCCGCCACCGGACCCTTCGACAGGCCCAGGGTCCTCCCACGCGAGGTGGCCGAGGCTGTCGCCGCGACCGGACCCTTCGACAGGCCCAGGGTCCTCCCACGCGAGGTGGCTGAGCCCGTCGAAGCCACCGGGATCCGCGCAAGACCCCGGGCCGCACGCTCGGCGACCTCGGCGCGGCGCGGTCAGCTCGCCGAGTCGGCGTTCCACCGCTCCCAGCGCTGCATCAGCTCGCCGATCGCGGCCTCGAAGCGCGCGGTGGCGGCACCGGGAGCGGTGTCGCCGAAGTACCGCTGCACCCAGTGCTCGAGTCGCCCGACCGCGTCGGGATCGCCCAGCACCCGGTCGGCCTCGGCCACGATCGCCTCGGATGCGGTGGCATCCAGCCACTCGCAGGCCGACAGGTATCCGCTGTCGTCGACGAGGGCCTCGGGGTCGACGGGCCGCGTGATCATGAGGGGCTTGCCGACGGCGAGCCGGTCGTAGACCATCGCCGAGATGTCGACGATCGCCAGGTCGGCCGCGGCGAGCTGCCACCCCAGGTCGGGGCCGGTGTCGAGCACGTGGTGGGCGGCGGGGTCGGCCGCGTTGGCCGCCGCGATCGCCGCGACGATCCGCGCGTTCGCCGCGCCGTAGGCGGCATCCACCACCCCCGAGCGCGGGTGCGGGCGGTAGATGACGCGGTGGCGTCCCGTGGCGAGCAGCGCCTTCACGAGGGTCTCGCCGTGCGTGACGATCGAGCCGTAATGGGCGGAGGGGCGGTCGCCCTCCCATGTGGGCGCGTACAGCACGACGGTGCGCTCGTCGGGCTCGTATGGCAGATCGCCCGAGTAGTGATCGGCCTGCGGGCGACCGATCGAGAACGTGCGGCGGTCGAGGTCGTAGTCCCAGAGCACGCGCGAGAGGCGGGCGCGAGCCGCCTCGCCGGCGACGAGGGCGTAGTCGTACGCCTTGAACTGGTTCGTCGACATGTACATCTTGTCGCTCTCACCGTGGTTGATGAACACGTGCCACCGGTGCCCGTAGCGGAACATCTGGAAGTTTCGCGTGTTCTGGTTGACGTACAAGACAATGCGGATGTCCTGCTCGGCGAGCACCTGCTCGACGGCCGCGATCGTCGGAGCGTAGGCGATCGGGAGCGCATCGTCTTTGAGCAGTGCGTCCGCGCCGCGGATCGCGCGGGAGATGACCACGACGGGCCAGGTCTTCGCCAGCTCCTGCAGCGGGGCGTACCACTGCCGCATCTGGTACATGTTGACCGCACCGTCGGCGAAGTACACCGCGATCCGGAACGTCCCGGTGGGCAGCGACCCCCGCGCCTCGAGGGCGCGATGCAGGTCACGGCGGGCGGTCCGGGTGGCGAGGGCTTTGCGCAGCAGGCCCACGGCGAGCTGGACGTCGCGGGCGAGAGGCATCGTTCCAGGGTACCGGCCAGGCTCGCGTGGAAAGATCGAGGGATGCCCCTCCCGACCCCCGGCGGAAGAGACGCGCCCGTTCCCCCCGACGACGCCGGCGTGAGCTTCGTCATGCCCGTGCTGAACGAGCACCGGTATCTGCGCCGGGCCGTCGCATCCACCCTCTCCCAAGCCGTCCCGGGGCCGGTGGAGCTCGTGCTCGCCCTCGGCCCCTCGAGCGATGGCACCGACGCGATCGCGCGCGAGCTGGCGGATGCCGATGAACGCATCGTCCTGGTGGCGAACCCGGCCGCCGACATCCCGGTGGGGCTCAATCTCGCCATCCGCGCGAGTCGGTATCCGACGATCGTGCGGGTCGATGCGCATTCCGAGCTGTCTCCCGGATACACCCGTCGCGCCCTGGACACCCTGCGCCGCGTGCGCGCCGCCAACGTCGGCGGAGTCATGCGCGCCGACGGCCGGTCACCGTTCCAGCGGGCGGTCGCGCGCGCCTACAACTCCCGCGTGGGGCTCGGCGGAGGGGCGTACCACGGCGGCGGCACCGAGGGTCCGGCCGAGTCGGCGTACCTCGGCGTCATGCGCCGAAGCGTGCTCGAGGAGGTCGGGCTCTTCGACGAGAGCATCCGCCGCGGGGAGGACTGGGAGCTGAACCTCCGCATCCGGCGCGCGGGCTATCGCGTGTGGTTCGATCCGGGGCTGTCGGTCGTGTACTGGCCGCGGGAGAGCTGGACCCGACTCGTCCGGCAGTTCCGCGCGACCGGCGCCTGGCGCGGCGAGCTCGTGCGGCGTTACCCGCGGGGCACGCCGCTGCGCTTCTTCGCTCCCCCGGCGCTGCTGGTGTCGGCGGCAGTCTCGCTGGCGGTGGCGGCGGGCCAGGTCGCCCGCCGTCGCGGAGGGCTGATGTCGGTGCTGCACCTTCCGCTGGCGGCGTACGCGACCCTCGTCGCCGTCGGCGCCCTCGGTCGGGGCGGGGGCCGGGGCTGGCGCGACAAGGCGTGGACCGCCGCCGTGCTGCCGTCGATGCACGTGTCGTGGGGCGCGGGCTTCCTGTGGGCGCTTGTGCGCGGCGCCCGCGACACGGTCGACACCTCGCGCCTCGACGGACGGAACACGCCGCTGCCCTGACGCACGGGAGGACGGCACCGAAGATGCCCGCGCGCCTCGCGCGGGCACGGGGCGCCGCCCGACGGTATTGAGGATGCCGGGCGCACCTCGCGCGGCACCGAATTGTTGGACTCGGGCCAGCGTGACGTAAAATCAGGCGACGGCGAGTGTCCGTCGCGAAGAGTCGGAGGTCGCGCGGTGCCGTTCCGCAGCAAGGAAGTGCTCGACGCCTGGCTCGACGAGTACGCGTCGAGCGGGTCCGGAGGCGCGGGCGTCGCCTATGTCGCCGACCAGGAGACCGTGGACGGGCTCGACGGCGGGCTCGTGATCTACCCCCTCGCCAATGCGACGACGTCGGTGTACCTCCAGCCGATCGCCGTGGGCGCGCCGGACTGGCGCGTGACGTTCGAGGCGCAGCCCGAGGTGACGGAGCTGTCGCCCGAGGGTGTCTACGACCTGTGTCGGGAGCTCACGAACGCGGCCGACCTGTGCGCTTTCCTGCAGCGCAAATCCGTCGCGCACGTCGCCGGCCTCACCGACGACGACTGAGCGGACTCAGGCCGCAGCCGACGCTTTCGCCGCCGCGACGTCGGCACGCGCGACCTGTTCGGTGGCCGCCGCCGTCGTCTTCGTGAGGAAGTCGGCCAGGTCGGCCTCGATCCGCGGGTCGAGGCTGCCGATGATGCGTCGGCACGCGTCGTCGAACCGCGCGAGCTGGGACCACGGCTCCTTCTCGAGGTCGATCGCGAGGTGGATGTGGTTCACACGGCGGTCGCTGTCGTCCGCCTCGCGGCGGAGGATCCCCCGCCGCACGAGGCGTTCGACCATCGTGGTGATTCCGGCCGACGTGACGCCGAGGGTGGTGGCGAGCTCCGACGGTCGCATACCGGGATTCGCCCCGACGATCGCAAGGGCCTTGGCATCGAGCTCGTTCACGCCGAGCTGCTTGCGAGCCTTGGCCGCGGCCGCTTCACGCTCGCGGGAGTACTGGGTGAGCGCCTCCATCAGGGGTGAGGAATCGTCCGATAGCGGTGTCATCGACTCCCCCTCCTGCACGCGGCGCATCCCGCCACTATAGCCAACACGGGAAGATTCCTCGCCTGACTGTCATTTTTGGTGAATGTTCGGCGTCATGATGTTTAACGAGCTTAATTAGCTGCTAGGCTACTGATCACCGGGGTTGACCACCCCACCCCCACGAAGAAGGGAACGCCATGACGACCACGACCGCCCTCGCCTCCGCCGCTCCGCTGCGCCACCGTTCCACCTTCGTGCCCGCCGCGAGCGCCCTGTCGACCGCGCGGCTGACGACCATCGTGGTGTGGGCGAGCATCGCGACCTCCGGCCTCGGTGCCGCCGTCGTCCTCTCGCTCTTCCTCTGACGAACCCCTTCACGGAAGCTTTCCCATGGGCACGCTCTTCTACAGCGCCGACACGCAGCCGATCCAGATCGACGACCGGCTGCTCCAGTACCTGCAGGTGGTCCTCTCGACCAAACTGCGTCGCGGCGAATCCTTCACCATCACGTGGACCGACGCCGCAGCCGGTCACGCACGCACCACCCTCTGGATCCAGCCCTCGATCTCGATGCGCTTCCAGTTCGCGACAGCCGAGTCCGCCCGCCTCTCGGGTGGCTACCTTCGGCAGCTCGCCGACCAGGCGTCGATGTCGTCGGGTCTGCTCCTGAACGCCGACACGTGGCAGCAGCAGGAAGACGCGCACCGGGTGCAGCTGCTCGCGGCCGCCTGACGCAGCGGGGCGCCCGTCACCCGCGGTCGACGAACCCCTGGTCGAGGATCCGCGCCACGACGCGCTCGGCGGCACGGCCGTCGTCGCGGGGCACGAACAGGTGCCGCCACCGGTCGTACCGCTCCGCGAAGATCGACGGATCCACCTCGGCCAGCGCGCGCTCGAGTTCGTGCTGCGTACGGACGACGGGTCCGGGAGCGAGATCGAGCAGATCGAAGTAGAACCCCCGCATCTCGCCCCGGTACCGCTCGAGGTCGGGCACGAGGAAGTACATCGGCTTGCCCGTGATGGCGAAATCGAACATCACCGATGAGTAGTCCGTGATGAGGGCGTCTGCGGCGGCGAGCAGACGCGATGTGTCGGGATAGCCCGTCACATCGATCACCCGCGGACCGTCGAGGTCCGAGCCGGGGTGCAGCGTGCGTGTGTGACCGCGCACGAGCACGACGGCATCGGCCGAGCGCGCGAGAGCAGACGCATCGACGAAGTCGACGATCTGCTCGCGATCGTCGCGCCAGGTCGGGGCGTACAGCAGCACGCGTTCGTCGGGCTGGATGCCGAGGCGTCGCCGCGTCTCGCGCCCATCGTCGTCGCGCAGTCCGTCGTCGCGGGGGTAGCCCTCCACCCACACGGGCCGTCGCAGGAACGCGTACGCCTTGCCCAGCACGCGCGCGGCGTACGGGCTCTGCGCGAGCAGCACGTCCCACCGCCGACTCTCGCGCACCACGGCGAGCGCGCGACGCGGATCGAAACCCGGGCGATGCAGTGCCAGGCGCTTGAGCGGTGTTCCGTGCCAGGTCTGCAGCACCCGCTGCCCGCGGCGGCGCACGAACCGCCTGCGGAGCCAGTCGTTGACCACGAGCAGACGCGCGACGCCGCGGGCCCGCCACCATTCGGGGCTGCCCTCGACGACGGCGACCGCCCCGTCGGGCACCTCGACCGACAGATCGACGACGCTCCAGTAGCGGGTCACCCCCGGTGCGACGCGCGCGAGCTCGCGGTCGATCGCGAGCGGGTTGCACCCGGCGGTGCGGCCGTAGAAGCTCTCGAAGAACACGGCGTTCTCGAGGGGTTCGCGCTGCCCGGTGGCGTAACGGCGTTCGATCGCGGCGCGACCCTCGCCCGAGCGGTAGACCGGGTCGACGGGGGCGGTGATCGTCACCGTCGCGCCGTCGAGCGCGGCGCGCAGGCCCGTAAGGGCGGTCTCGGTCACCGCGAGCGCCGCGGGGTCGGCATCCGTCGCCTCACCGGCGTCGATGCGCAGTCGGTAGCGCCCGGAGGGCAGCGGCAGATCGACACCGCCCCACCGTGCGGCGTGCAGGGGGACGACGGCGCGCCAGGTGCGTCCGCGACCGTGCAGGCGGGCGTGCGAGCGGGCTCGCGCCCCTTCGAGCACGACGGATGCCGGGCGTGCGCCCTCTCCGCTGATCTCGAGCGCGGGCATCCCGGCGTCGTCGAACAGGCGAGCGTCGGTCATGGGCGTTCGTCCTTCTGTGAGAGGTCGTCCGGCGCGGGCGGAGGCGCGTCACCTCGCCGGGGCCCCTGGCCCCACCGAGGTCCCTGGCCCCACCGAGGCCCCTGAGCCCACCGAGACCTCTGCCCCCACCGAGGCCCCTGACCCCACCGAGGTCCCTGAGCCCACCGAGGTCCCTGAGCCTGTCGAAGGGACCGGGACTCCTCCCGACGCCGCGGCCCCCGCCGCTCGAGCCGCGACCGCACCGCCGCGTACACCCGCTCCGCGTTGCGTCCGTCGCGGTGGGCGTGCACGCGTGCGCTGCGGTCGCGCGAGGCGGCGAGCGCGGCAGCCGGTTCGGCGAGCACCGCGCCGAGCTGTGCGAGGGCGTCCTCCCACGACCGGGCCGGGTCCGCACCGGCGACGTCGGCGTAGCGACCGTACAGGCCGCGTCTCGCCGCGTAGGCCTCGAGGTCGGGGGCGAAGAACACCACCGGCAGGGGGACGAGCGAGGCGTCGAACGCGAGAGACGAGTAGTCGGTGATCAGGGCGTCGAGGCCGGGCAGCAAGGGGGTGACGTCGGCGACGAGATCGCTGCCGAGGACGGCGACGCGGTCCGTGCCGTGAGGAGGGTGGTAGTCGCCCGCGCCGAGGGGATGCGAGCGCACGAGCAGCATGGCGTCGGCCGAATGGAGCGCCGCGGCGATGCGTTCCCACTCCCCCGCGTCGGGGATCGCCGGGTCGGGCTCCCCGTCGCGCCAGGTCGGCGCGTAGAGCACGACGCGGCGATCGCCCAGCGGCATCCCGAGCGCGCTCTCGAGCCCGTCGCGCGCCGTCGCGCGCCGCGAGGCGGCGTCGCCGGACGACAGCACGTCGACGCGGGGCTCACCCGTCACCGGCACCCGCTCGTCGGTGAGCGAGAAGGCGCTCTCGAGGCGTCCGCGCACGAGGTGCGAGGCCGCCGGCAGCAGCGAGATGCGCCGGGTGGTGCGCCGGTACAGCATCCGGAGCACCGGGGAGAGCACCCTCGGCAGCACGGGGCTGCGCGTGGTCTCGGCGGAGTCGAGCCCGATGCGCTTGAGCGGGATCCCGTGCCACAGCTGCACGATCACCGCCCCGGTCGTCGCGTAGCGCTGCACGTCGCCGAAGCCGTGCGTCACCACGATCACGCGGGCCCGCGCCGTGCGCCAGAACCCCGCCGCGCTGTCGCGCCGCACCCACCGGATGCCGAGACGTTCGGCATCCCGGGCCTGATCGGCGTCGGCGACGAGCCAGGTGGTGCGCTCGTCGTGCGCCGCCGCCACGGTGTGCAGGGCGAGGGCGCCGTCGGCGACGCCGACGGCGCATCCGAAGACCCACTCGTCGCGCGAGCGCGGCACGAGCGTCGTCACCAGGCGACCCGCGAGATACAGCGGGATGCGGCGGAGTTTGCTCGCGTTTCCCGCACCGAACGAGAAAGACGCCACCCCGCGAGCCTATCGCGGGGTGGCGTCCTGTTCGCGGCGGAGCCGGGTGTCAGCCCTGGCTCATCGCGCCGAGGGTGACCTCGGCGGTCTTCTCCTGCCCGCCGCGCAAGTAGGTGACCTCGGCCTTCGCGCCCGCGGCCAGCGCGCGCACCTGGGCGGTGAGGTCGATCGAGTTCGTCACCGGGATGCCGTTGAACGAGGTGATCACGTCGCCCTTCTGCAGGCCGGCGGCCTGGGCCGCTCCGCCGCTAACGGCTTCGGCCACGTAAGCGCCGGTGGTGGTCGCCCCCTGCTGCGACGCGGCGTCCTGGACCGAGGCGCCGAGCAGACCGTGGGTGGCCGAGCCGTTCTCGATGATCTCCGACGAGATGCGCTTGGCGATGTCGGAAGGGATCGAGAAGCCCACGCCGATGTTGCCCGACTGGGCGCCCGACGACGACGAGCCGCCCGCGCTCGCGATGGCGACGTTGATGCCGATGAGCTTGCCCTCGTCGTCGACCAGCGCGCCGCCCGAGTTGCCGGGGTTGATGGCCGCGTCGGTCTGGATGACGGCGATCTTGATCGTCTCGGTCGCCGTCTGCGACTGCTGTCCCTGGCCGAAGTCGAAGCGGAACGGGCTCTCCTGGTTGGGGTCGGTCTGCTCGGATTCCGATCCGTCGGAGGGCGCGGCCGACGAGGCGACCTGGATCGAGCGGTTCAACGCGCTGACGATGCCGGTGGTCACGGTGTTCGGCAGATCGAGCGGTGCTCCGACGGCGATGGTGGCGTCGCCGACGTTGAGCTTCGAGGAGTCGCCGAACTCGATCGGCGTCAGGCCCGAGGCGTTCGTGAGCTTGATGACCGCGAGATCGTACGTGGGGTCGGTGCCCACGACGGTCGCGGCGTACACCTTGCCGTCGGAGGTGGTCACCGAGATCGTGGCGTTGCCCGTCTGTCCGTCGAGGGTGACGACGTGCGTGTTGGTCAGCACGTACCCGTCGGCGCTCAAGATGACGCCGGAGCCGGTGCCGCCCGCCGAGGTGCCGGTCGCACTGATCGTGACGACGCTGGGCACGACCTTGGTCGCGACGGCGGCGGTGGCGTTGACGTCCTGCGGGTCGTTGACCGTGATCGCGGTGGGGCCCGAAGCGGCCGAGGTGTTCGACCCGCCCCACAGGCTGAGCCCCGCGTAGGTACCGCCCAGGCCCGCGCCACCACCGACGAGGGCGGCCGCGACCAGCAGGGCCGCGATCCGCGGCGCCGCGCTCTTCTTGCGGGGCTTCTCGGATGCCGGGTCGGGCAGGGTCAGCGTCGGGTGGGCGCCCGTGGCGGCGGGGCCGAAGGCCTGGCCGGTCGGCGCTGTGGCGCCCGAGGGAGCCGAGGCCCAGCCGGGGTGGCCCGGGGCGCCGGTGGGCGCGTGGGCGCCGGGCTGCGCGGGGATGCCGGGCTGGGCGCTGCCGGCGGCCGGCGGCGGCCACGAGGCGGCCGCGGCCGCGGGCGAGCGCGTCGGCACCG